>NZ_JBAGKG010000005.1:0-553929 GCF_037034145.1 Glycomyces sp. MUSA5-2
CCTAGCCCCCACCCACCCAGAGGGGATCGCGAGTCTGCGGCCGATCATTGCCGAGGGGTCCGACAGAAAACGGCCCCGGAACCACCTGTGTGCGCAAAATGCGCCCGAAAGAGTGATCCGGTACCGTTGATCGCATGGACCTCAACGCGGACCTGGGGGAAGGTTTCGGCCGCTGGGAGCTCACCGACGACGCCGCGCTGCTGCGGATCGTCACGAGCGCGAACGTCGCCTGCGGCTTCCACGCCGGCGACCCGGCCACGCTCCGGCGGGTCTGCGAGCTGGCCGCCGCCGCGGGCGTGCGGATCGGGGCGCAGGTCTCCTACCGCGACCTCGCCGGGTTCGGGCGCCGCGAGATGGACGTCCCGCCCGCCGAGCTCGCCGCCGAGATCGCCTACCAGATCGGGGCGCTGCGGGTCTTCGCCGAAGCCGCCGGGTCGCACGTCGCCTACGTCAAACCCCATGGGGCCCTGTACCACCGGGCCGGCCGCGACCCGGCCCAGGCCGCAGCCGTCGCCGAAGGCGCGCGCCTCGCCGGGATCGGGCTCGTCCTGACCCAGCGGGGCGGCGAACTCGACCGCGCCGCCACCGCGGCGGGCCTGCGGGTCGCGGGCGAGGCGTTCGCCGACCGCGGCTACCTGAGCGACGGCCGCCTGGTCCCGCGCGGCGCGCCCGGCGCGCTCCTCGCCCCGGCCGCCGCCGTGCTCCAAGCGCTCGACCTGGCCGCCCACGGCGAGGTCACCGCGGTCGACGGCACCCGCACCACCATTGCGGCCGAATCGATCTGCGTGCACGGCGACGGTCCCGACGCGGTCGCGGTCGCCGCAGCAATCCGGGCCGCACTGGACGAACGAGGCATCGACGTGGAGGCATTCTCGTGAGCACACCGCCCGCCGCCCACCGGCTCAGGCCCCTCCCGGCCGGGCCGAGGGGCATCCTGATCGACTGCGGCACCACAGCCGCCGCCCGCGCCTGCTACCGCTCGCTCCAGAGCCGCCGCATGTCGGGCCTCCTGGAGGCCTCCGACCTCGTCCCGGGGGCGACCACCGTCCTCGTCGACGGCGTCGACGAGCCCGAGCTCCTCGCCGCCGAACTCCCCGGCTGGCCGCTCGCCGACGAGCCCGACACCGCGGGCGAGGCCGTCGAGATCCCCGTCTGCTACGACGGCCCCGACCTCGAAGCCGTTGCGGCCCTGTGGGGCGTGCGCCCCGACGAGGTCGCCGACATCCACTCCGGGATCGAGTACGAGGCCGCGTTCTGCGGCTTCTCGCCCGGCTTCGCCTACCTCGAAGGGCTCCCCGAGCGCTACCGCGTGCCGCGCCGCGACAGCCCGCGCACGCGCGTCCCCGCGGGCTCGCTCGGCATCGCCGGGCCCTACACGGGCGTCTACCCGCGCACCAGCCCCGGCGGCTGGCAGCTCATCGCGACCATGACGAACCCGGGCCGCCTGTGGAACGAGCACCGCGAACCCGCGGCGCTCCTCGTCCCCGGCACCCGCGTGCGATTCGCGGCGGTGCGGGTATGAGCCACATCGAGATCCTCCGCACCGGCGTCCTCACGACCTGCCAGGACGCGGGCAGGCCCGGCTGGGGCCACCTCGCGGTCCCGCCCTCCGGCGCCGCCGACCGTCCTTCCTGGAGGCTCGCGAACCAGCTGGCGGGCAACCCGACCGGGGCATGCGCCCTGGAGACGACCCTGAACGGCTGCACGGTGAGGGCCCACCGCGACGTCACCGTCGTCGTCGGCGGCGCCCCCTGCGCGGTCACGGTCGACGGCCGCCCCGAGTCCTGGGGCCAGCCCGTGAAGCTCCAGGCCGGGTCGGTCCTCGACGCCGGGCCCGCCGAGGTCGGCGTCCGGTCCTACCTCGCGTTCTCCGGTGGCCTGCACCCGAAGTCGAGCCTCGGCTCGCACTCCACGTGCCTGCTCTCCGGGCTCGGCCCGGCCCCGCTGAAGGACGGCGACACGATCCCCCTCGGCCCGGCCCCGGCCCACCCGCCGCTGCCGACCCAGTGGCCCGCACCATGGGCGGGCATCGGCGACGAGTTCGTCATGAAGCTCCACTTGGGACCGCGGCTGGAGTGGTTCCGCCCCGAGGCGGTCGCGGAGCTGACCCGCGGCGTCTGGACGGTCTCGGAGCACTCCAACCGCATCGGCCTGCGCCTGGAGGGCCCGGCCCTCGCCCGCACCGACGCGTCCCTGGAGCTCCCGAGCGAGGGCATCGCCGCAGGCGCGCTCCAGGTCCCGCCGAACGGCCAACCGATCCTCTTCGGCGCCGACCACCCCACGACCGGCGGCTACCCGGTCATCGGCGTCGTCGGCCCCGAAGCCCAGGCCGCGGCCGCCCAGGCCCGCCCGGGCTCCCGCATCCGGTTCGTCCCGATCCCCATGCCCCACTGGAGCAAACGGGCCTGAACGCCAGCTACCAGGGCAGCGGGCCGTCGGCGCTGAGGAACGCGCCGGTCGGCCCGTCCGCCTCCAGCAGTGCCAGGTCCGCGAGGTACTCGGCCGCCTGCGCCGGAGCGAGGAGGCCGGTGTTGCCGTTGATCTCGGTGTCCACATAGCCCGGTGCGGCGGCGTTCACCAGGATGCCCTCGGCCCGCAGCTCGTTGGCGTACTGGACAGTGACCGCGTTGAGCGCGGTCTTCGACGGCGAGTACGCCGCCGACGGCAGGGCCGTGAACGGGCCCTCGGGGTCTGCGTACAGCGTCAGCGACGCCGCGTGGCTCGTGAGGTTCACGATGCGGGCCCGCGGCGAACGGCGCAGCAGCGGCAGCATGGCGTTGGTCACCGCGATCACGCCGAACACGTTGACCTCGAACACCTCCCGCACCACCGCGAGGTCGACGGCGCTGGCGACGCGGTCCACGGCGTCCTGCGGCGCCGCGTTCCCCGACCCGGAGATCCCGGCGTTGTTCACGAGTGCGTCGAGGCGGCCGTAGCGCTCCTTGATCTCCTTGGCGGCCCGGTCGATCGACGCCTGGTCGGTGACGTCGAGCGCGACCGCGCGTGCGTCCCCGCCGTCCGCCCGGATTGCCGCCGCGGCCTGCTCGCCGCGGCCCGGGTCCCGCGATCCGACGAGCACCGTCGCACCCCTGGCGGCGAGCCGTTCCGCGGTCGCCCGCCCGATCCCCTTGTTCGCGCCGGTGACCAGCGCGATCGTGCGCGATGCGTTGTCCGTGTTCATGTTCGGTCCTCCAGTGGTTCCGGTTCCTCGCACTCATGACGTACGGGCGCCGGAACTTGTGACCGCCGAACCGCAGGATCACTCAGGCACGAGAACCCCACCGGACCCGGCCGCACCTGGCGAGACCGGGACCAGTCGGCCAGGCGGACCCCGGGTCGGCCTGGCAAGACCGGGCTCAGCCCCGCCGGACCCCGGGTCGGCTTGGCGGGACCGGGATCAGCCCAGGCTCCCGCTGGACCCCGAGCCCGTCAGGCGGGGCCGGACTCAGCCCGCGTCCGTCTCCGGAGTGCGGCGCAGCAGCAGCGTTCCCCGCTCGTGGGGGAGGTGCTCCGTGGTGAAGTCGGGGTGGGCGTCGGTCCAGCGGGCGGCGATGGCGCGCTCGTCGGGGCGGTCGGCGTCGTCGAGGACGACGAGGGCGTCCTTGGCGAGGCGCTCGGCGAGGACCGGCAGGGCCGGGAAGCGGGCCTGCGGGCCGGTCGGGCCGGGAGGGCCGTCCACGAGGAGGATGTCGATCTCGCTGTGCGGCACGAGGTCCGGGTCGTACCAGCGCCAGCGCTCGCCGTCGAGGTCGACGTCGGTCAGGGGAGCGTCGACGACCTTGCCCCAGCCGCCGAGGTGGCGCGCGTCGAGTTCGGCGCGGGTCTGGGCGGCGTAGTGCGGGTCGTGTTCGAGCGCGGTGACCTGCCCGGTGCCGAGTGCGCGCGCGACGAGGGCGAGGACCACGGTGGTGGTGCCGGAGCCGCATTCGAGGACGCGGGCGCCGCCGCGGGCGGTGAACTCCTCGGCGAGGAACCGCGTCAGTTCGGGTCCGGCGGCCCAGCCGCGCATGCGCGGGAGCGGTCCGGCGGGCCCGGCGAGACGGTAGAGCGCCATGAGGTCCTCGACCTGGGCGTACGAGGTGCGCGCGCTCGCCTTGAGGGCCTTGCGGTTCGCGGCCGCTTCGGCTTCGAGGGCGTCGAGGCGCCGTTCGATGCCCGCTTGGGTCTCGCGGACGCCGTCGACGGCGTCGCCGAGGCGTTTGAGCCGTTCGGTGATCTCGACGAGCAGCATCCGGTCGGACGGTCCCATGGCACGGCCCCTTTCGCGGGCATTCGGCGCATTGGCCCCACCCTAATGAAGTTCTGTTCCCTGCGCCAGCGACCACCCCCTTCGTGTTCGTGCGGTTCCCCGGTGTCAGTCGCCGAGGGCGCGGCGGAAGTCGGCGATGAGGTCGTCGGCGGCTTCGATGCCGGTGGAGAAGCGGATGAGGTCGTCGGGGATGCCTTCGGCGGCGCGCTCCTCGGGGCTCATGCCGGCGTGGCTGGTGATCGCGGGCCGGGTGATGAGGGATTCGACGCCGCCGAGGCTGGGGGCGACGTAGGGGAGGCGCAGCGCTTTGAGGATCGCTTCGGCGGCCTCGACGCCGCCTGCGGGGCGGAAGGAGAGCACGGAGCCGTAGCCGTCGAAGAGCGCGGCGGCGCGGGCGTGGTCGGGGTGGGTGTCGAGGCCGGGGTAGTTGACTTCGACGACGGCGTTGTGGCCGTTGAGGAACTGCGCGAGGGCGAGGGCGGTGGCGCCTTGCTGGCGCACGCGCAGGGCGAGGGTCTTGAGGCCGCGGGCGAGGAGGAATCCGGCGTGGGGGTCGAGGCTGCCGCCGTAGAGGTTGAGGACGTGGCGGACGGCGGCGATCTTCTCGTGCGAGCCGGTGACGACTCCGGCGACGAGGTCGGAGTGGCCGTTGAGGGCTTTGGTCGCGGAGTGGCAGACGAGGTCGAATCCGATGGCGTGGGGCCGGAAGACGACTGGTGTGGCGAAGGTGTTGTCGATGATGCTGGTGAGGCGGTGCTCGCGGCTGAACGCGGCGATGCCTTCGAGGTCGGCGACGCGGGCGAGCGGGTTGCTGATGGTCTCGACGATGAACGCCTTGGTCTGGGGACGGAGTGCTTCGGTCCAGGCGTCGTGGTCGTCGGGGTCGACGAAGTCCACGGTCCAGCCGAGGCGCGGGGCCTGCTCGGTGAGGAAGTGGTGGGTGCCGCCGTAGAAGGCGCCCGCGGCGATGAGGTGGTCTCCGGCGCCGAGCGTGGCGAGGAGGGTGGTGGTGATGGCGGCCATGCCGGAGGCGGTGGCGAGCGCGGTCTCGGCGCCTTCGAGGGCGGCGAGTTTGCGGTGGAGGTACTCCTGGGAGGGGTTGGTGTTGAGGCGGATGTACTGGAGGTCGTCGTAGGCCTGGCCGGGGACGGTCTCGAAGACGGTGCCCTGGTAGAGGGGGTGGACGACGGATCCGCCGTGTGCGGGCCGGGGTTCGGCGGCGTGGACGGCGAGGGTCTCGAAGGCGGCGGTTTCGCTGGTGTGGCTGGTGTCGCTCATGCCGCAACGGTATGGCGGCCGGGGGCGGGCCGCATCTGTCTTTCGACCGGAATCGGGGGCCGGAATCCCTGACGTTGGTCGGGGGTGGTTCCGGACGTTCGTCTAGCGCCGTTCCTGGTCGAGGCTGGCAAGGTAGGCGTTGTACACCTCGTGGGGGTCGTCCTCCGGATGGCCTGAGGCGGCGGCGCGTTCGGCCATCCGGTCGAGGCGGCGCCCTTCCCGCTCCTCCGAGCGGGCCCACTGTCCAATGAGGACCACGATGATGATGAGGGAGGGGATTTCTCCGAAGCCCCAGGCGATCCCGCCTCCGGCGCGCTGGTCGGCGAGGAGGTCGGCGACCCAGGGGACGGCGATCTGGGTGTACCAGCCGTCGGCGATGAGCGTGGTCCCCATCATGAGGGTCACGCCGAAGATGGCGTGGAAGACGATCGACACGAAGTAGAGGAGGACCTTGGCGGGGTAGGAGAGCGGCCGGGGCTTCGGGTCGGGGCCGATGACGACCCAGAAGAACAGGCTTCCGGCGGCGAGGAAGTGCGCGGTCATGAACAGGTGCCCGAAGTGGGACCGCATGGCCCACTCGAACATCCCGGTGAAGTACATGAGGTAGAGGCTCGTCAGGTAGATGAGGAGCGCGATGAGCGGCCGCGAGATGAAGCTCGACCACTTGCTGTGGAGCGCGGCGAGGAGCCATTCGCGCGGGCCTCCGGCGCGATCGGGCTTGAGGGCGCGCAGCGCGAGGGTCACGGGCGCGGCGAGGACGAGCAGGATCGGCGCGAGCATGTTGAGCGCCATGTGCTGCACCATGTGGGCGCTGAACAGGACCATGCCGTACTTGCCGAGACCGGTGGAGGTGGTGAGCACGATGACCGCCCAGCCGCCGATCCACAGCGCGGTGCGGTACCAGGCCCAGGTGTCGCCGCGGCGGCGCAGGCGCACGACTCCGGCGATGTAGAAGCCGGTCGCGGCGAGGGCCGCGGTGCAGAACAGGACCGACGGGTACCAGTCGGTGAGGAGGCGCGCGAGCGTGATCGGCTCGGGCGTGGGGAATCCGAGGAGGGCCGTGTTCGGGTCGGGGAGCTCCTCGGCCGGGGGCGGGGTGACCGACAGGGAGGAGGCGAGGCCGAACGCGACCGCCATGAGCGCGAGCTCGACGGCGGCGAGCCGGTTGAACGCGCGGCGGCTCCCGGCCGCGACGGCGGGGAGGGTGCGGCGCCGGTGCGCCCACCCGAGGACGCCGCCGACGGCGAGGACCGCGAGCTTCGCGAGGGCGATGCGCCCGTACGCGGACGCCCACAGGTCGCTGAACGCGACGTTCGCGACGAACACGATGAGCCCGGAGGCGGCCACGGCTGGGTACGCGAACGCGGCGGCCGCGGAGTACCGGCGGGCGGCGACCGCGGGGTCCTTGCGGGCGATGAACAGCGCGAACAGGCCCCCGGCCCAGAACGCGGCGGCCACGATGTGGATGAGGAGCCCGTCGACGGCGATCTGGTGGTTGCCGTTGGACGCCGAGTGCCCGGTGAACACCGGCGGCACCGCGGCCGCGAGTGCCAGCGCCGCGGCGAGGGCCGCGCCCGGGATCGTGAACGCGCGCGCCGCCGCGACGGCGGCCGCGCCCGCGAGGAGCACCGTGAGCCCGAGCGCCCGGCCCTGCTCGTACTGCGCGATGTAGGACCACAGCCCCGGAAGGGTGACGCCCGAAAGGGGCCGCGCGAACGTGTTCGCGAAATCCACCGGGAGGCTCACGAGCGCCACGGCCGCCCACAGCCCGGAGGCCGCGGCGCCCACGCGCAGCCACCGCCACGACTGGGCCGACAGGCGCCCCCGCGCGTCCGCGCGACCAGGCAGGAAGCACGCCGCCGCGATGGTGCAGCCGACGGCGGCGAGCATCGCCAGGTCGTACGCGTACTTGAGGAGCCCGGCGGCCCACGTGACCGCGGGGTCCGCGGCCGAGAGCCCGGGGACGGCCTCGACGTCGACGGCGCCGCCAAGGTCGAGGGCGATCACCGCGGCGAGCAGCCCGGCGATCACCGCGGCGGCGACGGCGAGGACGCGCAGCCCCCGGCCGCGCTTCGCCGCGCGCAGCCCGCTTCGGGGACCGCCGCCGCCAACAGGTATGGTGTCGGCGGTGTTTTGGCTGGTCTCGGTCGATGCGGTCACGTAACCCAGCATGGCTGATTGTTCCAGCTCACGCCCCACCGGGTGGGGTCAGATATCTCCGGCAACTCCCCCGGCCCAACCCCGCGGGCGCCGATCCGCGCTGTCGGGGTCATAAGGCACGATCACGGGGCGCCGTCCGAAGAGCATTGCCAGTCGCAGCGACGCGGGCGGAGCCGTATTTTCTATGGTGGATCGCGATGGGAATCATCGAAAGACGCGGTGAGATCATGAACCTGCTCCAGGGAGGCGGCGGCGTGCTGGGCAACATGCACTTCACGTTGGACGGCTCGGACGACCCGTCCAACGTGCTGAACCTCATGGCACTGGACGCGTACGTGACCGGCGCGCAGCCGCACGCGGTCGTCCGGGCGCTCGACATGGTCGCGGACGACGTCGACCTGATCCCCGAGGGCGGGTCCCTCATCCGGTCGATCTCGGGGACCTCGTTCCTCCAGCTCGTCACCGGCGACGGCTGGACGCTGCGCACGCAGCGCTGGCGCGACGGCTCCGGCCAGGCCGTGGTCACGGCCGTCACCCGCGAGCGCGCCGAGGAGATCGCCGCGTACATCACCGACCGGACCGGCTCGGTCGAGGAGGTCGGCGAGGACAAGGTCGACATGGGCTTCTGGTACCGCTCGGCCCGCGGCCCGTTCCGCTCGACCCGCTCGATCAGCGCCCCGCGCTGGCCGGAGATCGAGCGCAACTACTCCTCAAGCGCCGGTTCGGCGCTCGGGAAGCTCATGGCGACCCAGTCGTCGGACGTGACGGGCCGCCTCGTGCTCTTCCACGGCCCGCCCGGCACCGGCAAGACCACCGCGCTGCGGGCCCTCGCCCGCGAGTGGGCGCCGTGGTGCCAGGTCGACACGGTCCTCGACCCGGAGGCGTTCTTCGCGGACCCGTCCTACCTGATGGAGGTCATCATCGGGTCGGAGATGGACCTCGCGATCGAGACGGACCTCGCCCCGGGCGAGACGCGCCGCGAGCACTGGCGGCTCATGGTCCTGGAGGACTGCGACGAGCTCATCCGCGGCGAGGCGAAGGAGGCGTCGGGCCAGTCGCTCGCGCGGCTGCTGAACCTGACGGACGGCCTCCTCGGCCAGGGCCGCGAGATCATGGTGGCGATCACCACGAACGAGCGCCTCGACCGCCTCCACCCGGCCGTGGTCCGCCCCGGCCGCTGCCTCGCGCAGATCGAGGTCGGCGAGCTGTCGCCGCTCGAATCCAGCGACTGGCTCGGCGGCGCCCAGGTCCGCGAGCCCATGACGCTCGCGGAGCTGTACGCGCGCCGCGGCGGCACCGACCCGCACCGCACCGAGCGCCAGGTCCCGCACCAGCAGGTCGGACAGTACCTCTAGGCTCCGACAATCCCGGAGAACATGCCGCGGAACTCCGCGTCGGTGTACTCGGACGCGAGGGACATGAAGTCGCCGGAGTACGAGAAGTAGACCGTCGAGTACGTGTTGTCCATGGTGTCCGGGCAGGCCTTGCCGATCTGCCGGGAGTACGCCGCGACCTCTTCGCCCGTGCGCAGCTCGTACGCGGTGATGTCGAACCGGTGCGCGTAGAACGTGGCCCACAGGGTGCTCCCGTCGGACCGCTGGTACCGGCACGAGTCCTGGTAGTCGCCGACCTCGGCGGTGACGCACACGACGAGTTCGGTCCCGGCCGCGTCCTCGCCGAGCCATTCGGCGGGGAACCCGCGGTCCTCTGACGTGGTGCCCTGCAACCGCATCGGGTGCGGCCCGCGGCCGCTGTACGCGGGCGCCCCGGGGTACGCGACGGGGTCGGCGCAGTACGAGCCGGTGTCGAGCACCCCGTCCGCGGCCTCCGCGGCGAGCTCGTGCTCGGGATACTCGGTCAAGAACTCGCGGTAGAGGGCCGCGGCCGTCTCCAGGTCGCCGCCGTCGGCCCATTCCTGGCCGCAGCGGAGCGTCCGCACGGGCGCGTCCGCCACCGAGGCGGCGGCGGGTTCGGCGAGTTCCGGTGCGTCCCAGTCCTGTTCGGCGAGCCAGTGGTCGGCGGCGTACCCGTGGCAGGGCGGCATGTCGACGAGGCCGGCCGTGAACGCCTCCACGACGCCGCGCACCGCCCCCGCCTGCCCGGGGTGCTCGTCGAGCGTGGTCTCCAACTGCGCGAACGCGTTCTCGACGTCGGTCAGGTCGAGCGCCCCGCCTTCGGCGGCCGCTTCGAGCAGCAGCGCGGCCCGCTCGGGCCCCGCGCCGTCCCACAGCGCCCCGGGGTGCTCCAGGTACTCCCCGAGGCCCTCCGCGGCCTCCGACGGCGCTTCCTCAAGGGCCGCAAGGAGGATCCCGCACGCCTCCCGCTCCTCGTCCGCGCGCGTCGTGACCGGCCCGAACGCGACCCGGTGCACCGCGTCGAGCGTGCCGAGCGCCGCCACCGCGTCCTCGCAGTCCCCGGCGGCCTGTGCGGCCTCGGCGTCGTGCACGATCCACCACGCGTCGATCCTGAACCAGCCCAAGGAGAGCAGCACCAGGGCCGCGGCGGTGCCCGCGAAGAACCGGAGCCGCCGCACGGCCCCGGCCGGGTCCACCAGCACGGACGGAACGGTCCGCCGCGTCAGCCACCACGCGTGCAGGATCATCGCGAGTCCCCACGCCGGAAGCAGGAACCTCCACAGGGGATTCTCGACCTGCACGGCCGCCGACCAGGTCAGGAAACCGGTGCCGCACAGCGCCACCACGGCCAGGATCGGCCGCCGCAGCAGCATGTACCCGATCCCCAGCATCGTCGCGTTGCCCGCGACCGCCGCGATCGGATCGGCATCGCCGCGGAGCGGCTGCGGCTTCGGCGGCTGCGGCGGGACGGCCTGCGGCGCTATCGGAAAGGGGTACATGGCGGCACTCCTCGGGCCCTCGGGAACCCCAGTGCAGCACGGCCCGCCCGGGACCGGTCCCGCCCGCGCGCGCCTACCGTCGGCGCATGCGCCACATCACCGCCCGCACCGCGCTCGCCGTCCTCGCCGCCGCGGCCCTGTCCGCCTGCGGCGCGGAGCCCGGCGCCGACCCGTCGGGGGACGCCGCGACCGAACCCGAGAGCACCGCCGCCGAGACCTCGCAGGCCGAGCCCACCGAGGCCGAGCCCACCGGCCCCGTCGCCGCCGACGGGGCCGACTACGCCGCCTGCGAAGACGGCGTCTGCGAAGTGGCCGTTGCGGAACCGGTGGACATCGAGGTCGGCGACGCGCTCCCGTTCTCGGTCACCGCCGTCACCGACGAGGGCATCGAGTTCGCGATCGTTGACGGCGGCGCCTCCGTCGGCGGCTCGGTCAACGGGATCTGCGAGATCCGCGCCGTCGGCACCTCGTTCCAGTCGCAGTGCCCGGGCGACGTCAGCGAACTCGGCGACGAGCCCGCCGCAGGCGAACTGCTCGTCCAGCTCCTCGGCTTCGACGCCGACGGCGCCGCGGTCCTGCGCTTCACCCTCGGCTGACCCGGTGCGGAGCGGGCGGTGTGGGGTCGCCCGCCCCGCGCCGGTCAGTCCTCGGCGTCGCGCGCCGCGAACACCTCGCGCGCGGCGGTCATCGCGTTGATCGCCGCGGGGAACCCGGCGTAGACCGCGATCTGCGTGAGCGCCTCGACGACCTCCTCGCGGGTGCACCCCGCGTTGAGCGCGCCGTTGATGTGGAACCGCAGCTGCGGCGCCGCGTTGCCCAGCGCCGCAAGGGCCCCGAGCGTCACGAGCTGCCGGTCCCGCGGTTCGAGGACGGGATTGGAGTAGATCTCGCCGTACCCGAACTCGACGATGTGCCGGCCGAGTTCGGGTGCGATGTCGGCGAGGGAGGTGACGACCGACGGTTCGGCTTCGCCCGAGACGAACTGAAGCGCCTTCAGTCCGCGCTCGTATTGCTGCTCCATCAGAGTTGGCCTCCTCTGTCTGAAATGTTCAGTCGCGTGAGGCTTTCCTCTTGCCCCACAAGGCCAATCCTGCTGCAACGAACAGCGCGGCCGCAAGCGTCCATGCCAGGGCGGAGAACCCGTGCGGCGCGACGGCCCGCGCCGCCAGCGGCCCGACGGTGGCGCCCACGTAGAAGCTGAACATCGCCACCGACGTCGCGGCGGCCCGGTGCTCCCCGCCCGCCTCCGCCGCGGTCTGGTTCATGGCCGGGCCCACGATCCCGATGCCGAGCACGAGCACGGCCAGCAGGAACGCGAGTGCCACGACCTCCCCGCCCGCGAACGCCGCCCCGACCATCGCGACTCCGGCGACGCCGGTCCCGGCCAGCAGGTGCGTCGTCCGGTCCAGCCGCGCGAGCGGCACGGCGAGGAACGGCAGCGCGATCATCACCGGCAGGGCACTGGCGCGCAGCGCGAGCAGCCCGGCACTGCTGGTGACGACGCCGGTCAGCTCGATCCCGGTGTACGCGGCGACCATGGAGCCCATGGCGAGTGCGGCGGCCGCGAACATCGGCACGAGCCGCCCGATCCGCAGCACCCGCGGGATCGCCGCGTAGCTGCGCGCGAGGTTCGCATCGGGCCGCACCTGGTCGGGCGCCATGATCCGCAGGGCCGCGAGCGCCGCGACCCCGAAGAGCACCGCGGACCCGCCGAACACCCACCGCCAGTCGGCGAAGCCGACGACGGCCTGCGCTGCGAGCTGGCCGATCACGGTGGCCGAGAGGAACGCGGTGACGATCGCGGTCACGGCGACCGCGCGCCGGGCCGGGTCGATCCTGGTGGTGGCGTAGGCGGTCATGGCCGGCGGGATCGCGCCGACGGCGAGGCCCTGGAGGACCCGCAGCGGGATCGCGACCGCCAGCGTCGGCGCCAGACCGGTCAACAGTGTGACCACTCCGGCGGCGATCAATCCGGTGACCAGCACGCGGCGCTGCCCGAACCGGTCGGCCATGGGCCCGAAGAGCACGAACCCGCCGGCGTAGCCGAACGCGAAGGCGGAGATGATCCAGGTCATCGCGCCGATCCCGGCGTCCCATGACGCCTCCATCTGCGCGAACATCGGTATGGGGGTGTACATCTGGCCGGTCGCGAGGAGCGCGGCGAAGGCGAAGACCGGGACGGCGACGCGCGCCGGGGTGTACTCGGTCCTGGGTCGCCCGGCAGGCCCTGCGGGCACGTACCGGACGGATGACGCGGTGGTGGATGCTGTCATGCGGCCAAATGTAGGCCCGTCCGCGGCCCCATGTCAACCAAATAGTTGGTTGTGAATCTGGTAACCTGGGACTCATGCCGACCGCACCCGCCAAATCCGAGGCCGCCCGAGCGCCTGAGCCGGAGCCCAAGCACGAGGTCAGGCGCTCCGACGCCACCAGGACCGCCCTCCTCTGCGCCGCCCGCGAGGAGTTCGCCGAGCGCGGCCTGGCGGGCGCCCGCGTCGACCGCATCGCCGAGGCCGCGGGCGTCAACAAGGAGCGCATCTACGGGATCTTCGGCTCGAAGGACAAGCTCTTCGACGCCGTCCTCATCGACGCGCTCAAAGAGTTCACCGACATGGTCGACCCCCTCTGGAACGACGGCCGGGTCGGCCCGTTCGTCGTGCGCCTCTACGACTACCACCGCGAGCACCCGCAGCTCCTGCGCCTGCTCACCTGGGAGGGCCTGCACCGCGGCGAGGACGCCCACGACATCGACGGCTGGCGCCGCGCCCACTACGATCGCAAGCTCGACGCCGCGATGGACCGGTTCGCCACCGACGACGCCTTCCGCGCAGGCCTCATCACCCTCCTCATCTGCGGCATCCCCAACTGGCTCAACCTGGTCCCGCAGCTGCGCAGCCTCATGCTCGGCGACCGCATGAACGACGTCGACGCCATCAAGGCCCTCCTCGTGCCCTTCGCCGAGAACGCCGCGAACGCCTTCACCCCCGAGACCGCGCCCGCCCCGCCCGAGGACCCGGAGGACGAGGTCGCCGCCGCCGCCGAGCGCCTGCGTCGCGCCCAGGCCGAGGCCGACGCCGCCCGCGACGAGCTCGGCGCGGCCCTCCGCCGCGCCAACGCCGCGGGCGCCAGCGCGAACCACCTCGCGAAACAGGTCGCGGGCACCGTGTCCCGCCCAGTGGTACTGCGTCTCCTGAACGAGTGAACATCCGCCGGGCCGCCGAGCGTTTCACTCGCCGCCCCGGCCCGCCCCCGCCGTTAGGCTCAGGCCCGGCTCCCCCGGCCGCCGACCATCGAGCACCCAAGGGGGACACGTGCATTTGAAGACCCGGGGCCGCAGGGCCCGCCGCCTCTCACTCGCGGGGGCGGCGACGCTCACCGCAGCGGCGGCCGCGACGGCCATCGCCTTCAACGCCGCGGGCACCGCCCCGACCGCCCAGGCCGCGACGATCGCCTACGACCCGCTCGCGCCCGCCCTCGACTTCAACTCGTTCGTGGAGAACGAGACCACCCTCGTCTCGACCGAGTCGGAGGGCCCGGTCGCCACGGGCGGGAACCTCGTCGTCAAGGGCTCGTACAACGTGAACATCCACGAGGCCGGCACCTTCATCGCGCCCGGCGACGCCGAGCAGTCGGGCCTGGTCGTCGGCGGCCGCGTCGACTGGACGCAGGACCCGGCGACCTCGGTCGTGCAGGTCCACAACTATGTGAAGATCGGCGACCTCACCGGCTCCGACGCCCTGAACACCGACAGCAACGGCGCCTCCGTGAACACGCACGTCGTCGCCGACGGCGCCGGGTACAACTCCACGCCGCGCCTGGAACTCGACACGCAGGAGCCGCTCGCGTCGGTCGAATCCTCGCCGATCGACTTCGACGCGGCCTTCTCCCAGCTCCGCGCCAACGCGCGGGGCCTGTACGCGTGCGAGGCGCACGAGGTCGAGATGCACACCCCCGACGGCACGGCCGTCGCCAAGGGCGACGTCGCCTCCGGCGACCAGATCCGCATCACACTCGTCGACGGCGTCACCAACGTCCTCAACGTGACCGGCGAGGATCTCAACGACATGTCCGAGCTCGACTTCCAGAACCAGCCGACCGCGACCATGCCGCTGCTCATCAACGTGGACACCTCCGGCACGGGCGGCGAACTCGACTGGGAAGTCCCGAACCAGGCGGGCGCGGGCGGCGGGAACGGCGCCTCATACATTCTGTGGAACTTCAACGACACCTCGCGCCTGACCCTCACCGGCGGCGACACGGTCGAGGGCAGCATCCTCGCCCCCGACGCCGACTACACGGACTTGAGCGCTTCGAACGTGGAGGGCCAGATCATCGCGAAGAACGCCGTCCACGGCGACATCGGGTTCAGCGGCGGCGAGATCCACCATTTCCCGTTCGCCGCCGAACTGGCCTGCGAAGACGACATCATCTCGCCCGACGCGACCACCGAGACGCCGTCCACCGACGGCCCGACGAGCGACGCGCCCACCAGCGGCGGCCCCACGGACGACACCGGCTCGCCGTCCGGCGGCACGGACTCGACCACCACCGACGGCGGCTTCTCGCCGCTCGCGACGACCGGCTCCTCCTTGGGCCCCATCGCGTTCGGCGCGGCGGCGCTCATCCTCCTCGGCACGGGCGCGGTGGTCGCGGCGTCAATGCGCCGCAAGCGCAGGGAGAGCTGAGGAGCGTCGATGACGATGCACCGCACCGGCACCGCTAAGGAAAGCTGAGGAGGAGCCGATGACATCCGCCCCGATCGACCGCGCCGGAGCCCACGCGTGGACGGCGCTCGTGCTGACCGCGCTCGCCGGTGCGGTCGACGGGGCGGGGTTCCTCAGCCTCGGCCAGCAGTTCGTCGCGAACCAGACCGGGAACGCCGTGCTCCTGGCGGTCGCGGTCTCCGGCGAGCTGACCGGCCGCGGCGACGCCCTCTCCGCGATCGGCCCGCTGTGCTCGCTCGGCGGGTTCGCGGCCGGCACGGTCGCCGCGTCGCTCGCGACCCGCAGGCACGTGCTCACCAGCTTCGGCGTGCCCGCCCTCCTCGTCGCCGAGGTCGTGTTCCTGGCCCTGGCCGGACTCTCCGGGAACTTCAACGTCGCGATCGCGTTGGCGGCGTTCGCGATGGGCGTGCAGAGCATCCACGCCGCGCGCATCGGCCTCGCCGGGGTTACGACCACCGTCCTCACCGGCACCCTGATCGCCTTGTCGGTCAACCTGTCCGGCACCCGCGACGACCTCCGCTCGGCCCGCCTCCAAGCGGGCGTCTGGGCGGTCTACCTCGTCGGCGCCGGGCTCGGCTCCGTGCTCGCCCACGCGGTCTCGTTCAGCGCCGTCTGCTGGACCGCCGCCGCGGTCGCCGCCCTCATGGCGGTCGCCGGGTTCATCGAGGACCGCCTCCAGGGCTAGGCGGCGAGCGTACGCTCCGTGACCGACACTTTCCCCGACGCGAGGTTCCCGGCCGCGGCCTCCCAGGCCGGGAACTCGAACTGGAACCCGGCCGCCTCCAGCCGCGCGGGCACCACCCGGCGGCTCTTGAGCAGCAGCTCGGTGTCGGTGCGCAGCGCGAACGCACCCAGCTCGGCCATCCACCGGGTCGCCGGGAGCCCGAACCGCACACCCTTTGCGCGCCGCAAGATGCGCATGAAGTCCTTGTGCCGCAGCGGATGCGGGGCGCACACGTTCACCGCGCCCGCGAGATCGCCGCGCTCCAGCAGGAACTCAACGGCCCGCACGAAGTCGGCTTCGTGAATCCACGACACGAACTGCCGCCCGCCCGCCACGGTGCCGCCGAGGCCGCACCGCACCAGCCGCGACAGCACGTCGAACACCGACCCGCGATCCGGGCTCATCACCATCGCCGTCCGCATCGCGACCTTCCGCGTCCCGGGGGTGTCGGCCTCGGCGAGGGCCGCTTCCCAGGCCCGTGCGATGGCGATGCTCTCGGCCCAGTACGCGGGCGCGTCAGGCTCGCCGCCGCCGATGACCCCGGTCGCCTCGTCGTTGGGCCGTCCCTGGGTGTGCGCGTAGATCGTCGCGGTCCCGGCCTGGAGCCACACCGCGGGCGGGCGCGCCGCGGCCGCGATCGCCTGCCCCACAACCCTGGTCGAGTCGACCCGCGAAGCGGTCATCTCGTCGAGGTGCTCGCGCGTGTACCGGCAGCTCACGCTGCGCCCGGCCAGGTTGATGACCGCGTCGGCGCCGTCGATCGCCTCGGCCCAGGGCCCGAGCGTGCGCCCGTCCCAGTACAGGTGATTGGGCCGCACCGGGTTCCGGGTGAGGACCGTGATGCGGTGGCCTGCCGCGAGGAGACCGCGTTCAAGGACGGCGCCGAGGTTGCCGGTGCCTCCGGGGATGACGATCTTCATGGGGGTTCCTCCTTATGGCACAACCATACCCCGATTATTGAACACGTTCAATTATGATCTCGGCGCTAGCGCGATCCGCCCGTTCGGAGTACCCTGCCGCCCGCCCGTGGTCGGTACGCTCCATGGAGTAGTCACAAGTGCAGACAGGACCCCTCCATGAGCGACCCCTCCCCCGAGCCCGAGGAGATCGGCCTCGACCTCGAACCCGACCCCGACCCGGGCCACGACCCCGACGGCGGCGCGGGCACGTGGCTCGTGGCCTTCGTCCTGCTCCTGGGAGCCGTGGCCGTCGCCGTGTTCCTCTTCCTCCCCGACGGCTCGGACAACGACCCGGTCGCCGCCGCCACGACCGACGACGCCGTCACCGAGTCACCAACCCCCGCATGGGAACCCCGCACCACCGACCCCGCGCCCACCACCGACCCCGAACCGAACCCCCCGATCGGCACCGAGACCGAGGAGGAGGCCACCGAGCACGCCCTCCCGACCGTCCCGCCCTCCGAGCACCCGCCCTGCACCACCTACCTCGACGGCGGCCGCGACTCGGCCGCCGACGTCGAAGCCGCCCTCGACGAGGCCGCCGGCACCCAGTTCTGGACGAACTCCAGCGTCGACCTCTCCGCCGACCTGGTCAAAGCCATCGCCTGGATGGAGTCCGGCTGGCAGTCCGACATCGTCGCCTGCGACGGCGGCACCGGCCTCATGCAGATCCAGCCGGACACCGAGGAGTTCGTCAACACCCGCTTCGAGACCGACTTCGACCGCACCGACACCCGCGACAACGCCATGCTCGGCAGCGCCCAGATCCAATGGCTCGCCAAGTACTTCGCGGTCAACTACTTCGGCGCCCCCGACCCCGGCTCCTACGACCTCGCCGACGACTGCTCCCGCGACGACGCGGTCCCCGACCACCAGGAGACCTGCCTGCTCAACTCCGTCATCTCGGCCTACCAGGCCGGGTTCGGCACGGTCGAGACCGCGCTCGACTCGGGCTCGGGGTACACGAACCTCCAGTACATCGAGACCGTCCGCGCCCTACTCGACCTGCGCCCCTGGGAATGACTCCGGCCGTACCGAATCACATATCCTATAGGATATAGGATCTACGATTTCCGGGCGCGCTCCGGCCGCCGCCCGGATCGGCCGTTTCAGTCCCCGGCCCCTCCCGCCGTGGCACGATCCGACCTGGACAGGGAACTCGAAAGGGACCAGCAACGGGAGGCCGAATCCATGCCGCGAAACTCGAACACCAAGAAAGCACTGGTCGTAGGCGCCGTCGCCGCGGGCACGATCGCGGCAGGGGCCGCGGTCGTCGCCACGGTCAGGCGTCGCCGCCGCCCGATCGTGGGCAGCGTGAGCCGGAACAAGTTCGACCGCTGGTTCGACACCCTCGACGTCGACGGCAACGACTACATCGCCGAGGAGAACCTGCGCCAGGCCGCCGACCGCGTGCTCGGTGCGCGCGGCGTCCCGGTCGAGAGCCCGATGGGCCTGGAGCTGCGCGAGGCCACGCAGCGCCTGTGGACGGAGTTCATCGCCCCGGCCGCGGATGGCGATGACGCCCGCGTCACCCGTCGCCAGCTTCGCAACGCGCTCGCCGAGCACATGCTCGCCGACCGCATCACGGCCGCCGCCAAGCTCGCCTCTATCGCCGACGCCTATTTCGCGATCGCCGACGAGGACGGCGACGGCCTCATCAGCTCCGGCGAGTTCGTTCACCTCCTTCGCAATTGGAACGGAGTCGACTATATGGAGAGCCACCGACTCTTCGAGTTCCTCGACGCCGACCACGACAACCGCATCTCGCCCGACGAATGGCGCCGAACGATCTTCAGCTTCTTCCTCGGCAGCGAGCGCAACCACCCGACGAACGACCTGATGGGCAAGGTCGGCAGCCCGATCCTCGCCCCGGCCGACTTCTGACCGGCGATCCTACATCCTATAGGAAATAGGATGCAGGATTCGAGTAGAGGATCCTATTTCCTATAGGATGTAGGATTCGCGCAGACGAACGGGCCGGCCGATGCTCCACCAAGCATCGGCCGGCCCTTCTCATGCCCGAGTCAGGGGCCTTATGGCTACTCCTGCACCTCGGGCGGTCTATGAAGCCGAACGGTCCCTTACCGGTTCCGCGGCCGCTTGATCAGGCTGAGGGTCTGCCTCAGGATCCACTCGCACCACTCGTCGCCTTCCCACGCGCCGAACCATTCCGGAGCCGGATCGGAACCGTCGGGAATCCGACAGATCACCCGCGGCCCGGCCCCGTCGTTGCACTCGATCCGGTACTCCGGAGGCGACAGCGGATGCGCCGCCTCCATCTCCCTGTAGACCGCGAACACCGCTGGCCCCCTGGAGAAGTCGCCGAGCCAGCCGTCGTCGCCGGAATGCACTTCCCCGGTCTCAGCCGTCACAGAACCGCACCCCGATCCCGCGCCCGGTGTAGAACACCTTGAACGCGGCGTCCTCCAGCCACACCTTCCACTCGGGCGTGGCGGCCCGCCACTTCGCGCCCCAGGTCGCGTGCAGGTGTCCGGAGTTCAGCCCCGAAACGATCAGCACGATATCGACCGGGTTCCCCATCGCGTACACCTGAAACGAGTCCGGCGCAATGGAACTCGACGCCCGGACCTTGAACTCCGTCCGGCCGTCGCTGAACCCCCCGCGCTCCAACGCCTCTCGCCCCGACTCATCGGGCTTCGGTCCACCCATCGCCATCCTCCATTTCGGACTCGGTTTCGATGCGCTCTTCCCACCACCAACATAAGCGCATCACAAGCCCCTGACCAGGGTCTTCATTTGTCGAGTTCTGAGTGACGAAAACTGACCCAATCAGAATTCGTCATCGGCCCCGCCCTGACCGGAGATGACTCATCCACAACGCAATGTCATCATCGGAGGTTGGACAGTGCGAGCACTTCGTGGAGAGGCGGCACATGGCGCAATCACATCTCGCCAAATGGTTCCCGGGCAGGGTGACTCATCACTACCGCGAACTTCGCGGCAGAACGCAGGGGTACCTCGGTGCACTTCTGGGCGTCAGCTACCAGACCGTGGGGAGGTGGGAGCAGGGCAAGAAGTGCCCGACCGTCGGGGAGGTACTGGCGCTCGCCAAGTACCTGAAGATCCCGCAGGAGCTGAGCAACTACATGGAGGAGATCTCGCGCAACGAAGCGCAGAAGAACTTTCGAGCGGACCAGCGCTTCAACGCCATCTGCCTGCAGTACGCCGAGATGTACAACGGCGTGATCTGCAAATGGGATCCCCTCTACATCCCAGGCATCGCACAGACCCGCGCCTACCACTTCAAGTTCCTGCGAATGGCGGAAGGCTCCACTGACCAGCAGCTCAAACGAGGCTGGAAGTTCAAGCTGGCGCGGCTCAAGGCTCTCCTCGCTCGCACCGACAACCCCCGGGTCGTGATCCTGATCAGCGAAACCGCTCTCCTGAACTTGCGGTTCCTACCAGCAGCCGATCGCCTCGACCAGATCAAACGACTCCAATACCTCGACTCACTTACCAACTGGGAGATCATGATCGTCCCGGCGGTGCACCTGGAACATGGTGGCGCTTTCGAGATCTACCGCGCCGGTGAAGCCGAATTCGGCGGCCCGGACTTCGTGTACACCGAGGTGCTGGACGACAGCTGGTGCATCGAGGAAACCCCTCGCATTGAGCGATACGATGAGCGGTGGAAGTTCCTCCTGGGGAAATCGATCGCGTTGAAGGAGTACCTCGATGACCGACGTGACGGCGTGGCGGAAGAGCACTCGCAGCGGGAGTGACAACAACACCAGCTGCGTCGAGCTTCGCCGAGCCTGGCGCAAAAGTACCCACAGCGGCGGCGATAACAACTCCAACTGCGTGGAACTGGTCGCCTGCAACGACTCTGACGGAATGCACGTGCGGGATTCCAAGCTGGGCAACGAGTCTCCGGTCTTCGACCTCCCGCTCGCCGACTTCAAGAGCCTTCTGCGGGCCGCACGCTAACCCAGCCGCGCCAACAAAATCCATATAAGACTTCGCGACACACCGTCACATGGGGTTGACAATCCCGTGGGCGGTGTTCATTCTTTACACCGTCCATAGAAAACGCCGCCCAGTGGCTACTAGCTACCAACTTTTGACCACCGGGCGGCTACCAACAGAAAGGCAGCGCCTTCCATGTCGTGTTCGACGATACCGCAGCCGACTGCGCCCAAAAACCGTCCGACACAGCTCACGACCCACCCATCCGGGTACATTCTCCGCACCACCCCTTACGACGCCTTCGACCCCGGCCCCTGGCCCTGGCGACCCGACAACACCTACCGCCGCGACCACCGCACCGGCCGCCACCGCCGCTACGAAGCCCCCGACTCCTTCCCCCACTTCCGAGAACTCGCCTGGGACCGCTTCCTCCAAGCCTCAGAACCCCTCGCCAAAGCCCACCACTCCCGCCGCCGCCCAAGCAAGCGCGGCCCCATCACCGAAGCCGTCCTCCGCCTCGCCCAGCGGCTCACGTCCCGGAGAAGAGGGGTCCAGTAGAGGCTGGGGGACACCACGACGCGCGTGAGCGAAGTATCCTTCTCTGGCCCTGTAGCCCCGGCCAGGAGTCCCCCTCATATGTACGCAATTGAATTCGTCGCGACCGTCCTTTTCGTGAGCCTCTGCATGTTCCTCATGTGCCTGTTGCAGTTCGCATGCCTCGGGTGGATGTTCAGCGGGGCCCTGATCGGCTCGCTGGACGAACGCTGGGCGCGGAGCATCGGCCGGCGCGGGCCGTTCGCCACGGCCCGGCTGATGTTCCGCGCGACCATGATGCGGCAGGGCGGCCGCGGCCGCATACTCGCGACCGCGGCCGCCTTGGGCGAGGTGTCGTTCTTCCTGGTGGTCCTGCTCGGGGTCTCATCCGCAATTGCCGCCGCCGGGGTGTACCTCATCCGGTTCGTCATCCAGGCGTATGCCGACACCGAGCCGTTCGGCGGTGAGCTGTGGATCTACACCGGGCTGCTCTCCCTGTACATGGTGTACCTGCTGAGCCCGTGGGGCGTCATTCGGCAGCTCCGGTGGATGTTCCGCGACGACAAGACGAAGTACAAGTGGCCCCCGGCGCTCCCGTTGTCCGAGGCGCACATAGACGCGGAGAGCCGCTTCAGCGCCGCCAAGGCGGTCTACCGGCTTCATCTCTTCTCGAAGATCGCCTTGCTGTCGGCGGCTTTGACACTCGCGCTCTTCTGGAGTGATGTCGTGTTGTCGCCCGATTCCGGCAGGGAGAACCCGCGTCCGATGCTCATCGTGCTGCTCGGCGCCGCGGCGGTCGGCTTGTACCTGGTGGCCTTCGAGCGGATCGTGCGCTCGCGCCTCCGGCGGTGGCACGCCCTCGATCGGGTGGCGGCATACCTGGCGGCGTCTCCCGACAAGTCGTCCAAACGGCCGGTATCCGACGCTTCCGGTAAGCGGCGCAGGGCGTTGCAGGGGGTGGCGACTGCGGCGGAGCGGCAGGCCCGGCACCTCCAGGCCGGGGCGGGTCCGGGGGTCGAGCATCCGACTGCGCTACTGCTCTCGTTGAGCGTGGCGCATCTTCGCGCGCACTTGTCCGGGCACGACTCGATGCTCGCCACGGTGCCGCCCGAGGTGCGGGAGACCCTGGCGCGCATGGCCGTCATCCTGGCCGGCACCGCCGACACGGCGTACCTCGAAACCTCCGAGGAACGACTCCACCGCTTCCGGGACTCCATCCGACCCGACGACCCCCCGTCCCGCGGCACCCGCTTCTCAGCGGGAATCGACCTCACCGATCGCGCAACAGGCCTCTTCGTCAAGGTCATCGTCGTCGCCCTCGTCCTCTGGCTCCTACTCTCCCAACAAGTCGCAGTCAAAGACCTGGTCCAGATGCTCCCCTGAGCCCGCATTATGGAAACGCCCGCTTCAACTCAGGAGCAGATCGTTACTTTATTGGAGTCGAAGCCTTTGAGATACTTCTCCCACTCGTCTCGGGACAGGGCCCGATCGGTCCGCTCGCATGCGGCCTTATACGGATCGGACAGGAACGACATATCGGGGTAGACGATCCGCTCACCGCTCATTCCCACCAAGGTCCAGGTTCCAGACTGGAACTCACCATATTGCGTGATCGCCCCTGGGAAGATATCCGGGACCAGCTGGCTCCGCTCGATGTTCCATACGTTCGTACTGGCGTTATCCGTTATGAGGACGAACTTCCCGTCAGGAGTGAACATCATGTCGGCGGTCGACTTCGCGCCGGTGGATTGCATCTCGGCTGCTTCGAAGTCCCACACTCGCACGCCCCCGAGTCCGTCCATGGCGAGTAGCTGCCCGTCCTGACTGAATGCGAGGTTGCCTATGTTCGTGTCTCCGGTCTCGATGGGTTCGATCGTGTCGGACTCGCTGCCGTCCTGGCTGCTCAGGAACCGCACCGTTCCGGATCCGTCACTGACGACCACGTGCTTGCCGTCCGGGGTGTAGGCCAACAAGGCGAGGCCCGGGTCCGATTCGGCAATGCGGACGGTTATCTTGTTCTCAGTGAAGTCCCATATCCAGATCTCCGAATCCCGGGTCACGGTCTCACTGTCGGGATCAACCATGATCGCGAGCTGGTTCTCGGTGGGACTGAACCTCATCCTCTGGAAGAAGCCGTCTCCCGCGGACGGAACCGGCAGAGGTTCACTGGTGACCGCATCCCAGAGATAGATGCCGAACGTGCCGTCCGCATTGCCGGTTCCGCCTACGACGCTGCCGTCGTGGCTGAGGTCGGCAAAGTCCATGAAGAATACGTCGTCGCTGACGGCACCCAGCGAAGTGCTCGGGGGTTCAAATACGGAGACGCCTTCGAGCGCATCCAGGACGATTCGGTCCGAGTCCGCGGCGACCGCGATCCTCTCAACACGCTGTGGAAGATACTCCACAGTCTTCCGGCCATCGATGTCCCAGGTCTGAATGCCTTGAGTCGTGGCCATCGCAACAGCAGAGCTCCCGGCGAACAACACCATGCGGTTCACCTCGCCCGTGACTGACGGAATTGAAGAATAGACGCCAGTTTCTGCGTCCCATCGTGTCAGGGCGCCCTCGCCGTAGCCGACGATCGCACCACCGTCGGGGGCAACGTCGAAAGTGATCTCCGAGTACACGCCCCCGAATGGCAGTGCTGTCCATTCGCCTTCCGGATCGAGCTGGTAGCACTGGATTCCGTCGCAGGCGAACAGGCGTCCCGGCTCCTCCGAGCTGACCCAGATCTCATCGAGGGAATCTGTCGGGGCCCCTTCCACTTCGGATCCTTCACCGGTCACCGGGTTCCATTCCCTGAACTCGCCTTCCAGGTCGCTCGTAAATAGCGATGCTCCGTTGTGGGAGAATGCGATCGCGGTTGCAAATTCAGGAATCGGCAGCTCTGCGGTCATCGATTCAGTTGCCATATCCCATATTTCGACCGCCGTTTCACCGCCGATCGCGAAGGTGCTCGCATCGGGGCTCAGAGCGATTTCACCGCGGGCGGTCGTGGCGAGATGGGCGACCGGTTCGCGGGATTCAACGTCCCAGACCGTGACTCCGTTTTCCGTGAGGGAGGCGAGAAGGGTTCCGTCACGACTGAATTCGAGCCCTGTCGAGGCGTAGCCGTAGGTGCCGTCTGTCGCAAGCGTGCCGAGCTCGGTCCAGTCCTCAGTGCGCCACAGGGTGACCATGCCGCTCGATCCGGTGCTCGCCGCATAGGCGCCGTCGAGGCTTGTGGCGAGGTCGCCAACGGGATCGAGGGTCTCGGTGGTGACTAGGCCGGTGGTCGGATCGTTCGCGGATCGGATGAGGGCCTCGTAGGCCTCGTTGGTCTGGCTGAGGTTCCAGGCGGCGGCTGCGAGTAGGCGGGCAAGTTCGCCGTCGGTGCCGAGGAGGTCGATGCTCTCTGCGGCTAGGCGCTGGGAGACGGTGCGGTTGAGCGTGTCGGCGAGCTCGTCGCGCTGGTCGGCGAGTTCGCCGTTCTGATCGAGAAAGACCAGGCTAGCGATGATTGCGAGCACGGCGACAATTGCGACTGCGGCGAATCGGATGCGCCGGTCACGCTCCTGCCGTTGCGCGTGCAACCGGGACTTCCGCAAGAACTCTGCCGCGAGCGCGCTCGGTCGCAGTCCCAGTTCCGGCCAGCGGGGTTCGCCGTTGGTCTCGATCGCGGTGAGGCTGTCTTTGTCGTAGAGGCCGCCTCTCCTTTGTTCGCGTTCGGATGCGGCGGCTTCGAGGCGGGTGAAGAGGATGCGGGCGGTGAGGTCCGGCTCCATCCATTTCCTGAGCCGTTCCCACTGCTTGAGCAGGATGTCGTGGGCGATCTGTAGGGTTGCCGCGTCGGTGACGAGGAGGCGGGCTTCCAGGAATTTCCCGGCGACCGCCTGCTCTGCATCGGTGAGGGAGTCAGCCGCGACTTCGGTGCGGACAAGCTGATCCGCCGATTCGGCGCCGACCAGGCGGCGGAAGAGGTGTTGGGCGGTGATGCGTTCGGGTTCGGTGAGATCGTTGTAGACCGCGTCTGCTGCGGTGGTGACCGCGCGGTGGACGCCGCCGATGGCGGTGTACTCGGCTTCGGTGAGGCGGCGGTCGGCGCTGCCGTGGTTCCAGAGGAGCAGCATCGTCTGGGACATGAGCGGGAGGGCTGCGCCCGGTGATCGCGGGGTGTCGTTGGCGCCGAACAGGTCGTCGAGCAGGATGCTGACCACCCGGTCGTCGATGCGGACTCCGGCTGCGGCCGCGGGCAGGGTGATGGCCTGGCGCATCTGGTCGCGGGTCATGGGGCCGACCCGGAACAGGCGGTGCTGCGCGGTCTCGCGCAGCGAGGGGACCGTCATGCAGTGGTCGATGTAGTCGCTGCGGATGCCGAGGACCGTGAAGGCGTTGGGGCTCTTGGCGATCGACTCCAGCGCGCGTAGGAAGAGGCTGCGTTCCTCGTCGTCGGCGAGGGTGAAGAGCTCTTCGGCCTGGTCGATGAGGATGAGCAGGCGCTCGGGCCGCTGGCCGTCGTCGCCGGTGCGGCGCTCCTCGACGCGGGCGGCTGCGGCCTCGGGGTGGGCGCGGAGTGATGTCTCCGTGGCGGTTGAGTCGGGGCCGCCGTGTTTGGCGAGTTCCGCTGCGAGCGCGGCGATCGGGTGCTCGCCGGGGCGTTCGAGGGTGATTGTGCGCCAGGGGGCCTGGGCCGGGTCCTCGCGAAGGAGGCCGCTCTCGACGTCGCGGGCGAGTCCGGCCCGCAGGAGCGAGGACTTGCCGACCCCGGAAGGGCCGGTCACGATCATCATGCCGCCCGGAACGCAGGCTTCGGCCTTGGCGACGAGCTTCGAGAGGGTGACCGAGCGGCCGAAGAAGACCGGCGCGTGGCGCCTCGTGAACGGTTGCAGCCCAAGGTAGGGGCTGCCGGTCCAGCTTGCCGTCTGCGGGGCGTCTCCTGCGTTCGGGGTGGCCGCCGTGTACTGCACGAACTGGTACATCTCGACCAGGACGCCGAGGGCTTCTTCAGCGGTGTCACGGGTGGAGGTCTGGATGTTGAGGCTGGTCGCGAAGTCCCGGTAGAGGCCGAGCAGCAGGTCTTTCTGCTCCAGGAGCAGGTGGCGGCTCTCGTCGCTCGACTGCGCGAGGCGCTCAAGTTCGGTGCGGAGGGCGTTCAGGAGGTCGCGGTCGCCGTCGACGATCGCCTCGCGGATGACGATCGTGAAGGCGCCGGTGCGCTCCAGCAGGGCGGTGACGGCTTTGCGGGTCTCGGCGAGGTCGGGCGAGTCCGATTCGAGGACTTCGGCGAAGGCTTCGGCCAGCGCGGCTTCAGTATCAGGGGCGTTCCTCGCCTTCAGCCGGGCGAGACGGTCGCTGACGAACTCGCTGATGGCGTTGCCGCCCAGGGAGCCCAGAAGGCCGAGGGCGGCGGTGAGGGTGAGGCCGGCGCCGGTCGCGGCGGCGATCACGGGCGCGCAGGCGCTGGCGCAGATCATCGCCGTCAGGGTCGGGTGGGCGGCCCTGCCGAGGGAGGCGCGGAGGCGGTCCATCGAACTGAGCACACCGTCGCGCATCGAGGCGAGGAAGGCGGCTTTGTCCTGGGCGTGGTCGTGGGCGTTTTCATCGGGGGTGGATGAAGACATATGGCTGACCATAACCGAAACCGTCGCGTTTCGGTGTCCCCGCCGATGACTGAGGAGTGACTCGGCGATGTGTCGCCGGGGCGGGATTGTCGGTGGGGTGGCGTAGCCTGCCGGGGGTCGAGCGAGGAGGCATCGGGTGAAGTTCAGGAAGATCGACGACAAGTTGTCGATGCGGAGGCCGCTGGTCGAGGAGGAGCGGCTGCGTCCTCTGGAGGAGGGGCCGGACTACGACTTCGAGTGGAGCGAGCGGGTCGTCGAGGGCGCGGACTGGACTGAGGCCCAGGGGGACGGGAGCCTGGAGGGCTCGCTGATCCGCAACAGCGACCTGTCGGGGGCGGTGCTGTCGCCGTTCGAGGTGGTCGATGTGGCGGTGGACCACTCGGTGCTGTCCAATGCGCGCTGGGAGCAGGTGACGGCTCGCCGGCTGGAGATCACCGAGAGCCAGCTCGTGGGCTGGCAGGCGCAGTTCTCGCTGGTGCAGGATCTCTATGTTGCGGACTCGCGGGCGGACTTCGCGGGCATCTCCATCGGGACCGCGAAGGGGCCGGTGGTGTTCGAGCGGTGCCGGTTCACGAACGCGACGTTCCTCGGGGACCTCTCGAAGGCGGTGTTCATCGAGTGCTCGTTCCCGGGGGCGGACTTCTCGCGGGTCGCGAACGCGAAGGGCTGCGACCTGCGCCGGTCCGAACTCGGCGGGATCACCGGCCTGATGAGTCTGAAGGGAGCGTTGATAACAGCGGATCAAGCAGTGGAGATCGCCGGGGAGCTGGCGACTGCGGCGGGCTTCAAGCTCACCTGAGCCTGGCCTGCAAGCGGGACTTGGTGTCGGGCCATTCCGGCGCGATGATCGAGTACATGGCGGAGTCGCGCAGCCTGCCGTCCTCGCCGGGCGCCCAGGACTTCGACCAGTTGCGGAGCACGCCTTCGAACTGCGCGCCGGTCGCCTCGATCGCGGCCCGGGACCGGAGGTTCCGCGCGTCGGTCTTGAGGTCGACCCTGTCGACCTTCCACGTCTCGAACGCGTGCGTGAACAGCAGCAGCTTCGCTTCGGCGTTGATCCCGGTCCCCTGCGCCGAGGCCGCAAGCCAGGTGAAGCCGACTTCGATGGCGAACAGTTCGCCGCTGTCGGGATGCAGGCGCGGGTCCCAGAACGCGGTCGCTCCGACCGCCCGCCCGGTCTGGCGGGACACCTGGGCATACGGAGCGAGCCGCCCCGAATCGCGCCGTTCCAGCTGGGCCTCGACGTACCCGGCGACCTCGGAGGCGCGGGGAACCCAGGTGTGCCCGTACGACTCCCGGCCCTCCTCGGCGGCTACTGCCAGCTCGGCGGCATGCCGCCGCTCCAGCGGTTCGAGCCGCACCAGCGACCCGTCCAACGTCGGCCCGTCAAGCACGAATCCCATTGCGGCCCTCCTCGATCGACCAGGAGCATAAGCCGCCTCGGACCCGCCGGGCCGCCGCGATTCCACTATGCGAGCGCGGCGGTCAGTCCCCGGAGAGGGTGCTGTAGAGATCGTCGGGGTCGATCTGGGCCCGGTACTTGAACATGAGGGAGACCGGGCCGCCGAACGATCCGAGGGTGTCGGACGGGTCGACGGCGAACTTGGGCTCGGGCCACTGCTGCGCGATCACGGCCGCGGGCCTGCCGTTCACTTCGAGGAGCCAGGTGGCGCGCCCGCCCGCGATGGTCGGGAGGTACCCGCGCACGCGCAGGGAGGCGACGGCCTCGGCGATCGTGCTCGACTCGGACAGGTCGACTGCCTCGTCGTGCGGGTAGATGTCGTCGCCCATCGCGACGCTCGACCGGTCCACGTTCACGATCATGAGGTCCTCCTCGGTTCGGACTGATCTTCTCCCAGCTGCGGCTGCCGCTAGTCCAGGTCCTCGAAGGTCCCGGAGTGGACCTCGCCGGTCCGGCCGCCGTTCTCGTCGAAGGACCAGAAGCCGGTGATCGTGCGGTCGTGGAAGTTCATGACGTGAGTGACCGCGGTGCCGGTGACCTCGTTCCATCCGAGCAGGTAGACCTTCGGCGAGACCTCCGCGACGTGCAGGTCGACGGTCCCGGAGGCGCCCTCCGAGGCGCCGTCGATCTCGGCGTACTGGAGCTTGTTGCCCTCGGCTCCGAAGATGTTGTGCAGTACGACGCCGTTGTCCAGCCGGATCACGAACGTCTTGCCCGCGAACGCGAAATCACTCATCACATTCCCCCTGTCGATTCCCCGCGAACCGACCTCCAACCTAAGATCCGGCCCGCCCTGAAACCTCCGTTTTCCCGATTCCCCCGCTCCCCAATCCCGCCGGGGCCTCGCGGCCCCGGCGGGGTCCGGGGCGGGTTCTACGGCTCCGCTTGGGCCGCGAATCCGCCGAAGATGTACAGCACCTGGTCGAGGAACTTGATGCCGGTCTCGGGGGTGTCGACGACTTCGGTGCACGCCATCGCATTGCCGCTCACCTCGCCGGGGAGGTCGGTGGTGGAGATGTTCCATGCGACGAGGCCGAGCACGGCGCACACCAGGATGATGCCGATCCAGCGGGGGACCAGGTGCTTCCCGGCCAGGACGACCAGGAGGAAGGCGGTGACGATCATCAGCGTCCCGGAGGTGATCTTGCCGCCGCCGAGCAGCACGATGCCGCATGCGCCGATGAGGACGATTCCGGTCCACTTCGCGATCTTCTTGAGGGTGTTCATCAGGGGTTGCTCCTTGCGGACGACCGGATCGCGCGTGGATCCGGCCAGAGAAGGGGATGATTTCTCTATAGAACTAGGATGTTAGCACTATAGAGCTCGCGGCATCGTGCCGTCAATTGCGCCGCGGCCGTGCGCCCGTCCCCTGGCTCTCCCTCGGCCCTCCCGGTGATCGCGCCGCCGCCGACCGCTTGAGCCCTCGTCGGCAGGCAGCGGCGGCGCGATCGCTCACTTGGCGGGCCCCAGGGATTCGAGGAGGGTCGGTGGGACGAGGCTGTCCTTGATGGCTTGGTCGGCGAGTTCGAGGCGGGTGCGGAACTCCTGGTCCGGGGAGTCGGCCAGGGCGGCGAGGGTGGTCTGCCGCCGCTGGAGCGAGCGTTCGAGCCAGGCCCGCCATTTCGGGTCGGACTCAGCCTTGGCGACGGTGACGGGTCTCCACACCGGCATCGGCGCCCCTGACACCGCGAACCGCGGATTCGGCTTCAGCGCTTCAGGACCGGGCAGGAAGTCGCGGATGGCCGACTCGGTCCACCCCCGCGCCCGCAGCATCGGCTTCGTCAGCCACACCGACTTGTCCCCCATCCGCACATACTGCGGCCGAGCCGAGGACGCCGGTGCCTCGATCGACAGGTCGGTCGAGGCCGGGGCGGCGATCCGCGAGACGGTCGGGACGCCGACCGGCGAGTTGGCGAGGCCCGAAGCCGCGACCGGCGACTGGACTTGCGCCGGGTCGGCCGGAGGCGCCATACGTGTGGCCGCCGTCGATTCGATCGGTGCGGCAGTCGGTGTGAATCGCGGCGATTCCGGCTGCTGTGGCGGGGGTGTTGCGTCGGTGAGCGGGCCTTCGGGTTTTCGGGTCGGCGGGCGGTTCGCCGCCTTGGCGCGCTTCGGCTTCGGCGCGGAGTTCGGCGCGGCCGGGCCGCCTGTCGGGCCGGTGACGGCCGTTTCGGGTGCCGTGGCCGCCAGGGCCGCTGGGTCGATCGCCGCCGGAGGCGAAGCCGCCGCCGGTGCCGTCCCGTCAAACTTCGGTAGCGGCGATGCCGCTTCCTCCGTGCCGATTACCGGCGTCGGGTCGTCGCCTGTCGGGAAGTGCGCGTGGGTAAGGGTTTCGATCAGCCATTTCGTGAAGTGCTCTCGGAGGAGCTCGATGGGGATCGTCTCGAAGTTGAGCGCCTCGGCGACCGCCGCCGGGCCGGTCGGCCCCGCCGCCGCTGCTGCCGGCCTCGCGGCCTCCACAGGCCCCGCAGCAGGGCGGGCCGCCGCCGATTCCGGCGGGTGGGGGTCGAGGATGGCCGTGTTGTGGATCTGGGAGCTGCTGGATGAAGTCGTCATTGTCATCTCACCGTCCGATCGTTTGTCGCACCGGACCCGGAGGTCCGATGCGGTATTCAGTTGCTCACCCGAAGTTATCGACGGGCTACGACACTTTTCGACCCGTCGTCCCCGATCGGGTGATATGTGATGGCGTTCACGGAGAGGGGCGTCAAGGGAGCGTCAAGACAGGCCGGGCCGAGTCCCGATGTGGTCGGTGGGGCAGGGCAGACTTGCCCGCATGCGCGTACTCCTTCTAGGTCCGTTCGACATCCGCGACGACAAGGACCAGCCCCTCGACCTCGCCGGAGCACGACTCCGCGCGCTCGTGGCGCGGCTCGCATTCGAAGCCGGACGGGAGGTCTCCGCCGACACGCTGATCGACGCGATCTGGGAAGACGACGCGACCTCCGCGAACGCCCTCCAGGCCCTCGTGTCGCGCGTGCGACGCGCCATCGGCGCTGACAAGGTCGTGCGCGGCGCCGCCGGGTACAAGCTCGCAGTCGAACCCGGCGACGTCGATCTCGTCAGGTTCGAGCGGCTCGCCGAGACCGGAAGGCGCGGAGGCGATCTCACCGCGCTCCGCGAAGCCGACGGGCTCTGGCGCGGCCCCGCGCTCGCCGACCTCCTCGACTACCGGTTCGCCCAGAACGAAGCCCTCCGACTGGAGCGCCTGCGCACCGAGACCACCCGCGAGCGGCTCGCCCTCGAAGTCGCCACCGGCACCGACGTGCTCGCCGAACTCGAACCCCTCGCCGCGGCCCACGCCCTCGACGAGCGCTGGCAGGCCCTCCACATGCGCGCGCTCTATGCGACCGGCCGCCCCGCCGAGGCCCTCGACGTGTACGAGCAGACCCGCGAGCGCCTCGCCGACGAGCTCGGCGCCGACCCGTCCTCCGAACTCGCCGACCTGCATCTCCAGATCCTGCGCCAGTCCTCCGCGCCCGCGCCGAAGCCCGCGCGGCGCTCGAACCTGAAGTCGCTGCTGACGAGCTTCGTCGGGCGCGAAGACGACCTCGCGTCGCTCGCCGACGCCGTCGCCGCCGCGCGGCTGGTCACCGTCACCGGCCCCGGCGGGGCCGGGAAGACCCGGCTGTCGGTCGAGACCGCCGCGGCCATCGCCGCGAAAGGCGGTGCGCCCGACGGGGTCTGGCTCGTGGAGCTCGCTTCGACCACCGACGGGTCCGACGTCGCCCCGGCCGTGCTCCGCGCCATCGGCGCCCGCGAGTCGGGCCTGCTGGAGCCCTCGGCACACGGCGCCACCGCCCGTCTGGAGGAGTACTTCGGCGGACAGGACGCGCTGATCGTCCTCGACAACTGCGAACACCAGCTCGACGCGGTCGCCGACCTCGCCTCGCGCCTCCTCGGCGCGTGCCCGCGGCTGCGCATCCTCGCGACCAGCCGCGAGGCGCTCGCGATCGGCGGCGAGCGGCTGTTCCCGATCCCGCCCCTGCCGCTGTCCACTGAAGACCCCGAGTCGAGTCCGGCCGTGCGGCTGTTCTGCGAGCGGGCCGCGGCAGTCAAGCCCGATTTCAAGCTCGACGACTCGAACATCGATGCGGTCGTGGAGATCTGCCGCCGACTCGACGGCCTGCCGCTCGCCGTCGAACTCGCCGCCGCCCGCATGCGGGCGCTCGACGCGGCGCAGATCGCGTCCAGACTGGACGACCGGTTCGCGCTCCTCGCCGGATCCGACCGGACCGCGCCCGCCAGGCACCGCACCCTCAGCGCGGTCATCGCCTGGAGCTGGGACCTGCTGTCGGAACCCGAACGGGCCCTTGCCATGCGGCTGTGCGTCTACCCCGCCGGGGTCGCGCTGGAGCGGGTCGACGACCTCGACGCACTCGCCGGACTCGTCGAGAAATCCCTTGTGGACCGCGACGGCGAGCGGTACCGGATGCTGGAGACGATCCGCTCCTACGCCGTTGCGCGCCTGGAGGAGAGCGGCGACGCCGAAGCGATGGCCGACGAGATGGCCGAGCGCTGCATCGAACTCGCCGAGCGCTCCGACCAGGAACTGCGCACCGCCGCCCAGATCACCGCCATGGCCCGCCTGACCGCCGAGCACGGCAACCTCGTCACCGTCATCGGCCGCGCCGCGGCCACCGCCGACGTCGAGACCGGGCTGCGGATGCTCGCGGCCCTGTTCTGGTACTGGCAGCTGCGCGGGAGCTACTCCGAGTTCCGGCACTGGGCCGAAGCGGTGCTCGCCGTCCCGGCCGAGATCCCCGAGCACCTCCAGTCCGCGGCGCTCATCGTCTCCGGCGTCGCCGCGACCGCCAAGGGCGGATTCCTTGCGGGACAAGACGACATCAAGGCGGGGATTGCGAAGGGCGAAGCGCTCGAACCGGGTGCGCCGGGCCAGTTCCTGGTGACGATGGCGCCCGCGTTCCTCCCCGACGCCGGGCCCGCCGACGGGCGCGGCCTGGAAGGCTGGGAGCTCGGCACCGCGCTGATCATCGAGGCCGCCGGGGAGAGCCAGACACGCGGCCTCGAAGGCGCCGCGCCCGCCGACCGCGCCGAAGCCGTGTTCGCGGAGATCGGCGAGCGGTGGGGCCTCGCGTCCTCGCTGCGCATCAAGGCCGAGCGTCTCGGATGGGAAGGGCGCCTTGAAGAAGGAGTGCAGGCGGCCGACGAAGCGGCCCGGCTGCTCGACGAACTCGGCACCTACGGCGACGCCAGCGAGGCGTACGCGGAACTTGCGCTGTGGCGGGCCCGCAACGGCGACGTCGAGGGGTCGCACGAGGCGTTGGAACGGGCGATCGCGCTCGCCGACACGGTCCGCGAGCCCAACTCGATGGCGTACGCGCGGTGGTTCCAGCTGCCGGTGCTCATCAGCGAGGGCCGCTACCGCGACGCGATCGCCGTGATCCCCGACATCGAAGGGGCCCTTGACGGGGCGACCGGCCTCGGCGAGCGGATCAAAGTCCTCACCTCCTCGTTCAAAGACCTCGTGGTGCTGCTCCAGGGCGAGGGCCGCCCGGAGGCCGTCGCGGCCATCTCCGCCGCGAACATCGAGGGCGCGGCGGTCGCGGACCTCGCGATGGCCTGCCGCGTGTCCGCCGCAGCGGCGCTCTTGGACGACGACGCCGCCCGTGCCGCCCGGCTGCTGGGCTTCGCTCGGGCGCTGCTCGGGATCGACGACGGCCGCGGATACGACACGGAGCTGCGCACCGAGGAGCGTGCCCGTGAAGCCCTGGGCGACAAGGCGTTCAAGGAGGCGTACGACGCCGGAGCGAAGCTCGGGCGCGACAGCGCGGTCGCCGAGCTGACCGGCGCGGCGCAGTAGCGGAGGGAGCGCCGTCGCCGTGCCTTGCGCGGCGCTGACGTGCCCTGCGGCCGGAGCGGCACGGCCGCACCGGAGCGACCCGCGCTTTTCGCGGGACCGCCCGAGGCCGTCCCCGGCCGGAGCGGTCATGTTTCAGCGGCTTTCAGCGGCCCCGCGCGATGCGCGGGGCCGCTCGGGCTGCCTACTGCGTTGGTCCTTCGTTCCAGTTGGGGACGTTCAGATCCCGTACTTCACGGTGACGGTGCCGACGCCGCTGGACACCTCGATGACGTAGTCGGCGTCGGCGGTCGGGTCGGTCGCGACCCTGATGTCCTGGTCGCCGACGCCGCCGTCGACCCGCACGTCGTAGGTGGTGCCGTCGTCGGGGACGGTGATGACCACGTCTCCGGCTCCCGCGTCGACGGCGATGTCGCCGAGGACCGCGTCGAATTCGAGGTCGACGTCTCCGACGCCGCTCTCCACGGTCACACCGGTCGTGCGCAGGTTCGTGCCGGTGATCGAGCCGACGCCCGTGATGACGTCGACGTCCCCGTCGAGCCCGTCGAGGCGGATGTCGCCCACCCCGACATCGCCCGAGGCGTCGGCGCCCGCGGGCAGGCCGAGGGTGTAGTTCGTCTGGCACTGGTCGATGTCGAGGCCGAGGAGGCGGCTGTCGTCGCATTCGCCGCTGACGGAGAGGAAGTCGCCGCTCCATTCCTCCGAGGTCTCGGGTTCGCCGCCGCGCCAGGTGGATTCGAGGCGGAAGTCGAGGGCGGTGCCGCGGGCGGCGTCGAACTCGATGCCGCCGATGTCGGCGGTGACGTCGACGGCGCTCACTGCGCGGTCGAACTCCTCCGTGCGCGTGGCGCTCTCGTCGTCGTTCGAGACGGCCCAGGCCCAGGCGCCGAAGACCGTGAAGCCGGTGACGAGGGCGGCGCCGGTGATGGAGCCGCCGACGATCCACCACACCTTGCGGGCGGGGTAGGCGGGCTGGTCGGGGGTGTCGGGCGAGTCGGCCGCGGGCTTGGTCGGGGTGTCGATCATGACCGGTCCTTTGCGTTGCCTTGCAGGAACTTGAGAATGGCGAGCACGCGGCGGTTGCCGCTGTCGGTGGGCGGGAGTCCGAGCTTCGAGAAGATCGAGTTGATGTGCTTGCTCACGGCCCCCTCGGAGAGGAACAGGACCGCCGCGATCCCGGCGTTCGAGCGGCCTTCCGCCATGTGCGACAGGACTTCCCGCTCGCGCGGCGTCAGGCGGTCGAGCTCGTCGCCGTCGCGGCGGACCAGGAGCTGCGAGATCACCTCCGGGTCGAGCGCGGTGCCGCCGTCGGCGACCCGGCGCAGCGAGTCCAGGAACTCCTCGACGTCGGCGACGCGGTCCTTCAGCAGGTAGCCGATGCCGCGCATCTGACCGGTGAGCAGCTCGACCGCGTACCGCTCCTCCACGTACTGGGAGAGCATGAGGATCGCCAGGTCGGGGTAGCTGCGGCGCAGGACCAGCGCGGCCCGCACGCCCTCGTCGCTCTGGTCGGGCGGCATCCGCACGTCGGCCACGACCAGGTCGGGGCAGTCGCGCTCAACCGAGCGGAGCAGGGCCTCGGCGTCGCCGACGGTGTCGATGACCTCCATCCCGCCGATCTCCAGGAGCCGGGCGAGGCCCTCCCGGAGGAGGACAGAGTCTTCGGCGATCACGACGCGCATGGCAGCTCCGCTTCGATGGTGGTGGGCCCGCCGAGCGGGCTGGTCAGCTTGAACGTCCCGTCGACGGATCTGACGCGATCGGACAGTCCCTTGAGGCCGGTTCCGTTCTCGGCGTCGGCGCCGCCGCGTCCGTCGTCGATCACCCTCAGCCGCAGCACGTCCCCGGCGAGGGTCACCTCGACGGCGGCGTGCTCGGCGCCCGCGTGGCGGGCGGTGTTCGTGAGCGCCTCGGAGACCACGAAGTAGGCCACGGCCTCCACGTCGCGGGCGACGCGCCGGTCCATGTCGACCTTGAGCCGCACCGGGATCGGCGACCTCGCGGCGACCGCCGACAGCGCGGCGTCCAGGCCCCGGTCCTCCAGGACGGCGGGGTGCAGGCCGCGCACCAGGTCGCGCAGGTCGGTGAGGACCTGCTTCGACTCCTCGTGGGCTTCGGCGAGGGCGCGCTTGGCCTCCTCGGGGAGGTCGGTGAGGGTGGCGCGGGCGATGCCGAGGTTCATGGCGAGGGAGGTGAGGCGCTGCTGCGCGCCGTCGTGGAGGTTCCGCTCGATGCGGCGCCGCTCCGCATCCGCGGCATCTACTGTGGAGTGACGGCTCTCGGTGAGGTCCGTGACGCGCAGTTCGAGCTGCTGGGCGCGGGTGGTGCCCACGAGGAGCTGGCGGGCGAACAGCGCGTCGAGCTCCGAGAGGCCGCGCGTGATCCACGGGGCCGCGAGCAGGAGGACCACGCCGCCGAGGAACAGCACGAAGTGCCGGAGCCCGAGGCCCGAGCGGATGCCGAGGATCGGCGAGGCGATCATGGCGGGCGCGATCGTCCACGCGGTCAGGGCGATGAGCCCTGCGAAGAACCCGTACACGCCCGCGATCACGTGGTAGGCGAACTGGCGCCAGGTCTTCGCGGCCCGGACGACGCCGAGGAGGGACCGGGGCGTGAACGTCACGGGCGCCGACTGATCCTTGGGCCACTCCATCCCGAGATAGGCGGTGTGGCGGGCGCGCTGGACGATCGTGAGCGCGGCGCTGACGAGCAGGATCGCGGCCAGCGCGATCGCCGGGAGGACGAGGGTGACGAAACCCGCCGCGCCCATGGCGAACAGCACGCCGATGACGATCCCGCCGAGCGTGCCGATCACCGACCCGGCCACCAGGTGTACGAGGGCGAGCCAGGTCCGGCCGTCCCACAGCCCCCGCACGATCACGCGGGGCGCTCGACGCCACGGGAGCGCCTGCGGCATTGCTATGTCCATGCCTAGAACATTAAGCAGATCCGCAGCTCCCGCCATTGCCGCAGGCGCCCGACTTCGGGGTGAAGTTTCCTCTACCCCGATCCCCGCTCACTCGCAGCCGACGCCGTCCCCGTCCCGGTCGAGGTGCGACGCGTAGCCGGGGTCGCCGCGGTGGATGGGGTCGGCGCCCGCGGCGCGGACGGCGTCGCAGTTCTCGTAGTAGACGGAACCGGAGTCGTCGCCGTCGTCGCTGCCCTCGCCGGGGTCGCCTGGATCCGCCCGATTCGCCGACCCACTTCTACCTGCGGTTTCGCCGAGTTATCCACAAGTAGGTTCTTCGTGTTCGACAGTTCGATGCCGTACCTGTTGTAGTAGATGGCAAAAACGTCATCCGCTATCGGCGGGATGGCGGCGACAGAGGGGATTCGCGAACGTCGCCATACCGAGGCCCAAGTGCGGGAAGCCACCCGCGCCGGGTCCCCGCCGATAGCTCAGCTCCGCGGAGCACGCGGGCGGCCGACCTGACGAGGTCGGCCGCCCGCGATACACCGCGCTCGATCCCGCGCCCTCGCCCCGGACTCATCCGAGAACCAGGCCCTCAGATACCGGTCGGGGCGCCGCCCGGCGGCGGTAATTGGGGCGGGGGTGGAGGGATGTAGGACATGGTGCCTCCCAGGGGGTCGGAGGGTTGCCGGGGCAGGAAGAGGCTATGCCCGTTGATACTTCAACAGAATCCGCTGAGCGGTTGAGCGGCTACCAACCGTAAGGACTCCCTCGTTCGTGTGAGCGGGGAGCCCAGGGCCCGGCGGCGGACTGGTACCCGGGTCCCATCGGGGGCGGGAAGACTCCACTGCGGGCCCAGTGGATCGGGCCCGGGCGCTCGTAGGTTCGGTCGCGGATGCCGCGGAAGGGGTGCGGCACCGTCTTCCGATTGGAGCAACCCGTCCATGGCCACCTTCCTCTACCGGCTCGGCAGGGGGTCCCTGCGGCTGCGATGGCTCGTCATCGCCGTGTGGGTCCTGATCGCCGCTGGCGTCGGCGCGGCCGCCGTCGCCTTTCAAGAAGAGACCGAAGCCGAGTTCGTCCTCCCGGGCACCGAGTCCCAGGAGGCGTTCGACCTGCTCGCAGAGCGCTTCCCGCAGATGAGCGCCGACGGCGCCTCCGCCAAGATCGTCTTCGCCTCCGAGGACGGGCGGCCCCTCACCGACGCGGACCACGCCGCCGTGGTCGACGGCCTGGCCGCGGTCATGGAGGAGTCGCCGCAGGTCGCGATGGTCGCCAGCCCGTTCGCGACCGGCCCGAACGGGGAACCGGTCGGCATGCTGTCGGCCGAGGACCAGACCATCGGGGTCCTCCAGGTGTCGTACACGGCCCCGCAGGAGGACCTCGACCAGGCGACGATCGACTACCTCGAAGACGCGATCGGCGACGTCGAAGGGCAGGGCCTCCAGGTGGAGGTCGGCGGCGACGTGCTCGAAGAGTCCGGCGGGCCGCCCGCGACCGAGGCGATCGGCATCGGCGTCGCGCTGGTGGTCCTGGTGCTGACGTTCGGGGCGTTCCTGAGCGCCGGACTGCCGATCCTCACCGCGCTCATCGGGATCGCGGTGACCACGTTCGGGATCACGGCTTCGACCGCGTTCCTGGAGGTCAACGACTCCACGAGCATCCTGGCGATCATGATCGGCCTCGCGGTCGGCATCGACTACGCGCTGTTCATCCTCTCCCGCTACCGCAGCGAACTCGCCCAGGACGGCCGCGTCGACGACCCCGACGCCCGCGCCGAGGCGATGGGCCGCGCCGTCGGCACCGCCGGGTCCGCGGTGGTCTTCGCGGGCCTGACCGTGGTCATCGCGCTGCTCGGCCTCGCGGTCGTGGACATCCCGTTCCTGACGCAGATGGCCGCCGCCGCGGCCGTCGCCGTCTCGCTCGCGGTGGTCATCGCCGTGACGATGCTGCCGGCCCTCGGCGGCCTGCTCGGCGCGAAGGTGTTCTCGCGCCGCCAGCGCCGCCGCATCGCCGCGGGCTTCAAGGAGACGAAGCCGAACGGCGGGAGGCGCTGGGCCGGATTCGTCACCCGCCGCCCCGTCCTCGTGGGCCTCATCGGGATCGCGGGCCTCGGCCTCATCGCGATTCCGGCCGCCGACCTCGAACTGAGCCTGACGACCGGGCCGTCCGCGGAGACCTCCGCGGGCCGCGCCTCCGCGCTCATCGCCGAGGGCTTCGGCGAGGGCTACAACGGGCAGCTCCTCGTCGTCGGCGACCTCGGCGACGGCACCGACCCGGCCGCGGCCGTCAAGGCCGTCACCGAGGAGCTCGGCGGCGTCGACGGGGTCGCGTCCATCGGCCGGTCCGTCCCCAACGAGGCGGGCGACACGGTCCTGATCTCGGTGATCCCCGAGACCGGGCCCTCCGACGCCGCGACCACCGACCTCGTGCACGCCATCCGCGACGCGCTCGCCGGGGACCCGGACGCGGCCTGGTCGGTCACCGGCCAGACCGCGATGAGCATCGACATCTCCGACACGCTCAGCGACGCGCTCGTCCCGTACCTGGCGCTCGTGGTCGTCCTCGCGGCACTCATCCTCATGCTGGTGTTCCGCTCGATCCTGGTGCCGCTCATGGCGACCCTCGGGTTCGTGCTCAGCGTGTGCGCGGCGCTCGGCGCGCTCGTCGCGGTCTTCCAGTGGGGCTGGGGCGCAGGGCTGTTCGGCGTCGAGGAACCCGGCCCGATCATGTCGATGATGCCGATCCTCATGGTCGGCCTCGTGTTCGGCCTCGCCATGGACTACCAGATCTTCCTGGTGACGCGCGTCCGCGAGGCGTACGTGCACGGCGCGGACCCGAAGCAGGCGATCGTGGACGGCTACGGGCACTCCTCGCGCGTGGTGGTCGCCGCGGCGCTCATCATGATGAGCGTGTTCGCCGCGTTCATCCTCGCCGAGCAGTCGTTCATCGCCTCGATGGGCTTCGGCCTGACCATGGCCGTGGTGTTCGACGCGGTCGTTGTCCGGATGGCGGTCATCCCCGCGGTCATGGCCCTCATCGGCCGCGGCTCGTGGTGGATGCCGAAGGGGCTGGACCGGGTCCTCCCGAACGTCGACGTCGAGGGCGAGCGGCTCCACCAGCGCCTCGCCGAGGACGGCGCGGAGGAGAACGCGAAGCTCATCGACGCGGCGAAGTGAATCGCGGACAATGAGGGCCATGAGTTCAGCGCCCGCGGCCGGCCTCGGGGAGCAGGCGGCGCCGCTCCCCGGGGCCGACCCGCTGCCGGCGCACCCGCCGCTGGACCGCGTCATGCGGCTGCGGCGGTGGATGCGCGGGTTCGACGAGCGGCATCCGCGGGTGCTGGACGCGGCCGTGGTGGCGTTCGTGGCCCTGGCCGCCCTGGCGGAGCTGCTGTTCGGCGAGGGCGGCTCGGTGCCTGGCTCCGACGCGGGCGACACCGTCCCGGCGGTCATGCCGTACGTGCTGTCGGCCGCGATGGCGGCGGCGCTGTGGTGGCGGCGGCGCCGACCCGCGCTGGTGTTCTTCATCGTCTCGACGATCGTCGTGGCGCAGTCGGCGATCGGCCTGTGGCTGCCGCCGCGCGTCAGCGTCCTGTTCGCCCTCTGCGTCCTCTTCGCGCTCTATTCGCTCGCCTCGCGCGGCTCGCTGCGGCTGTTCACGTGGGCGGGCGTCATCATCACCGTGGAGCTGCTGCTCATGGTGCTGGTGTTCGAGGACATCGACCGACCGCTGCTGAGCCTGTTCTTCATCCTCCCCGCGGTGACCGCCGCGGGCGCGATCGGCCTGGCGGTGCGCATCCGCCGCATGTACACCGCGGCCCTGGAGGATCGCGCGAGGCGGCTCGAAATCGAACGCGACCAGCGCGAGCGGCTCATCGCCGCGGCTGAGCGCTCGCGCATCGCCCGGGAGATGCACGACATCCTCGGCCACAACCTGTCCGTGATGGTCACCCTGGCGGACGGGGCCGCGACCCTCGCCGACAAGCGCGGCGAGGAGGCGGCGGGGACGCTGCGGATGCTCGGCGAGACCGGCCGCGAGGCGATGGACGAGCTGCGGCGCGTCCTCGGCGTCCTGCACGCCGAGGACCGCGACGAGCGCCAGCTGAGTCCGCAGCCGGGTGTTGCCGACCTCGACGCGCTGTTCGACCGCGTGCGCGCGGCCGGCCTGATCGTCAACTGCCGCACGTCGGGGCGTCTCGACCTGCTCGGGTCCGGCGTCCAGCTCACGGTCTACCGGATCATCCAGGAGGCCCTGACGAACACGATCAAGCACGCGGGCGGCCCGGCGGCCGCCGCCGTGACGCTGTCGGTCGACCACAGCCGGGTCCACATCAGAGTGATGGACTCCGGGGGCGGGGCCCCGCGACCGCCTGCCGGGCGCGGCGAACCGGGGCGGGGCCTCATCGGCATCCGCGAGCGGGCCGCCCTCTACGGCGGCACGGTCATCATCGGCCCCAACGGCAGCGGCACCGGCTGGCTCGTCGACGTGGAGCTGGAGCAGACGGCCGCCGCCGTGCCCGAAACGGAAGAGGAGACCTCGTGATCACCGTGCTCGTCGCCGACGACCAGCCGATGCAGCGCCTCGGCCTGTCGATGCTCATGCAGGGCACCGAGGGGCTGGAGCTGGTCGGCGAGGCCGCGAACGGCGCCGAGGCCGTGCGCATGGCCGCGCACCTGCGGCCCGACGTGGCGCTCATGGACGTGCGCATGCCCGGCATGGACGGCCTCGAAGCGACCCGCCGCATCGTCGCCTCCGGCGGCCGCACCAGGGTCATCATCCTCACCACGTTCGACCTCGACGAGTACGCCCACGACGGCCTCCGTGCGGGCGCGAGCGGGTTCCTCCTCAAGGACGCCCGCCCGGACGAGCTCGTGGCGGGCATCCGCGCCGTCGCCTCCGGCGACGCCGTCGTCGCCCCGAGGCTCACCAGGCGCCTCCTCGACGCCTATGCGCACCAAGTGCTCTCGCCGCCCGCCGACACCCCCGCCGCGGCCGACCCGCGCCTGCGGGACCTGAGCGAACGCGAGCTCGAAGTGCTCGTCCTCATCGGCCAGGGCCTGTCGAACACGGAGATCACCGAGCGGCTCGTGCTCACCGAGTCGACGGTGAAGAAGCACGTCGGGAAGGTCCTCGCGAAGCTCGGCGCCCGCGACCGCGTCCAGGCCGTCATCGCCGCCTACGACGCGGGCCTGGTGAAGCCGAAACCCTGACTTCATTCGGAAAACAGGAGATGCTCCAGGCCGAGGGCTTCGCCCTTGGCCCGGAGCGTCGGCGGAACACCAGTCAGGCCCCGTCGAAGACGGGGCCTGAGCCGAACTTGCTGTGGTCGGGTTGACAGGATTTGAACCTGCGACCCCCTCGTCCCGAACGAGGTGCGCTACCAAGCTGCGCCACAACCCGATGTTCTGTTTTCGCGCACACGCTGGGTGGATGCGTCGTTGGGAAATGCTACCCGAACCCGGGCAGGCCCGTCGAACGGGGTCGGGGGCGCGGGGCCCGGTCACATCCGGGCCCCGGCGCCGCGACTAGAAGACCTTCGGGACGAACGTCAGGAGGCTCGCCTCCGGGGCGCACGCGAACCGCACGGGCGCGTACGGGCTGGTGCCCAGGCCCGCCGACACGTGCAGCCACATGTCCTCCCACGGGTGGAGGCCCTTGACGCGCTCGCGGTCGATGCCGCAGTTGGTGACGAGCGCCCCGTAGCCGGGCACGCAGACCTGCCCGCCGTGGGTGTGGCCGGCGGCCACGAAGTCGTAGCCGTCGGACTCGAAGGAGTCGAGGACGCGCGGCTCGGGCGAGTGCGTGAGGCCGATCGAGAGGTCGGCGCTGGAGGGGACGGGCCCGGCGACGAGCTCGTAGTCGTCGAGGTCGAAGTGCGGGTCGTCGACGCCCGCGAAGTGGACGTTCATACCGGAGACGACCTTGTCGGCGGCGGCGTTGTTCAGGTCGAGCCACCCGCCGTCGACGAGGACCTTCCGCAGCTCCTCGGTGGGCAGCGGCTCGCCGTACCGGTGCTCGTGGTTCCTGTTGAAGTACTGGAGCGGGTTCTTGAACACCGGCGCGTAGTAGTCGTTCGAGCCGAACACGAACGCGCCCGGCGCCTTGAACAGCGGCCGGAGGGTCTTGGCGACCAGGTCGACCGCGTCCGGGTGGGCGAGGTTGTCGCCGGTGAGGAGCACCAGGTCCGGGTCGAGCGCGGACAGGGACGCGACCCAGTGGGCCTTGCGGACCTGCCCGGGCGTCATGTGGAGGTCGGAGATGTGCAGGACCCGGATAGGCTCGGCACCTTCGGGAAGCGCGGGCACCGCGAAGTGCCTGAGCGTGTACTGGACGCGTTCGTATAGGGACGCGTAGGCGAGCGCCAGCGCCCCCGCGCCGACCCCGATCCCGGCTGCTGCGGCAAGTCCACGGCTGATCTTCATACCCCCAACGGTAGATTGTCGAGTTATGAGCGAGCTAAAGACCCAGCTGGAAACGGATATGCGAGCCGCCCTCAAGGCCAAGGATAAGGTGACACTGGGCACGCTCCGCATGATCATCACGGCAATTCGGAACGAAGAGGTCGCCGGGAAGAGCAAGCGCGAACTCGACGACGCCGAGATCGTGAAAGTGCTGGTCAAGCAGGCGAAGCAGCGGCGGGAGGCGGCCGAGGCGTTCCGCGCCGGGGGCCGCGAGGAGTCCGCGGAGAACGAGCTCGCGGAGGAGGCCGTCATCAAGCGGTACCTGCCGACGGAGCTCACTGAGGCAGAAGTCACTGAACTCGTGCGGGCGGCTATCGCCGAGGGCGGGTTCTCCGGGCCGAAGGACATGGGCAAGGTCATGAAGGCGATCGGCCCGAAGACCGCGGGCCGCGCCGACGGGAAGGTCGTCGCCGGGATCGTCAAGGCCGAGCTCGCCGGTTAGGCGCGCTCAGGGCCGACACCCGCCGGTGAGGCGCGTTAAAAGCTGAAGGCAGTAGGCCGTCCCAAACCCCCACCCACCCGGAAGGGGAACGTAGCGTCCAGGTTTGCGCGGGGGTCCGACAGGAAACCGCCCCGCAGCGGGCTGCGCGGCCGTGTCGTTCACCACGGCTATCGTTGAGGGTCGGGCCCGCACGCAATTCAGAACCTTGAGGAATCCATGTCCAGCCACATCTCGGCGGAGGCCGCGCGCCGCCGCACGTTCGCGGTGATCTCCCACCCCGACGCCGGCAAGTCGACGATCACCGAGGCCCTGGCGCTGCACGGCCGCGCCATCTCGACCGCGGGCGCCGTCCACGGCAAGGGCGACCGCAAGGGCGTGGTGTCCGACTGGATGTCCATGGAGCAGGACCGCGGCATCTCGATCACGTCGGCGGCCCTCCAGTTCGAGTACCGCGGCTGCGTCGTCAACCTCCTCGACACCCCCGGCCACGCCGACTTCTCCGAGGACACCTACCGGGTCCTCACCGCCGTCGACGCCGCGGTGATGCTCCTCGACGCCGCGAAGGGCCTCGAACCGCAGACGCTGAAGCTGTTCGAGGTGTGCCGGGCGCGGCGCATCCCCGTGATCACGTTCATCAACAAATGGGACCGGCCCGCGAAGGACGCCCTCGAACTCATCGAGGAGATCGAGACGCGCATCGGCATCAAGCCCACGCCCGTGACCTGGCCGGTCGGCGTCGGCGGCGAGTTCCGCGGCGTCATCGAGCGGATCGGGTTCGGGGAGTGGAGGGACGGCCGCCGCGAGGCCGGACCCCAGGTCCCGGGCATGGTCCGCTACGAGCGGTCCCCCGGCGGGGAGCGGTCGGCGATCGCCGAGCAGCTCGGCGCCGACGAGGCGGCCGCGCAGTTCGGGGCCGACTACGAACGCGCGCAAGAGGAGTCGGAGCTGCTGAGCGAGGTCGAGGCGGACTTCGACCAGAAGACGTTCGAGGCCGGGCAGACCACGCCGACGCTGTTCGGCGCCGCGCTCGTCCACTTCGGCGTCGGGCAGCTGCTCGACCTGCTCGTGGACATCGCGCCGTCGCCGTTCGCGCGCGACGACGCGAAGGGCGAGCCCCGGGAGCTGGAGACCGGGTTCTCCGGGTTCGTGTTCAAGTCGCAGGCGAACATGAACGCCTCGCACCGCGACCAGCTCGCGTTCATCCGCGTCTGCTCGGGCCGGTTCGAGCGCGGCATGCAGGTGACGCAGGCCCAGGGCGGGCGCACCATGTCCACGAAGTACGCGCAGACCCTGTTCGGGTCGGCGCGCGACACCGTCGACGAGGCGTGGCCCGGCGACATCGTGGGCCTCGTCAACGCCACCGGCCTGTCGGTGGGCGACACGATCTACCAGGGGAAGGCCGTCGAGTACCCGCCGCTGCCGGCGTTCGCGCCCGAGCACTTCGGGGCGCTCCAGATGCACGACACGTCGAAGGCCAAGCGGTTCCGGCGCGGCATCGCGCAGCTCGACGCCGAAGGGGTCGTGCAGGTCCTGTACTCCGAGCGGCGCGGCGAGGCCACGCCAGTGCTCGCCGCCGTCGGGCCCCTCCAGTTCGAGGTGACCACGGCGCGGCTCCAGGCCGAGTTCGACGTCCCCGCCACGATCAGCAACCTGCCGTACCAGCTCGCGCGGCTCACCGACGCCGAAGGCGCGGCCCGGCTGCGCACCGCTCCGGGCGTCGAGGTGTTCTCGCGGCCCCGCGACGGCGCGTTCCTGGTGGCGCTGCCGAACAAGTACCGCATCCAGACCATCCAGAACGACTACCCGGGGATCGTCCTGGAGCCGCTCCTGGCCGGGGGCCAGGGCTGATGGCGCGCCTGCTGACCTCGGGCGACATCCGCACGCTCTCGCGCGGCCTGAACATCACCCCCACCAAGAAGTGGGGCCAGAACTTCGTCGTCGACGCGAACACGGTGCGGCGCATCGCCGCCGCCGCGAAGCTCGACGCCGATGACGTCGTCATGGAGGTCGGCCCCGGCCTCGGCTCGCTCACCTTGGCGCTCATCGAGATCGCCCGCAAGGTGATCGCCGTCGAGATCGACCCGAAGCTCGCGCTCGCGCTGCCCACGACCGTGGCGCACCGGGCGCCCGAGGAGCACGACCGGCTCGCGGTGGTCGAGACCGACGCCGCCCGCGTCGCGCCCGAGCAGCTGCCCGAGCCGCCGACGGCGCTGGTCGCGAACCTGCCGTACAACGTCGCGGTGCCGGTGGTGCTGCACGCGCTGGAGACGTTCCCGACGCTGCGCAAGGGCCTCGTCATGGTCCAGGCGGAGGTCGGCGACCGGCTCACCGCGCAGCCCGGGTCGAAGATCTACGGCTCGCCGAGCGTGAAGATGGCCTGGTACGCCAAGGCGAAGCGGGCCGGATCGGTGTCGGCGAACGTGTTCTGGCCGGTGCCGAACGTCGCGAGCGCGCTCGTCGCGTTCGAGCGGATCCAGAGCCCCGACGCGAACCGGGTCGAGGTGTTCGGCGCGGTCGACGCCGCGTTCGGGCAGCGGCGCAAGATGCTGCGCCAGTCCCTGAAGGCGTGGGCGGGCGAGGACGTGGACGCGGTGCTGGAGCGGTCCGGGATCGAACCCACCAGGCGGGGTGAATCGTTGGACATAGCGGAGTTCATCGCCCTCGCCGACGCCAAAGAGGCGCTGGGCGGGACCAGTCGGACCTGAGGAGGCCTGAATGACCGGACAGACCGCGCCGGCCGCACCGCCGGTCGGCGTTTCCGTCGACGTCCCCGCCAAGATCAACCCGCACTTGGGCGTCGGGGACGCCCGCGCCGACGGCTACCATGCACTGTCCACGGTGTACCAGGCGATCTCGCTGCACGACACCGTGACCGCGGAGCGGCGCGGCGAGCCGGGCATCGAGATCACCATCTCCGGGGAGGGCGCCGGGGAGCTGCCCACCGGCGAGGCGAACCTCGCGCACAAGGCCGCGAAGCTCGTCGCCCTGTACGCCGGGATCGAACCTGACGTCAAGCTGCACTTGAACAAGCGCATCCCCGTCGCCGGGGGCCTCGCGGGGGGCTCCGCGGACGCGGCCGGCGCGCTCATCGCCTGCTCGCGGCTGTGGGACGTGGAGATCGGCGACGCCGAGCTGCACCGCCTCGCCGCGGGGCTCGGCTCCGACGTGCCGTTCTGCCTCAAGGGCGGCACCGCGATCGGCACCGGGCGCGGCGAGGAGCTGACCTCGGTGGACGCCAAGGGGACCTGGCACTGGGTCGTGGCGACCACGGACACGCAGATCTCGACCCCCGAGTGCTACAAGGAGGTCGACCGGCTCCGCGAGGACGGCATCGGCCGCTACTCCTCCGATGTGGACCAGATCGTGCGGGCCTTCGAGTCCGGCGCCGACGCCGACTCGCTGGCGCGCCTCCTCGTCAACGACATGGAGGCCGCGGCCGTGAGCCTGCGCCCGCAGCTCGCCTCGCTCATGCACGGCGGCCTCGAAGAGGGCGCGCTCACCGCGCACGTCTCCGGCTCGGGGCCCACGATCCTGTTCCTCGCCAACGACGTCAAGCACGCCGTGGCCCTCGCCCGGCGCATCCGGATGCGCGGCGGCGCCAGGAGCGTCCACCTCGCCCACGGGCCCGTCCCCGGCCCCGCCGCCTAGGGTCCGGCTCGGCCGCCTGAGAACCGTTCCGCGCGTACGGGGCCGCCCCTCACCGGGGCGGCCCCGTACGCGCGTCAGCGGAGATTGCATTTCCATAAAGAAATCTTGCAGAAGCGTTCCAGGCCAACCCCGACCGCGCCCCGCCCGCGCCCGCCCAAAGCCCCGCGGAGCGCACCGGCCCGTAACCCGCGGCCGCTACGTTCACGCCGTCACCAGCCTGCTTCGAGAAAGGTGCGGGGAACATGCCCTCCGTGTTCGAAGACCCAGAAGGATTCCTGCGGGATTTCGAGGCCCGCATAACCGCCATGGCGCAGAAGGCGTCCAGCCTCGACGAGGCCCTTGAGGCCGCCACCGCCACCGCCAAGTCCGAGAACGGCGAGGTGCGCATCAAGGTCGGCGCGGGCGGCGCCCTCCAGGAGATCCACCTCAGCAGCCAGGCCTCCACCCTCACCCCCCGGACCCTCGCCGCCATGATCAAGGAGGTCTACGACCAGGCCGCGATCCAGGCCGGGGACAACTCCACCCGGGCCCTCGCCGACGTCTTCGGCGAGGACAGCGAGATCGTCAGCCAGGTCAGAGCGAACCGCCCCGAGGTGTAGCCGCCGTGCAGAACAGCAATCAGATCCCGTCGGCCGAGGCGTTCGAGAACCACGCCGCAGGCATCAAGTCCAAAGTGGTCGACCGGGTGGCGCAGGCCGCCGACGCCGCGCAGCAGAAGGGCTACGGCGACCTCCTCGACTTCGGCATCGTCAACCTGCCGTTCGCGGGCGGCGCCGCCGACCTCAAGAACAAGGCCGTCGAAGCCCTCGGCCTCGCCGTCGACGGCACCGAGGAGCTCGCCGCGCAGATCAAGGAGACCGGCCAGGCGTACCACGACAACGACGACGCGGTCGCCCAGACGTTCAACGAGTTCACCAGCGAGACGGAGCAGCCATGAACGACCTCATCGTCAACCCCGACAAGTCCGTCCCCGGCGCCGGGACCTTCACCGGCGCGAAGGCCCTCCACAGCGCCCAGCTCCTCGCGAACTCCGAGACCGACCTCGAAAAGGGCCTCAACGGCACCGTGATGGCCCTCGACATCATCGGCATGGTCCTCAACCCGCTCATGGGGTTCGCGAAAGCGGGCGTCGGGTTCCTCATCGAGCACGTCGGGCCGCTGCGCGACTTCCTGGAGATCCTCGCGGGCGACCCCACGTCCATCAACGCCACCAAGGACACCTGGAAGAACATCGAGGCCGCCCTCGACCAGGCCGCCACCGACCTCGTCGGCGACGCGGGCACCGTCGCCGACTGGACCGGCGACGCCGCCGACGCCTACCGCGACCGCCTCGCCGACTTCGAGGCCGCGATCCGCGCCGCGGGCTCGGCCTCCGGGAGCATCGCGAAGTACATGGAGGTCATGGGGATCTGGACCGCGGTCACCCGCGCGATCATCCTGGAGGTCATCTGCGAGTTCGTGGCCCGCGCCGTCATGTACGCGCTCGCGGCGCTGGCGGCCTCGTGGTTCACCTTCGGCGGGTCGTTCGCGGCCATGATCTCCGGCGTCATCGCCGACGCGCTCGTCCAGATCGCGAAGATCATGACGCACCTCGCGAAGCTCGGCAACGCGATGTCGAAGCTCGCGGGCCGCTTCCCGAAGGTCGCCGGGTCGCTCGACGACGCGGGCAAGGCCGTGTCGAACCTCGGCATGAAGGGGTACGTCAAGACCGGCTACAAGAACATCGCCTACAACCGCAAGGCCCTCGACCAGCAGGAGGCGGCCATCGCGGCCGGCAAGAACACCAAGGGCATCGGGAAGATGACGGGGACGCAGGGCGACAACGGGGCCGAGATCTACAAGACGCTGCGCAGCCCGTGGGGCTCGGGCAACATCCCCGGCACCGGCGGCCTCAAGCCGATCTACGACAGCAAGGTCATCCCGCAGATGACCTTCAAGGGGCACGAGATCACCGAAGGCAAGAGCATCGCGAAGATCATCGGCGGCTACCCGATGACCGGTGCCAAGGGCGGCATGAAGGGCGCCCCCGCGGCCACGCAGGACCCCGCGCCGCCGGAGAGCCAGCAGCAGCAGTGACGCTCGGGACCGCAGCGCCCTTGACGGTCAGGCGTTGCGGTCCCAGATCATCCTGAGGCCGTGCAGGGTCAGGTTCGGCTCGTAGTGGGTGATGGTCTCGCACTGCTCGATGACCACGGGCGCGAGGCCGCCGGTGGCGACGACCGCTCTGACCTCGCCGCCGAGCTCGGCGGTGATGCGGCGGACCAGGCCGTCCACTTGCGCCGCGGTGCCGTAGACCATGCCGGACTGGAGGCACTCGACGGTGTTCTTGCCGATGACGCTGCGCGGCTTGACGAGTGGGATCTTCAGCAGGTTCGCGGCCCGCGAGGCGAGGGCGTCGATGGAGATCTCGATGCCCGGAGCGAATGCGCCGCCGAGGAAGTCGCCCGCGTCGGAGATCACGTCGATGTTGGTCGACGTTCCGAAGTCGACGGTGATGCACGGACCGCCGTAGAGGTGGAACGCCGCGTACGTGTTCGCGATGCGGTCGGGTCCGGCCTCGCGCGGGTTGTCGATGCTCAGGCGCACACCGGTCTTCACGCCCGGCGCGATCTGGACGAGGCGCGCGTGCGGGTAGTACCGCTGCGCCATCTTCGCGACCTCGGCGCCCTGCTGCGGCACCGTGGACGACAGCGCTATCCCCGAGAGGTCGACGCCGTCGCCGTCGAGGAGGGCCCGGAACGTCAGGCCCAGCTCGTCGGCGGTGGCGTGCGGGTCGGTGCGGATCCGCCACGAGTGCTTGAGGGTCTCGCCGTCGAACACGGCCAGGACCGTGTTCGTGTTCCCGATGTCGACGCACAGCAGCACGGCTACTCCTCGAAGTCCAGGCCGATGTCCAGAATGGGCGAGGAGTGCGTCAGCGCGCCCACGGAGATGTAGTCGACGCCGGTGGCGGCGTAGTCGACCGCGCTGTCGAGGGTGATCGTGCCCGTGGCCTCCAGCTCGGCGCGCTCGCCGACCGCTTCGACGACCTCGGCGAGCTCCTTGGGGCTCATGTTGTCGCACAGGAGGAACACGGCCCCGGCGGCGACCGCTTCGAGGGCCTCCTCGATGATCTCGACCTCGACCTGGACGTCCACATCGGGCTCGGCGGAGCGGACCGCGTTGAACGCCTCGGTGATCGAGCCCGCGGCCTCCTTGTGGTTGTCCTTGATCATGGCGACGTCGTACAGGCCCATGCGCTTGTTGTCGCCGCCTCCGGCGCGGACCGCGTACTTCTCGAAGGCGCGCAGGCCCGGCGTGGTCTTGCGGGTGTCGAGGACGGTGGTGTGCCAGTCGGCGAGGACGTCGGCGAAGCGGCGGGTGTGAGTGGCGACGCCGCTGATGCGGCACAGCAGGTTCAGGGCGGTGCGCTCGGCGGCGAGGAGCGAGCGGGTGGGGCCGGTGACGCGGGCGAGGACCTGACCGGCGCGGATGCGCGCGCCTTCCTTTGCGAGGTAGGTGAACTCGATGTCCCCGGGCATGGCGTGGAAGACCGCGTGGGCGACCGGGAGGCCCGCGAGGAGCCCGTCGGCGCGGGCGGTGACGGCCACGGTGGAGGTGTGCTCGGGGCCGAAGATCGACTCGGAGGTCACGTCGCGGCGCGCGTGGGAGAGGTCCTCATCCAGGTAGTCCTGGACGGCGACGTACACGTCCTCGGGGTCGAGGCGGCAGGCGAGCAGCCGCTCGTCCAGTCCGGCCCCGCCGGGGACTTCGGCGAATCTGCTCATCTGATGGGCTCCCAGGTGGTTTCGAGCTCCCCGTCGGAGCTGATGGACAGGCACAGGTGGCCGAGCCAGGCGTCGGCGGCGTCGGGGTGGTCCTCGCGCCAGTGGCTGCCTCGGGTCTCGCGGCGGCGATGGGCCGCGGCCGTGACGGCGGCCGCCACGGTCAGCAGGTTAGTTGCCTCCCATGTGGCCGGTCGCGGACGTCCGGACACATTGTCCCCCAATGCCGTGAGCGACGCCGCGGTGGCCTCCAGTGACGATTCGGAGCGGAGCACGCCCGCGCCTTTCGTCATCGCCTCCTGGAGGGGCGCGCGGGAGGTCGTGGAGCAGACGGTGCCCTCGCCCTCGGGGAGCTCGGGGACGCCGGGGCTCGGCTTGCGCTCGGCGAGGTCGTCGGCGATGCGCTGCGCGAACACGAGCGCTTCGAGCAGGGAGTTGGAGGCGAGCCGGTTGGCGCCGTGCAGGCCGGTGCAGGCGGCCTCCCCGGCGGCGTAGAGGCCGGGGACGCTCGTGCGCCCGTGCAGGTCGGTGCGCACGCCGCCGGAGGAGTAGTGGGCGGCGGGGGCGACGGGGATCATGTCGCTCACGGGGTCGACGCCGATGGCGCGGCACGACGCGGTGATCGTCGGGAACCGGTGCTCCAGCATGTCGCGGCCGAGGTGGCGGGCGTCGAGCCACATGTGCGGCTTGCCTTCGGCGATCATGCGGTTGGTGATGGCCTTGGCGACGACGTCGCGGGGCGCGAGCTCGGCGAGTTCGTGGCGGCCGACCATGAACCGGTCGCCGGTGAAGTCGCGGAGGTACGCGCCTTCGCCGCGGAGCGCCTCGGAGATGAGCGGCTGCTGGTCGACGCGGACCGCGTGCGCGTCCTGGAAGTGTCGGTCCCCGGGGATACCGTCGGGACCGAGTTCGGGGCTTCCGGCTTCGGTGCCGCCGCCGGGGCCGGAGGCGCCGGGCCGACCGCGCAGGCCTTGGACGCCTGCGACGTACAGGGACGTCGGGTGGAACTGGACGAACTCCAGGTCGGTCACGGTCGCACCGGCCCGCAGCGCCAGCGCCACGCCGTCGCCGATGGACACGGAGGGGTTGGTGGTCGACTGGAAGATCTGACCGAGGCCGCCGGTGGCGAGCACGACCGCGCGGGCCTCGACGCCGCCGACACCGTGCTCGACGCCCTCGCCGAGGACGTGGAGGCTCACCCCGGCCGCGTGGCCGCGGGCGTCGGTGAGCAGGTCGAGGACCATGGCGTTCTCGATGATGCGAATCCACGGGTCGCGCAGGACCGCGGCGTGGAGCGCGCGCTGGATCTCGGCTCCGGTGGCGTCGCCGCCGGCGTGGACGATCCGGCGGGCGCGGTGGCCGCCTTCGCGGGTGAGCTGGAGTGAACCGTCGGGGTCGCGGTCGAACTCGGTGCCGAGGTGGATGAGGTCGGCGATGCGTTCGGGGCCTTCGGTGACGGTAACGTCGACGGCCGCGGGGTCGCAGAGGCCGACGCCGGCGATCTGGGTGTCGCGGGCGTGCGCCTCGGGGGTGTCGTGCGGGTCGAGCACGGCGGCGACGCCGCCCTGCGCCCAGCGGGTGGAGCCGTCGTCGATGTGGACCTTGGTGACGACGGTGACGTGGAATCCGGCCTGCCGCAGGTTGAGCGCGCAGGTGAGCCCGGCGACGCCGGAGCCGATGACGCACACGTCGGTCGTCTCGGTCCATGACGGCGCGGCGGCGCGCAGCCGCCGCGGCAGGCGGGGCAGGTGCGGGAGCGCCCCGGCCTCCGGCCCAGTGAACACGGGTGGCACGTGCCGTCGCCCTTCTAGCCGGGTCGGCCCGGTCGCCCGGGGACCCGCTCGGTGTGCGCGCCGACGGGCGCGCGGTTCGGATCAACTGTGCCCTCACGGGGCGCCTCCGCGCCAGCGGACGTGACGATCGCGTCACACGGAGAGGCGCAAACACGAAGGATGCGCAGGTTCACGGCCGCCCCCGCTTTCGAGCGTGCCCGAGGGGTCCGACAGGGGTGTTGCGGCGGAGATCCGGGGAGGGCGCGGTTCGCAGCGGCGAGGCGGGCGGGAATGCGAAGGATTCGCGGGTTCGCTGGCGCCCCCGCTTTCAAAGGTGCCTTGGGGGTGTGACAGCGGATTCGCTGCGAGGTTGTGCGGTCGGGAATGTGAGTGATTCGCCGGTTCGCTGGCGCCCCCGCTTTCAAGCGTGCCCGAGGGGTGCGACAGGAGCGCCGGGCCCGGCCTGTGCCGCTGGTGGCGGTGCAGGCCGGGCCCGGGTTCGCGGTGGTCACGGGTGGGGTCAGCCTCGGGCGGAGGCGCGCTGGACGAAGTCGGCGAGGTCCGCGGACTGGGCCAGGCGGGACGGCTCGTGGACGTACATCATGTGGCCGGCCGGGTAGGTCTTGGTCTCGATGCTGGCGCGCGCTTCGAGGGGGATCTCCAGGTGGTCGAGGGTGTACTCGATGGCCTCGACGGGGACGCCGCCGTCGTAGCGGCCCATGGCGACGTGGACCTTCATGTGCGGGTTGAGGCGCATGGCGTTGCCGAGCTTGCCGATGACGTCGACGGCCTCGCCCTCGAACTCCTTGTACGACCACGGGTGCACGGCGCGCGAGAGCCGCTCGTAGACGTGCTCGTTCTCGTATTCGAGCTCGGTGCGCACGTAGTGCTGGAGCGCGGCCGTGTACGGCCCGTCGGTGCCGATGAGGAACGGGTCGTACGGCATCCGCTCGTACGTGTAGTGGTCGGCGGGCCCGGTGAAGCGGGTGTCGAGGCGGCCGGTGACGAGTCGCTTGTGGCGCAGCAGCTCCGCGTAGAAGCGGGTGTGCTCCAGGCGCAGGTTCGCGGCGTCGACGTAGTCCTCGGAGACGCCGGTGAGGGAGGCGATCTTGGCGACGGCGGCGGCGCGCTCTTCGGGCGCGAGGTTCTGGCCCTTGGCGAGGACGGCGCGGTACTCGTCGGCGTAGGCGCGGGCCTCGGCGACGAGGTCGTCGAGGTCGCGGTCGGGGTGGAGCCCGTGGTAGTGCGCGGTGACCGCGTACATGGGGAGGAACAGCGGGCCGGGCAGGTCGGAGCGGCTGGTGTGGAACAGCGTCTCCATGTTGAACGCCGGGGCGATGAACATGACGCCGTTGAGGGCCAGGCCGAACCGGGTGAGGAGGTACTCGGCGATGCCGGCGCCGCGGGTGCCGCCGTAGGACTCGCCGATGAGGAACTTCGGCGACAGCCAGCGGTTGTTCCGCGTGGTCCACAGGCGGATGATCTCGCTGACGGACTCGATGTCCTTGGTGAACCCGTGGTAGTCGCGGGGGTTGCCGCCCTCGACGGCGCGCGACCAGCCGGTGGAGATCGGGTCGATGAACACCAGGTCGGTGTGGCGCAGGAGGGTCTCCTCGTTGTCGAGGAGGCCGTACGGGGGCGGGGTGAGGTTCCCGGCGTCGCCGGAGTCGACGCGGCGCGGGCCGAGCAGGCCCATGTGCAGCCAGATCGAGGACGAACCGGGGCCGCCGTTGAAGGCGAAGGTGACCGGCCGCTCGGTGACGTCGGCGTCGTCGAGGGTGTAGTACGTGATGGAGACCTCGGCCTTGGGCTTGCGGCCGTTGAACTTCTCGTCCTCGGTGACCTCCTCGTGGAACACGATGCGCCCGGTGGTGGCCGTGTACGCGAGGTCGCCCAGGGTGTGGCGGGTGGTCTTCAGGTCGTCGACGGGGTCGGGCTTGTCGGCCTTCTTGGCCTCGTCGGCGGTCGCTTTGTCGGCGGTCTCGTTCTTCGGTTCTTCGCTCATGAGTCTGTAACTTACCGCCCGGCTAGTGGCGACGCCACCACGTTGCCCGCCGTTCCGGGCGCGGGGTGCGCCTTGTCGGCGTTGACCTCGATGATCTCGTTGCGCTCGTTGACGTGAACGACGGTGGGCTTGAACGCCCGCGCCTCCGCGTCCTCCATCTGCGCGTACGAGATGAGGATCACAAGGTCCCCGGGGGCGACGAGGCGGGCGGCCGCGCCGTTGATGCCGATCACGCCCGTGCCGCGCTCCCCGGCGATCGTGTACGTCTCCAGGCGCGCGCCGTTGGTGATGTCGACGATGGCGACCATCTCGCCGTCGAGGATGTCGGCGGCGTCGAGCAGGTCCGCGTCCACGGTGACGGACCCGACGTAGTGCAGGTCGGCCTGGGTGACGGTGGCGCGGTGGATCTTCGACTTGAACATGGTGCGGATCATCGGGCGTCTCCTACTTTCACGGGGGCGTTGTCGATCAGGCGGGTCGTGCCCGCCTTCGCGGCGATGAGGATCCTCGCCGGGCCCCGGTCGGGGGCCTCGCCGAGGTCGTTCGCCCGGACGGCGACATAGTCGACGTCCAGGCCGGGCTCGGCCGCCAGGACCTTCTGGGCGGCGGCGAGCGGGTCGGGGGAGGTCTGGGCGGCCTCGATCGCGCGGGGGATCGCGAGCGCGGCGGCGCGCTCGGCCGCCGACAGGAACACGTTGCGGCTCGACCGGGCCAGGCCGTCGCCTTCGCGGTCGGTGGGGACGGCGACGATCTCGATCCCCATGTCGAGGTCGCGCACCATGCGCCGGACCATCGCGAGCTGCTGGAAGTCCTTCTCGCCGAACATCGCGACGTCAGGGCGGGTCAGGTGGAACAGCTTCGCGACGACGGTGAGCACGCCGGTGAAGAACCCGGGCCGCGACGCGCCTTCGAGGAGCTCCCCGTCCGGGCCCGCGTGCACCGTCGTCAGGCCCTCGCGCCCGTCCGGGTACATCTCGGCGACGCTCGGCGCGAACACGAGGTCCACGCCGTCGGCCTCGCAGATCGCCAAGTCCGCGTCGAGGGTCCGCGGGTACTTGTCGAGGTCCTCGTTCGGGCGGAACTGGAGCGGGTTCACGAACACCGTGACGATCACCGAGTCGGCGACCTCCTTGGCGCGCTTGAAGTTCGCGCGGTGGCCCGCGTGGAGCGCCCCCATGGTCGGGACGACCGCGACGCGCCCGGGCAGGGCGGCGCGGGCCTTCGCCAGGTCGGCCTTGGTGTGAACGAGCGCCGTCATGGCGTCTCCTCCTTGTCGGGGTGGGCGAGCACATCGAGCAGGCCCTCGGCGTCGGCGCTCTTCAGGCGCCCCGAGTCGAGGGCGCGCTCGGCGGTGCGCCGGGCCATGGCCCGGTAGGTCTCGGCGATGTCGGTGCCCGCGAGGGCCTCCAGGTGCCGGGCGACCGTGCCCGCGTCGCCGCGGGACACCGGCCCGGTGAGGGCCGCGTCGCCGTGCCGCAGGGCGTTGTCGAGCGACGCCGACACCAGCGGCGCCATGAGCCGCTCCGGTTTCGCGATGCCGATGGCGCGCAACTGGTCCGCGGCGTCGTTCACGAGGGTCATGAGGTGGTTCGCGGCGTACACGAGCGCCGCGTGGTACCGGGCCCGGTCGGCCTCGTCCACGTGCTCGGGCTCCCCGCCCATCTCCAGGACCAGCGCCTCCCCGACGAAGCGGGCCTCGGCCTCGCCGGTGACGGCCCACGAGATGCCGTTCAGGCGCTCCAGGTCCTCGTCGCGGCCCGTGAACGTCATCGCCGGGGCCAGCGCGATCGTCAGCGCCCCCGCGTCGCGCGCCGGGCGCAGCGCCTCGACGCCGAGCGCGCCGGAGGTGTGGACCCAGATCTGGCCGGGCCGCACGGGCAGCGAGGCCACGAGCGGGCCGATCGCGTCGTCGGGGACGGCCACGAGCACCAGGTCCGCGGCGGCGGCCACGTCAGGGGGAGGGAGGATCTCGGCGCCCGGGAGGTGCCGGGCGACGCGCTTGCGGGAGTCGTCGGATACGGCGGAGGCGGCCACCACGCGGTGGCCGGCGCGGGTGAGGGCCGCCCCGACGACGGAGCCGACCCGGCCCGCGGAGACGACGCCGACCGCGAGCCGTGAGGCCGGTCGCTGCGACGCGCCGCTGCGCTGCTGATCCATGATGCTGATCCAGTCCTTCGGAAGGTACCGGTCATTGCTTACGCGTTAATTGTGCGTCTCCGGCTCGGCAACGCCAGCCCGGGAGCCCCCGAGTGGTCATTCTCACTGCACGCCTAGGGTCGGTGCATGGCCGGATTCGAGCGGTGGGGCGAGGCGATGCGCCGCGCCCTCTACGGCCCCGGCGGGTTCTACCGGCGCGAACTCCCCGCGAACCACTTCGCGACCAGCGCCCAGACCAGGGCCTTCGCCGCCGCGATCGCACGGCTCGCGACCGAGACGGACGTGCGTCTCGGGCGGCCCGACGGATTCACCGTGGTCGACGTCGGCGCGGGCGGCGGCGACCTCCTCGCCCACCTCGCCGCGCTCCTGCCCGACCGCATCGCCCTCACCGCCGTCGAGCTCCGCCCCCGCCCGAGCGGCCTCCCCGAGCGCGTCGCGTGGACTCCTGAGCCGCCCGAGCGCATCACCGGGCTGCTCACAGCCTGCGAACTGCTCGACAACGTCCCCTGCGACATCGCCGTGGTCGACGCCGAGGGCGTCCGCCGCTACGAGGAGGTCGACCCCCGCGGGGCGGTCCGGTCCGGCGCGCGCCTCGACGCGGCCGACGCGGACTGGCTCGACCGGTGGTGGCCGGTCAAGGCCCCGGGCGAGCGCGCCGAGATCGGCCGCCCGCGCGACGAGGCCTGGCGCGCCCTGACCGCCCGCCTCGACCGGGGCACGACCCTCGCCGTCGACTACGGCCACACCGCGGACGCCCGGCCCGAAGGCGGCACCCTCACCGGCTTCAAGGACGGCCGCCTCGCCGCCCCGATCCCGGACGGCACCTGCGACCTGACCGCCCACGTCGCCGTCGACGCGATCGGCGCCGACCGCGTCATACGCCAGCGGGACGCCCTGCGGGCCTTGGGGATGCGGGGCGAGCGGCCGCCGCTCGGCCTGGCGCGCACGTCGCCCGTGGAGTACGCGCTGGCGCTCGCGGCGTCGGGCGAAGCGGCCCGGCTCGCCGACCCGGCGGGGCTGGGCGCGCACTGGTGGATGCGGACCGACAAGGACTGATGCGGCGCCGCGGCGTCCCGGGCGGCGCGTTCGGCCAGGTCCGCGGCACCGCGTCCGGCTCGGCTCAGACGGCGGCCTTCGCGCGGTACGCCGTGGGGCTCGTGCCTTTGCGGCGCTTGAACGCGTTGCTGAACCCGAACTGGTCGGCGTAGCCGACGGTGCGGGCGATCTGGGCGACGGTGAGGTCGGGGTCGGCGAGGAGCTCTTCGGCGAGCTCCATGCGCCGCGCCGTCAGGTACGTGAGCGGCGGCTCCCCCATGACCTCGGTGAAGCGCTTGGCGAGCAGCGCCCGGGACACGCCCGCCTGCAAGGCGAGCCCGGCGACGGTCCAGGGCGCGGCCGGGCGGGTGTGGATGGCCTCCAGGGCGGGCCCGGCGACGGGGTCGGCGAAGCCGCGGTACCAGCTCGGCGCGGCCTCGGCCTGCTCGTCGAACCAGGTGCGGAGCGTGCAGACCAGGCCCCAGTCGAAGAGGCGGTCGATGTACGCCTGCGTGCCGGGCTTGCGCGAGGCGAGGTCGTCGGCGCACACGGCGAGGAGCGAGGAGGTCTCGTCATCGTCGTCGACGACGACCACCGGCGGGAGGGCGCGCAGGAGCCGCTCGTGGCGGCGCCCGGTGGCCCGGTAGGCGCCCACGAACAGGTCCGTGGCGGGCCCGTCGCCGCCGGGCGGCGCGGCCTCGTAGGCGCATGCCTCGGGGTCGAAGCAGGTGAGCCAGTAATCGAGGTGCGGGCGCTCCACCGACGCCGCGTCGTCGGCCATGCGGAACGGCTCGTGGCCGCGCACGACCGCGGTCTGGCCCTCCTTCACGGGGACGGCGGTGCCGTCGGCGAGGAGGATCACGCCGCCGCCGCGGGCGACGGTGACCATGGTGAGCGGGGCCCGGTCGTCGAACCGGACCACCCAGGGGGCCTTGAGGAGCGCGTCGCCGAGGATCGCGCCTTCGGCGCGGATGCCGCCGAGGAGTTCGCTGAGCGGGTCCATGCCGCAATGGTAAGGAGGGGTCCGGGGGGATCACACCCGCGCGAGCAGCCATCCGATCCCGGCGATGAGCGCGATCAGTCCGAACGCGACGTAGATGGCCAGCTCGACCCAGTCGCTGGCGGACAATCGCCGCCAGAAGCCCTTGGGGGTCCGCTCGGGACCGCTGGAGTCGGGGGTGTCGTTCATCGCTCCAGCGTATTCAGGTCCCCGGGGCCGCGGCCACCGCCGCAAACGCTTTGACGGGCGGAGCACGTCCGACCACAATCGCGGGATGGGATTCGCAGACCTCTCAGGCGTGGGATACGTGCTCGGCGACGGGCGGACGCTGTTCTCGGACGTGTCGTTCCGTGTCGGCGAGGGCGCGAAGGTCGCGCTCGTCGGCGCGAACGGGACGGGCAAGACGACGCTGCTCCGGATCGTCACGGGCGACCTGAAAGCCGACTCCGGGACGGTCGCGCACGGCGGCGGCCTGGGCGTGATGCGCCAGCTCGTGGGCATGCGCGAGGGCGAGCGGCCGCTCGGGGACCTCGCCGCCGAGCTGGGCCCGCCGCGGCTGCGCGACATCTGGAAGCGCAGGCGGAAGGCCGAGGCGCGCATGGCGGGCGGCAACGAGCGCGACCAGCTTGCGTACGCGCAGGCCCTCGCCGACTGGGGCGAGGCGGGCGGGTACGAGTTCGAGGTCGTGTGCGACACGGTCGCGGTGTCGGTGCTGGGTCTGCCGTGGACGGAGGTCGAAGCCCGGCCGCTGCGCACGCTCTCGGGCGGCGAGCAGAAGCGGTTCGCGCTGCACCTGCTGCTCCGGGGCCGCGACGAGGTGCTCGTGCTCGACGAGCCGGACAACTTCCTCGACGTGCCCGCGAAACGCGAACTGGAGCAGGCGATCCGGGAGTCGGACAAGTCGATCCTGTTCGTCTCGCACGACCGGGAGGTCCTCGCCAACACCGCCGACCGGGTGGTGACGCTCGAAGCGGGCACGGCGTGGACGCACGGCGGCGGGTTCGCGACCTGGCACGAGGCGCGCACCAACCGCCACGAGCGGTTCGAGGAGCTGCGGCGCCGTTGGGACGAGGAGCACCACAAGCTGCGCGAGCTGATGCTCATGTACAAGAACAAGGCCGCGTACAACGACGGGATGGCCTCCCGGTACCGGGCCGCGCAGACGCGGCTGCGGAAGTTCGAGGAGGCCGGGCCGCCGCCGGAGCCGCCGCGCGACCAGGACATCCGCGTGAAGCTCGAAGGCGGGCGCACCGGCAGGCGCGCGGTCGTGTGCGAGCAGCTGGAGCTGGAGGACCTGACGTTCCCGTTCGACCTGGAGGTCTGGTACGGCGACCGCGTCGCGGTTCTGGGCGCCAACGGGACCGGCAAGAGCCACTTCCTGCGCCTGCTCGCCCGCGGCGGCACCGACCCCGAGCAGGGCGTGGTCGCCGAGCTGGAGCCGGTGCGGCACACCGGGACCGCGCGCCTGGGCGCGCGCGTCCATCCGGGGCACTTCTCGCAGACGCACGAGCATCCGGAGTTCGCGGGCCGCACGCTGCGCGAGATCCTGTGGGACGGCGACCGGGACCGGCCGTCGCTGGAGCGGTCGAAGGCGATGAGCGCCCTGTCGCGCTACGAGCTCGCGCTCCAGTCCGAACAGGACTTCGGGACGCTCTCGGGCGGGCAGCAGGCCCGCTTCATGGTGCTGCTGCTGGAGCTGTCGGGCGCGACGTGCCTGCTCCTGGACGAGCCGACCGACAACCTCGACCTGGCGAGCGCCGAGGCGCTCGAAGAGGGCCTGAAGTCGTTCGAGGGCACCGTCATCGCGGTGACGCACGACCGCTGGTTCACGCGCGGCTTCGACCGGTTCGTGGTGTTCCAGCGCGACGGCGAGGTCGTCGAGTCCGACGAGCCCGTCTGGGACGTTCGCTGAACCTCTTGCGCCGCATATAGAAGGCGCGACCGGGATCGCCACTGGTGGACGACGGTCCCGGCCGCGCCGGTCAGGGGCGGCGGGCGTTCACCAGGCGACGGGCAGCGTGTGGACGCCGTAGACGTTCATCTCGCTGCGCATGGGGATGTCCGCGGAGGGCACGGCCAGGCGCAGGCCCGGGAAGGCCGCGAAGAGCCTCGCGAAGCCGATGCGCATCTCGACGCGGGCGAGCTGCTGGCCCACGCACTGGTGGATGCCGTGGCCGAACGCGAGGTGCCCCTTGGCGTCCCGTTCGACGTCGAGGTCGCCCGGGTGCTCGTACCTGCCGGGGTCGCGGTTGGCGGCCTGGAGGGCGACGGTGACGTGGTCGCCCGCGCTGATGCGGCGGCCTTCGATCTCGGCGTCCTCCTTGGCGATGCGCATGACGCCGTTGTGGGCGACGGTGAGGTACCGCAGGAGCTCCTCGACGGCCGCGGGCCACAGCCCGGGGTCGGCGGTGAGGCGGGTGAGCTGCTCCGGGTGCTCCAGGAGCGCGATCGTGCCCAGGCCCAGCATGTTCGCGGTGGTCTCGTGGCCCGCGACGAGGAGGATGAGGCCGATCCCGGCGGTCTCGACGTCGTGGAGGTCCCCGTCGGCGGCGAGCACGGAGAGCATGTCGCCGCCGGGGTCGGCGCGCTTGGCGGGCACGAGCTGCACGAGGTACCCGAACAGCTCGGCCATGGCCTTGTTGCGCTCCTCCACGGAGAGCGAGAGGTCGAGCATGTCGGTCGAGTTGCGCTGGAACGCGTCCCGGTCGGCGTACGGGACGCCGAGCATCTCGCAGATCACCAGCGACGGGACGGGGAGCGCGAACTCGCGCACCAGGTCCGCGCCCGGCCCGGCGGCCCGGAGCACGGCGAGGCACCCGTCGACGATGCCGGCGATGCGCGGCTCCAGGTCCTTCATGCGCTTGACGGTGAACACGCCGGCGACCTTGCGGCGCAGGCGGGTGTGCTCGGGCGGGTCGAAGAACAGGAAGAACCCGGGCGGCACCTGCTCCGATATGGACACGAACACGTGCGGGAGGTCGGTGGGCGAGTGGACGAACCGCTCTGCGGTGGAGAACCGCGGGTCGGCGAGGATCCGCCGGGACAGGGCGTGCCCGGTGGCGAGCCACCCTTCGGCGCCGTCGGGGTAGTACCTGATGCGCCGCAGCGGCTCGTCCTGGAGCGCAAGGAGGGCCGCGGGCGGGTCGTAGCGGGTCTCCCTGCGGTAGGGCATCCCGTGCGGCAGGTCGTCGGATGGGGGCATGCGGTGTCTCCCTGTGCGCGAACGTGCTCGGCCAGTGATCCCACCAGGGAGGAGCCTATGGCCGTTCGCGCCGGGGCGCAACGGATCTGCGCCGCTTGTCCTTGATCCGACAGTGCCGCGGGCGGGCCTACGGCAGTTCGAGGAGCGCCTCGACGTACTGGGCGACGCCGTCGTCGTTGTTGCCCGCGGGGGCGATCTCGCTGGCCGCGGCCTGCACCCACGGGTGCCCGTTGGGCATGGCGACCGAGTGCCCGGCGGCGCGCATCATCGACAGGTCGTTGGTGGCGTCGCCGAAGACGAGCACGTCGGACCAGTCGATGCCGAACTTGTCGAGCACGACCTGGATCCCGGCGGCCTTCGTCACCCCCACGGGGCACACTTCGAGCATCCCGACGCCCGATTCGGTGACGGTGACCAGGTTCTCGTCGATGACGTCCTGCGCGGCGACGAGCAGCTCGGGGCCCGAGTGGTGGTCGGACACGAAGTAGCCCTTGACCATCGGGCCGGTGAACGCGACGTCCCGGGGCGCGGTCTCCAGGCGCACCGCCGGCCACGGCCAGTCGGGCATCTCGTCGCCGGTGAGCGGCCGGTCGGGGTCGGCGGGCTCGGCGAGCGCGCGCACCGGGCCGACCTCGGCTTCGATGAGCCGCAGCGCCTCGTGCAGGATCTCGCCGTCCACGGACCGGTCGGCGAGCTGCACGACCGTGTCGTCGTAGCGGCACTCGTACACGAACGCGCCCTGGCCGAGGACGAGGAAGTCCGCCGAGGGGACGTCGTTGCGGCACATGTCGAGCAGCCGCGGTCCGCGGCCGGTGGCGCCCACCAGGATCACCCCGGAGGCGGCGAGCCGCTTGAGCGCCGACATCGTTCGGGGGGAGACGGACTCGTCCGAGCGGACGACCGTCCCGTCGAGGTCCGTCGCGACGAGCTTCGGGAGCCGGGCCAGTTGGATCATGCGTCCTCCTCGGTAGTCTCGACCCGCTGCCGCGAATCGCTCGTTCGTCGAACCTCCGCCGGGATCAGGGGAACCAGCGGGCCAGCACCTTCGCGACGCCGTCCTCCCACACCGAGGGCGCGACCTCGTCCGCGGCGGCCCGCACGTCGGGGTCTGCCTGCGCCATCGCGACGGCGTGTCCGGCCCACGCGAACATGGTCAGGTCGTTGTGGGCGTCGCCGAAGACCACGGTGTCGGCCGATGATACGCCGTAGCGCTCGGCGATGCGGGCGATGCCGGTCGCCTTCGTCACCCCGGGCGGTCCGATGTCGACCCAGCCGTTGTAGCCGACCTCCACGTGGTACGCGAGCGGGTCGAGGGCCGCGCCCTCGGCGAGCCGCATCGCGTGCGGGCAGCGCGTGGCGCTCCCGTACTTGTTGTCGGAGGCCACGCGCGCGACGATCCGGGCCGCCGGGCGGTCCAGGAGGTCGTCGAGGCCGATGACCCCGGCCCACTTCGCGTGGAAGTCCCGCTTGAAGCCCTTCGTGTGCCACCAGCCGTCGAGGCCGTGCGCGACGGCGAACTCCACGGCCCCGTCCGCGGCGAGGAACGCCTCGACCGCGGACCGCACGTCCACCACGGCCTCGTAGGAGACCTCGCCGCGGCCCAGGTCGAACTCGGCGGCGCCGTGGTTCGCCGACGCGAACCCCTCGTCGAGCCCCAGGTCCGTGGCGGTGCGGATCGTGCCCCACAGGGCCCGGCCGGTGACGACCGCGACCGGCACGCCCGCCTCCCTGACCCGCCCGATCGCGTCGATCACGGCGCGGCTGGGGGTCGTGAGCTGCTCGTCGTGGTAGTCGACGACGGTGCCGTCGAGGTCCACGGCGACGAGCTTCGGGGGCTGCTCTCTGCTCAACGGGGCCGGGGCGATGTCTGACACGCCTCAACGGTAGCCCGGCGCGGGTGAACGGCAGGGTGTCGAGCGGCTGAACTCACGTGGCCGGCCTCATGAAAGCTGCAATCGCACCAAACACCCTCATCACTGGCCGAAGGGGCATACCGTGCGTACATGTCCGACATCACGATCGAACGCGTCTACGACTACCGCCGGGACCCGCAGCGGGCCGGGACGGTGTTCCTGGTCGACCGGCTGTGGCCGCGCGGGGTCAGCAAGGAGGACCTCGACGGCGTCGAGTGGGCCCAGGACGCGGCGCCCTCCCCGAACCTCCGCATCTGGTTCGGCCACATGGCCGACCGCTTCGAGGAGTTCACCGGCCGCTACCGCAGCGAACTCGACGGCCACCCCGAACGCGCCCAGCCGCTCCTCGACGCCGCCCGCCAGGGCCCCGTCACGCTCCTCTACGCCGCCAAGGACCCCGAGGTCAACCACGCCCTCGTCCTCAAAGCCTGGCTCGACGAGCAACTCTCGGATTAGCGCCGCCCGCCGAAATGTCGGACCCCCGTGGCACGGTCTTTGAACCGGGGGCCCGCAGGTTGGGCGGGACGCGCGACCAAAACGCGGCTTGGGCTGCCCGCGAACCGAACCGGCCGCCAGCGAAAAAACGGCCCGCCGACCTGGAGGTCGGCGGGCCGTTTCGTTGCCCCGGACTGCGTCCGGGCTACTTCTTCGGCTCGATGACGTCCTTGCCCAGGAACGGGCGCAGCGCCTTCGGCACCGACACCGAGCCGTCGGGCAGCTGGTGGTTCTCCAGGATCGCCACGATCCAGCGCGTCGTCGCGAGCGTCCCGTTCAGCGTCGCCGCGACCGCGTTGCGGCCCTGCTCGTCCCGGTACTTCACGTTCAGGCGCCGCGCCTGGAACGTCGTGCAGTTCGACGTCGACGTCAGCTCCCGGTAGCGCCCCTGCGTCGGCACCCACGCCTCGCAGTCGAACTTCCGCGACGCCGACGTCCCCAGGTCGCCCGCGGCCACGTCGATGACCCGGTACGGCAGCTCCATCTTCTGGAGCATCTGCTCCTCATAGGACAGGAGCTTCTCGTGCTCCGCCGCCGCGTCCTCGGGCCGGCAGTACGAGAACATCTCGACCTTGTCGAACTGGTGCACCCGGATGATCCCCCGCGTGTCCTTCCCGTACGAGCCCGCCTCGCGCCGGAAGCACGACGACCAGCCCGCGTACCGCACCGGCCGCGTCAGCTCGCCCAGGTTCTCCCCCGAGTGGTACGCCGCGAGCGGCACCTCCGAGGTCCCGACCAGGTACTGCTCGTCGCGCTCCAGGTAGTAGATCTCGTCGGAGTGCTCGCCGAGGAAACCCGTGCCCTCCATGGCGTCCGGGCGCACCAGCACCGGCGGGATCATCGGCGTGAAGCCCGTCTCCACCGCCTGCGCCATCGCCAGGTTCAGCATCGCCAGCTGGAGCAGCGCCCCGTCGCCGGTCAGGTAGTAGAACCGCGAGCCCGAGACCTTCGCGCCCCGCTCGGTGTCGAGCAGGCCCAGCGCGGTGCCGATCTCCAGGTGGTCCTTCGGGTCCTCGATCTCGGTGCGCTCGCCGACCTCGCGGAGCACCACGTAGTCGTCCTCGCCGCCGGGCGGCGCGGCCTCGGCGACCAGGTTCGGGATGGCCTTCCCGGCCGCGTCGAACGCCGCGGCCGTCTCGGTCACGCGCGCCTCGGCCTCCTTGACCTCGGCGGCCAGGGTCTTCGTGCGTTCGAGCAGCGCCTGCTTCTCGTCGGCGGCCGCGCCCGCGATCCGCTTCCCCAGGCCCTTCTGGTCGGCGCGGAGCGTCTCGAAGGCCTGGAGCGCACTGCGGTGCTCGGAGTCGGCGGAGAGCAGGGCGTCGACGGCGTCCGGGGACGCGCCCCGCTTGCGCTGGCTGTCGCGGTAGGCGTCAGGGTGCTCTCGCAGTGCTCGCAGATCAATCACGTCCACAGATTACCGGCCGGGCCGCGGGCCTCCCCAGCGCATATTGTGGGCGTGTGGCGGTAGATATGGACGAGGCGGACTTCGAGGCGGCGGTGTCGGACGCGCTCGACGCGGTGCCCGCCGAACTGATGGCGATGCTCGACAACGTGGTGATCCTGGTCGACGAGGAACCCGAGGGCACGGACAAGGATCTCCTGGGCCTCTACCAGGGCACGGCCCTCACCGACCGCGGCTGGGAGTACGGCGGGGTCCTCCCCGACACCATCACGATCTACCGCGGCCCGACCCTGCGCATGTGCTCCACGCCCGAGGAGGTCGTGGAGGAGGTCGCGGTCACGGTCGTCCACGAGATCGCCCACCACTTCGGCATCGAGGAGGAGCGCCTCCACGAACTCGGCTGGGGCTGACGGGGCCGCTTGCGGGCGGCGGGACCGCGCTTTGAGGGCAGCACAAACCGCCGTTCGGCCGCGCGTCCCGACCAACCCGCGGGCCCCCGGTTCAAAAACCGTGCCACAGGGGTCCGACATGCTGGCGGCGCCGCAAACACGAGGGTTTCACGCTAACGAGTTTGCAAATGCAAGCAGTTGTCAGCACTGGCGTCGCATCCGCGAGGTTATGCTCGTACGGTGACGACGTTTCGCATCGGGGAGGCCGCCGAGCTGCTCGGGGTCTCCGCCGACACCCTCCGCCGCTGGATCGACGCCGGGCGGCTCGACGCCGAGCGCGACGAGCACGGGCACCGGGCGATCACCGGCGCCGACCTGGCCGCGTTCGCCCGCGACCGGGCCGCCGCGCCCGACGGCAACGGGACCTCCTCGGCGCGCAACCGGCTGCGCGGCATCGTCACCGCGATCGTCAAGGACCAGGTCATGGCCCAGGTCGACCTCCAGGTCGGCCCCTTCCGGGTCGTGTCGCTCATGAGCCGCGAAGCCGTCGACGACCTCGGCCTTGAAGTCGGCTCGCTCGCGACCGCGGTCGTCAAGTCCACCAACGTCGTCGTCGAAGCCTGACGGCCAGCGCCGAACCGGGAGCCCCGCATGCGCCGCACCACACCCGCCCTCGCCCTCACCGCCGCCCTCGCGCTCGCCGCCCTCACCGCGTGCAGCGGCGGCGGCGACCTCGACCAGACCGACCCCGACATCGCGCCGAAGACCCTCACCGTCCTCGCCGCCGCTTCCCTCACCGAGGCGTTCACCGAGATCGGCGACCAATTCGAGGCCGAGCACCCGGGCGTCACCGTCGAGTTCAGCCTCGCCGCCTCCTCCGACCTCGCCGCGCAGATCACCGAAGGCGCCCCCGCCGACGTGTTCGCCTCCGCCGACCAGAAGAACATGGACAAGGTGGTCGACGCCGGCGCCGCGGTCGACCCGCAGGTGTTCGCCCTCAACCAGCTCGTCATCGCCGTCCCCGCAGGCAACCCCGACGGCGTCGCCGGCCTCGCCGACCTCGCGGGCCTCGACTTCGCCGCCTGCGCCGCGGAAGTCCCCTGCGGCGCCGCCGCCGAGACCGCCATCGCCGCTTCCAGTGCCGACCTCACGCCCGTCACCTACGAGGCCGACGTCAAGTCCACCCTCCAGAAGCTCACCCTCGGCGAAGTGGACGCCGCGCTCGTCTACCGCACCGACGCCATCGCCGCCGACGACGAGGTCGACGCCGTCGAGTTCCCCGAGTCCGCCGAGGCCGTGAACGCCTACCCGATCACCGCGCTCGCCGACGCCCGCGAAAGCCACCTGGCCGCCGAGTTCACCGAGTACGTCCTCGGCGACGACGCCTGGTCTGTCCTCGAAGCCGCCGGATTCCAGCGGCCCTAGCCGGAGACGGAGGAGGGGAACGCCATGCCCGCCAAGCGAACCCGGCGCCGCCGCGTCCCGGCCGCGCTGCTCGCGCCCGCCGCGGTCGGCCTCGCGTTCCTCATCCTCCCCCTCGCGGGCCTCCTCGCCCGCGCCCCGTGGACCGAACTGCCCGCGCGCCTCGCCGAGCCCGCGATGCTCGACGCCCTGCGCCTGTCCCTCGTCACCGCCACGCTCGCCACCGCGCTGTCGCTCCTGTTCGGCGTCCCCATCGCGTGGCTCCTCGCCCGCGGCGACTTCCCCGGCCGCAGCCTCCTGCGCGCGCTCGTGACGGTGCCGCTGGTGCTCCCGCCCGTGGTCGGCGGCGTCGCGCTGCTCCTCGTGTTCGGGCGCAGCGGCTTCGTCGGGTCGTGGCTCCACGAGCGGTTCGACGTCACGATCCCGTTCTCCACCACCGCGGTCGTCCTCGCGATGACGTTCGTGTCGATGCCGTTCCTCGTCGTCTCCGTCGAAGGCGCGCTGCGCGGCGCCGACGTGCGCTTCGAGGAGGCCGCCGCGACCCTCGGCGCGGGCCGCTGGACCGTCTTCTCCCGCGTGACGCTCCCGATGATCGCCCCGGGCGTCCTCGCCGGGGCGGTGCTGTGCTGGGCGCGGGCGCTCGGCGAGTTCGGCGCGACCATCACGTTCGCCGGGAACTTCCCCGGCCGCACGCAGACCATGCCGCTCGCGGTCTACCTTGCGCTGCAATCGGACCTGGAGGCCGCGATCGTGCTCAGCCTGATCCTCCTCGCCGTCTCCGTGGCGGTGCTCGCGTCGCTGCGCGACCGCTGGACGGCCGTCGCATGAGCGGCCTCGACGCGCACCTGGTCGTGGACCGCGGGTCCTTCCGCCTCGACCTGCGCCTGACGGCCGCGCCCGGCGAGACCGTGGCCCTCCTGGGCCCCAACGGCGCCGGGAAGACCACGGCGCTGCGGGCCCTCGCGGGCCTGGAGGCGCTCTCGGGCGGGCACATCGACCTCGACGGGACCCTCCTCGACAGTGCCGGTCTCGACAGTGCCGGTCTCGAACACCCCTCCGGGGCCGCGCGCTGGGTGCCGCCCGAGCACCGCCGCATCGGCGTCGTCTTCCAGGACTACCTGCTGTTCCCGCACTTGAGCGCGGTCGACAACGTCGCGTTCGGGCCGCGGCGCCGCGGCCTCGGCCGCGGCGAGGCGCGGGCCCTCGCGGCCGACTGGCTCGGCCGGGTCGGCCTGGGGGACTTCGGGAAGCGCCGCCCCGGGCAGCTCTCCGGCGGGCAGGCGCAGCGCGTGGCGCTCGCGCGGGCGCTCGCCACCGACCCGGCGCTGCTGCTCCTCGACGAGCCGCTCGCGGCCCTCGACGCGCGCACCCGCCTCGACACGCGCGCCGAGCTCCACCGGCACCTCGCCGGGCTCGCGGGCCCGGCGGTACTCGTGACGCACGACCCGGTGGACGCGCTCATGCTCGCCGACCGCCTCGTGGTCGTCGAGGACGGCCGCGCGGTCCAGGAGGGCGACGCCGAGTCGATCACGGCCCGGCCGCGCACCGACTACATCGCGCGGCTCGTAGGCCTGAACCTGTACCGCGGCAACGCCTCCGGGCGGACCGTGGCGCTCGCCTCGGGCGAGTCGCTCGCGACCGCGGAGCCTATGGAGGGCGACGCGTTCGCGGCGTTCCCGCCGAGCGCGGTGGCGCTGTTCCGGTCCCGGCCCGACGGGAGCCCGCGCAACACGTGGCGCGCGGTCGTCGCCGGGGTCCACCGCCACGGCGACCACCTGCGCGTCCAGCTCGACGGCCCCCTCCGCGCGGCGGCCGACATCACCCCGGCCGCCGCCGCCCAGCTCGGCCTCGAACCCGGCCAGGAGGTCTGGGCCGCGGTGAAAGCCACCGAGATCCGCGCCTACCCGGCTTGACGTACAGCGAGGGCCGGAGGCACGCACCGCCTCCGGCCCTCTGATTTCCTGTTTCCTATCGGCGGGCCTGCTTTCACCATCCCCGTGGCGGGTGCGGCGCTAAGGCAGCGGCGCCCGCGAGGGCGCGCTCCGGGGCGGGCCGGGCGGCGGGGGTGCCGCCGGTGCCGTCCGCTCGGGCGGCGCGGCGGATGAGGGGGAGGCAGGCGAGGACGATCGCGATCGAGACGAGGCCGACCGCGATGAACGCGGTCTGCACGTCCATGACCGTGGACATCGCGCCGCCGAGGAGGAACCCGATGAGCTGGGCCGCGTTGACGCGGCCGTTCACCGCGGCGTTCGCGCGGCCCCGGAACGCCTCCGGCACGCGGCGGGCCACCGCGATGCCCAGCGCCGAGTTCTCGCCCGCGTTGAACATGCCGCCGATCAGGTTGAGCGGCACCATGAGCAGCACCGACGCGAGCGGCACGCCCTGCCCGATGCACACCAGGCCGACTCCGGCGAGGCACGCCATGAGCATCCACGCGAGCTGCACGTCCCGGTCGAGGCGGCGGATCAGCGCCGCGGCGAGCCACGCCCCCGCGACCATGCCCACGGTCCAGCAGGACCTGATGAGGCCGTACATCGACTCGGTCGCGTCGTAGACCTCGCGGACGAGGAACACGCTGAGGACGTTCACGGCGCACATCGCGGCGATGACGGCGCTGAGGCCGAAGACCATCGCGGTGAGCAGCCGGTCGCCGCCGAGCCGCCACGGGGCCGCGTCCGTCGCGGCCTGCGCGGCGGGGTCGCGGCGCACGCCGCCGCGGCGGGTGCGGATGTCGAGGCAGAACAGGACGCGCAGGAGCGCGAACCCGGCGGCGAGCATGAGGGCCGCAGCGGCGGAGTGGGCGCCGATGACGACCCCGGCGAGGGCCGGTCCGGCGGCGAGGCCGGTGAGGGTGCCGGTCTGGACCATCGCCACGGCGTGCGGGAGGTCCTTCGGGCGGGCCATGACCGGGACGAGCGCGCTCACGACCGGCATGTTGACCGCGGTGCCGCAGGCGTTCAGGATCACCAGCGCGAATAGGGCGATCAGGTTGTCGGTGAACGCCATCGCGACGATCGAGGCGGCCTGGAGCAGGCCCGAGCAGGCCATGAGGGTGCGGCTGTCGAAGCGGTCGGCGAGGCGGCCGGTGACCGGGGAGAGGACCACGAGGGGGAGGGTCGCGCAGATGATGAGCGCGGCGATGGCGATGCCGCCGTAGCCGTCGGTCTGGAGGCGGAGGGTGAGGGCGAAGTCGGCCGTGAACATGGCCGTGCCGGCGAGGAACGCGCAGGCCGCGGAGGTGTAGACGTCGGACCAGCGGGTCCCGTCGAGGAAGGATGTGAAAGACATATTTCGAAGATACGCTTTCACGTCTGATTGCGAAAGAGGTTTTTCAGATTTTTTCGAAGTAGTTCTTTCACGACTTTCCGTGAGGGGCCTGCGGAGCGGGCGGGCGCGCCGCCCGCCCGGTGCTCAGACGTGCGGGAACAGGCGGAACAGCATGTCGAAGACGATCGTGCCGTCCTCGGGGTCCGGGCCCGCCTCGGCCCGCTCCAAAGTCATGTTCGCGAACTCGGCCTCCAGCTCGTGGAACCGCCGGATGAACTCCGCCGACTCCGCCGGGGTCAGCCGCAGCCGCGCCTGCGTGGTCACCGAGGCGTCCCGGATCTCGCGGCTCGCGTCGAGCCGGACGTCGAGCCAGCGCTCGAAGTTGCGCTCCTGCTGGTCGCTGAAGACCCGGCCCATGGTGCGCTCGACGATCCGGTCGGCGGGCGTGGCGTCGTCGTCGGCGGAGATCGAGAAGCTGTAGAGCTTCAGGCGCCACACCCGCTCGCGGGCGTCGCCGCGGCTCGGGGCCTCCTCGATGAACCCGGCCTTCGCGAGGGTCCGCAGGTGGTAGCTCATCGCGCTCGGCGTCATGCCCGCGACCTCGGAGATCTCGGTCGCGGTGGCGCCGTCGAAGCCCTGGGCGCGGCGCGCGGCGAGGAAGTCGAACACGGCCATGCGCGCGGGGTGGGCGAGGGCCTTCATGCGCTCCGGGTCGCTGATCTTCTCCTGGTCGGGGAGCTGCTTCCCCTTCGGTCCCGCGGAGGGCGGGACCGGCGGGACGGGCGGGACCGGAATGCCGGGCGGGATCGGTATCGCCGGGGGCGTCGGGACCAGCGGCGGCCCCCCGTGCCGATGCGAAGGAGATGTTTCAGACATGCCTCAAGTCAACCACGCCGCGGCGGCGACCGCACCCAGGACCGCTCGCGGGTCCCTCTCAGGCGCCGCCGCCGGAGCTCGCGGCGGCCGCCGACGCGGCGTCCTTGTGGCTGACGGCCTTGCGCACGGCCTCGCCGACCCACGAGTCGCCGCCCATGGCCTTGAGCTCCTTGCGGGAGGGCCGGGACGCGCGGTCGGGGAACGCTGCCGCGTCGATGCGGATGGCGCTGACCAGGGACAGGAGGGCCTTGGTGCGGTCGTCGAAGGCGCGGCCGGTGCGGGCGGCGGCGCTCAGGCGGGCGCGGGCGTCGGCCTTCGGGTCGGGCGTCTGCGGGAGGTACCGGTTCAAGGGGAACAGGCCGAGGGCCTTGCCGCGCTCATGGCGCAGGGCGCCGCGGGCGACGAGCGCGTCGAGGACGGTCCGCTTGAGGCCCTTGGCGGTCCGCTCGACCGTGACGCGGGCGATGCGGGGCTTGTCGGCGCCGATCGCGGCGAGCCCGGCGTCCACGACCGGGTCGCCCGTGGGGGCGGAGTCGAGGACGCGGACCTTCCCGGACTCGACGCCGACGCGTCCAGCGAGCGCGAGCTCGTAGAGGACCGCGCCGGCGAGTCCGAGTTCGAGGTGGCCGCCGGACCGGTCGCGGCCGGTGGTGTCGTCGTGGGCGAGGAGCGCGAGCTCCTCGGGCAGTGAGGCCATGGCCCCAGACTAGGCGGGGGAGACGCGGCGCGGGGTCCGCGCGCCCGCGGGAGGGGCCGTCAGGCGGCGCCGCCGGTGCGCAGCCGCTCCAGCCAGGCCGCGGCGTCGGCGAAGTCGGCGTCGCTGAGGCCCTCGGGGTGCGGGACGGGCCGGTCGGAGTGGTCGCGCGGGTAGGACCCGAGGTACCTGACGTCGGCGCAGATGCGGCGCAGCCCGGTGAGGGCCTCGCCCATGCGGGCGTCGGCGAGGTGCCCGGTGCAGTCGAGGAAGAACGCGTACCTGCCGAGGCCCTCGCCGGTGGGGCGCGACTCGATGCGGGTGAGGTTGATCCCGCGGATCGCCAGTTCGGTGAGGACGGCCAGGAGCGCGCCGACCCGGTCGTGGTCGATGTAGACGACGAGGGAGGTGATGTCGTTGCCGGTGGGCTCGGGCGGGGCGGCGGGCCGCACGACGTGCACGAAGCGGGTCTCGGCCCCGGAGCTGTCGCCGATGTCGAAGGCCTGCACGGGGAGTCCGGCGGCCTCGGCGGTGAAGGGCGCGCACACGCAGGCGTCGAACTCCCCGTCGGCGACGCGCTGGGCGGCCTGGGCGGTCGAGAGCGCCTGGTGGACGACCGCGTTCGGCAGCTCGCGGCGCAGGTACCCGCGGGTCTGCGCGATGGCGTGCGGGTGGGAGGCGACGGTGGCGATCTCGGCGAGGGGCTTCGCGGAGGCGAGCACGAACGTGACGGGGAGGACGACCTCCCCGGCGATGACGAGCGGGTCGCCGCCGACGAGCTCGTCGACGGTGAGGGTGACGGTGCCCTCCTGGGAGTTCTCGATCGGCACGAACCCGGCGCCGACGTCGCCGCGGCGGACCGCGTCGAGGACCTCGGGGATCGAGGGCATCGGCACGGTGGCCGCGCCCTTGGCGGCGGGCAGCCGGCGGAGCGCGGCTTCGGTGAAGGTCCCGCGCGGTCCCAGATAGGCGAACTCCATGGACCAACGCTAGCAAGGCGGTCGGCGCGGGGCCGCGAGCAGCGCCTCCGGGCGCCGCGCGGGCCGCCTTGAGACCGTGCCTTGCAACCGTGCCTTGAGACCGCGGTCTCAACGGCCACCCTCCTTCGGAGGGCCCTCCGTGGTCACGTATGCTTGTCGAGCCCAAGCGGAATTCCGCGGTGGTGAGCCGGAGAAAACGGAATGCGACACTCTTTGCCGCGTGCCAGGATCAACGTGCGCCCCCATCGTCTAGTGGCCTAGGACGCCGCCCTTTCAAGGCGGTAACACGGGTTCGAATCCCGTTGGGGGTACAGCCCAGACGCGGCGCCGGTCACACGGACGCGGATGGTATAAATGAAGAGGTCTTGCGACCTTGAGGACTCGGCAGAGTTCAGTCAAGGTCCCGTAGAGCAGCTAGGAGTGCTCGCCACCCTGTCAAGGTGGAGGTCGCGGGTTCAAATCCCGTCGGGACCGCAGAAGGGAAAGGCCCGCTGGTTCGCCAGCGGGCCTTTTCCGTGTGTTCACTGCGCTCAATAGGACGGCGGCTCCTCCGGGAGGTACTCGTCCGGGACCGGGTCGCCGGGGCGCGGGCGGTCGTCGCCCGCGGCCGTGTCGGGCTCCTCGGCGGCCAGCTCCTCGGCGAGCGGGGCGCCGCGGCGCTCCTCGTCGGCGGTCATGCCCCACCGGTCGGCCTCGCTGTAGTCGCGGGCGTCGAGGATGTCCTCCTCGACGTCCTCACCCTCCTCCTCACCGTCGTCGATGTAGCCGTACGGGTCGCCGTCGTTGTCGTCGCTCACGGCGCCTCCTCTCCGCTGTGGTTTCGGCTCCGGCGCCCAGTGTTCCCCGACCAGGCCGTCCCCGCACGCGTTCGCCGCAGACCGGCGCGGACGCGCTGCCAGCGGGACTCCCCTGTGGTCACGGAACGTGATCCGGCGATCATGAGCGGATTTCAAAGCGCGTTCACCACGAGTTCATTTTCTTCGTTAACCTTGTGATGTATGACGAATAGTGACCCTGTTCCCCTCGTTGACGCCGGTTTGCCACCCGACCGGTTCCTCGATCGCGAGGAGAGCTGGCTGCGGTTCAACGGGCGCGTCCTGCGCCTGGCGCAGTCGCCCGAGCTGCCCCTGCTCGAACGGGTCCGGTTCCTCTCGATCTTCTCCAACAACCTCGACGAGTTCTTCATGGTCCGCGTCGCCGGGCTCATGCGCCGCCTCGCCACCGGCCTGCCCGTGCGCACCTCCACGGGCCGCTCCCCGCACGCGCTCCTGGGCCGGATCGCCGGACTCGCGCACCAGCTGAGCATCGAGCACGCCGAGTACTTCCGCGACGAGATCGCGCCGCTCCTCGCCAAGGAGGACATCGCGATCGTCCGCTGGGCCGACCTGGAGGACGTCGAGCGCGCCCGCATGCAGGAGCTGTTCCGCACCCGCGTGTACCCGGTGCTCACGCCCCTCGTCGTCGACCCCGCGCACCCGTTCCCGTACATCTCCGGGCAGTCCCTCAACCTCGCCGTGCAGGTCCGCGACCCCCGCAACGGCACCACCCGGTTCGCGCGCGTGAAGGTCCCGCCGCTGCTGCCGCGGTTCATCGCCGTCGCCCCCGGCCGGTTCACGCCCCTTGAGGACGTCATCGCCGCGAACCTCGCGCAGCTGTTCCCCGGCATGGACGTGCTCGCCCACCACACGTTCCGCGTCACCCGCAACCAGGACCTGGAGATCGACGAGGACATCACCGAGAACCTCCTCCAGACCCTGGAGCGGGAGCTGCTGCGCCGCCGCTTCGGGCCCGTCGTGCGCCTCGAAGTCGAGGACACCATCGACCCGCGCGTCCTCGACCGGCTCACCGCGGAGCTCGGCGTCGACGACGAGGTCGTCTACCGCCTCCCCGGGCCGCTCGACCTCGCCGGGCTCGACGCCATCGCGAACATCGACCGCGCCGACCTGAAGTACCCGCGGTTCCGGCCCTCCGAGCGGGTCCTGCCGCCCGAGTCCGACCTGTTCGCCGTCATGCGCGACCGCGACGTCCTCGTCCACCACCCCTACGACTCGTTCACCGCCTCGGTGGAGCGGCTCATCGAGGAGGCCGCCGCGGACCCGAAGGTCCTCGCGATCAAGCAGACCCTGTACCGCACCTCCGGCAAGTCCCCCATCGTCGACGCGCTCATCAACGCCGCCGACGCCGGGAAGCAGGTCGTGGTCGTCGTGGAGATCAAGGCCCGCTTCGACGAGCAGGCGAACATCGACTGGGCGCAGAAGCTGGAGCAGGCCGGCTGCCACGTCATGTACGGGATAGTGGGCCTCAAGACGCACTGCAAGCTCTCGCTCGTGGTGCGGCAGGAGGCCGACGGGACGCTCCTGCGGTACACGCACGTGGGCACCGGCAACTACCACCCCACGACCGCGCGCCTCTACGAGGACTTCGGGCTCCTCACCACCGACCCCGAGGTCGGCGAGGACGTCAACGCCGTGTTCAACCACCTCACCGGCTACTCCCGCGACGTCGACTACCACCGGCTCCTCGCCGCCCCGCACTCCCTGCGCCCCGGCCTCATCGAGCGCATCGAGCGCGAGATCGACAACCACAAGGCGGGCCTGCCCGCGCGCCTGCGGTTCAAGTGCAACTCGCTCACCGACGAGGGCATCGTGGACGCCCTGTACCGCGCCTCCCAGGCGGGCGTCCAGGTCGACCTGCTCCTGCGCGGCATCTGCGTGCTCCGGCCCGGCGTGCCCGGCCTGTCCGAGAACATCCGCGTCCGCTCCGTGCTCGGCCGTTTCCTCGAACACTCCCGGGTGTACGTGTTCGAGAACGGCGGCGACCCGGAAGTATGGTTGGGCAGCGCGGACCTCATGCACCGCAACCTCGACCGCCGGGTCGAGGTCCTGGTGCGGGTCCTCGGCGACGCCCATCGCGCGCAGCTGACCTCGCTCCTGGACCGCGGCATGGACGACGGCACGCGGACCTGGCGGCTCGGCCCGCTCGGGCTGTGGTCCCGCCCGAGGGGCGGCGCGGACCTCCAGGAACAACTCATGCAGGAGCACCGTTGATGCAACCCGAGATCCTCGCCGCAGGCGCCGTGCTCTGGCGCCCGGGCGAGGACGGCCGCCCCGAGCTGGCCCTCATCCACCGTCCCAAGTACGGCGACTGGACGTTCCCGAAGGGCAAGCTCAAGCGCGGCGAGCACCTCCTCGCCGCCGCCCAGCGCGAGGTCTTCGAGGAGACCGGCATCCGCCCCGTCCTCGGCCGCCCGCTCGCGCCCTCCTTCTACGACAAGGAGGGGAAGCTCAAGCGCGTCGACTACTGGTGCGCGACACCGGCAGCCGACGGCGAGGCCGTCGACGAGGCCGTGGACCCGCGCGAAGTGGACGACCTGGAGTGGATCCCGCTCGACCGGGTCGCCGAGCGGCTCACCTACGAGCGCGACCAGCCCGTGCTGGAGGACTTCTCGCGCGAGATCGCCCGCGAGACCGTCCCGATCGTGTTCGTGCGCCACGCGATCGCGATGTCGAAGGCCGACTGGTTCGACCAGGACGAGCTGCGGCCCTTGAACCAGCGGGGCCGCGAGCGCGCCCAGCAGCTCGAAGTGCTGCTCGCCGCGTTCCCCGCGGGCGCCGCGTACTCCTCGTCGAGCGCCCGCTGCCTGGAGACGCTCCTGCCGTACTGCGCCGCCGAGGGCGTCGCCGTGACCGGCCTGCCCGAGTTCACCATCGGGACCCTCAAGCCCGCCAAGGCCACCGCGCGCCTCGACGAGATCATCGAGTCGGGGAGGCCCGCGGTCGTGTGCGGGCACGGCGAGCACATCGACGAGATGATCGCTTACACGAGCGGCCGCCTCGGCACCACGGTGCCGGTGGGGCCCTTGGAGAAGGGCGAGTTCGTGGTCTTCCACACCGCGGGCGGGCGGATCGTCGCCACCGAGCACCACGACTAGAGCGCAGCATGAAGGGGGCGGGACCGTTCGGTCCCGCCCCCTTTCTTCTATGCGATTCGCTTAGCGGGCCAGGCGGATCGTGTCGATGTAGATGCCCCCGGAGCGGAAGACCAGGTACAGGTCCTGGGTTCCTTCGGCGCCGGTGAGGGGCGCGGTGACGTCGGCGAAGGACTGGAGGCCCGCGGTCTTCGGGACCTCGACCTCGGCGAGGAGCGGTCCGTCGGGGGCCGCGGCGCGGACCTCGATCACCGGGTCACTGAGGTCGGCCCAGTCGGCGGTGGTCGTGGCGGTGCGCAGCTCGATCGCCTCGGCGCCGTCCAGGACGGCCCTGGTGAAGCCGACGTGGCTGCCCGCCCGGCGCGAGCCGGTCGAGTGGTAGCCGCCCTCGCGCTTGAGGGTGTTCAGCTTCGCGACCTCCCAGTAGGTGAGGCCCTCGGCGATCGTGGCCTTCTCCCAGACGTTCGCGGTCCGGGAGAGGTCGAGCGGCGCGATCGTCTCGCCCTGGATGCGGACCTCGGCCTCCGGGCCCTCGCTGTCGGTGCCGATGCCGAACAGGTAGTCGCCGGTCTCCACGATCCGCTTGCCGCTCACCACGTCCCACACGAACAGGTGCTGCGGGTCGACCTCGATCTCCACGCGGCGGGTCTCGCCGGGGGCGATGTCGCGGGCGCGGGTGAACCCGGCGAGCCGCGTCCCGGGGACGCGGTCGCCGTACGCCGACTCGCCGATGCTCGCGAACAGGAGCACGACCTCGTCGGAGGTCCGGTCGCCGGTGTTGGTGACGTCGACCGCCGCGGTGAACCGCTCGGTGGCATCCACCGTGGACGGAGCATGGAGGTCGCCGTACTGGAACGCGGTGTAGCTCAGGCCGTGCCCGAACCCGTAGACCGGCTCGGCCTTCGAGTACTGGTAGGTGAGCCCGGCGCTGATGACGTCGTATTCGAGCATGTCGACGTCGCTGACGCGGAAGGCCTCGGCGCGCGGGCCCGCCTTCGGGAGCGAGGACGTGTCGGCGAGCCAGGTCGAGGTGAGCCGCCCGGCCGGCGAGTAGTCGCCGCTGATCGCGTCGGCCAGCGCGGGGCCGAGGGCCTGCCCGGCGTGGGAGGTGTAGAGGATCGCGGCCACGTTCGGGTCGGCGGCGATGTCGCCGATCGCCAGCGGGTAGGCCGAGACCACGACCACGACGGTGCGGCCGGGCTTGGCGGCGGCGACCTCGCGGACGAGGTCGGCCTGGCGCGGCGCGAGGTCGAGGCCGGGGCGGTCGAAGCATTCGCGGGCGTTGACCATCGGGTGGTTCCCGACGAGCACGACGGCCCAGTCCGCTTCGGCCGCGACGGCCGCGGAGGCTCCGGGTCCGTTCTCGACGATCGTCTCGGAGAGGACCGGCTCGGCCGGGCCCTTCACGAGCGGCAGCGTGCCGTCCGCGGCGAGGCACAGGTGGAAGGGGCCGTCGGCCTCGGCGGGCACGTGGTTGACGCCGAAGAGCTCGACCGCTCCTCCGTCCGCACCGCCGTCGCGGCGGTAGTGGAGGTTCTGGTGGGTGAACCAGGCGTCGCCGTCCTCCATGACGTCGGTGACGGCTTCGAGGCGCGGCCCGCCGCCGCCGGAGGCGCCGGCCTGGTTCTCGAAGGTGGCCGGGCCGTCGCTGCGCTGCAACAGGTTCGCCTGGACGAACTTGCCGGTGGCGTTGTGGCGGAACATGTGCTGCTCGTGCGCCCAGTCCCAGACCTCGAACGTCTCGGTCGCGCCGAGGTCGTCGGACCGGGCGGCGACGGCGCCGTCCTCGGCCACGGTGACGTACTTGCCGCCCGCCTGCCAGGCGACGGTGTCGTTGCCGCTGTGGTGGGTCACGTTTCCGAAGCGCTCGCGCAGGGCCTGGAGGGGGCTGGGGCGGCGGTCGGCGGGGACGGTGGGGCTGTAGAAGTCGCGGAGGTTGAGGTCGGCGAGCGGGCCGACGACGGCGACGCTCGCGGCCTCGGGGAGGGGCAGCGCGTGCTGCTCGTTCTTGAGGAGCACGAGCTGCTCGCGGGCGGCGCGGTGCGCGAGCGCGAGGTGCTCGGGCCTGTCCTGCGGGTGCGGGTCGGCCGGGACGAGGTTGTACTCGCAGGCGTCGCCGTCGAGCTTCCCGGTGCGGACGAGGAAGCGGAGCCAGTCGCGCACCGCGCGGTCCACATGGGACATGTCGACGCCGAGGACGCCGCGCTCGACGGCCTCGCCCGCGTTGGGCACGAACGGCAGCTCGGAGCCGTCGTGGAAGTGGCTGACCCCGGCGAGGAGCATGAGCGCGGAGGCGTAGACGCCGTTCTCGTCCGCGTCGATCGCGAGGCCCTGCTCGGCCGCGAGGGCGGTCGGGTAGGGCACGTCGCCGCGCGGGTCGACCTGCCAGGTGTCCCACGGCTCGGCCTTGGTGGTGTGCAGGTTGACGCCGTCCCAGCCGTCGGGGAGGAAGAAGAACTCGCCGTCCGCGGCCCATTCGCCGCGGAGGGTCTGCATGAGCGGCGAGATGATCGAGGGCACGCCGTTGACGTTGTTGTAGGCGGTCATCGCGCCCATGACCGCGCCCGCCTCGACCGGCATCCGGTAGGGCACGGCCTGGTACTCGTGGAGGGCGCGCACGCTCATGGACGACGAGCTCTGCGAGCGGTGCCATTCGTGGTTGTAGCCGAGGAAGTGCTTCATCTGCGTGAAGGTCTTGACGTACACGGGGTGGCGCCCGCGCAGGCCCCACGCGTAGGCGGTGGCCATGGCGCCGACGTGGAGCGGGTCCTCGCCGAAGCCCTCCTCGAAGCGGCCGGCGAGCGGGTTGGAGCGGATGTCGGCGACGGGGCCGAAGGAGGCGTACACGTCGGTGTCGCGGGCGCGCACCTCGTGGGCGACGGCTTCGCCGACGGCCTCCAGCAGCTCGGTGTCCCAGGTCGCGCCGAGGCCGATGGCCTGCGGGAAGAACGTGGCGTCGGGCTTCTTGCCGGAGCTGTGCAGCACCTCGTTGAAGGCGTTGCCGAAGGCCGGGAGGATGCTGCCGTCGGCGAGGACGGTCTCGGGGATGCCGTTGAGGCAGGCGAGCTTCTGCTCGTCGCTCATGAGGGCGAGCAGGGCTTCGACGCGCTCGGCGACGGGCCTGGTCGGGTCGAGGTGGGCGGGAGCGCTCATGCGGGTCCGATCGGTCGGCGTCAGTACCCCACGACATTACGACGGACGACCGAACAAATTCAAGCGGGTTAGGAGTGGCGAATGTGAACGGAGCGCCCGGGGCAAAACGGACACGGGGTGGCCCCCCGTTTTCAACGATGCCACCGGGTGCCGACAGGGCCCGGGGGCGGGAACCGGGCGGCCGCCCGCGCGGGCCGTTCCGTGTTCGTTCGGTTCGTTACGATTCCTGTCATGAGCCCCGGCCCCCAAGGAACCTCGCTCGGCGTCGACTTCGGCACCTCGCACACGATCGCGGTCGTGCGCCGCGCCGACGGGAGCGTGCGGCCGCTGCTGTTCGACGGCGCCCCGCTGATGCCCTCGGCGGTGTGCGCCGACGGCGACGGCGGGCTGCTCGTCGGCAAGGACGCGGTCCACGCGGGCCGCAGGCACCCCGAGCGCTTCGAGCCGAACCCGAAGCGGCTCATCGACCTGCCCTCGACCCTCCTCGGCGAGCGCGAGTTCGCCGTCGCCGACCTCATCGCCGCCGTCCTCGACGCGGTCGCCGACGAGTGCCGCCGCGTCGTCGGCCGCCCCGCGCAGACGACCCTGACGTTCCCCGCCGAGTGGGGCCCGGCCCGCCGCCGCGTCCTGGAGGACGCCGCCGCGCGCTCCGGGCTCGGCGCGGTCCGCATGGTGCCCGAGCCGGTCGCCGCGGCGACCTACTACGCGGAGACCCTGAAGCACCGGGCCGCGGTCGGCTCCTCGATCGTCGTCTACGACCTCGGCGCGGGCACGTTCGACGCGAGCGTGGTGCGCCGCACCGAGACCGGGTTCGAGACCGTCGCCCTCGACGGCCGCGGCGACCTCGGCGGCCTCGACATCGACGCGGCCCTCATCGAGCACCTCGGGTCGGTCTACGGCGACCGCGACGGCTGGAAGCGCCTGGTCAACCCCACCACGATCGAGGAGCGCCGCTCCTTCCGGGAGTTCCAGGAGGAGGTGCGCGGCGCGAAGGAGCGCCTCTCGCGCCACCAGCAGTCGGACATCGCGATCCCCCTCCTCGACGTCGAGGCGCACCTGACGCGCACCGAGCTGGAGCAGCTCGCCCGCCCCCACCTGGAGCAGACGATCCGCGTCACCCAGGCCGTCATCCGCGCCGCGGGCCTGAACCTCGCCGACTCCGCGGGCGTCTTCCTCGTCGGCGGCGCGAGCCGCATGCCCCTGGTCGCGACCCTGCTCCACCGCGAGCTCGGCGTCGCCCCCACGGTCCTCGACCAGCCGGAGGTCGTCGTCGCCGAGGGCTCGGTCCTGTGGTCGGGCCCCGACACCTCGACCCTGTCGCTCCAGCGCCCCTACACGCCGCCCGCGCGGCCCGCCCCGTCGCCGCTGACGCCCCAGACCGCCGTCTCCCTCGCCCCGCACACCCCCCACGCCCCGCGCACCTCCTACCGCCAGGACAGCCCCCCGCGGACGGCCCCCGTCCCGCAGTCCCCGCCCGCGCCCTCGGCGCAGGCGCTCCCGCCGCGCACCGCCCAGCCCGTGACGCCCCCGATGTCGGTGTCCGGCAGCGACCCCGAGCCGCCCGAGACCGACGCGGACCGGCTGCGCCGCAAGAAGGTCGGCCGCCGCCTCCTCGCCGGGTTCATCGCCGTCGACCTGCTCATCGTCGCCGGGCTCGCCTGGTACTTCAACCGCGACGAAGGCGAGGACGTCGACCCCTTCGACTCCGGCGTCATCGCCACCGCGTTCGAGCCGAACTGGGCGACCGCCGAGGCCGGCACGCTCCTCTCCGAGATCACCGGCGCTCACACCGACCACGTCCAGTCCCTCGCCGCCGCCGAGAACAACGGCGAGACGACCCTGTTCTCCGCGGGCGACGACGGCGTGATCCGCCGCTGGTCCATGACGACCGGCGAGCTGATCCGCGAGTTCGACCTCGGCACCGGAGTCCTGGCCCTGTGGCCCGTCGTCACCTCCGCGGGCAGCGAGTACGTGGTGGCGATCGGCACCGGCCTCGTCCCGTACCTGTGGACGCCCGAGACCGACGAGTTCTCCGCCGCCGGCGTCCCCGACATGATCGCCGAGGGCACCGCCCCCGAGTACCACCGCGTCGGGTCCATCGAGTGGACCGCCTCGCTCGGCGTGCTCTCCGGCACCGACTACGAGCTGTACGACCTGGAGAACGAGACCTCGCTCGCGCGCCACGCACTCCCCGACGGCTACGGCTATCCGCGGTTCTACACCACCCAGGACGGCATCTCGATGAACGTCGTCGCCGTCACCGGCGACCAGACCGTCGACATCGTCGACGGCGGCACCGGCGACCCCATGGGCCTCGACATGTCCGACGACCACATGGACGGCGTCATCACCGAGGCGTTCGGCGTCGTCTACTACTGGTCCACCCCGTACGCGATGATCTACGGCGACGACGGCTACCTGCACTTCTGGGACCTTGAGAACCAGGCGCCCGCGCTCTCCTTGCTCGCATACGGCGACAAGAAGGACCAGTACCACTACGAGATGGTGGACATGGCGCTCGACGGCGCCGTCGAGCAGTCCCTGCTGTGCCTCAGCAAGGCGGGCGACGCCGGCGCGATCGCCGTCTCCACAGGCGAGACGGTCGACTTCACCCTGGACGGCGGCGCCGCGCCCCTCAAACTCGTGGACGTCACCGTCGACGGCGTGCAGTACGCCGTCACCGGCGACGACCAAGGCAACATTCAATTCTGGAGTCTGGGACAGTGATCATCCTGGTCGTCGCGGCCGTCATCGTCGCCGCAATCACCGCGTACGCCATCTGGGCCGGGGGCAAGGAGCACCGGATCGAGACGACCGCGCACCTCGAAGCCCGCGCGAACGAGGTGTGGGCGGTCCTCACCGACTTCCCCGCCTACGGCGAGTGGAACCCGTTCATCAGGGAGATCTCCGGTCTCCTCGCCGAGGACGAGCGGCTCGAAGCGACCTTCGTGCAGGGCAATGGGAAGCCGATGACGTTCCGCCCGCGCGTCCTGCGCGTCTCGCCCGCCCGGCAGATCCGCTGGCTCGGGAAGCTCGGCCCCGGGGGCCTGTTCGACGGCGAGCACTACTTCGTGCTCGAACCGCAGCAGGACGGGACCACGGTCCTCACCCACGGCGAGCGGTTCACCGGCATCCTCGTGCCGCTCATGGCGAGGACCCTCGGCGACACCGAGCGCGGCTTCGCGTCGATGAACGAGGCGCTCGCCGCCCGCCTCCACGAGAAGCCCGAATAACTGACGCGACTTCGCGCCGCGGCCCGTCGGGCCGCGGCGCGATTCGCTGTACTTCTCTTCTTCGGGGCCGCTCCTGGCCGGTGCGGTCCCCGTTGCGTTGCGGGTCTTAGAGGACGCCCGCGCCGGCCAGCTCGGTCACGCCGGAGACCGCGTCGGAGGCCGTGTCCGCAACACCTTCGGAGGTGGTGTTGCCGACCAGGCCGCCGGTGAGGCCGCCGACGACCGGGGCGCCGCTGACGACGCCGCCGACCGTGTCGAGACCGGGGACGGGGAGGGCCTCTTCGTTGAGGTCCACGTCCGCGGCCTCCATGTCGCCCTGGTCCAGGCCCTTGTGGCTGTCGTGGCCCTCGTGGCCGCCGGGGATCTCGGCCTCAGAGCCGCCGTCGCAGGAGGCGGTGGCGACGCCGAGGATCGCGATGGCGTTGCCGCACACGTTGACCGGCGCCTGGATCGGCGCGAAGATCTGGTTCCCGTTGCCGAGGCCCACGTTGTCCTGGGTGGTCAGGTGGCCCGCGCCGGAGTAGTCGGCGTCCGCGCCGCCCTCGCAGCCCGCGTCGGACACGCCGCCGATGGCGATCGCGTTGCCGCAGGCGTTGATCGGGGCCTGGATCGGCGCGAGCAGCTGGTTGCCCGAGAGCGCGCCCCAGTTGCGCTGGGTCGTGGTGTTGCCCGACTCGGTCACGTGCCCCGACTCGGCGACGTTGGCGCTGGAGCCGCCGTCGGACCCGGCGCCCGAGTGCCCGCCGACCGCGGCGGCGATGCCGCTGACGTCGACCGGGACCTGGACGGGGGCGAACGCCTGGTTGCCGTTCGCCAGACCGGTGTTGTTCTGGGTGGTCAGGTGGCCCGCGCCGCCGAAGTCGGCGTCCGCGCCGCCCTCGCAGCCGGCGTCGGCGGTGCCGAGGACGGCCGCGGCGACGCCGCAGATGTTGACGGGCACCTGGATCGGGGCCACGACCTGGTTGCCGGAGACGGCCCCGACGTTGCCTTGCGTGGTCGTGTCAGGCCCGGTGGCGTGCGCGGTGCCGGCGCCGGCGACGAGGACCGCCCCGACGGCGACGAGTCCGGTCTGCGCGGTCTTGCGAGCCCATGAGTTAGTCACGAAGTCTCACCTTTCAGGGAAATGGTTGTTGCTGTTCCATCACGTCCCCCGTGAAGCTCCGTGGCTCCGATGGCTTGTGCGCGTTCGGAGGCGGGCTGGGTCCCACCTCGTCACAGGGTGCTATCGAAACCGGGAGAGTTGTGGTGCGCGGGCGGCGGGCCGTCCGGTGCGGCGGTTCGCGGGCAGGCTCGCGCGGCCTCGGCGGTGCACCGCCTCAGCGCGTTCGCTCGTCCTGCGGACCGCCGCGGGCCGGACGGGCCCGTCGTCCGTGTCGGGCCGGGCGCGGCGGGCGCCTGGCCGTCGTATGGGGCCGCCCTAGAAGGGCAGCGGGACCGGGAGGCCGCCGCCGAGGCCGCCGAGCAGGTCGTCGACCGGCAGGGCGTCGAGCGGGCCGCCCTGCGGCTCCTCGTCCTTCTGGTCCTGGCCGCCCTTGGCCGGGTTCTCGGCGGGCTTGTCGGTCTTCGCCTCGGCGTCGGGACCCGAGGGCACCAGCATGTTGAGGCCGGGGACCGCGGAGACCGCGTCGAGCCCGGGGACCTGCTGGGTCAGACCGCCGGCCATGCCGGTGACCTGGTCCGGAGCGACCGGGAGCCCCCCGAGGGCCTCCGGAGTCGCCGCGACGAGGTCGCCCGCGGACTCCTCGACGCCGTTGTCGGCGGCCTGAGCGGCCGTCCCCGCGAGCAGCAGAGCCCCCGTGGCGAGGCCCCCGACGAGGCCCGCCGTACGCACAGTGCGCATCTTCATCTGCTTGTTTTGCCTTTCTTCGTACCGTCCGGGTCCGGCGACTGGGGAAGCAGCACGGACGGACCGCGGAGCGGTGCAAGATCGCTGAATTGTCGGTTCACCAGCGGCTGATGGCGGCGGCGCCGGTTGCGGCGCCCGCTCATGCGACCCCCAGCCGCGACCGCACCGGCTGGATCGCCGGCGGATCGGGGACCGCGCTCGCTGTCCAAGGACCGGTGACACTCCGGTCCGGCCGCATCGCGTGCGGCCACCCTGAATAACTGGAGAGGCGGGGGCGCGGTTACGCCCAGACGCGAAGAAATTCGAAAATGATGCGACGTTGCGCACCCGAAATGTGAGGATGACGCATATGCCCGAGTCGGGGGTGTTCGGGGGACGCGGAACGGCCCTTCACGCGAACGCGAAGGGCCGTAAAGAAAACGGAGTGATTCCGGCTACTGCACCCGGCGCAGGATCATCGTGTCCGAGTGCCCCGCACCGCCGTTCTGATCCTGGCCGCCGCCGTTCCGCTTGTTGCGGATGATCTTCATAGTGCGCTGCACCACGAACCACAGGAACAGGACGCCGATGATGCCGACGACGATCTTGCTCAGCAGCCCCGAGTACTCGTTGAGGATCGGCTCGATCGCGGGGCCGAACGCGAAGCCCAGGCCGATCCAGATCCCGTTCCACACCACGGAGCCGACGAGGGTGTAGCCGGTGAACTTCCAGAACGGCATCTTCTCGATCCCCGCCGGGACGGAGATCGCGCTGCGCACCAGGGGAAGGCAGCGGCCCGCGAGCACCGCGACGCCGCCCCATCTGGCGAAGACCTTCTCCGAGCGCTCGAAGTCCTTGAGCTCCAGGAGGGGCAGCTTCTCGAACAGCCACCGCGTGCGCTCGCGCCCGAAGAAGTAGCCGACGTAGTAGAGGATGTACGCGCCGGCCATCGAGCCGAGCGCGGCGAAGAACATCGCGAGCCAGAAGTTCATGTGCCCCTGGTAGGACAGGAACCCCGCCACGGGCAGGATGAGCTCGGAGGGGATCGGGGGGAAGACGGACTCGATCGCGAGCGCGAGGCCCACGCCCACCTCACCGAACCTGGTGATCAGGTCGAGCACCCACCCGATGATGCCGTCGTATTCGTCGGCGTGGGTGACGTCTCCCGTGGAGGCGGCCGCCAGTGCCAGTGTTCCGCTGAGCATGTTGGTCACGCGGCCAGCGTAACCGGCTCGCGTTCGAGCCCGCCTCGGTCATCGGACCGAGCCCCGGGGGCCGCGCGGCCGACCCTCGCGGCGTGCGGCGCGGGAGGCGTTCGGCCAGGTGTCGCGCGGCGTGCGGGGCCGGGCCATACTTAGTGGTAATTCCGCGCTTCTAACGGCTCGCACGGCCGAACAGCGCTCGGCTATCGCAGGTTGAGGGGGCTTCGATGAGTCGCACGGTCGGGCCGTACAACGATGTCGCGACCGCGCGCGTCGAAGGGGCCTACGAGCTGTGCGAGGGCAGCGACGAGGGCGGGCGCCCCGTCCAGATCCTCACCCTCGGCTCCACCTCCTCCAAGGACCCGGCCCGCCGCGGCCTCCTGTCCGACACCGTGGCCTGGGCGTACGCGACCGCCGGGCCCGAGGACGCCCCGATCCTCGTCGCCGACCTCGAAGCCGAGCAGCCCTACGTCGTGGTCCTGAAGGACCCGCGGCTGCGCGGCGCCGACCGGATCATGGACCGCCTGCTCGCGCTCGGGCCCGCCACCGGGCCGCTGCCCGTGGGGCCCGCGGCCGCGGCCCAGCGCGCCGCGCACCAGATGGCCGCCGCGCAGCGCTCCGCGGCCCCGGCCTCGCCGGTCGGGCCGGCCTCGGCGAACGCTCGCGGAGCCGTAAATTTCGCAGGGTCGCCGCCGCCGATCTCCCCGCCCGTGGTCATCATCGCGCCGCCGAAGAAGCGCTCGCAGCTCGTGCCGATCCTCGTGGGGATCGGCTCGGTCGTGGTGATCCTCGCGCTCGTCGTGGGCGTGTGGGTCCTCCTGTCGGGCGGCGACGACCCGGCCGGGTCGTCGGCCGAGCCCTCGGACACGACCGAGGCGGGCGCGACCACCGAGGCGCCGTCGGAGGCGGCCGAGGAGGGCGAGCCGGAGAACGAGGTGCCGCAGTGGGACGCCGACGCCCCGGAGGAGCGGGTCGGCGGGACGCTGTTCGCGGAGGGCGACGCGACCCGGACCGTGGCGTACGCGGGCTGGCCGTTCGCGTTCCGCGTGCCGGAGGCGTTCTCGTGCAGCGAGTCCGGGCAGACCGCGGTGTGCACCGCCGACGCCGGGGACTCGAAGATCACCGTGGGCTGGGAGCCGTGCGCGGGGCGCTGCTCGACCTCGGACCGGGACGCGATGCGCGGGGAGCTGCCGTACCAGCCGCTCCAGATCTTCCAGAACGGCGACATCGGGGTGTCCGAGCGGACGCAGGTGTCGGGCCGCTGGCGCGGGGCCTTGAGCGTGTTCACCGAGGCCGAGGACGGCGTGTTCCACGCGTGGTCGAGCGTCGACGTGGCGGACTTCCGCTCCGAGGAGTGCTGGCAGGTCTTCAACGACGTGCTCAACCAGGCGATGGCGAAGGCCGTCTAGGTCCTCTGCAAGGGCCGGTCTAGCGCCGGTCCCAGGCGTCGAGGGCCGCGGTGATGATCTCCGTGGAGGACGGCGAGGGCTGCGGGATGCCGGGCGTGAGCCCGTGCTGCGCAAGGAGTTCGGAGTACTGGTCGCTGCCGTAGGATCGCAGGAGGTTCTGGGCGGCCTCGCGCTCGTCGTCGCCGATCCCGGCGGCCACGTACATGGGGTACTCGAACTGGGCGACCTGGGTCGCGCCCGTCGGGGCCTGGAGCTGCTCGGCGCCGCCCGCGTTGTGGGCGGCGACCTCGGGGGCGGACATGACGGCCGCGCCGTCGCCGCCTTCGGCGGTGTACTCGTCGACGCCGAAGATGACGATCCACATGAGGCTCGCGGCGTGCTGCCGCGGATCCTGAAGGGCCACTTCGGTCTCGTCGGGCAGGACCTGGTCGGTGCTCTCGCCTTCGGGGAGGGCGAGGCCGACCGCGCTGGCGGCGGTGGACTCCTGGAGGACCTCCCACTGCTCCGCGAGACCTGCATCGGGGAGGTTGCGCCACAGGCCGGTCTCGGGGATCCACACGTCGGCGCCGGTGTCGGCGACCGCGTTCCCCGCGACGGAGGTGACGGTGATGTCGGCGCACACGTCGGAGCCGCGCGAAGGGGCGCCGCCGCCCGCGGCGATGAAGTCGTCGAGGACCGCGGCGATCTCGGGCGCGGCCGCGACCTGGAGCTCCACCTCCGTCCCGCAGGACTGGACGTGGGCGATGGCGGCGTTGAGCGTGTAGGCGGTCACCGGCGCGAAGACGGCGAGCAGCGCCGCGCCTCCGAGGAGGCGGCGGCCCTCTTTCGAGAGGCGCCCTCGCTTGCGGTGCACACCTGCCATGTGACGAGTGTATGACCTGGGGCAAACGCCGTCGAGGTCACGTTTTTCAGTTATCCCAAGGGGACCGAGCGTTACCGCACGTCACCGGACGTCCCGGGCCGGGCCGAGAATCGGCCCGGCCCCGGCGTCCGCTGGGGTCACCGGCGGCGCGGGCGCCGCTTCGGCGGCGTCAGCAGGTCGGCGACGATCCGCATCGTCTCGGGGACGAGGCGGAAGTAGGCCCACACCCCGCGCTTGTCGCGCTGGACGACCCCCGCCTCGGCGAGGATGCGCAGGTGGTGGGAGACGGTGGGCTGCGAGAGCCCGAGCGGTTCGGTCAGCTCGGCGACGCATGCCTCCTGCTCGGGAGCCGCTTGGATGAGGCTGATGAGCTGGAGGCGGTTCGGATCGGCGAGTGCTTTGAGGACACCCGCGATGCGCTCCGCGTCGGACTTGGAGAGCGTTTCGCCGCTGACCGGCGAGACTGGCGTCTCGGCCTCGACGGTGACTCGCACCATGATCGTGTTCCTTCCGGATTGGTTCCAGTCGGGACCGGATTCGGCCGCACTGCCATTAATCCAGTTCCAACCCTGAATATGCCTCCGCGGTGTGGCCGGGCGGTAACGACGACGCTTCCGGCTCGCAAAGGCTTTCGGTTCCGTTGGACCGCGAATCGGGCTGCACCAGGGCCCGGTCCGGATCCACCGCCGAGATTACGCCTGCACTGCCAGCGGGGCCACCGCCGACACTTGATCATTTCGCAGGCCGCAGGACCGGCTATTGAGTTGAAGCCGCACTACCAGGAGTTATATTGAAATCTCCCTATGTTTAAGCGGTTGCCGATTTCACGGTGAGAGCGGATTCACCCACGTCGATCGATCGACATCCCAACATATAGAACAGCTCTGATTCTTGATGTTAGCGCGCACCGGGCGGAAATGCGGCCCGCCTGCGTTTCCACTCGGTTACATCGACTTGAGAAAAACCACATTTTCGGACAAGACGAAGGGCGGGGCCGTCCGGCCCCGCCCTGCTCGAAGCGATTCAGGCGCGCGGGGGCGCCGTCGAGTCGCGCTCGATGAGCTCGGCGTCGACCGACAGCTCCTCGGGGTAGTCCTCCTCCTCGACGAGCGCGGCCTCCAGGGCCCGCACGCCCATGTCGTGGAGGGGCAGCGCCACGGTCGTCAGCGACGGCGTGAGGTCGCGCACGATCGGGATGTCGTCGAACCCGGCCACCGACACCTGCCCGGGGATGTCCACGCCGCCCTCGCGCAGGGCCGTGCACAGGCCCGTTGCCTGCACGTCGGAGGTCACGAACACCGCGGTGGGCAGCTGCGGGCCGTCGAGGAGCCGCCGCCCCGCCTGGTAGCCGCCGTCGCGGGTGAACTCGGCCGGGACGTGCACGACCTCGGCGTCCGCGGGCAGCGCCGACAGGAACCCCTCGCGCCGCTCGCGCACCACCTGGAGCTGCTCGGGCCCGGCGACGACCGCGAAGCGGCGGTGGCCCAGCTCCGACAGGTGCCGCGCCAGACCGGCCGCGCCCTCGCGGTTCGCGGGCCGCACGACCCGCCCCGGCAGGCCCGGCTGGCCCACCGACACCACGGTCGCGCCCAGTTCCAGCAGGTCCGACAGGTGCTCGGAGAGGCGCTGCTCCGCGGCCTTGTCGGTGGTCCGCGACCCGGCGACGATCACCGCGCGCGGGCGGTAGCCGCGCAGCGAGTCGAGGTGCTGCACCTCGGAGTCGGGGTCGATGCCGGTGTCGGCGATGAGGACTCGCACGTTCCGGCGGGCCGCCTCGGCGAGCACGCCGCCCGCGATCTGCCCGAAATAGGGGTCGGTGACATCGTGGAGCAGCAGGGCCACGGTCTGCGAGGTGGCGCGCGCGAGCACCTGCGCGCCGACGTTGGGGGCGTATCGCAACCGTCGCGCCGCCTCGCGGACCCGCTCGCTGAGCTGGTCGCTCACCCGGTGCGGGGAGCCGTTGAGCACGCGGGAGGCGGTGGCCACCGAGACGCCGGCGGCTCGGGCGACGTCGGCCAGACGGGCCGGTTGTTTGCGTTCCATCTCGCTGAGGCTACTCATCTGCGGAAAGCGCTGCTCAAGCGGTCCGGAGGCGCCGATCCCTCCACACTCGCCAGACCACGTACGCAACTGCGGCAACACCGAGGCCCGCGGCCGCGACCTTGAGCGGACTGGGCCCGGACAGCTGCGGGCGCAGGGCCACGGGGCGCCGGAACGTCAGCTGCGGCCACCCCTCCTCCTGGGCGAGGCGCCGCAGACCGCGGTCGGGGTTGACGGCGCGCGGGAAGCCGACGGCGCGGAGCATCGGCTCGTCGGTGATGGAGTCGGAGTACGCGAACGACGCGTCCAGGTCGATGCCGCGCTCGGCCGCGAACAGGCGCATGGCCTCGGCCTTCGCCGGGCCCGCTGCGTAGAAGTCGATCTCGCCGGTGTACCGGCCGTCGGGGCCGACGACCATGCGCGAGGCGATGACGTCGGTCGCGCCGAGCATCCGCCCGATCGGGACGACCATCTCCTCGCCGGAGGCGCTGACGAGGACCACGGCGCGGCCCGCGGAGCGGTGCGCCTCGATGAGCGCGGCGGCCTCGGCGTACACGGCGGGGGCGATCAGCTCGTCGAGCGTCTCCTCGACGATGGCCTTGACCTCCTCGGCGGGCCAGCCGCGGGAGAGCTCGGCGACGGAGTCGCGGGTGCGCGCCATCTGGACCTCGTCGGCGGAGCCGCCGAGGCGGAAGAGGAGGTGCGAGTAGGCGACCTTGAGGACGTCGCGGCGCGCGAGGAGCCCGCCCTGGTAGAGCGGGCGCGAGAACGCGAGGCTGCTCGCCTTCGCGATGATCGTCTTGTCGAGGTCGAAGAAGACCGCGCCGCCCTGCGACCGGGCCGGCGCCGGGGCCGCCTCCAGCGCGAGTGCCCGTGAGCCGTCGCGGTGCTCCGCTGCGTTCATGCCGCAAGTGTAAACAGCGCGGCAAACCCCTTTCGGCCACTTGTCGCACCGCGGAAGCGACGTGTCGGGGCAGGGACGAGGGCGCCCCGCCGCCGGGCACGGCGAGAGCCGCCGCGGCACTGGGGATGGGCCCCCGGTCGGCAATCGTGCCAGGCGGGTCCGACAATCCGCGCCGCCGGTGCTTCGAACAGCCGGTTGTCGGTCGCGGGCCGTAAGCTGGGCGCCATGTCGAAGAGCCAGCGGATCGCCTACGCCTGCGGGGCATGCGGGGCGCGCGTCCCGAAATGGGTCGGGCAGTGCCCCGAGTGCGGCGAGTGGGGGTCCATGGAGGAGTCCGCGGCGCCGCCGCGGCAGGCCTCCGGCCCGTCGGGGGGCGGGAGCGCGGTGCGGCGCCCGGCGATGCCCGCGCTGAAGATCGGCACCGTCTCCGCCGAGCAGGCCGCGAGCCTGCCGACCGGGGTCGGCGAGTTCGACCGCGTCATGGGCGGCGGCATCGTCCCCGGCGGCGTCACGCTCATCTCCGGGGAGCCGGGCGTCGGCAAGTCGACGCTGCTCCTCGAAGTGGCGCACCGCTTCGGCGAGGCCGGGTACGGGCGCGCGCTCGTCGCCACGGGCGAGGAGTCCGCGGCCCAGGTGCGCCGCCGCGCCGACCGCACCGGATGCCTCTCCGAAGAGCTGTACCTGGCGGCCGAGACCGACCTCGGCGCGGTCCTCGGGCACATCGAGGACGTCAAGCCGGGACTGCTCGTCCTCGACTCCGTGCAGACGGTCCTCGCGCCCGACACCGACGGCGTCCCCGGCGGCGTCACCCAGGTGAAGGCCGTCGCCACCGCGATCACGCAGGAGGCCAAGGCGCGCAACATGGCCGTGATCCTCGTCGGGCACGTGACGAAGGACGGCAACATCGCCGGGCCGCGCGCCCTGGAGCACCTGGTCGACACCGTCGTCCACTTCGAAGGCGACCGGCACTCGATGCTGCGGCTGCTGCGCGGCGTCAAGAACCGGTTCGGGCCCTCCGACGAGGTCGGCTGCTTCGAGATGACCGAGGACGGCATCGTCTCCCTCGCCGACCCCTCCGGGCTGTTCCTCGACGACGCGCCGAACGAGCCGACCCCCGGCACGTGCGTCACCGTGACGATGGAGGGCCGGCGGGCGGTGCCGGTGGAAGTGCAGGCGCTCGTGGGGAAGTCGGTGAAGGACGGCGCGATCCCGCGGCACACCGTGTCCGGGCTCGACCAGGCGCGGCTGAACATGATCCTCGCGGTGCTCACGCGCCGCGGCGGGATGCGGCTGCTCGACCGGGAGGTGTACGCGACGACGATCGGCGGCATCCGCGTCCGCGAGCCCGCCTCGGACCTCGCGCTGGCGCTGGCGCTGGTGAGCGCCGAGCAGGAGATCGCGGTGAGCGCCGACCTGGTCGCGATCGGCGAGGTGAGCCTCACGGGCCAGGTGCGCCGCACGGTGAACGCCGACCGGCGCGTCTCCGAGGCCGCCCGCCTCGGCTTCAAGACGGCGATCGTCCCGAAGGGCTCGGTCTCCGAGCGCCACCGCATCGAGGTCGTCGAGGTCGAGACCATCAACGACGCGAAGCAGGCGGCCGCCCGAACCTGGGCCCGCCGCGGCTAGCGACGGCGGACTGTCGGACCCGGCTGGCACGATTGCAGACTGGGGGCCCACCCCCAGGGTCCCGGCGGGCCGTTCGGCTGCCCGGAATTCCGGGCGCCGCGATCGGAGCGGCGCCGATGTCGGACCCCGCTGGCACCATTGCAGACCGGGGGCCCACCCCGCGGGATTCGGGCGGTGCGTGTGCTGCCCTAGGGCGGTCCGGGGCGGAACGGCTGGGCGGTGATGCCGTCGACCTGGTCGGCGAGGAGGGTGCGCTTCTCGGTGAGGGCGGCGATCTGCTGGTCGAGGCGGTCGAGGCCGTCGTCCAGGACCGCGCGGGAGTGGTCGCAGTGGCGCATGCCCTTCTCGCAAAGGCACGGCATGAGCTCGCGGATCGCGCGCGTGGTCAGGCCCGCGTCGAGGAAGGCGCGGATCTGCTCGACCGCGGCGGGGGCATCGTCGGCGTAGGACCGGTAGCCGTTCGAGTCGCGTTGCGGCACAAGGAGCTCCTGCTCCTCGTAGTAGCGCAGCAGCCGGGTGCTCACGCCGGTGCGGCGCGACAGCTCGCCGATCAGCATCGTGGCCTCCATCACGTTCATTGGACCTTCACACTGGTGTGAAGCCATAACGTCCGGGACATGACGAACATTTCCACTGCTCCGATCGCCCTGTCCACCACCGTCACCGGCTCCGGCCCTGGGATCGTCCTCGCGCACGGCGCGACCGGGGGCGTCGAACCGAACTTCGGTTCGCTCATCCCGCTCCTCGCCGAAGGCCACACGGTCACCGGCTCCGACTACCCGGCCGACGACACGCATCTCGAACTCGACGCCCTCGCCGACGCGCTCGTCGCCGACGCCGTCACCGAGCGGTTCACGCTCATCGGCTTCTCCCTCGGAACGGCCGTCGCCGTCCGCGCCGCCGTGCGCCACCCCGACCGCGTCGCCGGACTCGTGCTCGCGGCCGGACTCGCCAAGGCCGACAACCGGACCCGGCTTGGGATCGACGTCTGGCAGACGTTCCTGGAGCGGGGCGACCGGGAGTCGTTCGCGCGGTTCGCGGTCCATGCGGCCTTCAGCCCCGGGTTCACCAACGGGCTCGCGCCGGAAGCCGTCGCCGAGGCCGTCGCGGGCATCGCCGGGCGCGAAGCGGGCGGCGCCGCCGCCCAGCTCGACCTGGTCCAGCGCGTCGACATCAACGCCGACCTCGCCACCGTCGCAGTGCCGACGCTGGTCATCGCCGCGACCGGGGACCTCCTGGTGGACCCCGCCAACCACCGGCAGCTCGCCGCGGGCATCCCGGGCGCCGAGTACGCCGAGGTCGAGTCGGGCCATGTGATCATGGCCGAGCGGCCGGAGGAGTGGCACCGGCTCGTGCTCGACTTCCTCCAGCGCCACGGGCTGTAGCGACGCGAAGCCTAGAGGCCCAGCTTCGCGAGTTCCGTCCGCGACGCCACGCCGAGCTTCGGGTACGCCTTGTACAGGTGGTACCCGGCGGTGCGGGGGCTCAGGTACAGGTGCTCGCCGATCTCGCGGTTGCTCAGGCCCGCCGCCGCGAGGCGGACCACTTGCAGCTCTTGGGGAGTGAGCCGTGCGGCGAGGTCGGGCGCGGCCTCGACGGGGCCCGCGTCGCCCGCGGCGCGCAGCTCGCGGCGGACCCGCTCGGTCCACGGCTCGGCGCCGAGGCGCTCGAACACCGCTGCGGCCGAACGGAGCCGGGACTTCGCCTCGTTGACGCGGCGGGCGCGGCGCAGCCACTCGCCCAGGAGCAGGTCGGTGCGGGCGGCCTCGAACGGGAACGCGTTCCCGGCGAGCTCGGCGGCGCGGTGGAGGCCCGCGGCCTTCTCGTAGTGGGCGCCCGCGTCGGCTTCGGCGGCGAGCAGGCCCAGGCAGCGCTCCACGAGCGCGGCGGCATGGTCCTGGCCGCCCGCCGCGGCCCACTCGGCGAACCAGTCGAACGCCTTCTCGGTGCGGCCGGGCTCGCCCGCGCGCACGCCGGCCTCGACGGCGACGGGCACGTACCCGAGGGCGTCGCCGGGCGCGTGCGAGTCGAGGTGGGCGGCGAGGCGGTCGAGGGCCTCCTCGTTGCGGCCCAAGGAGAAGTCGAGGAGCGCGGTGGCGACGTCGATGGGGACGAGGTTGTTCCCGGGAGAGTCGCGCTCGGCGGCCTCCACAAGGGACCGCGTCAGGTCGGCGTCGCCGCGCAGGGCCGCGACGGGCGCGAGGACGTACGCGCGGGCCTTCACCGGCCCGATCCGCTGCCCCAGCTCCACGGAGAGCTCGACGGCGCGGGCGGCGAGCGCCTCGGCATCCTGCCAGCGCCCGCGGTGGAACTCGGTGAGCGCGTTCAGGGTCAACAGGCGCGGGAGGGCCCCGGCGGCGCCGGATTCGCGGGCGACGCGGACGGCGCCCGCGGCGGTCTGCTCGGCGGCGGCGATGTCGCCGACGAGGGTCTGCCACCAGGCGATCATGGCGCGGTTCTCGGGGCTGACGGCGTCGCCGAAGCCGACGTGGATCGCGGTGAGCCGCCGCAGGGACTCGACGGCCTCGGTGACGGTGTAGGCGCACGAGCGGTTGAACCCGGCGGTGGCGACGGCGAGGTCCTGGACCCACGCGGAGTGGTCGATGGCGAGGCGCTGGGCGTGCTCGGCGGCGACTTCGGCGCGGGAGAAGTCGCCTGCCTGCCAGGCGAGTTCGACGGCGCGGAACAGCGGGTACCCGGCGGCCTCGGGCTGCGCGGCCGTGTAGTGGTCGGCGGCCTCCATGTAGAGCCGGTAGGACTCGCGCACGTCGTTGTCCCAGGCGGCGACCATCGCGGCGGTGAGGGTGGCGCGGGCGAGGACGGCCCGGTCGTTCGTGGCCCTGGCGATCTGGAAGACGAGTTCGCGGGCTTTGGGGCCGTTGCCCGCCGCGGCGGCGGCTTCGGCGGCGCGCAGGAGGCGCCGTCCGCGTTCGGGCCCTTCGGGGGTGAAGGCGGCGGCGCGTTCGAACGTGGCGTACTCGACGCCGTGCCCGCCGCAGGTGGAGGCGCATTCGGCGGACGCTTCGAGGGCCGCGGCGATGGTCTCGTCGGGTCCGGTCGCGGCGGCGGCGAGGTGGAAGGGCCGCCGGTGGTCGTCGGGGTCCATGACGTCGGCCAGGACCTGGTGCGCTTCGAGGCGCCGGTAGACGGGCGCGCCCCGGTAGGCGGCGGAGCGGATGAGCGGGTGCCCGAACGCGAACCGCCCGCCCTGGAACCGGACGAGGTCGTCGGCTTCGGCGGGGGCGAGGTCGGTGAGGCGCGCGCCGAGCTTCGCGGCGGCGTCGAGGACGAGCGCGGGGTCGGCGGTCTCGTCGGCGGCGATGAGGAGCAGGAGCGTGCGGGTGGCTTCGGGGAGCCGGTCGATGCGGTCGCCGAAGACCTGCGTGAGGCGGGTCGTGGTCGAGCGGGCGCCGGTCCAGTCGACGGCCGACCGGGTGTCGGGTTCGGCCGCGGGCAGTTCCAGGAGCGCGAGCGGGTTCCCTTCGGCGGTGCGCAGGACGCGGGCGTGCGCGTCGGCGGGCAGGCCCGCCAGGCGCGCGGAGACGAGGGCCCCGGCGGACGCGTCGTCCAAGGGCCCCAGGCGCATCTCGTCGAGGCCGGGCGTGGGGAAGTCGGGCGCGTAGCCGTCGCGGACGGCGAGGACCATCGCGACCGGTTCGGCGGCGAGGCGCTTGGCGATGAACAGGAGGACGGCCGCGGAGTCGGGGTCGAGCCAGTGCGCGTCGTCGACGACGCACAGCACGGGGCGGTCGGCCGCGGCGGCGGCGAGGAGGCTCAGTGCGGCGAGGCCGACGGTGAACCGCAGGTCGCCGGGGGGCGCGGCCTTGTCGGGGACCGCTTCGAGGCCGAGGGTCCGCGAGAGCACGCACGCGTGGTGCTCGGGGATCGATTCGAGGTGCCCGGTGAGCGGCAGCAGGAGCGCCTGGAGGCCCGCGAAGGACCAGGAGTGCTCGGATTCGACGCCGGTGCAGCGCAGCACGGTGAAGTCGGCGGCGGTCTCGGCGGCGGCGGCCGCGAGGCTGGACTTGCCGATCCCGGCCTCGCCGCGCACGACCAGCGCCGAGCCGTGTCCTTCGCGGGCCCGGGCGAGGCGGTCGGCGAGGGCGGCGGTCTCCGTGTCGCGTCCGTACAGCACGGTTCCAACGGTACCGCCGCCCGCCCGGTTCGCCCTTGGCGCGGCCACTGGGCGGGAATGTCCGGTCCGCTAGAACGGGGACGGCATGGGGGTCGCGGCGCGGGCGTTCGCGAGGGCGCGGGCCCACCAGTGGAGCTCGTCGAGGAGGGTCTTCGCGGCGGGTTCGGACTCGTCGAACTTGGTGAACTCGCCGCGCTCGTCGAAGTGCTGGTAGAACCGCGGGAACGCGATGGTGTTGCGGATCGTCATGGTGCGCAGCTCGGGGAAGATCTGCCGCAGGTGCTGGGCGGCGTTCTGGCCGCCGGTGACCTTGCCGCCGTAGGTGACCATGGCGACGGGCTTGGCGGCCCACTCGTTCATGTAGTAGTCGACGGCGTGCTTGAGGGCCGCGGGGATCGACATGTTGTACTCGCCGGAGACGACCACGAACGCGTCGGCGCGGTCGAGGCGCTCGGCGAGGGCGGCGACGTTCGCGGACGGGTCGCTCGGGGTGGACCACATGTCCTGTTCGGCGAGGTGCTGGGGCAGGTCGGCGTCGAGCAGGTCGATGAGGTCGACGTCGAACCCGCCGTGGCGCTCGGCGACGCCGGCGATCCAGTTCGCGGGGGCGGGGGCCCAGCGGCCCTCGCGGGTCGATCCGATGATGACGGCCAGGTTGAGCTTGTCGGTCATGGCGGTTCCTTCACTGTCGTGGTTCGGGACCGAAGCTATGGGCGGACCGACGTGGCCCACATCCGTCGACCGACTGGCCCGCGACTGGAACCGCACGTGACGGAAGGGGCCCTGCTGCTGAAGGACCGGGGGCATGCGGCCGGTCCGCGACCGGTGCGGGCCGGTCCGGGGTGACCGCGCCGTTTCCGGTCACGTGACGGATGCCCGGCCGGTCGGCCGGTCAATACGGTGGCCGCCATGACCACTGCAACGAAAGCGGCCCCGGAGGCCGCCGCCACCCGATGGGGGGCGATCCTCGCCGTCGGCTTCTCGCAGCTCGTCGTGGCGGGCGCCATGTCGAGCATCGCCGTCGCGCTGCCGCTCATCCGCACCGAGTTCGGGGTGTCCGAGGCCGCCACCGCGTGGGTGCTCCTCGCGTACGCGCTCCCGGTGGGGGCGGTCGCGATCGCCGCGGGCCGCCTCGCCGACCGCGCGGACCTGCGCGCGGTCGCGGTGTTCTCGATGGCCGCGCTCACCGTCGCCTCCGTTGCGGCGGCGCTCGCGCCGTCGTTCGGGCTGCTGCTGGCGGCCCGCGCGGTCGGCGGGCTCCTCGGGGGGCTGCTGTTCGGGATGACCGGCCGGATCGTCGTCACCTCGTCCTCGCCGGAGCACCGCGGCCGGGCGATGTCGGCGATCGCGCTGATGATGACGGTGGGCGGCATGGGGATGGTCGGCGCGGGCGGGTTCGTCGTGGCCGCGTTCGACTGGCAGGGCCTGTTCTGGGTGTTCGCGGTCATGGGCGCGGCGGCGGTCGCCGCGGTCGCGGTCGCGGTGCCCTCCAACGGGACCGGCCTGCCGCGCCCGGACCGGGCGCTCCTGGTCGACACGGTGACTTCGGGCGGCGCGATCGCGTCGTTCCTGCTCGCGTTCGAATACGTGGACACGGCGCCGTGGATCGCGCTGGGGGCCTTCGCGATCAGCGTCGTCCTCGCGGCGGCGTGGGTGCGCCAGCCGTCGTCGGCGGCGACGGTGGGGCTGCTGCGGTCGCCGCAGCTGGGCGGGGCGCTGCTGAGCCTCACGCTCCTGTCGGGGGTGACGGGCCTGCTCAACTTCAGCCTCCCGTACCTGCTCACCGACGTGCAGGGCGCGCGCCCGGAGCTCGTGTCGACGGTGATGCTCGCGTTCATCGGCGGGGTCGCCGCCATGACGCCCGTCGCGGGCTGGCTCGCCGACCGGTTCGGCCCCGGCCGGGTGTCGCTCGTCGGCGCGGTCCTGGTCGTGGCCGCGATCGTGCCGCTCATCCTCGTCGGCGAGGACTCCGGGCTCGTGGGCCTCGGCTCGCGGATCGGCCTGCTGGGCTTGGCGTACGGCGTGTTCAACAGCCCGATGAACACGTACCTGCTGGCGTCGGCCCCGCCCGAGCAGTCCGGGACTGCGGGCGCGTTCATGGCGACGACCCGCACGATCGGGTCCTCGCTCGGCCCGGTCCTGGCCGCCCTCGCCTGGGGCCTCGGCGCCACGGCCGTGGACGGCTACCGCCTCTCGGCGTGGGTGGTCGCGGCGATGCTCGTCGCGGGCGCCGCGCTCCAGGCCACCACGAAGCCGTGGCGGACCCCGAGGGCCGCTTAGAGGTCGAGCTTGGCGAGCTCCGTGCGCGAGGAGACGCCGAGCTTCGGGTACGCGTTGTACAGGTGGTAGCCCACCGTCCGGGGGCTGACGAACAGCTGCTCGCCGATCTGGCGGTTCGTCAGCCCGTCGGCGGCGAGGCGCACCACCTGGAGCTCCTGCGGCGTCAGCAGTTCGGCGAGGTCGGGCTTGGCCTCGACGGCGGTCGAGTCGCCCGCGGCGCGCAGCTCGCCCTGGGCCCGCTGGGTCCAGGGGGCGGCGCCGAGGCGCTCGAAGACCTCCGTGGCCTCGCGCAGGTGCGCCCTCGCCTCGTTGATCCGCCGGACCCGGCGCAGCCACTCGCCGTAGACGAGCTCGGTGCGGGCCCGCTCGAACGGGTCGATGTCGTCGGCGCGGTGCAGCTCCACGGCCCGCGCGAAGTGCGTCCCGGCCTCCGCCTCGGTCGCCATGAGCGCCCGGCAGCGCTCCACGAGCGCCTCCCAGTAGGAGCGGCCCGTCGCGTCGGCCCAGTCGGCGAACCAGTCGAACGCCTCCTTGACCTCGGCGAGCCGCCCGGCCCGGAACGCGGCCTCCACGAGCGTCGGGACCTGCGTGAGCACCTCCATGGGCGTGACGCCCTCGGCGATGCGCAGCAGCCGGTCGAACGCCGCCTCGTACCGGCCGAGCCCCAGCTCCATCAGGCCCAGCGCCGTGTCGGCGGGGACCACCGAGTCGTCCGGGGCGTCCTGGATCGCGGCGGCCACGAGCTCGCGGCAGCGCCGCTCCTCGCCGCGGATCGCGGCGATCGGCAGCAGCACCCAGATGCGGGCCTGCATGAGGACGCGGCGGTCGTTCTGCTCGTGCGCCAGCTCGATCGCGCTCGACGCGGCCGCCTGCGCGTCCGCGTACCGCCCGTAGTGGAGCTGCGTCTGGGCCTGCACCAGCAGCGCGCACACCAAGGGGCTCAACGCGCCCCGCTCGCGGCAGTCGCGGACCTGCTCGGCCGCGGCCTGGTACGCGGCGTGCACGTCCCCGGCGAGGAGCCGCCAGCGCGCGGCGAGGACCTGGTCGTAGGCCTTGAAGTCCTCGTGCAGCGGCTGGTAGTAGTCGTAGAGGGACCGCAGCGCGTCGACCGCTTCGCCCGCTGTGTCGCCGGGCTGGCGGTTGAGCCCGGCGGCGGCGCGGGCGAGGCGCCTCGTCCAGGCGTTGTTGGTGCCGCCGTACTTCGACGCGAGGCCCGACGCGTACTTCACCTTCGCGAAGTCCCCGGTCTCCCAGGCGTTCCAGACGCCGCGCAGCAGCGGGTAGCCGGTGTTCTCGTGGCCGGTGGCCGCGTAGTGCTCGGCCGACTCCATCCACACGTCGAAGCCCTTGGAGTGGCCGGCCCAGGACAGGATCGTCGCCCGGATGAGGGCCGCGCGGGCGAGGAGCACGTGGTCGTCGGTGAGCCGCTCGGCGGCCTCGGCAAGCTCGACGGCCTTGCCGGTCATGCCCGCGGCGTAGGCGCACTGGGCGGCCTCGACGAGACGCCGGCCCCGGCGGCACGGGTCGGGCGTGAAGCTCGCAGCCCGTTCGAGCGCCGCCATCTCGGCGACGCAGCCGCCGCGCTCGGCCTCGTACGACGCGATCGCTTCGAGGGCCGCGGCGGCCTTCTCGTCCAGGCCCGTGGTCGCGGCGGCCAGGTGGCGGGCGGCGCGGATGTCACCGTCGCCGAACGCCTCCGACAGGGCCCGGTGGGCCTCGATGCGGCGGGCCCGCGGCGCCGAGTGGTAGGCGGTGGACCGGATCAGGGGGTGGACGAACTCGATGCGGCCCCGGTGGTACCGCAGCAGATCATCCACTTCGGCCGGTTCAAGGTCGGCGAGGCTGGAGCCCATGCGGGCCGCGGCCTCGGCGATCACCGCGGTCTCGCCGGTCTCCTCAGCCGCCGCGAGCAGCATGATCGTGCGCGTGCGGTCCGGGAGCGCGATGATGCGCTCGGTGAACGCCTGCTTGATTCGCGACGTGGTGGAGTACCGGCTGTTCGAGGTGTCGGCGCGCAGCAGCGACTCCTCGTTGTCGGCGGCCGGCAGCTCCAGGAGCGCCAGGGGGTTCCCCTCGGCCATCCGCAGGATCCAGTCGCGGCTGGTGAACGGGATCTCGTCGGCCCGCATGTCCAGGATCGCCTGCGACGCGGGCAGGTCCAGCGGCCCCAGCGTCAGCTCCGGGATGCCGGGCGCCGGGAAGTCCGGCGCGAACCCGTCCCGCACGACCAGGACCATCCCGATCGACTCGGTCGAGAGGCGCCGGGCGGCGAACAGGAGCGCGTTCGTGGAGTCGCGGTCCAGCCAGTGCGCGTCGTCGATGACCACGTACACCGGCTGCTTCGCGGAGGCGTCCACAAGGAGGTTCAGCAGCGCCAGCCCCACCTGCAGCGAGTGCGCCCGGCCCGCGCCGTCGGCCATGCCGAGGGCCGTGCGCAGCGCGTCGGCCTGCGCCGCGGGCAGCCGGTCGAGGCGGTGCAGCAGCGGGTGCAGCAGCATCTGGAGCCCCGCGTACGACCACGTGTGCTCGGCCTCCACGCCCAGGGTGCGCAGGACCGTGAAGCCCTCGGCGCGGGGGATGACGGCGTCGACGATCGCCGACTTGCCGATGCCCGGCTCGCCGCGGACGACGAGCGCGCCGCCGTGGCCCACCCGGGCGCCGTCCAGGAGCGCCTGGATCGAGTCGAGCTCCCGGTCGCGGCCGTACAGGACGGCGCGGAGCGCGGGCGCGGGCGATTCGCCGTACGCCTGGGCCGCAGGGCCCTCGCGCAGGGACTGCGGTGCGGGGCCGTATGCAGGCGACAAGGCGACTCCATCCTCAGGACGACCGGGGACGCTTCCAGCGTATCCGCGCCCGAGCCCAGTCGCATCTGTCATTCGACTGGGGTGCCCGGCCGCCCGGGGGACCGGGTCCGCGGACCGGTCGCCGGGCCCGGTCGATCGACTGGGGCGCAATCATTCCCGCGCGCCTACGGTCGAGCCATGACCGCATCCATGGAGACCCGGAAGGCGCCTGCCGGCCGCCGCCCCGCACCCCGGCGCTGGGCGACCGCGCTGTGGGCGGCGTACGCGCAGGCCGTCGCCTTCGGGTCGGGTGCGGTGACCGCGTTCCTCGCCGCCGACGCCGCCGCCGAGTTCCACGCGCCTTCGGGGACGCGGCTGTGGCCGCTGGGGGCGTTCGCGATCGGCTTCACGGTCACGGTGGGCCTGGTCCCGCGGACCGGCCCGCTCGGCCGGGCCCGCGCGGCCGGCGGCATCGGCGCCGGCGCCCTCGCCCTGTTGGCACTGGCGGCGGCGCTGGCGCCGGGCTTCGCGTTCGCGGTGGCGGCGTGCGGCCTGCTGGGGGTCGCCTCGGGCGCGGTGGTCGCGGTGTCGGGGCGGGTGCTCGCGGCGGCGGAGGTCGGGGACGGCTCCGCGTCAGTGGGCCTGTCGGCGGCGGCGCTCCTGGCGGGGATCGCGGCGGGGGTCCTGTCCCTGCTGGCGCTGCCCCTGTACGGGTGGCGCGGCGTGTTCGGGCTGCTCGTGGTCGCGGCGGTGCTCGCGGCCTGGAAGTTCGCCGAGCATGTGCCGAACGACACCTAGCGTTAGCGAAATGTGACGTGAGGTTCGCCCGAGTTGCGTGTTGGCTTTGAGGTTCGAATGTCACGATGATGACGTCCGGGTATTCGGAGGTTTTACCCGGCACGCGGGCACCGGCCGTCCTGTGGCGGTGTCCGGAAGAAGGCCCCGGGGAGGTTCGAGACCCCGGGGCCTTCGCTCTGCCCTAGAGCCCCTTGGGCTGTGCCGCTTACAGCCCTTCGGGCCGCGGCGAGAGCCTGGTGCGCGGGCCGGCGCGGAGGACGCCCGATTCGAGGGGGCGGCCGACGATCTCCTGGGCGAGCTCGGCGGTGCCGATGAGGGCGTCGAGGTCGACGCCGGTGTCGACGCCCATGTCGTGGAGCATGTGGACGACCTCCTCGGTGGCGACGTTCCCGCTGGCGCCGGGCGCGAACGGGCAGCCGCCGATGCCGCCGACGCTCGCGTCGAACTCGGTGACGCCCCGGTCGAGGGCCGTCAGCAGGTTCGCGAGCGCGGTGCCGCGGGTGTCGTGGAAGTGCATGAGCATCGGCAGGCCGGTGTCGACGGCGTCGAGGAGGTCGGTGACGCGCCGCGGCGTGCCCATCCCGGTGGTGTCGCCGAACGCGATGCGCCCGGCGCCCGCGGCCTCGGCGGCCTCGACGATCCGGGCCACCTGCGCCGGGTCGATGTCGCCTTCGAAGGGGCAGCCGAAGCTCGTGGCGATGATGACCTCGACGGCCGCGAGGTGCTCCTTCGCGAGCGCGCAGATGTCCGGCAGCTCCGCGAGCGACTCGGCCACCGTGCGCCCGACGTTCGCGCGGTTGTGCGTCTCGGAGGCCGAGACGACGACCTCGACGGCGGTGAACCCGGCGTCCAGGGCCCGCTCGACGCCGCGCCGGTTCGGGGCGAGCGCGGAGTAGCGGATGCCGGGGTGCTTCTCGACCGCGGCCCACACGTCGGCGGCGTCGGCCATCTGCGGGACCGCCTTGGGGCTGACGAAGCTCACGGCCTCGATGCGGGAGAGGCCGGTGCGGGCGAGCGCGTCGATGAGGCGGATCTTGTCGGCGGTGGGCACCGGCGGCTCGTTCTGGAGGCCGTCGCGCGGGGCGACCTCCCTGAGCGTGACCCGTTCGGGCTGGTGCATGCCGCCTCCGTCCGTCGTTGGACCCGATACCCGCCCATGCTATCCCGCAGGGCGGGACGTCAGCCCGGGTCGAGCGCGCGCAGGGCCGCGGCGCGCAGGAGCGCGGCGGTCTCGTCGGCGGAGACCTCCTGGCCGAGCGAGAGGTACGGCGTGGAGTTCATGAGGCCGAACGCGCCGTGCGCGAGGACGCGCGCCTGCTCGGGCTTGAGGCCCTCGCGCAGGCGGCACAGGACCCCCACCCACTCCTCGACGTACACGCGCTGGAGCTTGCGGACCTCGCGGCGCGGCTCCTCGGGGAGCCGGTCGAGCTCGTGGAGGTGGAGGATGACGATCTCGGGCGAGTCGATGACGACTTCGAGGTGGAAGTCGACGAGCGCTTCGAGCGCGGCCTGCGGGTCCTCGGAGTGCACGGACGCCCAGTGGCGCCCGCCCGCGAGGAGCCGCTCGGAGACGGGGATGAGGGCGTCGGCGAGCATCTGCTCCTTGCCGCCCTTGAAGTGGTGGTAGAGGGCCGGGCCGGTGATGGACGCGGCGGCGCCGATGTCGTCCATCGACACGCCGTGGTAGCCGTGCTTGGCCAGCAGCTTGACCGCGACGTCGAGGATCTCGCGGCGGCGCTTGGACCCGCCCCGTCCCCCTGCTGTTTGCGTTTCCACCCAGATGAGGTTACTCGGGCGTAGTCCTGCGAGCACGGAGCAAAAGCCCACTTTCATCGGGATGCGGGCCCCGGAACGCGGACCGGCCGCACCCCCCGTGCTCGGGATGCGGCCGATCGTGGAGCAGCGTGTCGAGCTGCGTTCATGTCGCGGTGCGGGAGACCGGACACATGGACTCCCGTCGCGGACGTCAGCGGGTGCTCGGGTCCGAGGGCCCGCCCCGGCCCGTCGCGCCGGGTTCGCCCATCGTGGGCGCCGCGGGCGCGCCGGTCGGCGGCATCGGCTCCTGCACCTGCGTGTTCGCCTCGGCGCCGTAGCGCTCCGAGGAGTACGTGGTCGACATTGAGGCGGTCGCGTCGTGCGTGCGCGGCGACTGCATGTCGTCCTTCATGCGCGAGGCCTCGGTCTCGGCGCTGGAGAGCATCCGCTCCCAGCGCTCGCGCATCGGCGCGATGAGGCCGCCGCCGACGCCGACGATGGTCACGCCCGCGACGATCGACAGGACGGTCCACAGGATCGGCGTGGTCACCGTCGTGGCGATGCCGACCTGGCCGAGCGCGGCCACGGCGCCGAAGAAGATGATGGCGACCTGGCAGATCCGCGCCACGGTCCGCCCGTAGCTGGTGTTCTCCAGGGTCCCGTCGACGAGCTTGAACACCGCGTTGGCGACCGCGAAGGCGACCACGACGATGACGAGCGCGACGAACAGCAGCGGCAGCCAGCCCACGATCTGGTTGAGCAGGGTCGACACCGGGTTGTTCCCGAACGCCCCGAACGCCAGTTGCAGCGTGAACAGCAGCAGCATGTAGTAGACGACCCGGCCGAGCAGGTCGCTCAGCTCGAACTTGCCGGTGAAGCGGCGCAGCCCCGAGCGTTCGCCGACCCTGTCGAGGCCGACCCGGTTGAGCAGTTTCCCGACGAGGCGGCCGATCCATTTCGAGATGAACCAGCCGACGACGAGGATGGCGATGAAGGCGAGCGCCCGCGGCAGGAACGCGATGACGCTGTCCATCATGTTCTGGAAGCTCTGCGTGAAGTTCATACCCCGACCGTAGGCCGGATAGCACCCGTATTCAGGAGTTTCGCTCGATTGGCACCCGGAGTGCGCGGTCAGGGCCTACGTGGGCCAGGTGCGCCAGTGCATCCACGACTTGGACGGGGTGGGGCCGCGCTGGTCCTGGTAGCGGGAGAAGTTCGCGCCCTGCCCGTAGGGCTTCTCGGCGGGGCTGGAGAGCCCGAACAGGCACAGCTGCCCGATCTTCATGCCCGGCCACAGCGTGATGGGCAGGTTCGCGACGTTCGAGAGCTCCAGGGTGACGTGCCCCGAGAAGCCCGGGTCGATGAACCCGGCGGTGGAGTGGGTGAGCAGGCCGAGGCGCCCGAGGCTGGACTTGCCTTCGAGGCGGGCGGCGAGGTCGTCGGGGAGGGAGATGACCTCCAGGGTCGAGGCGAGCACGAACTCGCTCGGGTGGAGCACGAACGGCTCGTCGTCGGCGACCTCCACGGGCGAGGTCAGCTCGTCCTGCTGCCGGGAGGGGTCGATGTGCGTGTACTTCTGGTTGTTGAACACCCGGAAGCGGCGGTCGAGGCGCACGTCGATGCTGGAGGGCTGCACGAGCACCTCGTCGAACGGGTCGATGCCGAGGCGGCCCGACTTGACGGCATCGAGGATGTCGCGATCGCTAAGCAGCATGCGACCAGGCTAGTGGCCGCACCCCCCGCAGGTCAGCCGCCCCCGCCGGGGATGGCGTACCCGACCGTGCCGAGGTCGGTGAACTCCCAGCCCTCGGGCACGAGGTCGGCGCACTGGTCGAGGTCCTCGGCGCACACGATCGCGTCCACCGAGTCCGGCTCGGGCGGGTCCTGGCCGGGGACGACCGATTCGAGCGCCACGATCTCGGTGCCCTCGGGCAGGAGGATCCACCACGGGTACTCCCACGAGTCGTTGCCCTGCACGATCCCCACGGTCTCCGGGCCCGTCGCGGCGACCGCGTCGGCGGCGGCCTCGTACTGGGGGAGCCATTCGAGGCGGCGCACGAACCGCTCCTCCATGTCGGTGAGGCTGAAGACCGACCACGCGCCGGTGAGGCGCCGCGGGTACCCGTACGCCACCGTCAGCAGCCCGGCGACGGACGCGAGGGACGCGACGACGGCGATGAGGGCGACGGCGGCGCGGCGGCGGCGCTTGTCGCCGACCGTGCGGGCCACGCCCTTGACCATGGCGGCGGCGAGGAGCCCGGCCGCGGGCGCGGCGAGCACGATGAGGAAGACGACGAGGCGGTTGACCCACGGCTGCCAGGACACGGTGCAGGCGACGCCGATGAAGGCCACGGCGAGCGCGGCGGCGTAGGCGCGGCGCAGCCGCGGGCCCTTGACGGCGAACCACACGAGCCCGGCGAGGGACGCGAGGCCGGTGAGCGGGAACGCCGCGCGGTCCTCGTCGGGGTACCACGCGGGGACCGGGAACTGACTGGTGCCGAACGTGATCCGCGGGTCGTTGACATCGACGCCGAGGAGGTTCGCGAGGCCGTTGATCGCGCCCGCCGTCGCGTCGGAGAGGAAGAACAGCGGCGTGTCCAGGCCGGTCTGGGCGATCCGGAGCGCGTTGACGAGGAGCAGCCGCGGGTCGGCGGTCTGCACTCCGATGGACTCGCGGAGCATCGGCGGCCCGAGGGGGCTTCCGAACGCCTCCTGCATGCGCCACAGGAACGGCCCGGCGACGGCGAACCCGAGCGCGATGACGGCGAGGGAGGCGAGGACGGTGCGGCCGCGGGAGGTCCACGCGCGGGAAGCGTCGGCGCGCGAGCAGCGGCCGGGGCTGCGCCCGCACAGGCACGGGCGGCGGCGGTGCCCGTCGCGCACGAGCCGCCCGATCCCCCAGATGAGGAGGAGCGGCGCGGCGGCGAGGAGCCCGGTGGTCTTGGTGACGGCGATGAGCCCGAGCGCGAGCCCCAGATAGAGGGCGTCCGGGGCGGGCGCGGCGGCGCGCAGGGCGCTCCCGTCGGCGTCCCCGGGGCGCGTGAACTCGTCGAGGACCACGGTCGCCAGCGCCGCGACCCACGCGGCGGCGACCAGGTCGACCTGGGTGCTGGTGGCCTGGAGCAGCACCTCGGGGGTGGTGGCGAGGACGAACACGGTGGCGAGCTGCGCGGTCGGGCCGCCGCCGAGCTGCGCGGTGATCCGCGAGGCGGCGAGGACCGCGCCGACCCCGGCGAGGTACTGGAGGAGGTTGTACGCGCTGTCGCCGCCGGAGAGGAGCCGCAGGTGCGCGAGAAGGTACTCGGCGCCGGGACCGAGGTCCACTTGGCGGTGGATCCCGGTGGGGTACACGGCGACCGACGCGTTCTGCACCCAGTGCTCGATGCGCGGCAGGTGGTAGGTCTGCGAGTCGAAGTTGTTGGGGGAGGACGCGATCGCGAGGACCGCGGCGCTGATGGCGAGGATCGCGACGACGCAGCCGAGGGCCCACTGCCAGGCGGGGGCCGCGGCGGCGGCGCGCTTGGTGCGCCGCCAGGTGCGGCGGGTGGCGCCGCGGCGGGACCGCAGCTCCTCCTTGAGGACGTCGAGGGACTGGCCCCGCCCGCCGTCGACGTCCCTGACGCAGCGGACGACGACCGCGGCGGCGATGGCCGCGGTCGCGCCGATCCACGCGGCCAGCACGGTGGCCGGCGTGAGCGCGTGCCCCACGGATGCGGCCTCGACGACCGCGATCGCGAAGGCGCCCAGCAGGAGCGCCGCCCGGATCACCGCCAGGCGGGCCGGGGCGAGCACGGCCCCGTCGCGGGGGCGGAGGGCGTAGGCGAGCGCCGGAAGCAGGGCGAGGAGCCACAGGACGAGCAGCACCGCTCCATTCAACACGACCGGTCCGGCGGATGCCGCTCTGGCGGCAGCGCGTTATGGTTGTGCAATCGTGTTCGGACACGAGGGGATGGAGCAGCAAGATGCTGTTGTCGGTACTCGTCCCGGTTTTCAATGAGGAACGCCTCGCCGCCGGGACGCTGAAAGAGCTGCTCGCGGTGGACTTCCCCTGCGAGACCGAGATCGTCGTCGTCGACGACGGCTCCAGGGACCGCTCCTGGGAAGTGCTCCAGTCCTTCGAGGACAATGCCCGGGTCAAGCTGATCCGCCACGACCGCAACAAGGGCAAGGGCGCGGCCATCCGCACCGCCGCGAAGGCGGCCGCGGGCCAGAACATCGTGGTGTTCGACGCCGACGGCGAGTACGACGCCTCGGACCTCCCCCGCCTCCTCGCGCCGGTCCTCGAAGGCAGGGCCGAGGTCGTGTACGGTTCGCGGTCCTTCGGGTCCCATTCGGCGTATTCGTTCTGGTACGTCATGGGCAACAAGGGGATCACCCTCGCCGCGAACATCCTCTTCAACTCGTACATCTCGGACCTGGAGACCTGCTACAAGCTCCTGCCGCGCGAGATGTACCTGGACCTGAACATCCGCTCCGGCGGCTTCGGCATGGAGGCCGAGCTGACCGCGAAGCTCCTCAAGCGCGGCATCCGCCCCTACGAGGTCCCGATCTCGTACACGGCGCGCAGCCGCGAGGAGGGCAAGAAGATCACCTGGACCGACGGCGTCCAGGCCCTGTGGCTCCTCGGCCGCGAACGCGTCCGCCGCTCCGGCCGCCCCGGCATCGGCCGCTAGCTACTCCGGCGCTTCCAAGAGCACGACGTCCAGTCGGCGGGGGCCGTGCACGCCCTCGACGCGCTGGAGCTCGATGTCGCTGGTCGCCGACGGCCCCGAGATCCACGTCTGCGGCGCGGTCGGGTCCAGCCGCGGCAGCGCCTCCGCGAGGTGCCCCCGGATCTGGTCCCGGCGCACCACGACCACGTGGTGGTCGGGCACGAGCGTGAGCGCCCGGCGGCCCTGGGCCGCCCCGGCGTCGAGCATGATCGTCCCCGAGACCGCAACGGCCGCAGCGCAACCGGTGAGCACGGCGTCGACGCCGTCGAGCTCCTCTGTCGTCAGGCCGCGGTCCTCGACGAACTCGGCCGAGCCGCGCCGCCACTCCGCGGGCAGGTCCGCGGGGACCGCGACGCGCACGGCCCCGCCGAGCGCCTCGGTGATCGCGTCGAGACCGTGGTGCACGTTCGCCTTGTAGTCCACGAGCCGGTCGATGAGCATCGCGACCACGTCGACCTCGGCGTCCAGGCTGCGCCGGTACTCGCGCGGCACGGGCGGCGCCTCCGAAGCGCCCTCCAGCGCGCGGCGCATCCGCGCCAGGATCTCGTCTCTGGCGCTCACCGGTCGCGCTCCTTCCACCAGTCCCGGAAGGACTCCTTCGGCGGCACCGGCAGGTCCCGGCTCACCGTCCACTTCGATACGGGCCACGGCATCCGCCGCACGAACCCCTTGCGCCGCCACGGCATCGACCCGAGCCGGGCCGCCTTGAGCGCGGTCCGCCACAGGCGCGGGCGGGCCATGACCGCTTCCGCGGCGCCCATCGCGGCCTTCTCGGCGACCGGGTGCGGGCCCTGCTGGCGCAGGTGCACGAGCACTTCGGGGATGTTGATCTTCACGGGGCAGACCTCGTAGCAGGCCCCGCAGAGGCTTGAGGCGTACGGCAGGTCGTCGTGCTTCCCCGGCTCCAGCTGCGGGGCGAGGATCGCGCCGATCGGGCCGGGGTAGACGTGCCCGTAGGCGTGGCCGCCGGTCCGCTCGTACACCGGGCACACGTTCAGGCAGGCCGAGCAGCGGATGCACGAGAGCGCCTGGCGGCCGACCTCGTCGGCGAGGACCCCGGTGCGGCCGTTGTCGAGCAGGATGACGTGCACGTCCTGCGGGCCGTCGCCCTCGCGGACCCCGGTCCACACCGACGTGTACGGGTTCATGCGCTCCCCTGTGGACGAGCGCGGCAGCAGCTGCATGAACACTTCGAGGTCGCTGAAGCTCGGCAGCAGCTTCTCGATGCCGACGATGCTCACCAGCGTCCGCGGCATCGTCAGGCACATGCGGCCGTTGCCCTCCGACTCCACGACCACGAGCGACCCCGTCTCGGCCACCGCGAAGTTCGCACCCGAAACGGCCACAGTGGAGGAGAGGAACCGGCGCCGCAAGTGCAGCCGGGCGGCCTCGGCCAGCGCCGCCGGGTCGTCGGTCAACCCCGCTGGCGCGTCCCCCATCCTCTGTTCGAAGATGTCCCGGATCTGCGTGCGGTTGTAGTGGATCGCGGGCACCAGGATGTGGCTGGGCTTGTCCTCGGCGAGCTGCACGATGAGCTCGGCGAGGTCGGTCTCGAACGCCTTGAGCCCTTCGACCGCGAAATGCTCGTTGAGCTCGATCTCCTGCGTCGCCATGGACTTGACCTTGACGACCTCCTCGGCGCCCGCCTCGCGCACGATCCGCGCGGCGATCTCGTTGGCCTCCTTCGCGTCCCGCGCCCAGTGGACGGTGGCGCCCGCGGCGGTCGCGTTCTTTTCGAACTCGACGGCGAGTTCGGGGAGACGCCGCTGCACGTCGGCCTTCACGGCGGCCGCGGTGTCGCGCAGGCGCTCCCAGTCGTCGAGCTCCCCGGCGACCTTGGCGCGCTTGGCGCGGATGGTGCCGGTGGCGTGGGCGAGGTTGGCGCGCAGCTGCGGCATGCCGAGGGCGACCTTGGCGGCCTTGGGGAACGGCGCGTCGGCGGGGATGAGGGAGGCGGCGGGGACGATGTCGCTCATGCGGTGCTCGCGAGGATCTCGGCGTAGTGGATGGGCTTGGGCCCGCCGCTCCTTGAGATGCCGCCGCCGATGTGCGTCAGGCACGAGTTGTCTGCGGCCGCAAGGTATTCGGCGCCGGTGGCGGCCGCGTTGCGGCACTTGTCGGCGAGCATCGCGGAGGACACCTCCGAGTTCTTGAGGGCGAAGGTCCCGCCGAAGCCGCAGCACTGGTCGGCGGCGGGCAGGTCGACCAGGTCGATGCCGCCGACGGCCCGCAGGAGTCGCAGCGGCTTGTCGCCCAGGCCGAGCGCGCGGGTGCCGTGGCAGGTCGGGTGGTAGGTGACCGAGTGGGGGAAGTGCGCGCCGACGTCCTCGACCCCGGCGACGTCGACGAGGAACTCCGCCAGCTCGTGGACGCGCTGCCCGATGTCCGAGCCGGTGAGGTGCGGGTACTGGTCGCGGGCCATGGCGGCGCAGGAGCCGGAGGGGGTGACGATCGCGTCGTAGCCGCCGAAGACCTCGTCGAAGGACCGGGCGAGCCGGGCCGCGTCGTTCTTGTAGCCGGAGTTGGCGTGCATCTGGCCGCAGCAGGTCTGCGCGGCGGGGAAGTCGACCTCGTAGCCGAGCCGCTCCAGGATGCGCACGACCGCTTTCGGGGCTTCGGGGAAGAGGGCGTCGTTGACGCAGGTGATGAACAGCGCTACGCGCTTCATCGCGCGGTCACCTCTTCTCTTCGGCGCCGGGCCCGGCTCTCACTCCGGGACCGGCTGGTCGGCAGTCGTCATCGGTTCGCTTTGGCGCGCTTCGGGTTCGGCGCGGCGTCGGCTTCCGCCGCGGTGAAGGCGGCGGCGTGCCGCACTCTGGATCGCTCCAGGTGGCGGCGCATCGCCGCTTCTGCGGCAAGCGGTTGCTGAGCAATGATAGCCTCCGCGACCGCGAGGTGCTCGGCCTCGGTCTCGCCGATCGACTCGGGCTCCATGTACGCCCGGTGGAGGTGCAGGTGCGCGTCGAGCCGCCGGATCGCCTTGGCGAGGACGGGACTGCCGCTGCACTGCGCGACCGACGCGTGGAACTTCGCGTCCGCCTCGGTGAACGCCAGCTGGCTCAGCTTCGCGTCGGAGTGGTACTCGGGGGTGCGCGCCAGGGCGCGGAGCGCCTTTCCGTCGCCGACCATGTTGTGCGGGTTCGCGACGCGCTCCGCCGCCCGGCTCGCGGCGAGCGGCTCCATGAGCAGCCGCAGGTCGAACAGGTCGTTGAACTCCTCGGTCGTGAGCAGCGGCGTCACCGAGTACCCGCTCAGCGGCCGCCGCTCGACCAGCCCCTCGGCCTCCAGACGGGCCAGGGCCTCGCGGAGCGGGGTCTGCGAGATCGCCATCTGCCTTGCGAGACCGTCGATGCTGAGCTTCGCCCCCGGCGGCAGGACGCTCTGCATGATGCGCGAGTTCAACTCGTCGTAGGTCTTGTCGGCGAGCGTCTGCCGCTGCGGTCGCACCTGTACTTCTCCCATAATCGTAGATCCTATAGGATATAGGGGACACCTCGCGGATACGCGCCGCAGCATCACCCCGACGCGAATCCGATATCCTATAGGATATGCGATTTGGAGACCTCGTGAGCGCTCACCACTCCGCGCCGCCGGTTCGGCGGCTGGGTTCCACCGATGTCACCGTCACCGCCGTCGGCCTGGGCTGCGCCCCGCTCGGCGGTCTGTTCGCCCCGGTCGACCCCGCGGTCGCGACCGCCACCGTCGACGCCGCCTGGGAGGGCGGGATCCGCCACTTCGACACCGCGCCCCACTACGGGGCCGGGCTCTCCGAGCAGCGCGTGGGCGCCGCGCTCGCGCCCCGGGACCGGGACGGGTACGCCCTCTCCACGAAGCTCGGCCGGGTCCTGGTCGACCACGAGGGCCAATGGGACCTGTGGGCCGAGCCGAACGGCAAGCGCGCCGAGTTCGACTTCTCCTATCGCGGCGCGTTCGCGTCCTACCGCTCCTCGCTCGAACGGCTCGGCTTGGGCCGCATCGACATCGGGCTCATCCACGACGCCGACGACCACCGCAAGGAGGCCGTCGAGGGCACCTACCGGGCGCTCGCCGAGCTGCGCGCGAGCGGCGAGGTCGGCGCGGTCGGCATCGGCATGAACTCGACCGACGCGGCCGCGGAGATCATCGAGGCGACCGAGCTCGACGTCGCGCTCATCGCCGGGCGGTACACGCTCCTCGACCAGTCGGCGCTCGACCGGCTCTACCCGCTGTGCCTCGACCGCGGCGTCTCCGTGATCGCCGCGGGGGTCTTCAACTCCGGCATCCTCGCCGACCCGAAACCCGGCGCCACGTTCAACTACGCCGCGGCCGACCCGCGCATGGTCGCGAAGGCCCAGGCCGTCGCCGGGATCTGCGACCGCCACGGCGTCCCGCTGCGGGCCGCCGCGCTCCAGTTCACGGCCGCCCACCCCGCCGTCGCGTCGATCCTCGTCGGCGCGCGCAACCCCTCAGAGGTCGACGACGCCCTCGCCATGTACGCCCATCCGATCCCCGGCGCGCTGTGGCACGACCTCAAGGCCGCCGGGCTCCTGGCCGAGGAGGCACCCGTCCCATGACGGCCCCGCTCGTCATCGATGCGCACCACCACGTCTGGACCGCCGACTACCCGTGGCTCGCGAGCAAACCCGAGTTCGCTCCGATCCGGCGCGACTACGGCGTCGCCGACCTGCGCGCCAACCTGAAGGCCGCCGGCGTCGACCGGACCGTCCTCGTCGAGGCCGGATGGGGGCACCCGTCCGAGACCGTCGAGTTCCTGCACCTCGCGGGCGCGGTCGAGGAGATCGCCGGCGTCGTCGGCCACATCGACCTGCTCGACCCCGCCTTGTCGAACACCCTGCTGCGGTACGACAACCACCCGCGCGCCCGGTACCTCGTCGGGCTCCGCGACCAGGTCCAGGAGCGCCCCGAAGCGGACTTCCTCGCAAAACCCGAGGCGATCCAGGCGCTCAAGACTCTCGCGCAGCACGTCCCCACCTTCGACCTCGTCGTCCGCGTCGACCAGCTCCCGGCCGCCGCCGAAGCCGCGGCGGCCGTCCCCGACCTGGTGTTCGTCCTCGACCACCTCGGCAAGCCGCAGGTGCGCGACGGCGACGCCGGGCTCCGCGCCTGGCGCGCGGCCGTGGCGCCGCTCGCCAAGCGCCCCAACGTGTCCGCGAAGCTCTCCGGCCTGGTCACCGAGGCCGACTGGCACCGGTGGACCCCCGCGGACCTGCGCCCGTTCGTGCAGACCGCGCTCGAACTGTTCGGCCCCGACCGGCTCATGTTCGGGTCCGACTGGCCCGTCTGCGAACTGGCCTCCACGTACACGCGGGTCAAGGACGCCCTCACCGAGGTCCTCGGCCGCACCGACCCCGACGTCTTCGGCGGCACCGCCGCCAAGGTCTACCAGCTAGGAGAGCAATGAAGTACCTGCGCATCGGACAGCCCGGCTACGAGACCCCCGTGGCGCTCCACGAGGGCAAGTACTACGACCTCTCCGGCCCCATCGGCGACATCGACGGCGAATTCCTGGCCCGCGGCGGCATCTCCACCGTGGCCGGGTTCCCGGAGATCGACGTCGCGGGGCGGCGGATCGCGCCGCCGATCGCGAAGCCGAACGCGATCGTGTGCATCGGCATGAACTACGCCGCGCACTGCGCCGAGTCCGGCGCCGAGCCCCCGGCCGAGCCCGTCGTGTTCTACAAGCACCCCAACACGATCGTGGGCGCGAACGACGACGTGCAGATCCCCCGCGGCTCGGTGAAGACCGACTGGGAGGTGGAGCTCGGCGTCGTCATCGGCAAGCCCGCGTCCTATCTGGAGTCCGAGGAGGCGGCGCTCGACGTCATCGCCGGGTTCGTCGTCGCCAACGACCTGTCCGAGCGCGAGTTCCAGATCGAGCGCTCCGGCGGCCAGTTCTCCAAGGGCAAGGCCTGCCCGACGTTCACGCCGCTGGGCCCGTGGCTCGTCACCCCCGACGAGATCGCGGACGTGCAGGGGCTCCGCCTGTGGTCCAAGGTGAACGGCGAGGCCCGCCAGGACTCGAACTCGAAGGACATGATCTTCTCGGTGGCCCGCATCATCCACCACATGTCGCAGTTCATGGCCTTCGACGCCGGAGACCTCCTCCTCACCGGCACCCCCGAGGGCGTCGCGCTCTCCGGCCGCTTCCCCTACCTCAAGGCCGGGGACGTCGTGGAGGTCGGCATCGAGGGCCTCGGCTCCACGAAGAACCCGACGGTGCAGGCGTGATCACGGCCGTGGACGTCGTGGACGTCCGCTTCCCCACGTCGCACAGCCTCGACGGCTCCGATGCGATGAACCCCGACCCGGACTACTCGGCCGCGTACGTGGTGCTCCACGCCGACGACGGCCGGGAGGGCCACGGGTTCACGTTCACGATCGGGCGCGGCAACGACCTGTGCTGCGCCGCGATCGAGACGCTCAGCGAGTACGTGGTGGGCACCGACGTCCACGGCCCCGCCGACCTCGGCGACCTGTACCGGCGGCTCACCCACGACTCGCAGATCCGTTGGCTCGGACCGGAGAAGGGCGTCATGCACCTCGCGGCCGCGGCCCTGGTGAACGCCGCTTGGGACCTCGCCTCCCGCCGCGCCGGGCTCCCGCTGTGGAAGTACCTGTCCTCCCTCACGCCGGAGGAGATCGTCGGCTGCGTCGACTGGCGGTACCTCTCCGACGCGCTCACCCCCGAAGCGGCCCTCGACCTCCTGCGCGCCGCCGAACCCGGCAAGGCCGAGCGGATCGCCGAGATCGAGGCGCACGGCTACCCCGCCTACACCACCTCCCCGGGCTGGCTCGGCTACGACGACGAGAAGGTCGTGGCGCTAGCCCGCGAAGCGGTCGCCCAGGGCTACAAGCAGATCAAGCTGAAAGTCGGCGCCGACCTTGACGACGACCGGCGCCGTTTCGCCGCGGCCCGCGCCGCCGTCGGGCCCGGCATCCGCATCGCGGTCGACGCGAACCAGCGCTGGGACGTCGACCAGGCCGTGGACTGGACGAAGGCCCTCGCCGAGTTCGACCCGTGGTGGATCGAGGAGCCCACGAGCCCCGACGACGTCCTCGGCCACGCCGCGATCCGCGAGCGCGTGGCGCCCATCAAGGTCGCCACCGGCGAGCACGTCCACAACCGGGTCATGTTCAAGCAGCTCCTGCAAGCGGGCGCGATCGACTTCCTCCAGATGGACGCCGCGCGGGTCGCCGGGGTCAACGAGAACCTCGCGATCCTCCTGCTCGCCAAGCACTTCGACGTGCCGGTGTGCCCGCACGCGGGCGGCGTGGGCCTGTGCGAGCTCGTCTGCCACCTCTCGATGTTCGACTACACCTCGGTGAGCGCCACCATGGAGGACCGGGTCATCGAGTACGTCGACCACCTCCACGAGCACTTCACCGCCCCCACGGTCATCCGGGACGGCCGCTACGCCGCCCCGGCCGCGCCGGGGTTCTCCGCAGAAATGAAATGGGAGAGCCTCCAGCGCTTCGCCTACCCGAACGGTCCTGAATGGAGAGAGCACGCATGAGCGGTTTCGAAGGACTCACCGTCGTGGTCACCGGCGGCGCCTCCGGCATCGGCGCGGCGGCCGCCGACGCCTTCGCCGAGCGCGGCGCGAACGTCGCCGTCCTCGACCTCAACGAGAGCCCGAAGCACTGGTCCCACCAGTGCGACGTCGCCGACGACAACCAGGTCCGCCTGGCCGTGGCCGCCGTCGCGGAGCGCTTCGGCCGCATCGACGTCCTCGTCAACAACGCCGGGATCGGCGCGGTCGGCACCGTCGAGGAGAACTCCGACAAGCAGTGGTTCCGCGTCCTCGACGTGAACCTCCTCGGCATGGTCCGCCTCTCGCGCGCCTGCCTCCCGCACCTGCGCGAGTCCCCCTCGCCCGCGATCGTGAACACCGCCTCGATCTGCGCCACCGCCGGACTCGTCAACCGCGCCCTCTACTCCGCGTCCAAGGGCGCCGTCCTGTCGCTCACCCTCGCGATGGCCGCCGACCATGTGGCCGAAGGCATCCGCGTCAACTGCGTCAACCCCGGCACCGCCGACACCCCGTGGGTCCAGCGCCTCCTCGACCAGGCCGACGACCCCGCCGGAGAGCGCGCCCGCCTCGAAGCCCGCCAGCCCACCGGCCGCCTCGTCTCAGCCGAAGAGGTCGCGAGCGCGATCGTCTACCTCGCCGACCCGGTCAACAAGGCCCTCACCGGCGCCAGCCTCGCCGTCGACGGCGGCACCCAGGGCCTGCGCATCGTCAAGGCCTGACACGACTTCACGGCGCCGCGGCGCGGGATACCCGCCGCGGCGCCCCGCTCCTGCGATGCTGCACGCATGACCGAGGACATGCTCACCGCGAAGATCGCCCACGGCTTCGACCACCTGGACGCCAACGGCGACGGACGCCTGGACCAGCACGACCACATCGAGCTCGGCCGCCGCACCGCCGCCGAACTCGGCCACACCCCGGGCTCCCCCGAGGAGTCCTGGATCGTCTCGGCGTACATGGACATCTGGAACGGCCTCCACCGCCCCCACCTCGCCGACGGCGTCGAGGCCATCGACAAGGCCACGTTCATCGCCTCCACCCGCACCCTCGCCGACGACCCGGCCGCCGCCGACGCCACCGTCGGCCACCTCGCCCGCACCTTCCACGCCATCGCCGACGCCGACGCCAGCGGCGACGTCGGGCCCGGCGAGTTCGCGGCGTTCTCCCGCGCCCACTTCCCGAACCTCCCGGCCGACGAGGTCGACAAGGCGTTCGCGCACCTCGACCGCGACGGCGACGGCACCCTCTCCATCGACGAGTTCGTGCGCGCCGTCGTCGAGTACTGGTCCAGCACCGACCCCGACGCGCCCGGCAACTGGTTCATGGGCCGCCCGGTCTACGAGCGCTGACCGGACGCTCCCGTTCCGGCCCGCACCGGGGCCGCCGATAGGGTGGAGGTATGGACGGTGCTTCATATCTGCGGTGCTTCCGGCGCGAGATGGACGCGTTCCGCACCTGCGTCGCCGAGGGCGACCTCGGCGCGCCCATCGCCTACCGCGAGGAGTTCGCCGAACCGGTCGACCTCGCCGGACTCGCACGCGCCGTAGGGCACTCGAACCTGTTCACCGCCGCGTGCGTGACCGAGTGGACCGGCGGCGACACGCCCCCCGACGGGGCGCCGCCGCTGGCCCCGCAGGACCGCGGCGAGCTCCTGCGGTGGCTCGAAGGCACCGCCGAACTCCTCGTCATGTCCCTCGACGTCGACCCCGAGACCCCCGCGTGGGGCCACTTCACGCCCCCGAACGCCGGGTACTGGCAGCGGTCCATCGCCGTCGAGACCATGCTCCACCGCTGGGACGCCCAGCAGACCGTCGACGTGCCCGCCCCCCTCGACCCGGCCCTCGCCGCCGCGGGCGTCTCCGAGGTCCTCGACGTCCTGGCGCCCAAGATGGTCGGCGTCGGCAAGGCCTGGCCCCCGGACGCGTGCGTCAAGTTCACCGCCTCCGACACCGGCGACTGGTGGATCTACGGCCCCGGCGACCCCGTCGCCGAGGTCACCGGCACCGCCGGGGAGCTCCTCCTCATGCTGTGGGGGCGCCTCACCAAGGACGACCCGGCCCTCGAATGGGACGGCGACCGGTCCGCGGCGCTCTCGGTCCTCAAGGGGCCGTTGACGTATTGACCGCCCCCGCGCGGAACCCGGCGAGCATCAGCTCGAACCAGCGGTCGCGCACCGCGGGCGGCTGGTCCACCGGCACGGTGATGAAGAACAGGTAGCAGTCCTCGATCCCCAGGTCGGGCCGCACGGTGCCCTCGGCCTTCGCCGCGTCCAGCAGCCGCGCCATCGCGGCCTCGCCGCGGCGGCGCTCCTCCGCCTCGTGGACGTCGGCGCCGAGCGAGCGGGCCGCGGCCTTCATCGCGAGGTTCCCCGCCGCGTCCTCCATGACGATCCGCGCGAACGCGGTGAACTCGGCGATGGCGCTGGCGCCCGCGTCGATCCGGTCGGCGGCGGCCTCCGCGGCGCTCGTCAACGCGCCGAAGCACTCCGCGAGGACGGCGACGACGAGGTCCTGCTTGGTGGGGAAGTGCCGGTAGAGGGTGCCGACGGCCACGCCGGCGTCCTCGGCGATGGCCTCCATCGGGACCTCGGGACCGCGGGCCATGATCTGGCGCGTCGCGGCCTCCATGATCCTCGCGCGGTTCCGTGCGGCGTCGGCGCGCAGCGGCCGCTGGTCCGGCATGCGGTCTCCTCTCCCCGCGGAGCATCATAGTCGGTCCTGCGGAGTTGCCATAACCTGAATCGTGCTTCATTATATGATGAAGCAAGGTTCATCTTACCGGAGCGAAGGGCTGGACCATGACGCACGACTGGAGCACCGCCGACATCCCCGACCAGTCCGGACGGGTCTACCTCGTCACGGGCGCGAACTCGGGGCTGGGCCTGGAGACCGCGCGGGCCGTGGCCCGCCGCGGGGCGCGGGTCGTCATGACGGTGCGGAACACCGCCGCGGGCGAGGCCGCGGCCGGGGCGATCCGCGACGACGTGCCGGGCGCGGACCTGGAGGTGCGCCGCCTCGACCTCGCCGACCTGGACTCGGTGCGCGCGTTCGCGGACGGCTTCGACTCCCCGCTCGACGTCCTCGTCAACAACGCGGGCATCATGGCGCCGCCGTTCTCGCTCAGCCCGCAGGGCCACGAGATCCAGTTCGCCACCAACCACCTCGGGCACTTCGCGCTCACCGGGCTCCTGCTCGACCGGCTCCAGGGCCCGGACCCGCGCGTGGTCACCGTCTCCTCGCTCGCGCACGGCCACGGCCGCATCCACTTCGACGACCCGGTCGGCGAGCGCCGCCGCAGCCCCGTCGCCTACTACTCGCAGTCGAAGCTCGCGAACCTCCTCTTCGGACTCGAACTCGACCGCCGCCTGCGCGCCGCGGGCAGCCCGGTCAAGAGCCTCATGGCCCACCCGGGGTTCTCCTCGACCGGCCTGCTTCGCAGCATGAACGCGCAGTGGCGCTTCATCGCGAACCTGCTCGTGCCGTTCACGACGCAGCCCCCGGCCGCGGGCGCCCTCCCGCAGCTGCGCGCCGCCACGGCCCCGGACGCCGAAGGCGGCCAGTACTTCGGCCCCGACGGCAGGAAGGAGCGCACCGGCGCACCGGTCCTCGTCCGCGCCGTGAAGGAGGCGTACGACACAGCGACGGCGTGCCGCCTGTGGACGGTCTCGGAGGAGCTGACGGGGGTCCGCTTCGGCCTCCCGGCGCCCGCGTGAGGTCCCGCCGCTACGCTGTCGGAACGTGACCGGTATCGCTGAGTATCGGTGCAGCTCATCGGTGTTGCGTCGCAAACCACACCATATATACCGACCTGATAACAAATTCGGTCCAGTTCGGGTGTGGCGGCATCAAAATTCACTTTGACCGGCGAACATCCGTATATGTCTTCTGAATCGAACCGGTCGACTACCGCGCGCAGGAGCGACAACATCACCGACCGCGGCGTCACCGTCTCCGACGGCGCCCTGGTGCGGCAGATCATCACGCCCCTGCGCCGGTACATCCCCGTGGGCTGGTTCGACTGGGAACCGTACGGGAAGCGGCCGACGAGCTGGTGGCCCGACCTCCTCATGTTCCTGGCGTTCCTGGGCCTGGCGTTCTTCGTGTCGTACCCGTCGTGGCTGGTGCGCCTCGACTGGGAGGTGCGGCTGTGGGCGGTGGACGCGAACGACGTGGAGTGGCTGCGGGACCTCGCGAAGGCGGGCGCCGAGTTCGGGCAGGCCCGCACCGTCGCGACGGTAACGCTGCTCATCGCGATCTGGTGCGCGCTGCGGTCCCGGTCGATCCGGCCGCTGCTGATGTACGTGCTGTCGTTCATCACCCTGGCGAGCATCCTCGGCATGAAGCACCTGCTGGGCCGACCGCTGTCGCAGCACCCGTTCGCGCTCCAGGAGGTCTCGCCGGAGGGGCCGCTGCTGTTCACCTACCACCCGGAGGGCGGCGGCGGCATCCCCGACGCGACCGCGTTCCCCTCGGGCCACGCGGTGAACTCGATCCTGCTGTTCGGGCTCATCGTGATGCTCGTCGGCGGGATCCTGCCGCGGTGGGCGCGGCTGACCCTGCTCATCGCGCCGCCGGTGATCGTGTTCTCCTCGCAGGTGTTCCTGGGCCAGCACTGGCTCTCGGACGAGCCCGCCGGGTTCCTCTTGGGGCTCATCATCATCCGCTGCGCCAAGCGCGTCCCGTGGGCGACGATCCCGCTCGGCCCGGTCGCGGTGTTCGACCCGGCGACGCGGCGCACCATCCTCATCTCGGTGCTCTTGATCCTCGGGGTCATGCTGACGCCGACGCTGCACCTGATCCCGGCGCTCATCTCGGCGGCCGTGCTGCCGACGCTGGGCCTGCTGTGGCTGTGGCTGAGCATCAAGGCGAAGCAGCACCGCGAGGCGGTCGCCGCGGCGTCCGCGGACGCGGAGGAGCCGGGCCCCGACGGGGACCCGGAGATCCCTAGCCAGCCGTCAGATAGTCACCGGCGAGTCTGACGCCGGAGCCGCCGCCGGTGACCTCGCCGATCGTCCACGCCTCGACGTGGCGGGCGGTGAGGACGGCGAGCGACCGGTCGACCTGGTCGGGCGCGACGATGGCGACCATGCCGACGCCCATGTTGAAGGTGCGCTCCATCTCTTCGAGGGAGACGCCGCCGGTGCGCTGGACGACGTCGAACACAGGGTTCGGCGTCCAGGTGCCGCGGTCGACCTCGATCTGGAGGCCCTCGGGGAGCGACCGGACGAGGTTCCCGGCGAGCCCGCCGCCGGTGATGTGCGCGAACGCGTGGACGTCGCACTCCTTGGCGAGTTCGAGGCAGTCCTTCGCGTAGATGTGCGTGGGGGTGAGCAGCTCCTCGCCGAGGGTCCGCTGGTTGCGCTCGGCGGTGGCGAACTCGGGGATGACGGCGCCGAGGTCGAGGCCGCCGACGCCGAACAGGGCCTGGCGCACGAGCGAGAAGCCGTTGGAGTGGAGGCCGGAGGCGCGCATGGCGATCGCGACGTCGCCGGGCTTGACGCGCTCGGGGCCGAGCAGCTCGTCGGCCTCGACGACGCCGACGCCGGTGGCGGAGATGTCGTAGTCGTCGGGCTTCATGACCCCGGGGTGCTCGGCGATCTCGCCGCCGATGAGGGAGCAGCCCGCGTAGCGGCAGCCGTCGGCGATCCCGGCGCCGATGTCGGCGATCTTCTCGGGCACGACCTGCCCGGTCGCGATGTAGTCGAGGAGGAACAGCGGCTCGGCGCCGCACACGACGAGGTCGTCGACGACCATCGCGACGAGGTCGATGCCGACGGTGTCGTGGATGTCGAGCTTCTGCGCGATGACGAGCTTGGTGCCGACGCCGTCGGTGGAGGAGGCCAGCAGCGGCTTCTTGTACTTCTCGGTGTCGAGCGCGAACAGGCCGGCGAACCCGCCGATGCCGCCGACGACCTCGGGACGGGTGGTCTTGCGGATCGAGGGCTTGAGCGCCTCGACGGCCCGGTCCCCGGCGTCGATGTCGACGCCCGCGGACTGGTAGGAGATCGTCTTCTGAGTGGTGGTGCCGCTGCTCACGCTGTGGTCCCTTCCCGCACTTGCGTGCTCGCTTCGGTGGTTCGCTTGGTTTGGGCAGTGGGTGAATGAGACGCGGCGGACTGGGGCTGCGGTTCCATGAGGTGCTTGCCGATGAGGTCGGCGGCGGGCAGCTCGATCGGGTAGTTCCCGTCGAAGCAGGCCATGCAGAGGCGGGACGCGGGCTGCTCGGTGGCGCGGACCAGGCCGTCCATCGAGACGTACCCGAGGGAGTCGGCGCCGATCTGGGCGCGGATCCCGTCGACGTCGAGCGACCCGGCGATGAGCTCGGCGCGGGTGGCGAAGTCGATGCCGTAGAAGCACGGCCATTCGACCGGCGGCGCGGAGATGCGGATGTGGACCTCGACGGCGCCCGCCTCGCGGAGCATCCGCACGAGCGCGCGCTGGGTGTTGCCGCGCACGATCGTGTCGTCGACGATGACCAGGCGCTTGCCCTTGATCTGGTCGACGAGCGGGTTGAGCTTGAGGCGGATGCCGAGCTGGCGCAGGGACTGCGAGGGCTGGATGAAGGTGCGGCCCACGTACTGGTTCTTGGTGAAGCCCTGCCCGTAGGGGATGCCGGACTGCTCGGCGAAGCCGATCGCGGCCGGGATGCCCGACTCGGGGACGCCGATGACGAGGTCGGCGTCGACGGGGTGCTCCTTGGCGAGGGTGCGGCCGATCTCGACGCGGGTGGCGTAGACGTTGCGCCCGGCGAGCTTCGTGTCGGGGCGCGCGAGGTACACGTACTCGAACAGGCAGCCCTTGGGCTCGGGGTTCGCGAAGCGGGTGGAGCGCAGGCCGTGCTCGTCGACGGTGATGAGCTCGCCGGGCTCGACCTCGCGCACGAAGTGGGCGCCGATGGTGTCGAGGGCGGCGGTCTCGGAGGCGACGGCCCAGCCGGAGGCGAGGCGGCCGAGGACGAGCGGGTGGACGCCCTGCGGGTCGCGGGCGGCGTAGAGGGTGTTCTCGTCCATGAAGACGAGGCAGAACGCGCCGCGCAGCTGCGGGAGGACCCGCTCGGCGGCCGAGGCGACGGACTCGTCGGGGTGGGCGGCGAGGAGCGCGGTGATGAGGTGCGTGTCGGAGGTGGTGGTCCCCATGTCGATGCCGAGCCGGTCGACCTCCTTGAGGAGGTCGGCGGTGTTCACGAGGTTCCCGTTGTGCGCCAAAGCGATCGCGGTGCCCGTGGAGGTGGACCGGATCGTCGGCTGGGAGTTCTCCCAGGTGGGGGCGCCGGTGGTGGAGTACCGGGCGTGGCCGATGGCGAGGTGGCCCTGGAGGGGCGCGAGGGTGGACTCGTCGAAGACCTGGGCGACGAGCCCGAGGTCCTTGTAGACGACGGTGCGGGCGCCGTCGGAGACGGCGATGCCCGCGGCCTCCTGGCCGCGGTGCTGGAGCGCGTAGAGCCCGAAGTAGGTGAGTTTGGAGACCTCTTCCCCTGGGGCCCAGATGCCGACGACGCCGCAGGCGTCGCGGGGGCCGGGATTGTCGGGATCGAGTTCCGTGGTGAGTCGACCGTCACCTCGGGCCACTGCTAACTCCTCAGTCGGCTGGCAGAATCGCCGCCCGGTTCGCCCGAGCCGCAGGTGCCAGTCTATCGGACCTGCGGCGCGGCGCCACTGTCCAACGAGCGCGGGTGTGTGCCGTGCCCCTCCCCGACTAGGTGAAACTCCGCGCATTTCCGCCCACCGGGGCCGGTTTCACCGCCGGGGCAGGCGAACGCAGGCGGTGGCCCGGCGCGGGCGAGGCACGGGCGCGGGCAAGACTCGGACGCAGGGAGCGGGGCGCGCTCCACCCGGAGGGTGGGTGGGCTAGTAGTAGTTCCATCCCTAGCCCCCACCCACCCCGGGGAACATAGCGGCCAGCATTGCGCGGGGGTCCGACAGGAATCGGCCCCCGCGGCGCTCGTGTCACCCGATCGGGGCTGCGATCGTGACCGGGCTCTCGGCTACCAGGAGCGGGGCCGGTCGTCCCATTCGCCCCAGCTGCGGCGCTCGGTGCGGCGCGAGTCGGGGTCGTCGGGGTCGCGGTCCGCCTCGCTGCCGTAGGACGGCGCCGAGGGCTGGGACTGGTTGCCGTACTGGGGCATCGGGCGGGTCCCGGCGGGCGGGGCCGAGGGCTCCGACGGGGCGTACGGGTCGCGGCGCATGGACTGGCCGTACCCGGTCGGCTCCTGCGGGGCGCTCGGCGCGCCGTGCGCGCCGTAGCCCTGCGGCTGGCTCGGGCCGCCCTGGCCGCCGCCGAAGCCCTGCCCGGGCTGCCCGTAGTTCTGGGACTGGCCGTAGCCCTGCGGCTGGCTCGGCTGGGCCGGGCCGCCGCCGAAGTTCTGCGAGCCGGGCCCGTACTGGGGCGCGCTCGGGCCGCCGTGGCGGGGCTCCGACGGCGCGCCGGGCACCAGGCCCGGGTTCTGCGGCTCGAACATGCCGCCGCCGGACGGCGGCGGGGTCGGCGCCGAGTAGGGCCGCGTCGCACCGGGGTCGGAGAACGAGCCGGTCGGCGCCGCGCCCGGGTGCGGGCGGGTCGCACCGGGGTCGGAGAACGCGCCCGTCGGGGACGGGTGGGGCCGGGTCGCGCCCGGGTCCGCGCCGAACGCCCCCGTGGGCGAGGGGTGCGGGCGGGTGGCCGCGTCGGCGCCGAACGACCCGTGCGGGGCCGCGGGCGGGTTCGACAGGTTCGCCTGCGGCATGATCTGCGTCGCGTCGGACGCGCCGGGGCCGCCGGGCTGCTTCACGACCGGGAGGATCGTCGTCCCGTCGGGACCGACCGGGCCGGGCCCGGCGGGCGGGGCGCCGAAGCCGCCCTGCGGCATGACCTGCGTGGAGTCCGAGCCGCCACCGTACGCGGGGCCGAACGCGGTCGGGGCCGCGGCCGCGCCGTCGACGAGGCCGCCGGGGTGGATCATCGTCGGCGCCTCGGAGCCGGGCGCGGGCCCGGCCTGGTAGACGCCGGGCGAGCCGACCTGGGCGGCGGTGGGCTTGTGCTCGGGCGGGCCGTCGGGCGCGAAGCTCTCGCCGTCGTCGTCGTCCTTGTCCTTGCCGCCGCGCAGCAGGAACACGATGCCGACGATGCCGCCGATCACCAGGAGCGCGCCGATGATGATGAGGAACAGGAGCGTGCCGGAGATCCCGCCGCCGTCTTCGTCCTTGGTCTCGCTCGGCTCGGGGGACGGGGCGGCCTCGGTGGTCGGGGCCGCGGAGGACGTCTCCTCCTCCTGCACCTGGGCGAGCGTCACGTTCCGGTTGAAGTCCCCGGACTCGACGGTGAACTCCTCGACCTTCTCCTCGAAGCCCTCCTTGGTGATGGTGAGGGTCATGTCGCCGGCCTTGATCGGGTTGCCGCCGCCGGTGAACTCGAAGCCGCCGTCGCCGCCGGTCTCGGTGTCGCGCTCGTTGCCCTCGCCGTCCTTGAGGACGACCTTCGCGCCCTCGACGGGCTCGCCGTTCGAGGTGACCTTGCCGCTGATCTTGTTGACCGAGTTCTGGGCGTTGCCCGTGACGGTGACGTTCGTGGAGGTGTCGCCGCCGTTGTACTTGACCTTGAACTGCCCCATCTCCTGCTGGCCCGCGGGGAGGTCGGAGTCCGGGTAGGGGTTGATCAGGAAGGTGATGTTGCGGGTCTGCCCCATCGGGACGTCCTCGCACTTGACCGAGGTGTCGCCGGTGATCGTGCACCCGCCGCCGTCCTGCACGGTGATGTACGCGTAGTCGCCGATCCCTTCGAGCTCCGCGGACACGTCCGCGTCCTTGCCCATCGGGTCGTTGTGCGCGGCGGCCAGCGTCACCGACACCGAGGCGGGCGCGCCGCCGATGTCGATGAACGGGTTCTGGCTGTTGATCGTCGCCGTGAACTGCCCCTGGGCCATCGCGGCCTGCGGGAACGCGAGGACGCCGAGCAGCAGGACGCCGCCCGCCGCGGCGAGGCCGGCGAGGCGCGAGGCCAGAGCACCCCGTCGCCTGCGCGGGGACCGCGGGGCGCTACCCTGGGTCCCGCTCGGTGCGGCCGCTACGGTCATCTACATCCCCTCCTGGGCATGTGCTTTCGGGCCCGGCCCGCGGATCTCGCAGCGGGCAGGCACGACGAACCCACGGAAGCGGGCCGTCGTCGCCACTATGCCTGGTCTCATTTCGGTTACGGGACCGGGGTGCGGGCGGTGCCGCGGGCGACGGTCCAGCGGCGATCATCGCCGTTCGGCAACGTGCCGTAACGGGCAGTCTAACGTGACCGGGAGGTCTCTCCGTGGACGCTGTGGCCGACGCCATCGCCGCGATCGACAACGACGAGGCCCCCGACAAGGAGACCCTGAAAGCGGCGGTGCGGGAGCTGCTGCGCGCGCTCGCCGCCAAAGCCCCAGGACACTCCGTGGAAGTGCGCGTCCCGCCGTACGGCGCGGTGCAGTGCGTCGAGGGCCCCCGCCACCGGCGCGGCACGCCCCCGAACGTCGTCGAATGCCACCCGGTCGTGTTCGTCGAACTCGCCGCCGGCCGCCTCGCCTTCGCCGACGCCGTCGCCGCGGGCCGCGTCTCCGCCTCCGGCCAGCGCGCCGACCTCACCGAGGTCCTCCCCCTGACCGGCCCCCGCGGCGAACCGCTCGACGCACGAGAAGCAGACGCAGACGAGTAGGGCCCCCGGCGAACGCCGAGGGCCCTATTCCTTACTTCTGTGTCCTTACTCTCCCAGGCGGGCGCCGATGCGGCCCTTGAAGGCCGCGTCGATCTCGTCGCGGGAGAGGTCGAAGTGGTCGCGCAGGTGCAGGCCGTCGGTGTTCGCGTCGGCCACGCCCAGCGGCGTGATCGGCAGGCCGCGGGACTCGCACGCCGAGCGCACGGCGAGCTCCTGGCCCCGCGGGATCACCACGAGCACCCGCCCGGACGACTCCGAGAACAGGTACGTGAACGGGTCGGCGCCCTCCGGCAGGAGGATCTGCGCGCCCATGCCGGAGAACGAGATCGCCTCGACCAGCGCCTGCGCCAGCCCGCCCTCGGACAGGTCGTGCGCGGCAGCGAGCTGCTCGGTCTCGGCCAGGCGCGACAGCAGGTCCGCGAGCTTCATCTCGTGGTCCAGGTCGACCTTCGGCGGCACGCCGCCGAGGTGCCCGTGCTTGACCGCGGCCCACTCCGAGCCCGACAGCTCCTCCTCGGTGGTGCCGATGAGCGCGATCGTGTCGCCGGTGCGGCCCAGGCCGAGCGGGATCCGCCGGGCCACGTCCTCGATCACGCCGAGCACGCCGATGACGGGCGTCGGGTGGATCGCCTCGCGGCCGGTCTGGTTGTAGAACGAGACGTTGCCGCCGGTGACGGGGATGCCGAGCTTCTGGCATCCGTCGGCGATCCCGGTGACGGCCCGCTCGAACTGCCACATGACGTGCGGGTCCTCGGGGGACCCGAAGTTCAGGCAGTCGGAGACGGCGATCGGGGTCGCGCCGGTGACGGCGACGTTCCGGTACGCCTCGGCCAGCGCGAGCTGCGCCCCGTGGTACGGGTCGAGGCGCGCGAAGCGCCCGTTGCCGTCGAGGGAGATCGCGATGCCGACGCCGGTGCGCTCGTCGAGGCGGACGACGCCCGCGTCGTGCGGCGTGCCCAGGACCGTGTTCCCGAACACCGACGAGTCGTACTGCTCGGTGATCCAGGACTTGTCGCACAGGTTCGGGCTGGCGGCCATGTCGAGGACGGTCTGTCGGATCTCCTCGTCGGTGGCCGGGCGCGGCAGGGTCTCGGCGCGGTCGACCGCGATGAGCCCCAGGTCGTTCGGCTCGGCGAGGGGCCGATTGTAGACCGGGCCCTCGTCGGCGAGGGACTTCGGCGGGACGTCGACGACGGTCTGGCCGTGGAAGTCCACGACGAGGCGGCCGGTGTCGGTGACGGTGCCGATCGCGGTGGCGAGGAGCCCCCAGCGGTGGGCGCGCGCGAGTACTTCCTCGGCCTTGGCCGGGTCGACGATGAGGAGCATCCGCTCCTGCGACTCGGAGGCGAGGATGTCGTGCGGCTCCATGCCCTTGGCGCGCAAGGGGACGAGTTCGAGGTCGACGTGCATGCCGCCGTCGCCGGCGGCCGCGGTCTCGCTGAGCGCGCAGGTGAGCCCGGCGCCGCCGAGGTCCTGGACGCCGACGACGAGCTGCGCGTCGAACAGCTCCAGGCACACCTCGATGAGGAGCTTCTCGGTGAACGGGTCGCCGACCTGCACCGACGGCCGGGCGTCGTCCTCGCCGGACTCGGAGAACGTCGCGGAGGCGAGGACGGACACGCCGCCGATGCCGTCGCGGCCGGTCTTCGCGCCGAGGAGGATCACGACGTTCCCGGTGCCGGAGGCCTGCATCGACTGGAGGCGCGAGCGGGGCATGACGCCGACGCTGAGCGCGTTGACGAGCGGGTTGCCCTGGTAGCACGGGTCGAAGTAGGTCTCGCCGCCGATGTTCGGCAGGCCCACGCAGTTGCCGTAGTGGCCGATGCCGTCGACGACGCCCGGGAGGACCCGGGTGGTGTCGGGGTGGTCGATGGCGCCGAAGCGCAGCGAGTCCATGACGGCGATCGGGCGGGCGCCCATCGCGATGATGTCGCGGATGATGCCGCCGACGCCGGTGGCCGCGCCCTGCTTGGGCTCGACGTACGACGGGTGGTTGTGCGACTCGACCTTGAACGTGACGGCGATGTTCTCGTCGATGGCGACGACGCCGGCGTTCTCGCCGATCCCGGCCAGCAGGCGCGGGGTCCGCGGGTTCTTCTGCCCGAACTGGCGCAGGTGCACCTTGCTCGACTTGTACGAGCAGTGCTCGGACCACATGATCGAGTACATGGCGAGCTCGGACTGGGTGGGGCGGCGGCCCAGGATCTCGCGGATCCGCTGGTACTCGTCGTCCTTGAGGCCCAGTTCGGCCCACGGCTGCTTCTCGTCGGGGGTCGCCGAGGCGACCCCGACGGTGTCCACTGCCACGTAGCTGGTCATCGGCTCGCTCCCTCGCTGAGGTGGGCCAGGACGGAGGCGACGATGCCGAGGCCGTCGGTCGACGGCCCGGTCAGCGCCTCCACGGCGTGCTCGGGGTGGGGCATGAGGCCGACGACGTTCCCGGCCTCGTTCGCCACCCCGGCGATGTCGCGCATCGAGCCGTTCGGGTTGTCGAGGTACCGGAAGACGACCCTGCCGTCGCCCTCCAGCCGGTCCAGGACCGCCTCGTCGGCGACGTACCGGCCCTCGCCGTGCTTGGCGGGGAGGACGATCTCGGCCTCGGGCGCGAACGCGTTCGTCCACGCGGTCCGGGTCGTCTCCACGCGCAGGCGCGCGGGCCGGTTGCGGTAGCGCAGGTGGGCGTTGCGCACCAGCGCGCCGGGCAGCAGGTGCGACTCGCACAGGACCTGGAAGCCGTTGCAGACGCCGAGGACGGGCATCCCCTGGGCGGCCGCGGCCTTCACGGTGTCCATCACCTGGCTGAAGCGGGCGATCGCGCCGCAGCGCAGCGCGTCGCCGTAGGAGAACCCGCCGGGCAGGAACACGGCGTCGACGCCGTGGATCTGGGCGTCGTCGTGCCACAGCGCGACCGGCTCGCCCCCGGCCAGGTACACCGCGCGGGCGGCGTCCCGGTCGTCGAGGGAGCCGGGGAAGGTGACGACCCCGACGCGCGCGCTCATGCGCCCTCGATGGAGATGGCGAACGACTCGATCACGGGGTTGGCCAGGAGCTGGTCGGCGATGACGCGCGACTGCTCCTCGACGTTCCGGGCGTTCTCGTCGAACTCGATCTCGACGCGCTTGCCGATCCGCACCGACGACACGTCGGTGACGCCGAGGCGGGGCAGCGCCCCGAGGACGGCCTCGCCCTGGGGGTCGAGGATTTCGGACTTCAGCATCACGTCGACCACTACACGGGCCACGGTCGCACTCCTGTCGGTCACATGGACGGAACAGGACCAGCATATTCACGGGCACTGACCTGGGCCAGCGCCGCGCTGCGGGACCGGGGCCAGGTCACAGCCCGTCAGAGGATCGAGCCGGGCCGGTACGCGGCCGCCTCGGGGTGCGCTTTCGCCGCTTCGGCCACCCTTTCGGCGACACGGTCGACCTGATCGCCTGCGGCGCCGGTGAATTCACCCGTATTCGCGACGAGCGCGGCGAGCCCGTCCCGGTCGAGCGGGAGGCGCGGGTCGGCGGCGAGGCGGTCGAAGAGGTCGTTCTCGCGCTGGCCGTCCTCGCGCATGGCGCGGGCGACGGCGACGGCGTGCTCCTTGATGGCCTCGTGGGCGTCCTCGCGGCCGGCGCCCTGCCTGAGGGCCTCCATGAGGACCTTTGTGGAGGTCAGGAAGGGGAGGTAGCGGTCGAGTTCGGCGCCGATGACGGCGGGGTAGGCCCCGAAGTTGTCGAGGACTGTGAGGAACGTCTCATAGAGCCCGTCGACGGCGAAGCAGAGGTCGGGGAGGGCGACGCGGCGGACGACCGAGCAGGAGACGTCCCCTTCGTTCCACTGGTCCCCGGCGAGTTCGCCGAGCATTGCGGCGTAGCCGCGGGCGACGACGGCGAGGCCGTTGACGCGCTCGGAGGAGCGGGTGTTCATCTTGTGCGGCATGGCGGAGGACCCGACCTGGCCGGGCATGAAGCCCTCGGTGGCGAGCTCGGCGCCGGCCATGAGCCGGATGGTGAGCGCGGCGGAGGAGGGGGCGGCGACGGCCTGGACGAGCGCGGTGCCGACCTCGTAGTCGAGGGACCTGGGGTAGACCTGGCCGACGGAGTCCATGACGCGCTCGAACCCGAGGTGGGCGGCGATGCGCCGTTCGAGCTCGGCGAGCTTCGCGGTGTCGCCGCCGAACAGGTCGAGCATGTCCTGGGCGGTGCCGACGGGGCCTTTGATGCCGCGCAGCGGGTACCGCTTGAGCAGGTCCTCGATGCGGTCGTGGGCGGCGAGGAGCTCCTCGGCCCAGGTCGCGAACCGCTTCCCGAGGGTGGTGGCCTGGGCGGGGACGTTGTGGCTGCGTCCGGCCATGACGAGGTCGCGGTACTGCTGCGCGCGGGCGGCGAGGCGCACGAGCGCGGCGACGATGCGGCCCTGCACGAGTTCGAGGGACTCGCGGACCTGCATCTGCTCGACGTTCTCGGTGAGGTCGCGGCTGGTCATGCCCTTGTGGATGTGCTGGTGGCCGGCCAGGTCGGAGAACTCCTCGATGCGGGCCTTGACGTCGTGCTTGGTGACGCGCTCGCGCTCGGCGATCGAGGCGAGGTCGACCTGGTCGAGAACGCGCTCGTAGTCGGCGATCACGCCGTCGGGGACGGTGACGCCGAGGTCGTGCTGGGCTTGGAGCACGGCGATCCACAGGCGCCGCTCGGCCTTGATCTTCCCGACGGGGTCCCAGATGTCGCGCATCGGCGCGGAGGCATAACGCTCGGCGAGCACATTCGCAGTCACGGGGCAATGATGGCACTGTTCATGCATGCATGAACAGTGAGGAAGCCTGGTCAGGGCCCTGACCACACCATGGCCGGGCGAGTTTTGGTTCACGCATGCGCGATCGTGCGAAGCAAGACGCCCAGTAACCGGAACCACTCGGCGTGGCGGTTAACCAGCACGTATCCACCCCGTAAACTGGCCGTGTGCGAGTACTCCTGATCGGCTCCGGCGGCCGCGAGCACGCCCTCGCGGCGGCCCTGGCCGCGGACGAATCCGTCACCAAGCTCATCTGCGCTCCGGGGAACCCCGGCATGGCCGCGCTCGGCGAGTGCGTGCCGGTGAACCAGACCGACCCCGCCGCGGTGGCGTCCCTGGCGGTGACCTGCGCGGCCGACCTCGTGATCGTGGGGCCGGAGGCCCCGCTCGTCGCGGGCGTCGCCGACGCGGTCCGCGCGAAGGGCATCCCCGTGTACGGACCGGGCGGCGAGGCCGCCCGCATCGAGGGCTCGAAGGCGTTCGCGAAGGAGGTCATGGCCGCCGCGGGCGTCCCGACCGCCGCCGCGCGCGCCTGCCGCACCCGCGAGGAGGCCGAGGCGGCGCTCGACGAGTTCGGCGCGCCGTACGTCGTCAAGGACGACGGCCTCGCCGCCGGGAAGGGCGTCGTCGTCACCGAGGACCGCGAGCAGGCGCTCGCGCACGCCATGGACTGCGAGCGCGTGGTCATCGAGGAGTACCTCGACGGCCCGGAGGTGTCGCTGTTCGTCATCGCCGACGGCACGACCGCGAAGCCGATGCTGCCCGCGCAGGACTTCAAGCGCATCGGCGACGGCGGCACCGGCCCGAACACCGGCGGCATGGGCGCGTACACGCCGCTGCCGTGGGCCCCGGACGACCTGGTCGCCGAGGTCATGGAGCGCGTCGCCGAGCCGACCCTCGCCGAGCTCGCCGGGCGCGGCATCCCGTTCGTCGGGACCCTGTACTGCGGCCTCGCGCTGACTTCCAAGGGCCTCAAGGTCGTCGAGTTCAACGCCCGTTTCGGCGACCCGGAGATCCAGGCGGTCCTGGCGCTCCTGGAGACCCCGCTCGGGGAGCTCCTGTACGCGGCCGCGACCGGGAAGCTCGCCGACTTCGGCTCCCTGTGGTGGCGCGAGGGCGCCGCCGTGTGCGTCGTCGTCGCCAACGAGGGCTACCCGGGCACCACGGTCACCGGCCGCCCCCTCTTCGGCGCCGACGCCGACGGCATCCTCCACGCCGGCACCGCCCTCGACGCCTCCGGCCAGCTCATCGCCACCGGCGGCCGCGTCCTCGGCTGCGTCGGCACCGGCCGCTCCGTCGCCGAAGCCCGCCAGGAGGCCTACGCCCTCACCGAAGGCGTCAAACTCGAAGGCGGCTACTACCGCAAGGACATCGCCGCGAACATCTAACGCGTGCATCCCTCACCTCCGCCTCCTTGTCGGAGGCGGGTGATACAGGTTCTTGAGAAGGGGGCCTCGGTCAGGGACATTTCCGAAATAACGGATTTGTCCCTGACCGAGGTCCCCTTTCAAGCCAACGTATCCCGAGCCTCCGACAGCGTCAGGCTGCGAGCGGGGCTCGGGTTGTGGGGCAGGACATGCACCTGGGGCCTCCTCGGCCGGAGCCGAGTTCGGAGCCGGGGATGGTGAGGACTTTGACGCCGGCGCGTTCGAGGCGGGCGTTGGTGACGGTGTTGCGCTCGTAGGCGACCGCGACGCCGGGGGCGAGGGCGAGGGTGTTGTTGCCGTCGTCCCACTGCTCGCGCTCGGCGGTGACGACGTCGCGCTCGCCGGTGTGGATCGTCTCGATGGCGTCGACGCCGATGGCCTCGGCGGCGGCGTCGAGGAAGCGGCGGGGGCCCTGGATGGCGATGCGGTCGCCGTCGGGGGTGATCGTGTACGACTCCAGGCGCTGCGCGGCGGGCGCGTAGATGACCATGCGGTCGCGGTCGACCATGGTGCACACGGTGTCGAGGTGCATGGTGGCGCGGCGCTGCGCGATCGGGACGGCCAGGACCGTGCCGATGGTGCCGCGTTCGAAGACCTTGCGCGCCAGGCGCTCCACGCCCGCGGGGGTGGTGCGCTCGCCGACGCCGACGGCGAGGACGCCGGGGGCGAGGGCGAGGACGTCGCCGCCTTCGAGGTGCTCCAGGGACGGGTCGTAGAGCTTCGGCACGTCGGCGAAGCGCGGGTGGTGGTGGTAGACGATCCCGGTCAGCGTGGTCTCGCGGCGGCGCGCGGGCATCGCGAGGCTGGTGACGGCGACGGCGTCGCCGATCCACACCGCCGAGTCGCGGGTGAACATCGTGTTCGGGAGCGGGTCGACGACGAACTCGACGGCGCGCATCATCCGGTGCCGCAGGCTGCTTGAGGGCCCGAACTCCTCTTTCGTCAAGCCCTCCACGAGGACCGCGGCGAGGCGCTCGGGGTCGAGGCCCGACAGGAACGCGGCGAGCTCGCGGCCGAGGGTCTGCCCCAGGCGCGGGTCGGCGGCGACGCCGACGGTGACGGCCTCGCGGGCCTCGTCGAGCGCGAGGCACTCGCGCAGCAGGTCGGCCAGGTACAGGACCTCGACGCCGTGCTCGGTGAGGACCCCGGCGAACCGGTCGTGCTCCTCCTGGGCGCGCTCGACCCACGGGACCCCGTCGAACAGGAGCGCGCCGTTGTTGCGCGGCGTCAGGCGCCGCAGCTCTCCCCCGGGCCGGTGGAGCACGACGCTGCGCAGGCGCCCCACTTCCGAGTCGACTCCGTACGCGGGCGCGGCATCTGCACTCATGACCCGAGGGTAGACGCGCCGGGGACGAAGATCAACTTTTCTCAGTTAACATGGACAGACTGAGCGTAACCACTACCCCCGGGACGCCCAATTGACGCAACTCGAACTGGTCATCCCGCTCCGCGGCTCGGCGCCCGGACGCGATGGCAGGAGACTCGACGCGGCGCTGTCCACGTGGCGCACCGCGGTCGCGGCGAGCGCCGACGCGTGCCTGCTGCTCGCCGCCGACACGCGCGTCGTCGCGACCTCGCGCCCCGCCAGGCAGATCCTCGGGCTCGGCCCCGACATCGACATCGTCATGCCGCGCTTCCTCGATGCGGGCCTGCGGTTCCTGGACTTCACGGCCGGGGCGCACCCGCTCGTGGACGCCGAACTCGCCCGGCTCGCGCCCGTGCAGGCGCTCCAGACCGACGCCCTCGAACGCAGCCTCATGCGCATCGAGCGCCGCGGCGTCCACCGCACGTTCGACGTGACCGCCTCGCCCCTGCACTCCCCGCCGCGCCTCGACGCGATCGGGGCGCTCGCGTTCCTCACCCCGATCGGTCCGGCGTGAAAGGCCAAGGCCCGCTTACGGGTTGAGGTCGTAGACCACCGCGGTGTCGGTGCGCTCGACGTCGACGCCGAACGGCTCGGCCTCGGTGTCCAGGCCCGAGCCGGGGAGGACCACGACGGTCTCGATCCCCGCGTCCCGCAGGGCCGCGATCGAGTCGTCGCTGGGGAAGGCCTCGGCCATCGACTTGATCCCTGCCTGCTCGTCAGGAGTGAACGCGGCGACGCCGTTGGCGGTCTCCACGAACCCGTCGAGCGTCCAGTACTGGACCTTCGTGTCGCCGCCGCCCGCGGGCAGGAAGAGCACCGGGCCGTCCAGCGAGGACATGTCGACGGGCGCGTCGGGAACCTCCACATAGGGCGCGGCCGTGAGGCCCTCCCACAGGACCAGTGCGACGGGTGCGAACAGCAGCGCGTGGACCCGCCTGGGGGCCTTGACCTTCAGGCGCTTGTCGACCCGGGCGCGGTGCGCCACGTCGTCGGCCTCGTCGGCGATCCGGGTGATCGTGCCCGCGGCGAGGACCGCGAGGATCAGCGTCAGGTAGATGACCAGGCGCCCCGGCGTGCGGATCGCCTCCCAGCCCGGCGCGTACTCGTACAGCAGCGCCCACGCCCACGAGCCGTGGTCGAGGAAGTTGGGGCCCATGGCGAACGCGAACACCGCGAAGCCGCCGAGGGCCAGCCAGAACCGCTGCCAGCCCGTCCAGCACGACCAGATCAGGCCCGCGATCGCCAAGGCCGCCAACGTGAAGCCCACGAGGAGCGCCTGCTCGGGCGCCCACGTCAGGTCCGCGCGCGCCGCCTCGTGCGCCGCGCCCCACAGGCGCGACTCCTCCGGGGAGATGATGAACGACTGCCAGGTCGGGCTGAACCACGAGATGTAGTCGACGTCGCGGATCGACTCGGGGTAGGCGCGGGCGACCACCGCATGCTTGTCGGCGATCCACAGCACCCCGAGGCTGAACACGACGCCGCCGGCGCCGTCCGCGGCGAGCGTCTGCCACTTCAGGCGCGGGCGCATGATGAGCCAGTTCAGGCCCACGACCACGCCGACGCCGAGCAGCAGGTACACGAACGGGATGCCGAGCCCGGCGCCGATCGAGAACTGCCACAGGGCCGTCAGCCACCCGGCGACGATCCACCCGGGCCGCTGCTTCTCCGCTTTGAAGCCGTGCCGCAGCGACCAGCCGTGCCCGCGCGCGAGCATCGCGAGGGCGAGCGCGATCCCGCCGCACGACAGCACCTGGAGGTGCCCGGCCTGGCCGAGCTTCCACGGCGCGTAGGCGAACGCGGCCGCGGCGACGGCCGACCCGGCGACGCGGGCGCCGAGCTGGCGCAGGAGCGCGTACGCGCCGAGGAACGCGAGCGCGAACGACGCGATGTAGAGGACGTTGTACACCACGAGGGCGCTCGTCGGACCGGTGATGAACAGCGCGAACGGCGCGTAGCCCAGGAGCGTGTCGGTGAACAGGTAGGCGTCGGTGAGGGGCCAGAAGCTGTTGGTGTCCCAGATCCCGGCAGGGTTGTCGCGCAGGGCGTGGCCGACCCAGCCGAGGATGTAGGTGAGGAGCAGCGGGTCCCCGGTGTCGTGGGGGATCACGTCGTCGAGGTCCTTGGCGAGCGGCCAGGTCATGGCGACGGCGAGGAGGGCGCTGCACAGCGCGGCGAGGGTCCATTCGCTGCGGGCGGCGCGCGCGGCGAGCCGCCCGGCGGCGCGCAGGCGTCCGGGGGGCGGGCCGGGCGCGGCGGCGGGGGTCTCGCCGGAGGCGAAGCGCTGCCAGCGCTCGTGCTCGCCGGTGTTCGCGTCCTCGGCCTTCGGCTCGTCGCCGGCCGCGGCCACGGCTGCTGCGCCGTCGTCGGGCTCGCGCCCGGGGTCCGAATCGGTGGAGTCGGGCTCGGTGATCACCATGGGGTTCCCGCGGTCTCGCTCGGTGCTGTCTGGGCACATCCTACGGACGGTCGCGGCACAGTGATCGGGCGCATGAGGACCGTCCGCGAATCGGGTGCGGCCGGGGCCGTCACCTTTCCGCCGCCCGGTCGTTGAACGGGGTTGAGACCTGATTCCCGCGGTGGATCCGGGTCCGCACACCCAGACGGAATCGCGGTTGGAGAGACGCAGGCATGGGAAGACACAAGACGAAGCTCGGTCAGCAGTCCCGGGCCCAGACGCGTCCTCCGCTGCCGTACCCGGTGAACGACGGGCGGGTCAACCCGGTGGTCCAGGCGGCGATGGACCGGCGCTCGCAGCGGCGGCGCTCGCGTCTCGCCGCGCTGTCGGCGGCCGCGGTGATCGCCGCGGGCGGTGCGGCCGGGGTGAGCATGGCGACGGCCGAGGAGCCGGAGGCGGGCACGGGCAGCGAGATCGTCTTCAGCGGCGACTGCGGCACGCTGGGCCTGCTGTCGGCGTCGTCGATCCCCGACGCGTCTGAACTGACGGTGGAGCAGGGCTCGCAGGTGCGGTACACGAACGAGCTGGGCGCCGACGCCGAGCTGTACGTGGGCGACGAGGTCTACGACATCGCGAACGGCTCGACGCAGGTGTTCGAGATGAACCGGTCGGCCGAGGTCGCGATGGTCCCCTCGTGCCACGGCCTGTTCGCCGAGTACGACTCCGCGCAGGTGCATGTCGTCGAAGCCCAGTCGGATGAGAACGACGAGTCGGGCACCGAGACGGAGGAGCCCGACGAGCACGCCCTCCCGGCCCCCGACGCCGAGGACGGCTCCGAGGAGGACGCCGGGGGCGAGGCGCCCGCGGGCGACGACGCCGCGGCGCAGCAGGGCCCGGAGGACGAGGCGCCCGCGCAGGACGAGTCGCCGGCCCCCGTCGAGGACGAGGTGAACGCGTTCGGCGACCCGGGTTCCGACGACGGGGCGTTCGACCCGGCCGCTGAGGACGAGGTCGTCGCGGTCGACCCGAAGGCGGTGGCGGACGGCGCGAACGGCCTGCTGGCCCTGGTCGCGATCATCTGCCTGGTGGGGGTGGCCGCCGCGGTGGCGCGCACCCTCCTGAAGCAGCGGGCGGCGGTATGAGCACCGCCGTCCTGTTGAAGGCCCCGGCGCCGCAGTCGGCCGCCGCGGCGGGTCCCGTGCACGGCTCTCCGGCTTGGACCGGGGGCCGGGTGCGGAACCGCCGCGAGCGGCAGCGGGCGGCCCGGTGTTTCACCGGCCCCGAACCGGCCCGCCGCACGCGGCGGCCGGAGCTGTCGAAGACGGTCGCGGCGGCGAGCCGCCAGAGCGCGCCGTCTTCGATCGCGCCGCCCTCCGGGCGGCCGGGGCACGGCACGGTGGAGTCTCCGTGAGGCACTGCGGCTCGGGCTCTCGATGATGGTCATTTCCTCCCCAGGTCCCACACCGATCGCCCGGACCAGTGCCTCACGGCCCCGCCGGTCCGCGGACAATTGAGACTCGCGCGAAGCGCCCGCCGGAAACCGGCGGGCGCTTCGTCGTGCGGTGTCCGTTTCTGTTGGTGCCGATGCGTTCCCAGTGACGAGGGACGCTGGTCGTTGCGGGTGCGGCGAGAGACAATGGGAGGTCAGGCCCCCTGCGGCCGGACGCACGCACCGATGCGCAACCGTTACGGAACTCGGGTTCGGCCCCGCTTGTGTGCGCGTCGGTCGCTGCTTTAGCGTGGGCCGCAGCAATTCGTCCGCATCCCCCGCTTTCCGAAGTCAGGTTCCCAGCTGTGACCTCCAAACACGCCTCATCGCGGCGGCTCTGGCCCTACCTCGCCGTCCCTGGGCTCGCCGTGCTCGTCGCCGCAGTGGTGTTCATCGTCGGATCCGGCCGCGACGACGGCGGGTCCGGCGGCTCCTCCGACGAGAGCCTGCCCGGCTCGCAGGCCGACGACCTGTCGAGCTCCTCGCTCCAGCCGTCGGACGAGGAGCTGCGCGAGGCCGCGCAGGAGCAGCTCCAGACGCAGCTCGACGACGCCGTCGCCGCGTACCTCGCGGAGGAGGACGACGAGAACTTCTACGCCGCGGTCGCCGTGGACGACGGCGAGTTCCGCCTCGACTACGACGGCGAGACGCAGTACGACACGGCGTCGGTGGTGAAGGTCGAGATCCTCACGATGATGCTCAAGGAGTACGGGACGCTCGACCAGGTCCCGGACTGGCTGCTGGACCGCGCGGAGCTGATGATCCGCGAGTCCGACAACGACGCGACGAACGACGTCCTCTACGGCGGGACGTTCGACGACGGGCACGCGGCGATCGCCCAGGCGCACATCGACTTCGGCCTGGAGCACACGAACCCGAACGAGACCGAGCAGTGGGGGAAGACCCAGACGACCGCGCTCGACCAGCTGCGGGTCCTGGAGATCGCGCTGTACGAGGACGCGGGCGTCCTCGACGCCGAGCAGACCGAGTACGCGCGCTCGCTCATGGGCGACCTCGCGGACTTCCAGCAGTGGGGCGTCTCCGCGGCCGCCGCGGACGGCGAGACCGTGTGGATGAAGAACGGCTGGGACACCCGCGACGCCATGGGCGGGGAGTGGGTCGTCAACTCCATCGGCGTCGTCGCCGGGGACACCGAGCACCCCATCGAGATCGCGATCCTCACCGGCGGCTCGTCCTCCCAGGAGGAGGGCATCGAGCGGGTCGAGGCGCTCGCCGAGATCGTGCGCACGGTCGTCGACACCGACCCGTACGCCTAGCCCGGCATCGTAGATCCTATTTCCTATAGGATCTACGATCTGTCGCGGATCGGCGCGGCCGCGCAGTGCGCGACAATCGGGGCATGAGCGATCTCATCCCCCTTCTGGAAGCCGCGGGCCTGGAGCCCGTCACCGACCCCGACGTGCTGGCCGCCCACTCGGTGGACCACGCCGGGCTCGTCCCGGCCGGGCGGGCGGCCGCGCTCGTGCGTGCCCGCTCGACCGAGGAGGTGAGCGCGGCGGTGCGCGTCTGCGCGGAGCTCGCGGTTCCCGTGGTGCCGCAAGGGGCCCGGACGGGGCTCGCGGGCGCGGCGACGGCGGTCGACGGGGCGCTGCTGCTCGACGTCTCGGGCATGGACCGGATCATCGAGATCGACCCGGTGGACCGCCTCGCGGTCGTCCAGCCCGGGGTCCTCAACGCGGCGATCTCCACGGCCGCAAAGGAGTTCGGGCTGCGGTACAGCCCCGACCCGGGGTCGTGGCAGATCTCCACGATCGGCGGGAACATCGCGACCGCCGCGGGCGGCATGTGCTGCGTCAAGTACGGGACGACCCCGGAGTACGTGCTGGGCCTGGAGGTCGTGCTCGCCTCCGGCGAGGTGATGCGGTGCGGGCGGCGCACCGCGAAGGGCGTCGCCGGGTACGACCTGGTGCGCCTGTTCTGCGGGTCCGAGGGGACCCTCGGGATCATCACGGAGGCGATGGTGAAGCTCGCACCCGTTCCGGCGCAGCGGCTCACGCTCGCCGCGGTGTTCGCCACGACCGCCGACGCGGGCCGCGCGGTCACCGCGATCATGGCCGCCGGGAAGCAGCCGAGCCTCCTGGAGCTCATCGACAACGTCCACCTGCGGGCCCTCGAAGCGCTGCGCCCCATGGGACTGCCGACGGAGGCCGCGGCGCTGCTGCTGGTCGCCGCCGACGCCGACCCCGACGCGGAGCTCGCCGCGATCGAGGCGCTGTGCACCGAGTCCGGGGCGACCGAGGTGTACCGGGCCACCGACGCCGAGGAGGCGGACGCGCTCCTCGAATCGCGGCGCAGCGCCTACCACGCCATGGAGAAGCTGGGCACGGTCCTGGTCGACGACGTCGCGGTCCCGCGGGCGCGGCTCGCCGACGCCCTCGACGGCGTGCAGGCCGCGGCCGAGCGGCACGGGGTCGTCATCGGCGTCATCGCCCATGCGGGCGACGGGAACCTGCACCCGAACATCATCGTCCACCCCGAGGAGCCGGGGTCGCTCGAAGCGGGGCGGGCGGCGTTCGACGACATCCTGGAGATGGCGCTCGCCATGGGCGGCACCGTGACCGGCGAGCACGGGGTGGGAATGCTCAAGCGCGAGTGGCTGGAACGGGAGGTCGACCCGGTGAACCTGGCGGTGCAGCGGCGGCTGAAAGCGGCGCTCGACCCGCTCGGCATCCTCAATCCCGGGAAGGTCCTCGGCTGAAGCGGCGGCAGTGCGGCGGATGGCGCCGGGACGAATGCGGGCGGCGTTCCCGCAGGCGGCACCGCGTTCGGTGCGAGTGTGTTTGGCGCCGATGCGGTTTCGTGTCGGTCCTGTGACACGGTAATGGGGCCGCAGCGCTTGCCCATTCGCTGCGGCCCCGATAAAGTGGAGGAGCTCCACTTTTCATTGGCACCGGTAGGGCTGTGCCCGATTGCCCTTACCGGCTTAGTGCCCCCGGATTGTTCCGTGCCTCCCGGAAGACTGCCCATGTCCCTCCGATTGGCTTGTCGGCGTGACCGGAACACTCATTACTATGAGGACCGTCTCTGAACGGGACCTGTGGCGAGCCTGGGAAGAACCTGGGAAACGATGCCGAACCGTTACGAAGGCACCTCGAAACCCGCGAGTTTGTCCAGCTCAGCGGTGATGTCCGGGCGCTGCGCGACCGGTTCCCCGTCGATCTGAGTGATGAAGGCCACACCTCGGACCGAGGAGGAGAGCCACGCGGCCTCGGCGTTCTTCAAGTCCCCCAACGAGATCAGCTTCTCGCCGGTCTTCAGGCCCGCCTTCGGGGCCTGCTCAAGCAGGTACGCGCTGGTGGTCCCCGGGAGGATCCCCGCCGACGTCGGCGTCGTGAAGAGCGTGTCCCCTTCGAGCCACAGGAGCGAGGAGGTGGGGCCTTCGAGCGCGAACCCGTCGGCCGACACCCACAGGGCGTCGTCCGCGCCCTGGGCCTTCGCCCAGCGGGTCACCGCCATCATCGACGCGTACGACAGCGCCTTCACCCCGCCTAGAAGCCACGGGGCGTCGCCCCGCGCATCGGCATTCACCCCCAGGGTCGCCGAGACGATCCGCAGGCCGTCGCGCCGCGGCAGGATCCGCTCCCGCGGCACCGGGTCGACCGTGGCGTAGACCGTGGGCGGGCCGCCGGCCTCGCGGCCGCGTGTCGCGACCAGGCGCAGCGCGCCCTCCCCCTCGGCGCGCTCGCGCCACGCGACCAGGGCCTGCTCGGCCAGCTCGGCGAGCTCGGCCTTCGCGGGCAGCTCGAACTCCATGCGGCGCGCGGAGTTCGCCATCCGGTCGAGGTGCTCGGAGAGCAGGAACGCGGCGCCGCCGCGGACGTTGATCGTCTCGAAGACGCCGTCGCCCCGGAGGACCCCGAGGTCGTCGGCGCACAGGAGCGGCGCGTCGGAGTCGACGACGCCGCGGTGCAGTACTGCGGTTACTAGTGCCATCCGCTCATTGTGCTCCCCGCCGGGGAGCGATCCGGTGAGCGCCCGGCGCAGTACCATGCAGTCATGCCCACCGAAGCCGAGGCCGAGACCGAACTGGCGGCGGTGCTGCGCTCCAAGGGCCTGCGCATGACCGCGCAGCGCCAGCTCGTCCTGGAGGCGGTCCGCGCGCTCGGGCACGCGACCCCCGAGCGGATCCACGAGCGCATCCGCGGCCAGGTCGAAGGCGTGAACATCACCACCGTCTACCGCACCCTGGACCTCCTCGAAGAGCTCCAGCTGGTCTCGCACACCCACCTCTCCCACGGCGCCCCCACCTACCACCTGTCCGGCGACCGCGGCCACGCCCACCTGGTGTGCCACCGCTGCGGCCGGATCACCGAAGTCGACCCGTCGAAGTTCGCGGGAGTCCGCAGGGAGGTCGCCGACGCCACCGGGTTCGTCATGGACGTCGGCCACGTCGCCCTGTTCGGCACCTGCGCCGACTGCCTGGAGAAGCACGCATGAGCACCATCGGACCGTCCCCGCTCCTGACCCTCCCCGGCGCCGTCGCCACCGCCGACGGCCGCACCGCCTGGCACTACGGCGGGCCGCTGCGCGAGCAGCGCGAGGCGGTCGAGTCGGGCGCGATCTTCGACCGCTCCGACCGCGACGTCATCTCCGTCAAGGGCGAGCCGCGCCTGTCGTGGCTGCACTCGCTGTCGACCCAGCACCTGACGAGCCTCAAGCCGCACCAGGGCACCGAGACGCTCATCCTCTCCCCGACCGGCCGCGTCGAGCACCACGCCAACGTCTACGACGACGGCGAGACCACCTGGCTCGACACCGAGCCCGGCCGCGGCGAAGCGCTCCTGAAGTACCTGGAGCTCATGAAGTTCCGCACCGAGGTCGACATCGCCGACGCCTCCGGCGAATGGGTCCTGTTCAGCTACACCGACAACGTGAGCCCTGAGGACGAAGCGCCCGTCGTCCAGCCCGTGCCGATCGCGAAGTTCGCGTCCAAGGACCTCCTCGCCGTCCCCACCTCCGTCTACCCCGGCGCCGCCCACAAAGGCGGCGAGGTCTGGACCCGCCGCACCGACGCGCTCGGCGTCCGCACCTTCGACGTCCTCGTCCGCCGCGAGCAGTTCGCGGCCGAAGCAGAAGGCGCCGACCCGAAGTCGTACGCCGGCACCTGGGCCTGGAACGCCCTCCGCGTCGCCGCGAAGCTCCCCGCGTTCGGCACCGACACCGACGAGAAGACCGTCCCCCACGAGGTCCCGCACTGGCTCGCCGCCGCCGTCCACCTCGACAAGGGCTGCTACCGCGGCCAGGAGACCGTCGCGAAGGTCCACCACCTCGGGCAGCCGCCGCGGCGCCTCGTCATGCTCCACCTCGACGGCACCGACGAGCACCCGCCCGCCCACGGCACCCCGATCACCCTGGACGGCAAGGAAGTCGGCGCCATCGGCACCGCCGTCCAGCACTACGAGCTCGGCCAGATCGCGCTCGCCGAGGTGAAACGGTCGGCCGTCGCGAACGAGGACGTGCGCCTCATCACGGGCGATCAGGCCGCGAGCCTCTAGCCGCCCGGCTAGCCTCGCAGTATGAGTGCTTCGTACCGAGGCGGCGAACCCGTCGCCCAAGTCGTCAGGTCCGGATTCGCCGAGAGCTTCCACCGGGGCAGCGTGGCCGTGACCGACCCCGCGGGAAGCCTCGCCGCCGCGATCGGCGACGCCGCCTCCCCCGTGTTCCCCCGCTCCTCCAACAAGCCCATGCAGGCCCTCGCGATGCTCCGCGCCGGCTGGGAGCCGCGCAGCGAGGCCGACCTCGCCATCGCCTCCGCCAGCCACCGCGGCGAGCCGTTCCACATCGAACGCGTCCGCTCCGTCCTCGCCGCGGCCGGGCTCACCGAGGACCACCTCCAGTGCCCGCCCGACCTGCCCGGCAACCTCGACGCGCGCAACGCCGTCGTCGCCCTCGAAGGCCCCGAACCCAAACGCGTGTACATGAACTGCTCCGGCAAGCACGCCGGGATGCTCGCCGCCTGCGCCGCCGCCGGATGGGACACCGCCACCTACCGCGACCCCGAGCACCCCCTCCAACGGCTCATCGTCGAAACGGTCGAAGACCTCACCGGCGAGACCGTCGACCACATCGGCGTCGACGGCTGCGGCGCGCCCGTCCTCGCCGTCTCCCTCCACGGCATCGCCCGCGCCTTCGCCCGCTTCGTCGAAGCCCCCGAAGGCACGAACGAGCGCCGCGTCGCCGACGCCATGCGCGCCCACCCCCACCTCATCGACGGCACCCGCGGACCCGACCAGCGGTCCATGGCCGCCGTCCCCGGCCTCCTCGCCAAAGGCGGCGCCGAAGGCTTCCACGTCGTCGCCGCCCCCGGCGTCGGCGCCGTCGCGGTCAAGATCGACGACGGCGGCGGACGCGCCTCCATGCCCGTCGCCCTCCGCGCCCTCACCACCATCGCCGGGCTCGACGTCCCGCAGGCCGCCAAACCCGAGATCGACGCCCTCACCGGGCCGGAGATCCTCGGCGGCGGGCAGCCGGTCGGCCGCGTCCGCACACTCCTGTAGTGGCCCCGGCCTCAACGGAGCCAATACCCCGTTGAGCGGGACTCCTCGCGCAAGGTACTATCGTCGCGTTGCAAGTCCCGACACGCGCGAGTGGCGGAATGGCAGACGCGCTGGCTTCAGGTGCCAGTGTCCGCAAGGACGTGGGGGTTCAAGTCCCCCCTCGCGCACAGGCAAAGGCCCGATGGTTTCGACCAGAGGGCCTTTTCGCTTATCCCCGAGCCGGGACGGCGAGCGGGAACACCCCCAGGGGCTTCCGCGTTAGGCTCGAAGCAAGGGAACGGAACCACCATCGACACGACTGTGGGGTCAATGCGACCATGAGCGACGCGAACACCGAGCCGGACCGGGACGAGCAGGAGAACGAGGACGACCTCCTCATCGTCGACGCCGAAGGCAACCCGGTCGCCACCGCGAAATCCGCCGCGCCCGCCGAAGGCGAGGACGCCGACGGCGACCCCTACGAGTCCGACCCGACCCGGCTCGTCCACGAGCCCGCCAAGGTCATGCGCGTCGGCTCCATGATCAAGCAGCTCCTCGAAGAGGTCCGCGCGGCCGAACTCGACGAGAAGGGCCGCCAGCGCCTGCGCGACATCCACGCCCGGTCCATCGCCGAGCTGGAGACCGGGCTCGCGCCCGAGCTGCGCGACGAGCTCGAACGCCTGTCGCTGCCGTTCGGGCAGGACGAGGTCCCCACCGAGGCGGAGCTGCGCATCGCGCAGGCCCAGCTCGTGGGCTGGCTCGAAGGGCTGTTCCACGGCATCCAGGCGGCGCTGGTCGCGCAGCAGATGGCCGCGCGGCTCCAGCTCGACCAGATGCGCGGCGGCGAGCTGAAGGCGCTGCCCGCCGGGAACGACCTTCCGCCGCAGCTGAGGGCGGTCATGGCGGAGAGGGCCGCGCGCGGTGACGACCGCGACCACCCGCCCGGCCAGTACCTCTAGGTACGGGGAATGCCTTAGACTCGGCCCTGCCTTCCTGGCGGGGCCGTCGGCGTCTTCGGGCGCGGTCTTCTGGGGATGCGGCGGCTCGCGGGTTTCGCCTTCGGCGGTTCGCGAGCCATAATTGTGCCGACCCGTCCCAAGGGTGAGACCACTGGAGAGCTGAACACGGTGCTGTACAGGACGCTGCAATGGACGGCCGCCCCGGCCGTCAAACTGATCTACAGGCCATGGATCGACGGGAAAGAGAACATCCCCGAGACCGGGCCGGTGATCCTGGCGTCGAACCACCTCTCCGTGGCCGACCACTACTTCCTGGGCCTGACCACCAAGCGGCACATCGCGACCATGGCGAAGATCGAGTACTTCACGGGCGCGGGCGTCAAGGGCAAGATCATCTCCTCCACGGTGAAGGCCCTCGGGCAGGTGGCGGTGGACCGCTCGGGCGGGCGCAAGAGCGCCTCGGCCCTGGAGCCGTCCCTGGAAGTGCTCGAAGAGGGGCGCGTGTTCGCGATCTTCCCGGAGGGGACGCGCTCGCCCGACGGCCGCCTCTACCGCGGCAAGCCCGGGGTGGCGCGGCTCGCGCTCGCGTCGGGGGCGCCGGTGGTGCCTGTCGGGCTGATCGGGACGGAGAAGGTGCTGCCGATCGGGGAGTCGCGGCCGCGGGTCGCGCCGGTCGGGGTGCGGGTGGGCAAGCCGCTGGACTTCACCCGCTACAAGGGCATGGAGAACGACCGCGTCGTGATCCGCGCGGTGACCGACGAGGTCATGGACGCGATCCGGCGGCTCACCGGCCAGGAGTACGTCGACAAGTACGCGAAGCGCAACAGCCCCGGCAAGGACAACGACGACTAGGCGCCGCTAGGGCGTCGTCGCGGCGTCGGTCGGGGTCGCGGTCCCGCTCGGCGTGGCCGTCCCCGAGGGGGTGCCGGTGCCCGGCGGGGTGGTGAGTTCGCCCACGGTGTCGGGGCCGCTGGGGAGGTCCGACAGCTCGGTGACGGTGATCGACCAGATCTCGACCGGGAGGGGCGGGGGCCCGTCGGATTCGACGGTCTCGGAGAGCGCCGCGATCTCGTCGAGGACTTCGAAGCCGTCGACGATCCCGCCGATGACGCTCACGCCCGCGGTCGGCACGGCTGCGCCGCGGATGAGCGCGAACGCCGAGCCGGCGCGGCCGCGGTCGTCGGTGACGAGCGCGAGGACGTCGGCGACGTCGTTGCCCGCCATGCCGGTCTCGGCCTGGAAGCGCCAGCCCGGTCCGTACGAGTCCTCGGACTCCGGGTCGGCGCCGGGGGAGCCGCAGCGCAGGATCGCGGTCGGGTCGATCGCCTGCGTGGTGAGCCGGTCGCATTCGTGGTTCGCGTAGAAGCCGGTCTCGGCGAGGTAGGAGAACGCGTCGACGCCGCACGGCGCGAGGTCGCCCCACAGCATGACCGCGATCTCCCCGTAGTTGGTCTGGACGACCGCGAGGGACCGCTCCGGCGGGGCCGACGCCTCCAGCGGGTCGGCGCCGCTCCCGGCGTCGTCGGCCTCGGTCACCTTGCAGCGCTCCGAGATCACCTCGCCGGTGTCGCCGCCTTCGCCGCCGTCGTCGCGGAACGCGAGCCATGCGACCGCGGCGATCGACCCGGCGGTGAGGAGCACCGCGCCCAGCCCGGCGAGGCCGCGCTTCCACCCCGACCCGCGCTCCCAGGGGGGCGTGGACTTGAAGGGGCTGGAGGCTACCGGCTCGTGCTCGGTCGCGGCTGGGTCTGCGGGGCGGCTGGGCTCCATGACTCAGCATCGTACGGGGCGTCGTCTCGCGCGAGGTAGGCGTATCCGACGCAGATCAGACCGTAGGAGATGGCGACGCCGACGAGCGTTCCGGGCGCGTAGCCGTCGGTCGGGACGACGAGCGCGGCGGCGAAGAGCCCGGCGAGGTACCCGACGTTGTAGACGGTGTCGTTGACGCTGAACACCCGGCCGCGGTAGGCGTCCTCGATGCCGCGCTGGATGCTCGTGTCCACGGTGATCTTCACGCCCTGCGACGCGATGTTGATGAGCAGCACCGCGACCGCGAACATGACCGGGCGCATCGTCCCGGCGAGGGCCGCGGCGACGACCGCGCACAGGGCCATGAGGACGACGACCCAGTTCTTCGGGCCCCACACGCGGGTCGCGCGCGGGGTAACGATCGCGGCGGCGAGGACGCCGACGTTCCCGAGGACCGCGAGGACCAGCAGCCACGAGATCGTGGTGGTGCGGGCCGGGTCGGACTCGACGTCCCAGAAGAAGCCCATGAACAGGGCGATCGCGATGATGAACACGATGCCGTACAGGAACCGGTGCAGCCCTTGGACGGCCATCGCCAGCGCGGGGCCGCGGCGGGTGCCGAGGTGCTTGAATCCGGCGACCATCCCGGCGGTGGTGGCGGCGAGGCCGCGCCACAGGCCGCCCGCGGGGGCCTCGTCCTCGGTCGGGCCGAGCCCTTCGCGTCGGAACGCGGCCCACACGATGCACGCGGACACGAGGTACCCGGCCCCGGCGGCGAGCGCGAGCATCGAGTAGGAGACGCCGGAGTCGATGAGCTTCGCGATGCCGGTGGTCGCCAGGCCGAGGCCGTAGGCGAGGGCGCCGAGCGTGGAGGCGACGGAGTTCGCGGTGACGAGGTCCTGGGGCGGGACGACCTGCGGGTGGGCGGCGCCGAGCCCGGCGAGCACGAACCGGTTGGCGGCCAGGACGACCATGGCGCACAGGACCCACGACCAGTTGAAGCCGCCGGGGAGGGTCAGGCAGATGACGATCATGAGGGCGGCGCGCACGAGGTTCGCGCCGCCGATGAGGTTGCGGCGGCTGAACCGGTCGAGGACCGTGCCGACATAGGGGCCGAGCAGGGAGTACGGGCCGAGGAGGAGTGCGACGGCGGCGGCGTACCTGAACGGGTCGCCGGCCTCGCCGAGCGCGGGGTTGAAGAACACCGAGAGCGCCAGGGACGCCTGGAACATGCCGTCGGCGGCCTGGGAGGTGAGGCGCACGGCCAGCAGGTGCCGGAAACGGCGGTTGCCTGCGAGGTTGCGGACGTGCCGGTCGGTGCGCATTGTCCGAGGATAACTCTGAGGAATGCCAAGGGGGACCTCGATTTTGTAATCGGGGTCCCCCTTGGGGAGGCGTTCGCGGTGCTTAAAGCCCTGCGATGAAGTTCTCGACGGAGATGCGGGCCTCTTCGTCGGAGAACTGCTTGGCCGGGGACTTCATGAAGTACGAGGAGGCCGACTCCACGGGGCCGCCGTGGCCGCGGTCCATCGCGATCTTCGCGGCGCGCACCGCGTCGATGATGACGCCCGCGGAGTTCGGGGAGTCCCACACTTCGAGCTTCAGCTCCGCGTTCAGCGGCACGTCGCCGAAGGTGGTGCCCTCCAGGCGGATGTACGCCCACTTGCGGTCGGTCAGCCACGGCACGTGGTCCGACGGGCCGATGTGGACGTCCGCGCCGAGCATCTCGTGCGGGATCTGCGAGGTCACCGACTGCGTCTTCGAGATCTTCTTCGACTTCAGGCGGGTCCGCTCCAGCATGTTCATGAAGTCCATGTTGCCGCCGAAGTTCAGCTGGTACGTGCGGTCCAGGCGCACGCCGCGGTCCTCGAACAGCTTCGCGAGCACGCGGTGCACGATGGTCGCGCCCACCTGCGACTTGATGTCGTCGCCGACGATGGGGATCCCGGCGTCGGTGAACTTCTGGGCCCATTCGGGGTCGGAGGCGATGAACACGGGGAGGGCGTTCACGAACGCGCAGCCCGCGTCGATCGAGGCCTGCGCGTAGAACTTCGCGGCGGTCTCGGAGCCGACCGGCAGGTAGCAGACCACGACGTCCGCCTTGGCGTCCTTGAGCGCCTTGACCACGTCGACCGGCGCCTCGGAGGACTCGGTGACCATCTCCGTGTAGTACTGGCCCAGGCCGTCGTGCGTCGGACCGCGCAGGACCTGGACGCCGGTCGGGGGCACCTCGGCGAACTGGATGGTGTTGTTCTCCGAGGCGTTGATCGCGCTGGAGAGGTCCTGGCCGACCTTCTTCGCGTCGACGTCGAACGCGGCGACGAACTCGATGTCGTTCACGTGGTAGTCGCCGAACTGGACGTGCATGAGGCCGGGCACCCGGTCCTCGGGAGCGGCGTCGCGGTAGTACTCGACGCCTTGGACCAGCGAAGAGGCGCAGTTGCCCACGCCGACAATGGCTACGCGCAGCTTACCCATCGCGCATGCCTCCTTTGTCTTGTTTATTTGGGTCTCCGGCGCTCGCAGCCGGATCGGGTGTTCCCTGTTCCGGGAGGGCGCTGGGCCCTCCCGTCCCGGCGACGGGATCGCCGAAGTCGTTGCGCCGCCGCGGGCCGCGGCCCTCCTCGGTGGCGATGAGCTCGTTGAGCCACCGCACCTCGCGCTCGGCCGTCTCCAGGCCGTGGCGCTGGAGTTCGAGCCCGTAGGCGTCGAGCCGCTCGGCGGTGCGGGCGAGCGCCTCGCGGATCCGCTCGCGGCGCTCCTCGACGCGGCGCCGGCGCGCTTCGAGGATGCGCAGGCGCGTGGCCGGGTCGGTGCGGGAGAAGAACGCGAAGTGGACCCCGAACAGGGCCTCGTCCGCGGACTCGGGGCCCGCGTCGGCCATGAGCTGGGCGAAGTGCTCCTTGCCCTCGGGTGTGAGCCGGTAGACCTTTCGGGCCCTGCGGCCGCTGAGCAGGGGTTTCTCTGCTCCGGCGCGGGTCGCGGCGGTCTTCTCGGATGTGACGCCCGCCGGCGCCTCCTCGACGATGAGCCCGCGCAGGCGCATTCTTTTGAGGGTCGGGTAGAGCGACCCGTAGCTGAACGCCGCCCGGATGGCTCCCAGCAGGGCCAGCAGCCGTTTGCGCAGCTCATAGCCGTGCATCGGGGATTCATGCAAGAGCCCCAGAATGGCCAGCTCCAACATCTCGTCCCTCCTCTCACACGGCGATCTAACTGCTCGATGTATCGGGCCGATACATCAGGATAACCATAGCGGCAGGTGCAAATCACGTCAAGCTACGGGTCCGCGCCCTGTTCAGGGGCACTTCGATCCGATAAGCTCGTGCGCACGACGCGGTCTAGCAGAGTCTTCTCAGATTCGGTGTGCGAGACTGCGAGACGACCGGCCACCCCCCATGCCGGAAGTAGACCTATGCGAACGCCGGTCCGCCGGAGCGCCCCCGGGCGCCACCCTTCCGGCGCGCACCGGGCCGACCGGCAAGCCCCGCTGGGGTTACACAGCACGTGGATGGTTGAGCATGAGCGACAACGGTTACCGCCCCGCCCCGCCGCCCGAGGAGGGGCGGCCGCAGGGCCGGGCCTCCGGGCAGGCGCGCGGCTACGGCGCCGCCCCCGGGGGCGGTTCCCGCGAACCCGACTACGGGTGGGGAGGCGGACGCCAGCAAGGCGCCCCGCAAGGCCAGGGCCAGCCGCCGCGGCGCCCGCAGCAGGGCTACGGCACCCCGCCCGGGGGCCAGGCGCCCGTCGGCCGCGGCTCCGCGTCCGTCGGAGGCGCGCGCCCGACCGGCTCCGCCTCCGTCGGCTCCGCCCGCCCGACCGGCTCGGCGTCGGTCGGCGGCGCCGGACGCGCCTCGGTCGGCTCCGCCTCCGTGGGCGGCGCGGGCCGCGCGTCCGTCGGCTCCGCCTCGGTCGGGTCCGCCTCGGTGGGCTCGGCGTCCGTGGGCACCGCCCGCATCAACCTCGACGACGCCGACTCCCGCACCGGCCGCGCCGGGAACGGCGGCCGCCGCCGCGCCGGCAACGGCCCCCTGAACAAGGACGACCTCGAAGGCACCAAGAAGAAGCGCAAACGGCTCGGCCGCAAGATGCTCGCGGCCATGATCGCGATGGGCATCCTGTTCGTCGCGAGCGTCACCGTCATCGCCACCTACTTCTTCCAGAACACCCCGCCCCTCGAAGACGTCTTCCGCAAGGGCGAGTCCTCCGCGTTCTTCTACGCCGACGGCACCCAGGCGGGCGCCTACGGCGACACCCTCCGCCTCCAGATCGACCCGGGCCAGGCCCCCGAGACCGTCACCGACGCGCTGGTCGCCCTTGAGGACCGCAAGTTCTGGGAGCACGGCGGCGTCGACTACATCCGCACCATGGGCGCGCTCGTCAACAACCTCACCGGCGGCGACACCCAGGGCGCCTCAACCATCACCCAGCAGTACGCGGGCATGGTCCTCGAAGCGCGCGACGAGATCTCGTACGACCGCAAGGCCCGCGAAGCGGCCCTTGCGATCAAGATGGAGTCCGAGTACGACAAGGACGAGATCATCACCGCCTACCTGAACATGGCCTACTTCGGCCGGGGGGCGTACGGCATCAAGGCCGCCGCGAAGAACTACTTCAACGTCGAGCTCGACCAGCTGACCTACGGCCAGGCCGCCTACATCGTCATGCAGGTCAAGTCGCCCAACGGCTACTACGACCCCTACTACGAGGGGGAGTACGACGAAGGCGCGGCGAAGGCCCGCTGGGAGTTCACCATGGACGCCCTGGTGGAGACCGGCCAGATCAAGCAGGCCGACCGCGACGCGGAGACCTACGAGGCCGTCATCGAGTCCACGGCCACCGACTTCAACGCCTCCGGCTCCTGGGGCGGCAACACCGACGTCGGCTTCATCATCAACGAACTCGACGGGTACGTCTTCGACGAGCTCGAAGCGCGCTACGGCATCACCAGGGACATGCTCAAGGGCGTCGAGGGCAGCAACGCCGACGGCGGCTACTCGATCACGCTCACCATCGACCCGGCGATCCAGTCCTCGCTCAAGAGCACCGGCTCGCGCGGCGCCATCAAAGTGAAGACGAACGACGACGGCCAGCCGGTCGACGAGAACGGCGAGGTCGTCACCGACGTCAACCAGGCCGAGCGCGACCTCACCGATGAGGGGTACGCGCAGTTCGAGAACAGCAACGACCAGGCCGCGCTGTTCGACTACAAGGAGTACATGATGTCGGCCATGGTCGCGATCGACCCTGAGACCGGCGCGATCCTCGGCTACTACGGCGGCGACGACGGCTTCGGCGTCGACAAGGCCGGCGCGGAGTCCCCGCACCCGCCCTCGTCGACGTTCAAGATGGTCACCGCCGCCACCGCGATGCAGGAGGGCGACTCCGTCGACTCCTGGTTCAACGCCTCCTCGCCGCGCCAGTTCGACTCGCTGACCCTCGACGACACCGAGCAGTGCATCGGCGGCGGCACCTACCCGGACTGCACCCTGCGCAACGGCAGCCAGAACTCCAAGGTCGAGATGACGCTGACCGACTCGGTCCGCGAATCGAAGAACACCCCGATGTACTCGATCGCCGAGGAGTACGGCGCCAGCACCATCCTCGACTACGCCGATCAGATGGGCCTGTCGGTCATGAACCAGGCCCGGACGATCGAGGACGAGACCGGCAAGGCGTGGGACGTCAGCATCAACTACCACATGACCGACAACGGCACCTACACCCAGCACGGGACCGCCGTCGACAGCGAGGGGAACCCCGTCGTCGACGCCTCCGGCAACTGGGACGTCAACGCGGGCATCCAGGTCGACGACAACTGCAACCCGATCGTGAACATCGACGGCAAGTTCATCTACGAAGAGAACCCGGTCGAGTGCACCATCGGGGGCAAGAACGAGACCGACCCGTTCTACAACCACATCGCGTTCGGCCAGTACCCGACGAGCGTGCGCGACATGGCCTCGATCTACGCGACCATCGCCAACAACGGCGTCTACAACGAATCGCACTTCGTCGCCAAGGTCGAGTACAAGGGCGAGGAAGTTCAGCCCAAGACCGAACTCAAGTCCGAGCAGGTCATCGACGAGGCGGTCGCCCGCAACCTCCAGTGGATCGGCTCCGAGATCGGCGGCTCGTCCGACGTCGACCAGCTGCCCCGCGACTACTTCGGCAAGACCGGTACCTGGGAGGCCGCTGGCAAGGACAAGGACGGGAACGACTACCCGGACTCGTACAACGCGCACGCGTGGTACGTCGGGGCGATCCCGCAGCTGTCCATCGCCGCGTGGGTCGGCAACGTGACCTCCGAGTCGGACCCGATCGCCGACGTCAACGGCGACAAGACGAACGTGTTCGGCTCCAACACCGCGTATCCGGTGTGGTTCACCGCGATGAGCCGCATCCTCGATGCGACGGACTGGGAGGAGATCGACTGGGACGGCAAGGTCGACGACCAGGGCAACGACCAGAGCTGGGACATCGAGAAGGCCGGCGGCCCGCTCGAAGGCGGCGCGTTCTGCGCCGAGAACGCCGACGACCCGCTGTGCGCGGGCCAGCAGGAGGACCAGGCGCAGGAGGAGTGCGAGGCCGACGGCGGCACCTGGGACGGCCAGGCGTGCCAGCCCGGCGAGGACGACGGCGATCCGGGCACGGACGATCCGACGACCGACCCGACCGGCGAGGAGTCGACGGACGAGGAGTGCACGGGCATGCCGTGGGACCCGCCCTCGTGCAACGAGGAGTCCACTTCGCCGACCGAGGAGGGCTCGCCCACCGACGACGGCCAGAGGAACGGCAATTTAGCGGGCTGAGCCGGGGACCCGTCCTCGGCCCGTAGCACCACCGCGGCGGCATGGGCCACAATAAGGCCCATGCCGCCGTCTGCATCCGCACCGAACCCCGCGCCGAACGACGCGCCGGCCCCCGCGAGGGCCGAGCGCCCCGCCGGGGACCCCCCGGCCGCGCCCACCCTCACCGACCGCGCCGCCCGGCTCGCGTCGGGCCTCATCGGCGGGCCGTTCGGCGACCACGCCGCCGACCCGCCCCGCCGCCGGTTCTGGATCCCGATCCGGGTCATCCTTCTCACCGGCCTGATCGCGTTCGCGGTCAACTGGATCCAGAAGTACCCGTGCTCGGCGGGCGGCTGGGTGGACTGGCAGCAGTACACGAACGCCTGCTACACCGACATCCGCGCGCTTTGGGGCGCGGAGAAGCTCAACGAGGGCGCCGTCCCCTACCGTGACCACCCGGTCGAATACCCGGTACTGACCGGATGGTTCATGGGCGTGCTCGGGCAGATCGCCTACCGGATCGGCTCCGTCGCCGGGACCGACGGCGGCCCGGTCTTCTGGCACCTCAACGCGATCGTGCTGTTCATCTGCGGCGCCGCCGCCATCGCGGTCCTCCACACCATCCGCCGCGACAACCGCCGCACCGACATCCCCGGCCCCAACCCGGATCCGGCGCTCGTCCACTCCCGGCCCTCGCGGCCCTGGGACGCGATGATGCTCGCCGCCGCGCCGGTCATCCTCGTGACCGCCACCGTCAACTGGGACCTGTTCGCCGTCGCCCTGTCGATGCCGTTCTTCCTGTACTGGCAGCGCGGCAGGCCCGTCATGGCCGGGCTGTTCCTCGGCCTCGCGGTGGCCGCGAAGTTCTACGCGCTCCTGTTCCTCGGCCCGCTCCTGATCCTGGCGCTGCGGCAGAAGAAGCTCCTGCCCGCGCTCCAGGCGACCGCCACCGCGGCGATCACGTGGGCCGTCATCAACGGGCCCGTCGCGTACCTGTGGCCCGACTCGTGGATGCGGTTCTTCGAGCTGAACTCCGAGCGGCCCGTCGACTGGGGCACCGGCTGGTACGTGCTCCGCGGGCTCACCGGCTGGGAGCGCCTGTGGGACTCCGAGTTCGTCAACGACCTGTACCTGGTGCTGTTCGCCCTGTCCTGCCTGGGGATCGCCGCGCTCGGGTACTTCGCGCAGCGGCGCACCGCGGGCGGGGAGTTCGGGCTCAAGACACCGTCCACTGAGGACGTGGTGCCGCGCCTGGCGCAGCTGTGCTTCCTCGTGGTCGCGACGTTCCTGCTGTTCGGGAAGGTCTGGTCGCAGCAGTACGTGCTGTGGCTGCTGCCGCTGGTCGTGCTCGCCCGCCCCAAGTGGGGCTTCTTCCTGGTGTGGCAGGCCGCGGAGCTGTTCTACTTCTTCTCGTTCTACGGCAAGATGCTCCAGGTGTCGGCCGAGGACGGCCGGGGCATCCCCGAGGGCCTGTTCCTCGCCGCCGCGGCGTCACGGTGGCTCGCGGTGGCGGTCATGTGCGCCCTCGTGGTGCAGGAGATCCTCATCCCGCGTCTGGACGCGGTGCGATCCCTTCCGAAGCGGCCCAGTCGAGGAGCGCCGCCTCGGCCTCCTCGCGAGGCAGCGGCCCCCGCTCCAGCCGAAGCTCTTTGAGGAACGCCCAGGCCCGGCCCACCTCGGGGCCGGGCTTGAGGCCCAGCAGCTCCATGATCGCGTTCCCGTCGAGGTCGGGGCGGACCGCGCGCAGGTCCTCCTCGGCCCGGATGCGGGCGATGCGGTCCTCGAACGCGTCGTAGTCGCGGCGCAGCCGCTCCGCCTTGCGGCGGTTGCGGGTCGTGCAGTCCGAGCGGACCATGACGTGGAGCCGGTCGAGCTGGTCGCCCGCGTCGGTGACGTACCGGCGCACCGCCGAATCGGTCCAGCCGCCCTCCTCGCCGTCCGCATAGCCGTAGAAGCGCAGGTGCAGCGAGATGAGCAGCGACACGGCCTGCACGTCGGCCTTCGGGAACTTCAGCTCGCGCATCCGCCTGCGCGCCAAGCGGGCCCCGGCCACGTCGTGGTGGTGGAAGGTAACGCCGCCGCCGGGGGCGACGTCCTTGGTCTCGGGCTTGCCGATGTCGTGGAGCAGCGCGGCGAGCCGCATGAGCAGGTCCGGGCCGTCCGTCTCCAGCGCGATGGCGTTGCGCAGCACCTGGAGCGAGTGCTCGTAGACGTCCTTGTGCTGGGCGTGCTCGTCGATCTCCATGCGCAGCGCGGGCAGCTCCGGCAGGAAGTACTCGGCGAGGCCGGTGTCGACGAGGATGCGCAGGCCCACCACCGGATCGGGCGCGAGCATGAGCTTCACGAACTCGTCGCGGACGCGCTCGGCGGTGATGCGCGAGAGCTCCCCCGCCATGCGGCGCATGGCGTCGAGGGTGCCCGCCTCGATGTCGAAGCCGAGCTGAGCGGCGAAACGCGCGGCGCGGAGCATCCGCAGCGGGTCGTCGGCGAACGACGACTCCGGGGACGCGGGCGTGCGGATCGTGCGGCGCGCGATGTCCGCGATGCCGCCGAACGGGTCGGCGAACACGTGCCCCGGCACCGAGACGGCCATGGCGTTCACGGTGAAGTCGCGCCGCTCCAAGTCGTCTTCGAGGCGGTCGCCGTAGCGCACGACCGGGTTGCGGCCGACGCGGTCGTAGGCGTCGGCGCGGAAGGTCGTCACCTCGACCTGCTCGCCGCGGAACATGCCGCCGACGGTCCCGAAGTCGGCGCCGGTGGTCCACACCGTCGAGCAGTGCGCGCGCAGGATCGCCTCGGTCGCCTCCGGGCGGGCGTCGGTGGTGAAGTCGAGGTCGCTCACGGGCCGGCGCAGCACCGCGTCGCGGACCGGGCCGCCGACCAGGTGCAGCTCGTGGCCGCCCCGCTCGAACAGCCGACCCAGTTCATCGGCTATCGGCGGGACCGTGATTTCCTTACCGCTACTGTTGTCAGACATCGCCGGGCAAGCTTAGCGGAGAGTGCGAGAATGGCCGAACCTAGCGCGAGACCGGGACCTGGCCCCGACTACTCGCCGTCTGGCCCCGCCCCGGGCCGCCACCCCCACGCGAACCAGCAGTTCGCCCGGCCCGTCGGCCCGCTCACCGGCAACGGCTACACCCCCGCTGGACCGCCCCCGCCCGCCCCGGCCCCCGCGCCGCAGCAGCCGGTCCAGGAGCCGCAGCCGAAGGGCCGGAACGTGGTCCGCTCCAGCCTCCTCATGGGCGCCGGGTCCCTCGTCTCGCGCATCACCGGGTTCGGGCGCACCGTCGTCATCTCCGCGGCGATCGGCGCCGGCCTCCTCGGCAACTCGTACACGACCGCCCAGTACTTCCCGCAGATGATCTACGAGCTCGTCCTCGGCGGCGTGTTCGCGAGCATCATCATGCCCCTGTTCGTCAAGGCCCACAAGAACGACCCCGACGGCGGCGACGCGTTCGCGCAGCGCCTGCTCACCCTCGCGGCCCTCGTCCTCGGCGCCGCCGCGCTCGTCGTCACCCTCTGCGCCCCGCTCATCGCCCGCGCCATGGCCGAGCCCTCCCAGTACGACCTCGTCACCGAGTTCTCGTACCTCATGCTCCCGGCGCTGCTCCTCTACGGCCTCTTCGCGGTCCTCTCCGGGGTCCTCAACTCCCGCGAGCACTTCGGCGCCCCCATGTGGGTGCCGATCATCAACAACCTCGTCGTCATCACCGTCGGCGCGGTGTTCTTCCTCGTCTTCACCCGCGACGCCGTCCCCGGCCCCGGCGGCGAGCTGTTCGCCACCGCCGACCAGGTCACGAACGGGATGATCCTGCTCCTCGGCGGCGGGACCACCGCGGGCGTGCTCATCCAGGTCCTGTGCCTCGCCCCCGCGCTCCGCAGGGCCGGGTTCCGGTGGCGGCTGCGGTTCGACTTCTCGGCGCTGCCGCTGCGCGACATCCGCCGCATGGCCGCGTGGACGCTCCTGTTCGTCGTCGCCAACCAGCTCGCCGTCATGGCCGTGATCAAGGTCGCGAACGCCGCGTCCGGGAACGCCGCCGACGACCAGTTCGTGCCCGGCACCACCGTCTACAACAACGCGTACCTGATGATGATGATGGCGCACGGGATCGTCGCGGTCTCCGTCATCACCGCGCTCATGCCGCGCATGACCCGCGCCGCCGACGACCGCCGCTGGTCCGAGCTCACCGAGCACCTCTCCTCCGGGATCCGCCTCGCGTCGTTCCTGCTCGTGCCCATCGCCGCCGCGTTCATCGCCCTCCACGAGCCGATCGCCCTCGCCATCTTCCAGTGGGGCGCCTACGACCACACCATGGCGGTCGCCACCGGGCAGGCGCTGCTCATGGTCGGCGTCGTCCTCATGCCGTTCTCGGTGTCCCAGTTGCAGATCTACGCGTTCTACGCGCAGACCGACACCAAGACGGTGGGCCTGTTCAACCTGCCGGTCATCGCGATCCGCATCGGCGGGTACCTCCTCGCGTTCGCGCTCCTGCCCCTCGAATGGGTCGTCGTCGGCCTCCTCGCCGCCAACGGCGTGTCCTACCTGGTCTCGCTCCTGCTGTCGATGAGCCTGCTGCGCAAGCGGGTCGGACTCCTCGGCATGCGCAAGACCCTGAACGGCCTGGTGCGAACCGGTGCGGCCGCACTGATCGCGGGCGGCGCCGCGTACGCCGGGTGGCTCGCGTGGCCCGACGTGTCCGGTTCCAAACTCGGGCAGCTCGGTGCGTCGATCGTCCTCGGGATCGCCCTGCTGGGCGTGTATCTCGCCGCCTGCCTGGTATTCCGCGTCACTGAAATGGCGTCGCTCCAGGCAACGGTGCGCGCAAGGCTGCGACGATGAGGCAAGTACGATCCATACGTGCACTCTGGCCTGAGGACCAGCGGCCTCGGATCACCGGAAGACCCTGCACCACCGCGCTGCACCCGCATTCCTGAAAGACCCGACCGGCCGGCACGGCCCCTCCGCGGGGCCGGTCTGAGAGGGGAGGACCCCGCACCATGAGTTCTGCCGAAGTGCCGTCCGTAGGCGACCTGCTCGCGGAGCGGTACCGCCTCGAAGAGCACGTCGGAGGCGCGAACGGCCACCGCCAGCTGTGGCGGGGCGTCGACGTCCTCCTGCACCGCTCCGTCGCGGTCGTCCTGCGCTCCCCCGGGGGCGAGGACGCGGCGCCGACGATGACGGCCGCGGTGGCGGCCTCCCGCACCCACGTCGACTCCATGGTCGACGTCTACGACGCGGTCGACGAGGGCCGCTTCGCCTACGTGGTGCGCGAATGGGTCAACGGCTCCTCGCTGCGCGGCGTCCTGGAGCAGCAGACCCTCGAAAGCGGGCACGCCCTCGAACTCGTCGCGTCCGTCGCCGACGCGGTCGCCGCCCTCCACGACGGCGGCGTCACCCACGCCGACCTCCAGCCCGGCTCGATCCTCCTCTCCGAGGACGACCGCGTCATGGTCACCGAGCCCCGCAACGAGCCCGGGAACACGCAGGTCGAGGACGTGCGCGCCCTCGGCGCGACCCTCTACGCGTGCCTCACCGGCGCCTGGCCGCGCGTCGTCCCCGCCGAGAACACCGGCCTCCCCGACGCCGCGACCGACGAGTGGGGCCGCGTCCTCGACGCCGACAAGGTCGTCCCGGGCCTGCCCCGCCGCCTCGCCTCGCTCACCGCGGACCTCCTCGACCACTCCCAGACCCCGCCCTCGGCCGCGGAGCTCGCGGTCGAACTGCGCGGCCTCGCCGAGACCGGCGGGGCCGAACCGGCCCCCGCGCAGGCCACGAGCGTCCTCGGCGCGATCAGCCTCGGCCGCCGCGGCGCCGCCGACGCGTCCACGCCGCCCGTCGGCATGAAGCGCCTCGCCGTCATCGCCGCGGTCGCGGCCGCCGTCATCTTCGCGGGCGTCGTCGGCTCGGCCATCATGTTCGGCGGCGGCGACGACCCCGCGGGCGCCGACGACCAGATCGCGGGCGAGGACACCGGCGCCGACCCGACCTCCGAGGACGACACCGAGATCGCCGCCCCCACCGAGGCGGAGATCACCGCCGACGACATCCGCGTCGTCGACCCGCCCGACGGCGACCGCAACCAGGGCGAGGGCGTCGAGGCCGCGTTCGACGGCAACGCCTCCACCGGCTGGTCCACGAACACCTACCGCAACGACCCCGCCTTCGGGAACCTCAAGCCCGGCATGGGCATCCTCATCGACCTCGGCGAGGCCCAGGAGGTCGCCTCCGTGCGGGTCCAGATGACCAGCGCGGGCGCCACCGTGGGCCTGCTCGCGGGCGACGAGGACCCCGGCGACTCCTCCGAGGGCGACCAGGCGATCGTCGACGGCTTCACCGAGCTCGCCCCCGCCGTCGAGGACGCCGACACGAACATCGAGATCCAGGCGGGCGGCCAGGCCACCCGGTACATCGTGGTGTGGGTGACCGAGCTGCCCCCGTCGTCCGGCGGGTACAAGCTCACGATCTCCGACATCAACGTGTTCGTCCGGTAGGCACCGTGCCCGGCCCCCTCCGCCCCCTGCCCGCCGACGGCCCTGCTTCCGACGGACCAGCTTCGGACGGCCCGTTCGGCGGTCCGATGGACGGGGTGGGCGACGCCGAGCTGCTGCGACGCCACGTCGGCGGCGACCGGGACGCGTTCGGGGAGCTGTTCCGCCGCCACCGGGGCCGCCTGTGGGCGGTCGCGGTCCGGACCCTCGCCGACCCCGAGGACGCCGCCGAGGCCCTCCAGGACGCCATGATCAAGGCGTACCAGGCGGCCGGGTCGTTCCGGGGCGGCTCCGCGGTCACCACGTGGCTGCACCGCATCGTCGTGAACGCGTGCCTCGACCGCATCCGCGCGGCCGGGCGCCGGCCCACGGTCCCGCTGCCCGAGGACGGGCGCGAACCGGTCCCGGCCTCGCCGCGCTCCGACGACCCGCAGCAGGCGGCCCTGCGCCTGAGCGTCCACCGGGCGCTCGCGGACCTGCCGTTCGAGCAGCGCGCCGTCCTCGTCTACATCGACATGCTCGGCTACCCGGTCGAGGAGGTCGCCGCGATCCTGAAGGTCCGCCCCGGCACCGTGAAGTCGCGCGCGTCGCGGGCCCGCAAGCGGCTCGCCGAGCGCCTGCCGGAGTTCGGCCCGGCCGGGAACCCGCCCGCCCAGCGCGGCGTCGAACCCGGAGCGGGCAGTCCCATGAGCCGAGAGGAGGGAAGCCGATGATCGGGCAGCCGCCCGGGGAGACCGGGGCCGAGGCCGGAACCGAGGCCGCGGTCGCGCGTGCGCTGCGGCAGGCCTCCGACGGCTACGGGGACCTCCCGGAGCAGGTCGCGCACCGCCTCGACCGCGTCCTGGACTCCCTCCCGTCCGCCGACACGCTCCGCAGCACCGCCCGCGAACCCGAACGCGAGGGCTTCTTCGCCTCGCTCGCCGAACGCCTGCGCCCCAAGCGGGTCCGGTACGCGATCGCCTCCGGCGCGGCCGCGGTCCTGGTCACCGTCGGCGCCGTCGCCGTGGGCCTCCAGGCGCTCACCGCCGACTCCGGGGAGAGCCCCAGCGCGGACCAGGTCTACGCCGAGGACGGCCCCCGGTCGGGCGACGACGACGCCGCGGGTGAGGCGGCGCCAGAGTCCTCCAGCGAGGACTCCCTCAGCGAGGAGGGCGGCGACTCGGCCGAGTCCGATGCGGAGATGGGCGTCCTCGACGTCGAGTCCTTCGCCTCAGGCACCGACTACTCCGCCTCGACCGACCTGCTCGCGGCCCTGCGCGGCCTCGGCGACCACACCGCCGACGGGGAGGTCCCGGCCGAGCTGGCCGACCTCGCCGCGGGCGGCGAGTTCTGGCGCGCCTGCGAGGACGCGATCGCCGAGGAGTACCAGAGCCTCCTCGTCGCCGTCGACTTCGCGCGGTACGAGTCGTCCCCGGCGATCATGGCGCTCCTGGTGTCGGATGAAGGCGAGACCGCGGTCGCGCTCACCCCGGCCTGCGCGGACGGCGTCATCGAGGCCCTCGCGATCCAGCCGTAGGGACGGCGCCCGCCGCGGCTGCGCTGTTCGCACTGCGCTTCTTGCACTGCGCTTTAGACGAAAGCCGCGGTGACGTTCCCCACGATCGGGGAATGCGCCTGTCACACGGCCGCCACGGGTCCGCCCGCTGGAATTTCGGGTCAATAGGATTGGTTGAAGCTGTCAGCACCAGGGGAGCCGTCCCTGGCGCGCCGAACGACCACAGGAGCGACACCGGTGAGCGAAATCCGCGACGTCATCATCATCGGCTCGGGCCCGGCCGGGTACACCGCCGCGCTGTACACCGCGCGCGCCAACATGCGCCCGCTCGTGTTCGAGGGCTTCCAGTTCGGCGGCGCCCTCATGCAGACCACCGAGGTCGAGAACTTCCCGGGCTTCCCCGAGGGCATCATGGGCCCCGAGCTCATGGACCAGTGGCGCAAGCAGGCCGAGCGCTTCGGCGCCGAGCTCGTCTCCGACGACGTCACCCGCGTCGACCTCACCGGCGAGATCAAGAAGGTCTGGGTCGGCGACGAGGAGCACCAGGCGAAGGCCGTCATCCTCGCGACCGGCTCGGCCTACCGGCCGCTGAACGTCCCCGGCGAGAACGAGCTCATGGGCCGCGGCGTGTCCGCGTGCGCCACCTGCGACGGGTTCTTCTTCCGCGACCAGGAGATCGCGGTGGTCGGCGGCGGCGACTCGGCGATGGAGGAGGCCACGTTCCTCACCAAGTTCGCCTCGAAGGTCACCATCGTGCACCGCCGCGACGAGTTCCGCGCCTCGAAGATCATGGCCGAGCGCGCGCTCGCCAACCCGAAGATCGAGGTCGCGTGGAACTCCGCGGTCGAGAAGATCAACGGCGAGGGCGGCAAGGTCGCCAGCGTCGACCTGGTCGACACCGTCACCGGCGCGACCCGGACCCTCCCGGCGACCGGCCTGTTCATCGCGATCGGCCACGACCCGCGCTCGGAGCTCTTCAAGGGCCAGGTCGAGCTCGACGAGTCCGGCTACGTCAAGGTCGCGGCCCCGTCGACGAAGACGAACCTGGAGGGCGTGTTCGCCGCGGGCGACCTCGTCGACCACACCTACCAGCAGGCGGTCACGGCCGCCGGCACCGGCTGCTCCGCCGCGCTCGACGCCGAGCGCTACATCGCGGCGCTCGAAGACGCCGCGGTCGCGGCCTGACACACCGACTTCTCCCTTCTTCACATCACACAGGAGGATGCCCATGGGCGCCATCAAAGCCGTCAACGACGAGCAGTTCCAGGCCGAGGTGCTGGAAGCCGACAAGCCCGTGCTGGTCGACTTCTGGGCCGAATGGTGCGGCCCCTGCAAGAAGGTCGCGCCGGTCCTCGAAGAGCTCGCGACGGAGATCGACTCGATCGAGATCCGCAAGCTCGACACCGACGCGAACCCGGAGACCACCCGCAAGTTCGGCGTCATGAGCGTGCCGACGATGATCCTGTTCAAGGACGGCCAGCCCGCCCAGCAGCTCATCGGCGCCCAGCCCAAGGCCGCGATCCGCAAGTTCCTGGGCCAGTAGCACTCCAACGATGAGGGGACCGAGCCCGCGGCTCGGTCCCCTCATCGTGTGCTCAGAGTTCGCCGTCGCGCTGGAAGCCGGGGCGGTCGATGCGGTTCCTGCCGGTGGTCGCCTCGCCGAAGAACTTGTCGAGCTCGACGTCGTCGAGTTTGAACCACTCCACCGAGTCGCCGGGGGCCCAGTGCTCCTCGGCCTCCACGCTGCGGTCGATCGCGGAGCGCAGCTCCAGGCGCAGGCGGGGGTAGCGGGGGTCGAAGCGGACGGTCTTGAAGCCCACGGACCGGTAGAAGTCCGCGGGCACCAGGCACGCCCCGGCCTCGCCGCGGGCGTCGCCGAAGGTCTCCAGGGCGTAGATGCCGCGGCGGGCCACGTCGGCGGCGACGGTCTGCACGAGCTGGCGCCCCAGGCCCGTCCCCGCGTACGCCGGGTTGACGTAGGCGGTCATGAGGAGGGCCGCGTCCGGTGAGACCGGGCCCGAGGGGAACTCCATGGAGCGGGGCACGAACTTCGGGGACGCGTAGGTGACGAACCCGGCGACCGCGTCGCCCTCGTAGGCGATCCGGCCGCAGCCGCCCCATTCGAGGAGCGTGTGGGACAGCCACGCCTCCTTCTCGGCGGCGGGCTCGCCGACGTCGCGCGCCGCCTCGGCGCACAGGGGCGAGAGCTCCCAGAAGACGCAGGCGCGGCAACGCCTCGGAACTTCGTCCAAGGAGTCGAGTGTGAGGTTGACCATGCGCCGATGCACCCGTCCAGCCTACGTCGGCGAGGGGTCCACATGACGGAAAACACGCGCGGTGTGCGGTCCCTGTGCTAGTAGAGTGGTTCGATCACTGTGCGCGAGCTGCGACGCTGTCGCGCCGCTTCCGGCGGGAGCCCGTAGGCTGGCGTCACACAGGACCCGCGACCACGGTTCGCGGGCGACGAGGACCATCAGAGGAGGTCTCCGCGTGTCCGGTACAACACTCGACGATTACACCGGTCGCTACGCATCCCGGGTTCACGGGATGGCACAGTCGGAGATCCGCGCACTGTTCTCGGTCGCCGCGCGCCCGGAGGTCGTCTCCCTCGCCGGGGGGAACCCGTACACCGCGGCCCTGCCCATGGACGAGCTCGGCGAGATGTTCACCCGCCTGCTCTCGCAGGTCGGCGCCGAAGCGCTCGGCTACTGCCCCGGCCAGGGGAGCGTCGCGCTCCGCGAGGCGCTCTGCGGGGTCCTCCAGCTGTCGGGCATCCGCGCCTCCGCCGACGACCTCGTCCTCACCACCGGCGCGCAGCAGGGCCTCGACCTGCTCGCCCGCACGTTCCTCGACCCGGGCGACATCGTGCTCGCCGAGGGCCCGACCTATGTGGGCGCGCTCGGCGCGTTCCAGGCGGCGCAGGCCGACGTCCGGCACCTGCCGATGGACGACGACGGGCTGATCCCCGCGGGCCTGGAGGAGTCGCTCGCCGCGCTCGAACGCGAAGGGCGCCGCGCGAAGTTCCTGTACACGATCCCGACGTACCAGAACCCGGCCGGCGTCACGATGACCGAGGAGCGGCGCGAGGAGATCCTCGCGATCGCCGAGCGGCACGGGCTCCTCGTCATCGAGGACGACCCGTACTCGATGATCGCCTTCGACGGCACGCCGCCCGCGCCGCTGCGCGCCCGCGCCGAGCGGGGCGTCATCTACCTCGGCACGGTCTCGAAGATCTTCGCCGCGGGCCTGCGCCTCGGCTGGGTCCTCGCGCCGCCCGCGGTGCGCGACAAGCTGCTCCTGGCGATCGAGGCGTCCATCCTGTGCCCCTCGGGGCTCACGCAGGAGGCCACGCTCCGCTTCCTCACGGAGATGGAGTGGCGCCAGCAGGTGAAGGTCTTCAACACGCTGTACCGGGACCGCCGGGACGCGCTCCTGACGGCGCTCGGCGACTACATGCCCGAGGGGATGACCTGGACCGTCCCCGGCGGCGGCCTGTTCATCTGGGCGACGCTGCCGGAGGGGCTCGACTCGAAGGCGATGCTCCCCCGCGCGCTCCAAGAGCGCGTCGCGTACGTCCCGGGCACCGGTTTCTACGCCGACGGCAACGGCCGCAGGGAGATGCGCTTGAACTTCTCGACCCAGACCGCGGAGGTCATCCGCGAGGGCGTGCGCCGACTGGCGGGCGTCGTCGCGAGCGACATCGAACTGCGCGACACGTTCGCGGGGGGCGGGGCATGAAGGAGGGCGCCGCAGCCGCGGACATCCGGGTCCTGATCCTCGCCGGGGGCATGTCCTACGAGCACGAGGTGTCCCTGAAGTCGGGGCGCCGGGCCGCCGACGCGCTCCAGCGGCTCGGGTACGTCTGCGACGTCCGGGACCTCGACGGCGACCTGCTGCCCGCGCTCCAGGAGTACCCGCCCGACGTGGTGCTGCCGCTTGTGCACGGCCAGCCCGGCGAGGACGGCTCGCTCCAGGCGGTGCTCGAACTCAGCGACATCCCGATCGTGGGCACCGGCTCGACGGGCGCGCGCCGCGCGTGGAACAAGATCACGGCCAAGGACCTGCTCCGCTCGGCCGGGATTCCCACGCCGGACTGGACGTCGATGCCGCGCCAGGCGTTCTCGGACTTCGGGGCGCGCAAGCTCCTCGACCGGATCGCCGCGAAGATGGGCCTGCCGCTCGTCGTCAAGCCGAACTCGGGCGGGTCGGGCCTCGGCGTGCACGCGGTGCACAAGGAGGACGACTTCCCGTCGGCGATGATGGGCTGCTTCTCCTACAGCGACACCGCGCTCATCGAGTCCTTCGTCGAGGGCCGCGACATCGCGGTCGGCGTGCTCGACCTCGGCGACGGGCCCGTGGCCCTGCCGCCGGTGGAGATCGCGCCGCTCCACGGCGACTACGACTACGCGGCCCGGTACAACCCCGGCGCGACCCGCTGGACGGTCCCCGCGGGCCTCAGCGAGCCCGTGGCGGCCCGCACGGCCGAACTGGCGCTGGAGGTCCACCGGACCCTCGGACTCGGCGACATGTCCCGGGTGGACCTCATGGTCGACGACGCGGGCGGCATCCAGGTCCTGGAGGCCAACGTCGCCCCCGGGACCACCGAGACCTCCCTGCTGCCCATGGCGATCGAGGCCGCGGGCCTCGACTTCGGCGAGGTCCTCGCGACCATGGTCCACCGGGCGCTCGCCCGCGGCTAGCCGAACGGCGACGAGACGAGAGGGCGTCGATGTTTCACGTGAAACATCGACGCCCTTCTGCATGGCGTTGCGGGGGTGTCTGAGCCCCGGATGGCAAGGGGCCGTTGAGGTTCAGTCGTCGCTGAGCCAGGCGGCGATGTATTCGAGGTTCATCTTCCACTCGTGCTCCTCGACCGGCGGGAGGATCTCGTCCCACATGGTCATGAACGGGCCGCGGAGCTGGAGGTAGCCGTGGGGGCGGGCCAGGAACCACTGCTGGAGGTGCGCGGTGCCGTCGCCCCAGCGGTTGACGTGGACCTGCGCCACCGATTCGAGCGAGCGGATCGCGCGTTCGAGGCGCACGGTGAGGACGCCGAGCTCGGCGGCGTGCATCGTCGACAGGTCCCCCAGATCGAGGTGGGCCCGCGGTTCGAGGATCACCACCACCGGGAGGCCGCTCGGCGCAGGCGGCGACTTCAGGCGCCAGCGTTCGTTCGACCAGAGGTACACCGAGTCGGGCGTATGGCAGGCCGCGCACTGCTCCTGGCGGTCGCCGCGACGGGGCGGCTCGGCCGGGACCGGCTCCTGGAGCGGCTTGATGCGGAGGTCCCCCTCGAAGGGGAAGGCCGGCCAGTCGACGAACGCGGGCAGGGCGGGGCGAACGCCGCTCGCGCGTGGTGTCGGGGGTCGGGTGCTCTGATTCGCCAAGTCGGGCTTGGAATTCGGGCCGGGGGTACTCGCAGCTGCCACCATCGAAAAATACCCCATGAACGCGAGCGTGGAAACCACCGGAATCCACCTTTTGGCAGATTTCAAATGGGTTAACTCACGGTCCACTCGTTCGACCCCCGACTGTGGAGGGATCATGGCCCGCGAACCAGGAGAATCAGCCCGGAAAATGGTATTCGAGGGCACAAGTGACGTGCGCCCATATGGCGGGAAGCCCCTGTCGGGAGGGCCGGTCCGTAGGGCAAGCTGGAAGGCGTGCAAGCAACAGTGACTGATAGTTCCACGCCGGAGGCGACGCCCGTTTCGGGCGACGACATCGCCGTCCTGGTGGACCCGCCGGTCACCGCCGCGCTCGTTGACGAACTCAGCCATCTCTGGGTGAGAGTGACGAACGCCGGCGGTTCCGTCGGGTTCGTCCCGCCGGTCAACATCGACGAGGTCCGCCCTCACACCGTCTCCATTCTCGCGCGAGTGATCGACCGGACTGACACGCTGGTCGCTCTAAAGGAAGGAGCCGCCATTGTCGCTTGGTGTGTTCTCACATCAAACGACAGCCCGCCGCGACACGGGTGGCGGACCATGCGCCACGTCCAGGTCGACCCCGCCCGGCAGGGCGGCGGACTCGGGGGCAAGCTGCTGGCGGCCGTCGACCACGTTGCCCGCGAAGAGCTGAAGCTGGAGGCGCTCAGCCTCAAGGTCCGCTCGGGCACCGGCGCCGACGCCTTCTACCGCCGACACGGATTCACTGAGGTGGGACGTCTGCCGCGCGCCGTGCGCATGGCCGATGACGACTACCGGGACGACATCATCATGTGGCGGGAACTCTCCTAGCCGCGCAGAGCGAATAGAACGAGGGGCGGGATGTTTCACGTGAAACATCCCGCCCCTTGCTCGTGCCTTGGAACTACTCGGCCGTGCGGCTACTCCACACCGATCTGCTCGACGATCCGGTCGAGGTCGGAGAGCGAGCCGAACTCGATGACGATCTTGCCCTTCTTGCGGCCCCAGGAGATCGACACCTGCGTCTCGAAGTGGTCGGAGAGGCGCTCCTTCAGCTCCTCCAGACCGGGGGCCTTGATGCGGTCCTTCGCGGCGCGCGAGTCGCGCGGGCGGGGCTCGTCGAGCTCCGGCTTCTCCTCCAGGCGGTTGGCCGTCACGAGCTCCTCGGTGCTGCGCACCGACAGGCCCTCGCTGATGATCCGCTCGGCGATGTGCTCCTGCGAGTCGGCGCTGTCGAGGCCGAGGAGCGCGCGGGCGTGGCCCGCGGTGAGGACGCCCGCGGCGACCTTCGTCTGCACGGTCGGCGGGAGGCCGAGGAGGCGGATCATGTTGGAGATCTGCGGGCGGCTGCGGCCGATCTTCTTCGACAGCTCCTCCTGCGTCACGTTGAACTCTTCGAGGAGCTGCGCGTAGGCCGCGCCCTCTTCGAGCGGGTTCAGCTGGACGCGGTGGATGTTCTCCAGGAGCGCCTCGCGGAGCATCTCGTCGTCGGCCGTGCGGCGCACGATCGCCGGGACGGTCTCCCAGCCGAGGGCGGTGGCGGCGCGGAGGCGCCGCTCCCCCATGACGAGTTCGAAGCGGGCGCCGTCCTCGCGGGGCTCGTCCGGAGTGCGCTCACGGACCGCGATCGGCTGGAGCATCCCGACTTCCGTCAGGGAGGTCTGGAGTTCGAGGAGGTGCTCGTCGTCGAAGAACTGCCGCGGCTGCTTCGGGTTGGTGCCGATGTCGGCGATCGGGATCAGCTGGAAGCTCGCCCCCGGGACCGGCACGAGATCCGGGCCGTCCGATGTTTCACGTGAAACATCGGGTTCGGGGGACGCCTCGGGGGCGGGCTCGGGAGTCGATGTTTCACGTGAAACATCGCGCTCGACCGGAGCAGCCTGACGGGGTGCCGCCACCGGAGCGGGCGCCGGGTCGTCCTCGGACTCCGTCGTCGTGCTCTCGGCCAGACCGGTCGGGATGAGCGCGCCCAGTCCGCGACCGAGCCCTCCGCGCTTCGCCGCAGCCATCGACTAGTTCCCGCCTTTCTGGTTCTTCCCGCGCCGGGAGAGCTTCGCACCGCGCAGGGCGATCTCCTCGGCCGCTTCGAAATAGCTCGTCGCACCCCGCGAGCCGGGGTCGTAGGTCATGATCGACTGCCCGTAGCCAGGGGCCTCGGAGACGCGCACGCTCCGCGGGACGACCGCGTCGAGGACGATCTCGCTGAAGTGCCCGCGCACCTCCTGCTCCACCTGGTCGGCGAGCTTGGTCCGCTTGTCGTACATCGTCAGCAGGATCGTCGAGACCCGAAGGCGCGCATTGAGGTGCGCCTTGATGAGCTCGATGTTCCGCAGCAGCTGGCCCAGCCCTTCGAGCGCGTAGTACTCGCACTGGATGGGGATGAGCACCTCCTCCGCGGCGACGAGCGCGTTCACGGTGAGGAGGCCCAGGGACGGCGGGCAGTCGATGAAGATGTAGTCGAGCTCCCCGCTGAAGGTCTCGATGCTCTTCTCAAGGCGCCCTTCGCGGGCGACCACGTTGACGAGTTCCACTTCGGCGCCGGCGAGGTCGATCGTCGCCGGGATGCAGTAGAGCGAGGGGATGCCGTCGACGGGCTTCGCGATCTCGTCGAGCGGCTGGCCCTCGACGAGCGCCTCGTAGACGCTCGGGGTGCCCGCGCCGTGCTCGACGCCGAGACCGGTGGAGGCGTTCCCCTGCGGGTCGAGGTCGATGACCATGACACGGTTCCCGTGCAGCGCCAAGGCGACCGCGAGGTTCACGGTGCTCGTGGTCTTGCCGACGCCGCCTTTCTGGTTGGCGACGGCGAAGACGCGGCGGCGGGTCGGGCGCGGCATCGTCACGGCCCCGGAGGGGTTGAGGACGCGCACCGCGCGCTGGGCCTCGCGGGCCAGCGGGAGGTCGTCGTCCAGCGGCCCGCCTTCCTTGATCGACGACGCCTGCTGCGGCACCGTCTTCGCGGCGGCCTTCCGCCCGTTGTTCGCCTGCGCCTCTTCCGGCGCCAGATGCCGTCCGGTCTTGCCGCGCGATGCTCTCGCCATGCCGTCCCCCCGTTCCCCGCTGGTGTCAGACCGGTCGGACGTGCCGACGCCCGCGCCGGACTGCCTCGCAACCGATTCTGACCCAGTCTGCCCGTAGGCCGGGGCTGCGCCACCCGATTCGGGGGAGGTTTCTCGATAGCGGTGGCGGCGGGAGGGGGGCGCCTCCTCGCTCACGGCGGCATCGAGGAGGTTCCGGATGCGCCGCTCGGCCGGGGTATCGCCGCCAAGGGAGCTGTGTTCACGATCTTCGGAGGGAAGGGGGTCGCGCACGTTCACCGCCACAGACTACGGGCCGAATGTTTCACGTGAAACATCGCCCTGCTCGGAGTAGCTTACTCGGGATAGGTTATCCGAACCCGGAGCGCACTGCCGAATACGCAGTGCCGCGATGCGGGTCTCATCGCGGCACTCGTTGCAGCCCTTGGGCTTTCGCTGTATGAATTTTCCGGTCGGGTTGGCTGGGCGGCTATTTCACCCGCTCGATCTCCACAACCGTTGCGGGGACGGGGAACACGGGGTCGCTCAATTTCGACTCGCCGCACACGATGATCCTGGCGGGCCCGCCGCCGAGGCGCCTGACGGCCCGCGCGTCGCGCTCGATCTCCTCGGCCGCGCTCTGCCCCTTGATCGCGAGCATGACGCCGCCGACCCGGGCCAGCGGCAGGCACCAGCCCGCAAGCTTCCCCAGGGGCGCCACGGCGCGCGAGACGACCACGTCGGCCTTGCCCCGCGGGTCCACCTCTTCGGCGCGGGCGCGGAGCACCTCCACGTTCTCCAGGCCGAGCGCGGCGATCACCTCGTCGAGGAAGTCCACGCGCCGCTGCATCGGCTCCACGAGGGTCACCCAGAGGTCCGGCCGCGCGATGGCGAGCGGGATGCCGGGGAGGCCGCCGCCGGAGCCGACGTCGATGACGTCGGACTCGCGGGGGATCGCCTCCTCGACCACGGCGCTGCCGAGCACATGCCGCCCCCACAGCCGCGGCACCTCGCGCGGCCCGATGAGGCCGCGCTCGATCCCGATGGTCGACAGGAGGCCGACATAGCCTTCCGCCAAGGCGATCCGATCCTCGTCCGCTCCGAACACAGAGGCCAATGTTTCACGTGAAACATTGGCCTCGGCGGGTTCAGAGCCTTCCGGCTCGTCGTTCATGCGTTCTCGGGCTCCGTACTACTCGGCCGGCTTCACGACGACCCGGCGGCGCGGTTCAGCGCCCTCGGACTCGCTCTGCACGCCGTCAGTGGCGTTGATGACGTCGTGGACGCACTTGCGCTCGAAGGCGCTCATCGGGTCGAGCTTCACCACGCTGCCGGTCTCGATCACGCGCTTGGCGGTCTTCTCGGCCAGCTCGGCGAGCTTCTTGCGACGCCCGGCGCGGTACCCGCCGATGTCGAGCATCAGGCGCGAGTGGTCCCCGGTCTTGCGGTACACCGCGAGCCGGCACAGTTCCTGGAGGGCTTCGAGGGTCTGGCCCTTGGGGCCGACGAGCCCGCCGAGGTCTTCGCCGACGATCTCGACCTGGGGGCGGTCGCCGACGACGAGTTCGTCGATGTCCCCGTCGAGGTCGAGGATGTCCAGCAGGCCCTCCATGTAGTCGGCTGCCACTTCGCTCTGCTCGAAGAGGTCGTCTTCGGAGGCCACCTCGTCCTCCCGCACCTCAGTTGCTCCCATAATTGCCAACTCGTCCTATCGCTCGTTATAAGCCTAGTTTGCACCATTGTGGCTGATCCGCGGCGCCTGCGCCGCCGCGGACCGTCCCCCTAGCCTTTTTTCTTCTTGGAGGCCTGCTGCGCGCCGCTGACCTTCTTGGCCCGGGCGATCCGCTCCGCCCGCGAGAGGTTCTTGCCCGCGCCCGGCCCGCTCTTGGCGGCGCCGGAGCCGTTGACGTTCGCGCCGTTCACGCCCGAGCCGGAGGCCGGCTTCGAGGCGCCGCCGGCCTGCTTCGGCTTCTGGCCCGGCTTGGGGGCCAGGTCCTTGCGGCGCTGCTCGGTCTCGCGCTGCTCTTCGAGCATCTTCTCGTGGGCCTTCGTGCCGGGCTTCGGCGGCTTCGCGTTCGCGGTGTTCTGCTGGGGCGGCGGGTACTTGCGGAGCACGTACTGCTGCTGCGCCAGCGAGAACAGGTTGTTGATGGTCCAGTAGATGACCACGCCGATCGGGAACGCGCCCGCGGAGAAGACCATGATGACCGGGATGCCGTAGAGCATCACCTTCTGGATCATCCGCTGGTTCGGGTCCTCGTTCCAGCCGGTCTTGAGGATCATCTGCCGGGTGGTGAGGAACGTCGTGAGGATCATCGCCGCGCCGAGGATGCCCGCGACGAGCTTGACGTTCAGCGAGGAGGAGTCCACGGCGTCGAGCTGCGAGGCCGGCGTCAGGAAGGTGCTCCAGAACGGGGCGCCGAAGAGCTTCGCGTGGACGTACGTGTTCCAGTCCGAGGCGGGCCCGCCCGCGAGGCCGGTCCACCCGTACAGGTCCGTGTTCAGGGTCTGCTCGGGGTCGGGGCGGCGGAGGATGTGGAAGAGCGCCAGGAAGACCGGCATCTGGATCAGGATGGGAAGGCAGCCCATGAGCGGGTTCGCCTTCTCCTTCCGATACAGCTCCATCATCTCTTTCTGGAGCGTCTCGCGGTCGTTCTTGTAGCGCTCCTGGAGCGCCTTGATCTCGGGCGCGAGCTTCTGCATGGCCCGCTGCGACTGGATCTGCTTGACGAAGAGCGGGAACAGGATGATGCGGAGGGTGATGACGACGCCGACGATGGAGAGGACCCAGGCCCAGTCGCTCTGCAGGAATCCGTTGTCGTCGCCGCCGAAGACGTTCGACCAGAGGTCGTGCCACCGCAGCAGCACCCACGACACGCCGTTGTAGGCCCACTCCATCACTTGCGGACTCCAGTCATCTCGCTCGAATTCATCACGTGCTCACTCATGCCGAGGGGGCACGGGGTCGAAACCCCCCGGATGAAAGGGGTGGCACCGTCCCAGCCGTCGCAGGCTCAACCATATGCCACGGGCTGCACCGTGCCGGGACAGCGCCTCAAGGGTATATGCGCTGCAACTGGGGTAGAAGCGGCAGCGTGCCGGAAGCGCCGGGCTTATCCACCGACGGTACGCGATCACGGGGGCGGCCACCACTCGGACCAGGCGTGATTCCGCCTTGCGGTCAAAGGCTTTCGCCGTAGGCGAACAAGGGTCCGGCGCCCTGGGCGAACAGCCGTCGTGGGGTGAGGCGGCGGCGGTCACGACCGGCCCCGGTGCTGGCGGCCGCTCTTCCCGGTGCGGGCCGCCTGGACGGCCTCGGTGAGGTCGCGGCGCAGTTCGGCGAAGTCCCGCTCGGCGGCTTTCGGGGTGGCCCGGACGACGACGTCGGTCCCGGCGGGCCAGTGGGGGAGCTCCGCGGCGGCGGCGTGGCGGAGGCGGCGCTTGACCTTGTTGCGCACCACGGCGTTGCCTACTGCCTTGGAGACGACGAAACCCGCCCGCGCCGTGCGGTCCGCATCGGCTTCGGACGGTGTCGCCGGCTCGCCGGCCGGTTGGAGCGCTGGTGCCCAGTGCACGACGACGCCGCCGCGGGCGGCGCGGCGGCCGCGCTTGAGCGCGGCACCGAAGTCCCGGCTGCTGCGGATGCGCGCGTCGGCTGGTAGCACCTGGATCACGTCCTCATCCCCCGCGGGCGGGCCTTCGCCCGCCTCGCGCAGGGGATCTGAGGCAAGCGCTCAGACGGTCAGCTGCTTGCGACCCTTGTTGCGGCGCGCGTTGATGATGGCGCGGCCCGCACGGGTGCGCATGCGCAGCCGGAAGCCGTGGGTGCGCTTGCGACGGCGGTTGTTCGGCTGGTAGGTGCGCTTGCTCACGACGGATGTCTCCCATTACGAATCAAATTGCCACTGCGCCGGGCCTTCGAGGGCCCAGCCCCGGATCGGGGCTACGGGGACGCGGAGAACAGCCTAGCAGGGCTTTCGCTCCGGGCCCCAGCCGCGGACGGCCGATGTGGCATGCCCCTCTGGTTCGACGGGCAACCACCTCATGTTACTCGCCGCACCGGGAGGGTCGCCGCCGCGGGTGCTTCGGCGCGGGACGCGCGGCCGCGGTCGTCCACAGGTCGATCCGGACGGTCCCGGAGGGCGTCCGGGGAGGTCGCGCGACCGCCGCGAGCAGCCTGTGGATAACTTCTCCCGGACTGTGGGCGACTTCCGCGGCGCCGGAACGGCATCGTCAGGGACGTTGCGAGAAATACCAGGTCATGACCGTGATTCAGGAAACATTGTCACAAGCGGCGCACGTGCACAGGGCACCTGAAGGCCTGTGGATAACCTGTGGAAAACTTGCTGGGACGCGGCGAGGGCGCCGCCGCGGGAAGCGGGTCCGGCAGTGCGGACCGCCTGGATCCGAGCCTACCGTCCGCGGCCGCGGAACTTCGCGAAACCGGCCGTTCGGGACAAGAGCACACCGACGATGAACACGAGGGATGGCGAACGTGACCGACCAGGATCTGTCGGCAGTCTGGTCGGCGGTGTCCGCCGAGCTGGCCGAGGCGTCGTCGCTCACCCGCCAGCAGGCGGCGTGGATGCGCCTGTCGCAGCCGGTGCTGTCGATGCCGGGCACGTTCATCGTCGCCGCCCCCGACAAGTTCGCCCGATCGGCGTTCGAGTCGAAGCTCCGCGTCCCCATCAGCGAGGCCCTCTCCCGGCACCTGGGCCAGCCGACGCAGATCGCGGTCACCTTGCAGGAGAAGCAGGCCGAGGCCGCTCCCGCTCCCGAGGCGCCGGCCGTGCCCGAGCAGCAGCCGGCGAACGGGACGCCCGCGCCCGACGCCGCCGACGCGACGATCGTGTTCGAGCGGCCGAAGTTCGACGACCCCGAGCCCCCGGCCGCGCCGCGCGGGCCGGTGCCCGCGCAGAACCCGCCGAGCCTGTTCGACACCGCGGCGTTCCGCCCCGGCGAGCCCGCCGCCGCGCCTGAGCGCCCGGCGCCCGAGCGTCCCGCGCCTCCCGTCGAGCGCGCCCCCGAGCCGGAGCCCGAGCGGCCCGCGCCGATCCCGCACCAGCCGGCGCGCCCGGCCGAGGCCGAGGCGCCCCGCTGGGAGGAGCGCACCCCCGAGCCGCCCGCCGACGGCGCCGAGCTCGAACGGGTGCTCTCCGAGACCGCGGCCCGCCGCGCCGACGGCCACAAGGACCAGGCCGCGCCGCCCGTCGCCCCGCCCCCGTCGGACGACCCCGACCCCGAGCGGCGCGGCGGCATCACCAAGGCCCACCAGGCCGCGCCCGCGAAGGCCGTCGACGGCGTCGGCCGCCTGAACCCGCGCTACAACTTCGACACGTTCGTCATCGGCTCGTCCAACCGGTTCGCGCACGCGGCCGCGTTCGCCGTCGCCGAGGCGCCCGCGAAGGCCTACAACCCGCTGTTCATCTACGGCGGCTCCGGGCTCGGCAAGACGCACCTGCTCCACGCCGTCGGCCACTACGCGCACGACCTGGGCACCGCCCAGTCCGTCAGGTACGTGACCACGGAAGAATTCACCAACGACTTCATCAACTCGCTGTCGGACCGCCGCCAGCAGGCGTTCCAGCGCCGCTACCGGGACGTCGACATCCTCCTCATCGACGACATCCAGTTCCTCATGGACCGCGAGCGCACGCAGGAGGAGTTCTTCCACACCTTCAACGCGCTCCACAACGCCAACAAGCAGCTGGTGATCTCCTCCGACCGCTCGCCGAAGCAGCTCCAGACCCTGGAGGACCGCCTGCGGACCCGCTTCGAGTGGGGCCTGCTCGCGGACATCCAGCCGCCGGACCTGGAGACGCGCATCGCGATCCTGCGCAAGAAGGCGGTGCAGGACGAGCTGAACGTCCCCACCGACGCGGTCGAGTTCATCGCGACGCAGATCCACCACTCCATCCGCGAGCTCGAAGGCGCGCTCATCCGGGTGACGGCGTACGCGAGCCTGAACAAGAAGCCGGTGGACCTGGGCCTCGCCGAGGAGGTGCTGCACGACTTCATCCCCGAGGGCGGCAACACCGCCGAGGTGACGGTGGACCAGATCATGCAGGCGACCGCCGACTACTTCGGGGTGGCCTCGGCCGACCTGAAGGGGAACTCGCGCTCGCGGATCCTCGTGAACGCCCGGCAGGTCGCCATGTACCTGTGCCGGGAGCTGACGGACATGTCGCTGCCGCGGATCGGGCAGGCGTTCGGCGGCCGCGACCACACGACGGTGATGCACGCGAACAAGAAGATCCGGAAGCAGATGGCGGAGCGCCGGGCCCTCTACAACCAGATCGCGGAATTGACGAACCGTTTGAAACACACCGACGAATGAGCGGCCTGTGGACAACTCTGTGGAAAAGCTGTGGATAAGCCCAGGAATCTGTGGAAAGCCTGTGGACGACGTGTGGAAAACAGGCGGAAGCGCGATTCTCATTCGCTTTGCGGCTGTGGAGAACCCTGTGCATAACCTGTGGAAAAGCTGTGGACAGACCTGTGGATGAGATGTGGAAAACTCGGCGGGTGTCGGAGGCTGTGGATAAGCTCCTGATTCATCCACAGGTTCTCCACAGGCCGTCCACAGGCCCGTAGCCGGAACACGCTGCGGAAAGGCGGGTTTTCCACAGTTTCCACAGCACCGACGACTACGACGACAGTTATATCTATAGAGAAACCATTAGTAATAGCGCTGTGAACAACCGAGCTTCATCGAGAAGGAGCGACCCATGAAGTTCCAAGTCGAACGCGACACCTTCGCGGACGCGGTCTCCTGGACCGCGAAGAGCCTCCCGGCCCGCCCGTCGGTGCCTGTCCTCGCGGGCGCCCGCCTGTCGGTCGACGAGGGCACCCTGACGATCTCCGGTTTCGACTACGAGATCTCCACCCGGGTCACCGTCGAGGTCACCGGCGAGAGCGCCGGGACCGCGCTGGTCTCCGGCAAGCTCCTCGCCGAGATCGTCAAGGCCCTCCCCAACAAGCCCGTCGACTTCGTCGTCGACGGCCCCCACGCCGAGCTCACCTGCGGGTCGGCCCGGTTCACCCTGCCGACCATGCCCCTGGAGGACTACCCCTCGCTGCCGCAGATGCCCGAGGCGATCGGGACGATCGACGCCGAGGAGTTCGCGAAGGCCGTCGCCCAGACCGCCGTCGCCGCGGGCAAGGACGAGACCCTGCCGACGATGACCGGCGTCCAGGTCGAGATGACCGGCGGCGGCATCGGCATGCTCGCCACCGACCGCTACCGCATGGCCATCCGCGACTCGTCGTGGGAGCCGGGCGACTCCAGCGTCTCGGTCACGGTCCTGGTGCCCGCCAAGGCCCTCGCCGACACGGCCCGCACCTTCGGCTCCCTGTCGGGCCCGGTGACCATCGCCGTCCCCACCGGGACCGACGGCGCCCCCGGCATGATCGGCTTCACCGCGGGCGGTCGCCAGACGACCTCCCGCGTCCTTGACGGCCAGCTGCCGCCGCTGCGGAGCCTCCTGGCGACCTCGTACGCGACCACGCTGAAGGTCAAGACCTCCGAGCTCATCGAGGTGGCCCGCCGCGTCGCGCTCGTCGGCGACCGCAACTCGCCGATCCGCCTCTCGTTCGACGAGGACGGCCTCGTGGTCGAAGCGGGCGGCGCCGAGGACGCGAAGGCGTCGGAGGCCATGGACTGCGCGCTCGACGGCGAGCCCGGCAAGATCGCGTTCAACCCGACGTACCTCCTCGACGGCCTCGCCGCCATGGACGCCCCCTACACGGCGTTCAAGATGAACGAGCTGGGGAAGCCGGTCGTGATGACCGGGCAGCCCGCGCCCGAAGATGAGGATTCGGACACAAACCACGACGTGTACCTGTACATGCTGCAACCATTGCGTTGGGACGCCTGACCGCACAACGACGTGAACGACCCTGGCGCGAACACCGCGGAACGCTTTCGTGTTTGAAAGGGGGCGCGACATGCAACTCGGCATGATCGGGCTCGGCAAGATGGGCGGCAACATGAAGTTGCGGCTCGAAAAGGCTGGACACCGGGTCGTCGGCTACGACCGCAACCCGGACGTCGCCGACGTGGACTCGCTCGCCGCGCTCGTGGAGGCGCTCGACGCCCCGCGCGCCGTGTGGGTCATGGTCCCCGCCGGCGAGGCCACCAGGTCCACCGTGGAGGAGCTGGCCGGGCTGCTGTCCGAGGGCGACATCGTCGTCGACGGCGGCAACTCCCGCTTCACCGACGACGCGGTCAACGCGAAGACCCTTGCCGCGGGCGGCATCGGCTACGTCGACGCGGGCGTCTCCGGCGGCGTGTGGGGCCTGACCGAGGGCTACGCGCTCATGGTCGGCGGCGCCGAGGCCGACGTGCGGCGGCTCCAGCCGGTGTTCGACGCGCTCAAGCCCGAGGGCGAGCACGGCTTCGTCCACGCGGGCGGCGTCGGCGCCGGGCACTACGCCAAGATGGTGCACAACGGCATCGAGTACGCCATGATGCAGGCGTACGCCGAGGGCTACGAGCTCCTGGAGGCCAGCGAGTACGTCGACAACGTGCCCGAGGTCTTCAAGTCGTGGCGCGAGGGCACCGTCATCCGGTCCTGGCTGCTCGACCTCATGGACCGGGCGCTGGAGTCGGACCCGAAGCTCGACCACGTCAAGGGCTACGTCGAGGACTCCGGCGAGGGCCGCTGGACCGTGGACGAGGGCATCCGCCTGCGCGTCCCGCTCCCGGCCATCACCGAGTCGCTGTTCGCCCGCTTCACCTCGCGCCAGGAGGACTCCCCGGCGATGAAGGCCGTCGCGGCCCTGCGCAACCAGTTCGGCGGACACGCCGTGAAGTCCGAATAACCGAGACGGCAAGATAGAGGCGTGCGTGTACGACAGCTGCAATTGACGGACTTCAGGTCCTACGCGCACGCCCAAGTCATGTTCGACGAGGGGCCCTCGATCCTGGTGGGCCCCAACGGACACGGCAAGACCAACCTGGTCGAGTCCCTGGTCTACCTGGCGAACCTCCGCTCCCACCGCGTCTCCTCCGACGCGCCCCTGGTCCGCCAGGGCTGCGAGCAGGCCGTCGTCAGGGCGGAGATCCTCCACGACTCCCGGCGCCTCCTCGCCGAGCTGGCGATCGTCCCCGGCAAGTCGAACAAGGCCCGCCTCAACCGGACCGACCTCAAGCGCCCCCGCGAGATCATCGGCGCCCTCAAGGCCATCGCGTTCGCCCCCGAGGACCTCGCGCTCGTGCGCGGCGAGCCCTCGGCGCGCCGCCGCTACCTCGACGAGCTGCTGTGCGCCCGCTACCCGCGCTTCGCGGGCGTGCGCGCCGACTACGAGCGGGTCCTCAAGCAGCGCAACACCCTCCTGCGCACCGCGTACCTCGCGAAGAAGACCGGCGGCCGCGGCCCCGGCGGCGCCGAGATGGCGACCCTCGACGCGTGGGACGCCCACCTCGCCGCCCACGGCGCCGAGCTCATGGCCGGGCGCCTCGCGCTCCTCGACGACCTCGCCGAGCCCGTCGCGAAGGCCCACTCGCGCATCGCCGACGGCCGCGCCGAAGTGGCCCTCACGTACGAGTCCGAGCTCGGCGGCGGCCTCACCGCCGACCGCGACGTCCTCGAAGCGCGCCTCGCCGCCGCGCTCGCCGCGGCCCGCTCCAAGGAGGTCGAGCGCGGCTCGACCCTCGTCGGCCCGCACCGCGACGACCTCGACCTGGTCCTGGGAAGCCTCCCCGTCAAGGGCTACGCGTCCCACGGCGAGACCTGGTCGGTCGCGCTCGCGCTCCGCCTGGGCGCCTTCGAGCTGCTGCGCGCCGACGGCACCGCCCCGATCCTCATCCTCGACGACGTCTTCGCCGAGCTCGACGCCACGCGGCGCGAGCGCCTCGCCGAGTACGCCGAGGCCGCCCCGCAGACGCTCATCACCTGCGCGGTCGCCGGAGACGTCCCGGACCGGCTGACCGGCGCCCGCTACGACGTGTGGGAAGGGGAAGTGAAGCGTGTCCTCTAACGGCGGCTACGACTACCGCCCGCGCCCGCGCCGGCGCGGCAAGTCCGACGACCCGCGCTTCCGCAAGGAGTGGTCGGGCCCCGGGCCCGACAAGCGCGACCCCGAGCTGCTCGGGAGCCTCCTCCCCCAGATCGTGCGCAAGAACGGCTGGACCCGCAAAGTCGCCGACGCGTCGGTGTTCGGCCGCTGGGAGGCCATCGTCGGCCCCGACATCGCGGGCCACTGCCGCCCCGAGCAGCTGGAGAACGGCGAGCTCCTCGTCGTCGCCGAGTCCACCGCCTGGGCCACGCAGCTGCGCCTGTTCTCGCGCCAGATCCACTCGAAGATCGCCGCGGCCCTGGGCCCGAGCGTCGTCAAGCGGCTGAAGATCGTCGGACCGAGGCAGCCGACTCGTTCCTACGGTCCCAGGCGGGTGCGGTTTAATGGCTCTCGTGACACGTTCTGAAGCCGTCCACCCCTAGGTCCGTAGGGGGGTTCATGTCCGCGGCTCCCAGTGCGACTGTGACGACAATGAGGCGCACAGACACCGGATCGCGAGCTGAATCGCAGTAGACTTGACGGATGCAGTCCGGCCGGCGCTCCCAGCGTCCGGCCGTCTCCATGGCCGACCCGCCGCCGCGGGGCCCGCGCCCTCCCACCCGGACCAGACAATCCGGCAGGGCCGAGGCCAGACGGCTGAAAAGTGTCACAACCATGGACTAGCTTTCTCACTACGATGCGTGAACGACAGAAGGAGTTGCCGGTGGCGGCGAAGCAGCAGGACGAGTACAGCGCCAGTTCGCTTCAGGTGCTCGAAGGCCTTGAGGCCGTCCGGAAGCGCCCGGGCATGTACATCGGCTCGACCGGCGAGCGCGGCCTGCACCACCTCATCCAGGAGGTCGTCGACAACGCGGTCGACGAGGCCATGGCGGGATTCGCCACGGACATCCTGGTGACGCTCACCGACGACGGCGGCGTCAGCGTCCGCGACGACGGCCGCGGCTTCCCCGTCGACCTCCACCCGAAGCTGAAGAAGCCCGGTGTCGAGGTCGCCCTCACGGTCCTCCACGCGGGCGGCAAGTTCGACTCCCAGACCTACGCCGTCTCCGGCGGTCTGCACGGCGTCGGCGTCTCGGTCGTGAACGCGCTCTCCACCCGCGTCACCGTCGAGATCAAGCGCGACGGCTACAACTGGCGCCAGGACTACAAGCACGCCCAGCCCGGCCCGCTCGAAAAGGGCGAGCCCACCGACGAGACCGGCACGGTCGTCAGCTTCTGGCCCGACGGCGACATCTTCGAGACCCTCGAATTCGACTACAAGACGATCTACCGCCGCCTCCAGGAGATGGCCTTTCTCAACAAGGGACTGGCCATCACCCTCCGCGACGAGCGGCCCGAGCAGGTCGACGAGGACGGCAACGTCCGCGAGGTCAAGTTCCAGTACGACGAGGGCATCGCCGACTTCGTGCGCCACCTGAACGCCTCCAAGAACCCGATCCACCCCACGGTGGTCCAGTTCACCGCGGAGGACGAGAAGGAGTTCCACACCGTCGAGATCGCGATGCAGTGGAACGAGTCCTACGGCGAGTCGGTCTACACGTTCGCGAACACGATCAACACGCACGAGGGCGGCACCCACGAGGAGGGCTTCCGCGCGGCGCTCACCAACGCGGTGAACAAGTACGGCCTTGAGAAGAAGATCATCAAGTCCGAGAAGGACCGCCTCTCCGGCGAGGACATCCGCGAGGGCCTGGCCGCGATCATCTCCGTGAAGCTCCGCGAGCCGCAGTTCGAGGGCCAGACGAAGACGAAGCTCGGCAACACCGAGATCAAGGGCTTCGTGCAGCGCGTCTGCAACGAGTGGCTGCCCGACTGGCTCGACCGCCACCCGAAGGAAGCGCGGATCATCGTCCAGAAGGCCTCCAGCGCGGCGAACGCCCGCAAGGCCGCGGCGCAGGCCCGCAAGCTCGCCCGCCGCAAGAGCCTCCTGGAGACCTCGTCGATGCCCGGCAAGCTCGCCGACTGCCAGTCGACGAACCCGGAGGAGTGCGAGATCTTCGTGGTCGAGGGCGACTCGGCCGGCGGCTCCGCGAAGCAGGGCCGCAACCCGCGCACGCAGGCGATCATGCCGATCCGCGGCAAGATCCTCAACGTGGAGAAGGCCCGGCTCGACAAGATCCTCAAGAACAACGAGGTCCAGGGCATGATCACCGCCCTGGGCACCGGCATCCACGAGGAGTTCGACGCCGAGAAGCTCCGCTACCACAAGGTCATCCTGATGTCGGACGCCGACGTCGACGGCCACCACATCAACACCCTGCTGCTGACGCTCCTGTTCCGCTTCATGCGCCCGCTCATCGAGCTGGGCCACGTGTACATGAGCCAGCCGCCGCTCTACAAGATCAAGTGGAACAAGAAGGGCGACCTGGTCGACTACGCGTACTCCGACGCCGAGCGCGACCGCATCGTCGAGGCGGGCGTCGCGTCCGGCAAGGCCGACCCGCGCAAGTCCGACGGGATCCAGCGCTACAAGGGCCTCGGTGAGATGAACTACACCGAGCTGTGGGAGACGACCATGGACCCCTCGCAGCGCAACCTGCTCCAGGTTCAGCTCGACGACGCGGCAACCGCCGACGAGCTCTTCAGCGTCCTGATGGGTGAGGACGTGGAGAGCCGCCGCCGCTTCATCCAGGAGAACGCCAAGGACGTCCGGTTCCTGGACATCTAGGCAACGGCCCGATACGACTTCGTCTGACACAGCAAGGAAGCACTGGTGCCTGAGAACAACCAAGACCAGCTGGAGATCCCCGAGGGCCACGGCCGCATCGAACCGGTCGGCATCGAAGTGGAGATGTCGCGCTCGTACCTCGACTACGCGATGAGCGTCATCGTCGGGCGCGCGCTGCCCGACGTGCGGGACGGCCTCAAGCCGGTCCACCGCAAGATCCTCTACGCGATGTACGACGGCGGCTACCGCCCCGACCGCGGGTACGTCAAGTGCTCGCGCGTCATCGGCGACGTGATGGGGCAGTTCCACCCGCACGGCGACGGCGCGATCTACGACTCGCTGGTGCGCATGGCCCAGCCGTGGAGCCTGCGCTACCCGCTCATCGACGGGCAGGGCAACTTCGGGTCCCCCGGCAACGACCCGGCGGCCGCGCACCGGTACACCGAGTCGCGCCTCGAACCGCTCGCCATGGAGATGCTGCGGGACATCGACGAGGAGTCGGTGGACTTCGAGCCGAACTACGACGGCAAGACCACCGAGCCGACGATCCTCCCCAGCCGCATCCCGAACCTCCTCGTGAACGGCTCCGAGGGCATCGCGGTCGGCATGGCCACGAAGATCCCGCCGCACAACCTGCGCGAGGTCGCCAAGGCCGTCGACTGGTGCCTGGAGCACCCGGAGGCCACCGAGGAGGAGGCCCTGGAGGCGATCCTCGGGATCATCACCGGCCCCGACTTCCCGACCGGCGCGACCATCCTCGGCCGCGCCGCCATCGAGGACGCCTACCGGACCGGCCGCGGCTCGATCAAGATGCGCGCCGTCATCGAGGTCGAGGAGGACACCAAGGGCCGCCCGTGCCTGGTCGTCACCGAGTTGCCGTACCAGGTGAACCCCGACAACCTGGCCGAGCGGATCGCCGACCTCGTCAAGGAGGGCAAGCTCGGCGGCATCGCCGACATCCGCGACGAGTCCTCGGGCCGCACCGGCATGCGGATCGTGGTCGTGCTCAAGCGCGACGCGGTCCCGAAGGTCGTGCTCAACAACCTGTACAAGCACACGCAGCTCCAGGACACGTTCGGCGCGAACATGCTCGCGCTGGTCGACGGGGTCCCGCGGACGCTGAACATCGCGCAGATGGTCCGCTACTACGTGGCGCACCAGATCGACGTGATCGTCCGCCGCACCCGGTACCGGATGCGCAAGGCCGAGGAGCGCGCCCACATCCTGCGCGGCCTCGCGAAGGCCCTCGACCTGCTCGACGAGACGATCGCGCTCATCCGCCGCTCGCCGTCGGCCGAGGAGTCGAAGCAGGGCCTGATGGAGCTGCTGGAGGTCGACGAGGTCCAGGCCGTCGCGATCCTCGACATGCAGCTGCGGCGCCTCGCGGCCCTGGAGCGGCAGCGGATCATCGACGAGCTCGCCGAGATCGAGGCGAAGATCGCCGACCTCGCGGACATCCTCGCCAAGCCCGAGCGGCAGCGCGAGATCATCCGCGAGGAGCTCGGCGCGGTCGTGGCCCGCTGGGGCGACGACCGGCGCACGCAGATCCTCCCCGACGCCGGCGAGGTGTCCATGGAGGACCTCATCGCCCGCGAGGACATCGTGGTGACGATCACCCGCGGCGGCTACGTCAAGCGCACCACCACCGACTCGTTCCGTTCGCAGAAGCGCGGCGGGAAGGGCGTCCAGGGCGCGCAGCTCAAGCAGGACGACATCGTCAGCCACTTCTTCGTGACGACCACGCACGACTGGATCCTGTTCTTCACGAACAAGGGCCGCGTGTACCGCGCGAAGGCGTACGAGCTGCCGGAGGCGTCCCGCACGGCCCGCGGCCAGCATGTGGCGAACATCCTCGCGTTCGGTCCCGATGAGACGATCGCGCAGGTCATCCAGCTGCCCCACTACGAGGTCACGCCGTACCTGGTGCTCGCGACCCGCAACGGCCTGGTCAAGAAGTCCAAGCTCACCGACTTCGACTCCCCGCGCACCGGCGGCATCGTCGGCATCAACCTGCGCGACGGCGACGAGCTGGTCGGGGCGGCGCTCATCCAGCAGGAGGACGACCTGCTGCTGGTCTCGCGCAAGGCCCAGTCGATCCGCTTCCAGGCGACCGACGAGGCGCTGCGCCCGATGGGCCGGGCCACCAGCGGCGTCATCGGCATGCGGTTCGTCGGGGACGACGAATTGCTCACGATGATCGTGCTCCGCGATAATATGGACATCCTCGTCGCGACCAGCCGCGGCTACGCGAAGCGGACTCCGGTCGACGCGTATCCGCAGCAGGGCCGCGGCGGCAAGGGCGTCCTGACGGCTAAGATCACGGAACGGCGCGGCGACCTGGTTGGGGCGCTGTCGGTGACGCCCGACGACGAGCTGTTCGCGATCACCTCGGAGGGAGGGGTCATCAGGACTCCTGTGAAGCCGGTCCGCCAGACTTCGGACCGCAACACCCAGGGCGTCAAGCTGATCGACCTGCCCGAGGAAGTGTCGCTGCTCGCCATCACCAGGAGCGCCGAGGAACCGGAACCCGATGAGGGGCAGGACGAGTAGATGACCGACGCGAAGGCCACCGCAGCGGAGACCGAGCGCGAGGACGACGTGCCGGAGCTGCCCTCCGAGTCGCCCGCCGACACCGAGCCGACCGCCGACGACAAGCCGTCGCCGGAGCCGGCCCCGGCGCAGGACCAGACGCTGACGCTGCGTCGCCCTCCGGGGATGACGCCGCCGCCGGTGACGCCCGAGGCCGTCCCGATCGCGCAGTCGACCGGGCCGACCGGCAACACCGCGGCCCAGCAGGCCGCGGGGGTCGCCTCCTCGGCGCGCGTCGCCGACGCGGTCCGGGCCGCCCGCGCGGCGGTCAGCCAGGCCGCGGCCCGCGGCCCGCGCCGGGCCCGCCTGCGGCTCAAGCGGATCGACCCGTGGTCGGTGATGAAGTTCGCGTTCGCCGTGTCGATCGTGCTGTTCATCGTCATGGTCGTGGCGACCACCGTCCTGTACATCGCGCTCGACGCGATGGGCGTGTTCGACACCGTCAACGACATGCTCCAGATGCTCATGGGCGGCAGCGGCGACTCGGCCGCGGCGGCCGAGGACTTCAGGATCACCGCGAAGGGCGTCATCGGGGCCGCGGCCCTGCTCGGCGTGGTGAACATGGTCCTCTTCACGGCGCTGGCGACCCTCGGGTCGTTCATCTACAACGTCTGCGCCGACCTCGTCGGCGGCGTCGAGGTCACGCTCGCCGAGCGCGACTAGCAGGACTCTGACGGAGCGCCCGCGGCCATTCCCGGCCGCGGGCGCTCCGCCGCTGTGCCCCCGATGTGTCCCAGTGATGCCCGTCCCTCCAGGGAGGGCCCCTGATTCGCGCACGGGACGAACGTGGGGTAATCTTTCTCAGCGCCGCCGATGAGCGGCCGAAGCAAGGGCGTATAGCTCAGGTGGTTAGAGCGTCGAGCTGATAACTCGAAGGTCCCAAGTTCGAGTCTTGGTACGCCCACAGACACCCGCCGGTCATCGGCGGGTTTTTTCTTGCCCGGAATACCGGGACCGGCCCGCGGCCTTGAACGGGGAGACCCCATGTCCCCCGCTCGAAGGTGCCCCCATGGACTCCCCGCGCTCGTTCCTGTTCGTCCTCGGCAGCTCCCGCACCGGCGGCAACACCGAGACCCTCGCCCGCGCCGCCGCCGAGCACCTCGAACCCGAGGCGGCCCAGCAGTGGCTGCGCCTGTCCGAGCTCGGCCTGCCGCCCTTCCGGGACCGCCGCCACCTCGGCGACGGGAAGACCCCGTTCGCCGAGGGGCCCGAGAAGACCCTCCAGGACGCGACGCTCGCCGCCACCGACATCGTCATCGCGTCGCCGCTGTACTGGTACTCCGTGAGCGGCTCGGTGAAGAACTACCTCGACTACTGGTCGGGCTGGCTCCGCGTCCCCGGCCTCGACTTCAAGGCCCGCATGTGCGGGCGGCGCCTGTGGGGCGTCACCGTCCAGGGCGACGAGGAGCCCGACGTCTCGGCCCCGCTCGCCGGGACCCTGCGCCTGTCCGCCGAGTACCTGCGCATGGAGTGGAAGGGCGTCCTCCTCGGCTACGGCTCGCGGCCCGGCCAGGTCCTGCGCGACGAGGCCGCCCTCGCCGCCGCCAAGACCTTCCTCGACCCGGCCCGCGACACGCCCGGCATCAGGTACTGAGCCTGCGGGCCGCGGCCCGGCGGCCCGCCGCGCCGCAGTTTCGCTATGCTGAGGCGCATCGCGCGATGCCGACCGCGGCATTGCTGTACGCGGCAATCTCTGATATGGGGGCCTGGGTCCATGTGGAAGAAGATCTTGATCGTCGCCGGCGTGGCGACGGTCGCGTTCGTGGTCGCCAAGAAGGTCAAGTCGATCAACGACGACCGCACCCTGTGGCACGAGGCCACCACCTCCGCGGAGGACGTGCGCTAGCGAATCGCGTTAGCCACCTCACTGCACCGCGGGTATCCTCGCTGTTGCCCCGCGCGCAGCGGGGATACTCGAACGGACCGGCCTCACCGCCGGCCCGCGAGGGGTCTTAGCTCAATTGGCAGAGCACCGCCTTTGCAAGGCGGGGGTTAGGGGTTCGATTCCCCTAGACTCCACTGTGAAAGCCCTGGTGACAGGGCTTTTTTCGTGTCCAGGGGGCGGAAACGGCCGTGCGGGGTCCGGGGCGGGGCCGGTAGCCTGCTGCGGTGGACGCTTCTGAGGGGCCCGGGGCCGGGATCGACGCGGTCGCCGCGGTGTACAGGCTCGGGGCGGTGCGCCGGGTCCGGTATCTGGCCGACGGGCTGCTGAACCGGAACTGGCGGGTCGAGGCGGACGCGGGGGTGTTCGCGCTCAAGGAGCTTTCCTCGACCGAGCCGGAGGCGGCTCGGCGGAGTCTTGCGGTGATGGGGGCCGCCGGGGAGGGCGGGGTGCCCGTCGTCTCGGTGGTTCCGGGGCCTCGCGGTGAGCTGGTCACTGAGGTTGGCAACCACTGCTATTACTTGGCGCGGTGGGTCGACGGGGATCATCGGCGTGGCAGCGAGATGACCTTGGACGCGTCGTTTCATATGGGCGAGATGCTCGGGCGGGTGAGGCTCGCGTTGGCGCGGCCCGGATTGCTTCCCGATGAGGCGCCTCGGGTGGAGCCACCGCCTTCTGTCGGAACGGCGAAGGAGCGGATCGGGGATTATCTCGGGCTCATCGGGGCGAAGGGGGAGCTTGACGAGTTCGATTCGGCGGCTTTGCTTCTGCTGGAGAGTCGGATCGAACTGGTTGCGGCCCATGGGCGTCTGCGGCCCGAGGGGCCGGTGGTCGGGCCGGTGGGGTGGATCCACGGGGACTGCCAGAACTGGAATCTGATCTGGCAGGGGGAGCGGATCGCGGCGGTGCTGGACTGGGACCGGTTGCGGGTCAACGCGTACGGGGAGGAGGTCGTGCGGGCCTCCATGTACCAGTGCGCGCTTCCGGACGGGAGCGTCGACCTGGAGTGCATCGCGGCGATCCTGGACGGGTACCGGTCGGTGGTGCCGATTTCCGGTGCGGCGCTTGCGGATGCGGCGCGGCGGCGGTGGTGGCGGCTCATCACCAGCGTGTGGCACTTGAAGTACCACTACTACCTGGGCGAGCCAGCGAGCGACCGGGTGTTCTTCTCGGACGAGCGGCTGCTGCGGTGGTGGACGGCGAATCTCGATGCGGTGGAGGCGGTGTTCGGTCAGCGCCAGCGGTAGCGGCGTTCGGGGCGGCCGCGGCCGGCGTATTTGAGGGCGACTTCGGCGCGGCCGCGTTCGGTGAGCTGTTCGAGGTAGCGGCGGGCACTGACGCGGGAGACGCCGATGCGCTCGGCGCATTCGGCGGCGGAGAGGGACCCTTCGGCGTCGCGGAGTGTCGACTCGACCAGTTGGGCCGTCTCGCTGCTGAATCCCTTGGGCATCAAGGTGGCCGAGCCGGTGCGTTCGAAGGCCCGGTCGATGTCCGCCTGGTCGTGGACGGCCAGTGCGAGGCCGGCGCGGGTGTTGGCGTACTGCTCCAGGCGTTCTTGGAAGTCGTTGAAGCTGAAGGGCTTCAGGAGGTACGAGACGACGCCGAGGCGGACGGCGGCCCTGACGGCCTCGGATTCGCGGGCCGCGGAGATGACCATGACGTCGGTCTCGTGGCCTTCGGCCCGCATGCGGCGCACCAGGTCGAGGCCGAAGACGTCGGGCAGGTAGAGGTCGAGGAGGACGAGGTCGGGGCGGTGCTCGTCGAGGGCGGCGAGGGTCTCCTCGCCGGTGCGGGCCGAGGCGACGGCCTGGAAGCCCGGGGTGCGTTCGACGAATCCGCGGTGGATGTTGACGAGGCGGAAGTCGTCGTCGACTACCAGCACATCGATCATGTCGGTTCCTCAGCCGTTGCAGCAATGGACGTTGTCGGGGCGGGCGTTGAAGGGACAGGCGTTGCCGGGACGGGTCGGTCGGGCAGCGGCAGTTCCGCGGTGAAGCGGGCGCCGTCGCCGGTGTTCTCCACGCGCACGCCGCCGCCGTGATGCTCGCACACGAGCCTGGTCAGCGCCAGCCCGATCCCGCGCTCGGCGGTGGTGCCGGTGTTCGCGGACTTCGTGGTGAAGCCGTGCTCGAAGACCTCTTCCGCGGTCTCCTGCGGGACGCCGGGGCCGTTGTCCTCCACCGTGATCGTCACGGCGCCTTGGGCTTCGCGGATGTCGACCCTGACCCAGGCTTCGGCCGCGAGGGGGAGGGGGGAGCCTGCGGCGGCGTCGACGGCGTTGTCGATGAGGTTGCCCAGGACGGTGCCGACGTCGGCCGAGTCCTCAGCGGAGAGCGGACCGAGGGCGGTGCCTTCGGCGATGTCGAGGCGCACCTGCCGTTCGGAGGCCTGCGCGGACTTCGCCATGAGGAGCGCGGCGATGGCCTTGTCGCGGATGGGGCCGCCGATCGACAGGTCGAGGGACTGGCGGTGGCGGTTGAGGGCGTCGATGTAGCGGACGACCTCGTCCTGCTCGCCGATCTGGATGAGCCCGGAGATGGTGTGGAGCTTGTTGTCGAACTCGTGGGCCTGCGCGCGGAGGGCCTCGGCGGTGGAGCGGAACGAGCCGAGGTCGCGTTCGAGCTGGGCGAGTTCGGTGCGGTCGCGGAGGGTGGCGACGGCGCCGAGGGCGCGGCCGTCCTTCTCGACGGGCATGCGGTTGACGACGAGGACCCGGTTGCCCTGGAGGACGACCTGGTCGGAGCCGGTGACGGTGCCGGTGAGGACGTCGCGGAGGCGCGCGGTGAGGTCGAGGTCGTCGAGGGTGCGGCCGACGGCGCCGTCGGGGAGGTCGAGGAGGCGGCGGCCGACGTCGTTGACGAGGGTGACGCGGTGCTGGTCGTCGACGGCGATGACGCCTTCGGCGATGCCGTAGAGCATGGCCTCGCGGTGCTCGGCGAGCCCGGCGATCTCCCTGGGCTCCATGCCGAACGTCTGCCGTTTGATGCGGCGGGCCAGAAGCCACGACCCGGCGACGCCGAGGACGCTCGCGACCCCGAGGTACAGCAGGAGCGTCGGCACGGCCTGGACGAGGAGCCGCGCGAGCGTGGGCGCCTCCTGGCCGACGACGGCGACGCCGAGCTGGACGCCGAGGTTCTCCGGTTCGGCGCCGATGACCGGGGCCTGGCCGACGAGTTCGGTGCGGCCGCCGAGCTCGATCTCGCCGCGCCAGCCGCGGCCGTCGAGGACGCCGTCGCCGAGGGGGAGCTGCGTGCCGATGAGCAGCGGGTTCGTGGAGGCGACGATCCTGCCGTCGGGGTCGGCGAGGGTCACCGAGGAGACCTGCCAGCGTTCGAGGTCGGCCTGGATCTGCGGGGCGAGCGTCTGGGAGGGCGCGGGCTCGGGGAGGCGGCCGCGGACCAGGTCGGAGGCGGCGAGCGACTCGGCGAGCTGGGTGACGCGGCGGCCCTGCTCGGCGTTGAAGACCGCCGCGGACTGGGCGAGGGAGAGCCCGGCGACGGCGGCGAGCACCAGCAGGATCACCGTGAGCTGGAAGAGGAGGAGCTGGCCGGCGAGGGTCGGGCGGGTCAGGGGCCTGAACACAATGAACTCAATGATCGATACGGACACAAGGCTGACGCGGGGGCGGCGCCGGGGTGACCATCGTCTCTCACCCCGACCCCGAAATGAAAGAGCAACGACGATGAAATTTCACCGGAGGGCCCTCCTCAGCGCTGCGGCGGCCGTCCCGGCCCTGGCGGCGGCCTCGGCGTGCGGCCTGACCGCCGAGGGCGAATCGGGCGACGGACCCCTGACCGGCCTGCGGATCATGGTCCCCAACAGCCCCGGCGGCGGCTACGACACGACCGCGCGCTCCATCGCCCGGATCATGGAGGACGAGGGCATCGCCAAGGCCATCGAGGTGTTCAACCTCGAAGGCGCGGGCGGCACCGTGGGCCTCCAGCGCACCGTCAGCGAGGAGGGGAACGGCGACCTCGCGATGCAGATGGGCCTGGGCGTCGTGGGCGCCTCCTACACCCAGAACTCCGAGGCGAAGCTCACCGGCACGACGCCGATCGCGAAGCTCGTGGAGGAGTCCGGGGCCATCGTCGTGCCCGTCGGCTCCCCGTACCAGACGATCGAGGACCTGGTGGCGGCCTGGTCCGCGGACCTGGACGGCGTCACCGCGGGCGGCGGCTCCTCCCCCGGCGGCCCCGACCACCTGCTGCCGATGCGCCTCGCGAAGGCCGTCGGCATCGACCCGGTGCAGGTCAACTACGTGTCCTATGACGGCGGCGGCGAATTGCTGCCCGCGCTGCTCGGCGAGAAGGTGTCGTTCGGCGCGAGCGGCGTCGGCGAGTTCATCGACCAGATCGAGGCCGGCCAGCTGCGGGTCCTCGCGACCTCCGGCGCCGAGCGGGTCGACGTCGTGCCCGATGCGCCGACGTTCCGCGAGTCCGGGATCGACTTGGAGTTCACGAACTGGCGCGGCTGGGTCGCCCCGCCCGGGATCTCCGACGAGGACGTCCAGAAGTGGACCGACGCGCTCACCGCGATGTACGAGTCGTCGGCGTGGCAGGACGAGCTGGAGAAGCAGGGCTGGACCGACGCGTTCATGACGGGGAACGACTTCGCGGACTTCCTCACCGACCAGGACTACACGGTCGCCGCGACGCTCCAGGAACTGGGCCTCGCATGACCGCTGCCGACCGCGGCGACGCCGCCGAGGCCGTGGAGACGGAGGCGGACGAGGCCGCCGCGACCGAGGCCGTCGATTCCGAGACCAAGGCCGCGGCGCCGCCGAAGCGGGACCTCGCGCAGCTGTGGGTGTGCGGGTTCCTCGCCGTCCTCGGCGTCCTGGTCATCGTCGACGCCTCCCGCCTCGGCGGGTTCTCCGCCTCGAACGACCCGATCGGCCCGAAGCCGATCCCGATCATCCTCGGGGTGCTCCTGTTCGCCGTCGCCGCGTTCTACGCGCTGAACGTGCTGCGCGGCGGGCACGGCGAGGACGAGGGCGCCAACGCCAACGAGAAGTTCGACCTGAAGACCGTGGGCCTGCTGTGCGCCGTGTTCATCGCGAACGCGCTGCTCATCGACTGGCTCGGGTGGGTCATCTCCGGGTCGCTCCTGTTCTGGGGCGCGGCGATCGTGCTGGGCTCGCGCCGGTACTTCCTGACGCTCGCCGCGGCGGTGGTGCTCGGCCTGGCCACGTTCTACGGGTTCGCGATCGGGCTGGGCCTCGGCCTGCCCGCGGGCGTCCTCCAGGGAATCCTGTAGGGGGGCAAGCGAAATGGACAACCTGAACTCGCTCCTCGACGGCTTCGCCGCGATCCTCACCCCGGGGAACCTGCTCATCGCGCTCCTGGGCGTCACCATCGGCACGGCCGTGGGGATGCTGCCGGGCCTGGGCACGGCCATGGCGATCGCGCTGCTCCTGCCGATCACGTACGGGATGGAGCCGACGCAGGCGTTCATCATGTTCGGCGGGATCTTCTACGGCGGCATGTACGGCGGCTCCACGACGGCGATCCTGCTGAACACGCCGGGCCAGTCCTCGTCGGTGGTCACGGTCCTCGAAGGCTTCAAGATGGCCCGCAACGGGCGCGGCGGGCAGGCCCTCGCGACCGCGGCCATCGGCTCGTTCGTGGCCGGGACGATCGCGACGGTCGCGCTCGTGTTCGTCACGCCGATCACCGTGCAGTTCGCGATCGGCCTCGGCGCGCCCGAGTACTTCGCGATCATGGTGCTCGCGCTGGTCGCGACCGCGTCGGTCCTGGGCTCGTCGCGCATCCGCGGGTTCGCGTCGCTCCTGGTGGGCCTGGTGATCGGGACGATCGGCATCGACGCGGTGACCGGGCAGCAGCGCCTCACGTACGGCGTGCCGGAGCTGGCGAGCGGCATCGACATCGTCATCGTCGCGGTCGGCGCGTTCGCCGTCGGCGAGGCGCTGTGGACGGCGGCGCGCCGCAAGAACGGCAAGGACGAGATCATCCCGGTCGGCCGGGTGTGGATGGGCCGCAGCGACTGGCGCCGCTCGTGGGGGCCGTGGCTGCGCGGCTCCGCGCTCGGGTTCCCGTTCGGCGCGGTCCCCGCCGGGGGCGCGGAGGTGCCGACGTTCCTGTCGTACGTGACGGAGCGGCGGCTCTCGAAGCACAAGCAGGAGTTCGGGAACGGCGCGATCGAGGGCGTCGCGGGCCCGGAGGCGGCGAACAACGCCTCCGCGGCGGGCACGCTCGTGCCGATGCTCGCGCTCGGCCTGCCGTGCAACGCGACCGCGGCGGTCATGCTCGCGGCGTTCCAGACCTACGGCATCCAGCCCGGTCCGCTCCTGTTCGAGAAGGAGTCGGCGCTGGTGTGGACGCTCATCGCGGGCCTGTTCGTGGGCAACGCGATGCTGCTGGTGCTCAACATGCCGCTGATCCCGGTGTGGGTGAAGCTGCTGCGCATCCCCAAGCCGTACCTGTTCGCGGGGATCCTGTTCTTCGCGACGATGGGCGCGTACGCGACGAGCGGCCAGTCGTTCGAGCTGTTCGTGCTGCTGGCGCTGGGCCTCATCGGGCTCGCCATGCGGCGCTTCGGGATTCCGATGCTGCCGATGATCGTGGGCGTGATCCTCGGCCCGATGGCGGAGCGGCAGGCGCGCATGGCGCTCCAGCTGTCCGGCGGCGAGCCGTCGGGCCTGGTCGGCGGGCCGGTCGCGTGGACCGTGTACGGGATCATCGCGCTGATCGCCTTGTGGCCCTTGGTCTCGCTCGCGCGGCGGCGCCTGACCCGCGACCGCACCGGCGACCGCGAGGCGGTCGCCGCCTGACCTGTCGGGTGAGTGGGAGGTGCGGGCCGGTCGTTCCCCGGCCCGCACCTCTTTCCTTGTCTCCTAGCGGAGGACGGCTTTCTGCAGCGCCTCGGCGGGGCCGCTGCTGAAGCGGCGCAGCCACAGCCGGGACCCGATGAGGAGGAACGCGCTGATGCCGAGCCACAGGGCCGGGGCGAACCAGGCCTGCGTCCCGTACTGCGCGGCGAGACCGAGGCCCCAGCCGTAGCAGACGACCGACGCGAGGAGGTTCTGGAGGATGTACCCGCTGAGCGCGGTGCGCCCCAAGGACTCCAGCGCGGTCATGACGGGGCCGCGCCGCAGCCGCTCCACGAGGAAGCCGGTCAGGCCGATGTACCCGAGCATGACGACGGGCGCGACGAGGTACCGCTCCGCGTAGAGGAAGTCGTCGGGCGCGAACTGCACGGCGATGTTCAGCGGCAGGCCCAGGCCGAGGCCCCATACCATGAGGCGCTTCCTGATCCGGCGTCCCGCGTCCTCGGTGCCGAAGGCCCCGGCGCGGAACAGCTTGACGCCCACCAGGAACAGGAAGACGAGCATCGGGAACGTGATGATCGGCTCGATGCGGAAGACCAGGGCGTGGTCGAGGCGGAACCGGACCTGGTCGAGCCAGGAGCCGTCGGCGTAGAGCGCCGCGACCTCGGCGTCCCGGGACGGGTCGTTGCCGGGGCCGAGCGCCGTCGCGGCCGTGATGAGCGCGATGATCGCGAGGTGGAGGCTCAGCGCGGTCCACATGACGGCGCGCTGGGCTCGTTCGGAGCGCTTGAGCAGCCAGGCGACGGTGATCGCGGTGACCGCGTACCCCATGAGCACGTCCCACGCGAACAGCAGGACGAAGTGGACGGTGCCTTCGGCGAAGAGGAACAGGGCCCGCCAGTGGTAGCGGCCGGGCCAGCGCCGCCCCTTCTTCTCGGCGGACCGGTACTGGATGGCGAGGCCGACGCCGAAGAGGACGGTGAGCATGGAGAGGAACTTGCCGTTGGCGAGGAGTTCGAAGACCTCGCCGAAGGGGCCGCCGCCGGTGATGCCGTAGCCGAGGAGCGGCCCGGCCTCGCCGTGGGCGGAGGTGAAGATCCAGACGTTGGTGCCGAGGGTGCCGAGGATCGCGACGCCGCGGAGGACGTCGAGCAGCGGGAGCCGCTTCGCTGCGGGCGCCGCGGTCCGCTCGGGCGCGGTGGCGGTGGTGGTGTCCATGCCCTTCAGCATCGCGCCGGGGCGGGGCCCGCGAATCCTTCCGCGGCATGGACTTTCACGCAAGCGAGGGGCGACCGGGGGTGGAGCCCCGGCCGCCCCGAAGGTGGCACCGGCCGTTACGCGGCTGCGACTTTCGTCGCAGGGGTGTTCCGCGCGCGGCGCTTGGGCCTGCGGTCGAGCCACCACTGGGCGATCATCAGGTTGACGATCCAGCTGAGCCAGATGGAGGCGACGGCGACGTCCGCGACGAGCGCGTCCATGTCGCCGCCGTAGTAGGAGTCCTTGAACGGCAGCAGGATGACGAGCAGCAGGACGATCCACACGCGGTTGACGACGATGGACCAGCACAGGGCGAAGCTGCGGATCATCCAGCGGCGGTGGGCCTGGAAGTCGTGGCGGCGGGCGGCGAGGAATCCGGCGAACGTCGTGGCGAACCACAGGAGCGAGAGCAGGACGTTGCCGATCTTCCCGTCGGGGCCGACGGTCGACATGATGGAGACGACGAGCGCGAAGATCCCGGAGGGGACGACGCCGAGGAACACGTAGAGGCGCCCGGAGATGCGGTGGACCTTGGGGTGCTTCTGGCGCAGCCAGGTCCACACCTGCATGGAGCAGGTGATGAGGGCGACCGAGCCGAACAGGATGTGCGCCGAGAGCATCAGGTAGTGGGTCTCGGGGTTCGCGGGCTGGAGTTCGACGAGGGAGTCGCCGGTGTCGAAGGTGAGGTAGAAGGGGAGCCGGGCGGCGACGAACAGCCCGGCGACCGCGAAGAGCGGGACGATCCAGGGGCGTCGGTACCACTTGGGCCTGGCTGGCGCGGGGGTGCTGTCGGGGCGGTCGAGGGTCTGGGTCACCGGTTTCTCCGATCGATGGTGGGGTCCGATCGATGCGTATGGGATACGCTATTAAGCGTACATCATACGCACGCCCGGTGGGTGCACGCGAGTCCGCCACGGGCCCTAGGCTGCGGAGCAAAACGAGGGGGTGCGGCGCTGTGGGACAGGGCGAGTACGAGCTGCTGTGGGAAGGGGCCGCGGGCGCGGCCCCCCGGCCCGGGCGCGGGCGGCCCTCAGGCCTCACCCGCGAGCGCATCGTCGCTGAGGCCGTCGCCATCGCCGACGCCGAAGGGCTCCAGAAGGTCTCGATGAAGCACCTCGCCGACCGCCTCGGCTCCGGCGTCATGTCCCTCTACCGGCACGTCCCCGGCAAGGACGAACTCGTCGTCCTCATGTACGACTCCCTCATGTCCGCCCCCGCGCCCCTCCCCGACGCCGACACCTGGCGCGACGTCCTCGCCGGATGGGGCCGGTGCGTGCGCGACCTGTTCCTCGCCCACCCGTGGGCCCTCCCCGTCGCCACCGGCGACCGCCCCATGGGCCCCGGCGAAGCCGGCTGGGTCGACCAGGTCCTCGGCCGCCTCGCCGCCGTCGGCATGCCCGAAGGGACCGGGCTCCTCGCCGTCCTCACCGTCGACTGCTTCGCGCTCGGCGCCGTCCGCCCCGAGATCGGCGGCGGCGAATCCACCGGCGCGTTCTTCCGGTTCCTCCAGGACCCCGCCGTCGCCTCCCGCTTCCCCCACCTCGCCGCGCTCGCCGTCGCCGGACCCGCCACGAACCTCGGCCACTTCGAATTCGGCCTCCAGCGCGTCCTCGACGGCCTCGAACAGCACTACGGCGCTTAACGAACGAGGGGCCGGCCCTTCCGGACCGGCCCCCCGCTACTCAGGAGAGAACAAAGCTATGCGGGCTGGAGCGCCGCCTCGCCCTTCTGCTGCGAGGGGACGTCGCCCCCGAACGCGGCCGCCTCGTCGAGCGGCTGCGGCGCCGCGTCGTACACGCCGCGGTCGAGCAGCTTCTCCGACTTCGCGACGATCACCGGGACGACCATCTGCCCCGCCACGTTCGTGGCCGTGCGGATCATGTCCATGATCGGGTCGATCGCCAGCAGCAGGCCCACGCCTTCCAGCGGCAGGCCCAGCGTCGAGAGGGTCAGCGTCAGCATCACCGTCGCGCCCGTGAGGCCCGCGGTCGCCGCCGAGCCGATCACCGACACGAACGCGATCAGGAAGTAGTCCTGCACCGCCAGGTCCACGCCGTACACCTGCGCCACGAAGATCGCGGCGATCGCCGGGTAGATCGCGGCGCAGCCGTCCATCTTCGTCGTCGCCCCGAACGGCGACGCGAACGACGCGTAGTCGCGGTCCACGCCGAGCCGGTCCGTGACGGTCTTCTGCGCGAGCGGCAGCGTCCCCACCGACGAGCGCGACACGAACGCGAACTGGATCGCCGGCCACGTCTTGCGGTAGAACTGCACCGGCGAGACCTTCGCGAACACGCGCAGCAGCACCGGGTAGACGATGAGCAGGATGATCAGCGCACCCGCGTAGATGTCGATGCTGAACACCGCGAGCGGCTCCAGCAGGTCCCACCCGTACGCGTACACCGACTTGCCGATGAGCGCCGCGGTCCCGATGGGCGCCAAGCGGATCACCCACCACAGCGTCTTCTGGATCAGCGCCAGCGCCGACGCGTTGAACTTCAGGAACGGCTCGGCCTTGTCGCCGAGCTTCGCCGCCGCCGCGCCGACCACGATCGCCACGAACACGATCTGGAGCACGTTGACGTTCACGAACGCGTCGACGAGGTTCGTCGGGATGATGCCGGTCAGGAAGTCCGTCCACGAGCCCTGCGTCTCCGGGGCGGCCGCGGCGCTGGAGAGCTCCACGCCCGAACCCGGGTTCGTCGCCAGGCCGATCGCGATGCCGATGACCACGGCGATCAGCGACGTGATCGCGAACCAGCCGAGGGTCTTGGCGACCAGGCGGCCCGCGTTCGCGAGGTTGCGGAGGTTCGCGATCGACGCGACGATCGCGGTGAACACCAGGAACGGGACGATCAGGAACAGCAGCTGCACGAACAGCGTGCCGACCGTCTCCAACGTGGTGCCGAGCCACGCGACGGACCACTCGCGGGCCACGTAGCCCAAGGCGAGGCCGAGCACGAGGCCGATGAGCAGCTGCGCGGCGAACGGGACGCGCTTGCGGCGCTTGGGCTTCGAAGAATCAGATTCCACCACGGCCTGGTCGGCCGTGCTGTCGGGAGCACTGGACATGAATAAACCTCTGGTGAAGGCGGGCGCACCGCGACAGGGCGCGCGGTCGCGCACCTCAAGCGGTGTCAGGAATGCGGGTCGGGCTCGGACCCAGCGGGAGAAAAGACGAGTACGTCGGCGAGCCGGCCGGTGGGAGCGGCGCTAGCGACGACAGAGCACGGTCGACACGCGGCAGAAGTCGAGGTGACGCCTGCGTGTCAGGTACTGGTTCGTGACGGTGTAACTCATCGCCTGCCAACGGTAGCGCCTTTCGCATTTCGGGCGCAAGAGGCGTGAGGGATCGCATACGGCCCGCGCCGGGGACTAGATTCGAGCCGTGCCCGGAACCAACCGACCCACCCTGCGCGACGCGCTCCGCACCGTCCCGCCCGTCGTGCTCGGCGCCGTCGCCCTCGGCGGCGTCATCGGCTCCCTCGCCAGGTACGGCCTCCTCGTCGCCTTCCCGCCCCAGCCCGGCCGCTTCGAGACCGCCACGTTCCTCGCCAACGCGATCGGCGGCCTCCTCATCGGCGCCCTCATGGTCGTCGTCACCGACATCGCCCCCGACCGGCGCCTCCTGCGCCCCTTCCTCGGCGCCGGCGTCCTCGGCGGATTCACCACCTTCTCCACGTTCATCGTCGGCGTCGGCCGCGCCGTCGACGCCGGCGCCGCCCTCCTCGCCCTCGCCTACGCCACCGCCACCATCGCCGCCGCCCTCGCCGCCGCCGCGACCGGCATGTGGGCCACCCGCCGCCTCACCGCCCGGCGGCGCCGATGACCCTCCTCCTCGTCGCCGCGGGCGCCGCCCTCGGCGCCCCCGCCCGCTTCCTCACCGACCTCGTCGTCGCCCACTACCTCGGCCGCTACCTCCCCTGGGGGACCCTCACCGTCAACGTCCTCGGCTCCGCGCTCGCGGTGTTCCTCGCCGTCGCGGTCGCCGACCCCACCTGGTCCGCGGTCCTCTCGATCGGCTTCTGCGGCGCCCTCACCACCTACTCGACGCTCTCCTACGAGACCCTCGTCCTCGTCGAAGCGGGCCGCTGGCCCCACGCCGCCCTCAACATCGCGATGAACCTCGCCGGGGGCCTCGCGGCCGGGCTCGGCGGGTTCGCGCTGGCGCGCGCCCTCGGGTACTGACGCCTGCGGCGGCGGCCCGACACGCGCGCGGGCCGCGCGGCAAATGCGCGGTTCCGCGCGGTCGATGCCCGACGATCGAGGTCCTGCCATAGCCGCCCGCCGGGGGTTCCGGGCGCCTCCGCGAACCCCCGGCGGGCGCCCCACCCGAAGGGACTCCCGATGCCGGGCTCGCGCACGCTCCCCTCCGTCCCGCCCGCCTGGCGGCGGCCGCTCGCCGCCGCGGTGGCACTGCCGCTGCTGGCCCTCGCCGCGCCCGCCGCGCACGCGGAGCCCGACGGGCCCGCGCAGGTGTGGCTGATCGAGTTCGCCGAAGGCGCCGACGCGTCCGTGCTCGACGCCGCGCAGGGCCTCGACTTCGAAGTGCGCCACGACTTCGAGCGGATCTGGAACGGCGTCTCCGTGGAGGCCGACCCGGCGACCGCGCGGCGCCTCGGCCAGCTCGGCATGGTCGAACGCGTCTGGTCGGACGTCGTCTTCGGCGGCCCCGCGACCCGGTCCGACGCGGTCACCGAGTCGGACGCGGCCGCCGAATCCGGCCCGGTTCCCGAACTCGCGCAGGCGATCCAGACGACCCGCGCCGATGTGGCCCATGACCGCGGGATCACCGGCGAGGGCGTCAAGGTCGGCGTCATCGACACCGGCATCGACTACACCCACCCCGACCTCGGCGGCTGCTTCGGCGACGGCTGCCGCGTCGCCTTCGGCACCGACTTCGTGGGCGACGACTTCGACTCCGACGACCCCGAGCGCTCCGAACCAGCCCCGGACGACGACCCCGCAGACTGCGCCGGGCACGGCACCCACGTCGCGGGGATCGTCGGCGCCGACGGCGAGGTCACCGGCGTCGCGCCCGACGTCGAGTTCGGCGCGTACAAGGTCTTCGGCTGCGAGGGCTCCACGAGCGCCGAGGTCATCATGCAGGCGCTGGAGGCCGCGCTCGACGACGGCATGGACGTCGTGAACCTCTCGCTCGGCCAGTCGTTCCAGTGGCCCGGCTACCCGACCGCGAAGGCCGCCGACCGGCTCACCGAGGAGGGCGTGGTCGTCGTCGCGTCGATGGGCAACGACGGCGAGTCCGGGATCTACTCGGGCTCGGCCCCAGGTGTCGGCGAGGACGTGATCGCCGTGGCCTCCACCGACAACCCTGCCGAGCGCATGGACGCCGCGTTCGTGTCGGCCCTCGACCGCCCGGTCGGCTACAAGACCCTGTCGGACTCCCCTGAACCGGAAGGGAAGACCGACGGCCTGGTCTGGCTCGGCCGGGCCTGCAAGGACGACCCGTCCGAAGGCGACGTGAACGGCAAAGCGGCCCTCATCGTCCGAGGCACCTGCACCTTCAAGGAGAAGTACGAACGAGCCGTCGAGGAAGGCGCCACGGCGGTCGTCATCTACAACGACAGGCCCGGCCCCTTCGGCGGCTCCGGCATCGAAGACCTCGGCGTCCCCGCGCTCTCCGTCACCGACGCCGACGGCAAGGACCTCCACGACCTCGCCGCGATCGGCGAGGCCCCGGTCCTGGAGTTCACCGGCGACACCGTCCTCGTCGACCTGCCGCGCGGGGGCCTCGCGTCGAGCTTCTCCGCGTACGGCCCGGCCCCGGACCTCGCGTTCAAGCCCGACGTGGCCGCGCCCGGCGGCGGCATCTGGTCCACCGTGCCCGTCGCCGACGGGTCCTACGAGTCGCTCTCGGGCACCTCGATGTCCTCCCCGCACGTCGCGGGCGCCGCGGCCCTGCTGCTCGACGCGGAGCCGCGCCTCGACCCGCGCGACGTGCGCACCCGCCTCGCGAACTCCGCGAAGCCCGTCCCGTGGGGCGACAATCCGGGCCTCGGCGAACTCGAAGCGGCGCACCGGCAGGGGACCGGCGTCATCGACGTGGTCGACGCCCTCGACGCCGAGGCGTGCCTCTACCCGACCGGCGTGAACACCGGCGACGGCACCGGACCGCGCACCTTCGAGCTCACGCTCACCTCCCGCGACCACCACGTGCGCGACTACACGATGACCCACCAGGCGACCATCGCGACCACCGGCGACGACCGCGACCCCGGTTTCAGCGCCGCCGCGCCCGAGGTGGACTTCTCACCGAAGGAACTGCGCCTCTACCCGGGCCAGTCCGCCACGATCGAGGTCACCGTGACGCCGAGCGCCGACCTCCCCGAAGGCAGCGTCTTCGGCGGCCGCATCACCGCCCGCCCCGAGGGCGGCGGCGAGTCCCTGACGGCCGCGTACTCCGGCTACCAGGGCGACTACCTCGCAATCCCGGTCCTGGAGCACCCGGACTTCCCCAAGCTCGCGGCCGTCGTCGCCCAGGACCCCGAGACCCGCGAGTACGAATACCGCGACATCGAGGACGGCGAGACCTTCAGCCTCGCCGACGGGCCCGCCCTCGCGGCCCTGGTCTATCTCGGACACCAGCCCACCGCAATGGCCGTCAGCGCCGCGAACGCCGACACCGGGGAGGTGGTCGAATGGGACCAGGAGGCGTTCCTCCCGCGCTCCCCTGGGCCCGACGACGCGATGGGGGTCCACCTGGAGGACCTCGTGGCCCAGCGCCCGGGGGCCCTGGAGCCCGGGCGGTGGACGCTCACGGTGAAGGTGCTCAAGGCCCTCGGGGACGAGGACGACCCCGGGGACTGGGAGCAGTGGACCTCGCCCGAGTTCAGTTTGAGTGAGTAGCGCTGGACGGCTTGATCTGTGGTTCGTCGCGGGCGGCCGGCTGTACTGGCCGGCCGCCCGCGGTCTCCGCGGAGGAGGTGGCACCTGCGGCGGTTCCGCGCGGGGAGCTCCCCGCGCGAGACCTGGCGACGTTCGCGAATTCCCCTCTGTCGCCGCCATCCCGCAGGTGCCGGATGGCCTGTTTTTGCTATCTACTACAACAGGTGGGGTAGCAAAGTGTCGAATGTGAAGAACGTACTTGTGGATAACTTTGTGTAGTGCCTGGTCAGAGCTTATTGGCGGCGGTGGACCAGTTGGGCGCCCGCCTGGTCTCGCGGGGTGATGGTGAGCTGGTCGATGTTGACGTGGGCGGGCCGGGTCGCGACCCAGGCGATGGCGTCGGCGATGTCGGCGGCGACGAGCGGGGTCATCCCGGCGTAGACGGCGTCGGCGCGGTCCTGGTCGCCCTCGAAGCGGACGAGGCTGAACTCCGTCTCGACCATGCCGGGGTCGATCTCGCACACCCGCACCGGCTGGCCGAGCAGCTCCATGCGCAGGACCCGCGTGATCGCGGCCTCGGCGTGCTTGGCGGCGTTGTACCCGCCGCCGCCCGGGTACGGCTGGTGGCCCGCGATGGAGCCGATGACGACGACCTGGCCGTCGCCGGATTCGACGAGCTTCGGCAGGAGCGCCTTGGTGATCCGGGCGGTGCCGAGGACGTTCACGTCGTACATGCGCTGCCACAGGTCGAGGTCGGCGCCCGCGATCGAGTCGAGGCCGAAGGCGCCCCCCGCGTTGTTGACGAGAATGTCGCACCGGTCGATCTTCGCCGCGAAGTCGGCCACGGACTGCTCGTCGGTGACGTCCAGCGGGAGCGCGGTCCCGCCGAACTCGGCCGCGACCTCGGCGAGCCGGTCGGCCCGGCGCGCGCCGAGGACCACGTCGAATCCGGCCTCGGCGAGGGCCCGGGCGGTGGCCGCGCCGATGCCGCTGCTCGCTCCCGTGACGACTGCGGTCTTCCTGCTCATCGATTCCTCCTCGGGCGTGTACCGGGCCGCGGTCCCGGCCCGGCTCGGACCTTACTCGGCGGCCCGCAGGGTCCCGCGCCGGTTCTCACACTCTGGCCGGGACGCACGGCACGCCCGGCCGCGGCCGTACCATCGCAGTCGACGCTGGTTCCGCAGCGCCGCAAGGCGCCGCGGCCAAGAGGGAATCTGGTGCGAATCCAGGACTGCCCCGCAGCGGTGAGGGGGAACGAAACCCGCCATGAGCACTGGGCCCGCGAGGGCCTGGGAAGCGGCGGGGAGTAGGTGCCGGCGACGGCGCGCCTCCGAGTCCGAATACCTGCCCGCGTACCGCGCGCGACCGCGCGCGGTCCCGCTGTCGCAAGTTCGAGGGAACTGACACATGAACCATCGCACTGCCGTGCGCTCGACCGCTCTGGGCTACCCGCGCATCGGGTCCGACCGGGAGCTCAAGCGCGCGCTCGAAGCCCACTGGGCCGGACGCCTCGACGCCGCCGGGCTCGAACGGGCCGCCGCGGCCGTCCGCGCCGAGATGCTCGACGACCTGTCCGTGCTCGACCAGGTCCCCACGGGCGTCTTCTCCTACTACGACCACGTGCTGGACGCGGCGTTCGCCGTCGACGCGGTTGCACCTCGTCATCGCCGCGGCGACCGGCTCGCGTCGTATTTCGCCGCCGCCCGCGGGGACGATGCCGCTGCTCCTCTGGAGATGACCAAGTGGTTCGACACCAATTACCACTACCTGGTGCCTGAAATCGGGCTTGCCACTGCCTTCGCTCCCCGGCCTGAGAAGGCTGTCGCAGAGTTTCTTGAGGCTCGTGAGCGCGGGCTGAGCGCCCGGCCGGTGCTGGTCGGGCCCGCCTCGCTGCTGCTGCTCGCCAAGGCCGCCGAGGGGGCGCCCGCGGATTTCCGGCCGTTCGACCGGCTCGGGGATGTCGTCGAGGTGTACGTCGAGTTGCTTGCCGCTCTTGCTCAAGCCGGGGCCGGGCTGATCCAGCTCGACGAGCCCGCGCTCTGCGCCGACCGCACGCCCGCGGAGCTGGAGGCCGTCGCCGCCGCGTACCGGCGGCTCGTCGCCGAAGCGGAGATCCTCGTCGCCGGGGGCTACGGGCCGTTCGGCGAGTCGCTGCCGGTGCTGCTCGAATCGGGTGTCGAAGGCATCGCCCTCGACCTGGTTCGCGGCCGCTCCGACCTGGAAGCACTTGCGTCTCTGGATGTTTCACGTGAAACATTCATCGTCGCCGGGGTCGTGGACGGCCGCAACATCTGGCGCACCGACCTCGCCGACGCCGCGGCCGACATCGTGGCCGTCAAGGCCCTCACCGACCGCGTCGGCGTCGCCTCCTCGTCGTCGCTCCTCCACGTCCCCGTGGACCTCGCGCCCGAGACCGGCCTGCCGCCGCTGCTCGCCGAGCGGCTCGCGTTCGCGCGCCAGAAGCTCATCGAGCTCACGGTCCTGGCCGATCCGGACGGCGCCCGCGACGCCCGGCCCGCGAGTCCCGACGCCTGGCGCGACGCCGCCGTCCGCGAGCGCCTCGCCGCGCTCGGCGACGGCGCCGACCGGCGCGCGCCCTACGCCGACCGTCAAGCCTCCCAAGCGAAGCGCGTTCCGCTGCCGCCGCTGCCGACCACCACGATCGGCTCGTTCCCGCAGACCGCCGAGCTCCGCAAGGCCCGCGCCGCGCACCGGCAGGGCCTCATGATCGACGCCGACTACCAGGCCCGCATGAAGGCCGAGGTCGCCGCCGTCATCGCCGAGCAGGAGCGGCTCGGCATCGACGTGCTCGTGCACGGCGAGCCCGAGCGCAACGACATGGTCCAGTACTTCGCCGAACTCCTCACCGGGTTCGCGACCACGGCCGCCGGATGGGTCCAGTCGTACGGCTCGCGCTGCGTGCGCCCGCCGATCCTCTACGGGGACGTCGCGCGCACCGCGCCCATGACCGTCCCGTGGACCTCCTACGCGCAGTCGCTCACCGCGAAGCCCGTCAAGGGCATGCTCACCGGGCCCGTGACGATCCTCGCGTGGTCGTTCGTGCGCGACGACCAGCCGCTCGCCGACACCGCAGACCAGGTCGCCCTGGCCCTGCGCGACGAGGTGGCCGACCTCGAAGCGGCCGGGACCGCGATCATCCAGGTCGACGAGCCCGCGCTCCGCGAGCTCCTGCCGGTGCGGGAGGCGCCCCGCGCGGCCTACCGCGAGTGGTCGACGCGGTCGTTCCGGCTCGCGACCTCCGGGGTGCGGCCGGACACCGCGATCCACACGCACCTGTGCTACTCCGAGTTCGGCGTGGTCATCGACGCGATCGCCGCGCTCGACGCCGACGTCACCTCCATCGAGGCCTCGCGCTCGAAGATGGAGATCGTCGCCGACCTCGGCCGCGCCGGGTACCGCAGCGGCGTCGGCCCCGGCGTGTGGGACATCCACTCCCCGCGCGTGCCCGCCGCCGCCGAGATGGCCGAGGCCCTGCGCCTCGCCGTCGCCGCGCTCGGCCCCGACCGGGTCTGGGCCAACCCCGACTGCGGCCTGAAGACCAGGCGCTACGAGGAGGTCGTGCCCGCGCTCGAAGGGCTCGTGGAGGCCGCGCGCACCGTCCGCGCCGAGGCGGCCTAGCGGCCTTCGGGCATGGCGGCGGTTCCGGATCGTGCATCCTATTTCCTATAGGATGCACGATCCGGTCGCTGCGGCCGGGCCGCCGCGGCGCCACGTACCCTTGAGCCGTGGCGATGGACAACTACCGCATCCTGACCGAGCCGGTGAACGGCGGCATGTCCGGCCTGGCGAAGGCCAGCGCGGACTGGCGGCGGCTCGCGCACAACGTCGAGGCGCTCGCGCGCACCGCGGGCGTGCCGATGATGGCGATGGTCAAGGCCGACGCGTACGGGCACGGCATGGTCCCGGCGGCGCGCGTGGCCGCCGAGGCCGGGGCCGACCGGCTCGGGGTCGTGACCCTCAAGGAGGCGTGGCAGCTCCGGCAGTCGGCGGGTCTGGAAGCCGTGCCGGTGATGGCGTTCTTCTTCGCTCCCGAGCAGCCCGGCCTCGCGGAGGTCGTGGGCGCCGGGATCGATCTGGGCGTCTCGTCGCTCGCGCAGCTCGAAGCGGCCGCCGCGGCCGGGGACCGGGCGGGGACGCCCGCGCGGATCCATCTCAAGGGCGACACGGGGATGTCGCGGGGCGGTGTCGCCGAGCACGAATGGGAGCTCGCGGCGGAGGCGGCGGCGAAGCACCAGGCCGCGGGGTCGGTCGTGGTGGCGGGGGCGTGGAGTCATCTGGCGTGCGCCGACGAGATCGGGCATCCGGCGAACGCGGCGCAGAAGGCGGCGTTCGAGCGGTTCCTGTCGGCGGTGTCCGCGGCGGGCCTGGCGCCGGAGGTGCGGCACCTCGCGAATTCGGCGGCGCTCATCAGCGACCCGGAGACGCGGTACGACCTGGTGCGGCCGGGGATCGCGCTGTACGGATACAACCCGGTGCCCGATTTCCCGGTGGACCTCCAGCCGGTGGTGGAGGTGCGCAGCCAGGTGATGAGTGTGAAGCGGCTTCCGGCGGGGTCGGGGATCTCCTACGGCCACACGCACATCCTGGAGCGGGACACGAATGTGGCGCTGGTGCCGCTGGGGTACGCGGACGGGATTCCGCGGGCCGCGTCGAACAAGGCGGAGGTGTACCTGGCGGGGAAGCGCCGCCGCGTGCTCGGGCGGATCTGCATGGACCAGTTCACGGTGGACTGCGGTGACGACCCGGTGAAGCCGGGGGAGCCGGTGGTGCTCATCGGCGCGGGCGAGCAGCACCCCGACGCGGACGACTGGGCGGCGTGGGCGGGGACGATCCCGAACGATGTGCTGACGGGCCTGGGGGCCCGGATTCCCCGGTTGTGGAACCGGGGCCTCGACTAGACGTACCATCTTCCTTTCCCTTCCTTTGGACCCCTTGGGCCCGTTGAGTTGTGCAGTGAGGTCGCATGAGCGAGAGGCAATCGGGCCGGGGCGGCCGGCGGGCGCGCGGCTGGGCGATCGCCGGGGGCGTGACCGGCGGGATCGCGGTGGGCGCGGCGCTGGCGTACGGGGTGCCGCGGTATCTGGCGCGGCGGACGCGGGCGTCGTCGGCGGACCCGTATGCGCACGAGCCGTTCGAGATGCCGCCGGTGAACTCGGTGCGGACGGTGGAGGCGCGGGGCGGGGCGTCGGTGCACGTGGAGACGGCGGGGCCGGAGGACGCGGGCCTGACGGTGGTGCTGATCCACGGCTACATGCAGGACATGGGGACGTTCTACTTCCAGCGCAAGGCGATCGCGGATGCGGTGCGCGGCGGGGTGCGGCTGCGGGCGGTGCTGTACGACCAGCCGGGGCACGGCCGGTCGGGGGGTCTGACGCGCACGGAGTACTCGATCGAGGATCTGGCGGAGATCCTGCACGACGTGCTGGAGGAGGCGGCGCCGGAGGGGCCGCTGGTGCTGGTGGGCCATTCGATGGGCGGGATGACGATCATGCAGTACGCCCGCTTGTACCCGGAGGAGTTCCGGGAGCGGGTGAAGGGCGTGGCGTTCCTGTCGACGTCGGCGGCGGGCCTGGACACGGTGGAGACGAAGCCGATGCGGGCGCTGCGGCGGCTGCGGCGGACGGTGCTGCCGATGCTGCAGCAGGTCGCGGGGTGGACGCCGGACCTGATCGACCGGTCGCGGCTGCTGGCGGGGGACCTGGGGTGGCTGCTGACGCGGAAGGCGGCGTTCCGGTCGCCGAATCCGCCGGGGTCGATCGTGACGCTGGTGGAGCGGATGAACCGGCGCACGTCGATCCAGTCGATCGTGGGGTATGCGCGCGCTATCCTCGACCACGATGCGACGGCGGTCCTGCCGCAGTTCAAGGGCCTGCCGATCCTGGTCGCGGTGGGGGACGGGGACCCGTTGACGCCGCCGGGGCATTCGCGGCGGCTCGCGGAGGCGCTGCCGGGGTCGCGATTGGAGCTCATAGCCGAGGCGGGGCATTCGCCGCAGCTGGAGTATCCTGGTGAGATCTCACAACTGTTGTTGGAGATGATCGACAAAGTCGCGGCGGAGATCGGTGACGGTCCGCCGCCTCGGGCGGCCGCGCCGCTTGAGGGCGACCGGGGGCGGCACCGCCGCTGGGCGCCGTTCTCCCACGGGCACCGCCGGGATTCCTGACCGGCATCGATACGGCATTGACACTGAGGAGTGAGACGTGAGGCTGACGCTCCAGACGGCCGGAGACACCCACGAGTTCGGGCTGCGGCTCGCCGCGGTCCTGCGACCGGGCGACCTCGTGATCCTCACCGGCCCGCTCGGGGCCGGGAAGACCGCGCTGACGCAGGGCGTCGGCGCGGGGCTCGGCGTGGAGGGGCGGATCACCAGCCCCACGTTCGTGATCGCGCGGTCGCACCGCGCGGGTGCGGCGGGCGTGCCGCTGGTGCACGTCGACGCGTACCGGCTGGAGACCCTCGACGAGCTCGACGACCTGGACCTGGACACCGACGTGGACGCGGCGGTGACCGTGGTCGAGTGGGGCGCGGGCCTGGCCGAGCGCCTCGCCGACTCGTACCTGGAGGTCGCGATCGAGCGCCGCGCGGACGAGGTGCGGGAGGCGGTCCTGCACGCGCACGGCGGCGACTGGGCCGAGCGGCTCGCGTCCCTGGGCCTGCCGGTCGGCGCGGCCGCATGAGAGTCCTCGCCCTCGACACCTCGACGAGCGCGGTGCAGGCCGCGCTGGTGGACCTCGACGGTCCCGCGTTCGAGCCGGAGCTGTTCCTGACGGCGTTCCGCCGGGAGGTCGACGGCCGCGGGCACGTGGAGAAGCTCGGCCCGTTCATCGAGGCGTGCCTCGCGGACGCGGGACGCACCGTGAAGGACGTGGACGCGGTGGTCGCGGGCGTGGGCCCGGGGCCGTTCACGGGCCTGCGGGTCGGGATGGTCACGGCGGCGGCGTTCGCCGACGGCGCGGGCATCCCGGTGTACGGGGTGTGCTCGCTCGACGGGATCGGCGGGAACACGCGGGGCCGGGCGCTCGCGGCGACCGATGCGCGCCGCAAGGAGATCTACTGGGCCGTCTACGAGGACGGTGTGCGCGAAGGCGAACCGCAGGTCGGCAAGCCCGCGGACCTGCCTGAGACGCGCGCGGACTACGCGGTCGGGGAGGGCGCGGCGAAGTACGCGGCCGAGCTGCCGGTGCCGGCCGAGGCCGGCGCGGTGTACCCGGACCTGGTGAAGCTCGTGGAGCTGGCCGCGCCGCGGCTGCTGTCGGGCGCGCCGTCGGAGCAGTTGACGCCTTTGTACCTGCGGCGTCCGGACGCGCAGCCCGCGAAGGGCGCGGTGGCGCCGCCCGCTCAGCCCGCGAGCGGGGCGTGACCGGCCGGCGCGGCGTGGTACTCCTTGACTGATGAACGGTGAACTGCTGATCGGCCGGGTCCGCTGGTGGCACCTGACCGAGATGGCCCGCATGGAGACCGCGATCTTCGGGCCCGAGGCGTGGAGCGAGGGCCTGCTGTGGTCCGAACTCGCGGCCGGGCACGACTACCGGGCCGTGTTCGACCGGTCCGCGGGCGGCCCCGAGGGCCGGATCGCGGGGTATGCGGGGACGGCGTTCAGCGACACCGAGGCGTGGATCAACAACATCGCCGTCGACGCCGGGTACCGGCGCCGGGGGGTGGCGACGATGCTCATGGACGACCTGGTCGCGCGCGCCCGCGCGGGCGGCGCGAAGTCGGTGTTCCTGGAGGTCGCGGTCGACAACGTCCCGGCGCAGCGCCTGTACGACCGGTACGGCTTCTACGGCATCGGCGTGCGCAAGAACTACTACCAGCACACCGGCACCGACGCCGCCGTGATGAGGATGGACCTGTGAAGACCGAACCTGTGGTGATGGGCATCGAGACGTCGTGCGACGAGACCGGTGTGGGGATCGTGCGCGGCCACGAGCTGCTGGCCGACGCGGTCGCGTCGTCGGTGGACGAGCACGCGCGCTTCGGCGGCGTGGTGCCGGAGGTCGCGTCCCGCGCGCACCTGGAGGCCATGGTGCCGACGGTGCAGCGGGCCCTCGACGACGCCGGGCTCGCGCTCGGCGACCTCGACGGGATCGCCGTCACGGCCGGGCCGGGCCTGGCCGGGGCGCTCATGGTCGGCGTCGGCGCCGCGAAGGCGTACTCGATCGCCACGGGCGTCCCGCTGTACGGCGTCAACCACCTGTCGGCGCACATCGCCGTCGACACCCTGGAGAACGGGCCGATCCCCGAGCCCGCGATCGGCCTGCTCGTCTCGGGCGGGCACTCGACGATCATGATGGTCGAGGACCTCGCCGGGAAGGTCACGCAGCTCGGCGCGAGCATCGACGACGCCGCGGGCGAGGCGTTCGACAAGGTCGCGCGCCTGCTGGGCCTGCCGTTCCCCGGCGGCCCGTACATCGACCGGGCCGCGAAGGACGGCGACCGGGCGTTCGTGGAGTTCCCGCGCGGCCTGTCCGCGCCGAAGGACCAGGAGCGGCACCGCTACGACTTCTCGTTCTCCGGTTTGAAGACCGCGGTGGCGCGGTGGATCGAGGCGCGCCGCGCCGACGGCGAGGACGTGCCCGTCAACGACGTGGCGGCCGCGTTCCAGGAGGCCGTCTGCGACGTCCTCACCCGCAAGGCGATCCTGGCCGCGAAGGAGCACGGCGTCGAGACGATCCTCCTCGGCGGCGGCGTCGCCGCGAACTCGCGCCTGCGCGGCCTCGCGGCCGAGCGCGCCGAGGCCGCGGGCCTGACGCTGCGGTACCCGCGCCCGAAGCTGTGCACCGACAACGGCGCGATGGTCGCCGCCCTCGGCTCGCACCTCGTCGCCGCGGGCGTCGCGCCCTCCCGCATCGACTTCCCCGCGAACTCGTCGATGGACGTCGAGGTCGTCAGCCTCGCCAACACGCTGTAAGGGCCCGCCTGTCGGTCCCCGCCGCTACCGTGACCGGCATGACCGACAACATCCCTTCCTGGGAGCCGCCGCTCGCCGGCACCGAGTCCGAGCACCTGCTCGCCATGCTCGAACGGCTCCGCACCACCTTCCGCTGGAAGGCCGACGGCCTCGACGCCGCGGGCCTCGCCCAGCGCATCGGCGCCTCCGACCTCACCATCGGCGGGCTGCTGAAGCACCTCGCGCGCGTCGAGGACATCACGTTCGCGTGGAAGATGCGCGGCGAGTCCCCCGGCGAGCCGTGGGTGTCCGCGCCGCTCGACGACTCCGACGCGTGGGAGTTCGGCTCCGCTGCCGACGACAGCCCCGAGTACCTGTACGGGCTGTACGACGCCGCGGTCGCCCGCTCCCGCGAGCGCCTCGCCGCGATCACCGCCGACGGCGGCCTCGACCAGGACGCCCACTGGGAGTGGCCCGGCCGCGGGCACTTCAGCGTCCGCCGCATCGTCTGCGACCTCGTCGAGGAGTACGGCCGCCACACCGGCCACGCCGACCTCCTGCGCGAAGCCGTCGACGGCCGCGTCGGCGAGGACCCGCCCGAGGACTGGACGCCCGTCTCCTGAGCCTCCGGTAGCGTTGCGGGTCAACCGCACCGAGGAGGCACCGATGGCACCCGACCCGCACGCGATCGTCGCGGCCCTGCGCGCCTGGGCCGAAGCCGCCGACTGGGTCGAATGGGTCGAACTCGGCGGGTCCCTCGGCCGCGGCGCGGGCGACGCGTACTCCGACGTCGACGCCGGGATCGGCGTCACCGCACTCGCCGACGACGACCCGCGCATCGCCGCCGCGCTCGACGCCGCCACCGGGTTCGCGCCGACCGCCGCGACCCTCCGCCAGCGCCTCGGCGACGTCACACACCTCGTCTGCGTCTACCGCGACGGCCGCCAGCTGTCCCTCGTCGTCTTCGACGCCGCCGCCCGCAACGGCCTCGCCCCGCAGTCGACCGCGGTCGTGGACAAGGCGGGCCGCCTCGCCGAGCCGATCGACCCGGCCCGGTGGACCCCCGACGCGGCGGCGCGCCGCGAGTGGGCGTTCCTGGCGTGGATCGCGCTCGGCGACGCCGCCCGGCACGCGGCCCGCGGGCGCCCCTGGCGGGCGCTCGGGTCCCTCACCGAGGCGCGGAACCACGTGTGGAGCCTCCACGCCGCGGACCTCGGGCTCACCTACCCGCAGTTCGGGGCCGTCACCGTCGAGAACGCCGACGCCCCTGCCCCGCAAGGCATCGCGGCCACGCACCCCGCCGACCTCACCGGCCCCGCGGTGCTCGGCGCGATCGAAGCCGTTGCGGCCCTGCTCGACCAGTACACCGGCGCGGACCTCAAGCCCCTCGCCGACGCGGTCCGGCCCCGGTTCGACCTGCTCAGAGACTGACCGCGGAGGCGTGTGGACGGTGCCGGTTAGGCTCCGGTCCCATGACCGACACCGAAGTGACCGAAGCGGACGGGGCGCCCGAGGCGGCCAAGCGGCCCTGGTGGCGCTCTCGGTGGCTGCGGATCCTGTCGTGGACCGGCACTGCGGGGGTCGTCGCGTACACGCTGATCCGGGTGCTCGGGCTGGAGACCGGGTGGGTCCTGGTCACCACGGTCGCGTTCGTGCCGTACTTCGTGCTCGCGGCGCTCGTCGCCGCGGGGGTGCAGGCGGCCGTGCGGCACTGGGCCGCGCTTGCCGTCACGGGTGCGGCCGTCATCGCGCTCGCCGTGGTGCTCGTGCCGCGGATGAGCGCCGATGAGCTGCCTGCGGCGGGCGGCGCGGAGTTCACCGTCATGTCCGTGAACCTGTACGTGGGCCAGACGGACCTGGGGAAGGTCGTCGACCTCGTCGCCGAGCACCGGCCCGACCTGCTCAGCGTCCAGGAGCTCACGCCCGGCGCCGCCGAGGGCCTCGCCGAGCTCGGGCTGGAGGAGCTGCTCCCCTATTCGATCCTCGAACCCGACGAGCTCGCCGTCGGCACCGGGCTGTACGCCGCGCACCCCCTGGAGCGCATCACCACGGTTGGTCGCGACGGGATCTTCTACCAGATCGGCGCCGAAGTCGACCTCGGCGGCGAGGCCGTCAGGTTCATGGCCGTTCACACCGCCGCGCCCGCGACGCCGGAGCGGATCCCGTTGTGGGAGGACGACTTCGAGCAGATGCCGCGCCCCGACGGCGGCGCGCCGTGGGTCCTCGCGGGGGACTTCAACGCCACGCTCGACCACGACAACCTGCGCGGCCTCCTCGCCGACGGGTACACCGACGCCGCCGACGCCGCGGGCGAGGGCCTCACCCCCACGTGGCGGCCCATCGAGGGCGGGTACCTGAACGGGATCGTCCGCCCGCCCGCCGTGACCCTCGACCACGTCCTGGCCGAGGACGGCCTCGCCGTCCTCGACTACGCGGTGCTCGACAAGGACGGCAGCGACCACGCGCCCGTCCTCGCGACCCTGCGACTGCCCTGACCGGGTTCCCCGCCATGCTTCCTGCCATGCTTCCTGAACTGGATTTCAGGTTCGCGATGAATCCTGTCGGGGGCCGTCGTCATAGTGGGAGAGCGAGCATCCACCGAGCGAAAGGGCCCGCATCATGCGCCAGATCATCGTCACCGCGTTCGTCTCCCTCGACGGCGTCATGGAGGCCCCCGGCGGGGAGCCCGGCTACCGCAACAGCGGCTGGACCTTCAAGGACGTCGAGTTCCTCCCCGAGGCCTACGAGATCAAGGGCCGCGAGCAGGAGGAGGCCGGGGCGCTCCTGCTCGGCCGCGCCTCCTACGAGGCGTTCGCGCCCGTGTGGCCGACCATGACCGAGGAGTTCGCCGGGTACAACGCCAAGCCCCGGTACGTCGTGTCCACCACCCTCAAGGAGGACGACGAGCGCTGGCCCGCCACGATCCTCCGCTCGATCGACGAGGTCGCCGCGCTCAAGGAGACCGACGGCGGGCCGCTGTCGGTGCACGGCAGCGCCACTCTCGGGAAGAGCCTCGCGGACGCCGGGCTCGTCGACCGCTACCACCTGCTGGTGTTCCCGCTGCTCCTGGGTGCCGGGAAGCGCCTGTTCAGCGACGCCGACCAGGACGCCGTGAAGCTCGACCTCGTCGAGCACGAGGTGTACGGCAACGGCGTCCAGAAGCAGGTCTTCGACGTCGTTCGGTAGTGCGGGGTCCGGTAGTGCAGGGTCCGGCAGTGCGGGCGCGGGCCGCGGTCAGGCTCCTTTGAGCGTCAACCGTTCACAGGGGATGGTCGCACCGCTGAGTTCCATGGTCTTGCGGGCGCCGTCGGACTCGAAGCCGTACCGCTCGTAGAAGCGGCGGCTGATCTCGCTGCCCTCCATGATCCACACCCGGACGGGCGCGAACCCCTGCTCGGCGAGCCAGCGCACGCCCTGGTTCATGAGGGCCCGGCCCGCGCCGCGGCTCCAGTGGTCGGGGTGCACGTAGATCGACTGGACCAGGCCGGGGGTGCCGGGGCCGGCGCCGTCCTCGTCGGTCTCGTCGCGGTCCCAGGTGAACGAGGCGAAGCCGATCACGTAGGGGCCCTTCTCGGCCACGAACTCGGTTTCGAGGGGGCGCTTCTGTGCGAGGTAGCGCACGTAGCGTTCGGACGCCTCGTCGGGGAGCCCGGCGAGCACGTCGGCGTCGACCAGGCCTTCGTAGGCCGCGCGCCAGGATGCGGTGCGGACCTGAACCATCTCGTCTGCGTCGGCGGGGGTGGCCGTTCGGATCCTCATGTCTACCAACCGTGCCCGAAGGTCCACAAGAAAGCAACCGCTTAGGGTCCGGGAATTGCGAACGCAGCCCGTTCGTGCAAGAAGCGTCTAGTCGACCGGCGACTCCAGGAGCCGCAGCTCTCGGGCGGTGGCGTCCACGGAGGCCAACGCGCCGATGGGCATCGGCAGGTTCGGGCCGGTATGTCCGAAGTCGACTCCGGCGAGGACCGGGAACGGGTGGTCGCCGAGGACGTCGAGCACGACGTCCTTGACGCCGGCGAGGGTCCCGTCGGGGAGGTCGCGGTCGGAGATCCCGGCGGGGATGCCGACGACCATCGCGGCGGTGCGGTCGAAGACGCCCTGCATGCGCAGCACGTGGAGCTGGTTCCACACATGGCCGAGGTTGCGGCCCACGTCCTCCCAGAAGAACACGGCGCCGTCCCAGGTCTCGGGCGCGAGCGCGTACGGGGAGGCCTGGACGTTGATGAGCCGGTCGAGCAGGCCGCCGACGAGGCGGCCCGTCGCCTTCCCGGGTTTCCATGTCTCCCAAGGCTGGTCGGCGGGTAGGGCGGTCTCGGTGATCTCGCCGGTGAGGAGCCCGAAGAGGAGGTCGCGGATCTGGGCGTGCCGCTCGGGGGAGGCGTCGGCCCAGAACCGGCCGCTGAGGCCGGGCGCGAAGTCGGCGTGCATGCCGACCAGGCCGGTGCGGGAGTGCAGGGCGAGGTGGAGCGCGGTGATGTCGCTGAAGCCGAGGAGCGGCTTGGGGTCGCGGCGGACCGCGTCGTAGTCGATGCGGTCGAGGTACGCGGTGGTCGCGTTGCCGCCCGCGAACGGGATGATCGCCCGCACCTCCGGGTCGTTCAGCAGCGTGTTCAGTTCGGCGGCCTGCTCGGCGGGGGCGGCCGAGCGCCAGAACCGGTGGCCGCCCGCCTCGACGAGGGGCGTGAGGCGGACGCGGAACCCGGCGTCTTCGAGGACGGCGACCGCGCCGTCGAGCTCCTCGGCGCGGTGGGCGCTGCGCGGGCCGGACAGGGCCGCGATGGCGACGGTGTCGCCGGGGCGCAACCGTTTGGGCCGCAAGGGTTCCATGTCTGCTGCCTCCTGTGGGACGGGTCGGGGCCGGGACCAGCCTAACGGCGGTCCCGGCCCGATGCAATGCCTGGAAGCAAGCGTTATCTCAGTTCGAGCGCCCGGTCCTCGGCGTCGACGGTGCGGCGGGCGCGGGCGACGGTGAGGGCGATCCCGGCGGCCGCGACGAGGACGGCCGCGCCGTAGGCGGCGAGCGAGGCCGCGTCGGGCGAGGCGAACGACTGGCCGCGCACGGCCTGCCACGCGGCGGTCGCGAACACCCCGAGGTACCCGGCGGCGCTCCAGCGGACGACCGCGGCGCGGACCCGGTCGTCGCGCAGCCACGCCCGGCGGACCGCCAGGAAGCTCAGGAGCATCCCGAGGCCGATGAGCACCTGGATGCCGTGCAGGCCGATGAAGTGGGCGACGCGCATGTCGCCGCCGGTGGTGGACCAGCCGGTGAGGAACATGCCGTTGCCGTCGAGGTCGCCGACGCCGTGCCCGGCGTTGAGCGGGACCTCGGTCCCGTTGGCGTCGACCTGGGTGCGCTGGCCCTGGCCGCCGACGGTGACGATGAAGAACGCCGCGAACATGCCGAGGCTCGACAGGAGCAGGCCCCACCGGATCACGGCCGTGACGGCCCGGTCGCCGATGCGCTGGAACAGGACCAGGACGGCGATGACGACGTTCGCGAGGAACATGACCGGCACGAACTGGAACGCCATCTGGACGACCTGGTTGAACGCGTCGTCGGAGGCGTTGAAGTGGCTGAACGTGCCCATCGCGGCCGCGGCGGTGATCACGGCGACCTCGGCGGCGCTGATGACGGCGAACAGGGTCCCGAAGGCCCAGCCGGTGCGCCGCAGCTTCGTCATGTGGGAGAGGAGCCAGGCGAGCGACAGGCAGTAGGCGAAGAACGAGAACCCGAACTTGAAGGACTTGACCCAGACGGACTCGCCCAGGATCGTGCGGTCGTCGAACGGCATCGCGGCGAGCGACGCGAGCGCGACGACCCCGCACGCGATCCCGAGGACGAGGAGGGGGCGGTGCCAGCGGCGGTCCCCGTGGGTGAGGGCGATCCCGGCGCCTGAGGCGCGGTCGGCGACGGTGGGGCGGCGGTGGGCGGCGAGGGTGGTGCTCATGCCTACGACGGTATTTCCGATCGCGTTGCCGCACACTGACGTGCGCTGGCGGAACGGTGGTGGGGTCTGCCTTACCGGCCGGGCGGCGGGCGGCGCGAAAGCTCCGGTTGCGCGGGCGGGGGCGGCGGGCGACGTGGGCGAATGGTGCATTGCGGGTGTCGCAGCGGGGGATCTTAGACGAAGTGCGCATGAACGCTTGCGCGTTCATCGCGGCGTAACGAGGATGTGACGAATGAGCTCTAATCTCAGTCGCATCTTGGACAGCGTGGACCCCTTCATCGGTACAGCGGCTACTGATCTGCCCGCGGCGCAGGGGCTGGCCGCCGCTTGGTGGTGGCCGAAGGCCCAGGTGGGGAACACCCACCCCGGGGCGTGCTACCCACTGGGCATGGTCTCGGCGTGCGCGTGCTCGGGCGCCTACCCGACCGGGTACGGGCGGTACGGCATCTCCAAGGAGGGCGCGCCCGAGGCGATGTACGACGAGTACCTCGCCAGCGGCTTCACCCACTTCCAGCAGTCCGGGACCGGCGCGATCCGCAAGTACTACAACTACTTCCGCGTCACCCCGATGGTCGAGCCGCTCGACTCCCTCGGGAACCGGTGGCGCCTGGCCGACGAGGAGGCCTCGCCCGGGTACTACGCCGCGACCCTGGAGAACGGGATCCGCTGCGAGCTGACCGTGGGCGCCAAGACCGCCGTCCACCGGTACACGTTCCCCGAGTCGTCGTCCTCGCGCGTCGTCATCGACTTCTCGTACGGCGGCCTCGCGATCGAGCACGGCACCACCGTGCCGCTGCGCGCCGGCATCGAGAGCCTCGGGCAGGGGTGCGCGCAGGGCACCGTCGTCATGGAGGGCATCCCGCTGTCGGTCTACATCGACACCGACGCGCCCGGCTGGCGCCAGCTCGTCTGGTACGACCGCCGCCGCGTCGACGGCGGCACCCGCCTCGACTTCGACTACATCCGCCGCACCACGCTGCGCCCGTTCGGCCTCATGTTCATGGGCCCCACCAGGGCCGGGCAGGTCGTGGAGATCCGCATGGGCTTCTCCATGCGCGGCACCGAGCAGGCCAAGCGGAACCTGGAGCAGGCCCTCCCCGGGCAGGCCGGGTTCGACGCGGCCCTGGCCGACACCCGCGACGCCTGGTCCGACTACTTCTCCCAGGTCGAGGTCCAGGGCGGCACGCCCGAGCGCCGGACCGTGTTCGCGACGAGCCTGTACCACTCGCTCATCAAGCCGTGCTTCGCGCAGGACGAGAGCCCGTTCTGGCCCTCCAAAGGCCCGTTCGTGTTCGACATCGCGACCATGTGGGACATGTACAAGACCCAGTTCCCGCTGCTCACGGCCCTGAACCCGGCCAAGGGCGCGGACATGCTGGAGGCGATCGTGCGCATCGCCGAAGAGGAGGGGAACCTCCCCATCGGGTACCGGATGGCCCGCGGCTCCGACCGGTTCTTCCGGCAGGCCTCCGCGCTCGCGCACACCGTCCTCGCCGACGGGTTCCAGCTCGGACTCGAAGGGCCCGAATGGGACTGGGCGCTCGTCCACATGCAGGACGACCTGCGGCGCGGCTACGGCGAGGACTACACCGAGCGCGGCGTCGTCCACCCCATCAGCCACACCCTCGACCTCGCCACCGGCTACTGGTGCACCGCGATCCTCGCCCGCGGCCTCGGGGACCTCAAGCTCGCCGACGAGCTGGAGGCCAGGGCGAAGGGCTGGGTGAACGCGTTCGGCCCCGACGGGCTCCTGCGCGATTCGAGCTTCTACGAGGGCGGGCGCTGGAACTACTCGTTCCGGCTCCTCCACGACATGGCCGCCCGCATCACCCTCGCCGGGGGCGATCAGGAGTTCACGTCGATCCTCGACCGGTTCTTCGGGTTCGGGGCCGACCCGGTCGTGCAGCTCGGAGTGCCGCCGTTCGGCAGCGAGTTCGCGATGGGCCTGGACCTCGACCGGTTCGAGGGCCTGAACAACGAGCCCGACATGGAGGCCCCCTGGGCCTACCACTACGCCGGGCGGCCCGACCGGACTGCGGAGGTCGTGCACGCGGCCCTGTCGTACCAGTTCGGGACCGGCCGCGGCGGGCTCGTCGGCAACGACGACTCCGGGGCCCTGTCCTCGTGGTACGTGTGGGCCTCGCTCGGCCTGTTCCCCGTCGCCGGGCAGAACCTGTTCCTCGTCAACGCGCCCGCGTTCGCCGAGGCGCAGCTGCGCTTCGGCGGCAACGACTTCGAGCTGGTCACCACCGGGCACGCCGAGACCGGCATCGGCGAGGACGCGCACGGGACGGCCCCGCGGTACGTCCAGTCCGCGCGCTTCAACGGCAAGCCCCTCGACCAGAGCTTCATCACCGGCAACCAGCTGCACGGCGGCGGGCGCCTGGAGATCGAGCTCGGGCCCGAACCCTCCGACTGGGCGACGAAGACGCGCCCGCCGTCCGCCTCCGACCGTGCCGACCATGCTCGGGACGCCGGAGCCCGCTTCCAGGAGTTCCTACCGTGACCGAGCAGTCCCGCGGCCCGCAGCGCCGCCTCGTCATCGTCGTCCGCGCCGACCCGGTCGTGTGCGGCCACGCCACCGAGGCCCGCGGCCTCGCCGAAGTCGCCCTCACCCGCGGCTTCGACGACGTGCGGATCGTGACCTGGCCGATCGAGACGCTCAAGGCCGCGGGACTGCCGCTCAAACCGCTCGACGAACTCCTCCCCTACTCGGAGGGCATCACCGTCGAGCGGCCCGGACCCGTCGGGGACTACCGCGTCCCCGACGGGCGCCACCTCCTCGGCATGACCGGCCGCCTTGTCGAGCTGTTCACCGACGGCGTGCCGACCGTGTGCATGTCGATGTACCTGTCCCCCCACGCGAACGCCGTCGTCGACGCGCTCCGGTCGGTGCGCGCCGCAGGGCTCGAAGCGGACGTCACCACCATCGCCGAAGCGGTCGGCTCCGACATCACGAACGTCGTGCGCGGCTGCCTCGAACGCGGCGAGCTCGGCGCCGCCGCCGCCCTGTTCACCACCTACCTCGCCAACGACCGGTGCGTCGCGGTCTCCCAGTACACGAAGGACCTCATCGAAGCAGAAGCGGCGCAGGTCGACCTCGCCCTCGGCACCCGGTTCGCCGAGGAGGTCGCCGCGCGCGTCCAGGTCTCCTACCCGGCCGTCGACGCCGCCGCCTACACCGACCTCGACCCGGCGGCCGTCGACGCGGCGCTCGCCGCGCGCGGCCTCGCCCGCGACGGGTACGTCCTGTTCCTCTCCCGCGTCGCCGCCGCGAAGGGCGCCGACGACCTCATCGCCGCCTACCGCGATTCCGCTGCGGCGCAGACGCACCGGCTCGTCATCGCCGGGACCGGCCCGGCCCTCGCGGACACGAAGGCCCTCGCCGCCGGGGACGACCGCATCGTGTTCCTCACCGACGTCTCCGACGAGGAGAAGCCGCTGCTCATGAACGGCTGCGCCGCCTACGCGCTGCCGTCGAAGCCGCGCCCCGAGTTCACCGAGACCTTCGGCATCGCCCTCGTCGAGAAGCTCCTCGCCGGCGGCGGCCCCGTCATCACCACCGCCACCGGCGGCATCCCCGAAGCCGTGGGCGACCACGCCATCGAGGTCCCCGCCGCCGACCCGAAGGCCCTCGCCGCCGCGATCGACCTCGCCGTCTCGATGGACCCCGCCGAACGGGCCGACCGGGCCGAGCGCGCCCGCGCCCACGCGATGCGCTTCGACCGCACCGCCGTCTTCGACAACCTCTTCACCGGACTCACCGCCCCCGCCCGCATCGGCTGACCTGCACCGGCGCTTCCTCGCGAAAAAACTTCGGGAAAACCCCGGACCGGCGGCAACCTTCGGGGCGTCCGCGGCGACTGGGAGACGGTGCGGCAACCCGGCTCCGCCGCACCGCACAGCTACCGGAGGGACGGGCCGCGATGTCCGCAACGACGTTCACCACCACCCCCGCCATGGCGCGCCGCCCGTAACGACTCCGCTGGTTCCACGGATGGGCTTCCTGCCATGGGAGATCGACAGGCGCGGGCACCGGGGGTGCCTGCGCCTGTCGTGCAACGGAACGTGAGGGGGTCACGGTCCTGCTGCTAGAATCGCCTCCCCGCATCGCGACCGGAAGGCCCCCGTTGGACGTCCCCGCTGCACTCGACGAGGACGCCTTCCGCGCCTTCTTCGAGCGGCACCACGCCGAGCTCGCGCGCTTCGCGTGGATGCTCGTCGGCGAGCGCACCGCCGCGGAGGACATCGCCGCCGACGCCATGCTCGCCGTGTGGCGCCAATGGGACCAGGCCCGCCGGGCCCGCTCGCAGATCGCCTACGCGCGCGGCATCGTCGCGAACCTCGCCAAGACCCGCATCCGCGCCGCCGTGCGCGAACGCCGCCGCAACACCCTCTTCTGGCAGAAGCCGACCGAAGCCGCCGAAGGCCCCGACACCGCCGCCGTCGTCGACGTGCGCGCCGCCCTCGACCGGCTCCCCATGCGCCGCCGCGCCTGCGTGGTCCTGCGCCACTCCCTCGGCCTGTCCGAGCGCGAGACCGCCGACGCCCTCGGCATCTCCGTCGGCACCGTCAAATCCCAGACCTCCAAAGGGCTCGCCGACCTGCGCCGCCTCCTCGGGCCCTCCCAGGACGGCCCCGCGTGGGCGCCCATCAGGAACGGGGTGGTGTCGTGAGCGAGGAACTGCCCGACAGGCTCCGCGTCCACGCCGAGGACTTCGAACCCGACACCGACCGCATGTGGAGCCGCGTCGCCGAAGGCATGCGCGCGCCCCGCGGCGCCGCCGCCGCACCCGAACGCGCGCGCTGGCGCGTCCCGCACCTAGCGATGGCCACCGGCGCGGCCGTCGTCCTCATCGGCGGCGTCGTCCTCTTCGGACTCACGCAAGGGGTGCCGTCCGCGGACCCCGACCCGGCCCCGCCCGCCGCCGGCCCCGGCGCCCAGACCTCCGAAAGCGAAGCGGCGGAAGAGGACACGGGCGGCGAGTCCACCCCCGACGGGCCCTCCGGGTCCGGCAGCAGCGCCGAAGGCGACGACGGCACCTCGGACGCGCCCGAGGCCCCCGACTGGCTGCGATGCGAAGGGTCCCTCGACCCGAACAACTCCGACTACTGGACCCAGTCGCTCGTCAAGTTCCGCTCCGAGGAGGCCCTCACGGGCCTCGAAGTGGAGCTGCGCCTCGCCGAAGGCGAGGGCCTCGCCTACCTCGACTCGTGGACCACCGACGACAACCTCTTCACCGAAGCCATCTACACCAGCGAGGACGGCTACGCGGTCCTGCGCTGGACGTTGAAGGACGGCGCGGTCGTCCCCGCCGGGAACGAGTACACGCTCGCGGGCCAGTTCGACCCCAACGGGGGTCCGCGCAGCGCCGACGGCGACGGCTTCACCGTCACCGCGACCGGCGAGGACGGCGAGACCGGCGTCCTCGAAGGCGGCTTCTAGGCGTTCCGGCAACCCCAGAGCGGTGCGGGGGCCGGGCGACCCGGCCCCCGCACCCGCGCACCGGTCGGCCCGGGCGGCGTCAGCAGTCGCAGGAGACGCCGCTCGACGGGGCGGTCAGCGGGTCGGGGCGGCCGCGTTCGACGCCGGCGTCGGTGGCGACCGGGAGGCCCTCGCGCACCCAGTACTCGTAGCCGCCCATCATGTACTTCACCCGGTAGCCGAGCTTCGCGAACTCGACGGCCGCGCGGTAGGCGCCGTTGCAGCCGGGGCCCCAGCAGTACACGACCACGGGCTTCGCGGGGTCGACGAGTTCGCTAGCGCGCGCGGCGATCTCGTCGGTCGGCAGGTGCACGGCCCCGGGCACGCGGCCCTGGAACCAGGCGGCCGCACCGCGGGTGTCGACGAGCGTGAAGCCGGGGTCCTCCAGGTCGGCGGCGGCGAACACGTCGGAGACGTCGGTGCTGAAGGTCAGCAGGCCGGTGAAGTGGGCGAGCGCGTCGGCGGGGGAGGCCGGGGGCACGCGCAGCACGGCGTTCTCATTCGTTCCCATGCATCGAATGTACATGCCAATACAAAGATTTCTTTGCACTGGTACAAAGCGCGCCACCTGTCGGGTCGGGAGGTAGCGTTAGACGCCGAACCGCAACCGATGAGAGAGGGACGCAATCGTGGCTCCCACCGCACCCACGGTCGACCTCGTCCACGGCGCCGCCATGCCGCGCCTGGGCCTGGGCACCTGGCCCATGGACGACGCCGAGGCCGAGCGGGTGGTCGCCGAGGCGATCGGACTCGGCTACCGCCTCGTCGACACCGCCGAGAATTACCGCAACGAGCGCGGCGTCGGCCTGGGCCTCAAGGCCTCCGGCGTCGCCCGCGAGGACCTGTTCGTCACCACCAAGTTCAACCGCGAATGGCACGGCGTGGACCTCGCCGCCGAGGCCGCCGAGCGCGCGCTCGACCGCCTCGGCCTCGACTACCTCGACCTGCTGCTCATCCACTGGCCCAACCCGGACCACGGCAAGTACGTCGAGGCCTGGCAGGGCCTCGCGCGGCTGCTCGAATCGGGCCGCGTCAAGGCGATCGGCACCTCGAACTTCAAGCCCGCGCACCTCGACCGGATCATCGACGCCACGGGCGTGGTGCCGGACGTCAACCAGATCCAGTTGAGCCCCTTCACGACCCGCGACGCCTCGCGCGAGTACGACGCCGCGAAGGGCATCGTCACCCAGTCCTGGTCCCCGATCGGCGGCGCGGGCGGCGAGGTCCGCAAGGACCCGCTCGTGACCGCGCTCGCCGAGAAGTACGGCAGGACGCCGGGGCAGATCGTGCTGCGCTGGCACCTGGAGCTCGGCCTGGCGGTGGCCGTGAAGTCCTCGAACGCCGAGCGCCTGGAGCAGAACCTCGACGTGTTCGGCTTCGAGCTGGACCCGGCCGACGTCGAGGCCCTGTCGGGCCTTGACCGCGGCGAGGCCGCGGCGGCCGACTCGGACCAGTTCGGGCACTAGGGAAGACGGAGACGGCGGCACCGGTCTCCGGTGCCGCCGTTCGCTGTTCCTTACTCGGGTTCGGGGACGAAGCGGAGCACGTCCCCGGGTTGGCAGTCGAGGACCCGGCAGATCGCTTCGAGCGTGGAGAACCGCACGGCCTTCGCGCGCCCGTTCTTGAGGACCGCGACGTTCGCGGGGCTGATCCCCACCGCCTCGGCGAACTCGCCCACGGACATGCCGCGCGCCGCCAGCAGGACGTCGATGTCCACCGCGATGGCCATCAGATGACCTCGGCCATCTCGGTCTTCAGCTCGGTGGCCTTGCGCAGGAGCCCCCGCATGATGACCATGAGCATGGCGAACGAGCACCCGGCCCCGATGCACGAGGCCAGGCCGAGCATCGCGCCGAAGAAGACCATCTCGTCGATCCCGGGGTCGAGGGCGAAGAAGCACACGGTCACGGCGAGCGAGAGGAGCACGCCCGCGAGCGCGGCGCCGATGATGACGTCGATCCAGCGGAACGCCTTGCGGCTGAAGATCGCGTCGCGGTCGATCATGCCGAGGAGCATCCAGCCCGCGACGAGCATGACCTGGACGCAGGCGACGCCGATGATCGAGGCGGCGGCGAGGATCGGCGCGAGGTCGTGGCCGTAGTCGCGCTGGAACTCCAGCATCCCCGAGTTGGGGACGATCATGATCTGGCCGAAGAGGGAGGCGAGGAGGGCGGCGGCGATCGCGAGCCGCAGGATGAGGGTGAAGAACTGGTTCATGCATCGATTCTCGATCGGTATCTATCGAAAGTCAATAGATACCGATCGAGGAACGATGCATGACACGATTCCGGGAGTCCCGGCGCCGTCTCAGTCGTCGAGGAGCGTCAGGTCCATGCCGCGGATCCGGGCCGCGTCGGTGACGCCCTCCATGGCGGTGATCCGGCCGTCCTCGACGGTGAACACGAGGACCCGCGTGGGCAGGCCGGGGATCGAGGAGACCGCGCCGACCTTGCCGTCGACGAACACGAGCTGCGCCTGGGAGGCCATGGCCGCGAACGTCATCGCGCCGCCCGCGATGGTGGCCGCGCCGCGCAGGATGGTCCCGACCTCGGCCGCGTCGGTCCGCAGCGTCACGTCGGGGTCGAGCACCGACACGAGCGCGTCGAAGTCCCCCTCTTTCGCGGCGGACATGAACGCCTCCACGACCTGGCGCTGCCGGGCCGCGTCGCGGCGCTCCGGCTCGCCGAGGCCCCGCACGCGGCTCCGGGCCCGGCTCGCGAGCTTCCTTGCGGCCGTGGGGGTCCGGTCGACGATCTGGGCGATGTCGGTGAACGGGACGCCGAACATGTCGTGGAGAACGAACGCGAGCCGCTCGGCCGGTTCGAGGGTCTCCAGGACCACCAGCAGGGCCAGGCCCACCGAGTCGGCCATGACCGCCGCCGACTCCGGGTCGTCCGGCGCGGGGGCGAGGCCCGGCAGCGGGGCGGGCTCGGGCCCGGCCTCGGGGATGGGCTGCTCGGCGCGGGACTTCCTGCGCCGCAGCTGGTCCAGGCACACGCGCCCGACCACCGTGGTGAGCCACCCGGACAGGTTCTCGATGCGGTCGGCGTCGGAGGCGGCCAGGCGGAACCAGGCCTCCTGCACGGCGTCCTCGGCCTCGCCGGAGGAGCCGAGCATCCGGAACGCCACGGCCTCCAGCCGCGGGCGGTCCTCGTCGAAGCGGCGTGCGAGCCACTGGTCGTCGGTCATGTCCGGTCCCTTCCCCGAAGTGCGGTCACCGGTATGACGCAATCTTCGGCCCCGATGTGACCGCTGAAGCGCCCGAGTGGCGGCGGTCACTATCTGCGGCCGGTCAGAAGTCCACGGGGTCGCGCACGATCGGGCAGGTCATGCAGTGCCCGCCGCCGCGCCCGCGCCCCAGTTCGGCGCCGACGATCGTGACGACCTCGATCCCGGCCTTGCGCAGCAGCGTGTTCGTCTGCGTGTTCCGGTCGTACGTCATGACCACGCCCGGCTCCAGCGCGACCGCGTTGTTCCCCGAGTCCCACTGCTGCCGTTCGGAGGCGTACACGTCGCCGCCGGTCTCGATGACGTGCAGGCCCGATAGGCCCAGCGCCGCCGCCACGATGTCGGTGAACGCGGCCGTGCCGTGGTCGACCAGCTCCAGGCCCGGCTCCCGGTCGGCCGGGTACAGCGAGAACGTGTGCACCGAGTCCATGATCTTCGGGTACAGGGTGACCACGTCGCGGTCGGCGAACGTGAACACCGTGTCGAGGTGCATCGCCGACCGCAGCTTCGGCATGCCCGCCACCACGACCCGCTGCGCCGCGCCGCGAGCGAACAGCGCCCGCGCCACCTGCGTGATCGCCTGCCGGGAAGTGCGCTCGCTCATGCCCATGAGCACCACGCCGTTCCCCACGGGCATGATGTCGCCGCCCTCGAACGTCGCCTGCCCCCACTGCTCGTCCGGGTCGCCCCACCACACCGTCGAGCCCGTGAACTCCGGATGGAACGTGTACACGGCCTTCATCAGCAGCGTCTCGTCGCGCCGCGCGGGCCAGTACAGCGGGTTCAGCGTGAGCCCGCCGAACAGCCAGCACGTGGTGTCCCGCGTGTACAGCGTGTTCGGCAGCGGCGGCATCAGGTATTCGCGCACACCGGTCGACTCGCGGGCCAGCGCGATGTACGGCGGCCGCAGGTCCTCGGGCAGGTCCGCGGTCGAGAGGCCGCCGATGAGGAACTCCGCGAGCGACGCGGGCGTCAGCGACTCCAGGTACGCGCGGGTCGGCTCGACCAGGCCGAGGCCCACCTCGTTCGGGGTGATCTTCCGGTCGAGGAGCCACGACCGGGCCGCGGGGTCGGCGACGGTGGCCGCGAGAAGGTCGTGCAGCTCCACGACCTCGACGCCCCTGGCCTGCATCTTGTTCACGAAGTCGAGGTGGTCGCGCTGGGCGTTCTCCACCCACATGACGTCGTCGAACAGCAGCCCGTCCGCGTTCGTCGGCGTCAGCCGCCGGTGCGCGAGGCCCGGCCGGCACACGAGGACCTTCCGCAGCCTGCCCACTTCGGAGTGGACGCCGTATCCGTTGGCCATGTTGTCTCCCTTAGATGCTGATCCAGCCGAGCGCCAGTGCGAGGACGCCGAGCGCGGCGCCCGCGACGGACACCGCGAGCAGCACCGCCTCGCCAGGGCTGAAGACGCGCCGCCCCTGCTCGCGGCGGGTCATGACGAACAGGATCGTCGCCGGTGCGTACACGATGAACGACACCAGCACGAACTTCAGGCCCGCCGCGAACAGCAGGAACGCCGTGTAGACGACCGCGAGCAGCGCGATCGGCAGCGCCCCGCCGGTTCGCGAGCCCACGGCGCCGCGGTCCCGTCCCGTCGCCACTTTCACGGCGAACAGGGCCGCGAGCAGGAACGGGATGAGCGTCAGCGCGCTGGTGAGGTCGAGCGCGAAGTTGAACGCGTCCTCCGAGAAGTACGTGACGACCAGGACCACCTGGCTCAGCGCCGTCGACAGGGCGAGCGCCGGTACCGGCACGTCCTCCGGGGTCGACCGCGCGAGGAACCGCGGCATGTCCTTGTCCTTCGCGGCGACGAACAGGACCTCGGCGGCCATGAGCGTCCACGCCAGGTACGCGCCGAGCACGGACACGATGAGCCCGATCGAGACGAACACCAGGCCCCAGGTGCCGACCGCGTGCTCCAGGACGCCCGCCATGGACGGCTGGCGCAGCTCCGCGATCTCGTCCATCGGCATGATCCCGTAGGACACGATCGTGACCGACGCGAAGACCGCGAACACCGACAGGAAGCCGGTGACGGTGGCGCGGCCGACGTCCTCGCGGCGCTTCGCGTGCCGCGAGTACACGCTCGCGCCCTCCACGCCGAGGAACACGAACACCGTCGCCAGCATCGTGCCTTTCACCTGGGAGAACAGGGAACCGGCGTAGTCGGCGCCGCCCCAGTTCTCGGCGAGCGCGCGCGGGTCGAGGAAGAACAGCGCGAGGATGACGAACACGGCGATGGGGATGAGCTTCGCGACCGTCACGACCCGGTTGATCGCCGCGGCCTCCTTGACGCCGCGCTTGATGAGCAGGAAGAACCCCCACAGTCCCGCCGAGGAGAGGACGACCGCGAGGACCGTGTCGCCTTCGCCGAGGGCCGGGACGACCGCGCCGACGGTGGACATGATGAGGACCCAGTAGGTGACGTTGCCGACGCAGGCGCTGGCCCAGTACCCGAACGCGGAGAAGAAGCCGGGGTACTCGCCGAACCCGGCTTTGGCGTACGCGTAGACCCCGGCGTCGAGGTCGGGGCGGCGGACGGCGAGGTGCTGGAACACGAACGCGAGCATGAGCATGCCGGTCCCGGCGACGGCCCAGGAGATGAGCGCACCGGCGATGCCGGTCTGCTGCGCGAAGCGGGCGGGGAGGGAGAAGACGCCGGCGCCGACCATGGAGCCGACGACCATCGCGGTCATGGTCCAGAACGTGAACTTCGCTGCGGGGCGGCCTTCGGAGGCGGCAGAGGTGGCGGCGGTGTCGTGCGCCATGGCGTCCTCGCTGCTCGATCGGGTCCGTGACGCCTGAATATAACTCCCGAATGGAGCCGGAAGCGGCGATTCGCACCGATCCCGGGTTGGCGCGGGCCCCGTTCGGGTACCCGGACGGTCCCCCCCAAGAAGGGGCCAGACGGAAGGAGCGGACATGGACGTCTCAGAGCACAAGCCGGACCGCATCGTCGTCGGCGTCGACGGCTCGGCCCCGTCGCAGCGCGCGCTCGAATGGGCGCTGCGCGAGGCCGCGCTCACGGGCGCGGAGCTGGAGGCGGTGCACGCGTGGGAGGTGCCCGCCGCGTACGGCACGGGCATGGTGATGACGCTCCCCAGCAACGAGGAGTTCGAGTCCGCCGCGAAGCAGGTCCTCAGCCGCGCGGTCGACCAGGCCGCGGGCGCCGACCCGGGCGTGGTGATCGTGCAGAACTCGGTCGCCGGGCATCCGGCGCGGGTCCTCATGGACGCCGCCGAGGGCGCGTCGCTGCTCGTCGTGGGCTCGCGCGGGCACGGCGGGTTCGTGGGGACGCTCGTCGGCTCGGTCAGCCAGTACTGCGTCTCGCACGCGCCGTGCCCGGTCGTCGTGGTGCGCGACCTGTCCGAGAAGGACTAGGTCTGCTCAAGGTCAGGGCCGTACTCGGCCCTGACCTTGACCGTTTACGACTGTGCCCTGTTTACGACTGTGCACCGTTTACGACTGTGTGCCGTCGGTCGGCAGGTAGGCGAACCGCCGCAGGACCGAGCCGGTCCCGGTGGCGCCGACGCCGAGCATCCGGCCGGTGAAGCCGGTCGCGACCTCGGTCGACAGGTAGCGGCCGTCGAGGCGCGCGAGCTCGGCGCCGTCGGCGGTGAGCACGAGGTCGTCGGGGCCGTACGCGGTCATCGTCTCGGCCTCGCACTCGACCGCCGCGATCCGCAGGACCGCCTCGGGACCGGCCTCGACCGACCCGAGCTCGGCGGTGACCCCGCCGATCCGGGCCTCCGCAGTGACGCGGCCGTCCGAGTACACCAGGCCGTACCGGTGCCGGTCGTCGATGCGGACCTCGAACCGGCCCGAGCCGGCGAACGCCGCCTCGGCCTCCCAGCGGAGGTCCTTGACGCGCACGCACAGCAGCCCGGGGGAGCCGTCCGCCGGGTCGCGCAGGTCGAGCCCGCCGCCGTCGCGGACCGCCGCGATCTTGTCCGGCTCGCTCGCGGGCGCGACCCAGCGCAAGCCCAGTCTGCCGGCCGTGAACTCGTCGGTGAAACCGGTCGGGTCGGGCGCGAACTCGTAGCGGTCCTCGTCGAAGACCGGCCAGCCGTCGACCCAGTCGACTCCGGCGAGGAACGTCTCGCGGCCGAGCACGTGGAACGAGGGCGTGAACCCGCCGGGGCGAACCGCCAGGTACACGGCGGCCCAGTCGCCGTCGGCGGTCTCGACGAGGTCGGCGTGGCCGGTGTTCTGCACCGGGTGCGGGGTGGAGCGGTGGGTGAGGACCGGGTTGCGCGGGCACGCCTCGTACGGGCCCTCGGGGCGGTCGGCGCGGGCGATCGTCACGGAGTGGCCGCGCTCGGTCCCGCCCTCGGCGAGCAGCAGGTACCAGTGGTCGCCGATGCGGTACAGGTGCGGCGCTTCGGGATACGCGAGGCCCGAGCCCTCCCACACCCGGTACGGGGGCTTCTCGAACTCGCCGGTCTTCATGTCGAGGCGGCCCTGCCAGATGCCGTTCGCGCTGCGGCCGTCGTCGTCGGTGCGGACGGCGCCGGTCCAGGTGAGGTAGCAGGTGCCGTCCTCGTCCCAGGCCAGATCGGGGTCGATCCCGGCGGCCCGCGGCACGAACACGGGGTCGCTCCACACCAGGTTCGCATGGTCGGTATCGGACACGAGCTCGGCCGAGACGATGGTCTGCCCCATGTCGTGGCCGACGTTCGTGGTCACGAAGTACAGGCGGCCGTCGTGGTGGCGCAGCGTCGACCCGTAGATCCCGCCCGATGGACGGCCGTCCCCGCGCAGGAACTGGCCCCGCCGGTCGAGGATGTTCCCGATCTGCCGCCACGACACGAGGTCCCGGCTGTGGAACAGCGGCGCCCCCGGGAAGTACTCGAAGCTCGAATGCGCCAGGTAGTAGTCCTCGCCCACCCGGCACACCGTCGGGTCGGGGTGGAAACCGGAGACGATCGGATGCACGGCTGCGGACACGCGGGGAGTGCTCATGCGACTAAGTTTAGTCGATAAACTTTCTGATCCCGCTTCAGCTCCCCTTCAGGTACCCCCGGCTAAGTTTGAAACCGGGGGCCCTCACCCAGAGGTCAAGCTGCGGCATGCCCTGCTCAGGCCGCGGCGTGCTGGACGCCCCACTGGGCCGCGTAGCGGCCCGAGGCGGCGAGGAGTTCGGCGTGGGTGCCCTGCTCGGCGATCCGGCCGTGCTCCAGGACCACGATCACGTCCGCCGAGCGGATCGTGCTCAGCCGGTGCGCGACCACCAGGGTCGTGCGGTCCCGCATGAGCGTCTCCAGCGCGCCCTGGATGTGCCGCTCCGACTCCGAGTCGAGCGCGCTCGTCGCCTCGTCGAGGAACAGGATGCGCGGGTCGCGGATGAGGGCCCGCGCGATCGACAGGCGCTGGCGCTGCCCGCCCGAGAGGCGCGCGCCCCGCTCGCCGACGACCGTGTCCCACCCGTGCGGCAGGGCCTCCACGAATTCGAGCGCGTTCGCGTCGCGCAGCGCCGCCCGCACGCGTTCGTCCCCGATCGGGCCGAGCCCGTACGTGATGTTGTCGCGCACCGACCCCTCGAACAGGACCGAGTCCTGCGGCACCACCGACACGTGCCGACGCACCGACCGCATGTCGAGGCCCTCCATGTCCGCGCCGTCGACGAGCACCGCGCCCGCCTCCGGCCGGATCAGCCCGAGCACCGTGTTCATGAGCGTCGACTTCCCCGACCCCGACGGCCCCACGAACGCCACCGTCTTCCCCGGCTCGACCAGCAGGTCCACGCCGTCCAGCGCCGGGCGCCCCGAATCGGGGTAGCGCACCGAGACGCCGCGCAGCTCCACCCGTCCCTCGACCGCGTCCACGGACCGGCCTTCGTTGCGCTCGATGTCGGGGTCCTGGAGGACCTCCGCGATCGACCGCACCGACTCCGTGCCGCGCGCCGTCACCGGCACCAGGTTCAGGACCGAGCCCACCGACCCGGTCAGCATCGAGAAGTACGTGCCGAGCAGCACGACCTGCCCGGCCGAGATCGGCGCCCAGCCCAGCAGCGCCACCGCCGCGGCCAGCAGCAGGCACCCGACCGACAGCAGCTGCATGGTCACCCAGCTCGCGGCACCGAAGCGGCCGTTGACGACGTCGAGGCGCAGCCCGCGGTGCCGCACCTCGTCGGCGACCCGCGAGACCCGCTCGGCCGCGACGTGCTCCAGGCCGTGCGCGCGGGTGATCGGCATGAGCGCCGCCATCTCCCCGACGCGCGCCGAGAACACCTCCATCTCCTTGCGGAACTCCTGGTTGCGCTCCTGCGTGCGGCGGCGCGTGAACCACCAGACGCCGAACCCGCACGGCAGCGACAGCGCGAACACCGGCAGGAACTGCGGCACCGACAGCGCCGTCATCGTGATCGCGCCCGCGAACACGAACACCGCCTGGAGGAACGGCCCGCCCGACTGGGAGAGCATGAGCTCGACGTTCTCGACGTCGCGCACGACCTTGCTCTGGATGATCGACGCGTTCGACCGGGAGTGGAACCCGATCGACAACAGCTGGAGCCGCGCCGCGAGCGCGTTCCGCAGGTCGGCGCCGAGCGAGCGCACGACGCCCATGTACAGGCCCGTGAACCACACGTGCGTGAACACGTTCTGGAAGACGAGGACGGCCGCGCCGAGCGCGAGCCAGCCGAGGTCCGAGACCGGCCCGCCGCCGACGACCGCGTCGACCGCGGCGCCGGTGATGACCGGCAGCAGCCACACCGGGCTGTCCTTGACGATGAAGACGGCGACGGCCGCGGCGAGGCGCCCCCGCCGCGGTTTGAGGGTCCGCGCGAGCGACGCGATCGGGTGCTTGCCGTCGAGGGTGATGGAGTCCATCAGGAATGCCCCGGATTCGGTTCGAGGGAAAGGGTCTGCGCCGGTTCGGTTGCGCCGCAGCGAGGCTCGGGGACTGGATGGGGACGGGGGCCGCGGACGCCCCCGCGGCCGCCAGGCCCCGGGGGATCACCGCCGACCATCGTAGCCCCGCCGCGGGCCCGGACGCCCCGGCATTTTTAGTGGCACAGCGGCCGGAACGGGACGACAATCGAGGTGTGATCTGCGGCAACGCCGTCCACCGGCAGGCGTCCCCCGTTCGCGGCTCCAGGTCGGCGGGGCCGCTCAGCGGGGTATCGTGCATCGGTCGGACACGACCGCGGACGCCCGCCCGCGCGTGCCCGCCGACCGACCGCCCGACAGGAAGTGACCGCAAGTGACCGCCGCCGGCAGCGCGGGTCAGCCCGGACCCGCAACCGACACCGCGCCCCAGCCCGGGCACGGCGTCCGGGACGCCACCCGCCTCGCGCTCGTCGTCGGCGCCCTCGGCGTCGTCTTCGGCGACATCGGCACCAGCCCGATCTACGCGCTCCAGACCGTGTTCAACCCCGCCGACCCGCACCCGGTGCCCGTGGCCCCCGAGAGCATCTACGGCGTCGTGTCCCTCATGTTCTGGTCCATGGTCATCATCGTCACGGTGACGTACGTGCTCCTGGCGATGCGCATCGACAACGACGGCGAGGGCGGCATCATGGCCCTCATCACCCTGCTCCACAAGTGGAAGCAGGGGCGCGGGCGCCGCGCCGCGCTCACCCTCGCCGCGCTCGGCATCTTCGGGGCGTCCCTGTTCCTCGGCGACTCGATGATCACGCCCGCGATCTCCGTGCTCTCCGCCATCGAGGGCATCGAGGTCGTCGAACCGCGCCTCGACAGCCTCGTCATCCCCCTCACCGCGCTCATCATCGTGGTGCTGTTCCTCGTGCAGCGCAAGGGCACCGCCGTCGTCGGCCGGGCCTTCGGGCCGGTCATGATCGTGTGGTTCGGCGTGCTCGCCGTCCTCGGCATCCGCGGGATCGGCGGGCACCCCGAGATCCTCAAGGCCCTCTCGCCCTACTACGCGGCGCACTTCCTGTTCGACCACTTCCACATCGCGTTCTTCGCGCTCGCCGCGATCGTGCTGTGCGTGACCGGCGCCGAAGCGCTGTACGCGGACATGGGCCACTTCGGCCGCCCCGCGATCACCAAGGCGTGGCTCATCCTCGTCTTCCCCGCGCTCCTGCTCAACTACATGGGCCAGGGCGCGATGATCCTGGAGGACGGGACCGCCGTCTCCGGCCCGTTCTTCCTCCTCGCCCCCGGCTGGGCCCGCCTGCCGCTGCTGCTCCTCGCCACCGCGGCCACGATCATCGCCGCGCAGGCGGTCATCACCGGCGCCTACTCCGTCGCCGCCCAGGCGTCGCGCCTCGGGTACCTGCCGCGCCTGCGCATCGACCACACCTCCGCGGAGCAGTACGGCCAGATCTACGTGCCGTGGATCAACTGGCTGCTCATGGTCTCGGTGCTCACCCTCGTGTTCGCGTTCCGGTCCTCCCACGCGCTCGCGTACGCGTACGGCATGGCCGTCATGGGGACGATCACGATCATGACGCTCCTGTTCCTGTACATCGCGAAGTCGCGCTGGCAGCTGCCGCTGTGGCTGGTCGTCGGCGGCGGGGCGGTCCTCATCGGGTTCGACCTGCTGTTCCTGGCCGCGAACTTCACGAAGCTCGTCCACGGCGCGTGGCTGCCGCTGCTCATCGGGCTCGCCGCGTTCACCGTCATGGTCACGTGGCAGAAGGGCCGCGCGATCGTCACCGCCGAGCGCGAGCGCCGCGAGGGCCCGCTGCGGGCGTGCGTCAAGCAGCTGCGCGCCGAGCTGCCGAAGACGAACTGCGTGCCCGGCACGGCCGTGTTCCTCAACCGCGGGAAGCTCACCACGCCGCTGGCGCTGCGCGCCAACATGGAGCACAACCACGTGCGGCACAAGCAGATCGTCATCGCCTCGATCGAGACGCGGCCGGTCCCGCGCGTCGGCGACGAGGACCGCGTCTCGGAGGACTTCCTCGGCTTCGCCGACGACGGCATCGTCTACGTGGCGATCCGGTTCGGGTACATGGAGGTCCAGGACGTGCCGCGCGCGCTCGCGCAGCTCGACCGGGCCGGGCACGGCGGGCGGCTGCACATCGGGGACGCCTCGTACTTCCTGTCGACGATCCACCTGCACGCGAGCGAGCAGCCGACGATGGCGCAGTGGCGCAAGCACCTGTTCATCGCCACCTCGCGGATCACCGCCGACGCCGCCGACCACTTCCGGCTCCCGCGCGAGCGGACGATCATCATGGGGTCCCAGATCGAAGTCTGATCCGCCACACGCGTGGACGCGGCGCCCGCGGCGTGTTTATGATCGAAACGAAAACACTTCGTTTCGATAGGAGCAGGCGGATGGAACGACGCTCACGGCTCACGCCCGAGCGCGAGGCCGAGATCTACGAATGCGTCGAGCGCCTGGTCCGCGAGCACGGCTACGAGAACGTGACCATGCAGCAGATCGCCGCCGAGGCGCACACCAGCACCGCCACGCTCTACCGCCACTGGAACGGCAAGCCGCGCCTCGTCGTCGAGGCCGTCCGCAACCGCAAGCCGCACCCGCTCGAAGCCGTCGACACCGGGAGCCTCCGCGGCGACCTCGTCGCCGGCGTCGGCCCCATGGAGCACGCCGCGCCCGGCGACCACGAGCTCATGGCCGGCATCCACAACGCCGCCCGCTCCGACGACGACCTCGCCGCCGCCGTCCGCGAGGTCATGGCCGCCCCGATCGAGCGGGCCGTCGAGACCGTCATCGACCGCGCGATCGCACGCGGCGAGATCCCGCCCGACCCGCCCGGGCGGCGCTTCGTCCACGAACTGCTCCTGGCGCCCATCGCCGTGCGCCCCATGATGACCGGGAAGCACCCGGACTCGGAGTACCTGACCGCCTACATCGACGCCGTCATCCTTCCCGCGCTAGGAGTCCGCCGTGACCACTGAGACCCTCGAACCGCCCGCCGAGCGCGCGGGCGCCAAGCTCCCCTCCCACTTCGGGTGGATCTACGCCGCGCTCATGGTCACCATGCTCCTGTCGGCGCTCGACCAGACCATCGTCTCCACCGCGCTCCCCACGATCGTCGGCGAGCTCGACGGCCTCTCCCACATGGCCTGGGTGACCACCGCGTACATCCTCGCCGCCACCATCGGCATGCCCGTCTACGGCAAGCTCGGCGACCTCATCGGCCGCCGCCAGCTCTTCCTCGCCGGACTCGCGGTCTTCGTCATCGGCTCCGGCCTCGCCGGATTCGCCCAGGACATGCCGCAGCTCATCGCCTTCCGCGCCCTGCAGGGCCTCGGCGGCGGCGGGCTCATGATCGTCTCCCAGGCGATCATCGCCGACCTCGTCCCCGTCCGCCAGAGGGCGAAGTTCATGGGCCCCATGGGCGCCGTGTTCGGCCTCGCCGCCGTCGCGGGCCCGCTCCTCGGCGGCTGGATCACCGACAACGCCGACTGGCGCTGGGCGTTCTGGATCAACCTGCCGCTCGGCGTCGCCGCGCTCCTCATCTCCGCGCTCGCGATCAAGCTGCCGCGCAAGCAGGTCAAGGTCGCCTTCGACTACCTCGGGACGGCGCTCATGGCCGTGGCCGTGACCTCGCTGATCCTGGTGTGCACGTGGGGCGGCACCGAGTACGACTGGACATCGCCGACCATCCTGTGGCTCGGCGCGGTCACGATCGTCGCCGCGGTCCTGTTCTGCATCGTCGAGAGCCGCGCGAAGGAGCCGCTCATCCCGCTGCGCATGGTGAAGAACCCGGTGTTCTCCATCGCCACGCTCATCGGCATGATCGCGATCGGCCTGGGCATGTTCGCGGTCATCTCGTACATGCCGACGTACCTCCAGATGGTGTACGGCTACTCGGCGACCGAGTCGGGCCTGCTGCTCATCCCGATGGTCGCGGGCATGATGCTCACGGCCGTCACCTCGGGGTCGCTGGTGTCGAAGCTGGGGCGGTACAAGGGGTTCGTGGTCGCGGGCATGCTCGTGATGCCCGTCGGCATCTGGCTCATGTCCACACTCGACCCGTCGTCGCCGGTGTGGGTCCTGTGCGCCTACATCGCGGTCCTCGGCGCGGGGATGGGCCTGGTCATGCAGAACCTGGTGCTCGCCGTGCAGAACGCGTTCCCGCAGAGCGAGGTCGGCACCGCGACCTCCTCGAACAACTTCTTCCGCGAGATCGGCGCGACGGTGGGCGTCGCGGTGGTCGGGGCGATCTTCACGAACCGGCTCACCGACCACCTCGCCGGGATCGGCACGGACTTCGGCGGCGCCGGGGCCGAGTCGATCACGCCCGCGATCGTCCGCTCGCTCCCTGACGCCTTGCGCGACCAGGTGATCAACGCGTACTCGGACGCGCTGCTGCCGATCTTCCTGGGGCTGGTCCCGGTGATCCTGGTCGGCACGGCGCTCGCGTTCTTCCTGCCGAACCGGAAGCTCCGGGACGACGCGGAGCACGCGCCCTCGCATTAAGCCGCCGACGGGTAGGGGGTGAACCGGCTCTGGCGGTCGGTCACCTCCAGCGGCGCGCCGATCGCGGGGAACGCCCGCTGCGGGCAGCCCTTGCGGTCGCACACCTTGCAGCCGGGGCCGATCGGGGTGAGCATCGCCGGGTTGGCGAGGTCGAGCCCGTCGGCGTAGACGAGCCGGTGCGCATGGTGGAGGTCGCAGCCGAGGCCGATCGCGAACGTCTTCGCGGGCGTCCCGAACCCGCCGTAGCGGCGGGTCACGGTGCGCGCGACCCACAGGTAGGAGCGGCCGTCGGGCATCTGCGCGAGCTGCGTGCGGATCTGCCCGGGGCTCGCGAACGCCTCGTAGACGTCCCACAGCGGGCAGGTGCCGCCGACCCGCGAGAAGTGGAAGTCGGTGGCGGACTGGCGCTTCGAGATGTTCCCGGCCCGGTCGACGCGCACGAAGAAGAACGGCACGCCGCGCGCGCCGGGCCGCTGGAGCGTCGACAACCGGTGCGCCACGGTCTCGAACCCGACGCGGAAGCGCCGCCCGAGCAGGTCGATGTCGTAGCGCAGTTCCTCTGCGGCCCTGAGGAACGGACCGTACGGGAGGATGAGCGCGCCCGCGAAGTAGTTCGCGAGCCCGATCCTCGCCAGGCCGCGGGCCTCGTCACCGGACAGGTCCGCGGCCTCCACTTCGGACGCGATGAGGTCGTCGCACGCGACGAGCGCGAGGTGCGTGGCGAGCTGGAACGCCCGCTGCCCGGGGCTGAGCAGCGGCGAGACCCGCAGCACCCGGGCGTCGGGGTCGAAGCGGCGCTTCACGCGGTTCGCCTCGCCCGCTTCGAGATCGGCGACGACGGTGCCGTAGCGATCGTGGAGCAGGCGGGCCAGGCCCTCGGCGAGGCTCCCGGGATCGAGCGCGGCCTCCTCGTACATCCGCTCCGCGGCTTCGTCGAGTGCGGCCACATGGTTCCGCTTGGCGTAGAACAGGTCCCGCACCTCCTCGTGTGCTGTCGGTGATCCCGCATCGAGTTCGGCGCTCATCGCCGCGTTGCGCTCCACCATGTGCTGGTAGCGGCGGTGCAGGTCCACCACGTACTGCGCGAGGCCCGGCATCGACTCGGCGAGCTCGCGGGCCTCGCCGTCCGAGACGCGGTCGGCGTGGGCGGTGTCGGCGAGCGCGTCGCGCAGCTGCGCGGTGAGCCGGTCGCTCTCCGAGGCGGAGAACCGCTGCACGTCCACGTCGTAGACCTCGGCGAGGCGCAGCAGCACCGGCCCGGTGATGGGCCGCTGGTTCGACTCCATCTGGTTGACGTAGCTCGTGGAGATCCCCAGCGCCGTCGCGAGCGCGGCCTGCGTGAGCCCATGCTCCTCGCGGAACCGGCGCAGCCGCAGCCCCACCTTCGCCTTGCGCAGCGCCATGGCCTCGTCCTTTCACAGATTCCACAAACCGGCCCGGAATTTTCCACAAGAAACCACATTTACAGCGGTTTCAAGGGCATCCGGGTGTGTGCATACTGTGAAATGTACCCGCCGCCGCAGCGCTAGGAGCCGCCGAGTGATCACCCACCGCGTCCGCACCCACGCCTCCCGCGAGGATCTGCCCCGGGAGGGCCAGCTGGCCTGGAAGCTCGCCGCGGCCGCGGTCGACCCGGTCCCGGTGGAGCGGGAGGTCGCCGAGATGATCGGGAACAGGGTCATCGACAACGCCGCGGTCGCCGCCGCGTCGCTCGCGCGCCGTCCCGTGGCGAGCGCGCGGGCGCAGGCCCGCGCGCACCCGTACGCGCCGGGCGCGGCCGTGTTCGGCCTCCCGGCGGCGTTCCGGTCCTCCCCGGAATGGGCCGCCTGGGCGAACGGGGTCGCGGTGCGGGAGCTGGACTTCCACGACACGTTCCTGGCCGCGGACTACTCGCACCCCGGCGACAACATCCCGCCGATCCTCGCGGTCGCGCAGCACCGGGGCCTCGACGGGCGCGCGCTCGTGCGCGGCATCGCCGCCGGGTACGAGGTCCAGGTGGACCTGGTGCGCGGAGTCTGCCTGCACGAGCACCGGATCGACCACATCGCGCACCTCGGCCCCTCGGCCGCCGCCGGGATCGGCGCGCTCCTCGACCTGCCCGTGGAGACCGTCTACCAGGCGGTCGGGCAGGCGCTGCACACGACGACCGCCACGCGGCAGTCCCGCAAGGGCGCGATCTCCTCGTGGAAGGCGTACGCGCCCGCGTTCGCGGGCAAGGCCGCTATCGAAGCCGTGGACCGGGCGATGCGCGGTGAAGGCGCCCCGTCGCCGATCTACGAAGGCGAGGACGCGGTGATCGCGCGGCTCCTCAGCGGGCCGGATGCCGTGTATGAGGTGCCGCTTCCCGCTGCGGGCGAGGCGAAGCGGGCCATCCTCGACACGTACACGAAGGAGCATTCGGCGGAGTACCAGTCCCAGGCGCTCATCGACCTGGCCCGCCGCATGGCCCCGCGCGTCGACCTCGACCGGGTGCGCGAGGTCGTGATCCACACGAGCCACCACACGCACTACGTGATCGGCACGGGCGCGGAGGACCCGCAGAAGACCGACCCCGACGCGAGCCGCGAGACCCTCGACCACTCGATCATGTACATCTTCGCGGTGGCCCTCGAAGACCGCGCGTGGCACCACGAGCGGTCCTACACTCCCGAACGCGCGCACCGGGAATCGACCGTGCGCCTGTGGCGGAGGGTCCGCACCGTGGAGGACCCGGAGTGGACCGCGCGGTACCACGACCCGGACCCGGACAAGCGGGCGTTCGGCGGGCGCGTCGTCATCACGCTCGACGACGGGACGGTCGTCGAAGACGAACTGGCCGTCGCCGACGCGCACCCGGCGGGGGCGCGGCCGTTCGGGCGCGAGCAGTACGTCGCGAAGTTCCGCACCCTCACTGAAGGCGTCATCGACGAAGCCGAGCAGGACCGGTTCCTCGACCTCGCATGCCGCATCGACGCGCTCGACGCGAACGGCGTCCGGGCCCTCAACCTCGCCGCGCCGCCCGGCGCGCTGACCGAACCGACCGCGAAGGGGCTCTTCTGATGACGACTCCAGCCGAGAAGCGCCGCCGCCTGCGCGAGGGCCTCGCGTCAGGCCGCCTCCAGCGCCTCCCCGGGGCGTTCTCGCCCCTGGTCGCGAAGGCCGCCGCCGACCACGGCTTCGACGGCGTGTACGTCTCCGGCGCGGCCCTCGCCGCCGACCTGGGCCTGCCCGACATCGGGCTGACCACGCTCACCGAGGTCGCGACCCGCGGCGGCCAGATCGCCCGCGCCACCGACCTGCCCACCCTGATCGACGCGGACACCGGCTTCGGCGAGGTCGGGAACGTCGCCCGCACGATCCGGTCCCTGGAGGACGCCGGGCTCGCGGGCTGCCACCTCGAAGACCAGGTGAACCCCAAGCGCTGCGGGCACCTCGACGGCAAGGCCGTGGTCCCCGCCGACGAGATGGTCCGCCGCGTCGCCGCCGCCGTCAAGGCCCGCACCGACCCCGACTTCGTCGTCTGCGCCCGCACCGACGCCCGCGCGATCGAGGGCCTCGACGCCGCGATCGACCGCGCGAAAGCCTATGTGGACGCCGGAGCGGACCTGGTGTTTCCCGAAGCGCTGCGCGACGAGGCCGAGTTCGCGGCCTTCCGCAAGGCGATCGACGTTCCGCTGCTCGCCAACATGACCGAGTTCGGGACCTCCCCCAATTTGACGGCGGCGCAGTTGGAGGACCTCGGCTACAACCTCGTCATCTGGCCCGTCTCCAGCCTCCGCGCCGCCATGGGCGCCGTCGACGAGCTGTTCGCGACGCTGAAGACCGAAGGCACGCAGGCGTCCCTGGTGGAGCGCATGCAGACCCGCGCCCGCCTCTACGACCTGGTCGACTACGCCTCCTACAACGAGTTCGACCAGGAACTGTTCAACTTCGAGATCCCGGGGAGGGAATCGTGAGCACCGCACCGCTGGACGTCCACAAGGGCCTCGCCGGGGTCGTCGCCGACACGACCGCGATCTCCGAGGTCGTGCCCGAGACGCTGTCCCTGACGTACCGCGGCTACCCGGTGCAGCAGCTCGCCGCGTCCCGCTCGTTCGAGGAGGTCGCGCACCTCATCTGGTACGGCGAGCTCCCCGATGCGGCCCAGCTCGCGGCCTTCACCGCCCGCGAACGCGCGCAACGGGAAGTGACGCGTTCGACCATCGGGGTCGTCGACCGCGTCCCCGACGGCTGCCACCCGATGGACCTGCTGCGCACCGCCGTCTCCAGCCTCGGCGCCGAGGACCCCGCCGAGGACGACAACCGGCGCGAATCCAACCAGGCGAAGGCCGAAGCGCTGTTCGCGAAGCTCCCCACAGTGATCGCCCACGCGCACCGCCGCCGCCGCGGGCTCGACCGGATCGCCCCCGACGCGTCCCTGGGCTGGTCCGCCAACTTCTTCCACATGTGCTTCGGCGAGGTCCCGGCCCCGGAAGTGCTGCGCTGCTTCGAGGTCTCGATGATCCTCTACGCCGAGCACTCCTTCAACGCCTCCACCTTCACCGCCCGCGTCGTCGCCTCCACGCTCTCCGACATGTACTCGGCCGTGACCGCCGCGATCGGCGCCCTCAAGGGCCCGCTCCACGGCGGCGCGAACGAAGCGGTCATGAAGATGATGCTGGAGATCGGCGAGCCCGAGCGCGCCGCCGACTGGCTGCGGGACCGCCTGGCCGCCAAGGAGAAGGTGATGGGCTTCGGGCACCGCGTCTACAAGGACGCCGACTCGCGCGTCCCCACCATGAAGGCGGCCTTGGACGACATGGCGGCCCTGACGGGCGGCGAGCGGTGGGTGCGGATGTACGAGGAGCTGGAGTCGGCCATGCTGGCGGCCAAGGGCATCCACCCGAACCTCGACTTCCCGGCCGGGCCCGCCTACTACCTCATGGGCTTCGACATCCCGATGTTCACGCCGCTGTTCGTCATGGCCCGCATCACCGGCTGGACGGCGCACATCATCGAGCAGCTCGACGCGAATGCCCTCATCCGCCCGCTCTCGGCCTACACCGGCCCGGGCGAGCGCGCCGTTCCCGCCGCCGCATAGGCACGTCTCCGGGGCCCGCCCCCTCTGCGGGCCCCGGAAGTCTAAGCGCCCCTGGCGATCTGGAGGCACGTGATCGCGGCGGTCGCCGACCACGCCTGCGGGCGGCACGCCGCCGGGTAGGGGACCGGCCGGTCGCGTTCGGCGCGCGAGAAGCCGGCGTGCAGCTCCGGCATCCGGAACCCGAAGCCCTCCGCGGCGTGCAGGAGCCCCTCGACCACGACCGCGGCCTCCTCGCGGAGCCCGGCGCGGGCCATGCCGTGCGCGATGATCGCCGAGTCGTGGGCCCACACGGCCCCGCCGTGGTAGCTCAGCGGCCAGAACCCGGCCGCGCCGCTCGACATCGTGCGGACCCCGTAGCCGGAGCTCATCGACTCGCCCGCAAGCAGTCTCGCGATGGCCGCCTCGTCCGCGGCGTCCACGATCCCGGTGCCGAGCAGATGCCCGATGTTGCTGGTGAGCGTGTCCACGGCCTGCCCGTCGCGGTCGAGCGCGATGGCCGGGTAGCGGCCCTCGGGGGTCTCGACCCAGAACCGCTCGTTGAACCGCTCGCGCAGCCGCGCCGCCCACCCGCGCCACTGGTCGCCGTCGCCGCCGAACGCGTCGAGGAGGTCCGCGGCGCCCGCGGCGGCCTCGTGCGCGTAGCCCTGCGCCTCGCAGAGCGCGATGGGGCCCTTCGCGAGCCGCCCGTCGCGCCACTGGATCGAGTCGCCGGAGTCCTTCCAGCCCTGGTTCGACAGGCCCTTGCCGTTGCGGTCGAAGTACGACAGGAACCCGTCCTTCGCCGCCGCCGCGGCGATCCACTGGAGGGCCGCCCGCAGGTTCGGGACCAGCTCGGCGACCTCCTCCCGCGGCATCCCGGCCCGCCAGGCGTCCACGAGCAGGCACACCCACAGCGCCGTCGCGTCCACCGTGCCGTAGTAGAGCGGCGGCAGGTCGAGGCCCCCGCCGGAGACGCGGAGCGGTGCCGCGCGCAGCTCGTGCGCGATCTTCCCCGGTTCCTCCTCGGTCTCGGCGTTGTCCGCCTTCCCTTGCAGGCGTGCGAGGACGCGGAGCGTCGAGGCCGCGATCCCGACGTCGACCGGGAGCATCATCCGTGCGGCCCACAGCGAGTCGCGCCCGAACAGGGTGAAGAACCAGGGCGCCCCGGCCGCGAGGAAGTCGTCCCCGGGGTGGTCGGGGAACGCCAGGCGCAGCGCGTCCAGGTCGTCGAGCGCCGTCGCGGCCCAGCGGGCCAGGCGGCCGTCGACCCCCGTGGTGTCGACGGCCCAGCCCGCGCGATGCGCGGCGGCCTGCACGACCAGGCCCGGGTCGCTCACCCGCATCCCCCAGTGCAGCACCGCGGTCCCGTCCGGTCCGACAGTGAAGGGCCACTCCAGGACCAGCGATCCGTCCTCAATGGACCAGGTTCCGGCGTCGGTGCTCAGCGCGAACGACGCGTCGCCCGAGGCGACGACCGCCGAGGCGCCGTCGACGTCCGCGGTCCACGCCGCGGCCCTCCCGTGCCCCGACTTGACCTCCTGCAACGGCGCGAAGTCCGGTTCCACGACGAGCCGGAGCACCGCCGCCACCTCCCGGTCCACGACCGACGCCACGGTCAGCGCCTCCGCGAGGGTCCCGTCTCCGACGGTCCGCTCCCGGCCGAGGCGCAGGTGCGGGTCCGGCGACGGGTCGTCCACGCCTCGCAGGACCGCGTCGAACCCGACGGTGCGCGCGCCGCGCCCGGAGGTCGCGATCGCTTCGGGCGCTTCGCCCTCGACCTCGATCCGGAGGCCGCGCGCGAACCGGCGGTCGCCGTGGAACAGGCCGTCGATCGGGGCGGTCATCGCGCCGTCGGGCCGCGACCACGCCTGGGTGGGCGCGTGCAGCGCGATGACGGCGTCGTGCAGGAAAGGCTGGCGGCCGGGGGTCATCCCTTGACGGCTCCTTCACTCGTGTTCATGATGTGCTTCTGGAAGACGAAGAACAGCACCGCGACCGGGATCGTCATGATCGCGGCGGCCGCGAGCTTGACCGGGTACTGCGTGCCCTGGCTGAGCTGCCCGGACGCGAGCGAGGCCACGCCCTTCGTGAGCGTCGTCAGCTCGGGCGACTGGGTCGAGACGATGAAGTGGCTCAGCTCGTTCCACGACCCCTGGAACGACAGGATCACGATCGTGACCAGCGCCGGGCGCGCCATCGGCAGCACCACGGACCAGAACACCCGGAACGTCCCGGCCCCGTCGATGCGCGCCTGCTCCTCCACCGACACCGGGATCGACTCGAAGAAGCCCTTCATGATGAAGACCCCCGCCGCGTCCACCAGGAGCGGCAGGATCATGCCCGCATAGGAGTCGTAGATGCCGAGCTGGTTGAGCACCAGGAACTTCGGGATCAGCAGGACCACCGACGGGACGGCCATCACCGCGACGATGAGCGCGAAGACGAGCCCCCGGCCGCGGAACTTCAGCCGCGCGAGCGCGTAGCCCGCGAGCGACGCGAAGAACACCCGCCCCGCGGTGACCGCGACCGTGACGACCGCGGAGTTCGCGAACCACAGCGGGAAGTCCGAGCGCGTGAACAGCCGCTCGTACGCGGCGAACGTCCACGTCTGCGGCCACAGCGACACCGCGTTCGCGGCGGCCTCGGCGTCCGGTTTGAACGAGGTCGCGATCTGCACCAGGAACGGGAAGACGTACACGACCGCGAGGGACACGAGCACCGCGTACAGCACCGCCTGCCCGATGCGGGGCCTGCGCTTGCGCGCCGATGCAGTCGTCATGCCTCCGCCCCCTTCGCGAGGCGCTTCGCAACGCGTTTCGAGGTGTCCCGCTCGCGCAGGGCCCACCGCTGGAAGACCGTGAAGACGACGATGATCGCGAACAGCACGAACGAGATCGCCGCGCCCTGCCCCCACGCCTGGTCGGTGAACGCCGCCTCGTACGAGAGGTACGCGGGCGTCACCGTGGTCTTGCCGGGCCCGCCCTGCGTGCCCGTGTAGATCTGGTCGAACACCTGCCAGCACCCGATGAGCCCCAGCGTGAGCACGGTGAACAGCGCGGGCCGCAGCTGCGGGAGCGTGATCTTCCAGAATCGCTGCCAGGCCGTGGCGCCGTCCATGCGGCCCGCCTCGTCGAGCTCCGGCCCGATGTTCTGGAGCGCCGCGAGGAACAGGAGCATGAACGTGCCGCTCGTGGTGAACACCGCCATGAGGATGAGCGCGCTCATCGCCACCGACGGCCCCGACAGCCAGTCCCACCACGTCACGCCCAGGAAGTCCGAGCCGGTGAGGAACGCGGGCCCGTTCCCGCCGCCGAGCGCGACGTGGACGATCCCGCGCGGGTCGTTGAACCAGTTGGGGCCGTTGACGCCGATCCACCCGAGCACCTGGTTGACCGCGCCGGAGGTGGAGAACAGGAACAGCCACAGCACCGTGATCGCCACCGAGCTGGTCACCGACGGGAAGTAGAACGCGGTGCGCAGCAGCCCGCGCCCGCGCAGCACCGCGCGGTTGAGCAGGACCGCCAGCAGGAGCGAGAGGCCCGTCTGGAGCGGCACCACGAGGAGCACGTACCAGGCGTTGTTGCGCAGGGCGATCCCGAAGTTCCGCTCCGCGAGCCCGCCGCCCGAGGTGATCGCCGCGTAGTTGTCGAAGCCGACGAACCCGACGCCGGGCGCGAGCGGGGACCCGCGCCCGGTCCAGTCGGAGAAGCTCACCCACAGGGCCATGAGCACCGGCACGAGCAGGAACAGCCCGAGCACGGCGATCACCGGGAGCGTGAACAGCCACCCGGCGCGCGCGTCCTCGCGCCGGGCCCGCCTGCGCGGTGCTGCCAGGGCCATGGTCAGCCGACCACGGCTTCGAGGTTGCCCTGCACGGTCGCGAGGATCTGCGCCGGGTCGCCGGCCGCGAGCGATTCGAGCTGCGCGTTGAAGTCGGCGATCACCTCGGCGGAGCCGGCCGCGGTCGGCACGCCCGTCGCGTAGTCGGCGCCCGCGAGGAACGCCGCGAGCTCCGGGTTGTCGGTGCTCCACGTGTCGGCCGCGGACTGCACGGACGGCATGGGGCCGAAGGCCTCCGAGAACGCGAGCTGCTGGTCGGCGCTCGTCAGGTACTCCACGAGGTCGAGCGCGGCCTCCTGGTTCGGCGAGTCGGCGGCCATGCCCCAGCAGTTCGTGAACTGGAGGGTGCCCTGCCCGGCCGGGCCCGCGGGCATCTCCACGACCTGGTAGTTGACGTCGGGGAAGTCGGCGGACAGGCCGCCGGTGATCCAGTTGCCCTCGATGGTCATCGCCGCGAGCCCCTTGCCGAACGCCTCGCCGCCCCAACCGGCGCCGAGGTCCGCAGCATAGGCGAACGTGCCGTCCTCCAAGTGGCCCTTGACGTATTCGAGCGCCTCGGTGTTCTCCGCGGAGTCGGCGACCGCGGTCGTGCCGTCCTCGGAGACCAGGCGCCCGCCCGCGCCCGCCATGAACGCCCCGACCCGCTGGTACTCGGCGCCGAACGCGAGCCCGACCGTGTCGCCGCTCGTCAGCGCCGCGGCGGCCGCGTCGAGCTGGTCCCAGGTCGTCGGGATGTCATCGTCGGTGAGGCCCGCCTCGGCCCACAGGTCCGTGTTGATGACCAGCGCGAGCGTCGAGGAGTCCTTGGGGGCGCAGTAGAACTCGCCGTCGAGCGTGAAGTTCTGGACGAGCCCGGGGTAGAAGTCGTCCTTGTTCGCGAGCAGGTCGCCGTACGGTTCGAGGGAGCCGTTCGCGGCGTACCCGGCGAGCTTCTCGGGGGCCAGGTAGAACAGGTCGGGCGGGGAGCCCGCCGCGAAGCCCTGCGACAGCTCCTGGTCCATGTTCGTGGCGGCGACCGCGGTCGCCTCGATGCCGGACTCCTCGGACCAGGCCGCGAGCGCGGCCTCGATCGCCTGCGTCTCGGCCTCGCCGCTGGCGCCGTAGAGGATCGTCAGCGCGTCGTCGGAGGAGGTCAGGCCCTCCGCGTCGTCATTGCCGCTGTCGTCGAAGCCCTGGCCTCCGCACCCGGCGAGGGCCAGCGCGGCGGCGACGGCCGCGCTCCCTGCCGCGAGGGCGGTGCGTCTCCTGCTGCTCACGGTGAATCTCCTTTGATCCATCGACCGACCGTTTTTGGATCGATCAATTTTTATTGGAACGATCATACGATAGGCTCGTCCGCGAGCGAACGTCAAGTGCGAGGGGACAGGGCCGAATGGCGGAACGGAAGGCCGCGACGATCGGGGACGTCGCGCGCGAAGCGGGCGTCTCACGCCAGACCGTGAGCAACGTCGTCAACTCCCCCTCGATCGTGAAGGAGTCGACGCGACTCAAGGTCCAGGCCGCGATCGAGGCCCTCGGCTACTCCCCGAACGCCCTCGCCCGGCGCCTGCGCACCCAGCGCACCTCCACGATCGCCGTCAAGCTCGACCCCTACTCCGGGGGCGTCTCCGGCGTCGTCCTCGACCGCTTCGTCCACGCCTTGACCGAGAGCGCCGCGGCGAGGGGCCTGCGCGTCCTCCTCTACGCCGCAAGGACACTGGAGGAAGAGCTGCGGCACCTCGACGAGCTCGCCGACGCCGGGGAAGTGGACGCGATCGTCCTCACCGGCACCTCCCGCGGCGACCGCCGCGCCGCCCGGCTCCTCGAACGCGGCGTCCCGTTCGCGGCCTTCGGCCGCCCCTGGGGGACCGACACCGCAGCCCACCCGTGGGTCGACATCGACGGCGCCGCCGGGACCCGCAGCGCCACCAGGCACCTCCTCGACCGGGCCGGGGACCGCATCGCGTTCCTCGGCTGGCCCGAGGGCTCGGAGAGCGGCAGCGACCGCGAGCGCGGCTGGCGCGAGGCCATGGGGGAGCGGACCGCCCCGCGGCTCACCGCCGAGGACGGCGTCGCCGAAGGCCAGGAGGCCGTGAAGGCCCTGCTGCCGAACGGGATCGACGGCCTCGTGTGCGTCAGCGACGCCCTCGCGATCGGCGCGCACCTCGCCGCCGTCCAGGCCGGGCGGCCCGAGCTGCCGATCGTCGGCTTCGACAACACCGCCGCCGCCGAGGCGCTCGGGATCTCCAGCGTCGAGCAGCTCCCCGAGCGCGTCGCCGCCGGCATCCTGGAGATGCTCATGGGCCCCGATGGGAACAAGGTCGTGGCGCAGGAGCCGAAGGGCCTGCTCGTGGAGCCGCGGCTCATCATCCGCTAGCAAAAAACACTTAGCCCTTGCACTAAGTGTTTCAGCGAGTAATACTTAGCCTTATGGCACAGTATTCGGAGATGCTGGACGGCACCGCTCTCGACGGTGTGTTCACGGCGCTCGCCGACCCCACCCGCCGCGAGGTGGTCCGCCGCCTCGGGCGCGGCCCGATGAGCGTCGGCGACCTCGCCCGCGAGTTCCCGATGACCCTCCCCTCCTTCATGAAGCACGTGCGGACCCTGGAGGCGAACGGCCTCATCCGCACCGCCAAGACCGGCCGGGTCCGCACCTGCGCGCTCCGGCGCGAGCGCCTCGCGCTCGTCGACGACTGGCTCGCCGAGCAGCGGCGGGTCTGGGAGTCGCGCACCGACCGGCTGGAGCAGTTCGTCACCGATCCCGAGGAGCACCAATGAACACCGAACTCGACCTCGTCATCGAGCGCGTCATCCGCGCGCCCCGCGACACCGTCTGGCGGGCCTGGACCGACCCGGCCCGCTTCGAGCAGTGGTGGCTCCCGGCCCCGTACGCGTGCCGCGTCGAGCGCTTCGACGCCGTGCCCGGCGGCCCGATGGTCACCAGCATGAGCGAGGACGGCGCCGCGTTCATCCCGCACATGGACGCCGCGTTCCTCGTCGTCGAGGACGGCGAGCGCATCGTCTTCACCAACGCGATCGACAGCGCCTGGCGCCCGGCCGAGCCCGAGCCGGTCGCCATGACCGCCGAGATCACCTTCGCCGACGCCCCCGAGGGCACCGCGTACCGCGCGTTGGTGCGCCACGGCAGCGCCGCGTCCCGCAAGCGCCACGAGGAGCTCGGCTTCCACGAGGGCTGGGGCACGGTCGTCGGGCAGCTCGCCGCGCTCGCCGAACGGGAGGCATAGGACGCTCGTTTACGGCTTCGACCTGCGGGTACACCTCCGCATCAAGGAGGTGTGCCCCGCATGGCGCCAGGCAGAGCCGCAACAGTGGCAGTCGCGGGCCGCGACATCAAGGTCTCGCGGCTCGACAAGGTCCTGTTCCCCGACGACGGCCTCACCAAGGGCGACCTGATCGACCACTGCGAGTCGGTCGCCGAGGCGATGGTCCCCCACCTCGCGGGCCGCCCGCTCACGCTGCGCCGCTTCCCCGACGGCATCGGCGGGAGCGGGTTCTTCCAGAAGGACGCCTCCGACCACTTCCCCGACTGGATCCGCACCGAGGCGGTGCGGTCGCGCACCGACGGGGGCACCGTCCACTACGTCGTCTGCGACGACCCGGCGACGCTCGTCTACCTCGCGAACCAGGCCGCGATCGAGTTCCACGTCTGGCTCTCCACCGTCGACGACCTCGAACGGCCCGACCGGCTCGTCATCGACATCGACCCGCCCGACGGCACCGACCACACGGTGCTCCACACGGTCGCCCGGCGCCTGCGCGACGTCTACACCGAGATCGGCCTGACCCCGTTCGTGCAGGCCACCGGCGGGCGCGGCTACCACGTCGCGGCCCCGCTCGACCGCTCCACCGGCTTCGACGCCGTCCGCGAGCTCGCCCTCGCGGTCGCCGACCGCCTCGCCGCCGAGGACCCGGACCTGCTCACCACCGCGCAGCGCAAGAACAAGCGGGGGGACCGGATCTTCCTGGACGTCAACCGGAACGCCTTCGGCCAGACGTTCATCGCCCCGTACTCGCTGCGCGCCCGCCCCGGCGCGGCCGTCGCCACCCCGCTCGACTGGGACGAGCTCGGCCGCTCGCGCCCCGCGAAGTACACCACCGAGAAGGTCCGCCGCCGCCTCATGCGCAAGGCCGACCCGTGGTCGGCGATGGACGCGCACGCCGCGTCGGCCGAAGAGGCCCTGGAGAACCTGGGCTGACGCCCGCTCGGACCGCTCGCACCGCCGCCGCGAAAAACTTGTGCAATCGGTTGCCCAAAACCCTTGATTTCCGGAAAGGGCTTTCCTTAGACTCATTGAAACATGTCAATCCCTAACCCCTAGGAGCTCGGCGATGAGACGATCGCTAGCACTCAAGGTCGGCACGGTGGCCGCCGCGATGGCCGTGGCCGTCGCGGGCATCGCGTTCTCGACCACCGGCGCCTCGGCGCAGTCCAACGCGGCCACCGGCTACGCCACGCAGAACGGCGGCACCACCGGCGGCGCCGGCGGCGCGGTCGTGCGCGCCACCACCGGCACGCAGATCCATGCGGCCCTGTGCAACCGGGCCTCGACCAGCACCCCGATCATCATCCAGGTCGAGGGCACCATCAACCACGGGAACACCACGAAGGTCTCCGGCGACAGCTGCGACACCGCCGCGGACCGCATCGAGCTCAAGGGGATCAGCAACGTCACGATCCTCGGCGTCGGCTCGGGCGCCACGTTCGACCAGCTCGGCATCCACATCCGCGACTCCAGCAACATCATCATCCAGAACGTCACGGTCAAGAACGTGAAGAAGTCCGGCTCCCCGACCTCCAACGGCGGCGACGCCATCGGCATGGAGAGCACGGTCCGCAACGTGTGGGTCGACCACACCACCCTCGAAGCCTCCGGCGGCGAGTCCGAGGGCTACGACGGCCTGTTCGACCTGAAGAACGACACCAAGTACGTGACGCTCTCCTACTCGATCCTGCGCAACTCCGAGCGCGGCGGCCTCGTCGGCTCCAGCGACAGCGACACCGCGAGCAGCTTCATCACCTACCATCACAACCTGTACCAGAACCTGAACTCGCGCATGCCGCTCCTGCGCGGCGGGACCGCGCACACCTACAACAACTACTTCACCGGGATCGTCGAGTCGGGCATCAACCCCCGCGTCGGCGCGAAGATCAAGGTGGACAACAACTACTTCGAGGACTCGAAGGACCCGCTCGGGACCTTCTACACCGACCTCATGGGCTACTGGCAGGTCAGCGGCAACACCTTCGACAACGTGACCTGGTCGTCCCCCGGCACCGACAACCACCCGGCGGGCCCGAACCCGACCTCCACGACCACGGTCTCGATCCCGTACTCGTACAGCCTCGACAACGCGAGCTGCGTCCCGTCGATCGTGACCGCGACCGCTGGTGCCAACAAGGGCCTGAAGACCTCCGACGGCTCCTGCTCGGTGACCTCGCCGACCGCGGGCCCGACCACGACCACGCCGACCACCGACGCGCCGACCACCGGGAACCCGCCCACGGGCGCGAACCTGAGCATCGGCGCGGGCGCCGACGGCACCTCGAAGGCCAGCGGCACCAGCTACGGCAACGTGATCGACGGCTCCACCTCGACCTACTGGTCCCCGAGCGGCACCACCGGGCGCGTCTCGGTCAAGTGGAGCTCCGCGAAGACGATCGACACGGTCGTCATCAAGGAGGCCTCCGACGCGACCGGCCGTATCGGCTCGTGGCAGCTGGTCAACAACGACACCGGGGCGGTCCTCGCCTCCGGCACCGGGGCGGGCACGATCTCCTTCACCGCCACGTCCCTCACCAAGGTCAACTTCGTGATCACCTCGGCCTCCGGCACGCCGAAGATCACCGAGTTCGAGACCTACGCATAACCCGAGGGTTCCGGAACGAGGACGCCCGGGGGGCATGACCCCGGGCGTCCTCACTGCTCCTTACTCCTTTGCGCGCGAGGCGATCCCGGCGATGACCTCCACGACCTCCGGCCGCGAGAACGGCCCGACGTGCGGCAGCGGCAGCGAGTGCACCTCGGTCGGGTTGTCCGGCGTCAGCCGGTCGGCCTCGGCGATGAACCGGTCCTGGAGCGCGGGCGGGATGAGCCGGTCCTCGGTGAACCGCACGTACGTCCGCGGGATGCGCCCCCACCGGTCCGCCTCGACCCTGGTCTCCGCCATGGGGATCGCCGCGGGCTCGTCGGGCTGGAACAGGTTGAGCGCCCGCAGCAGCTCCTCGTCGCCGAACCCGCCCGCGAGGCACTCGCGGATGCCGTCCAGCAGCACCGGGTCGGCGGTCCGCCAGTTCACCCGCGCCACCCCGAGCTCGGCCGGGTCCCCGGCGACGGCCGCGGTGACCTTGGCGATGAGGCTCTCCGCGTTCTCCGGCTCCGCGAGGTACGCGGCCATGCTCGGCAGCTCGACCGGGCAGTACGCGGCCACGTAGACGAGGCGGTCGACCAGCTCGGGCACGGCGTTCCCGACCCGGCTCAACGTGACCCCGCCCTGGCTGGAGCCGACGAGCACGACCGGCCCGTTCCGGCGGGCCCGCCGCACGACCTCGACGGTGTGTTCCGCATAGTCGTCGAGCGTGAGCCCCGCGAGCGGCGACGGCTCCTTGGCAAGGGCCGCAAGGTCCTGCGGCGCCTGGTACGACCGCGGGTAGAACCCGTCGACCCCGTGCCCGGGCAGATCCACTGCGACCGTGGGGAACCCGCGCAGGGTGAGCTCGGAGGTGAGCCCGACCCAGCTGAACGACGAGACGTGCGTGCCGTGCACCAGCACGACGGTGGGATTGGACATGGATTGTGCTCCTTACGAATCGGCAGCGGCGGGTTCCCGCCGCATCGGTTGGACGGGCGGCGCGCCCTCGACCCGGACCGGCCCGCCGAGGTCGGCGAACCCGTGCCGCAGGTACAGGGACCGGCTGCCCGGTGAACTCGCCTCCAGGTACGCGGGCAGCCCGTCCCGGTCCGCGAGCGCCAGCCCGTGCCGCAGCAGCGCCGACCCGATCCCGCGGCCCTGCGACGCGGGGACCACGCCCATGACCGCGAGGTACAGGTGCGGCCGGTCGACCGGATGCCGCTCGCCGAGCGCGGCGCCCAGCGAGAACAACCGGGCGAGGGGCCCGCCGGGAGGCGCGCTGCCCGCGTCGAGCCGTTCGCCCCGGTCGAGCCGCAGCCAGAGTGCAGCGCCCTCGGCCCCGGCGACGTGGGCTTCGGCCCGCGGACGGCCGAGCAGCGACCGGTAGAACCCCTCCTGATACGCCGCCCGGCGGCCCTCGTCGGGGAACAGCCATGCGGCGAGCGGATCGGCGGCGAACGCCGAGGAGAGCACGCCGACGAGTCCGCCGGCGTCGGATGCGTACACTGTATCGATGTTCACGGAACCCAGGCTCACACGGGAAACGGTGCAATGAAAGGCACAGCTGTGGGAAAGTGTGCTAGTCCGGAGATGAATGACCTAGTACACTGGCGGGATGGAACCGCCGTACCGCCAGATCGCCGCGGAACTCCGAGCGGGCATCGCCGCGGGCGACCTGCGCCCGGGGGACCGGGTGCCGTCCGTCAGGCAGATCGCGCAGCGCTGGGGCGTCGCGACCGCGACGGCGAACCGGGTGATGGCGGTGCTGCGCGACGAGGGCCTGGTGGTCACCAAGGTCGGCGCCGGAACGGTCGTGAGCGACCGGGCGAAGCCGGTGCCCGCCAAGAGTCCCGCCCCGAAGGTGCGGCCCGCCCGCAAGGGCAGCCTGCCCCCTCCCCTCACCCTCCCCCGTATCCGCAGGCAAGCCGTCGACATCGCCGACCGCGAAGGGCTGCAAGCGGTCACGATGCGCCGCGTCGCCGCCGACCTGAACGTCGGCCCGATGTCCCTGTACCGCCACGTCGCCACCAAGGAGGACCTCCTCCTCGCGATGATCGAGGAGATCGCCGCCGAACGCCCCCTCCCCGAGCCCGCCGCCGACTGGCGCCGCGGCCTCTACGCGATCGCCCGCCTCCAATGGGACCTCTACCGCCGCCACCTCTGGGCCGCCCGCGCGGTCTCCTTCACCCGGCCCCTCCTCGTCCCGGCCCTCGCCGCCTACACCGAATGGACCCTCCGCGCCCTCGACGGCCTCGGCCTCTCGCCCCGCACCTGCGCCCGCGAAGCCCTCGCCCTCCACGCCCTCGTCAACACCGCCGCCCTCGCGCTCGCCGCCGAAGCCGACGCCGAGATCGAGACCGGCGTCTCCCTCGACCACTGGCACCGGTCCCAGCGCCCTCAGACGGACACGCTCCTGTCCGCCGAGGACTTCCCCCTCCTCGCCGCCGCGCCCCAAGACGCCTTCACCGACCTCGAAGCCCTCTTCGACTACACCCTCGCCCGCCACCTCGACGGCTTCGCCGCCCTCCTCCACGACCGCCGATATATAAATCCATAGTAGACGATCCGTCATTCTCGACCTACCCTCGAACGATGGCCCGCTTCACCGTCCGCCGCGCGGCGCTCGCCGACCTCCCCTTGATCGAAGCCGACGTCGCCGCCCTCTTCGCCGAGGACTCCGGCACCCGCGAACCCACGATCGACCAGGCCTGGCCCGCCCTCCACGCCCGCGCCTGGCTCGAATCCCAGCTCGGCGACGACCGCAACCTCCTGCTCGTCGCCGCCGCGCCCGACCACGCGGGCTACCTCGCCGGGGCGCTCCGCCCCGCTGACGCGATGCGCACCGTCCCGGTCGCGGTGCTCGTGAGCATGTACGTCCGCCCCGCCCACCGCGGCGCCGGAGCGGGCGGCGCTCTGCTCGCCGCATTCCGCGACTGGGCCCGAGCCGAAGGGGCGGAACGCCTCTCGGTCACGGCGTACACCGCCAACACCGCCGCGCTCCGCTTCTACGAACGCGAGGGCTTCCGCCCCCACGAGACCCGCCTCGAAGCGTTCCTCCCGCAGGACTGACTCACCGCGAGGCGAGGTCCACCGGGACCCGTTCGTCCTTGGGGGACAGCACGAACGCCTCGACCACCTGCGCGCGGTAGAGCCGCAGGTGCGCCGCGCCCGTGACGTCGTCCAGGCCCCAGGCGCGGCCGCCCTCGGCCTCCGCGCACCGCGAGTACACCGCGAGCCCGCGTGCGAGGTCGGCTTCGGCCGCCTCCCCCGCGACCGCTTCGACGTACACGCCTTGGCCGGTGCTGATGGGGACCGTCGAGTCGAAGACCGCGATCCCGGCCTGCGGCCGCACTGCGAGGTTCAGCGAGTGCCGCGAGCCCGGCCGCGAGACCCACCACAGCTCCTCGTACCCGTTGTGCGCGAACCACACCGGCGTCGCCCACGGCCGCCCGTCCGCACTGGCCGTCGCGAGCGTCATGTACCGGATGCCGTCGAGGATGCGCCGCCCCGTGCTGCTGTAGTCCATCACCCATTCCTAGGGCTTCAGCGCGGCGAGCGCAACCCGCCGTCCGCTCAGGCGCCCTGGAGGCGGTCGCGCTCGGCCTTGCGGCGGCGCTTCTCCTCAATGAGGGCCTCGGCCTCCGCGGCGGGCACTTCCTCGTAGTCGTAGTCGATGTGGCCGCGGTCGTAGTCCAGGAAGAACGTGGTGCGCACCCAGCCGGGCTTCGCGAAGTCGTACTCCTCGCTCCAGCCCTTCCCGCCCTCGCGGTACTTGCGCAGGAACCCCGCGGGATTGGACCTCGGCCAGCGGTGGCTCACCATCACGAAGTACCTAAGATCCTCCACCGAAACTCCCATCGAACGTCTTCAGGTCCTGCACGTTGCTCGGATGCGGCACCTCGTTGAAGATCTTCTTCTGCTCCGCGTCGAGCGCCGCCTTGCGCGGGTCGGCGTCGTCGAGGACCTTCATCTGATCGTACAGATCGTGCGTGCCCTCGTCCTTGGCCCAGAAGCTCTGGTCGGTGTGGTGCTGCACCTCGAACTGGGTGCCGGTCTCGGGATCGCGCCAGGTCGTGTTGATGCCCTGGTACTTGCCGTCCTGGTTCCACTTGAACTTGTACTGCTTCGGGTCGGGCTCGAACCCGGCGTCCTTGAGGGTCTGCTGGGCGTTCTTGACGCCGTCGGTGTACTTGTCGTCGGCGTGCCCGAGGGTGTACCTGACGGAGTCGTTGATCTCGGCGATCGCGTCGTCCGCGGTCGCGTCCGGGTTGCGCCGCTGGATCCTCGCGACCTTTTCCTTCAGCGAGTCCTCGGTCTTGAGCCGGTGGTCGCGCCCGATGAGCTTCGAGTCGTTGGCGGCGGCGATCTCGTCCATCTTGGGGGTGATCCGCGACTCGGCGTCCCGCGAACGGGCCAGGAACCGGTCCACGGCCGCGTTGTCCTCGGGGCTCAGCTTCACCTCGGGGTGCTTCGGGTGCGTCCAGCCCTTCGGGGCGTCCGGCGTCGGCGCGGTCGTCCTCGGGTCCGGCGCCGCGCTCGTGTCGCCCGGCTTCTTCTTGCGGCTCACGGCCTTCCGGAACGATTTCGGGAGCTTCGCGGCCTTGTTGATGATGGTCCCGACGGCCTTGCCCGCGCCGCTCATCTTGGAACTGGAGCTACCCATTGAGCACCGCGCTCAGCGCCCGGTCCATGAGCTGGTCGATGATGAGCCCGGTGATCTTCTTGAAGATCGGGATCTGCGCCAGCGACGCACCGAACGTGACCGCCGCGAACGCGATGGCCTGCGCGATCTGGAACGCCAGGATCGCCAGCTGCACGATCACGCTGATCTTCAGCGCCAGGATGATCCCGGCGGTGACCATCAGCCCGATGGTGATCTCGTTCGTCGGGTCGGCGACGTCGGCGATGTTCCGCAGCGCCGACTCCTCGTGCTCCCAGTCGGCTCGGAACGCGTCGATGTCGGCGCCCGAGTTCCCCTCGATGAGCGACCGCGCCGCCGCGTCCAGCGACTCGACCCGCCCGGCGACCTGGTCGGCCATGCCGGTCCACTCGCCCGCGAGGTTGAAGATCTTCTCCTCGTCCGACTCGGGCCACTCGTAGCCGAGCACCCCCAGCAGGGTGATGAGTTCGGAGGGCAGCTGCATGCCCATTTGGCGACTCCTCTCCGCATGGGGAGCAAGGGGGTTGGGGGTGGGAAGGGTCCAGGGGCCGAGGCGGAAGGGCTCAGGGTTTGAGTCCGCCGTGGATGGTCGTGAAGCTCTTGGCGACCTCGGCGTCGTTGGCCTCGTGCTCGTCGGCCATCTCGCGGAGGTCCTGCGAGTACGCTTCCAGCGCTTCGATGTTCGACGTGAAGCACTCCGTCGCGACCGCGACGCACTCCTCGTGCGCGGGTCCGGCGATCGACCCGACCATGTCCCCGCCGAACGCGTCGGCGTACTCCGCGAGCGCCGCCGTGAACTGGTCCAGCAGCGCCTGGACCTCGTCCTTCGCGGCGTCCAGTCCGTCGGCGGACCGCCGCATCCCCTCGGGATCGATCTGAAGTCCGGCCACGGTCATCTCCTCGGGGCGCGCCAGGTGAACGCTAAAGATCCCTCACCGTATCGCATTCCCGCCCGCGCCACCAGACGGCCAGTTTCCTTTAACCGCAACGACATCTACACAACGTCCTGGAAACCGGGACCGCGCTCCGCGGCCGCCTTGAACCGGCCGCGGCCGCTGCGTGACGCGCGCCGGAGCGACCCGCAGCCGCTCGGCGCCCCGCCGACCGTCCGCTAGTCGAAGTCGGTGGCGCGGGCGACCGGCTCCCACTCGCTGAACTCGGCTTGCTGCTCCTTGAGCTCGGCGCCGATCGCGTCGGCCGCGTCCGCGCCCAGGACCAGCCGGAGCGGGACGGTGTCGGCCGCGAGCGCGGCGAGGATCGCGGCCGCGGCCTTCGCGGGGTCGCCCGGCTGCTTCCCGGCCGCGTCCGGGAACGCGGACCGGAACGGGCCCACGGTCGCCTCGTACGCGTCGAGCGGCGCCGACTGGACGTGCCCGGCCCCGTTCAGGCCGGTGCGGAACGCGCCCGGTTCGACCACGAGCACGTCGATGCCGTGCGGGCGGACCTCCGCGGCGAGGGCCGCGCTCAGCCCCTCCAGGGCGTGCTTGGTCGCCGAGTACGCGCCCACGCCCGGGAACGACATGCGCCCGCCCATGCTGGAGAGCTGCACGATCGCTCCGCTTCCGTTGGCGCGCATGTGCGGCAGCACGGCCCGGACCAGGTCCGCGGGTCCGAAGAAATGCAGGTCCATGAGGGACCGCAGCTCGGCGTCGGTGGTCTCCTCGACCGCGCCGATGTGGCCGCGGCCGGCGTTGTTGACCAGGACGTCGATGCGGCCGTACCAGAGGACCGCCTCGGCGACGACCGCGCGCACGCGGGCGGGGTCGGTCACGTCCAGGGCCACGGGCACGGCCCGGCCCGGATGGGCGGCGGCGAGGTCGTCGAGGTCCTCGGGGCGGCGGGCCGTCGCGATCACGGTGTCGCCCGCGGCGAGCGCGGCCTCGGCGATCGCCCGGCCGAAGCCGGAGGAGGTGCCGGTGACCAGCCAGACGCGGCCCTCGGCGGTGCGGGTGGGTTCGGTGTCCACGGGGTTTCCTTCCGTCGGTGTGCCGGTCCTTTATCCCCCTGGGGCCCTCGGGGCGTCCAATACCGGTTTCCGACCGGGCCATAAAGGCGGCTTATGATCGCTGCATGGAGCTGCGGCAGTTGCGGTATCTGGCGGCCATCGCCGAGCACGGGAACCTCGGGAGGGCCGCGAAGGCGCTGTACGTCAGCCAGCCCGCGCTCTCCTACGCCCTCAAGGGGCTTGAGGCCGAGCTGGGGGTGCGGCTGTTCGACCGCACCCCCGCCGGCGTCGAGCAGACCGCCGCGGGCGCCGACGTCCTGGACGCCGCCGCCGCGGCCCTCGCCGCAGCCGACGAGGTGGCCGCGGCCGCCGAACGGCACCGCACGGGCGGGGTCCTGCGGGTCGGGTTCGAGGCCAGCGGCGCCGGTGAGCTGACCACGCGCGCCCGCGCCGAGTTCGCGCGCCGCCGCCCCGGGGTCCGGGTGGTGCCCAAGCGGTTCGACTGGGGCGGCGAGGCCGCGGCCCTGCGCGAGGGCGCGGTCGACGCCGCGTTCGTGTGGCTCCCGGCCGACCTGACCGGCTGCGAGAGCGTCCTCGTCCGCACCGAGCCGCGCGTGCTCGGCGTCCCCGCGGGCCACCGCCTCGCGCACCGCGACGCGGTGTCCGTCCTGGAGACGAACGCGGAGCCGCTCATGTGGACGGACAAGGCGCCGCGCGAGTGGGTCGACTGGTGGGCCGTGAACCCCCGCCCCGACGGCAGCGAGCCCCGGTGGGGCCCGAAGAACGACAACGTCGAGGAGATGCTCGAACAGGTCGCCGAGGGCGCGGCGGTGTGCTTCGCGCCCGAGTCGATGGCCGCCTACTACGCCCGCCCCGACCTCGTGTGGGTCCCGCTCGCCGACGCCGAACCGCTGCGCGTCGCCCTCGCCTGGCGGGCCGGGAACCCGCTCGCGGAGGACTTCGCCGCCGTCGTCTGCTCGCTCCTCTAAGGCACGCCACGTCGGCCGGCGGCCGTGTCGGCCGTTCCCGCGAGCTGCACGGGACCGAGCCCCGAACCTTTGAGTCGCAGGATCTCAGGGAACTGGCCGCCGGCTCCCTCACGGTGTCACGCGGCGGGCTTCGCGGAGGTGAAGCCGCTGGCGATCGCGATCCCGGCCCGCCGTGGCAGGAACCTGACGGCGGTCGCCTGGGCGGCGGTGAGCCGGCCGGAGACGATGCTGGGCGGGGCGTTCCCCCGCATCGGCCTCCGCGAAACCTGAACGGGGAGAATGTCCGCATGTCTGATGACCGCACCGACGCGCCTGCCGACCTCGCCCGATGGGGCCTCCACGCGTTCGCGCTCGGCGCCCGCAGCACCCCGCACTCGGTGGTCGCCATGGACGACAACGGCGCCCTGCTCTACCACGCCCGCAACGGAATCACCATGTCCGAGCTGCACGCCCGGGGAGTCAGCGCCTCGCAGAGCCAGCTCGCGCTGCTGCGCGCCTACGACCTGATCACCATCGACGGCGAGGTCGTCACCACCGCCTTCCCGGTGATCGGCCCCGACCTCCTCGGCGCACTCCGCCCCCGAATCCGGGCATTCGCCGACACCCTCGCACCCCGCCTCACCGGCGGCGTCAAGGCGATCACCACCGAGCTGCGCCGCCGCGGCCACACTGCACACGACTTCACCGTCGTCTTCGGCCACGCCGTCGACGGCCTCCTCTGGGACCGCCTCCGCGCACACGGCCTCGTCCCCACCACCGAACTCAGCGTCGAACGCCCTTACTGGAACGGCGCCTTCTGGGCCCTCCATCCGCCCCGCGAGAACACCGCCGGCGTCAACGAGGTCCCCGGTTCCGCCGCAACCCTGGTCATGGTCTGGACCGACGCCACCTCCAACGCCCTATGGGAATTCGCCCGCTCAGACGCCGGTCAGTCCCTGCTCTCCGACCCGCACTCCCAAGGCGCCGTCCCGGTGCTGACCGGGGAAGACGAACTCCACCACCGCAGCCTCGCCATCGCCGACACCATCGCCCGAGCACTCCAGTCCGACCCCGAAGCCCAAGCCCTCGCCGCCGCGCTCCCCGACACCGGCCGTCACGAACCCGTCCTCGTGCTCGCCCATGAACTCATCTGGGACCTCATGACCGCCCTCATCAAGACCGGCCACCTCCACCCCCAGCCGGGCCCCCGAACCCTCACCGACCACCTGCTCCTCCGCGTGCCCCGCTAACGCGATTTGAGATAGCCGAGCAGATCTTCGACCAGGTCTCCGGGCTCGACGGCGCCCTTGCGCTCCCCGGCGAGGTGCCCCGCGAGCGCGAGGTCGGCGGCCCCGTGCGCGAGCGCGCGGATCAACGCCGCCAACCGAACCGCATCCCCCGCCGGAAGCTCCCCGTCGCGCTGCGCGGCGGCGACGAGGTCGACGAAGGCGGCGTTGGCCGCAGTCGCGGCCTCGGCGAGCTCATCGGATTCGATGCTCCAGCGCCCGAACACGAGTTTGAACCGCGCCGGGTACCGCAGCGCCCAAGCCGCGTAGTCGACGAGCACGGTCCGCAGGGCGTCCCCGGGTCGCTGCCCCTCGGCCGCCCGCTCCATCGCCGTGCGCAGTCCTTGCAGCTCGCGCGCGGCGACCGCCGCCAGGAGCGCCTCCTTGCCCGCGAAGTGCTTGTAGGGCGCGTTATGGGACACGCCGGCACCGTGCCCGACCTGCCGCAGTGTCACCGCGTCGGTCCCGCCCTCGTCGAGCAGTCGGGCGGCCACATCGATCAGCGCCTCGCGGGTGCGGTTCACCGAACCTCCTCAGGTTGACAACGTCAACCATCCGATCTAGGTTGACATTGTCAACCTAACATGCGGTGCCGCCGCGAACGGAAAGGACCGAATCCCATGTCCGACACCATGAACGCCGTGGTCACCGGCGCCACCTCCGGCATCGGCGAAGCGATCGCCCGCAATCTCGCCGCCGCAGGAATGCGGGTCGTCCTCGTCGGTCGCAGCACGCGCCGCCTCGACGAGGCGGGCGCCCGCATCCGCGCGGCCGTCCCCGATGCCGATCTGCTTGCAGAGCAGGCGGATCTCGCGCTGCTCGGCGAGGTGCGCGCCCTCGCCGGCCGCCTCGCCGAGGCGGCGCCCGACATCGTGGTCAGCAACGCCGCAGTGGTCGCCGACCCCGACGACCGGACGCCCGAAGGCCATCAGCGCACGCTCGCGGTCAACCACCTCGCGCCCTACGTCCTCCTGCGCTCGCTGATCGAACCGATCGGGGACCGCCCCGCGCGCTTCGTGATCGTCGGCGCCTCCCCGCGCGCCTTGGCCCCCATGCCGGTCGACCTCGACGACCTCGAATGCCGCGACGTCCGCGCTCTGGGCCGCCTGCCCAGCCTCCGACCTGCCACCGCCTACGCCCGCACCAAGAACATGAACGCCATGCTCGTCTACGCGCTCGCCCGAAGGCTCAAGCACACCCGCATCACCGTCAACGGCGCGCACCCGGGCATCATCCGCGGCACCCGCCTCGGCGAAGGCACCATGCGCGGCGCCCTCCGCGCGTTCGCCGCAGCCTCGGCCCTGGTCTCCCCCGGCGGCCCCGACGTCGGCGCCGACACCCCCACCTGGCTCGCAACCGATCCGGCACTGGCATCGACCACCGGACGCTTCTACGTCAAACGCACACCCGCCCCCACCGCGCCCCACACCACCGACCCCGAACGCTGCGACCGCCTCTGGGAACGGACCGCACGGCTGACAGGCATGCCGGAGTGAGACCGAGCGTCCTCCTTGCACGACATTCGCTCACCGCCCGACGTCGTCGCACGCGATGGCGTAGTCGTCCAGGGCGGCGACGAGCGCGAGCGACTCGGCGGTACCGGGGTAGTACAGGTCCTGGTTGTCGACGGCGTGGAGGAGCAGGTCGGCGACGTCCCGGGCGGTGAGTGCGAGTGCTTCGTCCACGGTGGTCTCTGCGTGGGCGTCCCATTCCGCGGCGAGCGCGGCGAGGTCGGCGGGGTCCTGTTCGGCGACGGTGCTGAACGCGGTCAGCTCGGCGATGCGGCCGCCGCAGCCGTCGTAGGGCGGCAGGCCGTCGCCGCTGAGGGTCGTCTCGATGCCGGAGGGGGTCTCCGGCGGCGGTGACGGGGCCGCGCTCGTTCCGGTCGGTTCGGGGCCGGCGTCCGCGGCGTCCTCGGCGCCGCACGCGGTCGCGAAGGACAACGCGAGCGCCGCGAGGGCCAGGCGAACAGTATTGCGGCGCAAGGAGGCTCCTTCGGTCAGCAGGCCGCGAGCGGCCCGGTGTCGTTCGGGCGGTCGGGGTCGACGAGGGTCCAGATGAACGGCACGTAGCCGGTCTCCCCGAGGTAGTCGAGGGCGATGAGCAGGTTCGAGTCGTCCTTGCCCGGGTGGAGGTCGAGGTCGTGCTCCGCGGAACGAGGGCTGAAGACCTCATCGCCCTCTGCGTAGCAGTACAGGTAGAACGAGTCGCCGGGCCCGGTGGCACCGATCGTGTCGGTCACGTCGGGTCCGGAGTAGACGGAGATGTCGCCGCAGCTCTCCACGGTTTCAGGGCAGTCCATCTCGATCTGCCCGAGCACCCATGTGGTCGACACGAAGTCCATCAGCGGCGCCTGGTCGGAGCCTTCGATGTCGAGGGTGAACACGTAGGCCGTGCTGGCCCGCAGGCCTTCCGCGGTGATCTCGTTGCAGTCGCCGCGTACCTCGATGTCGGTCTCGTCGACCGTGAGCACGCATTGGAAGGCGCCCGCCGGGGCGCTGGTGTAGACCGTGAATGACGAGTGCGACACGTCGACGAGGCTGATCTCGATGTCCTCCAAGGGAGTCGGCGCCGCGGACTCCGACCCGGACTCGGAGACGGCGGCGGACGGTTCGGCGGCCTCGTCCCGGTCCGCACTCGCCGCGACCGCCAGGACGATGCCGACCCCGCCGAGCACCATCACCAGTGTGACCACCAGGGCCGTGAGCACCGGGTACAGCTCGGGCCGCCGCCCCGGCGGGCGGACCAGCCGCACCGGTTCGATCGGTCGCGGCGGCGTGAACGGCGCGGACCGGTCCGGCGCGAACGGCGAGTTCGGTTCCGCCGCAGGCACGAACACCGTTCGCTCGGGGTCCTCCGCGGCCGCGGACGACCCAGGCCGCAGCGCCTCGGCGAAGGCCCGGCAGGACTCAGGCCGGTCGGCCGGATCGCGCGCGAGCGCCCGCGCCAGCAGCGACTCCAGCCACGCGGGCACGTCTTCCCGCGGCAGCGGCGGTGGCACCGCACCGCCGACCACCTTGGCGCGGTGGACCTCCGGGTCGGTCCCGCCCTCGGGTTCGGCGAACGGCGCGAACCCCGCGAGCAGGTGCCACATCGAGGCGGCGAGGCTGTACAGGTCGCTGGCGGCCGTCTGCGGCGCCCGCAGCAGCGCCTCGGGCGCGCGGGCGATCCCGAAGTCCGCCAGCGCGGGCCCGTACCGGCCGCGGAGGACGTTCTGCGGCTTCACGTCCCGGTGGAGGATCCCCGCATCATGCGCAGCCTGGAGCGCACCGGCGACGGCCACACCGAGTTCCACCACCTCCTCGACCGGCAGCGGCCCGCGTTCCTTGAGGATCGCCCCGTACGAGCCGCCCCCGCAGTACTCCATGACGATGCAGGGGCGCCCGTCGGAGGTCGCCCCGGTATCGATGAGCGAGACGATGTGCGGGTGGTCGGAGAGCAGGACCGTGGTCTCCAGCTCCTTCGCCACCGACTCGGCGGTCGTCATGTCGCCGTCGACCAGCAGCACCTTGATCGCCACGGTCCGGTCAAGGCGCTCCTGCACCGCCCGGTAGACGACGGCGCTCGACCCGCGGGCGACCATCTGCAGGTCGCGGTAGCCGGGCACGACCGGCGCGTGGTCGGCGGTCACCGGTGCGGGTGGTGGCCGGGCGGGACCGGATAGGGGAACGGGTAGTACGCGGGCACGTGTTTCGGGCTGGGGCCGTAGCGGTTCGGGTGCGGCTGGCCGTCGAGCATCGCGAAGATCAGCAGAACAATGCCTGCGTACGGGACCAGGCTGAGGAGCATCCACCAGGCGGAGTGGCCCCGGTCGTGCAGTCGGCGGACCATGATCGCGAGGGACGGGACGATGATCCCAAGCTCGTAGACGACCAGCGGGGCGAACGCGACGACCGCCAGGACCGGGGAGTCGATGCGGCCCAGCAGAATATCCAGCCCCGCGATCGCAGCGACGAACGCCCACAAGGCAATCCCGATGATGTAGTTGCAGAGCGCGAACATCCAGAACTCTCTGCGACGGGCGCGCCCCGAGAACACCGCGTACTTGCGCAGCGCCCCTATGTACCAGCTCAAAACCCCTCCTTCGGCGAATGTGAAACCGGAAGCCTAGGGAGGCGCGCTTGCCGTTCGCTTGTCGCGGATCGCCGTGGTCGGGCCGGTCGGGGCCGGGTATGTTGGCCCTTCGCCGACCCCGACCGTACGGAACTGACACGGCATGACAGACGGATATCAATTCAAGGTCTTGGGGCCCTTGCACATTCACCCCGTGGACGCGACCGGGTCCGGCCTCCCGCCGCTGCGGCGGCGCCTGCTCGCCGTCCTGTTGTCGCAGTGCGGCCGCGACGTCACGGTCGATGAGCTGGCCGCGGCCCTGTGGACCGGGGCGCCCCCGCCGAGCGCGAACGCCACCCTCCAAGTCCACGTCCACCACCTGCGCAAAGTCCTCGGCGGCACCGGGCAGATCGCCCGCGGCCCGGCCGGGTACCGCATCGACGTCACCGCCGACGAGTTCGACGCCCTCCGCTTCTCCGAGCTGTACGAGCGCGCCCGCCTCGACCGCCACGCCGGATCGCTCGAAGCGTCGATCGAGCGGGTCGAAGCGGCACTGGCGCTGTGGCGGGGCGAACCCTACGCCGACATCGAGCCCTCCCGCCTCATCGCGGCCGAGGCGTACCGGCTCACGGACCAGCGCCTCGTCGCCCGGCAGGCGCTCCACGAGATGAACCTCGACCTGGGGCGGCACCACGGGGCCATCGCACCGCTGACCGAACTCGCCCGCATCCACCCGCACATCGAGCGGTTCGCCGTGCTGCTCATGCTCGCCCACTACCGCGCGGGCCGCCAGGCCGAGGCGCTCGCGGTCTACCGCACCCACCGCGAACGGCTCATCGCCGAACTCGGCGTCGAACCGGGTCAGCTGCTCCAGCGGGTCCACCGGTCGGTCCTAGGCGCCGACGACCGCCTGATGCGCGTCGCCACCAGCACGCTCGAAGGCACTTGGGCGCCATGGGCGGCGAGCGCCGATCCGCCGGTCGAAGGGCTCCCGGTCGAGGCGAAGCGCCTGCTCTCCCGGCTGCGCACGGTCCCGGACGCGGACTTCAGCCTCCAGGACGCCGCGGCCCTGGTCGAGGGCTCCACCGACGTCACCGCGTTCGTCCTCAACCGCCTCGTCGACGCCCGCCTGGTCGCCCACCGAGGCCATGGCCGCTACCGGTTGCAGGACAAGGCAACGCAATGGGAATGAAGCGGCAGAGCATCCTCATCGGAGTGGTCTGCGCGACGGCCCTGACGGTGGTCTGCGGCGGTCCGTGGCTCGCCCTCGCCATCGGGGCGCCCGGTTCCATGCGGGCGCCTTCGGCAAGGCGGCCAGCGAGGACGGGGCCGAAGCCGAGGGGATCCACAACCGCCCACGCATGCTAGGGCAACAAACAAGGGATCATCAATAAGATGATCCCTAATGTCCTGTTTGTGGAGCTTAGGGGATTCGAACCCCTGACCTTTTCCATGCCATTGAACTAGACGTCTAGACCACTATGTTTCGACCTCGGCCATGACGGACTCGCCACCTTGCCGAAGGCGGCGACGGAGTCGACGCCGAGTACCGCGGGGCCCACCTTCGGCGGTGCCGCCGACCGCCACGGTCCGCTTCCACGGCGGCGGCGGACTACGTCCATTTCGGTCTCGCTCACGATGGCGAACTGGGCTACGTCGACATGAGCGCTGCGGCAAGTCGATCTCGGAGCGGAGTTCCCTGAGTCCCCTGTCGCTGCCCAAGCGCCCCGCGCTCACCCTGCTCAGGTCGTTGCGTTCGTCGGCGGCGGCGTCGGGCGGGACCGGCGCCAGCCGCACGCCCGCCCCGAGCGCCGCCCGCCAGGCGCGCTTGCGCGCCCTTGATCCAGTAGAGAAAGTTTGAACACAAGCCGGGGGACCGGCTTACCCAGCGAGGGCCCGCAGGCGCTCCTGGAAGTCCTTGGTGGCGTTCTCTTCCGGGAATCGCTGCTGGAGTTCGCCGGACAGCTCGCCTGCCACCATGAGCAGGGACGGCAGAGACTTCCGCTCGGAGTTGAAGACCTGGTCCGCCTGCTCAATGGCCTGGTCAAGCTCGCCCTTCCGAGCGGCCGTGATCGCAAGGACGAGGCGAGCCTCTTGGTTCCTCATTGGCGAGATCTCAATGCCGTTCGGCGTCGTCCCGAACTTGATCACTTCACCCGCGTACTGAGTCGCAAGGTCGTAGTCCTGTGCCTGCGAGTACGCGTCCATGGCGTAGAACTGCCACTTCGGAAGGTCGATAGCGAAGTGGTTGTCCGACCGCGAGGGAGCCTCGAAGCGCTCCAGGATCACGGCACCCTCGTCCAGTGCCCTGCGCACGCCCTGGACGTCTCCGAGCCGACCAAGCGCCTTGGCCTCCTGCCCGATGAGCTGGACGGCAACATTGTGCCCGGCCGCGAGGTGGCGGCCTTCGGCAACCGCGTTGAGGACGTCCGGATAGCGACCCTGGGTTAGGGCGATCCACGCCTTCATTTCGAGTGCCCAACCGTGAATCTCAGGCGCTCCGGCCTCGACGCCGAGGTTCGACGCCATGATGCGGGTTGCCTCGGCAGAGGCCCGCATACCGAGGTCGTACTCAAGGCAGCCGATGAGCAGCGCGAGCCACCCGGCGTTGACCAGAAGCTCCCTGTGGGCTTGCAGCCCAACAGGTTGCCTCATCAGCCGAGCGACCTCACGAAGCCACCTGTGCCCCTCCGCGCGGAGCTGGGTCGGGTCGGTGGTGGCGTACTGGCAACAGAGGTCTTCGACCGTGGACCGGAGGGCTTCAATGGTGGTGTTGCTCGTGTCAGTCGCGCGGATACGCTCCAGGAGTTCCACCGTCTCGTTGGGCCGGAGGTCCCGCGCGGCGGCGACGTCAAGGTGCGCGGCTCCGATGAGGTCGCCTCGGGCGTTCAGGAGCTCATCGCAGCGTTGGGCAACACGCTCGGACGGCTTCTGCCGACCATTGATGAGCTTCGACAGGTGGCCCTTGTTACACGGAATGGCATCGGCAAGCTGGTTCTGTGACCAGCCCCGTTCTAGGAGGAGGCGACGCAGCGTCTCGGCGAACAATGACCTCATCCCTCCATCGTGGGGTTGCCTAGTTGCCAACGTCAACGAGGCAACTTAGAACGTCTGGGCAACTTCTGTCCCGCCTGGGACCTTGGTCCCATGATGGCACAGATTTCGAACACCCAAGCGACAGAGATCCTTGCGCGGATTGAAGCGATGCGAGTTCAGGTGCGCGGGATTAAGAGGCGTGTCACGGCTCTTGAGTCTGCCGACTCTCAAGCCGCGCGACCCGATCAGACAGGCCGGTGATCTCAGCTTGAAGGTCTTCGAGCTGGGCAAGGATGGCTTCCCCAGCATCGACCTCCGCCGGGACGGGAGCCGGGACGCCGTCGCGTTCAAGGACGAGGGTCCCGCGCCCTTGAATGGCCTGAACGAGGTCCTCGCTCTCCAGGACTTCGATAGCGGCCCGCACGGTCATCCGCGCGACCTTGAACTCCTGGTCCGCAAGGATCGTCTGAGACGGCAGGTAGGTACCCATCGGATACTTGCCACTCAAGATGCGTTTGCGCAGCTCATTGGCGATGCGCAGATAGGTCGGGTTCCTGCTGTCGTTGCCGTCGCTCATGCCGGAAGTCTAGCTCACTAGAGGTCTTACAGCCTAGATGAGCTGGAGTGCTTGACTAGTGGTCTAGACGTATGGTCTACTGAACCAGTTCGAGGCCATCGCGCCCCCACTCGACACAGGGAGAACCGCATGACGACCGCCACCGCGACCCCCGACCGGCCCGACTGGTTCGACGCCGAACCCACGGTGTCCGACCTCGACGCCATCGAAATCGAGTGGCCCCGGATCGAGGCCGACCTCGCCGAGCTTGAGCGAGACCTCGCGGACCCCGCCCCCGAGCGGTTCGTGGCCTTCGACATTGACCGCGCCCTCGGCGACACGCTCGCCGCCGGGTTCCCGACGTTCTCGCTGTCGTAGGGGATGCCGTGAACCTGTTGCGCCGCAACCGCTCCCAGGCCGATCGGGCCGCCGCTCCCGCGTGTGAGTTCCCCGCGTTCGCCTCGCTCACCGACGCCCAGCTCATCGAGCTGATCGAGGAGACCTCGACCGCTCTGGCCCTGTCGGCCCGCGGCGAGAACGTCGCCGCTGAAGCCCTGTTCACCGCCACCGCGATCCGCCTCGGCATCGATGCCGAGGTCGGTCGCCTGTCCGCTCACCTGCTCGCGACCTCGACGGAGGGGAACCGATGACCACCGACAACACCGTGACCGGCCCCGACGAGCCGGGCCGCGACTGGGCCGCCCTGGAAGAGGCCGTCCTCGCCGCCACCGGCATCGAGCCGACCCCCGCACCCGCTCCCGCCGCCGTCCCGGCCCCGGCGGCACCCGCCGTCCCCGAGGTCCCCGCCGCCGCGGAGGAGACTGCGGCCGATGTGGACTCTGACGCGGACTCGTTCCTGTGGCCCTCGGTCGTGGATGCCAAGGGCCGCAACACCGGCGAACTCGCCCGCCCGAACCCCGAGGCGGCCCGTGTGGCGATCCGCCGCGCCGCCGCGGTCACTCCGGCCGACATCGAAGCCCTTGCCGAGGCCATCTCCGAGCCCGAGGCGCGCGACATCATCGCGCAGGCCGCCGGACAGCGTGCGACCGTGCGTGAGCTGAACGCCGGTGTCGCCAAGCTCCGCGCGACCCTCGCCGCCGAGGGTGAGCGCCGCCAGGCCGAGCACGAGGCCCGTATGGCAGAGGCCCGCCGCCGCAGGGAGAACCGCGCCGCCGCGGCCCTGGAGCGCCGCGACCGGGCTCTGGACCCGACCTCGCGGATCGTGCGCCTCGCCGCCGCCGAGCGCTTCGTCCCCTGGGTCGCGGTCCTGCCCGCGTTCCTCGCCGCCGCCCTCGGCGCGGTCAACGTCGGCGTGTCCCTCGACGTCCTCTCGCCGGGCACCCAGCTCATCAACTGGATGGTGGAGCCGCTGCTCACCGTCCCGCTCATCGCGATCCTCATCGCCCAGATCCTCGGCGCGGTCGACCAGGGCAAGGCCAACCCGTACCGGGGCCTGGAGCACGCCCTCGTGACCGTCGCGCTCGTGCTCAACGTCGGCCTGCACATCGTGGTCGACGGCGTCGGGCCCGCCGCGTTCGTGTGGGCCATCGTGCCCGCGGGCCTCGCCATCTCGGCGCACCTGGTGCCGCGGCTGATCGGCAACACCCGCCAGGCCCTGGCCGACGCCTCGACCGAGCCGACCCCCGCCCCCGCCGCGGCCCCCGCGCCCGGCTTCCGCGTCGCCGCCCGCCCGGCCCCGGTCCGGGTGGACTCGGACCGGACTGCGCCTGGACCGGTGCAGGTCAAGTCGGGTGAAGCCCCTGAGTCCAGGTCCGACGCCGACGTGCTCGCCGACCTCGCCACCGCGGTCCAGAACCGCCAGATCGACCCCGGGACCAACCGCCCGATCAACGTCACCTCTGCCGAATCCATCCGCCGCACGATCCGCGTCAGCCGCGACCGTGCGCGGGCCCTGCGCGACCAGTTCGCCGCCACTGAGGACTAACCCCCCGGCGAGGGGCCGGGCTCGCTGCTCGACCCGGCCCCTCGCCTCCACCGATTGGAGACGCCATGGCTACAGGCATTTGGTCCGGGTTCTGGTCCGAGACCGGCCGCAAGGTCGCCAGGCACCAGAAGCACCGCGTGCAGGGCTGGTTCACCAGCCACCCGGCGACGTTCCTGCTCGCGTGGGGCGTCAAGGGCCTGGTGTGGAACACCCCCCGCGCCGCCTGGCGAGGCGGCCGGAAGCTCACCGGCCGGACCCGCAAGACCAAGACCCTCAAGGCCACCAACGAGACCGTCACCGTCATCACCAACGCGGGCACCGGCACCGCGCGCGTCAGCTACGGCGGCGAGGTCGTCACCGTCATCCCGCGCAACGCAACCCGCCCCGCCACCACCTTCCTGAAAGGACCGATCTTGCTGACCGGCAGAGACATGCTCAACTCCACGCCCGTGGGCGGCCTGTTCCTGGCCCTCGCCCGCGAAATCGACATCTTCGCCCCCGAGCGCGACAAGGAAGCGACCTCGACGCTCAACCTGATGAGCGACCTGCACAAGGGGTTCGCGCGATTGGCGGGCGGGGTGGACACGTTCTCGGACACCGTCTTCGCCTGCGGGATGCACGCCCGCGTCGTCCACCACCTCTACCAGGCCGTTGAGGACGCCGAGACACTCGCCGAGCGCGCCCGCCAGGCCCGCCGCCTGGTCGAGGTGATCTACGGCGACCGCCTCGTCCAAGAGGACTCGACCGCGGGCGTGCTCAACGCCCTCCCTGTCCTCGGCAGCGGGGAAGACCCCGTGTCCCTGGTGCCGCTCGCGACCAGGCTCGCGGGCGCTTACATGGCGTTCGAGCCGCGCATCGATGAGGAAGCGGTGTCGGTCCTGGAGCTGATCAAGGTCAGCCAGGCCGGATGGGCGATCCTCGCCGATGCCCTGGCCCGCCTGTCGGCCCGCCTGGGCGGCTTCCAGGTCGACCGGCGGGTCCGCGCCAAGATCACCGCCGCCGAAGACGCCGCCGTGGCGACCGCCGCCGCGTTCGGGGCCGCCCGCCGCTCCATGACCAGCCTCTACCGCGCGCAGATGGCCCAAGAGTCCACCGGCACCACGACCATCCTCACCATCCCGCTGGGCCGCTCCTAGCACCCGTACCGCCGGGGCGGCGACACGTGCCGTCCCGGCCCCTACCTGAGAGGACAGAACCCATGGGCTCCAACACCAACGCCAAGCGGGCCGGTCAGGTCGTGGTCCAGACCGGACGCGGCGCGGTCAAAGCCACCGAGTTCACCGTGCTCCACTGGCGCGGCCTGCTGCCGGTGCTGTGCATCGCCGCCGCCGCCGCGTTCGCGGGCGGCTCCAGCCTCTTCGCGTGGCTCTACGGGCCGTGGGCGTGGGCGTGGACGGCCGCGATCGGCGCGGTCCTGTTCGTGTGGGCGGACGGGTGGGTCGGCACGCTCCACAAGCCCGCCCGCGCCCCCGGCGTCGCGTTCCTGCTCTACACCGCCGCCGCCGCGGTGGTCCTCATCCTGGCCGGTGCCTACGTCGAGGCGTACCTCGTGGTCGGGACTACGGGCCTGGTGCTGGGGACGTGGTGGTGGAACGGGCAGGCGTACCAGGGCCACAAGGCCGAACGCCGCGCCGAGCGGCGCATGGAGACCGTCCTCGCCAAGCTCGGCATCTCCTCCGGGACCCGGATCACCTCCACCCGCGTCCTGCCGGACGGCTCGCGCGAGTGGCGGCTCTACCTGGGGGACGAGGACCGGCCCGACCAGATCAAGGCCGACGACGTCGCCCACATGCTGAAAACCCACCTCGACCGGGTCGTGGTCCGCAAGGTCGAGAAGGGCTCCTCCCGGTCGGTGAAGATCGTCCACCTCGCCAAGTCCCCCGACCAGGTCGCCGAGAAGACCCACCCCGCGCTCAAGGCCGCCAACCGCAAGACCGGGGGCGCGTGGGAGCCCGGCAAGCGCTCGGTGGTCGAGGGCCTGCCCACGGGTTCGGTCCTCGGGTCCGCCGCCACCGCGGTGGTGAAGGTCTACAACGAGAACCGCGACTCCCGGTGCGTGATGCTCCTGGGCAAGTCCGGCATGGGCAAGACCAACACCGCCTCAGCGATCCTGCTGTCCCTCATCGCCTGCAAGGACGTCGTGGTCGGCGTCTGCGACATCCCCAAGGCCGGGAACCTGGGCCTGCCGTTCGAGGCGGCCCTGCACCGCATCGCCACCACCGCCGAGGAGCTGGAGGCCGACCTGGTCGGCCTGTACAACCTCGCCTCGGACCGGTGCGCGCGCCTGGCCCGCGGCGAGGTCCGCACCGCCGACGGCAAGCGGGCCCGCAACTGGGTCCCCTCCCCGGCCTCCCCGGCGATCGTCTACCTCATCGATGAACTCGCCAACACCCTGCTGCGCATCTCCGCGGAGGATGCCGACCGCGGCGAGCGCATCTGGGACCTGCTCATCGGTCTGGGTCAGTTCGTGCGCCAGGCCGGGATCGTGCTGGTGCCGATGTCGCAGACGGCCAAGCGCGACATGATCCGCCCCGACTTCACCTCGCAGATGGGCACCTACGTCGTCCACCAGCTCAAGAAGGCCGTGGACGCCGGGGACATCTGGCAGGGCATGGACGTCAACTACCTGGAGGCCGGACTCCCCAAGGTCGGCATGAACCTCCTGGGGGACCTCGACGGCGGCGACCCGGCCAAGACCATGTCCTACGACATGGACACCCAGATCGCCGACGAGGACGCCTGGAACGCCGTGGTCGCCGCCTACGCCGCCGCCCGCCCGAACCTCCACACCGTGGAGGTCGGGACCCTCGGATGGGGCAACACCCTCGGCGCCAACACGACCGGCGACGCCGAGGCCGCCGGGGCCGGTTCGGACCTCGCGGCGCGCCCGGCCGCCCTCACCGCCGACACCGCCGCGGCGCAGGGCCGCGCCGGAAGCGGCATGGACGCCGCGGCACTGCTCGCCGACGCCATCGAGGAAGACCAGATGCCCGCCGGGGCGGCGATCATCGCCGGTGCCGAGCCGGTCGACGGCGACGACGAGCGCGAGGCCGCCGTCCTCGCCGCCGTGCTCGCCGCCGCCGAGAAGGGCCTCACCCGCGCCGACATCGAGCGCGCCGCCTCCCTGTCGACCTCGACCGCCAAGCGCGTCCTCGGCGCACTCCAGGCAGGCACCGCCCCGCGCATCCGCCGCGAGGGCGCAGGCCGCGCCACCCGCTACTACCCCGCCGACGACCAGCTCATCCCCGCCTAGACCCGCAACCATCAACCGCCGCAACACGAAAGGACCCAGCACCATGGCACCGAGGAAAGCCGGAGACCGGTACGACATCGGCCGCAACCCCTTGGAGGGCTACACCCTCGACGAACTCGTCACCGTCGCGCTCGGACGCGCGAAGGACCACGCCGAGCTAGGCGAGGAGACCGAATCCCTCGCATGGTCGAACCTCGCGCAGGCCGGAGCCACCTTCCACCTGTCCCAGACCATCGCGAGCCTCGCGACCCGCCAGTAGCGGCCCAGGGTCGACCGAATCGGCTCAACCCGAAGAGATTCATACCCGATAGTCCGAATTTACGGGTCAGTTTGCGGCTCACGGCACTGATCTGCGGCTCACGCTGCGGCCCAAGCCAGTCCAATTCATGCCTGAAATTCCGGTTTGCGGCTCACGGTGAGCCGCAAACCGACCCCCCATAGGGGGCAGGTGCCACGGGCAAGCCGCATCCGCCCGACCCGCACACCACACACGAGAGGCACACGCCATGAACACCACCACCCACCCGACCGACGACCGCGGCCGCGCGCTCATCCGCTACACGGGCGACCTGGTCGTCTTCGCCGAGGACTACGAGACCTACGTCCTCGTGATCGAGCGCGGCACCGAGCCGTTCAAGGGCCGCCTGGCCCTGCCCGGCGGGCACGTCGAGCACGGCGAGACCAGCCTGGAGGCCGCCGTCCGCGAGACCGCCGAGGAGACCGGCCTCGCCGTCGACGCCGCCGCCCTCCACCGCGTCGACGTCTTCGACGCCGTCGACCGCGACCCCCGCGGGCGCGTCGTCTCCGTCGCCTACACCCTCGCGCTCCGCGGCCTGCCCCACATCCGCGGCGGCTCCGACGCCGTCAACGCCAAGTGGATCGACGTCGAGACCGCCCTCCGCCAGGGCCGCATGGCCTTCGACCACCGCGACATCCTCGCCGCCGCCCACGACATGTACCTCGACGGCCACCTCGACTAGCCACACCACCGCCGGGGCCGCCGCAGAGCGGCCCCGGCCTACCCCCTCGAAAGGACCCAGTTGCCATGTCCGCCATCGCAGAACAGCCCACGCTGTTCGACCTCGCCGAACCCGAGACCGCCGCCGCCGAGCCCCCTGCACAGCCGCCGATGCCCGGCACGACCACTTGGAAGCTCATCAGCCGCCGCGCCGACTGCGTCGACTGCTGGCACCAGCAAGCCGCCGAGCACGCCGCCGGACGACTCCCGGCCCGCCGCGAGACCGCCCGCGTCCTGATGACCGCCGGGACCGACGCCACCGAGCTGTGCGAGCGCCACGCCATCCGCCGAGGGTGGCCCGGTCGCGCGCACAAGAAGCGCCGCTGAAACCACCGACCCGGGGCCGCCACATGGCGGCCCCAGACCTGAAGGGAGGCAATGGAGTGACGACACAGACTAAGGACCCGCAAGCCTCGCTGAGGGCGTTCGTGGGTTCCACCGCGTTCCCGCAGTGGAAGGCCCTAGTTGAGGGCGTCGGCGGGTGCGCCCGTCCGATCAAGCTCAACCGGCGGGTCACCTCCACCAGCCCGCTTCCGCACACCCGCTCGCTCCACGTGACCGATGTGCTTGAGGACCAGACGATCTGGGTCCGATGCGGTACCCGCCGGGCCTCTGCGTGCCCGGCCTGCTCTGCCCGCTACGAGGCCGACGCCTACCACCTGGTTCGGGCCGGGCTCTCCGGCGACGAGTCCAAGGGTGTCCCGGTCACCGTGGCAACCCGGCCGACTGCCTTCGTGACGCTCACCGCGCCGTCGTTCGGACCTGTCCACAACCGGCCTGGAAAGCGCCCCTGTGCGTGTCGTGCCTGGCACCGCGAGGAGGACCCGAGGCTTGGCACTCCCATCAATCCGGCCGCCTACGACTACGAGGCGGCCGTCCTGTGGAACAACCAGGCCGGAGCGCTGTGGGCCGACTTCACGCGCCGCCTACGCCGCGCCCTGGCACAGGCCGGGGGGTTGACTGTCCGCGACGCCGCCAAGGTCGTGCGCCTCTCGTATGCCAAGGTCGCCGAGTACCAGAAGCGCGGACAGGTGCACTTCCACGCCGCCGTCCGGCTCGACGGGTTCGACCCCTGGGGCGGCTGTGCCGCCGCCCCACCCGCCTGGGCTACAGCCGAAGTCCTCGCCGACGCCGTCCGCGTCGCCGCCGCCGGGACCGAGGTCGACGCCGAGCGCGCCGATCGCCGCCCGCTCACGCTCCGCTGGGGAACCCAGCTCGATATCCAGGCCATCGACACCGGGACCGCGAACGGGGCCGGCGGCCCTGGGCAGGTGGAGGCCGGGCGCGTCGCGGGCTACATCGCGAAGTACGCGACCAAGTCGACCGGCGTCACTGACGGCGTCGACCAACGCGTGACCGCCGTCGACATCGACCGTCTCGACGCCAGCGAGCACGCCAAGACCATGATGCGCACCGCCCTTGAACTGTCGCGCGTGCCGCATCTCGCCGGGCTCCGGCTCGATCAGTGGGCTCACATGCTCGGATACCGAGGCCACTTCCTGACCAAGTCCCGGACGTTCTCCACCACCTTCGCGGCCCTCCGAGGTGCCCGCGCCGCCTGGGTCCTCGCCGAACGCCTCTTGGAGCAGGGCGGCCCTGACGCCGTGGTCAACACCGAGTGGACCGTCATCGGCTACGGCTACCGGACCGACGAGGAGCACACCGTAGCCGCCGCCATCGCAGAACGATCCCTAGCCAGACACAGAGACAAGCGGCCTTCGGCCGGAACGGAGGAATCCAGGTGAGCGCCAAGAAGAAGGGCCGTTACGGCGAGGGCACGGTCTTCTGGGACAAGAGGCGCGGGCGTTGGATCGCTCGCGTCTCGGCGGGCACGCGCCCGGACGGGAGCCGCGACATACGTACCGCCGAAGGACTTACGCCCTCCGACGCACAAGACAAGCTCAACGGGCTCAAGGCCGAAGTGGCGGCAGGGGTTGAGGGCGGCACCTCGTACACCCTCACCGACGCGTGCGCGGCGTGGCTGGAGTACGGGCTCAAGAAGCCCGACGACCACCCGACCAAGGTCAAGTATCGGTCGCTGATCAATGTCAACATCGTGCCGCTACTGGGCCGCGCGCGCCTTAAGAAGCTCCGCGCCGAGGACGTCGACCACTGGCTTGACCAGGTCGCCAAGGATCACGCCACCTCCACCGTCAAGGCACTGCTTGGGCTGCTGCGCAGGATCATCCGGTTCGCCGAGGCGCGCGGCAAGGTCATGCGCAACGTCGCCGAGCTGGTCGACGCTCCCGAAGGGCAGGAGGGCCGCCCGTCCAAGTCGATGACCATCGACCAGGCGCACGCCGTGCTCAAGATCAGCCGTGGTTCCTGGTTGCATGGGTACATTGCCGTCTCGGTGTTCACCGGCGTCCGTACCGAGGAGGCCCGGCCGCTGAAGTGGAAGCACACGCACCTCAACCCGGTGAAGGGCCAGACCTGCACCTGCGGCAAGCAGCACACCGAGACTATGCCGGACGGAAGACCGCTTCCCCCTCACGTGGAGGTGTGGCGCTCGGTGCGGACCAAGGGAGACACCAAGACGCCCAAGTCGCGTCGCACGATCGCCTTGCCCTGGCACGTCGTGACGGTTCTCAGCGCCGTCCGCGCCGCCGCCGAGGTCGACGCGGAGGACGCGGGGCTCGCGATCCGTCCCGAGCACTACGTGTTTGCCTCCGAGGCCGCCACGGTCCGCGACGCTGCCAACGTCCGCCGGGACCTCCGCAAGGCCGTCAAGCTGGCAGGGATCGAAGGGACCTGGACGCCCCGCGAGTTCCGACACACCTTCGTCTCGATCCTGTCCGACGCTGGTGTCAGGGATGAGCTGATCGCGAACCTGGTGGGGCACAAGCGAACCTCGACCACTCGGACGGTCTACCGGCACCAGCTCCGACCGGTCATCACGACCGGTGCCGAGACGCTAGACGACTTGTTCGACAGCGGTCAGCTCGGAGCATATTAGGTATCAATAATCCGGGCTCTGACCTGCAAAAACACAGGTCAATGAGTAACAAATTGAGTAGCAGAAAGGCCACAAGGGATAACCTTGTGGCCTGTTTTGCCTGGTAGATCGTGGTGGAGCTTAGGGGATTCGAACCCCTGACCTTTTCCATGCCATGGAAACGCGCTACCAACTGCGCCAAAGCCCCTTGATTGGCGTTCCAGAGGTCGTAGACCTTGGAACCGGGACTAGTTTACACAGGGTTCGGGGGCGGGGCCGGGGAGGGGTTCGAGACGCGGGTCACGTTGGTGAGCTGGGGATTTACCAGGGGTAGGGGCCCGGTCGGGACTGGGCGGTGATCCAGCGGGTCTCGGTGAAGGCCTCGGTGTTGGCGGCGCGGCCGCCGAAGCGGGCGCCGGTGCCCGAGGCGCGGACCCCGCCGAAGGGGGCGTGGGCCTCGTCGCCGACGGTCTGGTCGTTGATGTGGACGATGCCGGTGGGGATGCGCTCGGCGAGGTCCAGGGCCTTCATGACGTCCCGGGTGATGATGCCGAGGGACAGGCCGTAGTCCGATTCCGCGGCGAGGCGGACGGCTTCCTCCTCGGAGCTGAAGGTGCGGACCGGGGCCACCGGGCCGAACACCTCTTCGCGCCAGACCGGGGTCGCGCCGTCTTCGGCGCGTACGACGGTTGGGCGGTAGAAGAGGTCCTCGTACGTGCCGCCGGTGGTGACCTGGCCGCCCGCTCGGACCAGGGCGTGCATCTTCTCGCGCTGGCCCGCGTCGATGACCGGGCCCAGGTCGACCTTGTCGGTGAACGGGTCGCCGACGGTCATCGCCGCGGCCTTCGCGGTGAGGGCGTCGACGAAGGCGTCGTGGAGGCGCTCGTGGACGAGGTGGCGGCCCGCGGTCATGCAGATCTGGCCCTGGTGGAAGAACGAGCCGAAGGCCGCGGCGCTCGCGGCGGCCTCGACGTCGGCGTCGTCGAGGACCAGGAGCGCGGAGTTGCCGCCGAGCTCCAGGTGGACGCGCTTGAGCAGGCGCCCGCCCGCTTCGGCGACGGCGCGCCCCGCGCGGGTCGAGCCCGTGAAGGAGATGACGCGGATGTTCGGGTCGGTGACGATCGCCTCGCCGACGTCGGGTCCGCCGGGGACCAGGTGGAGGAGCCCCGCGGGCAGGCCCGCCTCCTCGAAGACGCGGGCCATGGCGACGCCGCCGCAGACGGCGGTGCGCGGGTCCGGTTTGAGGACGACCGCGTTGCCGAGCGTGAGGGCCGCGGCTACCGAGCGGATGCCGAGGATCAAGGGGGCGTTGAACGGGGCGATGACGCCGACGACCCCGACCGGGACGCGGCGCGCCATCGACAGGCGCGGCGACTCCGACGGGATGAGCTCGCCGATCGGCGCGGACGCGAGCGCAGCGGCCTCGTGGCATTCGGCCGCGGCAACATGGGTCTCGAAGCCCGCCTTCATCGGGACGGCGCCGGACTCGCGCATGAGCCACTCGTGGATCTCGGCCGCGTGGGCCTCGAAGAGGTCGCCGGCTCGGCGCAGGACCGCGGCGCGGACGTGGAACGGCGTTGCCGCCCAATCGGGTTGCGCCGCCGCGGCGGCGCTCGCGGCGGCCGCGATGTCCGCCGGGGCCGCGACGGCGGCGTGCGCGAGGACCGCGCCCGTGGCCGGTTCCACCACGGGCCGAACGGTGTCGGCGGGGCGCCAGGCACCGTCGAAGCGGCGCGAGTCCCAGACCGCGGGGTCGAGGAGGGAAGCGGGGGAAGGGAGTTCGGTTGACATCGTCGTCGCTCCTGTCGGCGTGGGGGAGGCGGTGCGGGGGCCGAGAGGGTACCGGGGAGTGTTCGTCTTGCGGATCTATGTTCGACATGTGAACGCAAGCATCGTATCGAGATCGGGCATGCGAGGCAAGGGGAGCGGCTGCGCGGCCGTTGGAAAACGATAGATGTTCGTGTATGCTTCGTTCGTTCGCATACCGAACTCCCTGGAGGAGGCCCATGGCGCGGCTGACCGCCCTCCCCGAAGCCCTCGCCGCCGCCGTCCGGGACGGCGACGCCGTCGCCATGGAGGGCTTCACGCACCTGATCCCGCACGCGGCCGCGCACGAGCTGATCCGGCAGGGCAGGCGGGACCTGACCTTGATCCGGATGACTCCCGATGTCATCTACGACCAGCTCATCGGTGCGGGGTGCGCTGCGAAGCTGGTGTTCTCGTGGGGCGGCAACCCCGGGGTGGGGTCGCTGCACCGGCTGCGGGACGCCGTCGAGCACGGCTGGCCGCGCGACCTGGCGATCGAGGAGCACTCCCATGCGGGGCTCGTGAACCGCTACGTCGCGGGCGCGTCGGGGCTGCCGTTCGCGGTGCTGCGCGGGTACGCGGGGACCGACCTCGTCGACGTCACCGACTCCATCGCCCCGATCACCTGCCCCTTCACCGGCGAGCGCCTCACGGCCGTCTCCGCGCTGAACCCCGACGTCGCGGTGATCCACGCCCAGCGCGCCGACCGCGAAGGGAACGTGCAGCTCTGGGGCATCGTCGGCGCCCAGAAGGAGGCCGTGCTCGCCGCCCGCAAGAGCGTCGTCACCGTCGAGGAGGTCGTGGACGCGCTCGAACCCGTGCCCGGCGCGATCTTCTTGCCCCACTGGGTGATCGACTGGGTCTGCGAGGTCCCCGGGGGCGCCGCGCCTTCCTATGCGGCCGGGTACACCGAGCGCGACAACGACTTCTACCGGGACTGGGACGCCGTCAGCCGCGACCGCGACGCGTTCCGGGCCTGGATCGACGCGAACGTCCTGGAGGCCGAGTGAACGACCGCTCCGGGCCGAGTGCCGAGGACATGATGACCGTCGCCGCCGCCCGCGCGCTCGCCGGGAAGCGGACCTGCTTCGTCGGCATCGGCCTGCCCTCGCTCGCGGCGAACCTCGCCCGCGCGAGCTGCGCACCCGGCATCGTCCTCATCTACGAGTCCGGGACGATCGGCTCCAAGCCGCCCCGCCCGCCGCTGTCGATCGGCGACGGGTCGCTCGCCGAGACCGCCGACACCGTCGTCTCCAGCGCCGAGATCTTCAACTACTGGCTCCAGCCCGGACGCATCGACACCGGCTTCCTCGGTGCAGCCCAACTCGACCGGTACGCGAACCTGAACACCACCGTCATCGGCGACTACGCCCGCCCGAAGGTCCGCCTCCCCGGCGCCGGCGGCGCCCCCGAGATCGCCGCGTCCTGCAAGGAGACGATCGTGGTCGTCCGCCACACGCCGCGGATCCTCGTCGACCGGCTCGACTTCACCACCTCCGTCGGCCACGGCGACGGCCCCGGCGCCCGCGAGCGCCTCGGCCTGCGCGGCGCCGGGCCCGTCAAGGTCATCACCGACCTGGGTGTGCTCGAACCGGATCCGGGCACCCGGGAACTGGTGCTCGTCAGCGTCCACCCGGGCGTCGACCCCGCCGAGGCCCGCGCCCGCACCGGCTGGCCCCTGCGCGTCACACCGGACCCGGCAACGACCGAGCCGCCCACGCGCGCCGAACTCGACGCCTTGCGCGCCTTGACCTCCTGACCCACGAAAGGAGCGCCGACATGGCGGAGCCCCTGCGCCGCGACGGCCGCGGCGCCCACCCCGACCGCGACTTCCCCGCCTACCGGTCGACGGCCCTGCGCCACCCGAAGCAGCCGCTCGTCCCGCTCCACGACCCCGAGACCGAGCTGACCGCGCCGTTCCTCGGCACCGGCCCCATCGGCCCGATCGACGCCGACCTCACCGCCCAGCACGACGGGACCCCGCTCGGGGAGCGCATCGTCGTCACCGGGCAGGTCCGCGACGGCAACGGCACGCCGCTCGCCGGGCAGCTCGTCGAGGTCTGGCAGGCCAACGCCTCCGGCCGGTACGCGCAGGCCGAGGACGCCCACGACGCGCCCCTCGACCCGAACTTCACCGGCGTCGGCCGCTGCCTCACCGACGAGCACGGCACCTACCGGTTCACCACCGTCAAACCCGGCCCCTACCCGTGGCGCAACCACGACAAGGCCTGGCGCCCCGCCCACATCCACTTCTCGCTCTTCGGCACCGCGTTCGCCGCGCGCCTGATCACCCAGATGTACTTCCCCGGCGACCCGCTCTTCCCCTACGATCCGGTGATGCAGTCGGTGACCGACCCGGCCGCGCGCGAACGCATGGTCGCGGCCTTCGACCTCGACGCCACGGTCGACCAGTGGGCCACCGGGTACCGCTGGGACATCGTCCTGCGCGGCCCCGACCGCACGGTCTTCGAACACGACCTCCCCGGAAGCGGTGAGGCCTGATGGCGGAGCGGAATGCTGAGGAGGTCCGGGAGCAGCCGCTCACCCCGGCCCAGACCGTCGGGCCGTTCTACGGCTTCGCACTCCCCTACGAGGACGGGCCCGTCATCGTCCCGGACGGGGACCTCCGCGTCCACGGCACGGTCCGCGACGGCACGGGCGAACCCGTCCCCGACGCGCTCCTCGAAGTGCTGCAAGCCGACCCGCACGGCCGCGTCGGCGGCCTCTTCGGCCGCTGCTCCACCGCCCCCGCCGGGCGCTTCGCGTTCACCACCGTCCGCCCCGGCGCCACCGGCGACGGCTGCGCGCCCCACCTCGCGTTCCTCGTCCACGCCCGCGGCCTGCTCCTCCACCTCCACACCCGCATGTACTTCCCCGACGAGCCCCTCAACGCCTACGACCCGGTCCTCGCGAAGGTCCCGAACGACCGGCGGCACACCCTCATCGCCGTCCCCGACCGCGACGGCCTCCGCTTCGACATCCGACTCCAAGGCTCTGGTGAGACAGGCGGGGACGAGACGGTGTTCTTCGATGTGTGAGGGGACAGCGCGGTGACCGGACTCTTCGACGCAGTGTTCTCCCGCGGCCGGGCCGCGGAGGCGGTCTCGGGCCGGGCATGGCTGGACGCGCTGCTCCGCTTCGAAGGCGCGCTGGCGGAAGCGGCCGCTGACGCCGGGGCGCTCGATCCCGAGGCGGCCCGCGCGGTCGCCTCCGCGATTGAGGAGGGCGGATTCGATCTCGGCGCGATGGCGGACTCGGCGGCGGCGATCGGGAATCCGGTGGCGGGCGTGGTCGACGCGCTCCGCGAGCGCGTTCCCGAGCGGCACCGCCACGCGGTCCACTTCGGCGCGACCAGCCAGGACGCCATGGACACGGCGATGATGCTGGTCGCCAAGGAGGCGATCCGGCGCCTGCACCATGACTACCGGCGCTGCATCAGCGCCGCCGGCTCCTTCAAGGACCGGTATCCGGACCTGGAGATGAACGGCCGGACGCTGCTCCAGCAGGCGGAGCCGGTGTCCTTCGGCGGCGCCGCGGAGACCTGGGCGGTGATCCTGGCGAACGCCCGCAAGTCGAAGGCGCACTTGGAGTACCGGCTCTCGTACACCGGGCCGGGCGGGGTCGGTGCGACCCGGGACCCGCTCGCCGGGGACCGGTACCGGATCGCCGCCCGGTTGGGGGAGCTGCTCGGACTCGACGCGACATGGGCCTGGATCCACACCGACCGCACCCCGGTCGTGCAGATCGGGTCGGTCGTGGCCGCGATGGCGGGGGCGTGCGGGAAGGTCGCGGTCGACGTGATCCTGCTGAGCCAGAACGAGATCGGCGAGGTGAGCGAGGGCCGTCCCGGCGGCTCCACGTCGATGCCGCACAAGCGCAACCCGGTCGCCGCGACGTGCGCCCGCGCATGCGCCGTGCGCACGCCGGGCCTGGTGGCGACGCTGTTCGCGGCGATGCCGCAGGAGCTCCAGCGCTCGCCGGGGCTGTGGCACAGCGAGTGGGAGACGCTCTCGGACCTGCTGCAGCTCACCGGGTCCGCCGCGGCGTGGCTGCGTGAGTCGTTGCAGGGTCTCCAGGTCCACCCCGACGTCATGGAACGCAATCTGCGGGAGGCCGAAGGATGATTCCCCACTACGAGACCGACGGCGCGGGGCCGCCGCTGGTGCTCGTCAACTCGCTCGGCACTTCGATGGAGATGTGGCGGCCGCAGGTGACGCCGCTCGGCGCGCGGTTCCGCCTGGTGCGCTTCGATGCCCGCGGGCACGGCGGGACGCCGTTCGAGGCCGGGCCCGGCGGTTCGCTCACCGTGGACGACCTCGCGGGCGACCTCGCCGACCTCCTCGACCATCTGGGGATCGGGCGCGCGCACGTCGCGGGCGTCTCGCTCGGCGGCGCGGTCGCGCTGCGGCTCGCGGTAACGCGGCCCGAGCGCGTCGACAGGCTCGTCCTCCTCTCGACCGCAGCGAAGATCGGCACGCCGGAGGGCTGGCGCGAACGCGCCGAGCAGGTGCGGGCCGAGGGGTGCGCGTCGATCAGCGGCGCGGCGATGGGCCGCTGGTTCTCCCCGGCGTTCAGCGAGGACCAGCCGGAGACCGTGGCCGCGTTCCGGCGCCGCTTCGACGCCTGCGACCCCGCAGGCTACGCCGCCTGCTGCGAAGCCTTGGGCGCCATGGACCAGCGCGCCGACCTGGCCCGGATCGCCGCGCCCGCGCTCATCGTCGCGGGGACCGCCGACGAGGTCACGACCCCCGCCGACGCGGCGTTCCTCGACGAGCACCTCCCCGACTCCCGGACACTCCTCGCCGAGGGCGCGAAGCACCTGCTCACCGCGGAGCGGCCCGACTGGTTCAACCGCGCCGTCATCGGCTTCCTCGGTGAGGGACAAGGACTTAGCGAGCCGCACGGGCCCGGTGAGGGGCATGGCCGCAGCGAGGGGCGCCGCCCGGAGCGCGGCCCGGCCCGGGACCGCGGGGAGGCCGATCGTGACGGATTCTGACGGCGAGCGGGTGCGCCGGGCCGTGCTCGGTGACGCCCACGTGGACCGCTCGAACGCGTCCCGCACGGACTTCGACCGCGACTTCGGGGCGTTCCTCACCGAGTTCGCCTGGGGCGGCGTCTGGTCCAGGCCCGGCCTCGACACGCGCACCAGGCGCCTGCTCACCATCGCGGTCCTGTGCGCGACGGGCTGCGAGGACGAGCTCGTGATGCACGTCCGCGCCGCGCTCGGCGACGGCGTCAGCGCCGACGCAGTGAAGGAGGTCCTCCTCCACACCGCGGTCTACGCCGGGCTGCCCCGCGCGAACCGGGCGTTCCGCCTCGCGGGCCGCGTCGTCGCCGAGCACGCCGCCGCGGACGGCGATACCGGACCGGAGCCGGATCAGGAACCGGACGCACGCCCTGCCGAGCGCGGCTGAGGCCGCCGCGGCCGACCACGGATAGGGTGATTCCATGCAGGAGACCCCGGACAGCGACGAGGCGGCGACGAGCGCGCCCCGCAACTCCGACTACGTGCAGACCCTCGCGCGCGGGCTCGCCGTCATCCGCTCGTTCTCGGCCGAGCGCGAGGCGATGACCCTCAGCGAGGTCGCCAAGGAGACCGGGCTGACCCGCGCGACCGCGCGGCGGTTCCTCCTGACGCTCACCGAACTCGGGTACGTGCGCTTCGACGGCCGCTACTTCGCGCTCACCCCGCGGGTCCTGGAGCTCGGGTTCGCGTACCTGTCGAGCCTCACGCTGCCCGAGATCGCGCAGCCGCACCTGGAGCGGCTCGTCGCCGAGGTGCAGGAGTCGGCGTCCGTCGCTGTCCTCGACGAGACCGACATCGTCTACGTCTCGCGCGTCGCGACGCAGCGGATCATGCGCGTCTCCATCAACATCGGCACCCGCTTCCCGGCCGCGAGCACCTCGATGGGCCGGGTGCTGCTCGCGGACCTGCCGGGGTACCGGCTGGACGAGATGCTGGAGTCGATGGAGCTGACGGCGTTCACGCCGCACACGATCACCGACGTCGAGCAGCTCCGCGAGGAGCTCGACCGGGTGAAGGCGCAGGGGTGGGCGTTCGTCGACCAGGAGCTGGAGGAGGGGCTGCGGTCGATCGCGGTGCCGATCCGCGACCAGTGGGGGAAGGCCGTCGCGGCCGTGAACGTCTCCTCCCACGCCAGCCGCACCGACCTCGACAAGGCCCGCCGCGACCTGCTGCCGCCGCTGCTGGTGACGGCCGCGCGCATCCTCGCCGACATGGCGATCCAGTGGGGCTGACCCGCGGTCCCCTTGCGTCCTAGGCCGCTTCGAGGACGACCGCGATCCCCTGCCCGACGCCGATGCACAGCGCGGCCATCCCGTACCGCCCGCCGTCGCGGCGCAGCCGCCACGCGAGGGTCGCGAGGAGCCTCGCGCCGGAGCAGCCGAGCGGGTGGCCGATCGCGATGGCGCCGCCCTGCGGGTTGACGATCGCGGGGTCGAGGCCGGGCCACGACGCGAGGCACGCGAGCGACTGCGCCGCATAGGCCTCGTTGAGCTCCACGGTGTCGAGGTCGCCCCAGCCGATCCCGGCGCGTGCGAGCGCGCGTTCGGCGGCGGCGACCGGGCCGATGCCGTACCGGTGCGGCTCGACGGCGGTGACCGCGCGGGAGACGATGCGCGCCAAGGGCTTGCCGTGGTCGGCGGCGGCCCGCTCGCCGCCGAGGAGCAGCGCGGCGGCGCCGTCGCTGAGGGGGCTGGCGTTCCCGGCGGTGACGGTGCCGCCGGCGCGGAACGCGGTCCGCAGTCCCGCGAGGATCTCGGGGGTGGTCGCGGGGCGGATCGCCTCGTCGCGGTCGAGCTCGGGGAGGGGCAGGATCTCGTCGGCGAAGGCCCCCGATTCCCATGCGGCGTGGGCGAGCCGGTGGCTGCGGGCGGCGAAGGCGTCCTGCGCCTCGCGGGTGATGCCGAACTCGTCCGCGAGGATCTCGGCCCCTTCGCCGAGGCTCACGGTCCACTGCGGGTCCATGGCGGGGTTGACGAGGCGCCAGCCGAGGGCGGTGTCGGCGAGTTCGATCCCGCCGCGAGGGAAGGGCCGCTCGGTCTTCGGGAGGACCCACGGGGCGCGGCTCATCGACTCGACGCCCCCGGCGACGACGAGGTCGGCGTCGCCGCACTCGACCGCGCGGGCCGCGGCGACGACGGCCTCGGCGCCGGAGCCGCAGAGGCGGTTGACGGTGGTACCGGGGACGCTCGCCGGGAGCCCGGCGAGGAGGACGGCCATGCGGGCGACGTTGCGGTTGTCCTCGCCCGCGCCGTTGGCGTTGCCGAGGACGACGTCGCCGATCGCGGCCGGGTCGAGCGCTGCTTGGCGCGCGACGAGGCCGCCGATCGCCTTGGCGGCCAGGTCGTCGGGGCGGACCTTCGCGAGCGCGCCGCCGTGGCGGCCGATCGGGGTGCGGACGGCGTCGAGGATGAAGGCAGTGCTCACGGCGGCCCCAGGGTTCGCGGAGGAGGTCCGAATTCAGTGTGCGCATGATGAAACTGTGTGCACATCGCGAACACTAGTGAACCCGAGGAGGGTTCGCAAGAGGGCCGGACGAGCCGCGGAGCGGCTCGTCCGGCCCGTCAGGTCGGTTCGGGTCCCGGCTAGTCCCAGCTCAGGCCCGGCGCGTAGCGGCGCGGGCGGAGCTTGGCGATGAGCTGGGCGGCGACGTCGAAGAGGCGGCCGGTGGAGCCGGGCGGGCCGACGAGCTGCACGGTCGCGGGGGCGCCGTCGGAGCGCATGCCGACCGGGACGACCAGGGCGGGCAGCCCGGCGAGGCTGAACGGGGCGGTGAAGGCCGCGGCCGAGGCGAGGTGGGTGACGTTGGAGCGCAAGGGCTCCAGGGACCACTCCTTGGCGGCGGGCGGGGCCGCGGGCAGGCCGGGGGTGATGAGGACGTCGTAGTCCTCCAGGTCGAACCAGTCCTCCAGGTGGCGGCGGACGCGGTTGCCGTCGCCGAGGACGCCGCCGAACAGGCCGCCGAGGTACGTCCGCTCGCCCACGGCCACAAGGCGCTTGGTGCGCCGCTGGAGCCCGTCGGGCCCGCACTTGAGGCTGCGGAGATATGCGGCGCAGGTCCACGCACCCGACGACGCGGGCGTGAGACGCGCGCCGAAGCGGGGCTTGGCGCGGAACGTGTCGTGGCCGAGGTCGGTCAGCGACCGGACGGCCTTGAGCAGCCACTTGGTGGCGTCGTCGTCGACGCGGGCGGGCAGCGGGGCGGAGTTCGTGGCGGCGATGCGCAGGCGCCCCGGGTCGCCGGTGGAGCGCGGGGAGCGGTGCGTCAGGGCCGCATAGGCCAGCGCCGCATCGTCCACTGTGGTCGCCATGACGCCGACGTGGCCGCCGAGCCAGTGCTCGGGGTCGGCGTTGATGTCGGCGGGCACGTGCTCGGGGCTGTAGGCGACGATGCCGCAGGCCGCGGCGGCGGTGCGGACGCCGCCCGCGGAGCCGGGGCCGTCGAGGCCGATGCCGATGGGCGCGGCGCCGGTGGCGACCGCGAGGGCGGTGCCGCCGGAGGGGCCGCCGATGCCGCGGTCGGGGCGCCAGGGGTTGGCGGGGACGTTGCCGTCGTCGTCGGTGGCGGGCCACAGCCCCAGCTCGGAGGAGCGCCCGAACGCGACGACGACCGCGCCCGCGCCGCGGATGCGCTGCACCGCACGGTGGTCGGTGTCGGCGATGGGCAGGACCGCGGCGTTGGACCCGAGCCGCGGGGCGTGCCCGGTGACCGGGAGCTGCTCGCAGACCGCGACGGGGACGCCCGCGGCGGGGAGGGCGTCGCGGTTCTCGATGTCGTCGACGGCCGCGGCCTCGGCGAGCGATTCGATCTTGCGGACGCTGGTGAGGGCGGCGTCGGCCTCGCGGTGGTCCTCGATGCGGCGCAGATGGTGGTCGACGACGACCGAGGCGTCCGCGTCGCCGCGCCGGACCGCCTTCGCTATCTGCTGCGCAGTGGTTCCCGACCAGCTCACTGATCGTCCTTTCTCGCGGGGGACTGGGGCTCTACCGGGGAGAGGCGGCGGTCAGCCGAGCGCCTGGCGCAGGTCGGCCAGGAGGTCGTCGGCGTCCTCGATGCCGACCGACAGGCGCACCAGGTCCGCGGGGACCTCCAGGGCGCTGCCGGCGACCGAGGCGTGGGTCATGCGCCCCGGGTGCTCGATGAGGGACTCCACGCCGCCGAGGGACTCGCCGAGCGTGAACACCTCGGTGCGGGCGCAGACGTCGACCGCGGCCTGCTCGCCGTCCTTGTGGCGGAAGGAGATCATGCCGCCGTAGCGCTTCATCTGCTTGCCCGCGACGTCGTGCCCGGGGTGCTCGGCGAGGCCGGGGTAGCGGACCTCGGCGATCTTCGGGTGGCCCGCGAGGAACTCGGCGACGCGCTCGGCGTTGTCGCAGTGGCGGTCCATGCGCACCCCGAGGGTCTTGACGCCGCGGAGGGTCAGGAACGCGTCGAACGGCCCGGCGACGGCGCCCATCGCGTTGTGGTGGAACGCGATCGCGTCGGCGATCTCCTTGTCGCGGACGACCGCGGCGCCGCCGACGACGTCGGAGTGGCCGCCGATGTACTTGGTGGTGGAGTGGACGACGACGTCGGCGCCGAGCGCGAGCGGCTGCTGGAGGTACGGGCTCGCGAACGTGTTGTCCACGACCAGGATCGCGCCGTGCCGGTGGGCGATGTCGGCGATCTGCTCGATGTCGGCGATGTTGAGCAGCGGGTTGGTGGGCGTCTCGACCCACACCATCTTCGTGCCCTCGCTCATGCACGCGGTGAGCGCGGCGAGGTCGGTGATCGGCGCGGCCGTGTAGTGCAGGCCCCAGCGGACGGCGACCTTGTCGAACAGGCGGAACGTGCCGCCGTAGGCGTCGTCGGGGATGACGACGTGGTCGCCGGGGGACAGGAGCGCCCGCAGGATCGCGTCCTCTGCGGCGAGGCCGGAGGCGAACGCGAACGCGCGCGTGCCGCCCTCGATCGCGGCCAGGCAGGTCTCCAGCGCGGTCCGGGTCGGGTTGCCCGACCGGGAGTACTCGTAGCCGCCGCGCAGGCCGCCGACCCCGTCCTGCTTGTAGGTGGAGGTCGCGTAGATCGGCGGAACTACCGCGCCCGTCAGCGGATCCGGCTCCTGACCGGCGTGGATGGCGCGTGTGGAAAACCCGTGACCGTCATGCATGTCCCTAAGCTAGCCGACGCGAGTACCACTGGCTATGGATAGGCGCGCTATCGTGCAGACGACACTTACCACTTCCTTGCTTAGGAGATGCCTCATGGGCTTCGACGAAGTACACAAGATGGACATCACCGGCGACGGTGTCGACGAGACGGTCGGCGTGCGCCGCAACGGAGACGGGTCGGTCGAGTACCACGTGGACGTCGACGGCGACGGCACCGCGGACCTCCTCGCGGTCGACAAGGACGGCGACGGGGTCATCGACCACGTGCTCATCGACCACGACGGGGACGGCAAGTACGACACCGCCGCCGTCGACGCGGACGGCGACGGCCAGCTCGACGCCGTCGCAGAGAAGTAGCCCCCGAGCAGCCCAAAGGCCTGACGGGAACGGCTTCGGCAGGAGTCGCCGCCGGGCCGCGCCACCGGACTTCGCATCGCGGGCCGCCCCGGACGGGGCGGCCCGCGGTCGCGTCTCAGGCGTTCTTCGCGGCCTCGCGTTCGGCCTCGGAGCGCTCGACGCAGAACTCGTTGCCCTCCGGGTCGCGCAGGGTGACCCAGCCGGCGCCGTCGGGTTTGCGGTGGTCCTCGTAGAGGGTCGCGCCGAGGGCGAGGAGCCGCTCGACCTCCTCGTCCCGGGTGCCGGTCTCCGGGGAGATGTCAAGGTGCATGCGGTTCTTGACCGTTTTGCCCTCGGGAACGTTGATGAAGAGGAGTCCCGGGTGATCGCCGCCGGGGCCGATGAAGTTCTCCTCTTCCTCCGGCTTGTTCGGGTAGTCGGGGTGCTCGGTGTAGCCGGTGACCTGCTTCCAGAACTGCGCCAGCCGGTAGCCGTCGCGGGTGTCGAAGGTGAACTGGTTGATTTTCGAGACCATCGCCTCACCGTAGCGGCCGGGTCCGACGCCTGGCACCTGTTATTCGCCCCTGACCGGGACTCCCCAGACCGGGCCTACCGGCGCCGCCGGTCCCGGCCGCGCACCTCCGCGGAGACGGCCCGCATCGTCTCGGTGCTCACCGTCAGGAACCGCCGCACGACCTCCCGCTCCTCGGCGGTGAACCCGGTCCACGCGCCGCTGAACGCGACCGCGAGCGGCGCGAACAGGTGCCGGTTCGCCTCCAGCGCCGCCGCGGGCACCTCCAGGGCGACGCGGCGCCGGTCGTCGGCGGGCCGGGTCCGCTCGACGTGGCCGAGCGCTTCGAGGCGGTCGACGAGCGCCGTGGTCGCCGACGGCGACAGGCCCAGCTCCTTCGCGAGCGCCGACGGCGACAGCGGCTCGCCGATCCGCGCGGCCTCCATGATGAGGACCAGCGCGTTCACGTCGGTGCGGTGCAGCCCGTGCACGGCGCCGAACCGCTCCGCGTACTTGTCGGACTCGACGGTGAGGTTCTGGAGCAGCCGCGACAGGTCCCTGTCGGTCGGTCCGCCGCCGTCGGTGTCGCGGGTCATACGCGCCGTCCTGTTCTCGTCCGTGGCCGAAGTGCAGTCTACTGTTTCGATCATCGAAATATTCGCCGATGGAACCACCGGCCCGATGCGACGCGAGGAGACTCCCACATGGCCCCCGAACGACCGCGGCCCGTCCGGCGCCTGCGCTGGCTGATCCCCGCGCTGCTCGCGCTCGCCTGGCTCGCCCTCGGCTCCTTCGCCGGACCCTACGCCGGGAAGCTCAGCGAGGTCGCGAGCAACGACGGCTCCGCGTTCCTCCCGTCGTCGGCCGAGTCCACCGAGGTCATGGAGCTGCGCAAGGCCTTCGACGACACCGGGGCCGTCCCCGCGATCGTCGTCGCCGAACGATCCGGCGGCCTCACCGACGCCGACCTCGCCTACCTCGACGCCGCGGCCGCCGGCCTCGCCGCGCTCCCCTTCAACGCCGGGCCGCCGATCCCGCCGCAGCTCTCGGACGAGGACCCGCCCGAAGCCGCGCAGCTCGTCGTCCTCATCGACAGCGACACCGACGACGCGGACGCCGTCGCCGACATCCGCGGCCTCCTCGCCGAGGACCGACCCGACGGACTCGACGTCCTCGTCACCGGCCAGGCCGCGCTCGGCGCCGACCTCGGCGCGGCCTTCGGCGGCGTCGACGGCCTCCTCCTGCTCGTGGCCGCCGCCGTCGTGGCCGTGATCCTCGCGCTCGTCTACCGCTCCCCGCTCCTGCCCGTCCTGGTGCTCCTGTCCTGCGGGTTCGCGCTCGCGGTCGCCAGCGCCGCCGTCTACCGGCTCGCCGACGCGGGCGCCGTGGACCTGAACGGCCAGAGCCAGGGCATCCTGTCGATCCTCGTGTTCGGCGCCGCCACGGACTACGCGCTGCTCCTGGTGGCGCGCTTCAAGGAGGAGCTCGACGGCGGCGCCGACCGGTTCGCCGCGGTGCGCCGGGCCCTGCGCGGCACGATCGAGCCGATCGCGGCCTCGGCGGGCACCGTGGTCCTCGGCGTGCTGTGCCTGCTGTTCAGCCAGCTGGAGTCGAACCGGGGCCTCGGGCCGGTCGCGGCGATCGGCATCGGCGGGTCGTTCCTCGCCGCGGTGACGTTCCTGCCCGCGGTGCTGGCCCTGTTCGGGCGCGCCGCGTTCTGGCCGCGCCGGGTCGGCGCCGGGCGCGCCCGGCCCTCGCGGCTGTGGGCGGGCGTCGCGGCGCTCGTCGCCCGCCGCCCCCGCGTCGTGTGGGCGGTGACGGCCGCGGGGCTCGCGGTCGCGGCCGCATTCACGGTGCAGCTCAAGGCGGACGGGACGTCGCAGACCGACGTGTTCCTCACCGGCGTGGACTCGGTGGCGGGCCAGGAGGTCCTCGCCGCGCACTTCGCGGCCGGTGCGGGCGCCCCCGCGGTGATCGTCGCGGACGAGTCGTCCCTCGACGAGGTCCTCGCGGCCGCGCAGGTCGACGGGGTCGCCTCCGCCGCGCCCGCGGTCGACGAGACCGGGCAGGTCCGTACCGCGGACGGCCTCGTGGAGATCGAAGCGGTCCTTGAGGACGCGCCCGACTCCGACGCCGCACTGGACACTGTGGAGCGGCTGCGGGACGCGGTCCACGCCGTCGACGGCGCATTGGTGGGCGGCCCGACCGCGGTCCAGCTCGACACGCTCACGACGTCCGAACGGGACCGCGCGGTCATCATCCCGATCGTCCTGGCCGTGATCCTCCTGGTGCTCATGGCACTCCTGCGGTCGATCGTCGCCCCGCTGCTGCTGACGGCCACCGTGGTCCTGTCCTTCGGCGCGACCATGGGCGTCTCGGCCCTGGTGTTCAACCACCTCTTCGGGTTCCCCGGCGCCGACCCGACGGTCGTCCTCTTCGGATTCGTGTTCCTCGTGGCCCTCGGCATCGACTACAACATCTTCCTGATGACGCGGGTCCGCGAGGAGTCCGCGCGCCTGGGCACCCGCGCCGGGACCGTCCGGGGCCTGGTCGCCACCGGCGGGGTCATCACCTCGGCCGGGGTGGTCCTCGCGGCGACGTTCTCGGCGCTCGCGGTCCTGCCGATCCTGTTCCTCGCGCAGATCGCGTTCGTCGTCGCCTTCGGGGTGCTCCTCGACACCGTCGTTGTCCGGTCCCTGCTCGTCCCGGCGCTCACGATCGACATCGGTAAGGCCGTCTGGCGGCCCTCCGAGCTCGCGAAAGTAAGGCCTCCGGCCCGCGGGTAAGGGACCTGAGGGTGCTGAGGCCCGGAAGTAAGGGGTCTGCGGCGGTCTTCGACGCGGACGCCTGATGCCCGGGGCCGGGCCTCAGCACGAGTATTGGTGTCAGGCCGGAAACGCCGGCCACTGACACCGAAGGAACGAAGATGAACGACTTCGACCTGCACTACCTCCACTACGCCCGCTCCGAGGAGCTCCGCCAGGAGGCCGAGAACGAGCGCCAGGCCCGCCGCCTCATCAAGGCCGCCAAGGAGACCCGCCGCGGCGGCACCCACGTCCGCCACAGCGGCGTCGCCGACCGCGTCGTGCGGGCCCTGGGCCTGCGCCACGGCGCCGAGCACACCGAGGAGGGCGCCGCCGTCGCCGAAACCGACCGGGCCGCCGTGTCCTAAGGGCGTGTCATGATTGCAGACATGCCGCGCCTAGGTTCCGACCTCCCGCTCTTCGCACGCGACGCCGAGCTCGCGTCGCTGCGCGACGCGCTCGACGCCGCGAAGCACGGCAGGCCGGCCACGGTCCTGGTCTCGGGGGACGCGGGGGTCGGCAAGACCCGGCTCCTCCACGAGTTCAACGACAGCGCCGGTGACGGTGTCCTCACCGTCACCGGCCACTGCCTCGACACGGCCGACTCCGCACTCCCCTACCTCCCCTTCGCCGAGATCACCGGCACCCTCGCCCGCGACCAGCCCGACCTCGTCGCCGCCCACCCCGGCCTGCGCCCCCTCCTCCCCGGCCACCCCGCCTCCGACGGCGACCTCGGCCGCCTCGGCCTGTTCGAGGCGTTCCACGCCGCGCTCGCCGACCTCGCCGCCGACCGCACCGTCGTCATCACCCTCGAAGACCTCCACTGGGCCGACCGCTCCAGCCGCGACCTCCTCGCGTTCCTCACCTCCCGCCTCACCGGCCAGCGCCTCCTCATCCTCGGCTCCTACCGCGCCGACGCCGTCCACCGCGGCCACCCCCTCCGCCCGCTCCTGGCCGAGCTCGTGCGCCTCCCCGCCGTCCAGCGCCTCCAGATCGACCCGTTCGACTCCCAGCACGCCGCCGACTTCGTGCGCGAGCTGAACACCGGGCTCGACGAGGTCTCCGTCTCCAAGATCGCCGCCGCCTCCGAGGGGAACGCGTTCCTCGCCGAGGAGCTCGCGGCCGCCGAGACCCACACCGTCACGTTCGAGCTCGCGGAGGTCCTCCTGGCCCGCCTCGAACGCCTCCCCGACGCCTCCCGGCAGGTCGTGCGCCTCGCCTCCGTCCTGGGCCGCCGCTTCACGTACGCGCGGCTGAACGCCGCCGCCTGGTCGCTGCTCGACGAGACGGGCCTGCGCCACGAGCGGGAGCTCGACGAGGCCCTGCGCGCGGCCATCTCGCACGGCATCATCGTGCAGAAGAGCGCCGACACGTACGCGTTCCGCCACGCCCTCCTCGGCGAGGCCGTCTACTCCGACCTCCTTCCGGGCGAACGCATCCGGTACCACCAGAAGATCGCCGAGTCCCTCGCCGGCGACAACGGCAAGGGCGCCGAGGCCGAACTCGCCCACCACGCCTACGAGTCCGGGGACCTGCGCTGCGCGCTCGCCGCGTCGGTGCGCGCCGCCGACGAGGCCGTGGAGCTCGCCGCGCCCGCCGAGGCGCTCCTGCACCTGGAGCGGGCCCTGGCCCTGTTCGAGCGGGTCCCGGCCGCGCAGCGGCCCGTCGGCATCACGGAGCTGCGGCTGACCACCCGCGCCGCCGCGAACGCGGAGGCGTCGGGCGAGATCAAACGCGCCCAGTCGTTCTCGGCCGCCGCGGTGCGCCTCGCGGACGCCTCCGGGGACCCGATCCTCGGCGCCTCCACGCGCCGCAAGTACGCCAAGCACCTCCTCACCATCGAGGGCGACGAAGACCAGGCGCACCGGGTCGCCTGGGAGGCATGGGAACTGGTCAAGGACGAGGAGCCCCGCGCGGTGAAGGCGTGGGCGCAGGCCGTCGTCGGCCGCACCATCTACGCCAACCGCCGCCACGAGGACGCGAGGGCGTGGACGGCCGCGGCCATCGCCACCGCCGACGCGGTCCTCGCCGAGTCCGACGACCCCGACGAGACGTCCGCGGCCCGCGCCGCGAAGGCCGACGCGACCCTCACCGACAGCCTCGCCGCGTTCCGCCGCGGCGAGCAGACCGTCGAGCAGTCGATCGCCCGCAACACCGAGGCCCTCGACCTGGTCCGCGGCCTCGAATGGCACGAGGTGGAGCTGCGCGGCCACTTCAACAACGGACTGGTCCTCGTCGAGGCCGCGCGCCTGCGCGAGGCGCTCGTGCACTTCGACCGCGGCATGGAGCGCGGCCGCTGCACCGGCGACAAGTGGAGCGGCTTCGGCGTGGAGATCGCCGTCCGCCAGGTCATCTGCAACTACATGCTGGGCCGCTGGGGCGACGTCGACGCGAACGGCGAGATGGCCTCCAGCGTCCTGCCCGGCGTCGTCCTCACCCGCCTCGCCGCCGCGGTCCTCCTCGTCGACGTCGCCCGCGGCCGCTTCGAGACCGCCGACCGCCGCCTCGACTACCTCGCCGACCGGTGGCAGATCGACGGCCAGGTCCTCGCGCTCGCGACGCTGTGCGGCGCCGAGCTCGACCGCTGGCGCCACCGGCCCGCCGACGCGCTGCGCCGCGTCGAGCGCGCCACGGAACTCATGACCCGCATGCGGGGCTACTACCTCGCCGGGGTGTCGGTGTGCGCCACCGGCATCGGCGCCGCCGCCGACCTCGCCCACCAGTTGCGCCGCGACGGCGACACCGCGGGCGCGAAGGACGCGGTCGCCGCGGGCGAGCGGCTCGCCGAGCGCGGCCGGTTCTTCCTGGAGCACGGCCAGCCGATGTCCGGGACCCTCGGCCCCGAGGGGATCGCGTGGGCCGCGCAGCTCGAAGCGGAGGCGACCCGCCTGTACGGCGACGGCGACCCCGAGCGGTGGCGCACGGCCGCCGACGCGTTCGACTACCGGACCGCACTCGCCGCCCAGGCCCCTGCGCCCGCGGGCGGGCCCGCGGCCGACCCGGTGCCGCGCCTGACCGACCAGGAGCGCCTGGACCTGGCCTTGACCGACCCGCTCGCGTCCGAGACCCTCGCGATGCTCGAAGGCGGCGCCGCGCCCGCGCCCGCGCCGGCGCAGGACTGGGCCGAGCCGTACCGGCAGGCGTACGCCCGCTGGCGCCTCGCCGAGGCGCTCCTCGCGTCCCCGGGCGCCGACGCCCGCCTGAAGGCCGCGGAGGCGCTCGTCGCCGCGAAGCGCACCGCGATCGAGCTGGGCGCCGAGCCGCTGCGCAAGGAGCTGTGCGCGCTCGCCGAGCGGGCCCGCCTCGACACGGCCATGCCGACGTCGACCCCGTTGACCCCCAGGGAGCTCGGGGTCCTGCGCCTGGTCGCGCGGGGCCTGACGAACCGCCAGATCGGCGCCGAGCTGTTCATCTCCGAGAAGACCGTGAGCGTCCACCTGTCGCGGGCCATGGCGAAGCTCGAAGTCGCCGGCCGCGCCGCAGCGGTGAACGCCGCCCACATCCGCGGCTACCTCGCCGAGGAATAGGGCCCGCGTCCCGAGGCGATACCCGGGGTTGACTCGCGGGTGCCGCGTAGTCCCCACGGTGTACGGGCATTGCCTCCCTCGGCCCGATGCATCGGGCGGGTCGCGCCGCGACCATTGCGTTCATGAAGCGGCGTAATGCACTGAAGTGGACCCTCATCGGTGTCGGCGGCGGCGTGGGCGTGATCGCGCTCGGCGGGGCCGGGACCGTCGCGTACCTGTGGAGCAGCGCGAAGCTCGACACCGCCGGGAAGGTCGACTTCGACAACCCCCTCGCGATCCCCCCGCTCGCGGAGTCCGCCGACGACCCCTCCGGCGCCCGCGTGTTCCACCTCGACATCAAGGCCGGCACCACCGCGCTCAAGGACGGCGCCGAGACCGCCACCTGGGGGATCAACGGGAACTTCCTCGGCCCCACCATCCGCGCCAAGCGCGGCGAGGAGATCGCGTTCTCCGTGTACAACGGGCTCGACGAAGGCACCTCGATCCACTGGCACGGCATGCACCTGCCCGCCGTCATGGACGGCGGCCCCCACCAGGAGATGGAGCCTGGCGGCGACTGGACCCCGCAGTGGACGCTGAACCAGCCCGCTGCGACCCTCTGGTACCACCCGCACCCGCACGGCCGCACCGCGCACCACGTCTACAAGGGACTCGCGGGGATGTTCATCATCGACGACGAGGAGTCCGAGGCCCTGCCGCTGCCGTCCACGTACGGCGTCGACGACGTCCCGCTCATCGTCCAGGACCGCAACTTCAACGGCGACAACCAGTTCGAGGACGGCGGCTCGTTCATGAGCATGCAGGGCATCCTCGGTGACGAGATCATGGTCAACGGGACCCTCGGCCCCTACTTCGACGTGACCACCCGCCTCGTGCGCCTGCGCCTGCTCAACGGCTCGGTCTCGCGCCTCTACAACTTCGGGTTCAGCGACGACCGCCCGTTCCAGCTCATCGCCACCGACGGCGGCCTCCTCCCCGAGGCGTGGGAGACCGACCGGCTCCAGCTCTCACCCGGCGAGCGCGCCGAGATCGTCGTCGCCTTCGAACCCGGCGAGACCGCTGTGCTCAGGTCCCACCCGGCCGCCGAGGGCTACACGGGCCCGCTCGCCCGCGTCAACGGCGCCGAGGACCTCCTCGACGTCTGCCAGTTCCGGGCCGCCGACTCGCTCGCCGACGAGACCTCGGTTCCCGAGGCCATGGGCGCGGCCCCCGACGTCGACCCCGCCGAGGCCGCCGAGGAGCGCTCGTTCTCCCTCTCCGGGTTCAGCCAGATCAACGGCGAGGCGATGGACCTGGCGCGCATCGACTTCGGGGTCCGGGAGGGCACCGTCGAGGTGTGGGAGGTGACCAACGCCGACGGGTACATGCACAGCTTCCACGTCCACGACGTCCAGTTCCGGGTCCTCGACGTCGACGGCGCCGAGCCGCCCCCGCAGCTGCTCGGCTGGAAGGACACCGTGCAGCTCGTCCCGCAGCGCAAGTACCGGCTGGCCATGCGGTTCGCCGACTACACCGACCCGAACCTGCCGTACATGTTCCACTGCCACATCCTCGCCCACGAGGACTCGGGGATGATGGGCCAGTTCGTGGTCCTCGGCGAAGGCGAGGAGATCGGCGAGGTCCCCGCGCCCGCGCACGCGACGCACGGCTGACAGGACAGCGGCGCCGGGCCCCGATCCGTAGGCACCACGGGGGGCCCGGCGCCGCTCTACGTCGTTGCGGGGCTTAGAGGGAGCAGGCGGCGATGTGCTTGGCGACTGCGGGCAGGTCGACGTTCTCCTTGAACTCGAAGCGGACCTTGCCGAGCCCGGAGAACCACAGGTCCAGTTCGCCGTCGTTGTCCATGAGGCCGTCGGTCTCCACCGAGTACGCCTGGATCTTGCTGAAGGGGAGGGTCGTGTAGTCCTTCTTGCGGCCGGTGATGCCCTGGACGTTCACGGCGATGATGCGCTTGTTCGTGAAGACGATGAAGTCGCGCACTCCCTCGAAGGTCAGCGCCACCTCCTCGCCGTCGACCAGCAGCGGGGCGACCTCGTCGCGGAAGCCGGGGTCGTCGGTGAGCTTGAGCTTGAAAACCGAACCATTCTCGAAATCGATCATGCGGGCAGGATACCGACTCCCACCCACGACCCGGTCAGTGCGGATACTCCTGCGCCGCAAGGGCCGTCGCCTGCGCTACGACCACTTTCAGCGGCCGCCCGAGCGCGGCCGCCGCGGCCGCCGCGTCCTCGTACTCGACCGACGCGTTGACGACCTCGCCGTGCTCCAGCGCGGTCTTCACCCCGATCGAGTGACCGTCTACATCGACCACCGTGTAGCGGCGCTCCAGTGCGTACTTGTCGATCTCGTACGAGCGCATGCCGATCGTCGTCGTGTGCCGCACCAGCGCCGACCGCACTGCGGCCACCGCCTCCGCCCGGCACAGCACGTGCACCGTGTGCGCGGGACGGCCCTTCTTCATGAGGATCGGCGTCAGCCACGCGTCCGACGCGCCCGCCTCCAGCAGCGCCGCGAGGGCCGAGGGCCACAGCCGCGGGTCGAGGTCGTCGACGTTCGTCTCGATGACCACCGGCTTCGCGCCGGCGCTGCCGACGCCGTGGTCATGCGGATCGCGGACCGCCTGCGGCCCATGGGCATGGCCGTGATCGTGCCTTTCCGGGGCGCCTTCTTGACGGCTGTGTTCATGACCGTGTTCATGCGGCTGCGCCTGCTGCTGCGACGCGGCCCCGACCCGGTGGACGTGCGCATGCGCCGCCCGCCGAGCCGTCACCACCTCGCGGCCGATCACGATGCGCAGCAGGTTCGCCCGCTCCTGCGGGTCGCGCCCGCCCGCGCCGACGCCCACCCGCTCCACGACCATCTCCGGCAGCGGCCCGTACCCCGAGGCCGCGGCCGCGACGATCGCCGCGCCCGTCGGCGTGCACGCCTCGTACGGCACCGCGCCCACCACGGGCGCGCCCGCGTCGGCGAGGACCCGCAGCACCGCCGGGGCAGGCAGCGGGATCGACCCGTGCGACCCGCGCGTCGTGCCGCCCCCGAGCGTCACCGTCGACGCCGTGACCTTCGCGAGCCCGAGCGACGCGAGCCCCGCGGCCGCGCCCACGATGTCCGCGATCGAGTCGAGCGCCCCCACCTCGTGGAAGTGCACGTCCTCCTCGTCGATCCCGTGCGCCGCGGCCTCCGCCGCCGCCAGGCGCGCGAACGCCCCCAGCGCCAGCTTCCGGGCCGCCTCGTCGAGGTCCGCGCCTTCGAGCATCGCCCGGATCGACCGCCAGCGCCGGTCGTTCGCGGCCTCCGGGACCTCCACGTCCACCTTCACGCCCGCGAGCCCGTGCCGGGCGACCCGCTTGGCGCGCAACCGGATCGGCTCGGTCCCGAGCGAGTCCACGGCCGCCTGCATGAGTTCGAGCGGCACCCCCGCGTCGACCAGCGCCCCCAGGAACATGTCGCCGGAGGCGCCCGCCGAGCAGTCGAGCCACGCGACCGTCATCGCTCCGCCTTCACGTTCAGGATCCGGGCCGCGGCCATCGCCGCCCCGAACCCGTTGTCGATGTTCACCACCGTCACGCCCGGCGAGCACGAGTTCAGCATCGTCAGCAGCGGCGCGAGCCCGCCGAACGCGGCCCCGTACCCCACTGACGTGGGCACCGCGACGACCGGCGCGGACACGAGCCCCGCCACGACCGACGGCAGCGCCCCGTCCATGCCCGCCACCACGATCACGCACACCGCTTCGCGCAGTTCGGGCAGCTTGTCGAGGAGCCGGTGCAGCCCGGCCACGCCCACGTCGGGGGTCAGGCGCGCGTCGAGGCCGTTCGCGCGGGCCGTGACCACGGCCTCCTGCGCCACCGGCAGGTCCGAGGTCCCCGCGCACACCACCGCGAGCGGCCCGGATTCGACCGCCGGGAACTCGCCGACGGCGCACACGCCCGCCTCCACGAGCACCGGCTCGCCCGCGAACCGCTCCCGCACGGCCGCCGCGCACGCCTCGTCGCAGCGGGTCGCCACCGCGACCCGCCCCGGGTGGGCCTCGCGCAGCGCCGCGAGCGCACCCGCGACCTGCGCCGGAGTCTTGCCCGCCGCGTACACGGCCTCGGCCGTGCCCGTCCGGGCCGGCCGCCCGACGTCGATCTTCGCCCACCCCAGGTCCCGGTAGGCCCCTTCCTCGTAACGCACGCCCACTATCCTCCCACCCGTCACCCGCCACCGCCCAAAACCGTCGCCGCGGTCCGCTGCCCGCCCCACGCCCGAGCGCGTCGGCGCCCGGCCACCAGACGTTCACCCGAAGCGGACGTGTTCACCGCCACAACGCGAACCGGACACCGCGGAGCGACCACGCCGTCGCCCCCACCGTCTATCGTTCAAAGGGTGTCCCACCCGCTGATCGCCGCCCACAGAGGCGCGAACGAGTTCCTGCCGGAGCACTCCCTCGCCGCGTTCCGCCAGGCCATCGTCGAGGGCGCGGACGGGTTCGAGTTCGACATCCGCCTCACCGCCGACGGGCACCTCGTCCTCCACCACGACCGCACCGTCAAGCGCACCTCCGACGGCAAAGGCGCCGTGGCCGACCTCACACTCGCCCAGTTGCGGGAGTTCAACTTCGCGCACCAGTACCCCGACTGCGCGGGCAATCCCGAGGCCGAGCGCATCCCCACCCTCGAAGACGTCTTCGGGCTCGTCGTCGACTCGGGCAAGGACCTCAAGCTCCTCATCGAGGCCAAGCACCCCTCGAAGTTCGGGCCCCGCCTCGAACTGCGCCTGTGGGAGACCCTGAGGCGCTGGCCCGGGCTCGACGTCACGGTCATGTCCTTCTCGCGGGCCGCGCTCAAGACCTGGCGCGGCCTCGACGCCGACACGCCGCTGGTGTGGATCTTCGAGTACCCGTTCCGGCGCCCGCCCGAGGGGGTGCAGATCCTCTCCTCGCGCGTCGACTACATCGATTCGACACCCGATTTCGTCGAACGCAGCCACGAGGCGGGGTACGAGGTGTACACCTGGACCGTCAACGACGCCGACACGGCGCACCGCATGGCGGGCCTCGAAGTCGACCTCATCATCTCCGACCGGCCCGCCGCGATCCGCCAGACCCTCACCGGCTGATCCCGGCGCCTCAAGACGGACTCAGGGTCCGACGGTAATGCTGGCGTAGCGAGTGCGTAAAGGGTAGTTTGCTGTATAGCTTCCCCAGGGCACGTCGGAAGGAAGGGAGAACGCGATGCCAGCTGCGATACCGGCGCCGGAGCGGCTGCGCGTCCCCCACCAGTCCGGGGCGCCCGGCCAGGTCCGCCGGTGGCTGCGCGACGCGCTCCCCGACCTCCCCGACGAGGCCCGCGACGACCTCCTGGTGTGCGCTACCGAGCTCGTCTCGAACGCCGTCCGCCACGCCCGGCCGCTCCCGGGGAACGAAGTGTGCGTCACCTACGTCCTCGGCCCCGCCGACGTCGAGGTCCGCGTCATCGACGGCGGCTCCCGCACCCACCCCCACGTGTGCTCCGTGAACCTCGACTCCGCGCACGGCCGCGGCATGTTCATCGTGTCCAAACTGTCCACCGACTGGGGCGCCCGCACCCTCGGCGACGGCACCCAGGAAGTCTGGGCGAGGATCCCCTTCCACTAACCGGTCCCGGCGGCGCCCTCTTGCCGGGCGCTGCTGTCAGACCCTGGTGTCACCCTTGTGGCCGGGGGCCCGGAATCCGCGTCCTGACGACGCGAGGCGCTGCCCTGAAAACGCCGCCGCTCCGGATCCGGCCGCCGCGGCGGATTGTCGGACCCCGGTGTCACCCTTGTGATCGGGGGCCCGCGGTCCGCGCCTTCCCGGGGCTCGCTGCTGCCGTCCTGCGGGGCGGGTCCGGTCACCGTACGATGTCCGGGTGTCGCACCGTCCGCTCTACATCGACCTCGCCCTGTACGCCGCCGCCGCGATCTTCGCGGGCGCGACGGCGCTGTGGACCACCCTTGTCCCGCACGAGGTCTGGGGCGCCGTCGCCATCGGCGGGTACCTCCCGGCGGCGGTCTGCATCGCGGTCCTGCTGACCCAGACCGGGGCGGTCTGGCGCGGCCGGGCCGTCGTCGCGGGCGGGACCGCGGTCGCCGTCACCGCGTTCCCGCTGGTGTTCATGGCGGTCGAGCGCGCGATCGGCGTTGGCGAGCGCCGCGCGCAGTCCGAGGTCGAGGTCGTCGAGGAGTCAGGCGCGCGCCTGCTCGACACCGGCAGCCCCTACCTCCACGCCGACGTCATCACCACCCTCCCGAACCCCGTCCACGGCTACAACCCGTACCAGCCGGGCATGGCGGTCTTCGGGTTCCCGGCCGCGCTGTTCGGCCAGCACTGGTGGACCGACGCCCGCATCTACTTCCTCCTCGCCGCCGCGGCCTGCGCGTACGGCGCGTTCCGGCTGCTGCGCACCCGCCCCGGGGTGCTCGGCGCCGGGAAGGGCCCGCTGCTGCGGGCGTTCCAGGCGATGTTCGTGTTCCCGGTGTGCGCGTTGACGTTCGCGACCGGCGGCGACGACATGCCGGTGGTCGCGCTGCTGGTCCTCGCGCTCGCGTTCGCGCACCGCGAGCGGTCCCTCGCCGCGGGCCTGGCGGTCGGCGCGGCGGCGGCGCTGAAGCTGTTCGCGTGGCCCGTCGCGGTCGTCATGGCGTTCCTGATGTGGCGCCAGGGCGGCCTGCGCCGCTTCGCCGCGGGCTTCGCCGTCCCGGTCGCGGCCACGATGGCGCCGGTGCTCGCGGTGGACGCGCGCGGGTTCTTCGACAACGTGATCGCGTTCGGCTTCGGGCACGGCGTGGTCGAGTCCCCGGCGCAGTCGCCGTTCATCGGGTACCTCGTCGTCAACCACCTGCCCGCCGGTGACCTCATCGCGAAGGGCCTGCTGGGGCTCGCGGCGGTCGTGATCGCGTGGCTGCTGTGGACGCGGCCGCCGTCGACGGCCGCGGCGGCGGCGATGTGGTGCGCGGCCGGTCTGACGACCGCGTTCCTGCTCATGCCCGCGAGCCGCTTCGGGTACATGCTGTACCCGGTGGTGCTGCTCGGCTGGTGGCTGCCGCTGCGCGACGCGGTCGCCGGGGCCGCGCACGGGACGCTGTTCGCGGGCGTCGACGTCGGGGACGAGGCGGTCGACGAACTGGAGCACGAGACGGGCCCGGGCCCGTCGATGGCGGTCGAATGGTGGCGCTGACGAGCGGCGGCGCTAGGGAACGGGCGTCCTAGACCGCCATGTCGACGAAGCGCGACAGGTGGAGCTGGGCCGCCACGGTGATCGTGTCCGTGGCGCCGTTGCGGTGCTTGGCGACGATGAAGTCGGCCTCGCCCGCGCGCGGGGACTCCTTGTCGTAGTAGTCCTCGCGGTGCAGGAGGATGACGACGTCGGCGTCCTGCTCCAGCGAGCCGGACTCGCGGAGGTCGGACAGCTGCGGGCGCTTGTCGGTGCGCTGCTCGGGACCGCGGTTCAGCTGCGCGACCGCGATGACCGGGCACTGCACCTCCTTGGCGAGGAGCTTGAGGCCGCGGGAGATCTCGGAGACCTCCTGCTGGCGCGACTCCACTTTCTTCGGCGAGGTCATGAGCTGGAGGTAGTCGACGACGATGAGCTTGAGGTCGTGGCGCTGCTTGAGGCGCCGGGCCTTCGCCCGGATCTCCATCATGGTCATCGACGCGGTGTCGTCGACGAACAGCGGCGCCTCGGAGATGTCGCCCATGCGCTTGGCCAGGCGCGTCCAGTCGTCGTCGGAGAGGTCGCCCGAGCGCAGGACGTGCATGGGGACGCGCGTCTCGGCGCTCAGCAGGCGCATCACGATTTCGAGCTTGCTCATTTCGAGGGAGAACAGGGCCGCGGCGTGGCGGTGGTGGAGGGACGCGTGCCGCATGAAGTCCATTGCGGCCGTGGACTTTCCGGCGCCGGGGCGGCCGGCGACGATGATGAGCTGGCCAGCCTGGAGGCCGGAGAGGAGCCGGTCGAGGTCGGCGAAGCCGGTGGGGATGCCGGTCATGACGCCCTGGTTGGCGCCGATCGCCTCGATCTCGTCCATGGCGGGCTGGAGGAGGTCGGAGAGGACCGCGAAGTCCTCGCTCTGGCGGTTGTCGGTGACCTCGTAGACGGCCTGCTGGGCGAGGTCGACGAGGTCGTCGATGTCGCGGCCGCCCTGGCCGCCGCCGTACCCGTACTGGACGACCTTCGTGCCGGCCTCGATGAGGCGGCGCAGGATCGCCTTCTCCTTGACGATCTTCGCGTAGTACCCGGCGTTCGCGGCCGTGGGCACGGTGTTGAGGAGGTCGTGGAGGTAAGGGCCGCCGCCGATCTTGGCGAGGTCGCCGGTGTCGGCGAGGGCCGCGGCGATGGTGACGGCGTCGGCGGGCTCGCCGTTGCCGAACTTGTCGATGACGGCGTCGAAGATCATGCCGTGGGACGGCTTGTAGAAGTCGCCGGGGCCGAGGACCTCGATGACGTCGGCGATGGCGTCCTTGCTCATGAGCATGCCGCCGAGGACCGACATCTCGGCCTGGAGGTCCTGGGGCGGGGTGCGCTCGAAGGTGCGGGCGCCGCCGCCCCCGTGGCCGTTGCCGCCGCCTCCGCCGCCCGCGAAGGGGTCCTCCGGGGGCGTGTCGAAATAGGACCCGTTCGCTCCGTTGGCGCCTCGCGAGAAGACGCCGTCCGTCGACACGTCGGCCATGCCATCCACCCCCTCGGTCACCGTGCGTTCATGGAGACAGTACCGCCCGCATACGACAGAAGGGCGGCGTCAATGACGCTATGTCGCGCCGGGCACGGTTGCAAACGACCCTGTGGACAACCTGTGGACAAGGTTGTGGATAACCTGTGGATAACCCGGCCCGGGCCTGTGGACAACCTGTGGACAACAACGCGACCGGGCCTCGGATGCGGGTCGGGAGCTGCGGGGACGCCGTCCACCGCCTGTGGACGGAAATCCGTTCGTGCCAACTTGCCGATAGCATGGGGGCGACCCCGGCACGGATCAGAAGAGAGACCGGCTCATGACCGCTCCGCAGCGCCCCGAACGCAGGCCCCGGCTCGACCCCGAAGGCGACGACCGGCCGGGGGAGCGCGCGTTCACCCCGACGCTGCTCGTGACGCTCGCCTGGTACGCGGTGCCGGCGGTGGTCTACTTGACGTGGGTGGTGTCGCAGCCGCCGGTGGACGCGAACTGCGCGGCGTCGGGGTGCACGGTGGCGGGCCGGGTCGGCGCGGCGGTCGCGGGCGGCTGGGCGTGGACGCTCTCGTCGCTCACCGCGAGCCTCCTCGTCGCGGTCCTGCTGCGACTCCCGCGCGCCGGATGGCGTGCGGGCGTGGCGGGCTCGGCGGCGGCGATCCTCGGCGCGGGCCTTGTGACGGTGGTCCTGCGGACCGCCGGCTGGGTGATCTGACGCCGTACGGGCGGCCCCGGGTACCCACCCGAACCCACCTTCACCACTACCGATGAAAAGACCCAGCAGTCGAAAAGCACCAACTTCCCACACGGGTGCGACGGCGGGGGTCGGGTGTGGAGGGAGGGCGGGGGCGAAGATGTCGAACACAGGCGGGCAAACCAGGTGAAACGGGTGAATCGGGCGGTGCGGATTCACTCGAAGGTGTGGACGGACATGACGAGGGCCCGCGACCGGATGGTCGCGGGCCCTCGTACGTGCCTTGCCTACTTCTTGCGGCGCTTGGCCGGGGTGACCTGGAGCTTGAACTTCGCGGTCACCTCCGGGTGCAGCTTGACCGTGACGTCGTAGGTGCCGACCGACTTGATGGTCGAGGCGAGCTCGACGCGGCGGCGGTCGATCTTCGGGCCGCCGGCCTCGTCGACGGCCTTGACGATGTCGGCCGCGGTGATGGAGCCGAAGAGGCGGTCGCCGTCGCCGGTGCGGGCGACGATGTGGGCGTCCGTCTGCTTCAGCTGGTCCGCCACCGAGCGGGCCTTGTCCAGGTCGTGGATCTGGCGGGAGGCACGAGCGCGCTGGATCGCGTCGACCTCCTTCTGGCCGCCCTTGGTCCAGGCGATCGCAAGGCCCTGCGGCAGCAGGTAGTTGCGGCCGTAACCGGGCTTGACCTCGACCACGTCGCCGGCCGAGCCGAGGTTGGGCACCTCATGAGTCAGGATGATCTTCATGTTGCGCTCCTTCCTAGCGGGTCTGGCTGGTGTACGGGAGCAGGGCCATCTCGCGGGCGTTCTTGACGGCCGCGGCGATCTGGCGCTGCTGCTGGGTGGTCACGCCGGTCACACGGCGGGCACGGATCTTGCCGCGGTCGGAGATGAACTTCCGCAGCAGCGCCGTGTCCTTGTAGTCGACGTAGGTGATGCCCTCTTTTTCAAGCGGGTTGGGCTTCTTCTTCGGCTTCCGCAGGGGAGCCGATTTCGGGTTGGCCATGTCTCTGTCTTGCCTCTTACTCGAGATCGTTCCGGGCTGAGCGCCCGGTTAGAACGGCGGGTCCTCGTCGAAGCCGCCGGAGCCGGCGGCGCTGGCGCCGCCCGCGGGGGCGGCCGAGGCCCAGGGGTCGTCGGGCATCGAACCGCCGCCGGAGCCGCTGCCGCCCCCGAAGGAACGGCCGCCGCCTCCGCCGCCGGACGCGCCGGACCGGTTGAGCTTCGCGGTGGAAAAACGCAGGGCCGGGCCCACTTCCTCGACGTCGAGCTCGTACACAGTGCGCTTCTCGCCCTCGCGGGTCTCGTAGCTGCGCTGCTTGAGCCTGCCCTGCACGATCACGCGGGTACCGCGCGAAAGCGACTCGGCGACGTTCTCGGCGTACTGGCGCCAGACGCTGCAGGTGAGGAACAGGGCCTCACCGTCTTTCCACTGGTTCGACTCGCGGTCGAACGTGCGCGGGGTCGATGCGATGCGGAACTTCGCGACGGCGGCACCGGACGGCGTGTAACGCAGCTCGGGGTCGTCGACGAGGTTGCCGATAACCGTGATGACTGTCTCTCCTGCCATGACCTATCTCCTTGACGGTCTCGCAGTTGCAGGGTCGGGTTACCGAAGCTCCGGTCGCAGCACCTTGGTCCGCAGCACCGACTCGTTGAGCCGCAGCTGACGGTCCATCTCAGCGACGGGACCGGGCTCGGACTGCAGGTCGACGACGGCGTAGACGCCCTCGTTGCTCTTGTTGATCTCGTATGCCAGACGGCGACGGCCCCAGACGTCGATCTTGTCGACGGCCCCTCCGGCGTCCTTGACGCCCTTGAGGAACTTCTCCAGCGTCGGGCCGACCTGTGCCTCCTCGATGTTCGGTTCGAGGATCACCATGAGTTCATAGTGACGCAAGATCGATCCACCTCCTTCGGTCTCAATCGGCTGCGGTCTCTCCGCAGCAGGAGGAATCACTTGCGCGCTGCCGCGCCTCGCGGCGGGCAACCTGGCAATCGTACCTGCTTACAGGCGGTGCGGCCGGGGCCGCTCCGCCTGGGTGTGACGGTACCCGCCGGGTCCGACAGGACCGGGCGCGACACCGCCCCGAAACGGCCGCGGCGTCCGGTTCGGACCGGAGTCGCGCCGCGCCCGGCCCGCGCGGGCCGCCGCGCTAAGTTCGATGTCATGACATCGGAGTTCCACTACACCGACCTGCTTCCCACCGGCCCGGACACCACCGAGTACCGCCTGCTCACCACGGACGGGGTGAGCACCGTCGAGGCCGCCGGGCGGCGCTTCCTCACCGTGGAGCCCGAGGTCCTCACGCAGCTCGCGGCGGAGGCCGTCAAGGACATCTCCCACTTCCTGCGGCCCGCGCACCTCGCGCAGCTCCGCTCCATCCTCGACGACCCCGAGGCCAGCGGCAACGACCGCTTCGTCGCCATGGACCTGCTCAAGAACGCGAACATCGCCTCCGGCATGGTCCTGCCGATGTGCCAGGACACCGGCACCGCGATCGTCATGGGCAAGCGCGGGCGCCACGTCCTCACCGACGGCCGCGACGCCGAGCACCTCTCCCGCGGCGTCTGGCAGGCCTACCGCGACCTCAACCTCCGCTACAGCCAGATGGCCCCGCTGACCATGTGGGACGAGAAGAACACCGGCTCGAACCTGCCCGCGCAGATCGACCTGTACGCCGAGGGCGACGACGCCTACAAGTTCCAGTTCATCGCCAAGGGCGGCGGCTCCGCGAACAAGTCGTTCCTGTTCCAGGAGACCAAGGCGATCCTCAACCCGGACGCGATGATGCGGTTCCTGGAGGAGAAGCTCCGCCAGATCGGCACCGCCGCGTGCCCGCCGTACCACCTCGCGATCGTCATCGGCGGCACCAGCGCCGAGTACACCCTCAAGACCGCGAAGTACGCGTCCACGAAGTACCTCGACTCGATGCCCACCGAGGGGTCCCCCTCCGGGCACGGCTTCCGCGACACCGCCCTGGAGCAGGAGGTCCTGGAGCTGACCCGCCAGTTCGGGATCGGCGCCCAGTTCGGCGGCAAGTACTTCTGCCACGACGTGCGCGTCGTCCGCCTGCCCCGGCACGGCGCGTCCCTGCCCGTCGCCATCGCCGTCTCCTGCTCGGCCGACCGCCAGGCCATGGCCAAGATCACCGCCGAGGGCGTGTTCCTGGAGCAGCTGGAGCGCGACCCGAGCCGGTACGTGCCCGAGGTCTCCGAGGACGACCTCGACGACGACGCGGTCCGCATCGACCTGAACCGGCCCATGTCCGAGATCCGCGCCGAGCTGTCGAAGTACCCGGTCAAGACCCGCGTGTCCCTCACCGGGACGCTCGTGGTCGCCCGCGACATCGCCCACGCGAAGATCAAGGAGCGCCTCGACGCGGGCGAGGAGCTGCCGCAGTACCTCAAGGACCACGCCGTCTACTACGCCGGCCCCGCGAAGACCCCCGAGGGCTACGCCTCCGGGTCCTTCGGGCCCACCACGGCCGGGCGCATGGACTCCTACGTCGACCAGTTCCAGGCCGCGGGCGGCTCGTTCGTCATGCTCGCCAAGGGGAACCGCTCGCAGCGCGTCACCGACGCGTGCAACGCGCACGGCGGCTTCTACCTCGGGTCCATCGGCGGCCCCGCCGCGAAGCTCGCCCAGGAGAACATCAAGTCGATGGAGGTCCTGGAGTACCCCGAGCTCGGCATGGAGGCCGTCTGGAAGATCGAGGTCGAGGACTTCCCGGCGTTCATCGTCGTCGACGACAAGGGCAACGACTTCTACGAGGCGACCCGCCAGCCCGTCCTCACCGTCGGGCGCCGCCGCCACATCACCGTCACGTAATCGCGAATTCACATAGGACGCTGAGACGTCCGGCCGCCGACCCCGGTGTCGGCGGCCTTTCTCGTTGTGCCCCTTGGCTACTCGGGTGGGCTGTGAGGCGTCGCACAACGCTTGTCCGGATCAGTGCGAACGGTCAGAACAGATTCACCCGGTCGGGGGAATTCTCGGGCCGCGACTGTCGCCCCTGTGCCCTTCCGAGCGGTTTCGTTGGTGTGCAAAACATCGCACAATCCATATTCCGAACAAAACGCACGGCACGTGGAACCCCCTCGCCGCGATTACGATCCGATCATCCCTACCGCCCAGTACCCACCCCTCGGAATCCGCGATGATCGAACACTTCTCACACGGGTACACCACCCTCCCCGTGGCCTTCCTGGTCTCCATGACCGGCTCCGCCCTCGGACTGCTCCTCGCCCGCCACGCCCGCCGCCACAAGGGCGCGGGACGGCGCGCCCTGTGGCTCACCGTCGCCGCGTTCGCCATCGGCGGCACCGGGATCTGGGTCATGCACTTCGTCGCCATGCTCGGCTTCGCCGTCCGCGACGCCCGAATCCTCTACGAGCCGTGGACGACCGCGCTCAGCGCCCTCATCGCCGTCGCCGTCGTCGCCTGCGGCCTCTACGCCATCGGCCTCGGCCGCTACACGCCCCTCAAACTCGCCGTCGCCGGGACCCTCACCGGCATCGGCGTCGCCGCCATGCACTACACCGGCATGGCCGCCGTCAGCGCCGACGTCGAACTCGACTACCGCCTCGGCTACGTCATCGCCTCCGTCGCCATCGCGATCGGCGCCGCCACCACCGCCCTGTGGCTCTCCTGGCGGCTCCAGCGCGCCTCCTCCATGTGGCTCGCCGCCGCCGTCATGGCCCTCGCCGTCAACCTCATGCACTACACCGGGATGCTCGGCCTCGTCGCCGGCGGCGAAGCCGACGAGGCCCCGCACGGCGTCGACGCCGTCGACCTCGTCTTCCCCATGGCCACCCTCACCGCGATCGTCCTGCTCTTCCTCGTCTTCACCGTCGTCATGGTCCCCACCGACGAGGAGCTCAAAGCCGACGAGCACCTCTCCTCCCTCCAGCGCCGCACCACCGACCGCCCCGTCGCCGGCCGCAAGCCCCCACGCTACTGAGCGGACCCCGCGGGCAAGCGGTTCCACCTAAGCTGGAGTGCCGACCCCACCGCGAAAGGCCCCGCATGCTGCGACTGCGCTCCTCACTCACGACCGGCCTGATCGCCGCCGCGGCAGGCGCGATCGGCATGGCCCTCATGCCGCTCATCGAAGGACTCGACGTGGACTACTTCGAGATCGGCACCCTCTACGCGATCGGCATCGGGGCCGGCGTCGTCTTCCTGATCTGGTGCGCGACCTACCCCTGGACGGGATTCGTGATCGAGGACGGGCGCCTCCGCGAGCGCGGCGGACGCGTCTACGGCGAACTCGAACCGGGCGACACGTGGGCCGTCGCCGACGGCCGCATCTGGATCCGCCGCCGGAGCGGGGAGACCGAGCAGATCCGCTGGGTGTCGCGGCGGTGGGTCAACCGGCGCGACTGGGAGCGCCTCGAAGCGGCCCTCGCCGAGCAGGACGGGTGAACGCGCGGACCGGCCCCGCCCTCGTAGGGCGGGGCCGGTCCTCTTTGCGAGAGAGGGTGAAGCGTTCTATCCGACGGTGTTGGCGAAGTTGTAGCCGTTCGTCTTGTCCCAGTTGATCGACCAGGTCATCGCGCCGCCCATGCCGGGGTAGGACTGGGACGGGACGAAGTCGCCGCAGCGCTGGCGGGTCTCCAGGCAGGTGAGGGCGTCGTTGACCATCGTCGGGTTGACGTAGCCCGAGCCCGCGGCGCTCTGGACGGCCGGGAGGCCCAGGCCCACCTGGGACGGGGCGAGCCCGGCCTGGAGCTGGATGCAGGCCTGCGCGGTGAGGAAGTCGATGTCGCCCTGGGCGTACACCTGGCCGTTGCAGCCGAGCATCGAGCCGGAGTTGTAGTACTGCATGTTGACGATCGTGAGGAGGTCCTTGGTGTTCACCGCGAGCTGGTAGTACCCGGCCGAGGTGGACTGGAAGTCGATCGTCTGCGGCGCCATCGTGTACGTGAAGCCGGGCTTGGCGCTCGCGACCTGGCGCAGCGCGGTCTCGATCGCGCCCGCGTTGATGCCGTGCTCCAGGTCGATGTCGACGCCGTCGAAGCCGTACTCGTTCATGAGCGACACCACGGAGTTCGCGAACGCCGCGGCCGTGGCGGAGTCGTTGATGGTGACGTTGCCGCGCTCGCCGCCCACGGAGATGATGACGTCCCGGCCCTGGGCCTGGATCGCGTCGATGTCGGCCTTGAACTCGGCCTCGGTGTACCCGGCGTTCGTGAGGCTGGAGTCGAGCGCGAAGTCGATCTGGCCGGGCGTGGCGGTGGACTCGGCGAAGGCCACGGCGATGATGTCGTACGCGGCGGGGACGGCGTTGAGCTCCATGACGCCCGAGCCGTTGTCGAAGTTGTGCCAGTAGCCGGTGAGGAGGCGGTCGCCCTGGCCGGGGCCGCCGGTGGGCTCCTCGGTCGGCTCCTCGGTGGTGGGCGGGTCGGTCGGGCCCGCGCCGTCGCAGGCGCCCAGGTCCTCCCAGACGCCCCACTGGCCGGTGGTGCCGGGGGTCTCGCCGGTGGTCCACCACTTGGCGCGGTACTCGCGGTCCTGGTGGCTGACGCGGTCGCCGCCGACGTAGACGGCGCTCGACTGCCAGGGCGCGCCTTCGCAGGCGGCCTCGGCGAACGCGCCGTTCGCGAAGGCGACCGGCAGGGCGACGGCGCCTGCCGCGGCGAGGGTGGTGGCCGCGATGACGGCCGCGGATCGTAGGCGTCGCAAGGGACCTCCATATATTTAAAGATTCCTAAATGTATGTCCCCAATCGTGTCGGTCATCACGGCGCTTGTCAAGGCCCCGGGACGCAGAAAAATCCGACTCGCCCGGTTTGCGGGCCGCCTTGCGAAGGCCCGCAACCGAACGAGTCGGATTCTTTACTGTTCGTGTCTACGCGGCACCGCGCCGCTCCCGGCGGTCCTCCCCGCGCAGCCGCCGCTCGCGCTTCCCGCGCGCGAGCTCGGTCTCCAAGGCGTCCAACGGGCCCGCGAACGCGTCCTCGAACCGCGCGAGCCACGCCCGCACCCGGTCCAGCCCCGCGTCGTCGACGCCGTAGATCCGGCGCGTCCCCTCCGCCCGCACCGTCACCAGGCCCGCTTCGCGCAGGACCTTGAGGTGCTGGGAGACCGCGGGCTGGGAGATGCCGAGGCCCTCGCGCATGACGGCCGCGACGTCCCCGGCCGGGCGCTCGCCCGCGCCGAGCAGCTCCATGATGCGGCGCCGCACCGGGTCGCCGAGCGCGTCGAATACCAAGTCCGACATCGGGCCTCACTCTCAACGACTTCGCGGCAGGGACCGCGCAATTATGCCGAGCCCCTCACGCCTCCTCGGGCGGCACCGTGAAGAACTTGATCGCGTTGGCCGCGGCGGCTTTCGCAGCCTGCGGCGCGTCGCCGTCGGCAATGGCGGCCTCGCCCCAGGACTCGCCCGCGATGGTGGAGAACCGGACGCCGACGGGGCTGACCGCCCACTTCTCGGCCTCGGCCTGGTCGACGTCCTCCCCGCCCGCGAGGTGCAGGTCGAGGCCGAACAGCGCCGAGTCCCAGCCGATGCCGACCGCGCCGGGACCGAACTGGCCCCAGAACTCCGGGTCGACGAGGGCCTCGTGGACGAGTTCGAGGACCGTGCCGTCCGCGGCCTCGCTCAGGTGGACTTCGAGCCAGGAGACGCCGCCCATGAACTCCCACGTGACGGCGAGTGAGGCGGGCGCGTCGCAGCGCTCGATGAGGCCCCCGGCGTTCCCTTCGAGCTGGTACCGGCCGCCTTCGCGCAGGTCGCCGCTGAGCGGCAGGAACCAGCGGGGGATGCGGTCGGGACTGGTGACGGCGTCCCAGACGTCCGCGCGGTCGGCGCGGTAGGTGCGGCGCGCGACGACCAGGCGCGTCGGCTTCCCGTCGCGTTCGCCGGTGCGGACCTCCCGCGCGACCGCCTCGACGGCCGCGATCGGGTCTACGGCATCGAACATGTGCCCCTCCTAATATAAGTTGAGACTTATACTAGGAGGGTGCGGGGCCTTCCGTCAACGGAACCGGGAAATCAGCCCTCCACGTACCCGAGGAGGTCCTGCCGGGTGAGCACGCCCACCGGCTTGCCCTCGGCGAACACCATGAGCGCGTCCCGGTCCTGGAGCGCCGCCACGGCCCGCTCGACCTGCTCGCCCGAGCCGATCGTCGGCAGCGCCTCCCCGATGTGCCGCTCGATCGGGTCGTGCAGCGTCGCCTTCCCGCCGAACAGCGCGTCCATGAGGTCCCGCTCCGCGACCGCGCCCGCGACCTCGCCGGACGTCACCGGCGGCTCGGCCTTGAGCACCGGCATCTGGCTCACCCCGAACTGGCGCATGATGTCGATCGCCTCGCGCACCGTGTCCTGCGGGTGCACGTGGACGAGTTCGGGGATGTCGCCGTTCTTGCCCGCCAGGACCTCGCCCACCGTGGTCTCGCCGGAGGCGCTGAGGAACCCGAACTCGGTCATCCACGAGTCGTTGAAGATCTTCGACAGGTAGCCGCGGCCGCCGTCGGGGAGGATCACCACGATCACGTCGTCGGGGCCCGCGTCCCGCGCGACCGCGACCGCCCCGACCACCGCCATCCCCGCGGACCCGCCCACGAGCAGGCCCTCCTCGCGGGCGAGGCGCCGCGTCATCGCGAACGACTCCGCGTCGGTGACCTCCACGATCCGGTCGGCCAGGTCCCGGTCGTAGTTCGCGGGCCAGAAGTCCTCGCCCACGCCCTCGACCAGGTACGGGCGGCCGGTGCCGCCGGAGTACACCGAGCCCTCCGGGTCGGCGCCCACGACCTGCACCTTCCCGCCGGAGACCTCCTTGAGGTACTTGCCGATCCCGGTGATGGTTCCTCCCGTACCGACGCCCGCGACCAGGTGCGTGATCTTTCCCTCGGTCTGCTCCCAGATCTCCGGGCCGGTCTGCGCGTAGTGCGACGCCGGGTTCGCCGGGTTCGAGTACTGGTCGGGCTTCCACGCGCCGTCGATCTCGCTGATGAGCCGGTCCGACACCTTGTAGTAGGAGCGCGGGTCCTCCGGATCGACGGCCGTGGGGCACACCACGACCTCGGCGCCGTACGCCTTCAGGACGTTCCGCTTGTCCTCGGAGACCTTGTCGGGGCACACGAACACGCACTTGTACCCGCGCTGCTGCGCCACCATCGCCAGCCCGACGCCGGTATTCCCGCTGGTCGGCTCGACGATCGTCCCGCCCGGCCTGAGCGCCCCGGACGCCTCCGCCTCGTCGATCATGCGCTGGGCGATGCGGTCCTTGATGGACCCGCCCGGGTTGAGGTACTCGACCTTCGCGAGGACGGTCGCCGAAGCGCCGCCGGTGACGGCCCCGAGCCTCACCAGCGGGGTGTTGCCGATCAGGCCGAGCACGGAATCGTGATACTGCATGGTCACAGCCTAGGGCCTGGCCCGCCCGGCGGGCCGTGCGCAACGGCCGGTGGACGTCCCGCCGTGTGGATACGATCGGCGGTGGTGCGCCCCGCGCCGGGCCGACCGGCGAGAATCGGGGCGGACACCTCTTCACGCAACGTAGGGAGACAGGCATGAGCACCGCCGACATCGGCGTGGTCGGGCTGGCCGTCATGGGCTCCAACCTGGCACGCAACTTCGCCCGGCACGGCTTCACCGTCGCCGTCTACAACCGCACGTACGCCAAGACCACCGAGCTGATCGACGCGCACGGCGACGAGGGCGACTTCGTGCCCTCCGAGGAGCTCGCCGACTTCGTGGCCTCCCTCAAGCGGCCCCGCAAGGCCATGATCATGGTCCAGGCCGGGCCCGCCACCGACGCCGTCATCGACCAGCTCGCCGCCCTCATGGAGCCCGGCGACATGGTCATCGACGGCGGCAACGCCCACTTCGAGAACACCCGCCGCCGCGAAGCGGCCCTGCGCGAGAAGGGCCTCCACTTCGTCGGCACCGGCGTCTCCGGCGGCGAGGAGGGCGCCCTCCTCGGCCCCGCGATCATGCCCGGCGGCTCCGAGGAGTCCTACGAGTCCCTCGGCCCGATCCTCGAAGCCATCGCCGCCAAGGCCCCCGACGGCACCCCGTGCTGCACCCGCCTCGGCCCCGACGGCGCCGGGCACTTCGTCAAGATGGTGCACAACGGCATCGAGTACTCCGACATGCAGCTCATCGGCGAGGCCTACGACCTGCTGCGCCGCGGCGTCGGCATCGAGCCCGCCGACCTCGCGAAGACCTTCGCCGAATGGAACGCCGGCGAGCTCGACTCCTACCTCATCGAGGTCACCGCCGAAGTCCTCGGCCACGTCGACGCCGCCACCGGCAAGCCCCTCGTGGACGTCATCGTCGACCAGGCCGGCCAGAAGGGCACCGGCCGCTGGACCGTCCAGAACGCCCTCGACCTGGGCGTCCCCGTCACCGGCATCGCCGAGGCCACCTTCGCCCGCGCCCTCTCCTCCGGCACGAAGCAGCGCGAAGGCGCCGTCGACCTCCTCACCGGGCCGACCGCGAAGACCGACTTCCCGGAGACGTTCGTCGAGGACGTCCGCCAGGCGCTCTACGCCTCCAAGATCGTCGCGTACGCGCAGGGCTTCGACCAGATCGCCGCCGCCTCCGCCGAGTACGACTGGGGCATCGACCTCGGCTCCTGCTCGGCCCTGTGGCGCGCCGGGTGCATCATCCGCGCCCGCTTCCTCGACCGCATCACCGACGCCTGGCGCTCGGACCCCGAGCTGCCGACGCTCCTCGCCGCGCCCGAGTTCACCAAGATCGTGACCGACGCGCAGGACGCGTGGCGCCGCGTCGTCGCCACCGCCGCCCTCGCGGGCATCCCCACGCCGGGCTTCTCCTCGGCGCTCGCCTACTACGACGGGCTGCGCTCGCGCCGCCTCCCGGCCGCGCTCATCCAGGGCCAGCGGGACTTCTTCGGCGCGCACACGTACAAGCGCGTCGACCGCGACGGGACCTTCCACACCGACTGGTCGGGCGACCGCACCGAGCACGAGGTCTAAGGGCCGCAACGTGACACGCCCCCGCCCGATGGGCGGGGGCGTGCTGCGTTCAGTCGCCGAAGCGCGGGCCGTAGGACCCGCCGAGGTCGACCGGCTCGGCGGGCCGGTCGCCGTCCCTGAGCCGCTTGACGAGCTCGACGAGCCGCCACGGGTCGAGCATCCCGTCGGTGGAGCCGCACTCCTCGACCGGCAGCCACCGGAAGGTCAGGTGCCTCTCGTAGTCGATGTCGCTGAGCATGCGCGGCGCGAACCGCTCGACGGGCAGGTGGAAGTACCAGTTCTGCTGCACCAGCAGGCGGCCGTGCGGGAAGCACACGTAGGTCCCGTGCCCGACCGGTTCGCCCAGCGCCTCGGCCGAGACCCTCAGCGCGGTCTCCTCGTACAGCTCGCGGGCGGCCGCGGCCGCGGGGGCCTCGCCGTCCTCGACGCCGCCGCCGGGCGTGAACCAGCGTTCGACGCCTTCGCGGCACCGGTCGCCTCCGACGTGGAGGACGGTGCCGTCGGGGGCCGTGAGGATGACGCGCGTCGAGACGCGGAACCCGGCGCCGGTCGCCGACTCGATGCTCATCGGACGGAGGTGTCGGCGGTGCGGCTGCCGGCGGGTTCGAGGCGGAGCGGCTCAGCCGGGACGTCGCCGGAGACGAGCCGCTTGATGAGGTGCAGGAGCGGGTCGAACGGGGCGTCGTGTCCCTCGGCGGCGGCGAGCTCGTCGACGCCGATCCACTTGAACTCAAGGTCCTGCTCGTAGGCGTCGCCGCCGGACACGCGCGCCTGGAAGCGCGGGACGCGCGTGAAGAACAGGTAGTTGTCCTGCGTGAACACCTCCCCGTCGCGGGAGCGGCTGAAGGACCGCCGGGCGACCGGCCCGGTGACGTCGGCGGGCGGCACGCGCAGGCCCGTCTCCTCGAACAGCTCGCGCACGGCGGCGTCGAGGGGGGTCTCGCCGGGGTCGATGCCGCCGCCGGGCAGGAACCAGCGGGCGGGGCGGTCCGCGGTGGCCGACCGGCCGATGAACAGCACTGCGTCCTGTTCGTCGATCACGATGCACCGCGCGCCGTACCGGTCGATTCGGGTGGGTTCGTTCGTCGCGCTCACCGGTCAAGTATGGGGGCACGCTCGGTAGTCGTCCAGCCCCTATCGGTGTCCCAAGTCCATGCGCCCCACGGGATGCGAAGGGGCGCAGCGGGAATCGCTCCGTCCAGGAGGGCGGTGAGCAGGGACGCGATCCGCGCGGGGAACACCAGCGCATCGATCTGCGTCACTTCCGGAATCGTGAGCCACACCGCTTCGGTGAACTCCCGCTGCTCGATCGCCTCCAGGCCGTCGCGGACCGGGTCGAAGTGCGGGACGCGCACGAAGAAGTACGCGTCCTCCGATTCGACCGCCAGGTCCGGGCCGTCGGACCAGACGCCCGCCGTCTCGGCGACCACCGGCCCCAGCGGCGCGTCGAGCCGCAGGCCCGTCTCCTCGAAGACCTCGCGGACCGCGCCCGCCTCCAGCGACTCGCCCGCGTCGAGGCCGCCGCCGGGCGTCACGTAGTACTCCACGCCCGGCCCCATGTAGTCGACGCTGCGGAACAGCAGCACCCGGTCCTCCTCGTCGACCAGCAGGACCCGCGCGCACCGGCGCCGCACCAGCTCACCCATCCCCCGAGCATCCCACCGCGCGAGCCCGGGACGCGGGCGGGCCCGCGGCGCGATGCGCCGCGGGCCCCTGGTTCCCTTCATGCAGGTCTCATGCCGCGGCCGGGACGGCCCCCGCGCCCTCTGCGGCCTCCTTGCGCTCGGCGATGAGGCGCTTCGCGAGCCGCGCCGACGCCTCCGCCACGCCCATGATCATCAGCGCGTTGATCGCGTGGAACCCGAAGATGATCTGCCCCGGCGTCGTCCCCGCCACGCTCACCAGCGCGATCAGCGACTGGAGGACGACCAGGCCGAGGACGCCCGCCGCGAGCCCCACGAGCTTCCCGCCCGCCCGCGACAGCGCCGCGAACAGGATGCCCAGCAGCGCCACCGCCGCGATGAGCCGCCCGTTCATGATGTGCAGGGAGAACGACTCGTCGGGGGAGCCGGTCCCCAGCGCCCCGTACCCGGCCAGGAAGAACTGGATCCCGATCAGCGCGTGGAGTACGCCGATCCACACCCGATAGAACCTAAGCATCGACATTCCTCGTTTCGATCTCGTCTTGGACGGCGTCGACGGCGGTCATCGCCCCGAACGCCAGCAGATGGACCACGCAGTGGTCGGTGAACACCTCGCCCCGCCACGACGCCACGTCGGCGTCCGCGACCGCGCCCGGCGCGAGCGCCGCGCCCACGGCCAGCCGCGCCCCCAGGGCCGCCTCCCGCGGCAGGTCCGCCGCGCCCGCGAGCTCCGGCACCCGGTCGGCCAGGTCCGTGCCCCGCGCGCCCACCGTGCGGGCCACGGCCTCGACGGCCGCGTCGGACAGGAGCATCGACCCGTACGCGGCCATCGACCGGACCGCGCCGTACGCGCTCCCCACCGGCGACCCTGCGGCCCAAGCGGGTTCGCGGACCACGGTGCCCCGCGCCCACTGCGGCCGCTCCTCCAGCAGCGGCAGCGACGCCCCCGGCTCCAGCTCCGCGGCCACCAGCTGGCGGACGATCCGCGACCCCACCGACCGGCCCAGCCGCGTCGTCAGCACCGGGCTCGGCGCCTCGTTCTCCGCGAGCACTTTCAGCAGCCGCGTGAGCAGCTCGAACACCAGGGCCGTCCCGATGAACCGCGGCGCGGCCTCCGGAGCGAACGGGCCGTCCACGGTGGGGTCGGCCGCCCAGTCGGCGAGCGCCGCCCACTCCGGCGGCGCCACCCCGGCGCGCAGGCCCTCGGCGAGCTCAGGCTCGCCCGCGGCGTGCAGCATCGTGACGTGCGCGTCGGTGCAGAACCGGCACCCGTTGCGCACCGCGACCACCGTCGCGACGACCTCCTTCGCCTTCCGCTCCTCAGGGCCGCCGACGAGCAGCGACTCGCGCAGCAGCGACCACACCGGCGCCAGCAGCTCCGGCGCGGGCGAGAACATCGTGAGCGCCGGGCCCAGGACGCCCAGCTCCGACTTGACCTGCCGGTACACCTCGGCCACAACGCCTTCGGCGTGCTTCGGATCGACAGGGACGACATGCCTGACCGCAGGGGACACGGGGGGACTCCCTCCTCGTTGGGCTACCGGCGGCACCGCGGCCGCCGCATGGCTCCAGCCTCCCCGCCGCGCGCCCCCGCGTCGTCCGCCCCGAGGCGGCGATAACGGCCTCGCCGAGCGCAGCAGCACCCCGCAGGTCGTACAACCAGCGGCGTACCCGCGGCCTGCACCGCGGGCCGACGACGCCGCCCGCCTGCGGCGATACCATCGGGTCATGCCCAGTCCCCCCGAGCCCAGCGCCCCAGGCAGCCGACTCGCCGACGGCCGCGCGCGCGTCCTCGCGGGCAGGCGCCTCGACCTCGTCGTCACCGCCGTCATGCTCGCCGACACCCTCACGGCGGGCCTCATCAAAGACGTGCGCGACGGCATGCCGGTGTGGGGCTGGCTGCCGCTCATGCTCGGACCCCTCGTGTTCCCGCTGTGGCGGCGCCGCCCGCGGCTCGTCCTGGCCGTCTCGGTCGGCGCGGTCCTCGCCAGCGGGCCCCTCGGGGTCGGGCCGCTCGCGGTCGTCCCGGCGCTGGTCGCCATCGCCGTCGCCATGTACACCGGCTACCGGGCGCTCTCGGTGTGGACGGTCCTGGCGCTGTCGGCGATGACCGCGCTCGGGAACCTCCGCACCGCGGGCTGGGAGTTCGACGCGGGCGTCGTCGAGCGCACCCTCCTGGTCGTCGGCTGGCTGCACGTGGCCCTCATCTCGGGCCTGTCGCGGCGCCAGCGCGACGCCTACATGGCCGAGGCCGAGCACGTCCGCGAAGAGGCCGTCAAGCGCAAGGCCGCCGACGAACGTGTGCGGATCGCCCGCGAGCTCCACGACTCCCTCACCCACTCGATCTCCGTCATCCGCGTCCAGGCCGGGGTCGCGATCCACTTGGCACGCAAGCGCGGCGAGGACCCGCCCACGGCCCTGGTCGCCGTCGAGTCCGCCGCGAAGGACGCCACGCGGGAGCTGCGCGAGACCCTGACGATGCTCCGCGACGACGACGGGCACCGCCTCGACCGCGTCGAGGACCTCGCCGACCGCTACCGGGGCCTCGGATTCACCGTGGACGTCGACTGCGAGATCGACTGCGACCTGCCAGTGGACCGCGAGACCGACCACGCCGCGTACCGGATCGTCCAGGAGGCGCTCACGAACGCGGTCCGCCACTCCACGGGCGACCGGGTCCGGGTGCGGGTGCGCCGCGAGGACGGCGCGGTCGTCGTCGAGGTCGCCGACAACGGCGACGCCGCCGCGGTCGTCCCCGGCAACGGGATCACCGGCATGCGCGAACGCGTCGACGACCTCGGCGGGACCCTCGATGTCGGACCCGGCGAGTACGGTTTCACCGTCCGGGCGCGGCTCCCTGAGGCCGCAACTCAACCTGCCGCCAGCTCCGCGGCCGCGGGGGCCGCGCCCGAACTGGAGGAGTCGCGGTGATCCGGGTCCTGCTCGCCGACGACCAGCCGCTCATGCGCGGCGGGTTCCGGGCGCTCATCGACGCCGAGGACGACATGACCGTCGTCGCCGAGGCCGCCGACGGGCCCACCGCGGTGCGCCTCGCGGCCGAGGCGCTGCCCGACGTCGCCCTCCTCGACGTCGAGATGCCCGGCGGCGACGGCATCGGCGCGGTGCGCGCCATCGCCGCCGACGACCGGCTCGGCGACGTGCGCGTCGTCATGCTCACCAACTACTCCTTCGACGCGTACGTGTTCGACGCGCTCCGCGCAGGCGCCGCCGGGTACCTCGTGAAGGACACCGAGCCGGAGGAGCTGCTGCGCTGCATCCGGGCCGCGGCGGGCGGGGAGACGCTCCTGTCGCCGCAGATCGCCGCGAAGCTCGTCGCCGAGTACGTCGCGCATCCGCCCTCGCGCCTCGCCGGGCAGGTCGAGGGGCTCACGACCCGGGAGACGGAGATCGTCGCGCTGGTGGCCCGCGGGCTGACGAACGCGGAGATCGCCGAGCGGCTGTTCATCAGCCCGGCGACGGCGAAGACGCACGTGCACCGGGCGATGATGAAGCTCGCGGTCCGCGACCGGGCGGGCCTGGTGGTGTTCGCGTACGAGTCGGGCCTGGTGCAGGCCAAGGGAACCGGCTAGGTCTCGGCCGCACTGGGCTCGGACGCCTCCCCCGCGGCCGTCCCGGCCGTGTCGGCCTCGGGCTCGGCGGTCGCGTTGTACTCGTACCCGAACAGCAGGGCGGCGTTGGTGATCCACAGCCACACGAGGAACACGATGACGCCGCCGAGCGCGCCGTACGTCTTGTCGTAGCTGCCGAAGCTCGCGGCGTAGAGCCCGAACCCGGCCGAGGCGGCGAGCCACAGGACGACGGCGAGGGCCGCGCCGGGCGCGCGTCGGCGCAGCCGGGACCGCTTCGCGGGCGCGAGCCAGTACAGGAGCGCGACGATCACGATGACGAGCACCGTGATCGCGGGCCATTTCACCCAGCCCCACACGGCGACCGCCGCGTCCCCGGCGTGCAGTGCGCGCCCGACGGCGCGGGCCACGGACCCGCCGGTGGCGGAGACGACCGCGCACACGGCGGTCAGCGCGCCGACGACGAGGGTGAGCACGACCCGCACGATGAGGACGGTCCACCATTTGCGGGACTCGTCCACGTCGTCGACGGCGTTGAGGGCGCGGGAGAACGCGGCCACGTAGTTGGAGGCGGCCCACAGGGCCGTGGCGAGGCCGAGGAGCGCGAGGAGCCCGGCGGTGCGCGGGTCCATCTGGAGGCGCGCCACCGCGTCCTCGATGATCGACATGGAGTCGCCGGGGACGAGCGTTCCGGCGCCGTCGAGGAGCGACGCGGTCGCGTCGGCGTCGAGGAGCCCGATGAGGGAGGTGCCGACGAGGATCGCGGGGAACAGCGACAGCACCGAGTAGTAGGTGAGGGCGGCCGCGGCGTCGCCGCGGCTCGCGGCGCCGTATCGCTTGGCGGCTTTGACGATCGACCGTCCACCCATCCCTCCACCGTGCCAGGCCCGCGGGACTCACGTGGCGGTTCGGGAGATCTAGTCCCGTTCTCCGTGCTCGGGACCGGTGGTGAGCGCCCAGATGACGAACACGTCGACGGCGATGACGAGGGTCGCCCACAGCGGGTACTGCGGGGCGAGGAAGAACTGGTTCATGGCCGAGACGACGGCGACGAGCAGCCCGGCGTACCCGGTGCCGCGCAGCCGCTCCAGCCGCCGCGACCGCACCCGGCCGAGCTGCACGAAGCCGATCGCGATGGCGGCCAGGCCGATCGCGAGGTTGACCCAGCCCCAGCCGGCGTTGTCGGCCCGGTACCAGTAGCCGCCGCCGGTGAACACGTACGCGTCGCCGGAGGCCACGGCGTACCCGATGAACACCTGCCAGGCGCCCACGAGCAGGAGCAGGACCCCCGCGAACCGGGAGCCGCCGCCCTTGCGGCGCGGAGCCCAGTCCTTGTCGGTCATGCGCGGTCCCCCCGGGAGCAGGCGGCGTTGTCGCCGCATCCGCACAGCCTAGGCGACCGCGGTGCGCAACCGGGGCATCCACACTCGACCGCGCTCATGGTGCCGCCGTCCCGGCGCGCTCCGCGGACCGCGCGGCACGCGCCTCCCCGGCGTCTCACGCGCCCCCGGCGCTAGGCCCGGTCCCGGTGCGGCGCAGCCAGTTCGCGAGGAGGGCGCTGCCGTCGTCGGTGAGGATCGACTCGGGGTGGAACTGGACGCCCTCGACGTCGACGCCGCGGTGGCGCAGCCCCATGACCGTGCCGTCCTCGCTGGTCGCGGTCACGCGCAGCGGGTCGCGGACGCTGCCGGGCTCGACGGCGAGCGAGTGGTACCTGGTGGCGGTGAACGGGTTCGCGAGTCCGGCGAACACGCCCGTGCCGTCGTGGAGGATCGGGGAGGTCTCGCCGTGGCGCAGCTCGGCGGCGCGGGAGACGACCGCGCCCCAGTGCTCGGCGATCACCTGGTGCCCCAAGCACACCCCGAGGATCGGCACGTCCCCGGCGAACCGGTCGAGCAGGTCGTGGCCGAGGCGGGCCTCGTCGGGGCGGCCGGGCCCGGGGGAGAGCAGCACCCCGGCGGGGCGCAGCCGCACGGCTTCGTCCACATCGGTCCGGTCGGAGCGGCGCACGTCGACGCGGGCCCCGAGGGCCCGCAGGTAGGAGACGATGGTGTGGACGAACGAGTCGCGGAAGTCCACCACCAGCACGCTCCCGGTCACGGCCCGCTCCGGGCGGTCACCCGTCGCCCTCGCTCGTCTCCCCGGTGGGGGACTCGGCGGTGTGCCAGTCCTCGGGGTCGAACTGGGTGTCCTGGCAGTCGAGGCCGGGCGTGCACGTCGGCGACGCGTCGCCGCCCCCTTCGGGCTGGTCGACGTTCACGCCGCCCGCGGGGTCGACGTTGCTCCACGGCATGTGGGGCCGGATCGCGGGGAACAGCACGAACCACAGCAGCGCGAGCGTCCCGGCGCCGAGGGCGACCGAGCCGATGATCTTGCCGGGCAGGCCGAACGGGAGCTTGCGCCAGATCCACGAGTACACGTCAGGCCTCCGCGTCCACGGCCGCGTCGGGCAGGTCGCCCTCGGCGTCGCGATCGATGGTGTCGACGAGCTGGCTGTACACGACGTACCGCTCGTAGTTGTCCCACAGGGGGTGGCAGGTGAACAGGGTCAGCCAGTAGTCCTCGTCGCCGGGCTCGGCGCCGGGGTCGCCGGGGACGGGCGCGGTGATGTCGACCTGCGTCTCGTCGACGACGACGTGCTCCTGGACCTCGTAGACGTAGAAGTAGTCCTTGGTCTCGATGACGACCTTGTCGCCCGGTTCGAGGTCGCGGATCTTCTGGAAGATCGCGGGCACGTTGTGCCCGGCGAGCGTGAAGTTCCCCTGCTCCCCGGGCATGGCGCCGTCGAGGTAGCGGCCGGGCGCGTACTCGATGTCGGCGGGCTCGGTGCCCTCCACGAGGGTCCACGACTCGGGGCGGATGTCGGGCGCCCACATGCGCGCGAACGCGTCGCCGAGCTCGGGGACCGGCGAGCCCTCGTCGCCCTCCTCCTCGGCCTGCCACATGGTGTCGAGGTCGGTGGAGAGGGTGTCCTGCTCGTTGTTGATCTCCCCGGAGACGCCGAAGACCTCGTAGGCGGCGTACAGGAGGACGATGGCGCCGAGGCTGATGAGGACCTCGCCGAGGCCGCGCACGGTGGAGCGGGCGCCGCCTTCGCCCCTGTGGCGCTTGACGGTCCGCTTCTTGCGGGCGGCGGACTCGGCGCCGGGCGGGGCGGGGACGTCCTCGGCGGGGATGACCGGGAGGATCGCGGTGCCGTCGGGCTCGGGGACGAGCGGGGCCTTCGCGAGCTTCGGCGGGCGCAGCGCGGTCGTGGTGTCGTGGTCGGGCTCGGCGGGCGGCGTGCGCGGGCCGGGGCTCGGCCTCGCGCCGGGCGGGCGCTCCCCGGGCGGCTGCGCGCCGGGGACGCTGGCGCGGCCGGGCGTCGTCGGCGGACCCGCTTGGGGCGCAGGCGAAGGCGCCCGCGGAGGGCTCGGCTGCCGCGGCCCGTTCGGCGGTGTCTGCTGCGGCCCTTGCCTTTGCGGCGCGCGCGGCGGGCTCGCCGGCTGCTGGGGCGCCGGTCCGGGAGCGGCCCCCTGGGGACCCTGCGGACGAGGGGGAGGCTCGCTCGCGAAGGGGGACCAGTCCTGATCGCTCACCTGGAAATTCCCCTCAGTCGTGCCCGTGTGCTGCGGGCGCTGTCGTAACCATAACGCGCGAGGCAATCCTAGGGTTGTCCCGCGAGGCCGAGTATCGCCCGAACGGGCAGCCCACCGGCGCGGCCGGGACCTCGTGGCCCCGGGCGCGCCGGGCGGGCCGCCCGTCGGTCCCGCCATACTCCTTACACGCGTTCGCCGCCCGGAACCGGGCAGGTCGCCGCCGGGGTGTGAGCTACGCGATGCCGCGCGGACGCCGCGTCACCGGCGGGCGGTACCCTGGACGCCGGACATGTCCCTCAGTTGGAGAGTCGTCGATGCCGAAGTCACGCGTGCGCAAGAAGAAGGTCTACTCAAGCTCTGCTGGCACGAGCACCAGCTCGGGCGAGAGCTACGAGCCGAGCCCCACCTGGGTCCCGATCACCGCCGTCGCCCTCATCGTGATCGGCATCGGCTGGCTGACCCTGTTCTACCTCTCCGGCATGGCCTTCCCCGTCGAGGCCTGGGGCTACTGGAACCTCGCGGTCGGCTTCTCCTGCATGGTCGCGGCCCTGCTCGTCCTCTCGAAGTGGCGCTGACCGGGCCCGTCTCAGGCAGGCCCCGGCACCCCGCCCCGAACCCGAGTCCTCCTCGCGTGGACTCGGCCCCAAACATGTCGGACCCCCGGCGTACTCTTGTGCCAGGGGTCCCTTAAGGGCGGATTTATCGCGTTATTTCGTGATCTGCCGGGTTGCTCCGGTTTCGTTACAGCAGTTCGAAGACCGTCGCGTTCGCCATGCCGCCGCCCTCGCACATGACCTGGAGGCCGCGGTGCAACCCGTCGGCCTGCATGTGGTGCAGCATGGTCGCGGCGAGGCGCGCGCCCGAGGCGCCGAGCGGGTGGCCGAGGGCGATCGCGCCGCCGTTCGGGTTCATCCGCTCCTCGTCCGCGCCGGTCTCCGCCAGCCACGCGAGCGGGATCGCCGAGAACGCCTCGTTCACCTCGAACACGTCGATCTCGTCGAGGTCGAGTCCGGTGCGCCGCAGGATCTTCGCGGTCGCCGGGATCGGCCCGTCCAGCATGAGCACCGGGTCCGAGCCCACCGCGCACGCCGCGGCGATCCGCGCGAGCGGCCGCACCCCGAGCCGCCGGGCGTGCTCGTCGGTGGTGACGACCAGCGCCGCCGCCCCGTCGGAGATCTGCGACGACGACCCCGCCGTCACCGTCCCGTCCGCGGTGAACGCCGGGCGCAGCCCCGCGAGCCGCTCCAGGCTCGTGTCCCGCCGGATGCCCTCGTCGGCCTCGACGCCTGCGATCGGCGCGATCTCGGCCTTGAAGCGGCCCCTGTCGGTCGCGGCGGCGGCCTTCTCGTGGCTGGCGAGCGCGAACGCGTCCATCGCCTCCCGGCCGATCCCGTACTTCGCGGCGACCCGCTGCGCGGCCACGCCCTGGTTGAACGGCATCGCCTCCGTCGCGTCGACCTGCGCCGCATAGCGTTCGCGCACGGCGGGCCCGTACGGCTCCCCCGCGCCCGCGCCGAGGCTCGACCCCATCGGCACCCGCGACATCGACTCGACGCCGCCCGCGACGACGACGTCGGCGTGCCCGGCGAGCACCGCCGCGGCCGCGAACGCGACCGCCTGCTGGCTCGACCCGCACTGCCGGTCCACCGTGGTCCCGGGGATCGCGTCGGGCCAGCCCGCGGCGAGGACCGCGTTCCGGGCGATGTTCCACGACTGCTCCCCGACCTGCGAGACGCACCCGAGGACCACGTCGTCGACGGCGTCCGGGCCCAGGCCCGACCGCTCCAGGGCCGCGTTCATCGCATGCGCGGCCAGGTCCACGGCGTGGACGCCGGAGAGCACGCCGCCGCGCCGCCCCAGCGGGGTGCGGGCGGCGGCGAGGACCACGGCCTCAGCCATTGCGGTACACCGGCGCGATGACGGCGCGCGCGATCGTGTTGAACGTCAGGTGGAACGCCCCGACCGCCATCGACGAGGTCGGCTCGACCTCGACCTGGTCCTTCAAGGCGTGCACGGCGAACAGGTAACGGTGGTCGGGGTCGCCGGGCGGCGGCGCGGCGCCCGCGAAGCCGACGGTCCCGGAGTCGTTGCGCAGCTGCACGACCCCCGGCGGCGGCGAGGCCGCGGCGCCGGTCGGCAGCTCGGTCACGGAGGCGTCGAGGCCCAGGAGCATCCAGTGCCACCAGCCCGACCCGGTGGGCGCGTCGGGGTCGTAGCAGGTCACGGCGAACGCCGCGGTCTCGTCGGGGAACCCGGACCAGGCCAGGTGCGGGGACACGTCCTCCCCGGCGACCTGCGCCTGCGGGAGCACCTCGCCGTCGGCGACGTCGTCGGAGACGACGGTGAACGACGGGACGGGGGGAAGGAAATCGTAGGGCCACGGGGCCCTCGTGCGGTCGAGCGACGTCATCGTCCTCCTCCTTCCGGGCCCCCGGCGCGGAACCGGTCCGCCCGCGGGGCCGCGGGATATGCGCTTCTGCGAACGGCTTCTCCTGCACCGTATCGCGCCCGGTGCTCCCGCCGGAGCGGACCGCGCGGCGGACCCGCCGCGCCGGCGCCCGATCCGGGTCCCGCCCCGGGCACATTCCGGTCCCGTTCCCCGCCCGATCGGGTCCCGCGCCGGACCCGTCCCCGGCCCGTGCCGGGCACTGACCGGTGCTGCCCCGCGCTCCCTCCCGGTGCCCCCGCGTGAGCTGCGCCGCGGCGCGCCCGCATACCGCTCGACGCCCGCCCTATGGGCCGCTTACGCTGGTGTCATGCCGAACACCGACGTCATCTCTTTCTCCCGGGGCGCCCCGTCGCTCGACATCGTCGACACCGAGGGCATCAAGGCCGCGGCCACGGCCGCCCTCGACGCCGACCCGGCCGGGACCACCGGCTACGGCACGTCCGTGGGCTACCCCGCGCTGCGCGAGTGGATCGCCGCGAAGCACGGCGTGAACCCCGAGAACGTGCTGGTCACCAACGGCTCGATGCAGGCCGACGCGTTCCTGTTCGACGCGCTCGTCAAGCCCGACTCGCCGGTGATCGTCGAACGGCCCACCTACGACCGCACCCTGCTCGGCCTGCGCGAGCGCCGCGGCCGCCTCCACCCGGTCCGCGTCCAGGCCGACGGCCTCGACATCGAGGAGCTGGAGGTGCTGCTCAAGGGCGGCGTGCGCCCGTCCCTGGCGCACATCATCCCGAACTTCCAGAACCCGGCCGGCGTCACGCTCTCCGGTGAGAAGCGCGTCCGCCTCCTCCAGCTCGCGAACGAGTACGACTTCACGATCTTCGAGGACGACCCGTACCTCGACATCCGCTTCCGCGGCGAGCAGTTCCCGACCATGCTGGAGCAGGACCGCGACCAGCGCGTCGTGTACGCGTCCTCGTTCTCCAAGACTGTCTGCCCCGGCCTGCGCACCGGCTACCTCGTCGGCCCCGCCGACCTGATCGCGCAGATCGCGGCCGCCGCCACGAACACGTACATCGCGCCGAACATGTTCGCGCAGTCCACGATCTACCAGTTCGCGGCCTCCGGCGCGCTCGACCGGTCGATCGAGACGGTGAAGGCCGCCCTGGAGGAGCGCGTCGACCAGCTCGCCGCGTCGCTGCGCGCGCACCTGCCGAACGCCGAGTTCGTCGTCCCCGACGGCGGCTACTTCCTGTGGGTCGACCTCGGCGAGGGCGTCGACTGCGCGAAGGTCGCGGCCGCGGCCGCCGAGGAGGGCGTCCAGGTCGTCAAGGGCACCGACTTCGTGCTCGAAGGCGGCGAGTCCTGCCTGCGCCTGGCGTACTCGGCCGTGAAGGCCGACCGCATCGACGAGGGCGTGCGCCGCCTCGCGAAGGCCGTGGAAAGCTCTCGCGCCTGACCGCGGCACCTTTCGTCATGACACGTATCGTGACGGCACGGGAACACTCGGTCGAGTATGGATGGCGGTTATGCGACATGGCGTATAACCGCCACCGCACCGCCCTTCCCCGCGAGCGAGCGGGGCGACACAATCGGTTGCGTGGCCGCGGCCCAGCCGCGGCAGCAGCCGTTATCCCGCCCCCTGACGCCGGATCGGTGGACTCGCCCACTCCCCCCCGGGACGAGACACCGGTCCGGCGTTGCCCTTCCCCGGCGTCCCGCGCTCTCCTTGCCCCGGAACGATTCCGGGGACCCGTGCCCGCACGGATCCCCGATAGCCCGGCCCACGGCCGGACGGTGTTCCTTCTCTTGTGGCGCGGCGGCGGCATCCCCCCGGATTGCCGAGCCGCTGGTGCCGCTACCGGCTCGCGCTGTCGACGAGCTCCTCGTGGAGCGCCCGGTCGTCCAGCTCCGTGTCGTCGAGGAGCTCGTCGGCGAGGAGCTGCTCCCCGATCGACTCGGTGCGCCGGCGGTACCACAGGTACGCGACGGCCCCGCCGACCGCCAGGCCCGCCCCGATGGCGCCGGCGACCCACGGCCACTTGGGCGCCGGGGGCTTGCGCAGCCCCACCTTGGTGAGGACGACGTTGACCTTCGGCGCCGCGGCGTCGCGCGTGCCGCGCGCGGCCGCGAACCCCGCGTCCTTGAACGAGGTCACACCGTGCTTGAAATGGTCCACTGCCTCCCGGGTGGGAGTCGCGGAACGTCGGCTGAAGCCCATCGTGAATGCCTCCTCTAGGTGCATGTACAACTCATCGTGCACCGGCCTGTGACACCCGTCGAGGGAAACGGGGGAGAAAGTTGGACGAACCTCGGCCGTCTGGCACCATTGACGCCATGACGAAGGCGACGCTCAAGACCAATGCCGGGGACATCCGGATCGAACTGCTCGACAACCACGCGCCCAAGACCGTGGCGAACTTCGTGGGGCTCGCGGAGGGCACCAAGGAGTACAAGGACCCGGAGACCGGCCAGCCCGGCTCGGGCCCGTACTACGACGGTGTGATCTTCCACCGCGTCATCGACGGCTTCATGATCCAGGGCGGCGACCCGACCGGCACCGGCCGCGGCGGCCCCGGCTACCAGTTCGCCGACGAGTTCCACCCGGACCTCCACTTCGGCAAGCCGTACCTCCTCGCCATGGCGAACGCCGGGCCCGGCACCAACGGCTCCCAGTTCTTCATCACGCTGGGCCCGACCCCGCACCTGAACTTCAAGCACACCATCTTCGGCGAGGTCACCGACCCCGAGTCGCAGTCGGTCGTCGACCGCATCGGCAAGACCGCGACCGGCCCGATGGACCGCCCGGTCAACGAGATCGTCATCGAGTCCGTCGTCATCGAGAAGTAGCAAGGCCTCGATGAGCGAAGAGCAGTCGGCCCCGGTCTGCTATCGCCACCGGAACCGCCAGACGTATCTGCGCTGCGTGCGCTGCGACAAGCCGATCTGCGCCGACTGCCGGATCGACGCCCCTGTGGGCTTCCAATGCCCCGACTGCGTGGCCGAGGGCCGCCGGACGATGCGCAAGACGCGTTCGTCGTTCGGCGGCGGCTCGCGCGCGGGCGCCGCAGGGACCGCCACGAAGATCCTCATCGGCGCGAACGTCGCGGTGTTCATCCTGGCGATCATCGCGGGCGGCAGCCTCGCGGCGGTCACGACCTCGACGATGACGCCGCTGCACATGCTCGGCGCCGAGATCGGGTACGTGCCCGGCTACAACACCGACGTGCCGGTGGCGCTCTTCGGTAGCACGTTCACCGCGCCGGTCGTGGCCGCGGGCGGGTACTACCGCATGATCACGGCCATGTTCCTGCACTTCGGCGCCATCCACCTGCTGTTCAACATGGTGGTGCTGTGGATGCTCGGGCGGATCCTCGAACGCGACCTCGGGCCCGCGCGGTTCACCGCGGCCTACTTCCTCTCGGGCCTGGCCGGCTCGGTCGCGGTCTACCTGTTCTCCTACGACACGTTCACGGCCGGCGCCTCCGGCGCCGTCTACGGCCTGTTCGGGCTCCTCATCATGGTCAACCGCAAGCTCCGGCGCGACAACCAGGGCATCTACGTGCTCCTGGGCCTCAACCTGGTGCTGACCATCTTCATGGGCTTCAGCCTCGCGGGCCACGTCGGCGGCCTCATCGGCGGCCTGATCTGCGGCGCGATCCTCACTTTCACGCCGCGCGAGCGGCGCCAGTTGCACTGGGTCGGCTTCGCGCTGTTCCTGATCGCGCTCGCCGCGGTCACGTTCTTCCAGACCGGCGCCCTCGACAACCGCTTCGACGTCGTCTGACCCCGGGCCGCCGCAAGGCGGCCCCGGGGCCCGGCGGGTCCAGTCGGGCCGGGGTTCATGCGCGACGCGAGTGCTCCGCGCGATCACCCTTGGGGGCCGGAGCTGAGGGCGCTTGTCCTGCACTACTCACGATCGCTTCGGGGGCCCCTCCCCCCCCGCCCCCACCCCGCCCCTCGCCCACCCGCCCGATGTCGTTTGCCTGCATGGTGTCGGAGGCCGTCGCCTCGGCGGCGGCCGGCGGTCGTCGTTGACCGCCCTTGCGGCAGGGCGACCGGGGCCGTGCGATGCCGGGGAGGCCGGTGGTCGCGGTGGCGTCGGTCGTGGTCGGTGCCGCTATTTCAGGTCGGCGGCCCAGGTCCGGGCCTGGTCGAGGTCCTCCGGGGTGTCGCAGTCGAACCACGGGGGCGGACTGGCGTCCTCCCAGACCACGGTCTCGATGTCGATCCCGGTGAACAGGAGCCTCGCGGGGGCTCCCGGTTCGACCCCTGCCGCGTTTCGGCGGAGGCGGTCCGCGGGCCATACGCCGCACAGCCACTGCCTGCGTCCCGCGTTGTCGCAGAAGACCGCTCCGGTCTCCGGGCTCCCCGCGTCCGCCGTGCCCAGGAGGAGCCGCAGCGCCTCGGGCGTCAGGAACGGGAGGTCCCCGGGGAGGACCGCCACCCGCGTGCAGTGGTCGGGGACGTGCCCCAGGCCGGTCCGGACCGACCTCGCCGGGCCCGAACCCGGCGGGTCCTCCAGGACCTGGACCACCCCTTCGGGGAGGGGCGCGGCATCGGAGGGCCGCGCGCCCACCACGACCCGGGCGGCCGCCCCGGCGCAGGCCGCCAGCATGCGTTCGAGGATCGTGGCGCCGTCGACGACCAGTTCGCTCTTCGCGCATCCGGCGAATCGCCGGGCCCTGCCGCCGACCAGGAGGATCGCGGCGAAATCGCTCGGGAGTTCACCCATGCCCCCAGACTAGCCATCCCCGGCGGGGCGCGGTGGCCTGTGGAAGGTGCGGCTCCGGTGCGTGTCTGCTCCGATCGATGAAGTTTCGATTCCGGTGGCATTACTGCTCTTCTCTCTTGGTGGGTTTCCGGGGGAGGCCGGGTCTTCGGGTCAGTCCTCTTTCTCCGCGGCTTCGACGTCGCCGGTGCCGATGTTTCCGAGGGCGCTCGGCGGATAGCCCGCCTGGAGCGCGGCCATGAGCATTTGCGCGAGCCGGTAGTGCGGGCTCGCCTTCAGCGCCGTCTCGAACGCTTCGAGGGCGAGGACGCCGTTCCCGAAGCGGTAGGCGGCGAAGCCCGCGACCGTCGCGGCCGGGGCGAGGAGGTCGTCCGCCATGTGGCGGGCGACCCACAACCACAGGTCGATCCGGTTGCCTTCGAGCCGGCCGCTGGAGATGCGGCGGAGCGCGTAGTCGCGGATGTCCAGGTCGCCCAAGGCGAGGCCGATCGAGGCGATGTCGTCAGGGCCCGGGAGAGCGCTCGTGCTCAGCCAGTGGTCGATCGCGTTGAGGTCCGCGGAGCGCTGGCCCGCCCAGTCGAGGTCCGCTTCGGCGGCGAGCGACTTCGCCACCGCCCGTTCGACCGCGGCGCGGCGGCCCGGCGGGGCCGGGGCCAGCTGCTCGGCGATCGCGGCGCGGTCGGCCGCCGCGTGGCAGCCCGCGACCGCGACCTCGCAGGACGCCGGGGTGGACTCGGGGAGGAGCATGCCCTCGGCCGGGCAGCAGGGCTGGTCGCAGGTCAGGCTGAACCAGCGGCCGTCGGTCACGCGGAGCTGGTCGAGCGGACGGATGCCCGCGTGGTCGAAGCGGAGGGCCGCGCGGGCGATCGAGGCCTCGGCGACCTCCTTGTCGCCGTAGGCGACGACCACGCACTCGTCGCAGTTGTTGCGGCTGAGCTGGGCCGTCAGGTCGACCAGGTGCTCCAGGTGGTCGGCCGAGCCGGGGAGGTCCACCCGGAAGGTGCACTGGAGCTTCCGCTTGATGAGGCCGACCGCGACGAGGCTGTGCTCGGGATGGAAACCGAGCAGGTGCGGGATCGTGGTGAGGAGGTCCGTAGGGCCCTTGATGCTGATTCTCGCCTGTGTGGTGTGCATGGGTCAACTGTCCGTCAGGGGTCGACTACTGGCAAGAATTCTTTTTCGGGCTGTGGATAACCGTTTTCGACCTCGAAAGTGGTTGTGGATTGTTTGGCGTGTTGCGCCGCGGCGTGGTAGCCGGGGGCGGCGCGTCTGCGCCGCCCCCGGCTACCGGGTCAGGCGAGGCGCTTCGCGCCCGCGCCTTCGAGCACCGCGAACAGCGCCACCAGGGCGGCCCCGCCGAGCAGCACGATCGTGCCCAGGACCGTCAGGTCCACCAGGCCCGTGAACGGCAGCGCCGCCAGGGCAACTGCGGCCGCGGCGTTGTTCGCGACCACGCCGATCACCTGCCCCCGCACCAGCGCCGGGTACCCGGCGACCAGCGCCAGGGCGGCCGCGCAGCCGAGCAGGTACACGCCGAGCGGCACCGACCAGGCCGGGCCGAGGCCCAGCAGCCGGTCGACCAGGGCGAACCCGGCGGTCATGAGGAGGCCGAAAGCCGCGCAGGCGGCGGCGTCCTGGCGCAGGACCGAGCGCAGACGGGCCTCGGAAGCGGAGCGGGTGGTCGTCGTCATGAGATCCTCCGAAAGGGCGGGACCCGGGCGGTCGCCGCATGCCGACCATCGTCGGCGCGCCCGGTCCGGCCCGCAATGACCTCGGAGGTCATGGCCCCCGGTCCGGGCCGCGGATACGGTTGCGCCGTGACCGTCCAGACCCTCCCCGCGTTCGGCGCGCTCCTGCGGCAGTGGCGCGAGCGGCGCCGCCTGAGCCAGTTCGAGCTGTCCGTGCAGACCGGCGTCTCCGCGAGGCACCTCTCCCGCGTCGAGACCGGCCGCGCCGAGCCCAGCCGCCGCATGGTCCTGCGCCTCGCCGAGGCGCTCGGCGTGCCGCTGCGCGAACGCAACGCGCTGCTCGTGGCCGCGCGCTTCGCGCCCGAATGGGACGAGACCGACTACTGGGACGACCGGCTCGCCGTGGCCCGGCAGGCCGTCGGGATGATCCTGGAGCACCACGACCCGCTCCCGGCGGTCGTCGTCGACCGGTTCGGGAACCTCCTCGACTTCAACGGCGGCGCCGCCCGGCTCATGGAAGGCGTCGACCCGGCCCTGCTCTCGGGCCGCGCCAACCTCGCCCGCGCGGCCCTGCACCCCGGCGGGCTCGCGCCGCGGCTGCTGAACTTCCGCGAAGTGCAGCAGTACTTCCTGGACCGGCTGCGCGAGCAGTTCGCCGTCGACGAGCACCCGGCGGTGGCCGCGCTCGTCGAGGAGGTCCGCTCCTACCAGCCCGTCGGCGAGGACGACGGCCGGTGGGACGGGGCCGCCCTGAGCCCGATCGCGCTGCCCCTGCGGGTGCGCACCCCGCGCGGCGACCTGTCGATGTTCACGACGATCGCGACGTTCGGCGCGCCCCGCGACGTCACGGTCTCCGAACTCGCCGTGGAGCTGTTCTTCCCGCTCGACGACGCCACCCGCGAGGCGTTCGCCGAGCGCCCCTGAGCGACCCGTGGCGGCGCCCATCGGGGCCGCGGAGGCCGCGCGGCCGGGCCCGCCGGGGGGCTAGGCTAGAGGGTCTGGAGCGGGCCGTCCGCGGGGGCGCGGCCGGGGGCCCAGCGAGGACAAAACCACAGGTCAAAGCGGGAGCGAAGCGTGTCGAACCAGTACGTCCACCTGCACGTGCACACCGAGTACTCGATGCTCGACGGAGCCGCGAAACTCAAACCCCTGTTCGCAGAGGCGCAGCGGCTCGGCCAGCCCGCGATCGCCATGACCGACCACGGCAACATGTACGGCGGGTACGCCTTCTACCAGGAGGCGAAGAAGACCGGCATCAAGCCGATCCTCGGCATCGAGGCGTACATCGCGCCGCAGGACCGGTTCCACAAGAAGCCCGTCTTCTGGGGCGAGCCGAGCCAGCGCGGCGACGACCTCTCCGGCGGCGGCTCCTACACGCACATGACGATGGTCGCGAAGAACTCGACCGGCCTGCGGAACCTCTTCAAGCTCTCCAGCATCGCGTCCTTCGAGGGCTACTACTACAAGCCGCGCATGGACCGCGAGCTCATCGCCCAGCACGCCGAGGGGATCGTCGCGACCACCGGCTGCCCCTCCGGGGAGGTGCAGACCCGGTTCCGGCTCGGCCAGCACGAGGCCGCGTACCAGGCGGCCTCCGACTACCGGGACATCTTCGGGCCGGAGAACTTCTTCCTGGAGATCATGGACCACGACAACCAGATCGACATGCGCGTCAAGAACGAGCTGTACGAGATGGCGCAGAAGATGAAGCTGCGGCCGCTGGTCACCAACGACTCCCACTTCGTGACCGAGGACCAGAAGTCGACGCACGCGGCGCTGCTGTGCGTCCAGTCGGGGACGACGCTCGACGACCCGAAGCGGTTCAAGTTCGACGGCGAGGGCTACTTCCTGCGCTCGGCCGAGCAGATGTACGGGATCAAGAACGACGACCTGTGGCAGGAGGGCTGCGCGAACACGCTGCTCGTCGCCGACATGGTCGAGTCCTACGAGGACGTGTTCGCCGTGCAGGACCGGATGCCGGTCATCGACGTGCCCGAGGGGCACGACCAGGGGACGTGGCTGCGCGAGCAGGTGCGGGTCGGCCTGGCGGAGCGGTTCCCGGGCCGGGACGTGCCCGCGGAGTACCTGGAGCGGGCCGAGCTCGAACTGAACGTCATCATCAACGCGGGGTACCCGTCGTACTTCCTGGTGGTCGCCGACCTCATCTCCCACGCCCGCTCGGTGGGGATCTACGTGGGGCCGGGCCGCGGGTCCGCGGCCGGTTCGCTCGTCGCGTACGCGATGAAGATCACGAACATCGACCCGATCGAGCACGGGCTGCTGTTCGAGCGGTTCCTCAACCCCGAGCGCGTGTCGATGCCCGACATCGACATCGACTTCGACGACCGGCGGCGCGGCGAGATGATCACGTACGCGACGGAGAAGTACGGGAAGGAGTTCGTCGCCCAGGTCATCACGTTCGGCACGATCAAGACCAAGGCCGCGATCAAGGACTCCGCGCGCGTCCACCACGGGCAGCCGGGGTTCTCGATCGCCGAGCGGATCACGAAGGCCCTGCCGCCGCCCGTGGCCGCCACCGACATCCCGCTGTCGGGGATCATGGACCCGGGCCACGAGCGGTACAAGGAGGCCCAGGAGGTCCGCAGCCTCATCGAGTCGGACGGCGAGGTCCGCACGATCTTCGACACGGCGCTGGGCCTGGAGGGGCTGATCCGCAACGCGGGCGTCCACGCGTGCGCGGTCATCCTGTCGTCGCAGCCGCTCGTGGACTGCATCCCCATGTGGGCCAGGCCGGACGGGTCGATCATCACCGGGTGGGACTACCCGTCGTGCGAGGACATCGGCCTGCTGAAGATGGACTTCCTGGGGCTGCGGAACCTCACGGTCATCGGCGACGCGATCGAGGCGATCAAGCTCAACCGGGGGATCGAGCTGGACCTGGACACGCTCGCGACGGACGACCCGAAGGCGTACGAGCTGCTGGCGCGCGGCGACAGCCTCGGGGTGTTCCAGCTCGACGGCGGGGCCATGCGCGAGCTGCTGAAGCGGATGCAGCCCACCGAGTTCAACGACATCATCGCCGTGAACGCCCTGTACCGGCCGGGCCCGATGGCCGCGAACTCGCACAACAACTACGCCGACCGCAAGAACAAGCGGCAGGAGGTCACGCCGCTGCACCCGGAGCTGGCGGACGCACTGGAGGAGATCCTCGCCGAGACGTACGGCCTGATCGTCTACCAGGAGCAGATCATGCGCATCGCGCAGAAGCTCGCCGGGTTCACGATGGGGCAGGCGGACGTGCTCCGCAAGGCCATGGGCAAGAAGAAGCTCGACGTCCTGGAGAAGCAGTTCGCGGCGTTCGAGGCGGGCATGCAGTCGAACGGGTACTCCAAGGACTCGATCAAGACCCTGTGGGACATCATGCTCCCGTTCGCCGGGTACGCGTTCAACAAGTCGCACGCGGCCGGGTACGCGCTCGTCGGGTACTGGACCGCCTACCTGAAGGCGAACTACCCGGCGGAGTACATGGCGGCGCTGCTCACGTCGGTGGGTGACTCGAAGGACAAGGCCGCGGTGTACCTGTCGGAGTGCCGGCGCATGGGGATCACGGTGATGCCGCCGGACGTGAACGAGTCGCGGCACATGTTCCACCCGGTCGGCAAGGACATCAGGTACGGGCTCGGCGCGGTGCGCAACGTCGGCGCGAACGTCGTCGCCGGGATCATCGAGGCGCGCGAGGAGAAGGGCGCGTACGCGGACTTCAAGGACTTCCTCCAGAAGGTCCCGGCGGCGGTGTGCAACAAGCGGACCGTGGAGTCGCTCATCAAGGCGGGCGCGTTCGACTCGCTCGGGCACGCGCGGCGGGGCCTCGCCGAGGTGCACGAGAAGGCGATCGACGCGATGGTGTCGATCAAGAAGGAGGAGGCGCGGGGCCAGTTCGACCTGTTCGGCGGGATGATGGAGGAGACCACCGACACGCTCGGCGTCGACCTGACCATCGCCGACGACGAGTGGGACCGGCGCGACAAGCTCGGGTTCGAGCGGGAGATGCTCGGCCTGTACGTCTCCGACCACCCGCTCAACGGGTTCGAGCGGCTCCTGTCGTCGAACGCGGACCGGCCGGTCGCGGCCCTGCACGGCGAGGAGCTGCCCGACGGCGCGAACGTGCGCGTCGCGGGGATTCTCCAGAACGTCGCGAAGCGGGTCACCAAGCAGGGCAAGCTGTGGGCGTCGGCGACCTTGGAGGACCTCGCGGGCTCGATCGAGGTGCGGTTCTTCCCGAACACGTACGAGCTGGTGTCGGAGTCGCTCGCCGACGACCTCATCTGCTGCGTCAAGGGCAAGCTCGACCGGCGGGACGGGACCGCGCAGCTCATCGCGCAGGACCTCGCCGTCCTCGACACGACCTCGGGCCCGGAGTCGAACTCGGCGCCGATCACGCTCGCGCTGCGGGCCGCGTCGGTCAACCCGGACCTGATCGAGAAGCTCTCCGATACGTTCCGGACCCACCGCGGCGAGGCGCAGGTCCGCGTCCAGATCGCCAACGGGCCCAAGACGACCCTGCTGGCGCTCGGCGACGCGTGGCGGGTGCGGCCGTCCGTGGAGCTGTCCGCGGACCTGAAGGCGCTCCTCGGCGCCGGGGCCCTCATGGGCTGACCGCGTTTCGGGGACGGGCCCGCCGGGGACGGCGGGCCCGTCCGCGTTTGCGGCGCAGCGCTTCGCGGAGGATCATCGGACCGTGACCCAGACCCCTGTCCACGACCTCGGCGCGGCCTCGCCGAAGCGGCGCACCGCCGCGGCCCTGCGGTTCCTCACCGAGATCGCCGCGTGGGCCGCGCTCGGCACCGCCGCCGCCCAGGTCAACCTCGCCCTCGGCATCGCCGCGGTCGTCGTCGCGATCGCCATCCCGACCGTGTTCGCCACGCCCGGCGACAAGCCCTCCGCGATCATCCCCGTCCCCGGACCGGTCACGGTCCTCATCCTCGCCGCGACCATGGCCGCCGGGGTCGTCTGCGCCTGGATCGCCTGGCCCGCATGGGCCGCGATCGCGTTGAGCGCCCTGACGGCGGCGTCGCTGGCCGCGGAGCTGCCGCGCTGGTGGTGGCTGCTCGCTCAGTAGCCCATCGCGCGGGACACGTGCTCCCACGCGTCCAGTTCCGCGCCCTGCGCGGCGAGGTCCCTGCGGATCGCGTCGACCGCCGTGTCCCCCAGGACGAGGCGCAGCGGCACCTCCTCGGCGCCGAGCGCCGCGACGATCGCCGCCGCGGCCTTCGCCGGGTCGCCCGGCTGGCTGCCGTCCGACGCCGGGAACGACTCGCGGAACCGCCCCACCGTGTCCTCGTAGCCCTCCACGGGCGCCGACTCGGTGTGCCCGCCGCTCGCGAACGACGTGCGGAACGCGCTCGGCTCCACCACCATCACGTCGATCCCGTGCGGCCGGACCTCCGCCGCGAGCGCGACGCTGAGCCCTTCGAGTGCGAACTTCGTCGCCGAGTAGGCGCCCACGCCGGGGAACGAGGTGCGCCCGCCCATGCTGGAGAGCTGCACGATCGCGCCCGAACGGCGCAGGCGCATGTGCGGCAGGACCTCCCGGACCAGGTTCGCGGGCCCGAACACGTGCAGGTCCATGAGGGACCGCAGCTCCGCGTCCGTGGTCTCCTCGACCGCGCCGAGGTGCCCGCGGCCCGCATTGTTGACCAGGACGTCGATGCGGCCGTACCAGAGCATGGTCTCGGCGACGACCGCGCGGATCCGCTCCGGGTCGGTCACGTCCAGGCGGACCGGGACGACCCGGCCCGGGTGCGCCGCGGCCAGGTCGTCGAGCGCCTCGGGGGTGCGGGCGGTCGCGACCACCGTGTCGCCCGCTGCGACCGCGGCCTCGGTGATCGCCCGGCCGAACCCGGCGGCGGCGCCGGTGACCAGCCAGACGCGGCCCTCGGCGGTGTGCGTGGGGGGAGTGCTCATGGGGTGTCCCTTCGTCGGTGCGCCTTTCAACGCCGGGCCCGCGCCGACCCCTCCCGCGATCTCATGTGACGCGCATCGCAAGAAGGGCGGTCACATCGGCGTCCCGGCATCCGTCATGGAGGCAGAACCGCGAACACCGAGAAGGGAACACCGCCATGACCGTCCTGCCCCGCATCGAGAACCCCGCCCAGTACCTGCCCGTCGTCAACGAGATCGCCGCCGCCGTCAACAAGGTGAACGCCGACGGCGTCCTCCCCGCGAAGACCGCGTCGCTCGTGCACCTGCGCGTCGGGCAGCTCCTCGGCTCCAGCTACTTCACCGCCCGGCAGCTCGAAGCCGCCGACGACACCCCCGAGCGGCTCGGCGCCGTCGCCACCTGGCGCACCTCGCCGCTGTTCGCCGACGCCGAGCGGGCCGCGCTGGCCCTCGCCGAGGCCGTCCACACCCCGAACCCGACCGGCGAGCGCGTCTCCGACGAGCTCGTCGACGAGGCCCGCAAGCACCTCACCGAGGAGCAGATCGTCGTCCTCATCGGGGTCCTCGGGCAGATCGGGTTCTTCACGCCGCTCGCGCTCATCGGCAGCCCCAAGGTCGGCGTCTCCTTCGCCGAGCAGTGGCAGCGTTAAGGGAACAGGAGGAGGGGCCCGCGCGGTGCGCGGGCCCTTTTCCTTTGCGGCCGTGGTGGAAAGGCTCAGACGAGGATGCCGAGGGTGAGCGCGGCGGCCGCCGGGACGAGGTACATGAGCGGGGCGACGAGCATCCCGTACGCGCGGGCCCGCGCCACGGTGACGACCGCGCCGAGGAAGTACAGGACCAGGCCGGTGCCCGCGGCGATGCCGATCCACGGGACGGCCAGGCCGACGAGGAGGCCGGCCGACCCGGCGGCCTTCGCGAGGCCCAGCCAGAACCACCACGACTGCGGGACGCCGTAGTGCCGCAGGGGCTCGACCACGTACGGGGCCTTCGCCCAGATCGAGTAGGCCGAGAACCCGGTCCAGAGGGCCGCGGCGACGGTGACGATGGTGAAGGCGATGCTCATCGGACTGCTCCGGTTCTGTAGGACGCTGTTGCCCGTGTGAACCGGCCGGGCCCTCCGATGTGACCGGCCGTGACCGGTGTCACCTGTCGGTGGCGGGCTCTAGTATTCGTCGGTGACACCGCAGCTGCTGCCGGTCCCCGCGGGGACCGCGACGCTCCACGACCGGCGGACCGAGCGCTCCTGGACCGCCGAGGTCGCGCCGTTCCGCCTGGCCGCCGTCCCGGTCACGCGCGGGCTGTACGCCGAGGTGCTCGGCGGCGGGGTGCTCGACGGGGAGGACGCCGAGGACCTCCCGGCCGTCGAGGTGTCCTGGCTCGACGCCGTCCGCTGGTGCAATGCGCTGTCGGAACGCGAAGGGCTGCAACCGGTCTACGCGGGAGCCGAGACCGGCGAGAGCGATGCCGTCGTGTGGGACCGCGCCGCGGACGGCTACCGGCTGCCCGCCGAGGCCGAATGGGAGCACGCCTGCCGGGCCGGGACCGCCGGGCCGCGCTACGGCGACCTCGACGCGATCGCCTGGCACCGCGGGAACTCCGGAGAGCGCCTCCACGAGGTCGGCGGGCGCGAGCCGAACCCGTGGGGCCTGTACGACATGCTCGGCAACACCTGGGAGTGGTGCTTCGACGTGTACGACCGGGAGGTCTACCGCGACTACCGGGTCATCAAGGGCGGCGGCTGGTTCGACGAGCACTGGTCGTGCCGGGCCGGGGTGCGCCGCCGCACCATGCCGGTGCTGCGCATCGACGACCTCGGCTTCCGCCTCGCCCGCAACGCCTGAACGCCTGGGTCCCGCCGGGCTCGTCGCCGCTAGGACCAGTTCGCGCGCCGGGCCGCGCGCCGCAGCACCCGCAGCAGCAGCGGGCCTGTGAGCATGAGCAGCACCGCCGTCGTGGCCGCCCGTCCCACGTCCCAGCCCAGCGACGTCGCCAGCGAGTACGCCAGCAGCCGCGGCAGGTTCTCGCCGAGCCCGCCGCCCGGCACGTACGCCAGCTCCCCCTGCGTGATCGCGAACGGCCAGAACGACAGGTTCATCAGCAGCCCGTACGCCAGCGACGCCGCCACCCCGTAGACGACGAGCAGCGCCAGCTCCCCGGCCCGGCCCGCCCGCGTGTCCGGCGTGCGCGGCAGCAGGCCCGCGCCCAGGCCCACGAACGCCGCCGCGAACATCTGGTACGGCATCCACGGCCCCACCCCGCCCGTGAGCAGCGCCGACGCGAACAGGCCCGTGCACCCCAGCAGGAACCCGAACCCGGCCCCGAACACCCTGCCTGCCAGCACGATCAGGAAGAACACCGTCTCCACCCCGGCCGCCCCGGCCCCGAACGGCCGCACCGCCGCCACCACCGCCGACAGCACGCCCAGCAGCGCCACGGCCCGCGCGTCCAGGCCGCCGTCGGCCAGCTGCACCACCACCGTCGCCGTCACGAGCGGCAGCAGCAGTGCGAACAGCCAAGGGCCCGAAGTGGTCTCCGTCAGCGCCCCGCCCGGCGCCGCCAGCAGCGGCCACGACATCGCCACCAGCCCGAACCCCGCCGCGAGCGCCAGCGCCACTGCCGCCCGCCGGTGCACGGCGGGACGCGCGGCCGGGAGCGCCGCGGGCCGCACCTCACTCACCGTCGAGCCCCAGGGCCGCGGCGACCTCGGCGACGGTCTGCCAGCCGGGCAGGATCTTCTCCACCTGCGGCGCGAACATCGGCGACGCGGCGGTGATCTGCCGGGCCGGGCCGTCGGCGACGACCTCGCCGTCCGACAGGACCACCACGCGGGAGGCGAACTCGGCGCAGAACTCGACGTCGTGCGTGGACACGACCACGCAGTGCCCGGCCTGCGCGAGGGCTTTCAGGCGCGCGGCGAGCGCGGCCTTCCCCGGGTAGTCGAGGCCGCGGGTCGGCTCGTCGAGGAGCAGCAGCGGCGGTGCGGCCGTGAGGGTCACGGCGAGCGCGAGCGCGAGGCGCTGCCCTTCGGACAGGTCGCGGGGGTGGGTCTCGGGGTCGACGCCGTCGACGAGGTCGTCGAGGATCTTCGCGCAGGCGCCCTTGGGGGCGCCGCCGTCGGCGTCGGCCCCGGCGCATTCGGCGGCGACGGTCTCGGCGTACAGCAGGTCGGCGGCCTCGGCGGGCACGAGCCCGGCGAGGCGGCGCCGCTCCCCGGGCCTGCGAGACGCGGGGTCGGTTCCCGCGATGGCGACGGTCCCGCCGGAGCGCTTCCCGGTGCCCTGGAGCGCCCACATGAGGCTGGACTTCCCGGACCCGTTGCGGCCCATGAGGGCGATGCGCTCGCCGCGGCGCGCGACGAGGTCGATCCCGGCGACCGCGCGCACCCCCGGGTAGTCGACCGTGACGCCCCGGGCCTCCAGCAGCGGCGGTTCCAGCGATGCGGACGGGACGGAAGTGTCGGTGGGTCGCGCTACGGTTCGGGCACGTTCAGTGAGGGTCTCGCGGAGTCCGGCGGCGTGGCGCCGGGCCTCGCGGATCGTCACCGGCGGGCCGGGCCATCCGGCCAGCCGCCCCAGGCCGACCACCGGGGGAGCGACAGGGGACTCGGCGAGCACCTCGCCGAGCGGACCGGCGGCGACCTTGCCGCCGTCGAGAAGGAGGGCGGAATCTGCATATTGGACGACCCGTTCGAGCCGGTGCTCCGCCAGCAGCACCGTGACGCCGAGGTCGTGGACGAGCCGGTGCAGCACTGACAGCACCTCGTCGGCCGCGGCCGGATCGAGCGCCGACGTCGGCTCGTCGAGCACGAGCGCGGCCGGGCCCGCGACCAGGGCCGCGCCGATCGCGACCCGCTGGCGCTGACCCGACGACAGCTGCGCGAGCGCGCGGTCCCGCACGTCGGCGAGGCCCAGCAGGTCGACGATCTCGGTGACCCGCTTGCGCATCGCCGCGGGCGCGATCCCGAGCTGCTCGGCGGTGTAGGCGAGTTCGAGCTCGACCTCGTCGGTGACGAACCCCGCCAGTGGGTCCTGGCCGACGTAGCCGACGACGTCGGCGAGGTCGGCCGGGGTCGCGGTGCGCACCTCGCGCCCGGCGACGGCGATGCGGCCGTGCATGTCGCCGCCGGTGAAACGGGGCACGAGCCCGTTGACGGCCTTGAGGAGCGTGGATTTCCCCGCGCCCGTCGGGCCGACGAGCAGGCAGAACTCGCCTTCGGGGAGCGCGAACGACACGTCGTCGAGGACGGGCGCCGCCGGGACGGTCCGGCCCGCGCCGGTCGGGGCCGCCCCGTAGGCGAAGGTGACGTGCTCGAACACGATGGCGTCGACGGTCATCGGGTGCCTTCCGTTGCCGAGGTGTCGGTGCCCGAGTCGCCTCGCGGCGCCGCGGATTCGGCGTCCGCGGCGGGACGCCGCCCGCCTTGCGGTGCGCCGGTGCCGACGCTCGAAGCGGGCTGCCGGTTGCCGCCCGGTGTTCCATCGCCGTTGCTTGCCGGAGCCGCGGTGGCCACCGATCGGGCCGTGCGGCGGCGGCCTGCGGTGCCCGCGGGCGCGGCCGGAGCCTCCGCCGGGGCCGTTCCCGCTGCGGAGGCGCGGATCCGGGCGCGGTCGTGCACCGGTCCGGCGGCGCTTTCGGGCGTCGACGGCACGAGGAATGCGGGTGCGGCCGCGAGGAGGACTCCGGCCGCGGCGTACAGGGGGAGCGGGGGTACGTGGAGCGGTGCGGTCGCGGGCCACAGGGCCGCGGGTTCGAGGGCGAGGCTCGCCACCGAACCGGCGACGGCGGCCGCGCCGGAGGCGGCGACCGCCCAGTCCTTGGGGCCGAACCGGTCAGGGCGGTACCTGGTGTGCGGCACGCGCCGGGACGCGAACGCGATCCCGAAGACCGCGGCCGCCGCGCCGACCGCGAGGACCGCCCACGCGAGCGGCGCGGGAGTAGCGGTGCCGAGGAGCGCGTACGCGCCCGCGCACAGGCCGAGGAGCCCGGTGAGGAGCGCGGCGCCGGTGGCGCGGCGGGCCGGGGCGGGCACGCCCGCGGCGCGCCCGTACCCGCGGGACGCCATGGCCGCGGCCAGGTGCAGCGACCGGTCGAGCGCCTCGTGCAGCACCGGCGCGACGACCGTCCGCATGAGGTTCGCCGGACTCCGGCTCGTGTTGCCGCGCAAGGCCCTCGCCCGCCTGACCCGCCCGACCGACGCGACCAGCTGCGGCGCCACCGACAGCGCCACGACGACCGCGACGCTGACCTCGTACAGCGCGGCCGGAACCGACCGCAGCAGCCGCCGCGGACTCGCGAGCGCGTTCGCCGCGCCCACGCACACGAGCAGCACCGCGAGCCGCATCCCGTCGTACAAGGCGGCGAGCGCGCCCTCGGCGGTGACGTCGCCGCCGAGCCGGAACCCGGCCGCCCACTCCGGGAGCGTCGCCGACGGCAGCGTGAACAGGACCGTCGGCCCGTCGGAGCCGCCGAAGACCACATAGAACGCCATGCGGACCGCGACCGCGCTCAACCCGATGTAGAGGAACACCCGGTACGCGCCCGACCAGGGCTCGTCGCCCCGGCAGAACGCCACCACGAGCCCGGCGACCGCGGCGATGAGGAGCAGCAGCCACGGGTTCGCGGTGCGCCCCGCGGCGGTCGCGAGCAGCAGCGCCCACGCCCACCAGGCGACGGGGTGGGCGGTGCGGCGGCGCATCGGGCCGGGTCCGGTCGGCACGGTCAGGCGCGCCGCTGCCGGAGCCGCCACGCCGCGAGCGCGCCGATGACGGCGAGCACGGCCACGGCGACGATCCACGTGTACGACGACCCGCCGGACTCCGGCTCCGACCCGGCCTCCGATGCGACGGCGTCGCCGGGCGCGAGCGCGGGCGGCGCGGAGCCGTCCCCGAACGCCCAGCCTTCGACGTCGCCCGCGTCAGGGGTCGCGTCGGCGCCGCCGACCATCGAGTACGTCCACTCCTCGTCCCCGGCGTTCGCGTGCCAGTACGACCAGTACGCGTCCGCGGGAGGCGAAGCGCCGCAATCGGTCGCGGGCAGCGCGTCAATGCTGCACACCATGCCGCGGATCGCCGCGACCTCCGTGACCGCGAACCCGGCCTGCGCGAGCGCGTCGAGCCCGTCCGCCGGATCGGCGGCGCACCCGGTCCGCAGGTCGTCGAGCTCGCCGAAGTCGACGACCACGGTCACGCCCGCGCAGGCGTCCTGCGCCGCTGCGGGTGCCGCGGGCGCCACTGGCGCGGCGGCCGCGAACAGCGCCGCGAGCGCCACCGCGCGCACGCGCAGCCAGCGCCCGCCGCTCAGGCGGGCGCTGGCTGCGCGTCGTTCGCGAAGGGACACGGGAGGGACTACTTGTCCTTGCCCTCGTCGGCGTCCTTGCCCGCCGCTTCGTCCGAAGCGGACCCGCCGGAAGCAGCGTCGTTGGAAGCAGTGTCACCGGCGTTCGGCCCGGCCGGCGCCGCGGCGCCCGCCCCGCCTGAGCCGCCGCCGCGGCGCGAGCGCAGCGCGAAGACGACGATGAGCGCGGCGATGACGACGACCGCGGCGATGATCGCCCAGGGCAGCCAGGAGGCCGAACCGGACTCCTCGTCGTCGGCGGCCGTGGTGGCGCCGTCGCCCGCGTCCGCGGACTCGCAGTCCACGGCGGGGACGTCGGCGGCCGAGCCGGAGGCGTCGAGCGTCGCGAGGTCCTGGCCCGAGACCGGGACGATCGCCTGCGCGGTCGCCAGCAGGCGCGTCGCCTCGCCGAAGTCGGCGTCCTCGGGGTTCGTGTACATGAACGCACCGGGGGCGGCGCCGTCGCAGCCGAACTGGAGCGTCAGCAGGAACGCGACCGCCCGCTCGGCCGCCTCGGGCCGGTCGGCCGCGAGGAGCGCCTGTGCGGCCATGGCCGTCGAGTTCGCGTTCTCGCCGAACCCGCCGTCGAACCCGCCGTCCTCGGCCTGCGCCGACTCCAGCCAGGCCACCGCAGACTCCAGGGACGCCGCGGCCGGGTCGCCGAGGGTCGTCAGCGCCGAGACGGCCAGGCCGGTCGTGTCCGGGTCGGAGGCGCAGTCGTCGCCGCCGTCGACGTCGCCGAAGCTGAAGCCGCCGTCGGGACACTGGACCGCCGCGAACCCGGTCGCCGCGGCCTCGCCCGCGGGCGTGTCGGTGCGCGAGAGGCCGAGGACCGCCCACGCGGTCGACAGGGCGGTGCCGTCGCCGTAGGTGCCGTTCGCGGCCTGCGCGGCGGCGGTCTCCTCGGCGAGCTTGATGCCGCCGAAGTCCGTCGGGTCGCCCCCGGCGGTCGCGACGGTGTACATGACCTTCCCAGCCGACCCGGCGTTGAACCCGGCGCCGCCCGCGGCGGTCGTGTTCACGTACGGGTCGAGGACCGCGGTGTCGTTGAGCCATTCGAGCGCGGTCTGCACCTGGTCGCCGCCGACGCGGGCGGCCTGGAGGCCGATGACCGCGTCGAGCGTCGTCGCCGGGTCCTGGTTCCAGGCGGTCCCGTCGGACTGGGCGGCCAGCCAGGACGCGGCGGCCGCGGCGGGCTCGGCGAACGGCTGCGACGACTGGGCGTGCGCGGGCGACGCCGCGAGCAGGGTGACGGGCAGGGCCGCTGCGATGAGCACGCGGCCGGCAAGGTGGCGCATTGCCTGACCTTTCCTAGAGCGAGTGGGTCTTCGGGCAGGCGGCTGCGCCGCAAGCGCCTGTAGACCACGACAGGCGTTGACATTTCCGTTGGGCGCGGCGGGTATTCGGGCTCACGCGGGTGGACCGGGCAGGAGCAGAAGGGTGCCCGGTTGTCGCATTTCGCGACCGCGACTACCGTTGCGGGTCAGCGCCGGCCTTTCACCGGACTTCCCCCGCCAGACGCCTGTTCAGTTTGCGCTCATTCTCGCCGCTGCCCCTGGGGGTGTCAAGCCGGGCGCCTGCGCAGTGCGACCGTTCACTCGCGCCTCGTGAGTCAACTCCCGCCTTGCGGTTATTGACCCGTAGCACCGGGTGTCGATACGGTGCTCAACGTGAGCAGAAATAAGAACGCCGATTTGGACAGAGTCCTTCGCGCTGCGACACGGGTGTTCCTGGACCGCGGGTTCTCCGCGACCTCCATGTCGGACCTGGTCGCCGCCACCGGCATGAACCGCGCCGGGCTCTACGCCGCGTTCGGGTCCAAGCACCAGCTCTACATCACAGCGCTGCAACGATATAGGGACGACACCGAGCCGGAGCTGCGCGCGATAGCCCGCCGCGCGACAGGCCGCGAAGCCGCCGACGACGACCCCGCGGACGCGCTGCGGGCCGTCGCCGAGATCCTCGACGTCGTCGTCAGGCACTCGAAGGAGGGCGGGTTCGTCGTCCGCGCGGCCGTCGAGCTCGCCGACGACCCGGCCACGATGCGCCGCGTCCAGGACGCCTGGACCGACCTCGAACGCGACCTCGCCGCGATCCTCGCCCGCGCCGTCGAGCGCGGCGAGCTCGACCCGGCCGCCGACCCCGGGCGGCTCGCGCGCACCGCCCTCGTGTTCGTCCAGGGCGCGCTCGTCACCGGCCACGCCGACGAGGACGACTCCCGCCTCGCCGACGCCGCCGCGGGCCTCGTCGACCTCCTGGCCTCCTACAGGCCCTCGGCCACCGCCGCGCCGATCCGCAGCCAGGCCGCGGACGACGCCTTGCTCAACGAGTCGTAGCGGATCGGCTCGCCCGAGTCGAGCAGCTTCTCGTACGGCGCCAGCAGCACCGCCCGGGTCCGGGCCGCGAAATGCCGCTGCACCGCGGGCAGGTCCACGTCCTTGCGGTGGGCGGGCATCGACACCACCGACACCGCGCCCCGCACCAGGTCCCGGCGGCCCGTCTGCTCCAGGTGGTCGAGCATCCTCGCGGCGGTCTCCGCCGAGTCGTTCCGCGCCGACATCGTCACCACCAGCTGGTCGGTCGCGTCGATCGCCGCCTGCCAGTTCTGGGCCCGCACGTTGTTCCCGGTGTCGACGACGATGAGCTTGTAGAACCGCGACACCGCCTCCCGCAGGTCCCCGAACGACTGCGCGGTGAGCATCTCCCCGGCCGTCGCCGACTCGTCGGAGGCGAGCACGTCGAACATCGCGCCGCCCTGGGCGCGCACGTACTGCGACAGGTCGCCGATCCGCCCCGTGGGCCCCTTGAAGTGGTCGAGGTCCCGCAGCAGGTCGCGGACGGTGCGCACGTGGAAGTCCTGCTGGGCGCGCATGCCCAGCGTCCCCTGCGTCTCGTTGTTGTCCCAAGCGAGCACGTACCCGCCGCGGTGGCGCCCGAACGTCATCGCGAGCATGAGGACCGCGACGGTCTTCCCCGCCCCGCCCTTCGGGTTCACGACGGTGATCTGGCGCAGGCCCCCGAAGTTGCGGCGCACCGTCTCGACCGCGCGCTGCCGGGCGCGCTCGCGCGGGCCGGGCGGCAGCGCGACGGCGCCGAAGCTCAACCGGTGCAGCGCCCCGCGCAGGCCCGTCTCGGCGACCGGCGGGCGCGGCGGCACGACCCGCCGCGACGCGAAGTCGTCGGCGGTGACGCCGACGCGCTCCAGCGCACCGGCGTGATCGGGGAACACCGGCACCGGGACGTGCGGCGACACCGGCGGCACGCCCTGGGACGGCGGCGACGGCCAGCCGTCCGACGCGGCCTGCTGCGGCTGCGACGGGGTCGGCGACTGCGGCTCCGCGGGCATCGGCATCGCGGGGGGCGGCGGCGCGCTCGGCACGTGGTCGGTGGTGCGCGGATTGTGGACGGCCTCCGGGCCGGCCGCGTACTGCGCGTTCACTTCCGGCGGTGCGAACGGAGACCAGGCGGGAGCATCCGGCCGGTGCAGAGGAACGGTGTCCTCTTCGGTGTGCTCCATCGGGACTCCCAGCGTGAGACGGCGGTTACCCGCCTATTGTGTCCCATCCGTTCGTGTCCGCGTGGGAACTCCACGTGGTCGGACCGCGCGTGCTACAGCAGTCGCGGCTGCTCAGGGCCCGAGCGCAGTTGCGGGACCATCCCGAAAGGACTGAACAGGCCCTGGTCCACATCGGCCAGGAGCGGCGATCCGGCACCGGTGTGGGAGACGTAGGCGAGGTCGCGGGTCCGGCCGAGCGCCACGTACAGCTCGCGGCGGGCCGCGGCCGTGTTCGGCCAGTCCTCGGCGGTCACGCCCGTGAGGCACACCACGCGGTACTCGCCGTCGGCCGCCTCGGCGACCGACAGGCCGTCCGGCCCGATGACCGCGAGCTCGCCCTCGGCGACCCCGAGGTCGGCGAGCCGCTCGGTCAGGGCCTCCACGAACCGCTTCTCGTCGTCGGCGTCGACCGCGAAGTACCGGCCGATCCCCGAGCCCTCCAGGGCCGGGCGCTCGGGCTGCACGAGGCGGCCCGGGACGCGGCTGATCGGCTCGACCACCTGCGAGGCGGCCACGAGGACCGCGGCGGGGCTGCGGTGGTTGCGCGACAGGCGCATCACGTGCGCCTGCGGGAACTGCTCCCCGAACGCCGCGAACGCGGCCGGTTCGCCCGCGCACAGCGCCGAGTCCGGGTCGCCCGTGGCGGTCACGTCGGCCTCCGGCCCGCGGTGCTCGGTCAGCTGCCGGAACAGCCGCATCGGCATCCGCGGCAGGTCGTCGATGAACAGGTGCCCGAGCTCGGGCGGGGACGCGGCGGTGAAGTCGTCGAACTCGGCGACGGTGATCGCGGCGGCCTCGCGCCCCAGCAGCGTCCCCAGCTCCCGCCTGATCCGCGCCGCGCCCGCCGTCGAGGCGGCCAGCACCAGGCACTGCCTGGCGGGCACGCCCAGCTCCTGCACCAGGTACGCGGTGCGGCGGATGAGCAGGTGGGTCTTCCCGGTCCCGGGCGAGGCGTTGATGAGCAGCGGGCCGCGCCCGGCGGACGCGGCGACGCGCTGCATCGCGTCGAGGGAGTCGAGCAGGCCCGCCCCCACTTCGTCCATGCCGGTGAGCAGCGGGGCGGACTCCAGCCACGGGTCGGGCGTCCGCGTCGTCAACGCCGGCTCCGGCATCGGCACGGACTCGCGGACGTACCGCGAATGGGGCCGGTGCGAGCGGCGCCGCCGCTCGCCGGTGGTCCGCATGTCGGCCGAGAGCTCGAACAGCGGGGACGCCACCTGCGGCTGCTTTCGTTCATCAGGACGGCGCACACATGCATCCTCGCAGACACGCACCGCCCCCGAGCCAGCGGCTCCCGCCCCCGACCCGGACCCGCACCCCCGCACGGCCTGCGATCCCCGCCCGAACCGGCCCGGAACCGGGCCGCACCTGCGAACGCGCACCGTGTCGGACCCGGAGCGTACGGTCATGGAAAGGGGGCGCGGCGCGGGACAAATCCGGAAAATCCGCTTTCACGTTCCGGCCCGCACCCGGACCGGGCCCGCCTCACCCGCCCGCGAACGGCGGCAGCACCTCGACCACGACCCCCGCGGGCAGCACCGTCCCCGGGTCCCGCGCGGCCAGCCCGTCCACCAGCAGCGTCGACGCCGACAGGACCTTCCCCAGGACCGGCCCGTGCCGGCCCTCCAGGACCGACTTCAGCTCCGCGACGTCGGCGGCGCTGACCTGCTCCTCGCCGCGCCCCGCGGCCGCCTTCGCGCCCGCGAAGTACCGCACCGTGACCACCCTCAGCCCCCGATCGCCGACATGGGCCGGGACGGCTGGAGGAACGACGGGTCGTCGATGCCGTGCCCGGGCAGCTTGCCCCACATGGCCTCCCGCCAGCGCCCCGCGACCTCCGCGTCCGAGGCGCCCTCGCGCAGGAGGCCGCGCAGGTCCGTCTCGCCCTGCGCGAACAGGCAGTTGCGGACCTGCCCGTCGGCGGTGAGGCGGGTGCGGTCGCAGTCGCCGCAGAACGGCCGCGTCACCGAGCCGATGACGCCCACTTTCGCGGGTCCGCCGTCGACCAGCCACGTCTCGGCCGGGGCCGACCCGCGGTGCGCGGGGTCGGGGACCAGGTCGAACTCGGCGCGCAGGGCGTCGAGGATCTCGGCGGCGGTGACCATCTCGTCGCGGCGCCACACGCCCGCCGCGTCGAGGGGCATCTGCTCGATGAACCGCAGCTCGTAGCCGTGTTCGAGGGCGAACCGCAGCAGCGCGGGCGCCTCGGTGTCGTTGACGCCGCGCGTGAGCACGGTGTTGATCTTGACGGGCGCGAGCCCGGCGGCGGCCGCGCCCTCGATCCCGGCGAGGGTCGCGTCGAGCCGGTCGCGCTTGGCGAGGGCCTTGAACGTGTCGCGGTCGAGCGTGTCGAGGGAGACGTTGACGCGGTCGAGCCCGGCGGCGACGAGCGTCGGCGCGAGCTTGTCGAGGCCGATCGCGTTGGTGGTCAAGGAGATCTCGGGGCGCGGGTCCAGTGCGGCGGCCTCGGCGACGATGCCGGGGAGGCCGGGGCGCAGGAGCGGCTCGCCGCCGGTGAAGCGCACTTCGCGCACGCCGAGGTCGCGCACGGCGATGCGGACGAGCCGCGACACTTCGTCGTCGGTGAGCAGGGTCGGCTTCGGCAGCCACGGGAGTCCGGCTTCGGGCATGCAGTAGGCGCAGCGCAGGTTGCAGCGGTCGGTGAGGGACACGCGCAGGTCGGTGGCGACGCGCCCGTGCCGGTCCCGCAGGGCGCCGGGGCCCTGGGCGCTCGCGGGGGCCGCGGAGCCGGGTGCGGGGATCGGTGCAGGCATGGTTCGAGCGTAGTCCCCCACTATGACAGTTTCGTAAAGTGAGACACGAGTCCCATCAATTGGGAGCGGTAGGCGCGGCCGAAGAGCGTCGTGTGGACCAGGAGCGGGAACAGCTGGTGCAGCGGGGTCCGCTCCTCCCAGCCGTCGGCGAGCGGCGCGGCCTCGGCGTACGCGGCGAGGATCGTGTCGATCAGCGGGGTCCCGCCCCACAGGCGCAGGTTCGCGAGGTCGGTCTCGCGGTGGCCGCCGTGCGCGGCCGGGTCGATGAGCCAGGCCCGCTCGGCGCCCCACAGGACGTTGCCCCACCACAGGTCGCCGTGGACGCGGGCGGGCGGCTCCTCGGGCCCGGCGAGGCCGCCGAGCCGGGACGCGAGCCGCTCCACGGCCTCGACGTCGGCGGCGTCGAGGGCGCCGTTGTCGCGGGAGGGCTTCAGGTACGGGGCGATCCGCTTGGCGGCGTACCACTCGGCCCACGTCGCACCGGCCGGGTCGTTGTCCATGAAGGTCTCGCCGATGTAGCCGCGCCAGGGCGCGCCGAACCGGTCGGCGCCCGCGGCGTGCATCCTCGCGAGGTCGCGGCCGAGCGCGGCGGCGTGCCCAGGGGTCGGGGCGGCCGGTTCGATCCACGGCTCGACGAGCATCCCGTCGTCGGCGTGCAGCACGGGCACGACCGCTTGCGTGGCCTCGCCGAGCCAGCGGAGCCCGTTGGATTCGGCGGCGAGGTAGCCGGGGGCGCGGCCCTCGGCGAACTTCGCGAACAGGTGGGTGCCGTCGTCGAAGGTGAGGCGCTGCGCGGAGGCCGATCCGGCGCTCGGGGTCTCCAGGGGCATCGAGAAGTCGTTGGCCTTCACCGGGGTCGTGCGCACCCGCTGGTGCTCGATGAGCTGCGGCAGCAGGCGGAGGTCGCGGCGGTCGGGGGCTTCTCTCACCGTTTCAATGTAACCGAATCCGGTGCGCGCCGAACGGAACCGGGCCGGACCGCTTCGCGGTCCGGCCCGTCAGGTGCCGGAGTGCGGCTCCTGAAGCGAACGTCCAGTTCAGAGGCGATGTCGGTGGCAGCCGGTACGGTCGTGTCGGTCGGACGGCCCGGCATGCGGGTGCCGGGCCGCCCGACCGGCCGAGGAACCGTTGCGGCCGCTCTAGCCGAGCTTCGCGGCCACGTAGTCGATCGCCTCGGTGAGCTTGGCGGTGTCCGCCGGGTCCACCGCGGGGTAGGTGGCGATGCGCAGCTGGTTGCGGCCGAGCTTGCGGTACGGCTCGGTGTCGACGATGCCGTTGGCGCGCAGCACCTTCGCGATCTCAGCGGCGTCGACGCCCTCGAAGTCGACCGTGGCGACCACGTTGGAGCGGAGGGAGGGGTCGGTCACGAACGGAGTCGCGAACGTGCTCGCGTCGGCCCACGAGTAGATCGCGCCGGCCGACTCGGCGCAGCGCTTGGTCGCGGCGTCGAGCCCGCCCGCGGCGTTGAGCGCGTCGACCTGCTCGGCGGCGAGCACCACGGTGGCCACGGCCGGGGTGTTGTAGGTCTGCTCCTTGCGGGAGTTGTCGATCGCGGTCTTCAGGTCGAGGAACGCGGGGATGTACCGGCCGGACGCGGCGATGCGCTCGGCGCGCTCGATCGCGGCGGGGCTGAGGACCGCGATCCACAGGCCGCCGTCCGAGGCGAGGCCCTTCTGCGGCGCGAAGTAGTAGCAGTCGGTCTCGGTGAGGTCGACCGGCAGGCCCGCGGCGGCGGAGGTCGCGTCGTGGAGCATGAGCGCGCCCGGGTGCGCGACGCGCTTGACGTCGACGGCCACACCGGTGGAGGTCTCGTTGTGCGGGGTGGCGTAGACGTCCACGTCCTCCTCGTAGGCGAGGTACGCGGCGGTGCCGGGCTCGGCGGTGACGATCGTCGGGTCGCCGAGGTGCGGGGCGATCTTGATGGCCTTCGCGAACTTCGACCCGAACTCGCCGAAGCTGGCGGCCTGGGCGCGGTCGTCGACGAGGCCGAACACGGCGACCTCCCAGAACGCGGTCGCGCCGCCGACGCCGAGGACGACCTCGTACCCGTCGGGGAGGCCGAAGAAGTCGGCGAGGCCCGCGCGCAGGCGCCCGACCTGCGACTTGACGGCCTTCTGGCGGTGGGAGGTGCCCATGACGGACCTGCCGAGACCGGACAGCGCGCTCATGGCCTCGGACGGGACCTTGGAGGGTCCGGATCCGAAGCGCCCGTCGGCGGGCAGCAGCTCTGCGGGGATGGTGATCTGGTCGGTCACGGTAAGGCTCCCATCTGGGTCGGTCCTGGGCCTCACTGTAAACCCGGGCCTGCGGGGCGTGATCGCGCGGGCCCGGCCCGGCCGCAGGCTGGGACGGGCGGACCGGCAGGTCAGGCGGCGCTCTCCCACCCGACGGGCGGCGGCGCGCCGGGCCCGGCCTGCGCCGTCCACAGTTCACCATCGGCGGCGACGGCCCACAGCCGCAGCGACCCGTCGGAGCCGAACGCCGCGGCGGGGCGCTTGAGGACGGTGACGTCGCCGCGGGTCCACGGCCGCGACAGGAGCGCGAGCTCCCCCGCGGCGCCGTCGAGGTCGTCGAGGTCGAGGACGAGGGCCGCGGGGGCGCCGCTGCCGTCGTCGCAGACGACGGCGATCGCCCCGTCGGGGCCGAGCGCGACGGTGGGCGCGAGGATGCCGCCTTCGAGGGGGACGCGCACGCCCGTCCACGCCGTGCCCTGCCCGAGGTGGAGGACGACGTCGCTGCCGCCGGCGGCGCGGGAGGCGATCAGGAGGCGCCCGTCGGGGACCTGCTCGGCGGTGACGGCCCCGGCGGGGATGTGGGGGGCGCCGTCGGCGCCGGGCAGGTCGAGGCCGCGCTGGGTCCAGGCGGTGCCGTCGCCTTCCCAGGCGGCGATGTTGTCGGGGGTGGCGGCGACGATGGTGAAGGCCCCGGCGGCGCCGACCGCGGCGGGCGCCTCGTGGACGGCGGGCCCGGGAAGGTGCGCCCAGTCGCTCCAGCCGTGCGCGGTGCGGGTGCGCACGGCGAGCCCGCCGTCGGGGTGGCGCAGGCACGCGACCGCGGTGGTCCCGTCGTCGGCAGCGGCGGGCTGCCCGACGGTGCGCGCGGCCGGGCCGGTCCCGGCGGGGTTGCCGAGGTTCGCCCACTCGCCGGTGTCCCGGTCGAGGCAGTACAGGTCCCGCACGTGCGCGGCCGGGTCCTCCGTCAGTTCGGGGCCGATCCCGTACAGGCGGGTCCCGGCGGCCGCGAGGGACGGGAAGAGGACGGGCCCGCCGAGGTCGTCCCAGCCGCGGCCCCCGCGCAGGACGGCGGCGCGCCCGCCGCGCACGGCCGCCGGCGCGATGCCCGCGGCGGTATCGACGGGGACGAGCGCCTGCGTGTACCGCGGGTGGGTGGCGTGCCCGTAGGTGGTCCCCGCGCCGGGGCCGACGATGAGCCGGTCGCCGCAGCCGGGGGCGTGGCCGCAGTCGCCGCCGTCGGCCCACGCGTACGCGTCCAGCGCTGCGCCCTTGGCGTCCAGGTCCGCGGGCCCGAGGTTCCCGGGCCAGCGCCGGTTGTAGTAGCCGCGCCAGGACTCGACGGTCGCACTGGTCCCCAATGCGGCTTCCCATGCGAAGAGGGCGGCGGCGGTGTGGTCGATGTGGTCGGAGTAGCCGGTCTGCTCGGCGCCGAGCCGCTCCCCGGCGACGGGGTCAGGGTCGAGGTCGAGGGTGTTCACGGCGACGGGCCGGTACCGGTCGAGCAGCTCGGCGAGGCTCGCCCGCACCGTGGCGCGGTCCACGGTCGACCCAGCGCCCAGCGGCGATCCGGCGGGCGGCAGGACCGCGGAGGCGTCCAGGCGGCCCTCCCACAGGGCGAGGAGGCGCGTGAAGTCGCCGGTGACGCGCCCGAGGTTCGTCCACAGGGAGCAGAACACGAGGTGCACGCCGGGCCGGTCGCGCAGGACGCACAGCTCGACGTCCTGCCCGGAGCCGAGGGTCGCCCGCGACCGGTCCCAGGGCGCGTCGGCGTCGCCGAGGGCCATGAGCGCATAGGCGCGGCGCAGCCCGTTGTTGCGGGAGGCGGCGTACCCGGCGTAGTCGACGGGAGCGGCGGTGTCCCACGTGTTGCGCCCGTCGGCCTCGCCCGCGGTGAGGACCACGGTGCACAGGTCCGCGCCGTCCTCGACGACGCGGGCGACGCGCGGGTTCACGAAGTACAGGCAGTCGTCGGGGTGCGCGCCGATCATCAGGTGGACGGGGCCGGTACGGGGCGGCTCGGGGAACGGGGTGCCGGACGCGGCGTCCCACACCGACCTGGCGCCCTCGGCCGCCGCGGCGGTCACGGCCAGCCCGGCGAGGCCGCCGACCAGGAGGTCGCGGCGGCGCAGGTGCGGCGTCCGGGGGGAGGGCATGCGTCGTCCCGTTCGGGTGGTGGGGTTTCGGGGACGATCCTATCCCGACCGCGCATACCGGGTATCGCCGAGGGAATGTGAAAGCGGCCCGCACCCCGAGGGGCGCGGGCCGCTTCGCAGGCGTTCGGGCTAGTTCCAGCCCTCGACCTCGTCGAGGCCGCGCGGGCCCGGGCCGACGTAGGTCGCGGACGGGCGCACGATGCGGCCGAGCTTCTTCTGCTCCAGGATGTGGGCGCTCCAGCCGCCCACGCGGGCGCACGTGAAGATCGGCGTGAACAGCTCCGCGGGGACCTCCGCGAAGTCGAGGAGCACCGCGGACCAGAACTCGACGTTCGTGGCGAGCACGCGGTCGGGCTTGCGGGCGCGCAGCTCGGCGAGGGCCGCGGACTCCAGGGCCTCGGCGACCTCGTAGCGGGGGGCGCCGAGTTCCTTCGCGGCGGCGCGGAGCACGCGCGAGCGCGGGTCCTCGGCGCGGTAGACGCGGTGGCCGAAGCCCATGAGGCGCTCGCCGGAGTCGAGGAGGTTCTTCACGTAGCCCTCGGCGTCGCCGGACTTCTCGACGCCCTCGATCATGTGGAGGACGCGCGAGGGGGCGCCGCCGTGCAGCGGGCCGGACAGGGCGCCGATGCCCGAGGAGATCGCGGCGGCCGCGTCGGCGCCGGTGGAGGCGACCACGCGGGAGGTGAACGTGGAGGCGTTCATGCCGTGCTCGGCGGCGGACATGAGATAGGTGTCGACGGCCTTGACGTGCGCGGGGTCGGGCTCGCCGCGCCAGCGGCGCATGAACCGCTCGGTGATGGTCTCGGCCTTGTCGATCTCCGACTGGGGCACGGCCGGGCGGCCGGAGCCGCGCGCGGACTGGGCGATGAACGACAGCGTGGTGACGGACACTCGGGCGAGATCGTCCCGGGCGGTCTCGTCGTCGATGTCGAGCAGCGGCTTCAGACCCCAGTAGGGGGCGAGCATGGCGACCGCGGCCTGGGCGTCGACGCGGGTGTCGCCGGAGGAGACCGGGACGGGCACGGGCTCCGCGGCGGGCAGGCCGCTTCCGAACTTCCCGTCGACGAGGAGGCCCCATACGTCGCCGTAGGTGCTCTGCGCTACCAGGTCCTGGATGTCCACCCCGCGGTAGCGGAGCGAACCACCCTCTTTGTCAGGCTCGGCGATCTCGGTTTCGAAGGCGATGACGCCTTCGAGGCCGGGCTTGAACTCAGACATCGTTGTACTCCTGAGTGTGTTGTCCCTGTGGTTGCCGACCGGGGGCTTCCGGGAGGCGACGGTTCGTAGTTATCTGGAAATGGTGCCTCACGGCCGTCCCCGACGGAAGTGCCCGCGGGGCGGGGGTGATCCTCGACGGCGGTACGGAAGTGGCGCAAAATATGAGACAAGCATCGTGAGCTTAGTTATTTGCCCAATTTTGCCCGGTTTGATGGGAGGGTTTCAATAATGGGTCTTGTTGGTTTCAACGGTTTCCTGCGATCTCGCCCACATCGACACGCGTGCCGCAGGTCATCCGACATGAGCTAACGTCAAAGCACATCCAGCCCATCGATAACGACATGGAGGTAACCCCTATGGCGCTGTCCGGCGAGCAATGGGTGATCGCCTACAACGACCACGAGGCCACCATCGTCGCTGTCGGCGGCGGCGTGCGCTCGTACTCCTACCGCGGCCGACCGGTCGTCATGAGCTACGGCGACGAGGAGCTCGCCCCCGGCTGGTCCGGCCACGTCCTGGCCCCCTGGCCCAACCGCATCCGCGACGGCAAGTACACCTTCGACGGCACCGAGTACCAGCTCCCGGTCAACGAGATCGAGACCAACACCGCCCTCCACGGGTTCGTCGCCTGGGCCGAATGGTCCGCGGTTGAGGTCACCGACACCTCCGTCACCCTCGAATGCCGCCTCCCCGCCCGCCTCGGCTACCCGTGGACGCTGCAACTGCGCACCCGCTGGTCCGTCGGCCCCGGGGGCCTGCGCGCCGCCCATACCGTCTCCAACCCCGGCACGAAGACCGCGCCGTTCGGCATGGGCACCCACTCCTACCTCATCCCCGGCTCCCTGGAGCGGATCGACGAGGCCACCCTCCACGTCCCGGCCGCCAAGAAGCTGAAACTCGACAAGCAGAGCATCCCCGTCGGCTCCGGCCCCGCCGACTTCGACGAGCCCACGGTGCTGAAGGACCTCGTCGTCGACGACGCCTACGGCGACCTCAAGCGCGGCTCCGACGGCAAGGCCGAAGTCCGCCTCGCCGACCCCGTCTCCGGCCAGGCCGTCACCGTCTGGATGGACGAGTCCTTCGGCTGGGTCCACATCTACACCTCCGACGGCCTCGAAGGCGACCGCAAGCGCGCCTCCGTCGCCATCGAGCCGACCACCTGCCCGCCGAACGCCCTCGCCACCGGGGAGGACCTCATCGAGCTCTCCCCCAGCGAAGCCTGGTTCGGCGTCTGGGGCATCCGCCCCGAATAGGAACCGCCGACCTCCACGAGGGACCGTCCCGCCGGGACGGTCCCTCGCCACATATCCGAACCCGACTCACCTCCGCGAAGTTATCCACAGGCCCGCGACCTGCGGCTCCGCGAGTTATCCACAGCCCCAAAACTTTTCCTTGCCGGTTCCGGCCCCCACCCGTCAAGGTTGCTCCACGTCACGCGAACACCACTGAGCGTAGGAGCAACCATGGCCGCGATCCTCGACCGCACCACCGCCACCGCCGCACCCGCGGCCGAATCCATCCTCGTCACCGCCGACGACCGCCTCGCCGAAGCCGTCCTCCCCCTCGCCGCCGCCGCAGGCCACCCCGTACGCCGCATCGACCACGCCCCCGACGCCGCCGCGACCTGGCAGCGCGCCCCCATCGTCCTCGTCGGACCCGACCTCGGCGCCGCCTGCATCGAACTCGGCTTCCCCGCCCGCGAACACCTCGTCTTCTGCACCACCGTCGCCTGGCTCGGCAACGACCCCGCCGACGAATCCATCCTGTGGCCCATGGCCTTCCAGCTCCAGGCCACCAGCGTCATCGCCCTCCCCGCCGCCGACAAATGGCTCTCCGACCTGTTCACCCGCACCGCCCGCGACACCGAACCCGCACCCGTCATCGCCGCCGTCGCCGGACACGGCGGCGCCGGCGCCTCCACCATCGCCCTCGCCGCGGCCGGCAGCGCCGCCCGCGACGGCCGCCGCACCGTCCTCATCGACCTCGACCCCACCGGCGGCGGCATCGACGCCGCCGCCGGACTCGCCTCCCAACCCGGCTGGCGCTGGCCCTCCCTCGCCGAGGGCTCCGGCCTCCTCGAACCCGAACGGCTCCTCGACGGCCTGCCCCGGCGCGGCGGCCTCCACCTCATCGGCCCCGACCCGCGCAACCCCACCGACGTTCCCGCCGACGTGTTCGACCAGGTCCTGCGCGCCGCGCGCCTCGCCGCCGACCTCGTCGTCGTCGACCTGCCCCGCGCCAGGACCGAAGCGGCCGCCCACGCCGCCACCGCCGCCCGCTCGGTCGCCGTCGTCATCGGCCCCGGCGAACGGTCCTGGGAAGCCGCCCGCAGCGTCACCGCCGCATACGGCCTCTACAACGCCCACCTCGGTGCGGTCCTGCGCGGCGACGCCCGTCCCCGCCCCGCCGGCGTCTCCTGGGACGGCCCGCGCGAAGCGGACTGGGCCGAACCCCCGGTGTGGGGCGCGATCCCCACCGACCGGCGCCTCCCCGTACTGCTGCGCCAAGGCCGCGTCCCGCGCGGGCGCCTCGCCCGCGCCGTCCACGACCTCACCGCCGAACTCAGCCGCGAGCGCCCGCGCAGCGGCCTCGCCCGCACCGGTGCGGTCCGATGAGCCTCGAACTGCTGGACCGGGTCCGGCGCCAGCTCGCCGCGCAGTCCCGGCCCGGCGGACGCGACTCCGCCACCGCAGAGATCGTCCGGGCCCTGCGCGCCTCCGGGGCCGCCCCGCCCGACCAGGACTCGCTCCTGCGGCTCACCGCGTCGCTCAGCGGCGACCTCATCGGCGCCGGGCCCCTGCAACCGCTCCTCGACGACCCGGCCGTCACCGACGTCGTCGTCAACGGCACCGGCGGCGTCTGGGCCGACCGCGGCGACGGCCTGCGGCCCACCGAGGTCCGCCTCGGCCGCGCCGACGCGGTCCGCTCCCTCGCCTGCCGCCTCGCCGCCGCGGCGGGCAGGCGCCTCGACGCGGGCAGCCCGTACGCCGACGTGCGGCTCCCCGACGGCACCCGCTTCCACGCCGTCCTCCCGCCGATCGCCGCCACCGGCCCGTACCTGTCGTTCCGCACCCACCGGTCGAAGGCGTTCACGCTGACGCAGCTCGTCGAGGCCGACACGCTCACCGCCGACATGGCCGACCTCCTGCTCCGCATCGTCGAAGCGAGGCTCCCGTTCCTGGTGACCGGTGGAACCGGCAGCGGCAAGACCACGCTGCTCGCGAGCCTCCTGTCGACCGCGGCCCGCACGGAGCGGATCGTGATCGTCGAGGACGCCGCCGAACTCGCCCTCGACCACCCGCACGCGCTCACGCTCGAATCCCGCCCGGCGAACGTCGAAGGCGCCGGAGCGGTCGACCTCGCGGCCCTGGTCCGCCAGGCACTGCGGATGCGGCCCGACCGGATCGTCGTCGGCGAATGCCGCGGCGCCGAGGTCGTGGAACTCCTGGGCGCCTTGAACACCGGCCACGAAGGCGGTGTGAGTTCGCGAAAATCATTTCACCTTCCCATGATAGGTTTCACCAGCCATTTCACCTTCCTGCGAAAGATTTCACTGTGGGGGGGGTCGGGGCTTGTGCGGAGTGCGTCAGGCGGCAGACTGGTGACGATGTTCCGGACTGGCAGTGCGGGGGTGATCGCCTGGACTGGTGCCAACCGTCCATCCCGTCATCCACGTCGACGCATTAGTGACGCTTGACACGCCATGTCCCCGAAATCCGGGGCCGGACCGTTTTCTTAGTCGAGGCGCACCGTCGGCGGCTCCACGTGAAGCGGCCGGGTCCGACGGCGCCACAGGGCTGTACCCCCCGGAGAGGCAGTGCGGGTCGCAGGGGGCGCGATCCGCGTACGAGTCAGGTGCGGCAGATCAGGGCAAGTCGACTATGAATGGGGCAGGGGCCTTGAGCAGCGGAGATCAACGAGATCCACAGGAAGTGCTGTTCGAACAGTACGGAGACGAGCTGGCGGCGTACGTGAAGCGCCGCATCCCCCACCGCGAGATGGCCGAGGATGTCATCGCGCAGATCTGGTGCAAGACCATCGACAATATACCGGGTCACGACCATCCCGAATGGTTTCTGTTCAGGGTCGCGAAGAACGCCGTCATCGACTGGAGCCGGGCGAACAAGCGTGTGCGAATGGAGCCGTACGACGAGCTCGCCGAGCTGACTGTCACCGGCCCGGTGCACTTCTGGGCTGAAGCTCAGGACCCCGGGGTCATCGTGCCCCCGCGGCTGGATCTGGAACAGGCCATCAGGAGCCTGCCGGATCGGATGCAGGAGGCGTTCATCCTCACCATGGTCGACGGGCTTCCTTGTGAGGTAGTCGCTGCGATGATGGGGATCGGGCCCGAGACCGTGCGGACGCATGTCGCTCGGGCGCGAGTGAAGCTGCAGGTACACGAGTCGCTGAACGGGTACATGCCGATCCGGTAAGCGCGGGAACAGGGAACGATGATGTCTGAGCACGATGATGACCAGCCAACGTGGCTTGACGAGTCTATTCAGGAGCTGAAGGCTGCATCATTGCCAGGGCACGTCGGGCCGCCGATGAGCTATCACGAGCTCATGGCGAAGGTTGACGCTGTGAAGCGGTCGAGGAGCGACCAGCAGCGGATGCAGAGCGAGCAGTTCACACTCGGCGCGGACGCGTATGAGATCGGGGTCAACTTCCTCGAGCTCGGCCGTCTTGACCGGGCTGAACACTGGCTGCAGTGCGCGGCCCGGTACGGCCTCCCCGAAGCGACTGACAAGCTCGCTGACCTCAACGCGTTGCGGGCGATGCTGGTCGAACTTGAACCGCAGGATCTGCCCGAACATCCGAACGCAGCGCAGGTGAGTGCAGGGGAGCACAGGTCAACAGCCTCGGCGCAATCGATAGAGGCGGCCGCTCGGCGTGAGCGAAATGAGATCCTCGACAGGGCTCGACAGGATGCTGAACAGATCCTCGAAGACGCTCGGCGCCAAGCCACCGAGATCCTCTCTAATGCTGAGAACGAAGCTGCAGCGGCAGCGAGCACCGCGGACAATACCGCGTGCGCATCGTGGAGGCTGAAATCGCTTGACCTGATTTGGCAATCACAATCCAGCGCGCGGCTCCATCCTGTCACTCCGATCTGGGGTGTACCGGGATCGGGAAAGAGTCACCTGCTCGGCAAACTTCGCCAGTATCTTGCAAGCGGTTCCTCGTTGGAAATGGCTCGAGGAAGCATGCTGTTCTACACCTCGCACAATAGGAAACTAGACGCCCTGCCTGATGTTGTCAGGCACGCATACCGAGGGCAGTTTCAAATTACCTGGCGGCAAGAAGCTTGCCAGCCTTCGCCCAAAGCATGGTTCTGGAAATCTGACTGCAGCCTTGAGACCCTGCGACGTTACAACAACGCCGATCCGGATCGGGACGAGTTCCTCGACCGTGTGCGCGATGCGTTGGTTCGACATGGTGCAGACCGGCGAAGGCGGAGTGTGTTCTTGGACAGCTTGGCGGCCGTGCTCGAAGAGCGCCTATGCAGCGACAGCATGCGAGCCTACGGTTCGGAACCGTGGATACCGCTGACCAGCACCGTTCACGGCAGGGTTTCCGCTGCGCTGCTGGACAGCGAGCCCGGCGCGATCGAGGAGCTCATGTTCGAGTTGACTGGCTGAACTCCCGCCCTGGCAGGGCTTTTTCAAGTTCCTGAAGAGCTCCTTCGTGGTTGACGGAACGCTTTGGGTGGTGAATCAGAGGGCGTCGTAGACGGTAGTCAGGTATCCGGCGAGGCGGTCGAAAAGGACGATGCCGCCGTCGGCCATCTTGTTCATGGCGTAGGCGAAGGTGACTCGCCGGTCGAGGTCCATGACGGTGATGGAGCCGCCCCATCCGCCCCACCAGGCGACGTTCCCTTCTGGGAGGAAGGGTGCGACCTGGGAGGGGGTGAGGCCGAAGCCGATGCCCCAGCGGGTGTGCGCTCCGTTGACGAGGTCAGAGCCGTCGGCCTGTATGTCGAAGATCCGTTTCACGGTGTCCTCGGAGAGCAGGTGGACGCCGTTCGCGGTGCCGCCGAGTGTGACGACCCGCAGGAGGTCGGACAGTCCCCTTGCGTTGGTGTGCGCGTTGGCGGCGCCGATCTCTGCGCGGCGCCACTCTGGGGTGTTCACCAGGGCGGCGTCGGGAGTCGGTCCGGTGAAGGTCCGTACGGCAGGACTGGCCGGGTCCATGGCGGACGTGTCGAGCGCCAGCGGTGGCGGTGCGATGACCGGGGCGACGCGTCCCCAGTCATGTTCGCGGGCGCCGATCTGGACGTCGGCGCCGAGCGGGGCGGCCAGCTCCTCGTCGACGAAGGCGGTCAGCGAGCGCCCGTCGACGCGGCGCACGAGCTCGCCGAGCAGGTGGCCGTAGCTGAGGGCGTGGTATCCGGCGGCGGTGCCCGGAGCCCACCATGGCGCCTGCCTGGCGAGCCTGGCCGTGGAGGTCTCGAGGTCGTAGAGGTCGGGGATGGTGACGGGCGGTTCCCACCCGGACACCCCGGAGGTGTGCGCGAGGAGGTGGCGGACGAGGACGGCGTCCTTGCCGTTGGCGGCGAACTCGGGCCAGTAGGTGGCGACCGGGGCGTCCAGGTCGAGCTGGCTCCGGTCGGCGAGCGTGAGGACCGCGAGCGCGGTGATGTTCTTCGTCGTGGAGAAGACGTTGACGATCGTGTCGCGATCCCACGGGAGGGTTCGAGCTTCGTCTCGGTACCCGCCCCACAGGTCTACTGCGTTCTGCCCGTCGATGTCCACGGCCAGCGACGCACCGAGTTCCTCGGCTTCCAGTGCGGCGTCGAACCGCTCGCGGACGCGTTTGAGTGCGGGGTCGATGGTTCCTTGTGATGGCATCGGTTCGTGCTCCTTCGTGCTGGTGGGGTGCGGGGCGGCGGTGCGCCGCCCCGCACCGGGAGGGTTATTCCTGGATGGCGTCGAGGGACAGGTCCCACAGGCGTGCGGCGGCGTCGGGGTCGGCGGCGTGGGGAGCGAGTCCGTTCGGGTTGGTCTGGGACTTCTCGATCACGTTGGCGTCGGCGAAGTAGCCGCCGGTGACGCCTTCAAGCAGCGGTGAGGCTGCCAGGAGGGTCTGGGTGGCGGCGCCCTGCTGGACGGTCTTCCACGGTGTGGCGTCCACGATCTGCTGGAACTCGGGGGTGATCTGGACGTGGCGCAGCAGTCCGGTGTCGTAGATCGCGCCGGGCTCGATCGCGTTGACCGCGATCTTGTCTCCGGCCCACCGCTTCGCGGCTTCGATGGCGAAGAGGATGTTCGCGGTCTTGGACTGCCCGTACGCCTGCCACGGGTCGTAGTCGCGGCTGGTGTAGTTGATGTCGTCGAACACCACGCCCGAGGCGTGGTGGGTGCCGGAGCTGACTGCGACGACCCGGGCGCCGTTCGCGGCGGCGAGGGCGTCGTGCAGGGCCAGGGTGAGGGCGAAGTGCCCGAGGTGGTTGGTCGCGAAGTGCTGCTCCCAGCCGTCGGGGCTGAGGGTGCGCTCGGGCAGGGCCATGATGCCGGCGTTGTTGACCAGGATGTGGAGGGGCCCGTCCCAGGCGGTGGCGAACGCGTCGATGGAGGCGCGGTCGTCGAGGTCGAGGCGGACGGCGTGCACGTGCGGGTTCCCGGTGGCGGCGGTGATGTCGGCGGCGGTCTTCGCTCCGGCCTCGGTGTTGCGGACGGCGAGGGTGACCTCGGCTCCGGTGGCGGCCAGGGCTCGTGCGGTCTCGGCGCCGAGTCCGGAGGACGCGCCGGTCACGATGGCGCGCTTGCCGGTCAGGTCGACTCCGGCGATCACGTCGTCGGTGGTGGAGTCCTGGTCGAAGGGTAGGTCGAGTCGGGTGGTCATGGCGGTGTTCCTTTCGGTTGGTGTTGTTCTGTTTCTGGTGGTGTCCGGTGGAGCAGGGTGGTCAGGGGCGGATGAACGCGCCGCCGTCGACGTCGAAGCTGGCGCCGGTCATGTACTTGCCGCCTTCGGTGGCGAGGTAGACGCACAGGCTGCCGACGTTGAGTTCGGCGTCGCCGATGCGCCCGAGCGCGATGCCTTTCAGGATCTCGGTGATCACTTCGGGGTATTCACGCTCGTAGCGTTCGGACTCGGCCGAGGCGACGTAGGGGTTGATGACGTTGACGGTGATGTCGTCCGCGCCCCATTCCTTGGCGGCGATGCGCGAGAGTCCGCGGATGGCCTCTTTGTTGGGCCCGTAGGCGCCGTGGCTGCGGACGGCCTGGACGCCCGCGCCGCTGGCCATGTTGATGACGGTGCCCTTGGTGTGCTGCAGGTGCGGGTAGGCGGCGGTCATGAACCGCCAGGTCGCGAAGAACCCGGAGTCGAAGCTGGCGCGCATGTCGTCCTCGGTGATGTCTTGGACGGCCTTGCCGGTGCGGAACTCCTGGGCGTTGTTGATGAGGATGTCCAGTCGTCCGAACCGCTCGACGGTGTCGGCGACGACCCGGGCGGGGACCTCGGGGTCCTTGTTGTCGGCGGTGAGTGCGAGCACCCGCGCGTCGGGGACGAGCTGTTCGAGCTCGGCCTTGGCTGCGTCGAGGGCGTCGGCGCTGCGGCCGGTGATGGCGACGGCGATGCCTTCCTTGACGTAGGCCTTGGCGATGCCCAGGCCCGTGCCTTTGCTGCCGCCGGTGATGATGGCAGCCTTCCCGGTCAGAGAAGCAGTAGTGGACATGGTGGTTCCTTTCGATGACTAGCTAGTCGGTGAGCCGGTGTGCGGTCACAGGTGCCGCGGTGATCTGCTCGAGCTGGGTCGCGGTCGCCTCGTAGCGGCCAAGATGGACGAGCGCGCTGCGGGGCGGGTAGCCGGCGGGGTCGTACCAGAACGCGATGCTGTTCCACGGCGTGAAGCCGATCAGGTCGCCGGGTCGGATGCCTGAGGCCGGGGAGCCGGTCGTGTCGAGCGGCTGGTCGAGACGGACGAGCTTCTCTACCCCGCCGTTGTCGGCGAACACCAGCCCGCGCAGCGGCAGCTGGGCGATCAGTGAACGGGCGGCGGGGTTGTCCTCGTCGACGGTGACGTCGATGCTTGTATGCGGGTTGACGAACCGGATTACGGTTCCGGCAGGACCGGTCATCGCTGCCCGCCTACAGTGGTCGGCACCGGTCCCGTGGACGCGGCCCCGCGCTGCCTGCGCCTCGCCACCAGCAGTGCGATACCGGCGATGGCCTCGGCGGCCATGACCGCATAGACCGCGATCCGCTCAGGGATGCCGTCGACGGCAGTCCCGGAGTTGGCCAGCAGGGAGGCGAACGCGACGATCCCCGTAGCACCGACGGCGATCAGCACGGCCCCCAGGCCGCGGACGCGTCGGCGCAGCAGGTCGCTGCCCGCGATGATGGCCGCCGCGTTGCCCGCGCCGATCGCCAGCAGCGCGCCGACCCCGTGGAGCGGTGCGGTGCCATCGTCGACGGCGGCCTGGGAGCCGTGGAACAGGCCCACCAAGCTGATCCCGACGCCGTGCAGGACGGCGAGAACGAGATAGGCCCGGCGCAGCCCGGGGCGGGCGACGGCCGGCCACAGCAGGGCGGCGGCGATGACGAACACGACCCCGTGCAGCACGAACGCGGTGTTCATCACCAGGTGCAGCGGCGAGTCGATCATCCGGCCCTGGAACTCGGCGGTATCGGGCACGCCGAGGTCAGAGATGTAGTTGTAGCTGTAGCTGTAGGCCGGGTTCCGCCACGCCGCCGCGGCGACCGCCTCCAGCACCACGTAGGCCACCGCGTTCACGATCAGCAGCACCGCGCCGATCGCGAACCGGGGGCCGCGCACGTCCGGGGTGCGCGCCAGGCCAGTAGCCATGATCTGCTCCACACCGATCGAAGTCAGGCTGCGGGGAGGGTGACGCCGGTGAGGCGTTCGGCCTCGGTCCACAGCCGGGCGGCGACCTGCCCGTCCCGGCCGCGCTTGGACACCGACGCCTTCGCGGGGCGACCCACCAGGCCGAACCGCGGGCCGTAGTAGCCTGCCTGCTCGACATCGGATGCGGTCGCGGCGTACAGCATCGGGTCAGCGCCCGCCTCGGCGGAGTGCATGGGGGTAACCCTGGCTGCCAGTCGCAGCAGGCGTGGCTGGTCGCCGCCCAGCTGCGTGCCGTTCTCGAAGATGCTCGTCGCCGCGCTGCCCGGGTGGGCGCCGACCGAGAGCAGGTTCCAGCCGCGTTCGGTCGCGATGCGGGCGAGCTGGCGACTCAGCAGCAGGTCGGCGAGCTTGGAGCGCCCGTAGGCGCGGATCGGGTTGTACCCGGTCGCCCACTGCAAATTGTCGAAGTCGATCGGGGCCTGGTTGCTACTGGCCATCGTCACCACGCGCGGCGCTTTCGCTTTCAGTAGGGCCGGGAGCAGACGCAGGGTGAGGGCGAAGGGGCCGAAGAAGTTGGTACCCAGCTGCATCTCGAACCCGTCGACGGTCTCGTGGCGCTCGGGCAGCATCATCACTCCGGCGTTGTTCAGCAGCAGGTCGACCGGGCGCCCGTCGCTGACCATGGTCTCGGCGAATTCCTGCACACTGGCGAGGTCGGCCAGGTCGAGCCGACGCACCTGAACGTCGGCGCCCGGGTGCGCGGCGAGGATCCTCCCGCGCGCGGCCTCGCCCTTGGCGGGCGTGCGCACGGCCATGACCACCGTCGCGCCCGCGCCCGCGAGTTTGCGGGCGGCCTCGAAGCCGGTGCCGCTGTTCGATCCGGTGACGATCGCGAGCTTGCCACTCTGATCGGGAACCTGATACATCTCCACTCCTTAGAGACTGGTGGTCTGTTGTTACCGACCATAACGCACCACTGGTCTGTTGTCAACAGACCAGTGGTATGTAATATCGATGACATGGAGTTTCAACGAGCCCGGAGCGCCTCCCAGCGCGAGCAGCGCCGCCGGGCGATCCTGGAGACGGCCGCGGCGATGCTCGATGAGATGCCCGTCGGCCAGCTGAGCTTGAACGAGCTGAGCCGCCGCGTCGGTCTGGCGAAGTCGAACGTGCTGCGCTACTTCGAATCGCGTGAAGCAGTGCTGCTCGAACTGCTGGAGGTGCAGACGCGGGACTGGGTCGCCGCCCTTGAGGAGGTGCTCGTGCCCGTCGAGGGCACGGTCGCCGAGCGCGGGGACCGCCTGGCGGCGCTGCTGGGCCACTCGCTGGCCGAGCGGCCCGTGTTGTGCGACCTGATCAGCACCCAGGCCGCCGTACTGGAGCACAACGTGTCGGCGCAGGTCGTCCTCGAACACAAGCGGGCGTCCCTGCGCGCCGTCGAACGCCTGCGAAACGCGGTGCGGCGGGCGCTGCCCGAGCTCGGTGTCCAGGATGCGCACCGGCTCGTGGCCATGATCCTGCTGACCGTCGGAGCCGCCTGGCCCCATGCCCGCCCGCCCGAGGCGCTGCGAGCCGCCTTCGACGCCGATCCGGCTCTGGCCCCCCTGCGCGTCGAGTTCACCGACCTGGTGGCCCAGATGGTGGCCGTGTCCGTCTCCGGCCTGCTCGCGCGCGCTGAAGACCGGCCCCTCGGCGCACGCGTACCGGCCGCTCGGGCCAGTCCGCTCCTCGAACGGTGACCCAACCGGGCCCGCCCCGACCACGAAGCCACCACGTTGGCGCCTCGACGACCGGTGCGTGCCCGTTCTGAATATCGCCGAACCCGGCGGCCCTGACCCGCCGAAGCGATAGCAGACTGGTAGTCTTTTAACTTGCGGAGGCAAGGACGAAGGAGGCCGCCCGTGACATTCCAGCGCGCCCGCACACCCCAGCAACGCAGCGAACGACGCCGACAGATCCTGGACACCACCGCCCAGATGCTGACCGAGACGACGATCGCGAACCTGAGCCTCAACGAACTGAGCCGCCGCACCGGACTGGCAAAGTCGAACGTGCTGCGCTACTTCGAATCGCGCGAGGCGATCCTGTTCGAACTCCTCGACGCCGAACTCCAGGACTGGCTCACCGCACTGGAAGGCTCACTGGACGGCGTCGAGGGAACCCCGCGCCAGCGCGGCGACCGCTTCGCCCGCGCCGTAGCCCAATCGCTGGCTGAACGACCGGTGCTGTGCGACCTGCTCAGCGCACAGTCCGCTGTCCTCGAACACAACGTCACTCCACAGGTCTCCTACGAGCACAAGCACGCCACCCTGCGCAGCTTCCGCATCCTGGCCGGACTCGCCCGCCGATGCCTGCCCGAGCTAGGCGCCGAAGACGCCTTCCGCCTCACCGGATTCATCTCGCTCGCCGCCAGCGCCACCTGGCCCTACATCCAACCCTCACGGGCGCTGACCGCCGCCTACCCCAATGATCCGGTCGTCGCCGCCATGGACGTCGACTTCGCCGACGTGGTCAGCCAGGCGGTGGCCGTGTCCATCTCCGGCCTGCTCGCGCGCGGCGAGGACATCCCCCTCGGCGCCCGGCCCCTCGCAACAATCGACGCCGAAGCCGATCCGGAGCAGCACGCGGCCGCGGCCCCGCACTGACCACTCCGACCGGCGCTAGAGGTATTTCGCGACATCCCTGCTGCCGGTGCATTGTGGTAGCGAAGCTGGACGACCACGAATGCAAGCCGTGCCTTGAAGTCCGGCTGGAGGCGAGTCGGCATCCGAGGTTCCGCCGTTGGGTGCAGGGAACACCTGGCTGTTACGTTGCGCGCCTAGTGAGACGACCGGAGTTGGGCAGCCAGGCCCGGCGTCGGTCAGGAAGAGGTGGTGCCAGGCATGGCGATGTAGATCTTCTCGGACTCCGCATCTGTGATCGTGCGAGGAAGGCCCGAGACGTGCTGGCGCAATGAGACGGGGTCCATCGCTGGAGTCGAGTAGAAGCTTTGGATGATGAACTCGGTGAACTCGCTCGGCGACGCAGGCCGTGAGACCGGCACCCGGCAGTGCTGGTACTGCCCCATCGTCAGATGAGCGGCAGGGTGGACCACGTCCACGGCGACACCGTCGCGGTTGTCGTAGTCCAGGCGAATCGGTACCGGAACTACCTGGTGTCCGACGATCTCGACGAAATGGAGTTCGCGGATATAGAGATCGGGGTTGTTCTGGAACGACTCAAGCCGCGGTGAAGGAAGATAGGCGAGGCGGTGCCGCACCACTTGCTCGCTGATGCCTTCGTAGGAGAACTGGAGGAGGGCGCCGTCGAGAAGGCGCATGGCATAGCTGCGCGCCGACTCCAGATCACGGTAGATGTGGTCGTAAGGACGCTTCTTCAGCGAGAGGCTCATCGGTGCGCCGCCTTGGTCGACCGTCCAGGACCCGCCCGGTCCTCTCCGAAGGGAGGCGAAGTTTTGGTCGTCGACCATCCCCAGCTCGACAAGTTCTCCAATGAGTTCGTTGAGCTCCTTGTGGATCGACCTGGCGACTCGGGGGTCAGCCACCTTGTCCGTCCTCGTAGAACTTCTTGAATTGTTCAAGGAGGTGGGGAGGGAGGTCCTCCATGTAGAGCTGGCCCGACCGCATGCCATCGAGGAAGCGCGTGAACACCTTCTCGGCTTCGGAGATTCGTGCCTGGTTGGCGTCTGACATCTCGCGGTGGACGATGCGCAGGTGCGCGCGCTGCTGTTCCGAGGGGTAGTCGAACCGGAGCCGGAAACCGTCCTGCTTGACCCGGCGGAACTCTTCGACCAGCAGGTCCATTTCGGGTCCGACACCGCAGACGCGGACCCAGGCCTTGCTGCGGGTGATGGCGGTGAACAATCGGTTTCTGACTGCGGCAAGATTGCCGCGGTTGTTGTTGCCCTCTTGCGCGTTGACGACGTACACCATGCCGGCTTCATTGCCTTTGGCGCGGTTGATGCCGGTGAAGGTGATGGACTCACGCCCTGGGGCGAAGAATACGTCTGCTGACATGTCGACCCCGGCCATGTGGTTGTTGATGCCCAAGTCCATGAGTCGCCTGCGGAGCGGCCCGAGGTACGCCCGTGCACTGAACGGGTCAGGGCTGATAACCATGATGTCGTCGAAGCGGAGTTCGTCCTCTTGCAGGTTGCGCCGGATTTCGTCGGCTACCCACGCGTCTTGTTCTTCGGCAGTCTTGAAGGTGCGGAAGTCGATGAGGTCGTCGAACGTGGAGTGGGACTCAAGGAACTGTGGGCTTGTCGAGGGTATTCGCTCCAGTTCTACGGTGCGGCCCGCAACGAAGTCGCCTTCAACGAGGTGGTAGCCGATATCCGACCACAGCTCCGGCTGGTCGAACATCTGCACCAGGCCGATCTTGTCGTTGAAGCGTGGCTTGCGGGCGGTTCCGAATCCGAGCGCGTGTGCGGTGACCAGCACCGGCCGTGAATTCCGGTAGCACTGCTCGAGAACGATGTCCCGGCGTGCGCCGAGGTCGTAGCTGGTGTTCTCGAACGTCACGAGCGCCTTGCCCTGCGCATCGAGGCCGAAGATCTCCTTTGCGTCGGGCATGCCGACGCCGGTGAGGCTCTGCAGTTCGTCGTAGGCGTACACCAGCCGCCGCTCGGGTCCAAGCATCCGGTAGCACATCCGCAGGAACGAGGGCGGGAAGTCCTGTGCTTCGTCGACCAGGATGGCGTCGTAGACCTTGGTGGGCTCATTCGCCTGGGTCAGTGCGGCGGTGACCGCGCCGTCGAACGCGTCGGGTTTCCCGAACCGCTCACCAGCGGTCTGGAAGTCGAGGTACTCGACGTCGTTCGCATCGCAGAACTGCTTGTACATGCCGGTGCGTTCCATGCCGCCGCGCCCGCCCCAGGCGTTGATGATGTGGACACGGTCCCAGTCGGGTTCGACGCCGGACTGCTCGACGCAGAAGGTCGTGATCAACTGGCGGAACTGCTCTTTCAGCGCCCGCGTATAGAACGTCACGGCGATCTTCCACGTCGGGCGTCGCCCGTGCAGGTAGGCGGCTTTCAGCGCGAGGATGATCGTCTTTCCCGAGCCGGCGAGACCGCGGATCCGCTGCACTCCGTCGATCGTCTCGATCACCGCGTGATGTTGCTGGTTGTCGAGGGTGGCGATGGAGCTTTCGAGCCCGAGGAGTTTCGCTCCGCGGGACTCCTTGTTGTCGACGACACGGGTCTGCCGTGCCCGGCGGATGGATGAGATGTTCTGCGCAGCCGAAAGCAGCCGCGTGAACGTCTCGGGGCTCAGATTCTGACGTTCCAGCCCGTCGATGGTCGTGAACAGTGAGTCTCGGTCAGCGACCAGCACTTCATCGTTCGCGTGCCCGCGGATGGTGGCGCCAGGCGCGAACGTGAGCACCGTGGGTTTGACGATGAGTTCGCGGCGGCGAACCAGGTCGCGGTTCTGCAGCAGCCGCGACTGGAACAGGCGGTAGAGGTCGTCTTGGCGGCGGTCCACGTCTCCGAGGTCGGTACCCTCGACGAGGTCGAATAGCACCGGTCCGAACGTGGGCGACAACCAGAGCGCGTCGGAGGTCGCATCGTCAGGATGCCCGCCCAAGTTCGGGAAGCCCAGGATCAGCTGACCGTCAGCCTCGTCCTCCTCCGCGAAGAGCCGAATGAGCGCATCCGTGGACGCAGGTTTGGTGTTCGTTCCCCGGATGATCTCGACTGCCATGCAGGAATGATATTAGGGACGCCTCCGCTGCACTGTATGGCCGTGTGGTGAGTCCAATTCCGTCAACTTTCACGCGCGGTACCGGTGCCGCTCATATGTTGCAGACGTGTCGGATGATTCGTTTTGTGGCTCGGGTTGCAATGCTCGGGGCCTGGATCGGGTTGCTCGTGCTCGCCGGCTTGCGGTGGCGGTCGAGCCGGTCTCCGGGGAGTCGCTGCGGTCGTGGCTGGTGCGCTCGGCCGCTTTCATGGAAGTCCCGGCCGGGCAGCTCGCGATCGAGTTGGGGCTGCCGATCCGGCGCGGTCGTGGCGTAGTGCGGCCGGTGCTGTTCGGCATCGACCTCGCCCCGGACCGGCGGGCGTGGGTAGCGGCAGGGGCGGGACTTCCTGCGGCGGCGATCGAGGAGATGCACCTGGCACGGTACCGGTCGACCGCGCTGGATCTGTCCCGGCTCGACTTCGCGAGCGAGCAGGCATCGATGGCGGTCTTGAAGCACGAATGGGGGTTGTGGCACCGGTCTCGGGTGTGCACACTGTGCGTAGGCCCGGTCGGTATCTGGAAGCTCTGGTGGAAGCTCGGCATGGCAGCGGTGTGTCCCCTTCACGCGACATTCCTCAGCGACGCATGCCCAGCCTGCGGTATCCGTTGGCAGCAGGGATTCGCGAGGACCTCCCCGCAGGGCCTGTCGCGCATTCGGGTCCCCGTGCCGGGCCAGTGCGGGAACTACACCGGCAACGGGCCCTGCCCGCAGCCGGTCGGCGCAGTCGAGGCCGCAGCAGCTCCGGCCAGGCTCGCCGCATTCCAACAGGTCGCCCTCGATGCCGCCGAAGGCCGCGGCACTGCGATCGCCGGCACCGACGTGGACACGTCGGTGTGGTTCACGGCGTTCACCTATCTTGCCGGCGCCGCCCGCTTCGCCGTCGAGACCGCGACCGGGCCGGATCGGCTCGTCGCGGATCCGGTCCTGCGGCGGGCCTTGGAGGCGGACCGGGACCGGCGCGTGGGCGCCAACGGATCGGCTGCGCTCGTGTTCGCGCCTCCTGTCACTGCGGAACTGGCAGCAGCGGTGTTGGCGGTGGCAGTCCCTATTCTGGCCGCACCCGGCGTCGACGCCGCCGCGGCGGCAGCAGGGCCGCTGGTCGCGTGCCTTGCCGCTGCCCGCCGGGCTCGATCACACCGCCATAGCCCGTTGCGGGCGCGCGAGGTCCCGTCGGAGCTTGAGGCGGTCCTGGCCGCCGCGGCGCCCACGGCGGGCGTCGCGGCGGCAATGCCCCGTCCGGTGGCGGCCGTGCCTGACTTCGCGGCAATGCCGCAACTGCTCGATGCCAACGACTACCGCGACCTGATCGCGCCGCTCCTGCCAGGCACTCTCGAACGCACCGGGCGTCGGTTCGCCGCACTCGCCCTCGCCCGCCTGTGCGGGGCCGCCAGTTGGCCTGAAGCTGGCCGGTACTTGGATTTCGCGCCTGCGCAGGCGGTGGCCGCGGCCGACCGGCCCGGTCGGCGCGTCCTCGACCCCGCACGATTTTGGACGGCGATCGCGGCCGCGGCCGCCCGCGCCGCACAGCGGCCGAGGGTTGACTATGCCGCGCGGCGCCGTGTCCTCGCCGATCTCACTGCAGTCCCCACCACGGTCATGCAGCCCATGCTCGCCCCCGTCGAAATGGTCCCAACGGTCATGCGGTGCCGCCATGCCGCGGCCTGGGTGTGGGCCGACCTGACCGGCGGCGACGTCCGCGACGCCCCGGCCTACCGGATCCCCTGGGCGGCCTCGCCCGCCTCCAAGTGGGCTGCCGTCGCACGGTTTCGTTCCGGCGTCCTGCCCCATGTGGAAGCGCCGCTGCGGACCTGGGGAAGGGAACGTCTCGCGGAAGGACTCCGGCCATGACCGGCGCTGCAGCCGCCCTCGTGCATGTCCGCTACCGCGACGGCGACGGCATCGACCGGTACTGCTCTCCCGCAGAGGCCGCCCGGGTCGCGTTCGAGTCGTGCCTGCCGGCGCGGAGCATCCCCAACTACCCTGGACAGCGGCACACCCCTGGCACCTTCTGGTCCGCGACCACCGACGACCTCATCGACTACGAGAGCAACCTCGAACGCCAGCATCTGCTCCTGCTCGACTTCGACCCCGACATCACGGCCATGGTCGGTCAGCCGCTGATCTTCGAGGGTGTCGACGCCGAGGGCGCCTGGGAACACACGCCCGACTTCTTCGCCCGCACCCGCGCGGGCCGTGCCGTCCTGATCGACGTTACGGACCCCACCCGCCTGCATTGGCCGGAGGTGATCCTGCAGGCCCGCCGCACCGCCGTCGCCTGCGCCGTCCTCGGCTGGGACTACCGCCGCCTCAGCTCCATCGATCCCCTGCAGTGGGCGAATGTGTCCTGGCTGGCCGCCTACCGGCGGCCCCTGCACGCCGGAGTCGACCTCGTTGACCCCCTGATCGCCGCCGCACAAGAACCGGTCGCAGTAGGGAACCTGCTTGCGGCCTTCCCGGTGCCCGAACTGGTCCGGCCGGTTCTGTTCCACCTGTGCTGGCACCAACGCATCGCCATCGAACTCGACCGGCCGCTGCGCGAGTCCACCCTGGTATGGGCCGCCGGCTCCGGTGAGGGGACGCCATGACCGGGACCAAGCTGCAGATCGGTGACTGGGTCACCTTCGACGGCGAACGTCACGAGGTCTGCTCCTTCGTCGACACGACCGTCGTCATGCGTTCGGAGACGGGGCACGTACAGGCGCTGCCAGCCGCCACGGTGCTCGCCGCACAGGGCCACACCGAGGCGCCTGAGGCAGCGGTGCTGGCACGGTACGACCGTGAGGCCGAGCTCGCAACTCTCGACCCGGCTGAACGCGCCCGCGTCGACCGGCTCGAAGCACATCTGCTGGAGATGCTGACCGGGTACGCCTCTGGCGACCCGACCCAGGCGGGGCCGGGTGAACCGCGCCCCGAGTACGCGCCCGAGCGCACCTTGAAGGCCCGCGCTGAGGCCAAAGCCGCCGAGATCGGCCGCAGCTCGCGGCGCGTCCTGCAACTGCTGCGGCGGTGGCGCGAGGAAGGGCCCATCGGCCTGGCCGACGGCCGCAAACTCCGCGAGCGGAACCCACTGGTCAACGTCGACCCGCGCCTGATCGCGGCGATCCGAGCCCAGTACCAGGCCGAAGAAGAGGATTCCGCGGCCACGATCGGCGGCCGGTTTCGCCGCCGCGTCGAGAACCGGCTGGACCACCGACACGGACCCGGAACGGTACCGATGCCGCCGACCTCGAGCTGGTACCGGATCGTCGACGCCGTGCTGGACGGCCGGCCAGACGAGCCCACCGGCACGCGCCGCAACCGCGCCTCCCAACCCGATCGCCCCTTCGGGACCGTGCAGGCGAGCCAGCCCGGTGAAGTCGTCATGATCGACACGACCAGGCTGGACGTCATCGCTTACGACCCGGTCACCGACACCACGAGCAGCTGCGAACTCACCGTTGCCCTCGACCTGGCCACCCGGTCAATCCTCGCCTGGCGGTTGACCCCGCGAGGAACCAAGGCCGTCGACCTCGGCCTGCTCCTGGCCGACATGATGACCCCCGAGCCAATGCGCGCCAACTGGCCAGACACGCTGCGCTGGTCGATGTCGCAACTGCCGATCGGGCGGCAGATGAGCCTGGACGAGCGCATGGCCGCCGCGGCGATGCGCCCGGTCATCTACCCCGCGGCGATCATCGTCGACCAGGGCAGCAACTACCAGTCCGACGTGATGCGCCGCGCCTGCCGCCGGCTCCGCATTGAGACCTTCGACGCCCGCGTCTACAAGGCCACCGACAAGCCGCACGTCGAACGGCTGTTCGGGACGATCAGGACCATGTTCAGCGAACACGTCGCCGGATACAAGGGCTACGACGTCGCACACCGAGGCCGCCACAGCGACGAGGAAGCCCGCTGGACCATCGCCGAGCTCGAGGAGTTCTTCGCCGAGTTCGTCGTCGCCGTCTACCAGCGTCAACGACACAGCGGACTCACCGCCCCCGGGCACCCGCGCACGCCCCTGTCACCGAACGAGGCCTACGGGCTCGCCGTCGCCGCGAGCGGCTACCTCACCTGCCCCAACGACCCCGACCTGTACTTCGAGCTGCTGCCGATCAAATGGCGGCGGATCCATCCCCACGGCGTCGAAGTCGACCGGCTCCTCTACGACGGCGACATCCTCTTCCACTACCGCAACCGCCGCTCGCCCTACGGCGGTCAACACCTCGGCAAATGGCCGATCCACATCGACCCGCGCGACTGCCGACACGCCTACCTGCGCGATCCAGCCGACGGCGCCTGGCACACCCTCAAATGGATCCACGCCGACGACGACCTCCTCGCGTTCACCGACACCACCCTGCGCGAATGCAAACGACTCCTAGCCCTGCGCAACAGCGACACCAGCGACCAGGACGCCCTCGCCACAACCCTCCGCGAACTGCAGAACCGCACCGACGCCCCCGAATCGTGGAGCACCAGCCGGCGCCGCCGCCGGTCCCGCGACGCCACCTACGCCAGGGCCGTCGCCCGGGACCGGCCCGCCGACCGCGCCCACCCTCCGGTCCCCGCCGACGGCAACGGCGACGGCGACGCGAACGGTGGCGCCGAGGTCGACCTGTCCGGGCTCGGCAGCTTCGGCGTCATCGAATTCGGGCCCATTCCCGGGGAGGACTGACGTGACCGACCGCGCCGAGCACACCGAGCAGTCCGTCGACTTGGGCTTCGACTTCGATTTCGACTTTGGCGGGCCGCCGACGGCAGCCGAGCCTCGCACGAAGGAGGACTGGCGGTCCTACATCCGGGCCGCCCCGCCCCCGCGCCCGCAGCTGCCGCCCCCCGCCGAATACGACCTGATGCCCGCGCATGAGCGCCGGCTGCTCAACCAGGCGCGAGCCCGCTACCACTCACACCTGATCATCGTGAACACCCCGGCGATGCGCCGGATGCACGCCGAGGTCTACCGCAAGATGCGACTCAACCACGACCAGCCCCCCGGAGCCCGCCGCGGCCTGGTCATCGACGGGCTGCCCGGGATCGGGAAGTCCACGATCGTCAAGACCTTCGCGGCCTCATTCGAGCGGAGCCTGCACCTCGAACACCCCGAACGGTTCGCAGAGCCGCTCCGGTTCGAATACCAGGGCCAGATGATCCGGTGCGACTACACGCCGGTGATCTACATCAGCATCCCGACCCAGGCCACTCCCAAAGATCTGTCGGTGGCGATCGCCGAATGGCTGCACGTCCCGCTGCGTCGCACCGGCGGCACCAAGACCCAGATCACCACCCTCGTCCTGCGGGCGATGCAGGCGTGCGGCACGGTCCTGGTCATCCTCGACGACGTCCACTTCCTCCGCTTGGGCCACAAGGAAGGACAGGTCATGAACGACCACCTCAAACACCTGGCCAACCACACCAGCGCGACATTCGTGCTCGTCGGCCACGGCCTCGAAAAGGCGGGCCTGTTCGGCGAGGGGTCTGCCACGACGCGGGCGACCCAGACTTCGGGCCGGTTCTCCCGTTACGACCTCGGACGCCTGTCACCCAAAGGCGAGGCCGGCATCCGCGAATGGGCGACCGTCATCGCAGACCTCGAACGCGCGCTCGTCCTCTACCGGCACCAGGCCGGCAGCCTCGCCGAGAAGCACTGGAAATACCTGTACGACCGCACCACCGGCAGCATCGCCAGCCTCTCCGAACTCATCCGGGCTGCCGCGCACCACGCCGTCGACACCGGGACCGAAGCGATTACCCTCCCGGTCCTGCGCGCCATCACCACCGACTTCCGGTCCACCGATGCCTTCCAGCGGCGCCGCCGCAGCAGCACCGAACCAGGAACAGTGGAGCCATGACCCGCCGCCTCGCCGTCTTGGTCGAACCCGCACCCGGCGAGGCGTTCTACTCCTGGCTCGTCCGCCTCGGCGACTTCCTGCAGATCCCGGTCGGCCACCTCCCCCGCCTCCTCGGCCTCGAATGCGCATCGTATGAACCGGTCCGGCCGCGGTACTTCGGCATCACCCTCACGGCCGCCAGCCGCGCGGAACTGACCGCCGCGACCGGACTTGGGGCCGCCGCCATCGACGCCATGCACCTGACCGCCTTCCACGGCACAGTCCTCGACCTGCACGACATCACCGCTGCGATGGACCAGAGCCACTACGCCGCCCAGTCGTTCAAGCGCGCCTGCCCCGACTGCCTGGCCGAATCCGGCGGCGTCTGGCAGCTGTGGTGGCAGCTCGCGTTCGCCGCCGTCTGCCCCCGGCACCGGCTCTTGCTCCACGACCGATGCCCGGCCTGCCACACCAGGTTCGGCTCGTACGGCTACCGCGGCGACTTCGGATGGGACCTCTACGGCATCACGTTGCACCGCGGCTTCCTCCCCGACCCCATGCAATGCGGCACTTCACGGTTCGAGCCACACCGCTGCAACTTCCCGCTCGAGGACCTCGCCCGGATCCGCGTGCCGGAATTCCTCGTCGAAGCCCAGCGCCGCTACCTCGACGCACTCGCCCCCCGGAAGGCAGCCCTCGGCGGCGTCCGACTGCCGCCGTTCGACTGGTACCGCATCGTGCACAAGATCGCGGCCGTCTACTACACCCTCGCCCCCTACCTGCACATTCCTCGATTCGGCGAGCTACCGACTGCCGTGCAGCACCGATACGGCCAGGTCGCGCACGAGAAGATCAGCGACTTCGGGTGGAGCAGGCACTTCTCCCCGCCGGCGCTCTACGACCGCCAGTCCGGGCTGCCGAGATGGCTCGAGCGCGGCCGCCTGCACCCGCACCCGCCCTTCAACGCCTCAGAGGCCGCCGCGCTCCTGTGCCTGCTGCACCCGCTGCTTGCCGCCGACGACCGCCGCCAGTTCCTGCAGGCGCTGCGCCGATTCCACCGCGCCGGACGCGTATTCCTCCGGGCCCGAAACCCACCCCAGGACCTGCCCGAGCTCTTCCGGCGGGACTGGGACGACATCGCACGCTCCCCAGGGCGCTACACGCCCTTCGGGCTGCTGCAGGAGCCGATCGGGCACCCAGGGCCCCTGGGAGAGGCCACTTAGCATCCAACGACCGCCGCGCCGGGGCCCCGCCCAGCCGACCAGGGCTGCACCGATCCCGCGGCTTGCACCGAACCTGGCCGGCGGCACATCGGTGGCCTGGAGGAGCAAGAGGACCGGTGGTGCCCGGCAGGGGTCGCCTGCGGGGCACCACCGCGATGGTCGAGCGCACCGCCGCCACCCGGCCGCCTGCCCGGCGCCGCTTGCAGAATCGCGGCCGCCTCCTGCGGACAGGGGCACGCCCGGAGCATCCAAGTGGTTCCTGAACGGGCGTGCATCATGGGGATCGTCGGGTGGTGAGCGGTACCGCCGGTGATCCGGTCGCGTGAGCGCCGGTACCGGCGGAGTTCGTGCGGTTCCTGCCTAGGGTTGCTGCTGGAGCAGCTGCATGCACAGTTCGCGAACCCGGGGCGGGTTCGAGATGTTCGTCGCTCCGTGGAGGAGGAGCTCCTGGGCCGCGGGGTGGCCCAGCCGGTACAGCCGCCCGGTCGCCGGGACGCGGTCGAACAAGTCGATCGAGCGGTCGGTCGTCAGGAACCAGTACGCCTCGATCATCGTCTCGTGCTTGTAGATCCCGGCGCGCTCGGCCGCGAAGTACCGGTCCTCGTGGGCGAAGTCGGTGTCGGTGACGATCCGGTAGAGCGCCGAGGCGGCCCGGTTGGCGTCAGTGCGGCCCAGCCGTTCGGCGGCCATGATCCGCTCACGCGCACCGAACTCGGACGAGTCGGCGATGACCTCATAGGCGAGCGCCGCCATCCCGGGGTCCCAGGCGTGCATCTCATCGACCGCGAGGATGCGGATCTCAGAGGGCAGGCCCGCCTCGGTGAACAAGCGCCCGAGCAGGTCGACCCCGCGCGAGCGCTCCCGCCGCGCGATGTTCGTCGCGATCAAGACCCGTGCCCAGGGCCGGGTCTCGGCGTTGAAGAACAGCCCCTCCAGGGCCACCCGCTCACGCTCCCAGGTCTCCTCCGGCGCCAGGAGCGCGGCCTGCATCCGGAACAGGAGCATGTCGATCGACCCGTCGATGCCGGCGTGCATGCCGATGATGTTCGTGCTCAAGGACCGCTCGGTGTCGCCGCCCAGCATCTGATCGAACCGGGACGCCGCCCCCGCGGGCGGCAGCTCGAGCCGGCGCTGCTGCCGGCGCATCGCCTCGAGCCGACGCCACCACCGGCGCGAATGCCGCCCGGTGAGCGCGACCCAGGCCTTCTCGACCAGCGAGGCGAAGTTCCCCATCGCCGGCTTCATGTGCGTCTCGATCTGCTGCTGTGCGGTCTTGATCCTTTCAATCGCGATGGTGCCGAGCGCCGCGAGCGAGCCGCCGACGAACGGGAGGTGCTGCAGCGCCACCCACCCCGCGAGCGTGAGCACCGGGGAGATGAGCGCGATGACAATGAACGTGATGACCAGAGGGTGGCGGCGCCACCACGGTCGTTTGTCCCCATGCGAATCACAGGGCATAGAGGTCAACTCCTCTGTTGAACGTTGCGCCGTAATGGATTCGGGTCGCTACGATCAGCGACCTGCTGCCGGGAATGGTAGCGGCTCAACTCTAAACGGTGACTTTCTCACTCGACGCACAGCGAGTCCGATAACGCCGGGTGAAAGCCTTTGCAAGACGGATGTCCTGTATGGCATTGTCGTGAATATCGATATGATGCAAGCACATTGGTTCTGATGGTCGGTGACTCCCGTTGCGTCGCTGCAGGTCTGACCGCGCCACTCTGTCGAGAATGCACTCGCGACCGACATCACATGTCAAGTGTCAGCTTTCTGACAATCTCGAAGTTCGTGCGCTCGTCGAGATCAGGATCACGCAAGAACGCCTGCAGCATGAGTCGCCCGTCGGCCTCGTCGATGCCGCCGAGCCGGACGGCCGCGTCCATGCGCACCGCCCACGGCAGGCTCGGATCGTGCGCCATGGCCTTGTAGCAGTGCAACGCCTGCACCGGGTCGGCCTGCTGGAGGAGCGCGATCGCGGCGAACCGCCGGTCGGCGTCGACCAGGGGATCGTTCGCGAGCGTCCACAGCGCCCGGGTTGCGCGGGCCGGGTTGGACCGGGTGAGCTGCTGGGCCGCCTCGAAGCGCACCTCGGCGCTAACGGCGGACTCCCCGACGAGGTAGGCCAGCAGCGAGGCCGACTCGGTCACGGGCATGCTCTCTGGCTCGCCTGCGGTGTACGCGGCCGCGGCTTGCAGCCGCAGCGTGTCGGGGATGTCGGTGGACTTGACGATCGACTGGAGGAACGGCTCGCCGGCCTGGCGCGAGTGCGCGTACAGCAACTCGGCCGCGGTCAACTGCGTTGAGACGGGGACGTCCTCGTCGGCGGCGACGGCCCGGTAGGTTCGGGTCGCCAGGATATGGTCCCGGTCGGCGAGACCCGCCGCGATCTGCAGGCGCACTTCAGGAGCCGTCTGCGGGTCGGAGGCCAGCGGGCGGAGCTCGGCGAGGATCTCCTCGTCGGCGTCCCGCATCAACAAGCTCACCACCTCAAGCTGCGTCGGCAGCGACAGCGAGGCATCTGTCAGCGCCCTCGCAAGCGCCCGCCGCCAGCTTCGCGCGCGCCACCGGTCGAACAAGGTCGCTGGCGACGGCAAGGCGGCGATCGGCCCCTGGCGGTTGATGCGGCGGGAGACGGCCGCAGCGCCGGGAGGAAGGAACCAGGCGAGGACCAGCCACAGCCCCAGGACGACTGCGGCGCTGAGCGTCGCGTCCAGCCAAGAGTCGACGAGGGCGATCACGGCCACGGCGGTGGCGCCAAAACCGGCCGTTGACCACAACACCGCACGCCGGTGGTCCGCAAACCACCTGCGCACGGCTTGGCGGCGGCGCCGCTGCTTCATGGTCTCACCCCGACGTTGGTGGATGCGTGCGCGGCGCGCACGGTGACACGCCTGCACGCAAGGCCGGTTCGACTGCGTTCACGCAAGCATATCGATGCGACGCACCAAGCGACCGGACTAGTTGTCCGTTGTGGCCGAGGGAGATTCGGCTGATCAATCATCCTGCCCAAACCCTTCTGCTGAAGGCGTCGCTGGGAGCGACGCAGAAAGTGAAATCTTTCGTGATAAATCCGATGCCGGGGGCCTCTCAGCCGAGGTTTCACCTTGCAGGTCAGGCCGTCTTTGAGGTGAAACGTTCAGGGAAAACAAACAGGCGGCGCCGGGACGCTCCACTGCAACACCGCCGCCGACGTGCCCGCCCGCCTGGAGGCCCTCGCCCTCCCGCACGGCCTCCCGCGGGCCGGACTCCACGCCCAGCTCGTCGCCGCCCTGCGCGTCGTCGTCCACCTGCGGCGCACCGGCACCGGCCGCCAGGCCGCCGAGATCGCCGTCATCGAAACCGGGCCCGCCGGGCTCGCCGTCACCACCGCCTGGACCCGCCACGGGCCGGGCGAATCCGCCGGAATCCTCGAACGACTGCTGAGGGAGCGAACCGCATGACCGCCATCGCCACCGCCCTGATCACCCACCGGCCCAAGACCACCGCCGCCTGCATCGCCCTGACCGCGGCACTGCTCGCCGCCTGGCTCGCCGGATACCGCCACCAAGGCGGCCTCGGCCCGCTCGCGGCCGCCAACGCCGCACTCGCCGCCGCCGTCTACGCCGCGACGGCCGCCATCAGCTGGCACCGCGCGCTCCTGCGGAAACGACGGCGCGACGCCGACCGGGCCGCGGCCGACACGGTCGCCTACCTCGCGGCCGACCTCACTGCGGGCACCGACCCGGCCCGCGCCCTCGCCTCGGCCGAACCCGACTGGCCCGCCGAGGCCACCGCCACCGCGTCCCGCCTCCGCGCCGCGCTCGCGATAGCCGCGGAACTCGGCGCGCCCGCCGCGGACCTGTGCCGCCGCCTCGCCGAGCACCTCCGCGAGACCGAGCAGTCGACCGCCCGCGCCTACGCCCAGACCGCGTCGATCCGCGCCACCGCCGCACTGCTCATCGCGCTCCCCGCGGTCGGGGTCGCCTTCGGCGAACTCCTCGGCGCCCAGGCGCTCGCGTTCCTCCTCGCGAACCCGCTCGGCATGGCCGCCGCCGCGACCGCCATGGGCCTGCAAGCCGCAGGACTCGCCTGGACCGGCGCGCTCATCAACTCCGTCGGACCGGGAGGCGCGTCATGATCCGCCGCCTCATCGGACCGCTCCTCGGGGTCCTCGCCGCCGTCGCCGTCGGCGGGCCGACCGGCATCCTCGCGGGCTTCGCCGCCTGGTGGCTCGCCGCCCGGCTCCTGCGCCGCGACCCCGACCGCGCCGAACGGGCCGCCGCCGACCGGCTCGCCCCGGCCTGGCCGTGGACCCTCGACCTCATCGCGGCGGGCCTGCGCTCCGGCGCCCCGTTCCCGCAGGTCGCCTTCGCGGTCGCCGACACCGAGGACCCGCTGATCGGCGAGCGCCTCAACCGGTTCGCCGGAGCGATCCACCTCGGCGCCACCGCCGCCGAGGCGCTCCCCGAACTCGGCAGGCTCCCCGGCGCCGCCCGGCTCGCCCGCCAGCTCGACCGCTCCGGCGACACCGGCGCTGCCGTCGCCGGAGGACTCGAACAGCTCGCCGCGTCGCTGCGCGCCGAGCAGCGCACCAGGACCGACGAACGCGCCGGACGCGCCGCAGTGGCCCTCGTGGGCCCGCTGTGCCTGTGCTTCCTGCCCGCGTTCGTCATCGCCGGCATCGGCCCCGTGGTCCTCGGCGTCGTCGCCGAGACCCTGGCCCCCGGCCTCTGACCCGACCGCACGACAACCGAAGAGAGGACACCGCAATGCGCGCCGACACCCGAACCGCCGACCACCGACCGTCCCCCGCCGTGCAGGCCGCCTGCCGGCCAGACTCGATCCGCTGGCCCACCTGCCGCACCGCGACCTGCGACGCCCCCAGGTGCAAGGCGTTCCGCGACGACCGAGAGCACGACGACCTCGACGAGCCCACCGTCCGCCCCACCGCGGCGCCCGTGGACGCACCGGCCTGGTCCCCCGGGGCCAACCGCGCCCGCACGCCCATCACCGCCGAGGACCCGCAGGTCCCCGACGACCGCCCGGCCTCCCGGTACCGCCGCCCCGGCCCCGGCGAACCCGACGAATGGCGGCCCGGCCGCATGCGGGGCACCGCGAAACCGAGCTGGGGCGGCAAGTTCGCGTCCCGCATGCGCGGCGAGAGCGGCATGAGCACCGCCGAGTACGCGCTCGGCACGCTCGCCGCGGTCGCCTTCGCGGGCATCCTCATGAAGGTCCTCACCTCCGGCCCGGTCGAGGCCGCCCTCCAGGCCCTGATCGAACGGGCCCTCCAGTGAACGCGCCGCACCGGTCCCGGCCCCGCGCGAGCAGGCCGCCCGACCGGCGGACCCGCGACGACCCGCGCCAGCGCGGCTACGTCACCGCCGAGACGGCGGCGGCGCTCCCGGCGGTGGTCGCGGTCCTGGCGCTGGGGCTGTGGGCGGTATCGGCGGTCGGTCTGAAGGTCCGAGCCATCGACGCGGCCAACAGCGCCGCGATCGCCGCCGCCCGAGGCGAGGACGCGCACGCCGTCGCGGACGCGTACCTGCCCGACGGCGCCTCGGTCGCGGTCTCCGAGGACGGCGACCTCGCACGGGCCGTGGTCACCGCGCCGACGCGGCCGCTCGGCCCGCTGACGCCGCCGATGACGATCACCGCGACCGCTGTCGCGCCGCTCGAACCGGGGCCGGTCCGATGAGGCGGACCCGTATCCGCTCCTGCCGGAGCGCCCGCGTGCGTCTGATCCGGCGCACCCGGGGCGCTAGCGAGCAGGGCTCGGCGACGGTCCTGGCGGCGGGAGTGGCCGCGGCACTGGTCGCGATGGTGGTGGCCTACACCGCGATCGGCCAGGCCGGGGCCGCCCGCCACCGCGCCCAGGGAGCGGCCGACGCCGCCGCGCTCGAAGGCGCCTCCAGGGTCCTCCTCGGCGAAGGGGAGGCCTGCGGGGCGGCGAGGGCAATGGTCGAGCGGACGTCGACGGAGTTCGTCCGCTGCGACGTCAACGGCCTCGAAGTGACGGTCCTCGTCACCGAGACCCCCACCGGCCTCCCGCAGTTCCTCGGCCCCGCCAGGGCCGTCTCCCGCGCGGGCCCGGTGGCCTTCCAATAACCGAACCGACGACGAACGACCCGCCCCCCGGCGGCCGAGGCCAGGCCGCCGGGGGACCGGAAGAAGACACAGGCTTGACGAGTAATTGGTGTGCTGGTCGGCGGAGGGTGGGCACGGGGAGGGGGAGGGGCCCCGGAATCAGTCCGCCCGAGCCCGAACCGACACTTGCCGAACCGCGCCCCGGCGGGTTCGATCATTCGGCGCGGGGCGCCACGAAACCGGGATCCGTCTGAGGGCGCTTCGCGCCCCGGCCGCGCCCGGCTAGGAGGGATGAAAGCGCTGACAGCGTAGGGAATGAGGTGGTTTGGTCACACTCCCGAGTGTCGAGGGGCTGGAGGGTCGCTACGCAGGCCGCGGGCTGTCTACACTCGCGCAATGGAGAAACACCGTTCTTCACCTGACCAGGTGACCGCGACCCGGTCGCCCGGCCGCCGCACGTACCTCATGTGCCGCCCCGCCTACTACGCGGTGGAGTACGCCATCAACCCCTGGATGGACACCACCGCCCCCGTCGACGCCGCCCTCGCCTGCGCCCAGTGGGAAGAGCTCGCCGACATCTACACCTCTCTCGGCCACGACGTGCTCCGCCTCGAACCCGAGCCGGGCCTGCCCGACATGGTCTACGCCGCCAACGGCGCGTTCGTCGTCGACGGCATCGCCTACGGCGCGAGCTTCCGCCACCCCGAGCGCCGCCCCGAGGCCGACGCCCACGAGAAGTGGTACCGCACCTCCGGCTGGACCTTCGCCGAGCCCGAGCACATCAACGAAGGCGAAGGCGACTTCACCTACCTGCCCGGCCGCGAACTCGTCCTCGCCGGCTGGGGCTTCCGCACCGACGCCCGCGCCCACGCCGAGGCCGCCGACGTGTTCGGCCGCCAAGTCGTCTCCCTGCGCCTCGTCGACCCCCGCTATTACCACCTCGACACCGCCCTCGCCCCCCTCGACGACCACAACATCGCCTACTTCCCCGACGCCTTCGCCCCCGGCAGCCGACTCCTCCTCGAACGGCTCTTCCCCGACGCCGTCATCGCCGACGCCGAGGACGCCGCCGGATTCGGCCTCAACTTCGTCTCCGACGGCCGCAACGTCGTCATCAACGCCGAAGCCGAAGCCATGGCCCGCAAGGTCGAGGACGCCGGGTACACGCCGGTCCCCGTCGACCTCTCCGAGCTCAAGAAGGGCGGCGGCTCAGTCAAGTGCTGCACCGCCGAACTCCGCCGCTAGAGCTCGGGCGGTAAGGGACAGCAAGCAGCGCAAGGGGGCCGGTGCGACAGCGAGTCGCACCGACCCCCTTCGTCAACCGCTGCATGGATTTCGAGGATGCGGGCCGCGTCCTGCCGCGGCAGGCGTCCAACCGCCGCCGCGGCCCGCACCCTGGTCTCAAGCCGGGCCGAGAAGGCCCGGTGAAGAGGTCAGGCCGCCGCCAGCGTCGGCGCCGGGCCCACCGGGCTGGCCCCCACCGGGCTGGCCTCGACAGGACCCTGCACCGCTGCGCCCTGCGCCGCCGGGCCGGGGGACGGCCGCCCCGCGTTGAGCGGCGACGACGGCGGGCGCGGTGACGGCACTGCGGCGTGCGGCGGCTCGATCGCCGCCACTGCCGGACGCACCAGCCGCTCCAGGCGGACCGTGTCGCTCATCGGGAGCGGGCTCGTCGGATGCCCGCCGTCCCCCGGGAAGAGCGCGCCCGCGAGCGGCGCGGGGACGACCGGGAAGACGCCGCTGGGGGACAGGAGCGGGTTCGGCCGCTGCTGCCGCGGCCGCCAGGCGGGGCGGGCCGTGACCTTGGGGCGGCGGAATGCCCGCGCGAGCAGCGCGTCCACCCGCCACACCCGCTTGGCGTGGCTCGCGGGAAGCCAGAAGTGCCAGCGGTGCGGCTCGCTCGCGCCCGGGCCTTCCAGGACCGTGAAGTTGAGTTCGACGCCGGGACCGGCCGGGTCGGCCGACCAGCGGAGGTTCTCGATCGCCGCGACCGGCGCGTCGAGGCACAGGCGCACGCGGCCGAGCAGCCGCGACTGCCGGGTCACCACCAGGCGCTCGCCCGTGAGCATCAGGACGTGGTCGCCGCTGCCGAGACCGTCGGAGCCGACGCAGCGGCTCAGCAGCGACACCTGGTCGCCGGTCCGGATGTTGCGGCGAAGGAGTGGAACGTGCCGTGACAGCGCCGTCGTGGTCAGGCCCGCTTCGGCCGAACACGCCAGCATGCTGCGAGAGAAGAGATCCATTTGCTTGTACCCCACCTAGATCCGTGCGCGCCTCGATCGCTCGGGGACGCGCCCTCGAAGGGGGTAACGGCAATCCGCATATGCAGGTTACGGCTGCGGGGTGGCCTTCCCCACATCTCACCCCTTCGGGCGAGCAGGTTCGGCAGGGCGCGGGGTGTCGCGGTAGGGGACGGGATCAGTCCTCGTCTTCGGTCGGAAGCGGTTCGGGCGCTTGGAGATCGAGGTCGACTTCGAGCTCGGCTTCGAGCTCGGGGCTGGATTCGGAACCGGGTTCGGTGTTGAGGTCGGCATCGGCATCGACCCCGGCATCGGCTTCGACTTCCGGATCTGCGGCGGGGTCGGAGGCTTCGTCGTCGCTGCTGGACTCGCTCCAGGCGTCGTCCCAGCTCCCGCCCCAGTCGTCCCGGCCGCCGTCATCCCACTCGCCGTGGTCCCAGTCGTCCCACCCGTCGTCCCAGCCGCCATTGTCCCAGTCGCCGTGGTCCCAGCCGTTCCCGTCGTCCTCGCCGTCATCCTCGGCGTCGTCCTCTTCGCCGTTGCCGCCCGACTCCTCAGGCCCGCACGGGTCCTCGCCGATCGGGACGAGCCGCGGCGGCTCGGACCCCTCGCCGCCCTCCTCCACGGGAGGGCCGGGGGCGTCGTCGGGCTCGCCGCGGTCGCGCTGGGGGACGAGTTCGGCCTGCGGTTCGGCTGCGACGGGCTCGACGCCCTCGCCGGGCTCGGCCAGGCCGCCAGGGTCCGGCTCGGCGCCCGCGAGCCCCGCGATCTCGCCGGGCGTCGCAGGGGGGTCCTCGCCCTCGATGATCACCGTGCCGGACTCGATCTCCATCGGCTCGGTCCCGTCGGCGCCCGTGTAGAGCCCGCGCGTGAAGGTCCACCCGACCATCGCGAAGGACGCCACCGTGCCGGCGCTGATCCCCACGAGGGCGAACCAGATCCCCACCGGCCAGCGTCCCCCCTGGTCGCTGCCTCTGCCGTGCACTGCGTGCTCCTTCCCGCCACCCCCGTGCGACGAAACGGCCGTTCAGGGCCGATGATGTCGATGATCGACAGCCCTCGGCTACTCAGTGTCAGACTTCAGTCCCGAATAGTAATCGGGTGAAGGGTGTGACGCGCACCGCCCAGGGCTTTGGGATGCTTGGATGTACCGGAATACGAATATGAGGAGGCATCAATGGGCGACACACAGCGTCCAGCCAAGAAGACGGTCAAGAGCCGTCCGAAACCCGCCTCGACGAACGAACCACAGTTCGTGCAGCTGCTCTCACCCGAGGGTCGGCGCGTCAAGCATCCCGACTACGACATCGACCTGAGCGACGAGGAGTACCGCGGCCTCTACCGCGACCTCGTCATCACCCGCGAACTGGACGCGCAGGGCACCGCCCTCCAGCGCCAGGGCCAACTCGGCCTGTGGCCGAGCCTCCTCGGCCAGGAGGCCGCCCAGGTCGGCTCCGGCCGGGCCCTGCGGCCCCAGGACACGGTCTTCCCCGCCTACCGCGAGCTCGGCGTCCAGTGGTGCCGCGGCATCGACCTGATCTCGTCGTTCGCGCTGTTCCGCGGCGTCGACCTCGGCGGCCGCGACACGGTCGCCGACCGGTTCAACATGTACGCGATCGTCATCGCCTCGCAGACCCTCCACGCCGCCGGGTACGCCATGGGCGTCGCCATGGACGGCGCGGTCGGCACCGAGGACGGCGAGGCCGTCATCGTCTACCACGGCGACGGCGCGACCAGCGAGGGCGATTTCAACGAGGCACTCGTGTGGGCCGGGGTGTTCAACTCCCCGCTGGTGTTCTTCTGCCAGAACAACCAGTACGCGATCTCCGAGACGAACGCCCGCCAGTTCCGGCTCCCGCCGTACCGCCGCGCCGAGGGCTTCGGCGTCCCCGGCATCTTCGTGGACGGCAACGACGTCCTCGCGACCTACGCGGTCACCCGCGGCGCGCTCGACCGCGCCCGCGGCGGCGAGGGCCCCAGCCTCGTCGAGGCCTACACGTACCGCATGCAGCCCCACACCACGTCCGACGACGCCACCCGCTACCGCGACGAGGCCGAGCTGGACTTCTGGCGCGCGAAGGACCCGGTGGTCCGCTACCGCAAGTGGCTGGCGGCCGAAGGGCTCGCCGACGAGGCGTACTTCGCCGCCATCGACACCGAGGCCGGCGAGCAGGTCCGGGCGCTGCGCGCCCGGGTCATGGCCCTGACCGACCCGGAGGTGTCCGAGATGTTCGACAACGTGTACGCCCAGATGCCCGCGGGCATCGCGGCCCAGCGCGCCGAGGCCGTCGAGTTCCAGGCCTCGCTCGCTGAGCCTTCTTCAGGAGCGGGGAGCGACGTCCGATGACGACCATGTCCATGATCAAGGGCCTCAACGAGGGCCTCCGCCGCGTGCTCGAAGACCAGCCGAAGTCGCTGGTGATGGGCGAGGACGTGGGCCGCCTCGGCGGCGTGTTCCGCGTGACCGACGGCCTCCAGAAGGACTTCGGCTCCGACCGCATCATCGACACCCCGCTCGCCGAGTCGGGGATCATCGGCACCGCGATCGGCCTCGCCATGCGCGGCTACCGGCCGATCTGCGAGATCCAGTTCGACGGCTTCGTCTACCCCGCGTTCGACCAGCTCGTCTCGCAGCTCGCGAAGATCCCCAACCGCTCCGGCGGCCGCATCCGCCTCCCCGTCGTCGTCCGCATCCCCTACGGCGGCGGCATCGGCGCGATCGAGCACCACTCCGAGTCCCCCGAGGCGTACTTCGCGCACACCGCGGGCCTGAAGGTCGTCACCTGCTCCAACCCCGCCGACGCGTACTGGATGATCCAGCAGGCCGCCGCCGGGGACGACCCGGTGATCTTCTTCGAGCCGAAGCGCCGCTACCACGGCAAGGGCGAGGTCGACACCGAGAAGCCCGGCCTCGATCTGCACCGGGCGCGCACCGTCCGCGAGGGCCGCACCGCGACGCTCATCGCCTACGGCCCCACCGTGGACGTCGCCGAGAACGCCGCGAAGGCCGCCGCCGAGGAGGGCCTCGACCTGGAGGTCGTCGACCTGCGCTCGCTGTCCCCGATCGACTGGGAGCCGCTGTTCGCGTCGGTCCGCAAGACCGGCCGGGCCGTGGTCGTCCACGAGGCCCCCGGGAACGTCGGCATCGGCGCGGAGGTCGCCGCCCGCCTCACCGAGGAGTGCTTCTACTCCCTGGAGGCGCCCGTACTGCGGGTGACCGGCTACGACGTGCCTTATCCCGCGAGCCGCCTCGAAGACGACTACCTTCCGAACCTGGACCGCGTCCTCGACGCCGTCGACCGGTCCCTGGAGCACTGAGGAGGCGAACATGGGACAGAAGATCACGTTCAACCTGCCCGACCTCGGTGAGGGCCTCACCGAGGGCGAGGTCGCCGCGTGGCTCGTGGAGCCCGGCGGCGAGGTCAAGCTCAACCAGCCGTTCGTCGAGGTCGAGACCGCGAAGGCGCTCGTCGAGGTGCCCAGCCCCTACGACGGGGTGCTCGCGCAGCACCACGCCGAGGCCGGTGAGACCGTCGACGTCGGCAAGCCCCTCGCCACCTTCGAGGTCGAGGGGGCCGACGCGCCGCCCGAGGCCGCGAAGCAGGAGGAGCGCACGCCGAACCTCGTGGGCTACGGCGCCCGCGAGGCGGGGTCCAAGCGCCGCAAGCGCAAGGGCGCCGCACCCGCCGCGGAGACGCCGGCGCCGCCCGCGCCGCAGTCGCTCGCCCCGGTGACGCCGCCGTCGGTGATCACGCCGTCGTTCACGCCGCCCCCGGTAGAGGCCGCCCCGCCGGTCCCCGCCGTCCCGGCGCCGAACGGCGCGGCGACCGGCGGCCCGGTGCTCGCCAAGCCGCCGGTCCGCAAGCTCGCCAAGGACCTCGGCGTCGACCTCGCGTCGGTCGTGCCGACCGGCCCGAACGGGACGGTCTCGCGCGCCGACGTCGAAGCGGCCGTCGCGGCCCCGGCCCCCGCCGCGCCGCAGCGGGCCGCCGTCGCCGCGGAGGACCAGCGCATCCCCATCAAGGGCGTGCGGAAGCTGACCGCGCAGAACATGGTCGCGTCGGCGTTTACCGCCCCGCACGTCACGGTGTTCCTCACCTGCGACGTCACCGGCATGATGGACACGGTCAAGGAGTTCAAGGCGCGCAAGGAGTTCGCGGACGTCAAGGTCACGCCGCTCCTGTTCGTCGCCAAGGCGGTCCTGCTGGCCGCGCGCCGCCACCCGATGATCAACGCCCGCTGGGACGAGGCCGCCCAGGAGATCGTCGTCAAGCACGACGTGAACCTCGGCATCGCCGCCGCCACCCCGCGCGGCCTGGTCGTCCCGAACATCAAGGCCGCCCAGGACCTGAGCCTGGTCGGCCTCGCGGACGCGATCGGCTCGCTCGCCCGTACCGCGCGGGAGGGGCGGACCACCCCGGCCGACATGATGGGCGGGACGATCTCGATCTCCAACGTCGGCGTCTTCGGCGTCGACACGGGCACCCCGATCCTGCCGCCCGGCGAGTCGGCGATCCTCGTGTTCGGCGCGGTCCGGCCGCAGCCGTGGGTCCACGAGGGCGAGATCGCCGTGCGCCAGGTGACGACGCTCGGGCTGTCGTTCGACCACCGCCTCATCGACGGGGAGCTCGGCTCGCAGTTCCTCGCCGACGTGGGCGCGTTCCTATCGCACCCTGGGGAAACGCTGCTCGCCTGGACGTGACCAAGCGCACCAGCGATTCGTTGGCGGATCTTACCGTTCGGTGTTGTAATTGAGGCACGGAAACAACGAGGAAACATAACTTCGAAGTTTCCGCGTCTCAGTTCCGACGGAGCTCGCAAGCCGGGCGCCGGAGGGGCACAGGGACCGCGAACTTTATCTCCTCCCATTGGTGTGGATGACAGCGCCGAGTCGCCACACCGCGGAGACCCTCTCCAGGGGGTTCTCACACCGGCCGGGCGCCGCTATTGCCATGAGGGGTGGGCAACAGCTGGCGCCCGGCCTTTTCTCTGCCCTCCGGGCGCTTTCCCTTTCCTCCCGTTCTGCCGCACGGCCGCGTTTCCCGTGCCCGCTTAACCCTGTCGAGTGATCGTTGGCGCCGCTGCGGTACCGTGTTGCCGTCTGGCGTGCCCCCAAGACGCCAGGCCGGAAGCAGCATTGAGGAGCAGCCGTGACCTCCGAGCAAGGCAACCCGCCAGCAAAGGGCCCCGACGACGAGGGCGCTGTCGATAAGGACGCTGTCGAAACGGGCGCCGCAGAGCAGAGCGCTGCCGAGGGCGGCGCCGCAGCGAGCAGCGCGGCCGAGAGCAGTCCCGCCGAGGGCGACGCTCCTGAGAGCGCCGCCGCCGAGCAGCCCGCCGCCGACGCGGGCCCGGCCGACCCGGCGCCCGCCGAACCGGAGAGTCCCGCGGCCGAGGCCGCTCCGGCTCCCGCTCCCGAGCCCGCGTCCGAGGCCCCCGCCGAGGCGCCGGCGGCCGAGGCCGCACCGGAACCCGAAGCGCCGCAGGCGGCCCCCGAGGCCCCTTCGGTCGACGAGGGCGCGACCCAGACGATCCCGGCGTCCCCTGAAGCGGACGTCCCGCCCGCACCGGCGGCCGACGCCCCCGCGCAGGTCCCGCCGCCCGCGTACGAGGCCCCCGCGCCCCAGTCGCCGCCTCCGGGCCCGCAGTTCGACGAGGACGGCACGCAGATCCTGCGCCTGGGCCCGTCGCAGCCGCAGCAGCCGGTCGCCGACCCGGTCGAGGAGAGCACCCAGGTGCTGCCGCCGCAGGGCATCTCGGGCTTCAACGCCCCGGCCCCGTACGGCGAGCAGGCAGCGCCGAGCCCCTCGCCCGCGGCCCAGCCTCCTGCGAATCCGGCGGCGTGGCCCTCGCCCCCGCCGAACCCGCTCGCGAACCAGGCCCAGCAGCCGGGCCCGGCGGCCGTCCCGCCGCCGCCCCCGGTGCAGCAGCCCTACCAGCAGCCGCAGCAGCCGTACCAGCAGCAGCCCCCGTCGGCGTACCAGCCGCCGGCCGGCCCGCCGCCGACCCAGTCGGACGACACCCAGAAGCTCATCATCGGCGCGCACAACCCGTACAGCGAGCCGCCGGCCCCGCCGTCGGCGTACGGCTCGCCCGCGCAGCCCTCGCAGCCGCAGGCGGCCCCGCAGTACTCGCAGCCGGGCACCGGCGCCGTGCCGCCGGCCGGCCAGTACCCGCCCGCGCCCGCCGCCGCCAGCGGCGGCGGAGGCCGCAAGAAGGGCCTGGTGCCGATCCTCGCCGCCGTGGGCGCGCTGGTCGTGATCGCGGCTGCCGTGGGCGTCTACTTCCTGCTGTTCGCGGCCCCGAAGTTCGAGGAGGGCGGCTGCGTCCGCCACACCTCCGGCGACCAGGCCGAGGCCGTCGACTGCGCCGACGCCGTGGACGGCGAGGACTACGAGATCGTCGACAAGGTCGGCGACGGCCAGGAATGCGCCGACGCGGGCCGCGAGACCCTCACCGTCGGCGACGACGTCTACTGCCTGAGCCTCCTCGGCGGCACCGACGAAGGCGACGGCGGCGGCGAGGCCACCGAGTCCCCTGCGGACGAATAACTACCCGGCAAACCGGCTGATATCCCGCTTTATGGCGATAAATCCGGTCTAAGGGACCCCTGGTGCAAAAATACCGCGGGGGTACGACATCACGGCGAGGGCCGGTGGGAAGCCACCGGCCCTCGCCGCTGTATGTGAGTCTCGTTCGCGAACGGGCCGAGCAGGGGAGCTGGGACGTGCGCGCGAGCTAGGCTCGGGCCGTGACCGAGTCCTCCAGCGCTCAGCCCTCCGCCGCCGCGACCCCGGACGGCGCGTCCCCGCAGGCCGCCGCCACGAAGCCCGCTCCGAAGGCGGCGGCTTCGAAGGCAGTGGTTCCGAAGGCGCAGTCGCGCGTGCGCGCGGCCCGGCTCGAAGGCCGCGGCTGGCTCAACACCGGCGGCGCGCGGCTCGACCTCGACAGCCTCAAGGGCAAGATCGTCGTCCTCGACTTCTGGACGTTCTGCTGCATCAACTGCCTCCACGTCCTCGACGAGCTGCGCCCCCTCGAAGCGAAGTACGGCGACGCGGTGGTCGTCGTCGGCGTCCACTCCCCGAAGTTCGAGCACGAGCGCGACCCGCAGGCCCTCGCCGCCGCCGTCGAGCGGTACGGCGTCGAGCACCCCGTCCTCGACGACCCCGACTTGAAGACCTGGGACGCCTACGCCGCCCGCGCCTGGCCGACCCTCGTCGTCGTCGACCCCGAGGGCTACGTCGTCTCCACCATGGCCGGTGAGGGCCACGCCGAAGCCCTCGACCGCATCATCGGCGGCCTCGTCGAGACCCACGCCGCCAAGGGCAACCTCGACCCCGAGGGCAGCCCCTACGTGGCCGCCCCGCCCGCCGAGACCGCACTCCGCTTCCCCGGCAAGGCGATCGCCCTCCCCGGCGGCGACGTGCTCGTCAGCGACACTGCCCGCCACCGCCTCGTGCGCCTCGCCCCCGATCTTTCCACCGTCAAGACGGTGATCGGGACCGGCGAGCGGGGCCGCGCCGACGGCGCCGCCCCCGAGTTCAACGAGCCGCAGGGCCTCGTGCTCCTCCCCGCCGACGTCGCCGCCGCGGCCGGATACGACCTCGTCGTCGCCGACACCGTCAACCACCTCCTGCGCGGCGTCGACCTCGCCACCGGCTTCACCACCACCGTCGCGGGCACGGGGAGCCAGTGGCGCATGGACAACGGCACCGACGCCGCACTCGACGTCGACCTGTCCTCCCCGTGGGACCTCGCCTGGTACGACGGCCGCGTCGTGGTCGCCATGGCCGGGATCCACCAGCTGTGGGCCTTCGACCCGGTCGCCCGCACCGTCGCCCCCTACGCCGGGACCACCGTCGAGTCCCTCAAGGACGGCCCGCTCGACCAGGTGTGGATGGCCCAGCCCTCCGGGCTCGCCGCCGACGGCGCCCGCCTGTGGATCGCCGACTCCGAGACCTCGGCGCTCCGGTACGTCGAGGACGGCGCCATGCACACCGTCGTCGGCCAGGGCCTGTTCGACTTCGGGCACGTCGACGGCCCCGCCGCCGACGCCCTCATGCAGCACCCCCTCGGCGTCGCCGTCCTCCCCGACGGCCGCGTCGCCGTCGCCGACACCTACAACGGCGCCCTGCGCGCCTACGACCCGCGCACCGGGGAGGTCGCGACCCTCGCGTCCGGCCTCGCCGAGCCCAGCGGCGTGCTCGCCTTGGGGGGCAAGGTGGTCGTGGTCGAGTCCGCGGCGCACCGCCTCGCCGTGCCCGACCTCTCCGAAGCCGCCGTCTCCGGGCAGCACCACCGCGTCACCCGCAAGCGCACCAGGGTCGCGCCCGGCAGGGTCCGCCTCGACGTGCTCTTCGAGCCCGCCCAAGGGCAGAAGCTCGACTACACGTACGGCTCGCCCGTCCAGGTGACCGTGTCCGCCGACCCGCCGCAGCTCCTCGCCGAGGGCGCGGGCCGCACCGAGGACCTGACGCGCGAGCTCGTCCTCGCCGACGGCATCGAGAAGGGCGTCCTCCAGGTCGTCGCGCAGGCCGCGACCTGCGACGCCGAGGCCGAGCACCCCGCGTGCCACCTCACCCGCCAGGACTGGGGCGTGCCCGTGGAGATCACGGGGGACGGGGTGTCGACGCTGAAACTCGTGCTGCGATCCTGAACAGGGCGGTCCGGGGACGCCGCTATTTCCGCCGCCGCGGGTGTGTCATGAATCCGCGGACGGCTCGCGGCGCAATAGGTTGTTCCGGATCGCACCATCCACAGGGCACATCAGGGAGGACTGTTCAGTGATCGCCGACGTCGAGGAGCGCTACGCCGAATACGAGCACTGGCTGGTGCTGAACGCCGCCGACCAGATCGTCACCGTGGGCCGCATGCTGGAGCAGCAGGTCCGCACCCTCGAATACCTCACCCCCGACCACGTTGCGTCGCTCGCCTCGTTCGAACCGGACCTCTCCGGTATTCGATCGAACGGATAGCCGGACCCGGCCGATCGGTCGATATCCACCGGTATCGATCGGAGTAACGTCGGCCCGGACGCGGCAGGCGGCGTCCCTCCGGCAGCGGGCGAGTCCCGCACCGGAGCCGGCAAGCCCGACGCGCGAGGGCCGTCCCGGCGCCGGCGCGCCCCCGGGTCCGCCCGCGAGGGCGAACCGAGCGGGGGCGGGCCGTCGAACGGGCACTCAACGGGCACTGAGCAACACCTGGCATCACCGCGCCGGGGCGGCCCCTGAACCCGCCGCTACGCTGAAAGCGAAGTCGCGTCCCGGAGGTTCAGCGCCGTCGCCCTGCGCTGATACGGTCGATGCGTGGAATCTTTCGAGCGGCCCTTCGGCGACGAGTCCGGCCCGGTCCAAGCCCCGATGCACCCCGCGTGGATCCGCATCATGCCGTGCAGCATCGAGCTGTTCCGCACCGTCCCCTCCCTCAACCCGTTCCCCGCCGGATGGTGGGCCGACGCCTTCCCCGAGGACGACATCTGGAACGAGCCCGTCTGGTGCGACCCGGGCGACGTCGACGACTGGATCGCCGAGGCCTCCGAGCACCACCTGGGCGCCTCCCCCGAGGTCGTCGAGAAGGAGGCCCGCGAGGAGTACGACCGGGCCACCGCCGAGCGCAGCGAGCGCATCGACACGTTCACCACCCACTGCCGCCGCGCCGGACTGCCCGTCCCCCACACCGTGCGCGACCTCCTCGAATTCCTCCTCGCCCTGGGCCTGTACCGGTCCGAGCAGCGCGACGGCGGCCTGTACGTCGCCCCGCAGCTGTACATCAACCCGTTCGACGTGCTCTCCTTCGACAAGCTCGAAGCGATCGAGGAGGCCGCCGACCAGCGCGGCGACCTCGAAGAGCTCACGGCGATCGCGATCAGGCGCGTCGGCGGCGTCGACTACGAGTTCGACGACGAGGGCCGGTTCGTGCTGCCCGGGAACGCGAAGTCCGCCACGGTGGACGTGTCGCTCGCGGCGCTCGCCGAGGACGCGGGCGTCCCGGCGCCGGTGATCCGCGGGATGCTCATGGAGCTCGCCGAGGACGGCGACGTCGCGGGCTCGGTCGACCTGGGCGCGGTCCCGGTCGGCGACACGTTCACGCTCACCGCCTCCGACGACCTGCTCGGCGGGTACCCGAACGACGAGCTGCTGCCGCCCGAGCACGCCTGAGCCGCGCCTGCGCCGCCCGTCCGCGGAGTGACCGCCGACGCAGTCCCGTTCACTGCCAGTTCACCTGTTGGCCCCCCGTCGTGCACCTCGATGGCGAACCATGAGGGCAGGACACGTTAACGGCGGTTGACGATCGGTGATAGGAGCACGCGTGACCGTGAACGAGACTGGCACCAGGGCCAAGGCCCCCATCGCGGGCCTCGCCGCCCAGGGCCGGGCGGCCTCCCCGGTCGCCACCGAGACCGTCATCGAGCTCAAGGGCGTGGGCGTGCACTACGGGAAGGCGCACGCGGTCCGCGACGTCTCCCTGCCGGTCGCCCGCAACCAGATCACCGCGATGATCGGCCCGTCGGGCTGCGGCAAGTCCACGGTCCTGCGGTCGATCAACCGCATGAACGACCTCATCCCCGGCGCGAAGGTCTCCGGCGAGATCACCTTCCACGGCACGAACGTGTACGGCTCGGGGGTCGACCCGATCGCGGTGCGCCGCCACATCGGCATGGTGTTCCAGAAGGCCAACCCGTTCCCGAAGTCGATCTTCGACAACGTCGCGTACGGCCTGCGCATCAACGGCATGAAGGACGGCCTGGCCGACCGGGTCGAGCAGGCGCTGCGGGGCGCGGCCCTGTGGGACGAGGTCAAGGACAACCTGAAGAAGTCCGCGCTGGCGCTCTCGGGCGGTCAGCAGCAGCGCCTGTGCATCGCGCGCGCGATCGCCGTGCAGCCGGAGGTCCTGCTCATGGACGAGCCGTGCTCGGCGCTCGACCCGATCGCGACGGCCCGCATCGAGGAGCTCATGAACGAGCTCGTCAAGGACTACACGATCGTCATCGTCACGCACAACATGCAGCAGGCGGCGCGCGTCTCCGACGCGACGGCGTTCTACTCCGCGGACGTCGACGAGGCGGGCGAGCGGTTCGGCTTCCTCGTCGAGTTCGACGAGACGCAGCGGCTGTTCTCCAACCCGGCGGATCCGCGCACCGAGGACTACATCACCGGCCGCTTCGGCTAGTCCCCATTGACGCCGACGGCGGCGCGACCGTTTCCGGTCGCGCCGCCGTCGTTCCATGTCTGGGATGCGGAGCCGGGAAGCGGAGCGGGGGCGGCCCGCAGGCCGCCCCCGTCCGTCTTGCCAGTGCCTAGATCATCTTGACGGTGTCTAGACGTCGTCGCCGCAGAGGATCGCGGACGTGCGGCCCTCCGGGTCGGTGACCTGCCAGTACCAGGAGCCGCCGCAGGTCGCCTGGTCGGCGGCCTCGTCGGTGGTCATCGCGACGGGCTCGTCGATGTTGACGACGCCGACGACCACGTACTGCGCCAGCGACGAGGAGCAGTCCACGGTCCACCACGAGTCGGCGTCGTAGAAGCAGTCGCCCTCGGCGGGCACGTACGGCGTGTTCTCGGGCTCGCTCGGGTCGGCCGCGCCGGTCGCCTTGATGCAGTACAGCGAGTCGAGCGTCCCCGACGAGTACACGTAGTGCCAGTTCGTCCACAGCTCGCCGGGGTGGAGCACGGCCCAGTCGTCGCCGCACAGCGCCTTCGCGGCCGTGAAGTCCGTCAGGTTCCCCTCGTCGTCGACCGGCACGTCGGTGACGTCGTACGACTGGGCGGTGATCTCCCAGAACGCCGTCGCGTCGGAGCAGTCGACCAGCTCCAGGCCGTCGCCGTACCCGCCGTCGGCGATCACCGGCTCGTACGGCAGGCACATCCCGACCTCGGAGTCGGTCTGCTCCTCCTCGGTCGTGGCCTCCTCGCTGGGGCTCGCGTCGTCCGACGGCGACTCCTCCTGCGTGGTCTCGTCGCCGCCCGCCACCGGGTCGTCGTCCTTGTTCAGGTTCATCACGACCAGCAGCGCCCCGCCGAGGATCAGCACGAGCGCCCCGACGATGACGCCGCCGATGAGCGCGTAGTTGCGCTTCGGCGGCTCGGGCGGCGGCAGCGGCGGCCCGAACGACGTCGGCGGCTCGTACGGCGGCTGCCCGCCCCCGCCCGCCTGCCCGGCGCTGAACTGCGGCGCGGAGCCGTACTGCGGAGGCTGCTGCGGCTGGCCCCCGTACGGGCTCTGGCCGCCGTTGTACGGCGACTGGTAGCCGTAACCGGGCGTCTGCGGCTGGTCAGGCGGTGGGCCGTAATTGGGAGGGACCGTCATGCAAGCCACGCTATAGCGCTTTGTCAACAGCCGTCGCGCGGAGGGCCAAACCTGTGAAGGAAACTCGCAGCGCAGGCGGCGGAACCGCACCGGACGGCCCGGCCCGTCACCGGTGCGAGGTGACGCACCTCGCGGGCGCTTGCGGCCCCCGCACCCGGATCAGAGCACGTCCGGCAGCACCAGCACCCGCTCGACCGTGTAGTCGAGCATCGCCGACCGCACGCCCTCCCGGCCCGTCCCCGACGCCTTCGCGCCCCCGTACGGCATCTGGTCGGCCCGGAACGACGGCACGTCCCCGATCACCACGCCCCCCACGTCCAGGGTCCGGTGCGCCAGCATCGCCTGCGGCAGCCGGTCGGTGAACACGCCCGCCTGGAGCCCGAACCGCGAGTCGTTCACCGCCGCCAGCCCCGCCTCGAAGCTGTCGACGCTCGCCAGCACCAGCACCGGCCCGAACACCTCCTCGCGCAGCACCTTCGCGTCCGCGCGCACATCGGCGAGCACCGTGGGCTCCACCAGCGCGCCCCGCCGCGGCCCGCCCCCGCACAGGACCTTCGCGCCCTCGTCGACGGCCTCCTCGATCCACGACTGGACCCGCTCGGCCGCCTCCGCGGAGATCAGCGGCCCCACCTTGCAGGAGGGGTCGTTCGGGTCCCCCGACGGCAGCGCCTTCACCTGCTCGACGATCCGCGCCGCCATGTCCGTGTACGCGGGCGCCTCGATGAACACCCGCTGCACCGCGATGCACGACTGCCCGGCCTGGTAGTTCCCGAACACCGCGATCCGCTCGGCCGCCCAGTCCCGCTTCGGGTAGTCGGCGGCGACCAGGGCCGCCCCGTTCCCGCCGAGTTCGAGCGTCACGTGCTTGCCGGGGACCTTCTTGCGGATCTGGTGCCCCACCGGCCCCGAGCCGGTGAACGACACGACCGGTAGCCTGGGGTCCTCCACGAGCTGGTCGGCCCGGTGGTTCGGCACCGGCAGCACCGACAGCATCGCCGGGGGCAGGTCCGTCTCCGAGAACAAGGCCCCGAGGTGCAGTGAGGACAGCGGCGTCGCGGGCGCGGGCTTGAGGACGATCGGGCAGCCCGCCGCCACGGCCGGGGCCACCTTGTGCGCCACCAGGTTCAGCGGGAAGTTGAACGGCGTGATCCCCAGGACCGGGCCCCGCGGGAACCGCCGCACCAGGGCCATGCGGCCCTCCGCGGACGCGTCCGTGTCGAGGCGCTGCACCTCGCCGCCGAACCGACGCGCTTCTTCTGCGGCCCAACGGAACACCGACACGGCCCGGCGCACCTCGATGCGCGCCCACGCGATCGGCTTCCCCGACTCCGCGGTGATGAGCTCCGCGCACGTCTCGGCCTCCTCGTCGAGGCGCCGCCGCACGTGGTCCAGGGCCTCGGCCCGCACGTGCGCGGGCAGCGCCGCGCACTCAGCCGCGGCTCCCGAGGCGGCGGCCACGGCCGCCTCCACCTGCCCGGCGGTCGCCCATGAGGTGGCGCCCACCGGGGACTCGTCGAAGGGGTGGGTGACGAAGAACTCCTCCTCGCCGTGCTGGGGACGTCCCGCCACCCAGATGGGCGAAACGGGACGGAGACGCTGCGACATGGCTCCAGCCTACGGGTTCCGCCGCGGCGGCCGCTGCCGTTGGGGCCCGCGAATCCGCGCCGGACCCGCCCCGGACCTTCCGGGCTCCGCAACCCGGGTGCGCCCATTTGCCCGCTCAGGGCATGATGAGGGCATGAGTGAACAGCAATCAGGTGCGGGGTACCCGCAGCAGCCCGTCTCCGGCCAGCCCGGCCAGCCGCAGCAGCCCTACCCCCAGGCCCCCTACGCCTCGCCCCAGGCGCAGTACCAGGCCCAGCAGCAGTACGCGGCCTACGCCCCGCCGGCCCCGTCGCTGTTCGACAAGCTCGGCGTCCCTTCGGTCCCCGCGATCCTCGGCCTCTCCGGCCTGGGCGCCCTGGCCCTGTCCGGCCTTATCACCGGCACCAGCGACGGCACCGACCTCCAGGTCGACGTCGCCGCGAGCCTGTTCGGGCTCCCGTCGGTCCTGACCGCGGTGATCGTCATGTTCGCGCTGGCCCTGTTCGGCGGCGAGAAGCTGCGCTCCCTCTGGAAGTCGTTGACGGTGGCCGGGACGGGCGTGTTCCTCGCCGGGTTCCTGTACGACCTGCTGTCGCTGCCCGACGGCTCGTCCGGTTCGGACGCGTCCGCGTGGATCGGCGCGCTCCTGCTGGTCGGCGCGTACGCCTTGTTCACCGCCGGTGCGCTGCTGGTCCCCGGGAAGGCCGTCCCCGCCGCGGCGCCCGCCGCGCCCCCGGCGTACCCGACCGGGCAGCAGCCCGCGGTCCCGCCGGCCGCCGCGCCGCAGACCCAGCAGAACCAGTGGCCCCAGGCGCCGCAGCAGTAGCCGCCCCCGGGCAGCCGAAGAGGCGGCGCGACCGGATCTCCTACAAGATCGCGGTCGCGCCGCCTCTCTTCGTGCATATTGGATATCGCGTCGTCCGCGCCGACATCCGAGTCTTTGCTCCAGGGCCGCCCCCTGCCCTGGCCTCGCGGCGGGTGCGGGAGCCGGGCGGGCGCAGTGGAGGCGCCTGCCCGTTCTGGATATGGAGATTGCGGAGATCGGTCGGGCGGGCCCGCCTTGCCCTGGTTCAGCGCCTCGTCGTGCTCGCACGATCCGGCGGCGTCCCCGTGGGCCGCAGCGCTAACTGCTTCTTCGGCGGGAGCCAGTCATCCTCGCGGAGATCGTCTTCGTCTCCGTCGTACCGATCGTCGGCATAAGCGGCATAAGGGTCCGGCTCCTCCTCTTCAGAAGGAGGCTCAATGTCGACCTCGTCCTCACGACCGCTCCCTAGCTCGCGCTCCAGCGCGCGCAGGTCGGTGTTCGGAGCATGGTACTTGAGCTTCCGGGCCACTTTGGTCTGCTTTGCCTTAGCTCGGCCGCGCCCCATATGGCTCGACCCCCTCGCACAGAAATCATCGGGGCAGCCATTGCGGCGCCCCGGAATGCTTGCAATCTCTTCGTGGCTCCTACGGTACAGGCTCGCAGCGCCCGACTGCATCCCGGGCCGTGAGTTGGATGCCACAGATTACCGGCGATGACCACCAGACGGGGACGAACATCCGCCCGAATCGCGAGATTCGTTCTCACTGTCCGGATGGACGTGATGACGCTGTGCGCGCACCGCATAGGCGGATCCTATAGGATATTTCCTATATCCTATAGGATCCGTGCGGCGGGGGCGCGGGTCAGCGGAACAGGCGCAGCCGCTGGAGCCGCCCGACGGCGGCCATGCGCTCCTCGGCCAGGGCGTTCGCCGCGGCCACGGGCGTGGTGCCCTCGCCCTTGGCGCGGTCGAGGATGCGGCCGGTGGTCTCGAAGATCCCGGCGGTGCGCCGCTCGGCCCGCTTGAAGTCGAACGCGCCGTCGTACTCGTCGGCGACCTGGATGACGCCGCCGGAGTTGACGACGTAGTCGGGGCAGTAGAGGATCCCGGCGCGCTCCAGCTCGTCGGCGATGTGCGGCGCGGCCAGCTGGTTGTTCGCGGCGCCGCAGACGATCTCGGCGTCGAGGGTCTTCAGCGCGTCCTCGTCGAGGACCCCGCCGAGCGCGCACGGGGCGTACACGTGGATGCCCGACGCGATGAGCTCGTCGGCGTCGGCGACGATCCGCACCTGCGGGAAGTGCTCCTGGGTCCAGCGGATCGCCGCGTCGTTCACGTCGCACGCGACGACCTGCGCCCCGGCCTCCACGAGGTGGGGGACGAGGTGGCGCCCGACCTTGCCGAGCCCGGCCACGCCCACGGTGCGGCCGGTCAGGTCCACGGCGCCCCACCGGTGCTGCGCCGCCGAGCGCATCGCCTGGAACACGCCGAACGCGGTGAGGATCGAGGAGTCGCCGGCGCCGCCGGCCTCGGGGCTGCGGCCCGACACGTGCCGCGTCTCGCGCGCGATGTGGTCCATGTCCTCGACGTACGTGCCGACGTCGCACGCGGTCACGTACCGCCCGCCGAGCGACTCGACGAACCGGCCGTACGCCCGCAGCAGCGCCTCGCTCTTCAGGGTCTCCGGGTCGCCCCAGATGACGGCCTTGCCGCCGCCGTGGTCGAGCCCGGCGATCGCGTTCTTGTACGCCATGCCCTCCGACAGGTGCAGCACGTCGGTGAGGGCCTCCTCCTCGGAGGCGTAGGGGTAGAAGCGGGTGCCGCCCAGGGCCGGGCCGAGCGCGGTGGAGTACACCGCGATGATCGCCCGGAGCCCGGTGTCCGGGTCGTGGCAGAACACGACCTGTTCGTGGCCGGTCGCGTCGAAGATGCTCATGGCTTGCTCTCCAGTTCTTCTCTAGGGGTTCGGGCCCCGGAGCGCGGTGCGCGCCGGGCGGCGCCCCAGGGGCGCGGCCGGGTCGCGGCCGCTTCCTCGTCGTAGCGCGGGTATGCCTACGCCACCAGCATATGACCGGCGGCCCGCGGGCCAGGCCCGGCTCCGCGAGCGGCGGCCGGATGTCGCACCCCTCCCGTAGCCTTCGCCCGGTGCAGCTCCGCTACCGGTTCCGGCTGTGTCCGACCGCCCCGCAGCGCTCCGCGCTCGCGCGGCTGTTCGGATGCGTCCGTGTGGTGTACAACGACGCGGTCGCAGCGAGGAAGCGCGCGCACGAGACCGGCGAACCGTACCCCACCGGCTCCCTGCTCCAGCGGCAGTTCATCACCGAGGCGAAGCGCACCGAACTGCGCGCCTGGCTGACCGAGGTCTCCAACATCCCGCTCCAGCAGGCGGTCCGAGACTGCGACCGGGCCTACCGGAACTTCTTCGACTCGCTCAAGGGAACGCGCGCGGGTGCGCGGACGGGGCCGCCGAGGTTCAAGCGCCGGTCGAACCGGCAGACGGCCCGCTTCACCCGCAACGGGTTCGTGCTGCGCGACACCGGGCGGCTCCACCTCGCCAAAATCGGCGAGATCCGGGTCGCCTGGTCCCGGGAGCTTCCCGCCGAGCCCAGCTCGGTGACGATCGTCAAGACGGCCGCCGGCAGGTACTTTGCGAGCTTCGTCGTGGCGGTCGACGACGGCGCCGAACTCCTCGATCCGGTCGACCAGGAGACCGGCATCGATCTCGGGTTGAAGGACTTCGCGGTCCTCCGCGGCGGCAGGGCCATCGGGAATCCGCGGTTCTTCAGAGCGATGGAGCGCAGGCTCAAGAAGGCGCAGCGCACGCTCGCCCGCAAGCAGAAGGGAAGCCGCAACGCTGAGAAGGCCCGTATCGCCGTGGCACGGGTGCATGAGGCGATCGGGAACCGACGGGACGACTGGCTGCACAAGCAGGTCATCGGCATCCTCCGCGAGAACCAAGCGGTGTACGTCGAAGACCTGCCGGTGCGCGGCCTCGCCCGCGGCCGGGCGGCGAAGTCGGTCTACGACGCCGCGCTCGGCAGGTTCCTCGTCCTGCTCGAATCGAAGGCCCTGCGCACGGGAAGGACGTTCGTGCGGGTCGACCGCTGGTTCCCCTCGACGCAGCTGTGCTCCGCCTGCGGGGCGCTCACCGGCCCGCGAGGGCAGGCGGGCCTGCCGGTGCGGCGGTGGGCGTGCGGGTGCGGTGGGGTCCATGACCGCGACGGGAACGCCGAGGCCAACATCAGGAACGAAGGAAGACGACTGGTCGCCGCAAGGCATGCGGAGACCCGAAACGCCTCCGGAGGGCCGGTGAGACCGGGCGTGCCCGGCGCGGCCCGGAACCCGCGATAGCGGAGGAACGAGGAACCCGTCCGTGAGTGGTCGGCGCCGTCCGACCGCGAGCCGGGAGCCCTGCCCTTCAAGGCAGGCAGGATGCCGATATGGAAGTATCTGGCTCGTGTACGCACCGAGCGCGTCCTATCTGCGCGTCTACGAGCCCGCCGCGGCGTTCGCCGACGCCGGGTACTGGCGCGCGTACGCTGCGTCGGGGCGCGCGGTCGACCCGCTCGACGGCCCGAGGGTCCGACGGGAAGCACTGTACGAGCGCATCGGATGGCCCTGGCGGGGCGTCCCCTCCTTCGGGCGCGACGCGTACGTCATCGACAGGGGCGGCGCCGACCCGCTCGTGTGCCCGTGGAACCTGCGCTACCGGATCGCTTCGGCCGCACTGGAGGTGCGGCGCCTGACTCCCGAGGCCGTCGCCGAGGCCCTGTTCCCCGCGGAGTTCCTCGCCTCCGCGGCCGAGGTCGTCGCGCTCGACGAGGGCGCCGACCGCCGCGAGGCCCCCGCCGACGCCCACGAGCACGTCGCGACCTGGTCGGTCCCGCTGCGCTGGTTCGCGTGCGTGCGCCCCGAGGACCGCGAGCTGGTCATCCAGCCGGGCCTCGTGCAGCTGCGCTACCGCACCCCGATCGCGAAGTCCCGCAGCGGCCTCGCCGTCGCCCGCAACCTGGTGCGCGCCGAGTTCGGCGAGGGCGCCGAGCTCGCCGAGGCCCTCGCCGAGACCGGGCACTGGCTCGACGGGTTCCACCGCGACTCCGTCGTCGAGCTCGACTACGGCGGGATCGCCTCCAGGATGGACGCGGACGAGCTCCGCGACGAGGACTCCGTCGACCTGACCTGGCAGGCCCTCGACCACCTGGGCGCCTCCGAGCCCGAGGACGCGCAGGAATGCTATGCGCGCCTTGTCGACCGATGGCGTGATCGTCGTCTCGCGGAACGCCTGAACTGACCTCGCGTTCCGCGCGGCCGCGGGCCCCGCGACCAGGTCGTTCGCTTGTGGAGTGATCACTCGGATGAGCGGACCGAGCGGAAAGTCCAAGCAAAATCGGCCGTTCGGCCTATGTCGGACATCTACGACAGGCCGGACGATTGCAGAAGGAACGAATCAAGGCTCGGCAGCCGGTGATTCGCAGCCCGTGTGTGGAGGAGAACGAACGATGACGACAGAGCTGAACCTTCCGGTGGAATCCGAGGCCCTGCTCACCCCTTCTGAGGTCGCCGCGATGTTCCGCGTCGACCCCAAGACCGTGACGCGCTGGGCCAAGGCCGGCAAGATCTCCGCGATCCGCACCCTCGGCGGCCACCGCCGCTACCGCGAGTCCGAGATCCGCGCGCTCATCAACGGGGACATCCCCGTGCAGCGCGAAGCCGCGGAGTAGCCGCAGCACCGAGTACGACCGCCTCCCGCCACCGACCGGGCGACGAGGCATGAGGAACCAGTCCGAGGCCGGACCACCCTTCCGGCCGCCGCCCCATCGAAGCCGCAGTCGCCGGCTCGCCGGCCCTCAGCCGGTCGGGAAGCGGGCCCTCCCTCAGGGCCCGCGCCCGCGCGACCGCACCGCGGAGACGCCGGCCGCAGGACCCCTGAACCAGGTCCCGGCCGGCAGGTCCCCGCCCGTCCCGCGCCCGCCCCGGCGTTCGCTGCTTTCGCTCCGGCCCCGCCCGTGTCTTCCCCGGGCATTACGGATGCACTCGCCTGGATCACATGGGACGCTTGCGGTGTGTCCCGTTTGAGGAGCCTCGCCGTCGCCGCTGCCGTCGCCGCCGCGGTCCTGGTGTTCGCACTCGGGGTCCCCCTGCTCAACAAGGCCGTCTCCCCCACCGTCGACGTCGGCGGGGAGCAGTTCGCGCTCGCGGGCGTCACCCTCACCGCCCCCGAGGACACCCGGATGCGCCCCGGCTACTACCGGCCCGAGTCCGGCCGCGCCGAGTTCATCGTCGGCGACGCGGAGGTCGACATCGCCGTCGCCGGACCCTACGGCTTCGACGCCGAGTACCTGGCCGCCGAGATGGCCCGCCTCCTCGAAGTCCAGCCGGGCGTGCGCCTCACCGAGCCGCGCGACTGCGCCGCCGACGGCGTCGAGGGCGCCGGGCGCTCCTTCACCACCGAGACCGGCGCCGGGTTCGCGTGCGCGTTCGTCCACGGGGACACCAGGGCCGAGGTCACCGCCCGCGGCGCGTCCCTCGACGCGCACACCGTCGAGCGCATCGACGCGCTCATCGCCCAGCTCTCCTTCGGGGCCGCCTGATGCCGCGCCCCGACCCCGCCTCCCCCGTGCAGTGGACGGCCGCGCTCCTCATCGGCGCGGCCGCGATCCTGCTGCTGTACAACACGCTCCCCGTCGCCCTCGCCTATCCGCGCGCCGGGACGACCGCGCTCGTCCTGTTCTCGCTGTTCGCCGTCCCGTTCCTGGTGATGCGCCGCCGCCTCGCCGGGCACCTCGCCCTGCCGGGCGCGGGCCTGGCGATCGGCCTCGCCTGGGGCGCCACCGTCGCGGTCATGACGTCCCTGTTCGGGTCCCGCGCCCTCCACGGCCTGTTCGCGACCGCGTGGGGCCCGGCGTGGGCCGAGCGGTGGGCGCCGGTCCTGGCCGCGCCGGTCGTCGAGGAGGTCGTCAAGACCGCGGGCGTGGTCCTGGTCGTCGCGATCTTCTGGGGCCGCCTGCACGGGGTCCTCGACGGGATCGTCCTGGGCGCGTTCTGCGGCGTGGGCTTCCAGATCGTCGAGGGCTACGCGTTCGCGATGTCGAACACGGTCATCAACCGGGCCGGGGACGTCGTCGAACCGGTCGTCGCCGTCTTCATCGTCCGCGGCGTCCTCGCGGGGCTGTGGAGCCACGCGATCTTCACCGCCATCGCCGGGGCGGGCATCGCCTACGCTGCGACCCGCCGCACCGCGCGGTCGGCGTGGATCGCCGCGGGCGCGGTCGGCGCCGTCATCGTCCTGCACGCGGTGTGGAACTCGCCGCTGCTGCGCGACGGGCTGGGGCTCGGCTCGCTCGGGGTGCTCGGCGGGATCATGCTCAAGGGCCTGCCCGCGGTGCTCGTCGTGTGGTGGCTGGTGCGCTGGGCGAAGCGGGCCGAGGCGCCCGTGGCGGCCGCGGTCCCCGATGCGTAGCAATGCCGCCCGGGTCTGAGCGCGCGGTACCCCGACGGCATTGCATCCGCTCGGCCGCGTCCGCCGCTGGAGGCGTCCGCTCCTGCGCGGCCCGCTTGACGTGCGGCCGGTCCGCGGTCGACGCGACGGTAGATGGCGCGAGCCGCGTCGTCGTGTTCCTGGCCGGCCGCTCGGGGGCGGCCGCGCGGTAGGCGATCGGTCCCGGCACCGGTGGTGAGCCGGACCCGGAGGTCCGTCCGGTGCCCCGCCGCGGTGACCGGCGGGGTTGGACCCGGGGCCGCCGATCCTGCGGATCGGTGCCGACCGAGCATCGTGAAGTTCTCTCAACTCCCACGCTAGCAGCGGCCCGCCCGTTTGTCACCGACTCGGGAGTTCGAATCGCCCCGCCTCGTCGGTGCCGATCAGGCCGTCCTCGATCAGCTGCGCCACGGCCTCGTTGACCATGCGCACATCGTGCCAGACCGCGTCGATCCGGGCCCGCTCGACGGGCCCGTCGGCGTCCCGCAGCAGCGCCATGACCTCGCCGCGCACGTGCCGGTTCGTGCCCTTGTAGCGCTGGCGCTTGCGGCTGGGCCCGGCCGGGACCTCCTGGCCGGAGAACCCGCACGCGTCGCTGAGCGGGCAGGCGGCGCACTCGGTCTTGCGAGCGGTGCACACGAGCGCCCCGAGTTCCATGAGCGCCAAGGAGACCCGGGCCGCGGTGGGGGCGTCCTCGGGCAGGAGCGACGCGGTCGCGGCGAGGTCGGCGCGGGTGGTGGCCGTCCCGGCGTCGGCGCGGCCGCCGAGGCGGGCGACGACGCGGCGCACGTTCGTGTCGACGACGGCGTGGCGGCCCCCGTAGTGGAACACGGCGACCGCGGCAGCGGTGTAGTTGCCGATGCCGGGGAGCTTTTCGAGCTCGGCGGGGTCGGCGGGGACGGTCCCGCCGTGGTCCTCGGCGATGGCGCGCGCGCACTCCTGGAGGCGCAGGGCCCGCCGCGGGTAGCCCATGCGGCCCCACTCGCGCAGCACGTCGGCGGTCGGGGCGGCGGCGAGGTCGGCGGGCGTCGGCCACCGCTCCATCCACGCCTCCCACACGGGCGCGACGCGCGCGACCTGCGTCTGCTGGCTCATCACCTCGGAGACGAGCACGCCCCACGCGGTGGTGCCGGGGCGGCGCCACGGCAGCTCGGTGCGGTTGTTGGCGTCGAACCACGGCAGCAGCCGCTCGGCGAGCAGCTCGGGGGAGGGCAGGGCCGGTTCGGTCGGGGTCTCGCTCGCGGCACGCATCCCCCCATTGTCGGCGCGGGGTCCGACAACGGGCGAGGCGGGTCGGGGCGCGGCGCCGCCCGGCGGGCACCCGCAGAGCCGGGCACCGGCGGATCGCGGGCCCCCGGTTCAAAACCCTGACACGAGGGTCCGACATCCGGGTGCGGCCGGGAGTTTCCGGGCAGGGGCGGAGCCTGAGGAGGCGGTCTTGCGGGCCCCCGGTTCAAAACCCTGACATGGGGTCCGACAATCGCCGGACCGCGGGGGCCGGGGGCGCGTGTAATTCCGCTCTCGTGGGGTCGGGCTGCGTTAGCGTCCCGGCGTGCAGGGATTCAAAGGCAGGTTCGTGAAGGGCTCGGAGCCGGAGTCGGTCTACTGGAAGCGGCGGGGGATCGTGGCCGGGGTCGTGCTCGTCCTCGTCGTCCTCGCCATCGTGGGCCTGAGCGCGCTCGGCGGCGGCGGTGAGCCCGACGCGAGCGGCGAAGCCGATGCGGCCCAGCAGGAGTGGACCGCCCCGCAGCCCTCCGGGAGCGCCCAGCGGCCCTACATTCCCGAGCCGTCGTCCGAGGCCCCCTCGCCGAGCGCGTCGCCGTCCCCGTCCGTGCCGCCCGTCGAGGCGTGCACCGCCGAGGACCTCATGCTCCAGGTCGTCGCCGCGTTCGACGAGGTCCGGTCCGGCGCCGAAGTGCCCGTGAGCGTCCTCGTCGCCTCCGGCGCCGACACGCCCTGCACCGTCGACCTCCGCGAGGTCGCCGTGGAGCTCGCCGCCGGGTCCGACGTCGTCTACTCGACCGCGCACTGCGAGACACCCAAAGGCGAAGAGGTCGAGCTGAGCGACGGCGCGGGCCAGACCGTCGAGTTCACCGTCGACGGCCTCGCCTCCGAAGAGGGCTGCCGCGGCGCCCGCCGCGAACTCCCCGCAGGCGACTACGAGCTGCGCGCCGTCCTCGGCGACGCCGCCTCGTCCCCCGCGAAGCTCCGCCTCACCTAGGGCCCGTCCCTGCTACAGGTACCGGTCGAGGATCGACACCTCCGCGAGCCGCGTCAGCGACTCGCGGATGGACTGCGCCCGACCGGGACCGACCCCGTCGACGTCCTGGAGCTCCTCCACCGTGACCCCGAGCAGCTCGGGGAGCGCCCCGAACCGGTCCACGACCCGCTCGATGACCGCCTCCGGCAGCCGCGGGACCTTCGCGAGCATCCGGTACCCGCGCGGCGACACCCGCCGGTCGAGCACGTCGGGCGAGTTCGGATAGCCCAGCGACCGGGCGACCGCGATGAGGTCGAGCAGCTCCGGGGAGCTCATCTGGTCGACCGCGTGCAGGGCCTTGCGGTAGTCGACGTCGGCGGGCAGGTAGTCGCGCACGACCAGCTCCCTGTCGGCGTCCACTCCGGCCATGAGCTCGTCGAGCTGGAGGGCGAGCAGCCGCCCGTCCGTGCCCAGCTCGATCACGTGCCCCTCGACCTCGTCGGCGATGTGGCGCGCCATCTCCAGGCGCTGGAGGACGGTGACGGCGTCGCGCACCGTCACGAGGTCCTCGATCTCCAGGCTGGAGAGGCTCGCGGCGACCTCGTCGAGGCGCTGCTTGTACCGCTCCAGGGTGGCGAGCGCCTGGTTGGCGCGGGAGAGGATCTGCGTCGACGGCTCCACCAGGTGGTGGATGTCGCCCATGTACAGGCCGATCGTGTGCATCGACTGGCTGACGGAGATCACCGGGAACCCGGTCTGGATGGCGACGCGCTCGGCGGTGCGGTGCCGCGTCCCCGACTCGTTGGAGTGGATCGACGGGTCGGGCATGAGGTGGACGCCCGCGCGCACGATCCGGGACCCGTCGGTGGTGAGGACCACCGCGCCGTCCATCTTGCACAGCTCGCGCAGGCGGGTCGCGGAGAACTCGATGTCGATCTCGAAGCCGCCGGTGCAGATCCGCTCGACGATGGCGTCGCAGCCGACGACGATGAGCGCGCCGGTGCGGCCGCGGAGGATGCGTTCGAGGCCGTCGCGCAGCGCGGTGCCGGGCGCCATGGTGGCCAGGGTCGCGCGCAGGCCCTCGTCCGGGATCGACGCCACGGGTACCTCCGATGCTGACGGACCGGCACGCCGGTCGGGTGAGGCGACCGCGCGGCCGAGCCGGTTCACGGCCTGCTCGGGTGGCCGGAGCGGTCGGGTCGCCTCCAGTGTACGGATCGGCCGCGCGAGGCAGGGACCGGCATTTGGGGCAAGCCTCGCATCACGGCTGGTGGGACGGGCCACTCCCGGCCGGTTCCGGTGGCGCCGACGGGGTTTCGCCGGCGGCGAACACCCCGCGCGGGCCCGGGGGCGGCGTGTCTCAGAGGCGGTCGACGACCTGCACGTGCCCGGGCGCGAACGACGCGAGCCGCGCGAGGAGCTGCTGCGGCTCGGGCGCGAAGTCCTTGCACCGCACGGCCAGGTCGAACCCGGCGACGAGCCCTTCAGTGGCCCGGTTCGCCTCCCGCAGCACCGACCGGCCGAGGAACCCGGGCCGGTCCGAGCCGCCGCGGCCCAGGTACACGTCGGCGGCGAACAGGAGGTACGAGGTGCCGCGCCGCTTCGACCCGACGTGGATCGCGGCCAGCTCCTCGACGTTGCTCCACGGGATGAGCAGCGCCTTCCCGAAGCTCGGCCGCACCCGCAGCCCGAAGTGGTTGACCATGAGCTTCGGGGGCCGCACGAGCGGCACGAGGAAGCACGCGGCGCCGAGGAGCGCCATCACGGTGAAGAAGCCGGGGAGCGCCGCGACGGGGTTCGGCTCCCCGGAGTCGAGGATCGACGGCTCGGTGCGCACCAGCCCGACGAGCGCGCCGATGCCCGCCGCGCACGCGGCGGCGTACAGCGCCAGCGACGAGATCCGGCGGGTGGGCGAACTGCGCTCGACGACGACCCATTCCGAGCTCCTGCCCACGCCTCACCTCCGACCCGCCTGCGCCACTCCGGTCCGCCGCAACTCTAACCAGCGCCGTCGAATCCCACCAGCGCAGCCGAGCTGAGCCGAGCCGCGCCGCGGCCGAACGGGCGGGGCGGTTCGCGGGCACACAGACGCCGACGGACCCGCTGGGCCCCCGGTGCCTATGGTGCCCGGCGGGTACGACATCGGTCGGGCGCGCGCCGCGGAGCGGGGAACGGGGGCGGTTCGCGGGCATCGCAAATGGCGTCGCGGCCGGTGGGCCCCCGGTACCAAGGGTGCCCGAGGGGTATGACAGGGCGCGGCGGGTCAGGTGCGGAGCCAGGCCGCCGCGTCCGGCGGGAGGGCGGGGGCGCCGCCGCTGTCCGGGGCGGGTTCGAGCGGGGCGCTGGCGATGAGGGGTTTGCCTGCGGGGAGCGGGATCGGGCGGTCGGTGAGGTTGACGGTGCAGGTGAAGCGGGGGCCGCGGGTGAAGGCGAGGACGCCGTCGGGGGCGTCGAGCCATTGCATGGGGCCGTCGCCGAGGGCGGGGTCGTCGCGGCGCAGGCGCAGGGCGAGGCGGTACAGAGACAGCATGGAGGCGGGGTCGGCGAGCTGGCGGGCGGCGGTGCGGTCGCGCCACTCCGGGGGCTGGGGGAGCCAGGCGCCGCCGTCGCCGAACTCGAACGGCGGGGCGTCGCCGCCCCAGGGGAGGGGCACGCGGCAGCCGTCGCGGCCGAGGTCCGCGCCGCCGGTGCGCCGGAACACGGGGTCCTCCCGGGACCCGTCGGGCAGGTCGAACACTTCGGGGAGGCCGAGTTCGTCGCCCTGGTAGATGTACACGCTGCCGGGCAGCGCCATCGACAGCAGCGCCGCGGCGCGGGCCCGCCGCAGCCCCAGCTCCGGGTCGCTCGGGACGTCGTGCACGCGCTTCGTGAAGCGGGTGTCCGCGCGCCCGTACCTGGTGGCGTGGCGGGTGACGTCGTGGTTGGAGAGCACCCAGGTCGGGGCGGCGCCGACGGGCGCGTGCGCGGCGAGGGTGCGGTCGATGACGCCGCGAAGTGCCCGAGCCTCCCACGCGCACTTGAGGAACGCGAAGTTGAACGCGGTGTGGAGCTCGTCGGGCCGCAGGTACATGGCGAACCGCTCGGGGTCGGGGACCCAGATCTCGCCGACGAACGCCCGGTCGGGGTACTCGTCGAGGACGCGCCGCCACTCGCGGTAGACGTCGTGGACTTCGGGTTGGTCCTTGTCCGGTTGCGGCCCTTCACCTGCGAAGGTGGGGACGGTCGCCTCGGGGACACCGGGCTTGGAGGCACCGACCCCGGGGACGCTGGCGTCGGGCGCGGCGCGGGTCGGGGCGACGCGGTCGGGCAGGCCCGCCTGCTTGGCGAGGCGGTCGGCGACGTCGATGCGGAAGCCGTCGACGCCGCGGTCGAGCCAGAACCGCAGGATCGAGACGAACTCCGCGCGCACGTCCGCGTTGTCCCAGTTGAGGTCCGGCTGCGCGGTGTCGAACAGGTGCAGGTAGTACTGGCCGTCGTCGACGCGCGTCCAGGCGGGGCCGCCGAAGCGGGACCGCCAGTTGTTGGGGGCGTCGCGGAAGTGGTAGCGGGCCCGCTCAGGCGAGCCGGGGGCGGCGGCGAGGGCCGCCTGGAACCACGGGTGGCGGTCGGAGGTGTGGTTGGGGACGATGTCGATGATGACCTTGAGGCCGTGGGCGTGCGCGGCGGCGATGAGCCGCTCGGCGTCCCAGAGGGTCCCGAAGCGCGGGTCGATCGCCCGGTAGTCGGCGACGTCGTAGCCGCCGTCGGCCATGGGCGAGTCGTACCAGGGGCTGATCCACAGCGCGTCGACGCCGAGGTCGCGCAGGTACGGCAGGCGCGACTCGATCCCGGCGAGGTCCCCGACGCCGTCGCCGTCCGCGTCGGCGAAGCTGCGCGGGTACACCTGGTAGACGGCCGCGCCCCGCCACCAGGTCACGACCGACCCCAGTGGACGACGGCGGCGCCGTGCCGGGAGCGCTCGGCGGCGAACGCCATGCGGTGGCTGTCGATCGACGCCTCCAGGTCGGGTGCGGCGTCGCCGCCGTCGCCGTCCTCAAGGGAGGTGATGAACGCGTCGATGAGCGCCTCGTCGCCCCCGGAGTGCCCGCGGTGGTCCGGCTCCCCCGTGGCGGTCACGGGCCCGGCGTGCAGCTCGAACACCCTGTGCCCCATGGGCTCCCGCGTGAACGCCTGCACCGGCCGGGCCTCGGGCAGCTCGGGGAGGGCGGCGGTCGGGGAGAACAGGTCGACTTCGAGGGACCCGGTGCGCAGGTTCCCGGCGATCTCGCCCGCGGTCCCGGTGAGGCGCACGGTCCGGGTGTTCTGGCCGGTGAACGCCGAGGTCGACAGGACGGCGGTGAGGCCGCCGGGGAACTCGGCGACGGTCTGCTGGTGGTCGACGACGTCGTTGTCGCAGTGGAAGACGCAGCGCCCGTACGGCCCGTCGCGCAGGGCCGCGAGGCGGCCCTCCGGGGACAGGTCGTCGCCGAGGAGCGCCACGGGCCAGCCGTCCCGGTCGGCGAGCGCCTCCGCGTAGTACCTGGGGGCGTAGAACGGGCAGGACTCGGCGGCCGGGCACCCGTCGAGGCAGTGCCCGGGCGCGCCTTCGGGGGCGTTCTCGGCCTTGAAGTACGAGAGCGACCCAATCGAGGACACAGTGGACGGCGCTTCGCCCGCGAACCAGCGGATGATGTCGAGGTCGTGGCAGGTCTTCGCGAGGACCATCGGGCTCGACGCGGCGAGGTTCCGCCAGTTCCCGCGCACGTACGAGTGCGCGTAATGCCAGAACCCGATGTTCTCCTCGACGCGGATCGTCACGAGGCGGCCGACCGCGCCGGAGTCGACGACGCGGCGGATCGTCCGCCAGAACGGCTGGTAGCGCATGACGTGCCCGATCCATATGCGCGCCTTGCGCTCCCGTGCCGCCGCCGCGATCCGGTCGAGGTCGTCCTCGGTGGTCGCGGCGGGCTTCTCCAGCAGGATCGGCAGCCCCGTGCCCGCCGCCGCGAGAGCCGCTTCGACGTGGAGCCGGTCGGGGAGGGCGATCACGATCGCGTCCAGGCCGTTCGCGTCGGCGTCGGCGACGAGGCCGCGCCAGTCCGCGTACCGCCGCCCGGGGTCGACGCCCGCGGCGTCCCCGAGCCGGTCCCGCCGGTGCACGTCCGGGTCGGCGACGGCCGCCACCCGCGCCCGGCCGGGCCGCTCGATCGCCCACCGCCCGTATGTGTCCGAGCCCCTCGCCCCGGCCCCCATGATCCCCAACCGGACCGCCATGCCCCTCACCCCTTCTCCGCCCCCGACGTCAGCCCCGTCACCAGGAGCCGCTGCGCCAGGAAGAATCCGGCGACCACCGGGACGGTGATCGCGATCGAGCCCGCCATGAGCACCGTCGTGGGCACCGAGAACTCGGTGAGCTGCGCGATGCCGAGCGACACCGTCCACCGGTCCCGGTCGGCGACGAGGAACAGCAGCGCGAACAGGTACTCGTTCCAGGCGATCATGAACACGTACAGAACCGTGGCCGCGACGCCCGGGAGCGCCATCGGCAGGACCACCCGCCGGATCACCCCGATCCGCCCGCACCCGTCGATCATCGCCGCTTCCTCCACAGAGGACGGCACGGCGGCGAGGTAGGTGCGGAGCATGTACAGCGCCACCGGGACCGTCTGCGCCGTGTACACGAACACGAGGCCGACCAGGCTTCCGGTGAGCCCGATCCGGCTGAGCAGCACGAACAGCGGCACGGCGAGCACGATCCCCGGGAGCAGGTACACGCCCAGGAACACGACGTTCACCGCGTCGCGCCCGAAGAACCGCAGCCGCACCGCCGCGTACGCGCCGAGGATGCTCAGCACGATCGCCAGGCCCGCCGTGACGAGCGCGACCTGGAGCGAGTTCCACATGTTCCCGCCGAGCCCGAACTCGCCCATCGCCGTCGGATACGAGTCCACAGTGAACTCGCTCGGCGCGGGGAGGAGGTCGAGCGGCTCGGACACCACGGACTGGTACGGCCGCACCGACAGGAGCACGCCGTACAGCAGCGGTCCCGCCGTCATGACCACCGCCACGGCGATGACGGCCCAGCGCAGCACGCCGAGCACGCGGTCCTCTGCGCTCCTCATGCCTTCCCCCGCTTCAGCATCCACGCGTACACGGCGACGACGACCAGGAGCATCCCGGTCATGAGCAGGCCCGTCGCCGAAGCCGTGCCGATGTTCACGCGCACCACGAGCTCGGTGTAGACGCGCACGGCGAGGACCTCGGTGCCCCCGGCGCCGCCGGTGAGCAGGTAGATGTCGTTGAAGTTCTGGAACGACCACAGGAACCGCAGGACCGCCAGCAGCGCCATGACCCCGGCGAGCTCGGGGAGGAGCAGGTGGCGGAAGATCCGGGTCTTCCCGGCGCCGTCGATCTGCGCGGCCTCCTCGATGTCGCCGGGGATCACCTGGAGGCGCGCGGTAATGAACAGGAACGCGAGCGGCGCGGTCTTCCACACCTCGAACGCGATCACGGTGCACAGGGCGACGGGCACGGTGAACGGGCCGACGTCGCGGCTGGTCGTGGTGAGGAACGCGACCGGCCCGGCCCAGCCGAGCCATTCAGTGCCGACGGCGTTGACCAGGCCGTACCCGGGGTTGAGGAGCGTCTTCCAGATCGTGGTCGCCGCGACCACGGGGAGGATGTAGGGGACGAGCACGAGCGCGCGGATCAGCCCGCGGCCCCGGAAGGGGCGGCGGAGCGCGAGCGCGACGACGAGGCCGACGACGATCGCCCCGGCCGACGACGCGGCGGCGTACACCACCGTTGTGGTTGCGGCGGACCAGAACCGCGGCGAGGCCCAGACGCCCGCGAGGTTCTCGCCGGTGAAGTCGAGCTCGTCGAGGTACAGGCGCGGGATGTCGACCAGGCGCACGTCGAGGAACGCGAACAGCACGACCGCGAGGAACGGCAGCACCGCGAACGCGAGCACCACGAGCATCGTGGGAGCGACGAGGAGCCGCCCGTCGCGGTCCTCGCGCCGCGACATCGTGAGCGGCCTGCGGCGCCGTTTTTCGGGGACGCCGAAGGCGCTATTGCGTGTCGGCGGGCCCCCGGTATCCACCCTGCCACGGGGGTCCGACACCGATCGGGCGCCGGTGTTCGAACGCGGGCTTGGCGGCGAGTGGTTTTCGGGCGCGCTGGCGGCCCGGCCCGGCGCTGGGGAAGGCCCCCCGGTTTCAATGGTGACACCGGGGTCCGACACCGGATCGGAGCCGGTGTTCGAACGCGGCGGGTCGCCAGTCGAGTCGGGCGATGCCATCAGCCCAGGTCCTGCTGCGCCGCCTCGACCGCGGCCGCCATTGCGGCGGCGACCTCGGCGGGGTCGCCGCCTTCGAAGAGGGCTTCGGCCTCGGTGGCGAGGATCGTCTGGGAGAACACGATCCCGGCCAGTTCGGCGTCGTCGGTGCCCCAGCCCCAACGCGTGAACTCCTCGGCGCCCGCGGCCATCCGGTCGACCAGCTCGGGCCCGTAGACCTGCGCGATCGACACCTCCTGCGTCTGGTCGTTCCCGAACGGCAGCTCCGCCCACGCGTCCAGGTACTCAGTGGACCCGGCCTCGGGGCCGGGGCGGACCGGGATGCGGCCCTCCGTCGCCGAGGCGAGGTTCTCCACGTACCCGTCGGTGAGCATGTACTCGATGAACGCCTTCGCATCGGCGGTGTTCGCGCCCGCCGGGATCCCGTAGTTCGTGGTCTGCCCGTACACGGCCGGGGTCTCGGACCCGTTGCCGGTGAACGTCGTCAGGTACGCGGTGTGCTCGGCGAGGAACCGCGGGTCCTCCGCGCACTCGGCGCACGTCACCGGGTTGTCGACGTCGAGCCCGGCCGCCTCGTCCACGAAGTGCGAGGAGAACAGCACCATCGCCGCCGACCCCGACAGGTACGCCGCCCGCGCGGCCTCCACGTCCATCTGCGCGGGCCCGGCCGCCGCCGCGAGCCGCTGGTAGTTCGCGAGGCCCTCCACGCATTCGGGCGAGTCGATCGCGACCTCACCGTCCTCCGCGAGCTGGCACCCGAACGGCAGGAGCATCGACTCGATGCCCTCCTGCGTGTACACGTCGCCGGGGGTCGTGCCGATCGCGATGCCCGCCAAGCCGTCCGACTGGAGTGCCTCCGCGGCGGCCACGAGGTCGGCGACCGACTCGGGCGGCTCCAGCCCGGCGTCGGCGAACAGGTCGGTGCGGAACGCGATCATGTGCCCCCACCCGTCCGACGGCACCGCGTTCAGCGCCCCGCCGACGGTGACCATGTCGAGCGCGGCCTGCGAGAACGTGTCGGCGCCCAACTCGTCGACGACCTCCTGCGGCGCCTCGTCGTCGAGCAGCCCCTGCGCGGCCCACGCGGCCGTGCTCGACGGGTTGTGCGCGATGACGTCCGGCACTTCGCCCGAGGCCGCGCCGGTGACGAGCGTCTGCCCCATCTGGTCGGGTTCGAGGGGCACCATCTCGACGTCGATCCCGGTCTCCTCGGTGAACGCGTCGATCACGGGCTGCTGCGCTGCGATCCGCTCCGGCGTCGTGTACGGCGTCCAGAAGGTGATCGACCCGTCGCCCTCCTCGGACTCCTCCGGGCTGCAAGCGGATCCGGCGAGCAGCAGCACCGCCGCCGCCATGCAGGTCGTCATTGTCCTCATAGCCGCTCCTAAGGGGCGAATCGGCGCTAACAGCATCCAATCCGCACTATAGCGGCCTGATGTGGTCGAACGATACCCCTGCGTGCGTGCCAACCCGGTGTCATCGCAAAGGATGTCGCGACACGCCGAGTCGATGAGGCAGCCCCGACATGCCCCGCCGAGGCCGATCGTCACTCGAAAGGCGACAAGCTCGGCGAGGGCTCCCCGGTGTTCGACCTCCCCGCCGCCGAGTTCTCCGGTCTCCTGCTGTCGGCGCGCGGCCCCCGCTAATCCTGGAAGAGGGCGAGATTCTCGCGCACCATCTTGGTGTCGGGGTTGTCCGGGCCGAGGGCCTGCTCCGCATCCCGGAGCAGGTCGGCGAACTCGGCAGCGGCCGCGGCCCTGTCGCCCGTCACGGTCTCTCGGACAGACGCCAGGTTGTTGCGCGTGATCAGGGTGTCGGGCGCGAGCGCCCCGAGCACCCGCACCATGTCGGGCAGCAAGGATTCGTACTCAACGAGCGATGCCGCATCATCCCCGCATTTCGACAGCCAGTGGGCGTGTTTGAGCCGCGCATCGAGGGTTTGCGGATCGTCGGGACCGAGCTGCTCCGCCGCCTGCACGATCAGATCCGCGAAAAGCTCCTCTGCCGCCGCCGAGTCCCCTGCCTCCCCGAGGCAGCGACCGAGACTGGAGCGATATTGGAGCGCAACGAGGTTGTTGGCTCCGAACACCCGTTCCTGGTCGGGCAGCAGCGATGCATAATCGGCGGCCGCGGCGGCGGGGTCGCCCGCTTTCTGGCGCCAGTGCGCCAGAAACCCGCGCGCGTCAAGCGTGCGACTGTGGTCGGGTCCCATCGCCCGGATCCAGTCCGGTACAAGCTCTTCGTATGCCTCCACGGCCTCGGCAGGTTCGCCGACGACGCCGCGGAGCCAGGCGAGGTCGTCACGGGCCCTCAATGTCAGCTCGACATCAGGGCCGAGGATCCGAATGAGGTCGAGGAGCAACTCCTCCAGGGCGGCAACGGCTCCTGACCGGTCGCCCATCTCACCTTCCCACCAGGCGCGCCTTTCCCGGGCCTCCAGGGCGTCCGGATGCTCGAAACCGAGTACACGAGTGCAATCGCGTTCGATCCACGTGAACACCTCGACCGCTTCCATGAACAGGCCGTTCTCGCCGAGCCTCCTGCCCAGACGGAAGGGGAGATCATGCGCGCCGCCATCGATCAGCGCCGAGCCGGTCCGCGTGTAGAGCTGTGAAGCGCTGTCCCGCAGCCTCGCTTCGAGATCAGGATCGTTCTCGGGCCACAGCGCGAGGAGCGCGTCTGCGAGCGGACGCGCATACCCGTCCCGCGTCTCGGCTGGGATTCCGTTGCGCACCAGAGTCTGCACCAGCGGGTGGACGCTGACGAAGCCGCCTTCGGAGTCGACCAGGCTCAGCTGGTGGAGGCGCCCGATCGCCGCGTTCACCGCCCAGGCCGTCAGAGGCGCGCCGGTCTGGTCGCCGGACCGCACGATCTCGGCGTTGAGCGCTTCGAGGACCGGCCCGGAGCGCAGCAGCTCGACCGGCACGCCGTCAGGGGAGAGCAGGCTCAGCATGCCGAGCAGACCCTGGCACAGCCCTTTCGGTCGGTGCTGTTCGGCAAGGTCGATTGACTGGCGCAAGGTCGCGGCCACCGAGGCCGGGTATCCGTCGAGCGCGATGCCGGGGCACAGGTCTTCGAGGCCGATGGTCCCTTCGAGGAGCATCCGGAAGTAGTCCTCGCAGGTCATGTCCGGATGGTTGTGGATGAAGGCGGCGGCCTGTGCCAGCGCGAGCGGGAGCCCGCCGAGATGGTCGGCGAGCGCTACCGCGCCCTCGTTCCGGTTCGAGTGCTCGCCAAACTGCTCCCGGAAGAACGCCGCGGCCTCCTCCAGGGTGAACGAACTGATGTTGACGGCCGCGCGGCGGGCGCCGCGCCATGAGGCGGAGCGGATCCGGCTCGTGACGACCGTGCGGCCGTGGGCGGACTCCGGGGGCCACAGGCCCACCAGGTGCTGCGGTTCGGCGACGCCGTCGAGGACGATCAGCCAGCGGGGCCCGGTGGGCCGGTCGAGCCAGTCGAGGAACTCGGCGGCGGCGCGGTCGGGGTCGGTGGTGGTGGAGCCGCAGACACGGGCGGCGGCCTCGGCGAATGCCGCCGTGATCGCGGCCCGGCTGTCGGCCGTCACCCACACCATCAGTTGCAGCGCACCGGAATCCCAGCGGTCCCGCGCGTACGCCGCCGCGATCTGCGTCTTGCCCGTCCCTGCCAGACCTGAGACCACTAGGCAGACTTTGGCGTCCGGGCCGTCGCCGAGGATCTGGGTGAGGGCGTAGTCCGCGGCGTGCTTTAGCCGGGCCGCCGCGAGCTGGGGGATCCTGCCGAGGAGCAGGGGCCCGCGCTTGAAGTTGTGGGGGCGAAGCGGGGCCGCAGGAGCTGCTGGATTGCTCGGCGGCGACATGTGGACCTGCACGGTCTGGCCCTGGATCAGGTTGTGCGCCTGGGGGTTGTCCAGCTGGAATCGGGCTTCGTTGTGCTCGGTGCCACCCGCGGGCCCCCGTGCGGGCTGCATCGATACCCCGATGTCGGTGTCCTCGACGAAGTACTTCCAAATTGATCCGACCGAGCGCGTCTCATCGGCCTGCCGTAGCCGCTCCAAGATTATGGCGCCAACCAAAGCGAGTGCGGGCTCCGCAAGGCGGACGGCGGTGGGGCGGGCGTCGACGGCCTTGAGCAGGTTGTCCCAGTCGGTGATGCGGAAGAGGAGGTCGGCGGGGTGCGTGTTGTCGAGGAGCGGCCACTTGTCAGAGGCGCCGGCGAGGAGGAGATCTGAGGTCAGTCGCTGCCGTTCGGGGTCGCCCGGAAGGAGGATGGCGGTGGCCTCGGCGAGGGCCTCGCGAAGCACCGTTCCGATCGCCGTCTGAACCGCCGGGTGCTCAGGGGCGACACGGCGTACCGGGCCGTCACGGACGACTTTGAGCTGTTCCTTTGCCCAGGAAAGGAGTTCGTCGGTGCGGCCTTCAGGCATGGGGTGGCCCTCCACGGGAAGCGTCGATGTACGCAGATTACTCCGGTCGGCCACGCGTGCAGGGGCTCTGCGCGGCCGGGTGCGGGGTGCGCGTCGCTTCGTGCGGCCCGTGTCGGGGGCCTACTGGTCGCCGTCGAGGTCGGTGCGGTGGCGGACGATCGTGAGTTCGTCGCCGTCCCATGCCATCTCGTATAGCTTGCCGCGGGCGTTCGTGAAGGGGCGGTGGAGGATGAGCATAAGGGTGCCGTCGAAGGCGGTGAAGAGCATGCCGTGGCCGGAGTCGGCGCGCACGAGCGGTTCGCGCTGCTCCCAAGGGCCTTCGAGGCGACCGGAGGGGGAGACGGCCCAGGTCTGGACGTAGTCGCCGTCGATGCCGCCCGCGGTGAGGCGGTTCTTCTCGTACGTGGACCACAGGCAGACGAGGGCGCCGCCGGGGGCGCGGTAGAGCTGCGGGCCGTCGGTGACGTAGGGCGCGATCTGGTGGGGGACGCCGGCGGGGAGTTCGCGGGTGAGCCAGGAGGCGTCGGAGCCGCGGAAGAGGACGACGGGGTCGCCCGCGACCGCGTCGAGGGTGTCGGTGAGGGGGAACGCCTCGATGGTGCCGTCGATGCGCTGGAGCCATTCGTTGGCGTACACCATCCACGGTTTCCCGGCGTCGTCCGTGTAGAGCGTCCCGTCGAGGGTCATGAGCTCGGCGGGGAGGATCGGCTCGCCGGGGCGCAGCATCCGGTAGGGGCCGGTGAGGTCGTCGGCGGCGGCGACGATCGTGGAGCGGCGGTAGTTCGCGACGGGGAACGGCGTGCCGTACTCGCCGGGCTGCGGGACCGGCAGGGGCGCGTCGGCGTTGTGGAGCGTGGTGAACAGGTACCAGCGGCCGTTCCAGCGGTGGACTTCGGGCGCCCAGGCGCCGTGGCGCGCCCACGGCTGCTCCTCGTCGGCGACGAGGAAGACCGGGACGGGTTCGGCCCAGTCGCGGAGGTTGCGCGAGCGGTAGGCCATGGTGCCGGTGCCGGGGGTGCCCGAGCGGTCGAGGTTCGAGGTGAAGAGGTGGTACAGGCCGGTCGCGGCGTCGGCGACGACGTACGGGTCGTGCAGGGGCATGTCCGGCAGTCGCAGCGGGAAGGCGGTCGGCTCGCTCATGGCGCAAACGCTATCAAGCGGCGGGCGGGGCCGGAACGGGAGTTTTCAGCGGGCGGGCGCGGGAGGATGTCACAGATCCGGGGCGCGTCTTGTCTGAGCTGTCGACGGGGCGGCAGGGGCCGTCCCGCGGAACCGGAGGTGTGCAATGAAGATCGCTGTCATCGGCGGTACCGGGCTCATCGGATCGCAGGTCGTCAGGATCCTGAACGAGGGCGGGCACGAGGCGGTGCCGCACTCGCCGTCCACGGGCGTGGACCTGCTTAGCGGCGCGGGGATCGCGGAGGCGCTCGCGGGGGCGGGGGCGGTCGTCAACCTGACGAACTCGCCGACGTTCGACGAGCAGTCGCCCGCGTTCTTCCAGACGAGCATGGATAACCTGCTCGCCGGGGCGCGCGACGCGGGGGTCGGGCACGCGGTGATCCTGTCGATCGTCGGGGTCGACCAGGTGCCGGAGCTGGACTACTACCGGGCGAAGACGCTCCAGGAGGACGTGCTGAAGGCCGGGCCGGTGCCTTACTCGATCGTGCGGTCGACGCAGTTCTTCGAGTTCATGGACGCGGTCCTGTCGTGGACTTCGGACGAGCACACGGTGCGGCTGCCCGCGACGCGCGTGCAGCCGATCGCCTCGGCGGACATCGCGCGGGCGGTCGCGGACGTCGCGGCCGGGGCGCCGCTGGGCGGGACGCGCAATGTCGCCGGGCCCGAGGTGTTCACGCTCGACGAGCTCGGTCGGATCACGCTCGAAGCGAAGGGCGACAAGCGGACCGTGGTCGTCGACGACACGGCCGGCATGTTCGCGGCGGTGAAGGGCGACGCCCTCATCGCCGGAGACGACGCCGTCCTGTCGACCACCACCTACCGGGAGTGGCTGGCGCGCTAGCGCGCCGGGCCGCCGGGCCCCGGGCGGCTGCGCCGCCCGGGGCCCGGCGCGCGGAGGGGCATAGTTGCGGCATGACCACCTTTGCGCCCATGGAATGCCATCTCACGACCGACCGGCTGGTCATGCGGCCGTGGATCGAGGACGACGCGGCCTGGCTCCGCGACCTCCACGCGGAGCGCGGCGACGGGACGCCGACCCTCGCGGAGACGCGGGGGATCATCGAGGCATCGCTGGCCCGCACGGAGGCCACGGGCATCGCCCTGCTGCCGATCCGCCGCCGGATCGCGTGTCAGGGCTGGAAGGCGCCTAGTTTTTCGGGGGCTACCAGCCATAGGACCTGGTCGATGCCGGTGGTGTTCGCGTCGATGGTGAGGGCCGCGTAGACGCCGCCGTTCTGGTGCAGGACCGCCCAGGTCCGGCCGCCGAGGTCCTTCCATTCGATCGTGACGTCGTCCCAGAGCCAGGTGATGGCGTTGAGGAACTTCGCCACGCGGGTGGCGCCGACGAGTGGTTTGCGGGCCACCTTGACGGCGCCGTTGCCGTCGGAGATGTTCACGACGTCGGCTGCGAAGAGCCGTTCCAGGCCCTGCATGTCGCCGGAGCGGGCCGCCGTCATGAACGCCTCCAGGAGCTCGCGCTGCCCGTGGGGCGCCGGTCGGGAGCGCCGGCCGTCGGCGATGTGGCGCCGGGCCCGGCTCGCCAGTTGGCGGGCCGCCGCCGGGGTCGTGCCGAGGACCTCAGCGATCTGCCCGTACGGGTAGTCGAACGCCTCGCGGAGCACGTACGTGGCCCGTTCGTTGGGCGACAGCCGCTCCATCAGCAGCAGCGTCGCGTACTCCAGGGCCTCGCCCCGCTCCGCGCCCAGGTGCGGGTCGGCCGCGGTGTCGACCGGCTCGGGAAGCCACGGACCGATGTAGGTCTCGCGGCGCACCCGCGCCGACTGCAGCACGTTGATCGACAGCCGGGTCGCGATCGTCGCCAGGAACGCCCCGGGTTCGGCCACCGACGCCCGGTCGTACGCCTGCCAGCGCAGCCATACTTCCTGGACGAGGTCCTCGGCTTCGCTTGCGCTGCCGAGCATCCGGTAGGCGATCCCGAACAGTCGCGGCCTCACTGCGGTGAATTCGGCCGTGGCCGCTTCGAGTCCGAGGTCGTCACCGGGTGCCGGTGCCGGCCGGTCCGGGGTGTCCCGGGCCGGTCGTTCCGGGGCCGGTGCGTCCTGACCCGACGGTCCTTCAACGGTTGCCACCCGGCAATCTAAGCGCACCCAGGCGGGCCTGCGGTCACGGTGTGAGGACCGTCTTGCCGAGGAGCCTCCCTTCGACGGCGCGGTCGTGGACGGAGGGGAGGTCGGCGAGCGGGAGGCGCTCGGCGACGTCGATGCGGAGTTCGCCGGCGTCGACGAGGGCGACCAGGTCGGCGAGGCGGGCGGGGTCGTTCGCCACGTAGACGTGCTCGACCCTGATCCGGGCGGTCTGCGGCCCCGGGATGGTGGTGCTGGTGAAGGCGCCGCCGTCGGCGGCGAGGTCGGCGAGGGCCGCGGTCTCCTCGGGGGTGTCGCGGACCAGTTGCAGGACCGCGTCGAAGTGCTCCCCGGCGAGGGTCTTCGCCACCGCGCCCGCCGTGTAGTCGACGATCCGGTCGGCGCCCGCGGTCTTGACGCGGTCGAGGCTGCGCGGGCTGGCGGTCGCGGTGACGTGTGCTCCTGCGCGCTTGGCGAGCTGGATTGCGTAGCCGCCGACGGCGCCTCCGGCGCCGTTGATGAGGAGGCGCTGGCCGGGTTTGAGGTCGAGGTGGTCGAAGAGGGCCTGGCGGGCGGTGAGGCCGACCGTGGGCAGGGCCGCGGCGTCGGGGAGCGGGACCGTGGCGGGGGCGGCGGCGAGGAGGTCGGCCGGGACGGCGACGTACTCGGCGGCGGCGCCGGGCGCGGTGGGTGGGAGGAAGGCGATCACGCGGTCGCCGGTGCTCCAGCCGGTGACGCCTTCGCCGGTCTCGGCGACGGTGCCGGAGACGTCGACGCCGGGCGTGTGCGGGAAGTCGATCGGCATGGCCTCCTGCATGATCCCGGCGCGGATGGCCGCGTCGAGGAGGTTGAACGAGGTGCCGGCGACCTTGACGACGACCTGGCCGGGGCCCGCGGCGGGGCGGTCGGTCTCTTCGAGGGCGAGGACGCGGCTGTCGCCGTAGGAGTGGTAGCGGATGGCTTTCATGGTGCGACTCCTTCAGATTGTGCTTCGAGTTCGAAGCATCTGCGTTCGAGCTTAGGCTGCTTTGAATTCGAAGCACAAGGGTCGGGGTGCGTGATGGTCGGCACATTGCTTTGAATTCGAAGCAGGTAGGATTCGGGGGTGACCGGTCCCGACATCGACCTCGGCGGCGTCCGGCTGCCCGAGCCGCGGCAGCTGGAGGCCTACTTCGCGCTGACCGAGGCCGTGAGCCTCCTCCAGCACCACGTCGAGCAGCAGCTCCGCGCCGAAGGCGGCATCAGCACCGTCCAGTTCCAGATCCTCATGGCCCTCAACGGGGTCGAGCAGCTCACCATGACCCAGATCGCCGACGGCGTCGTCTACAGCCGTTCCGGCCTCACCTACCAGGCCGCGCAGCTGGAGAAGGCCGGGCTCGTCACCCGCCGTCCCAGCCCCGACGACGAGCGCGCCACCCTCGTCGCCATCACCGACCGCGGCCGAGCGACCGTGGGGAAGGTCCTCCCCGGGCACATCGAGGTCACCCGGCGCCTCCTCTACGAAGCGGTCTCCGCCGACGACCTCGATCGGCTCGGCGACACCATGGCCCGCGTCCGCGACCACATCCGCGAAGAACCCCCGCGGTCGGCCGCGCCCCGCCGAAAGCCGAACTCCAAGCGCTGAGCGGCGCCCGGCCCCTCCGCGGCGACCGGGACGTCCCGCTTCGTCCCGGGGACGCCGAAAGGGGGCGCCCGCGGGCGCCCCCTTTCAGACGAACAGCTAGATCATGGGGTGGCGGATGATGTTCTCCTCGCGGCCCGGGCCGACGCCGACCACGGACACCCGTGCGCCGCACAGCTCTTCGAGGCGCTCGATGTACGTCTGGGCGTTGCGGGGCAGCTCGTCGAACTTGCGGCACGCGGAGATGTCCTCGAACCAGCCGTCGTGGTACTCGTACACCGGCTTCGCGTGGTGGACCCCGGTCTGCGTCATCGGCATCTCGTCGACCCGCTCGCCGTCGACCTCGTACGCCACGCAGATCGGGACGCGTTCGAGCTCGGAGAGCACGTCGAGCTTCGTCACGAACAGGTCGGTGATCCCGTTGACGCGCACCGCGTACCGGCCCAGCACCGCGTCGAACCAGCCGCAGCGGCGCCGCCGCCCCGTGGTGACGCCGTACTCGCCGCCCTTCTTGAGCAGGAACTCCCCGAACTCGTCGAACAGCTCCGTCGGGAACGGCCCCGAGCCCACCCGGGTCGTGTACGCCTTGATGATGCCGATCGACGTCGTGATCTTGTTCGGTGCGATGCCGGTGCCCACGCACGCGCCGCCCGTCGTCGGGTTCGAGGACGTCACGAACGGGTAGGTGCCGTGGTCCACGTCGAGCATCGTCGCCTGGGCGCCTTCGAGGAGGACGTTCTTGCCCGCCTCCAAGGCCTTGTTGAGCAGCAGCCGCGTGTCGGCGATGTACGGCTTCAGGCGCTCGGCGTACCCGAGGTACTCCTCGACCACGGCCTGCGGGTCGATCGCCTTGCGGTTGTAGACCTTCACGAGGATCTGGTTCTTCTCGCGGAGGATCTGCTCCAGCTTGATCGAGAGGATCTTCGGGTCCAGGAGGTCCTGCACGCGGATGCCCTGCCGCGCGACCTTGTCGGCGTACGCCGGGCCGATGCCGCGCCCGGTCGTGCCGATCCGCGCCCCGCCCAGGTACCGCTCGACGACCCGGTCGAGCGCCCGGTGGTGCGGCATGATGAGGTGCGCGTCCGCGGAGAGCTTCAGGTTCGAGACGTCGACGCCGCCGGCGGTCAGCTCGTCGAGCTCGGAGATGAGGAACTTCGGGTCCACGACCACGCCGTTGCCGATGACCGGGACGACGCCGGGGGTGAGGATGCCGACCGGGACCAGGTGGATGGCGTACTTCGTGCCGTCGGGGGTCACCACCGTGTGTCCGGCGTTGTTGCCGCCCTGGTAGCGGACGACGTAGTCCATCTCGGCGCCGAGCAGGTCGGTGACCTTGCCCTTGCCTTCGTCGCCCCACTGCGTTCCTACGACCGCGATCGCCGGCATCTGCCCACATCCTCCCGGGAAGTTGATCACCCGATTACTTGGTAAGCCTACTGGCATTCGTTTATCTGGGGTAACAGCAGGCCCGAGCACTATGAAGCGGGTCCCCGTCACACCGTAGAGTCGGCCGGGTGAACGTCGTCGTGTTGACACTCGTGGAGTCCGACTGCTCCAACCCCGGGCCGCGCACCCAGGCGCTGCACCTGGCCGACGAGCTGAAGGCCCGCGGGGCCGCCGTGCGCACCGTCGAGGCCCGCACCCCCGAGGAGATCGACGCCGTCGTCGAGGACCCCGACGAGCGGATCGTCCTCGCCGCCGACACCGACGAGCAGGTCAACGCCGTCGTCGCCCGGCTCACCCGCCTCGCGATGCCCGCGCCCTCCAAGCGCCCCGAGGGCCTCCCCGACGGCCGCACCATCCCCGACCTGCCCGCGCTCGCGGTCCTGCCGCTCGGCACGGTCCCCGGGATCGTCGTGCGCCTCGGCCTGCCCGAGAAGCCCGCCGACGTCGCCGAGGCCGTGGTCTCCGGCACCGTGAAGCGCACCGACCTCATGCGCCACGACGGCGGCGGCGTCGCCGTCGACGGCGTGCGCCTCGGCGGCGGCGACCGGCCCTGGCGGGGCGTCGTCAACCTCGACGACGTGGTCCTCGCCGACGGCTCCGAGCAGATCCTCGCGTGCGTCGTCGCCAACGCCGACGGGTACGCCGCCGCCGACGACATGGTCCTCGCCGAACCCGACCCCGCCGACGGGAAGATCGACGTCGCGGTCGCCGTCCCCGTCATGGCCGGGCGCTTCCGCAAGCGCCTGCGCATCGAGGTGCGCCGTGCGAAGGGACGCGCCGTCGCCGTCCACCCCGCCGACACCGTCACCTACATCCAGGACGGCCTCGCCGGGCAGCTCGGCCGCAAGCGCACCTGGTGGATCGAGCCCGGCGCCGCCGGGTGGTACACCGCCTGAACCCCAAGCGGCCGAACGGGAACGCTCCGTGAGCGGCGCGGCCTCCTGCGTCGTATCGACCGCTGTGCCCGACCTCGCCACCTGATCGAAATCCGATCGTTATCTAGGTGAGGCATGCTGGTCAGCGCCCACAAGGCAGCGTTCTTGAGAGAGCAGCGCGGGGTGCGAGACCCGGCGCACGGCGAACATGGAGGTGGCGGGCAGTGGCGGCGGCGTATACGAGTTTCGTGGCCATCGGCGACAGTTTCACCGAAGGGGTCGGCGATCCGGACCCCCGAGGCGGCCGCGACCGCGGCTGGGCCGACCTCTTCGCAGAACGGGCCGCCGAGGAGTGGCCCGGGTTCGCCTACGCGAACCTCGCCGTCCGCGGCAGGCTCTTCGACCGCATCGTCGACGAGCAGGTCGTCCCCGCGATCCGGCAGCGCCCCGACCTCGTGTCGTTCGCGGCCGGCGCCAACGACGCCCTCCGCCCCGGCTACAACCACGTGCCCCTCGCGACCCGCGCGCACGAGGTCGTCCGGCTCCTCAAGGCCTCCGGCGCCCAGGTCGTCCTCTTCACCTGCGCCGACGTCACCCCCCACATCCCCGGGATGCGCATGCTCCGCAAGCGCTTCACCGACATGAACGAGGCCTACCGCAAAGTCGCGAAGCGGCACGACGCCGTCCTGGTCGACCTGTGGGAGGACCGCGCGTTCGACGACCCGCGCCTGTGGGCCGTCGACCGCCTCCACATGAACACCCTCGGCCACCGCCGCGTCGCCGCCGACGTGTGCCAGGCCCTGGGCATCGAGCCGGACCCGGCATGGCTCGACCCCCTCCCCGACCTCCCGCGGCCCCGCCGCGAGATGAACGGCGTCCAGTGGGCCGGCAGGCACCTGGCCCCCTGGGTCAAGCGCCGCCTCACCGGCAAGTCCTCAGGGGACGCCGTCACCCCCAAACGCCCCGACCTCACCAAGGTGAAGTGACCGCCATGGCCATCATGTTCAAACTCCTCGCGACCATGGTCGTGATCCTGACCTGCGCGTTCTTCTTCGGGCTGCTGTTCAAGAAGGGCCGGGACCGCTGACGCGAGCCCTGCTCGGCCGATTCGCCTGCCCCTCTTCGGGGGTGGGCGTGGCGCTTCCGGCGGAGACAGGGCATCATGGTTCATTGTGGGACTCCTCCAGCGTCTGTTGGGGCGCCGGGACACACCTGATTCAGTGCCAGATCCCGCCGCCCAACCCGAACCTGCCTCCGAGCCCGAGAGCGCGCCCGAGCCCGGCGCGTCCTCCGGCGCGCTCGGCGATGCCGCCCCCGAGACCGGCCCGGACCCCTCCCCGGCCGCCCAGGAGGAGGACAGCATCACCGCCGCAACGCCCGTGACCGCACTCCGGCTCGTGCCCGACCTCGCGCCCGAACCCGATCCCGAGCCCGTGACCGACGCCGCGGAGCCGCACGCGGCCCCCGCGCCCGACTCCTCCGATGAGATCTTCGTGCCCGAACGGCCCCGCCGCGAACTGCTCACACTGGACAAGCCCGAGCCGCCCCGGCAGGGCACCGGCCGCGACGAGATGATGCCGCGCATCGACTCCGAGGACCTCGACATCGCCGGGTCCCCGCGCGCCGACCTGCGCGCCGCCGGGCTCGCCGTCCCCAAGATGCACCAGCTCGTGCGCCGCGGCGACACCGCCATGTGGGCGTTCGGGGTCCGTGCCTCCGAGGCCCTGCGCTGGTGGCTCGACATCCGCCAGTCCGCCGAGCAGACCGGGTGGATGCCCGTGCTCCTCGGCGCGCCCGGCGAATGGCGCGACAACGGCGAGGCGATCGTCCACGAAGGCGACGACGAGCTCGCCCGCGCCGACGAGATCGACGCCGCCGAACTGCTCCACGAGAAGGGCGCCGAGGCCGGGGAGCCCGCCCGCGGCGTCCCGATCCTGCCCCGCCGCGGCGACTCCGACTTCGCCACGCCGCAGTCGGAGGGCCTGCTCGGCCTCGTGCGCACCGACGCGGGCTGGAAGATCCCCGCCATGTTCCCGTGGAAGGGCTCCACGAACTGGGAGCTGTACGGCGCCGAGCACGCAGCGGTCCTGCGCAGCTGGAACCGCCGCTTCGAGGCCGAGCTCGTCGCCATGACCTACGACGTGATCGAGCTGTACGTGCCCCGCCCGCCCGCGCCCGAGGAGGCCATCGCCGTCGCCGGGGAGGCCTACGCGTACTGCCCCGACCTCCTCGACTCCGGCGTGCCCACCCTGGAGGACCTCGCCGAGCACATGATCCGGTCGAAGGCGTGGTACTTCCGCTGGACCTAAGCCTCTGAGCCCTTGCGGCGCACCGCCTCCATGCGGGGCGCCAGGCCGTCGAGGAACCGCTCCAGGGCGTAGCGCATCGCCTGGTGGGCCGTCGCGTCCCACGCGGACTCGTCGGAGAACCGCTGGACGTGCCGGAACCTGCCGGACTCGAAGGCGCGCTTGAGGTACGGCTCCTGGATCGCCCACCACTCGCGCTCGTCGGCGAGCGGCGCCTCTTCCGCGCTGTCGCGCATCAGGTACTGGCGGGCCGTGCCGGTGACGAGGTTCATGATCGAGGTGATGACGAGGTTGACCTCCCGGTCGGGCAGGTCGTGGCCCTCGAACGCGCTGATCGCGAAGTCGTAGCCCGCCATCGAGTCCGGGCCGAACACCGGCCGCCGCTGGTTGATCTCCAAGAGCCACGGGTGCGCGTCGTACACCTCCCACGTGCCCTCCGCGAGCAGCTCCAGCCGGGCCCGCCAGTCCAGGCCCTCCAGGAGCGACTCGTCGCCGTCGTTGCGCCCCACCCGGTCCACCATGAGGTCGATGAGCTCCCGCTTGCCAGGGACGTACCGGTAGATCGTCATGGCGCCCACGCCCAGCTCGGCCGAGACGCTGCGCATCCCGAAGCACGAGCCCTCGCGGTCGGCGACCGCGATCGCGGCCTCCACGATCCGGTCCACCGTGAGCCGCGGCTTGGGCCCGGGCTTGCTCTGCGCAGGGCTCAGGTCGCGCCAGAGCAGCTCCAGGCTTCGTGTGGGGTCGCCCGCCCCCGTCTGTGGTGTCGCCATAGGGGCCTCATGATATCGCGCTTGCTAACCGGGTACAGCGTATGCTATTACTGGGTACAACGTACCCGATTCAGGGAGACCAGGCAATGACCACCACGACCGTCGAGGCATCGGGCCTCGGCAAACGATTCAAGGACACGGCCGCGCTCGACGGCTTCGACCTCGCCGCCGAGTCCGGCACCGTCCTCGGCCTCCTCGGCCCCAACGGCGCCGGGAAGACCACCACCGTCCGCATCCTCACCACCCTGCTGCGCTTCGACACCGGGCGCGCGGCCGTCGCCGGGTTCGACGTCGCGAAGGACGCCCGCCAGGTGCGCCGCCGCATCGGCCTCACCGGCCAGCAGACCGCCGTCGACGACCTCCTCACCGCCCGCCAGAACCTCGTCCTCTTCGGGAAGCTGTTCCGGCTCAACAAGACCCGCGCCCGCGAGCGCGCCGGGCAGCTGCTCGACCAGTTCGGGCTCGGCGAAGCCGCCGACCGGCAGGCCAAGCACTTCTCCGGCGGCATGAAGCGCCGCCTCGACCTCGCCGCGAGCATGATCCTCGCCCCGCAGGTCCTCTTCCTCGACGAGCCGACGACGGGCCTCGACCCCGGCGGGCGCCGCGAGGTCTGGGACGCCGTCTCCGGCCTCGCCGCCGACGGCACCACCGTCGTCCTCACCACCCACTACCTCGACGAGGCCGACCGCCTCTGCGACCGCATCGCCGTCATCGACCACGGCCGCAACCTCGTCGACGACACCCCCGCCGGGCTCAAGCGGCGCATGGGCGCCGACCGCCTGGAGATCGCCGCCACCGACCCCGCCGACCTGCCTGCGCTGCAAGCCATCGCCGAGCAGGTCGCCGACGGGGACGTCGCCGTCGGCGCCTCGGGCGTCTCCGCCGCCGTCAAAGACCCCGTCGCGGCCCTCACCGCCGCCGCCACCGCCGTGCAGGAGCGGGCGATCACCGTCGCCGACATCGGCCTGCGCCGCCCCACCCTCGACGAGGCCTTCCTCTCTCTTCTCGGCGACAAGGAGAACCAGTGACCACCTCGACCGCACCACTCCCCGGCGAGACCCTCGCCGGGCGGATCAAGTGGACGCTCCACGACTACCGCGCCATCGTCGGCCAGGAGTTCACCCACGTGCTGCGCCAGCCCGCGAACTTCGCGTGGGCCCTCGGCTTCCCGATCGTCATGGTCCTGCTGTTCGTGTACGTCTTCGGGTCCGCCATGGACGTCACCGGCCAGGGCGCCGGCGTCGACTACGTCGCCTACGCCATGCCCGGCATGTTCGCCATGACCATGGCCTTCGGGTTCATGAACACCGCCACCGCCGTCGCCTACGCCAAGGAGAAGGGCTTCATCGACCGCGTCAGGTCCATGCCCATGGCCTCCTCCGCGGTCGTGGTGGGCCGCAACATCGCCGACACCGTGCAGGCCGCCGTCGACCTGCTCGTGCTCAGCCTCATCGCCCTCGCCATCGGCTGGCGCTCAGGGGGAACGATGTGGGAGACGCTCGGCGCGTTCGCGCTCCTGCTGTGGCTGCGCTTCGCGCTCATCTGGATCGGCGTCTGGCTCGGCCTCCTCGTCAAGAACGTCGAGCAGGCCGGGACCCTCTTCGCCCTCGCCTTCCCCTTCGGCATGGTCTCCTCCGTGTTCACCCCGCCCGAGCTCATGCCCGGCTGGCTCGGCGCCATCGCTGCCTGGAACCCCGTGTCCGCCACCGCGACCGCCATCCGCGAGCTCTTCGGCAACCCCGTCGCCGCCGGGACGGCCTGGCCCGAGCAGCACGCCCTCCTCGCCGCGATCGCGTGGCCGCTCGTCATCACCGCGGTGTTCCTCCCGCTCGGCGTGCGCCGCTTCAGCAACCTCGGCCGTTAGCGCCCGGCCGCCGACCTGAAGGGAACCAGGAAAGGGCCCGCGCCGCACCCGGCGCGGGCCCGCCGAATGTTTCGAGTTCGATCGGTATCGATTTCGCACCGATATCGCGCAATTCCATGGGAGCGTTTGCGAAGACGGTTGCGCAATCGATGTATTTATCCGTGCAATTCCGGCGAATCAGCGAATCGCCCGGCCTGACAGTGCTTCCAGTCTGCGCTAACGTTCTTCCACCGCGAGGCTTCCCTCACCTCGGCCTCGCGCACCCGGCGCCCGGTCATCCCTCGACGGAAAGCAGAACCGACATGACCAAGAGGAGACACCTCCCCGCGCTCGCCGCCACCGCGGTGCTGGCGACCGCCGCGTGCAGCGACGACGAGCCCGCCACCGAGACGGACGCGGACGGCCTCGCGATCGACGAGTTCCCCCGCGGCGAGACCCTGTACACGACCGGCACGGCCTGGGGGCCGCCCGGCGACTTCAACCCGGTCACCGCGGGCGGCGTCACCGGCCTCAACGGGCTCGGCTACGAGTACCTCTTCCTCTACGACGTCGAGGAGCAGGCCCTCACCCCCTGGCTCGCCGAGTCCGGGGCGTGGACCGGCGAGCGCGAGTTCGAGCTCAAGCTGCGCGCCGGGATCGACTGGAGCGACGGCGAGTCGTTCACCGCCGACGACGTCGCGTACACGTTCGAGCTCGGCAAGACCGACGGCGTCCCCTTCGCCGGGGTCTGGGACTGGCTCGAAGCCGTGGAGGTCGTCGATGAGCTCACCCTCCGGTTCACCTTCTCCGAAGCGCGCCACCAGGAATGGGACAACTTCCTGTACACCAACGAGATCGTGCCCAAACACGTCTTCGAAGCGTACGCGCCCGAGGAGATCCTCACCGGCGCACTCGGCCCGGACCCGGTCGTCACCGGCCCCTACCGCGTCCACTCCTTCGACGAGACGCGCATCGCCTGGGTCAAGCGCGACGGCTGGTGGGCCACCGAGGCGCTCGGCCTCGATGTGCGGCCCCGCTTCATCGTCGACCTCGTGACGCCCTCGAACGCCGACATCCTCAACATGCTCATCGAGGGCCGCCTGGACCTGGCGAACAACTTCATGCCCGGCGTCGCCGACTTCATCTCCGGGGACCCCGCGCTCACCACGTACTACGACAAGCCGCCGTTCATGGCGCCCGCGAACACCGCGATGCTCATCCCCAACACCACGCGGGCGCCCCTCGACGACCCGGAGTTCCGGCGCGCCATGGCCTTCGCGGTCAGCCCCGGGCAGATCGTCGACGCCATCTACGGCGGCATGGTCACCGAGGCCCACCCGACCGGGCTCCTGCCGGTCTGGGAGCGCTACTACGACGTCGGGATCGTCGAGGAGGACGGGTTCGTCTTCGAGCCGTCCCAGGCCGTCGCCCTCCTCGGCGCCGCCGGGTACAAGGACGAGGACGGCGACGGGTTCGTGGAGGACCTCGACGGCGAGCCGTTCTCCCTGCGGCTCATCGTCCCCACCGGCTGGACCGACTGGGAGGACGCCGCGCGCTCCATCGCCTCCGACCTCGTGGACGCCGGCATCAACGTCACCGCCGAATCGGTGGACGCCGCCGACGTCGACGCCGCCCGCGCCGGCGGCGACTTCGACCTGCTCGTCAACAACGACAGCCGCCTCACCAACTCGCCGTGGAGCCACTTCCGGTACCTCTTCCAGCTGCCCGTCGCCGACGCGCAGCTCACCGGCAACTACTCCCGCTGGGAGAACGAGGACGCCTGGGAGCTCACCCAAGAACTCTCCACTGTGGCCTCCGACGACCCCCGCTACATGGAGATCATCGCCGAGCTGGAGCGCTTCGCGCTCCGCGACCTCCCCGCGATCCCCGTCTGGTACAACGGCGCCTGGTCCCAGGCCAGCAACGCCGTCTGGACCGGCTGGCCCACCGCCGACGACGGCGCGGTCTACGCCAGCGCCTGGGACGAGATGTGGGGCTTCGGCGCCGTCCGCATGCTCACCGGCATCACCCCGGTCGAGTTACGGCGCAAGGAAACGGGCCCGCGCCGCCACCCGAAAGGCAGCGCGGGCCCTCTTTCATCCCCCCGGTCTCCTAGAACCCGATCCAGGCGGTCTGGGCGTAGCCGCCGCCGAGTTCGTTGGACTGCAGGCCCGCTGCGGAGAGGGTCCAGAGCTGGTCGCCGATGACGAGGGTGCGGAGGATGCCCTCGCTGTACGGGTCGGAGACCTCCTGCTCGATCCAGGCGGCCTGGTCGACCGTGTCGACGCCGATCGCGAGGACGACCGCGCCGGAGCGGTAGTTGGAGTAGTCGGGGCCCCAGTCGGTGACGGGCAGGACGGCGATCCCGGCGTCGTCCCAGTACAGGAACGCGTGCGGGTCCCACTGGACGGCGGAGTCCGAGTTCTCGCGGAAGTACTGGTCGAGGACCGCGGCCTCCGGTGCGGCCGTGTCGAACAGGCTCGCCTGGAGGCCGGTGGTGACGCCGTCCTCGTCGGCCTCCTGGCCGATGCCCAGGAGCCGGTCGGCTCCGACGGGATGGAGGTAGCCGGAGTAGCCGGTGATCTTCAGCTCGCCGGTGACGGCGGGGTTCGCCGGATCAGAGAGGTCCACTGTGTACAGCGGGTCGGTCTGACGGAACGTCACGATGTACGCGGTGTCGGCGATGAAGCGGACGGCGTAGATCTGCTCGGTGACGCCGAGGTCGGTGACCGAGCCGGTCTCGGTGAGGGCGTCGTCCCCGACGGCGAACACCGTCACCGTGGACTTCGAGGGCTCCGGCTCGGCCGGCGCGACTTCGGCGCCCTCCCATGCGCAGTCGTCGGCCGGGCCGCAGCCGCCGCCCCACCAGCCCCACACCGCGTCGTTCTCGGTGGTGGCGACCCGCAGGTGCCCGTCGTACTCGCTGAGCGAGTACTGGTTGAGCAGCGACCCGGGGACGGTGGCCTCGCCCGCGAGGCGCGGCTCGCCGCCTTCGAAGTGGAACCGGTACAGCTCGGTCTCCGACTGCGGCTGCTCGTCTTCTGCCGCGCCCCAGCCGTAGTCGTAGTGCGCGAGGTAGAGGCTCTCGGTGGTGCCGTGGACGGTGTCGCCGTCGGCCATGACCGTGTGCGGCTCCACGTCCTCCCAGCCGCCGTCGGCGGCCAGCCCGAACACGGTCACGGCGGAGCCGGAGAACCGGTCGGGGTGGGCGATGTCGCGGCAGTCGATCTCGCCGTCCTCGCCGTTGACGCTGAAGCCCGGCACCCAGTCCTCAAGCTCCGTGGCAGCGATGGCGGCCTTGAGGTCCTCCAGGTCGGCGTCGGCGTCGTACAGGACGTCCTGCACCGGCTGGATGCTCGGCTGCGAGGACACCGCGAGGCGCACCTCCCCGTCGACCATCCGTGCGTCCACCATGGACCCGCCCATGGAGAACGTGTCGAGCACGTCGAGGCTCGCCGGGTCGAGCCGGTCGATCGTGAACTCGCTGTAGTACGTCTCGCCGTCCTGGCGGTCCTGCGTGTACATGACGAGCAGCTCGTCGTCGCCGAGGAACAGCTCGTGGTCCCACGACATGTCGTCGTAGCGGTGCTCAGCCGCGACCTCGCCGGAGCGGGTGTCGACGACGCGCAGCTCGTTCTGGACGACGCTGTAGACGAACGCGCCGTCGGTCTTGACGATATCGGGCTCGTCGACCCCCGCGACCGCGTTGTTGGTCTGGGAGTAGGCGTCCGAGGCCGCGGCGGTCGGTGCTTCGGCGCTGTCCGACCCGGCGGCCATGTCGCCTTCCTCGCGGGCCACGCCGTCCTCGGCGAAGCCGTTCGCGAAGTACCCGCCGGACTGCCACTGGGCCATCATCGCGGCGGCCGCGTCCTGGATGCCTTCGAGCGCTTCGTCGCAGCCGCCGTAGGAGGCGAGCTGCGCGGAGGCGGGCACCCAAGGGACGGCCTCGACGTCGGGGTCGCCCCCGTCTGAAGAGGAGGTGCACCCGGCGGCGGCGAGGGCGGCCGCGCCCGCGAGTGCGGTGAGGAGTTTCGCTTTCATGCCGGTGGGACGCCGCCCGCGGCCCGGCGGTTCCCGTGGAACGGAAAAAGGGCCCGGGCGCCTCGAAAGCACCCGGGCCCGTCTCGGACGGGCCGTCTCAACCCTTCGTGCCGCCCGAGGTCAGCCCGCTGATGAGGTGCCGCTCGGCGAACGCGTAGAACACGAGCGCCGGGAGCATCGCGAGCATGACGAACGCGAGGACCTTCGCCGTGTCGGACGCGTACTGGCCGCTGAACTGGGTGACGCCCAGCGGGAGCGTCCACCACGTCGACTTCTGGAGCACCACCAGCGGCAGCAGGAACGAGTTCCACGACCCGACGAGCGCGAGCACCGACACGGTCGCGAGCACCGGCCGCGCCATCGGCAGGAGGATGCGCGAGAAGAACAGCCACGGCCCGGCGCCGTCGATCGTCGCGGCCTCCTCGACCTCGGCGGGGATCGACCGGAAGAACGTGCGCAGGATGATGATCGTCAGCGGCAGGCCGAACGCGGCCTGCGGGAGGATCACCCCGAGCGGGCTGTTGAGCAGCTCGAACGTGCGCAGGATGATGAACAGCGGCAGCACCGCCACCGCGAACGGGAACATCATGCCCGCCGCGAACAGCGTGAACAGGCCCTCGCGGCCGCGGAACGCGTAGCGCGCGAACACGAACGCGACCATCGCCGAGCACGCGACGACGATGAACGTGGTGATGAGCGCGATGAACACCGAGGAGAAGACCTGCTGCCAGAACGCGCCCGAGGCGAGCACGTCGGTGTAGTTCTCCACGTTCCACGGGTTCGGCAGGCCCAGGGCGTTCTCGCGCAGCTGCTGGTTGTCCTTGAAGCCGCCCAGGAGCGCGAACAGGATCGGCGTCGCCACGAACGCGGTGGTGACGAACGCGGCGATGTAGAACCCGGTGTGCCGCAGCAGGCGCGCGCGGCGCGTCGTGACCTTCATGAGCGGTTCCCGGCGGTGGTGATCGACCCCTGGAGGTCGCGGTTGAGGACGAAGCGCTGGTAGAACAGCGCGAACACGAGGCTGATGAGGAACATCGCGATCGACAGCGCCGACGCGTACCCGATCTGGTTGCGCTGGAAGCCCTGCTCGTACATGGTGATCGCGAGGGTCTCGGAGGCGTGGAACGGCCCGCCGCCGGTGAGCACGTACACCAGGTCGAACAGCTGGACCGTGCCGATCACGGACAGGAACACGATCATGCGGACCGTGGGGCCCATGAGCGGCAGCGTGATCGAGCGGAACGCCTGCGCGCCGGTGGCGCCGTCGATGGCGGCGGCCTCGTACAGCTCGTCGGGGATGTTCTGGCGCCCGGCGAGGAACAGGATCATGTGGAAGCCGAAGAACTTCCAGGTGAGGATCCCGAAGATGACGAACATGACGATCTCGCGGTCGGAGAGCCACCCGACCTGCGAGTCGACGCCGAGGTTCGCCAGCAGCGAGTCGGCGAAGCCGCGCCGCGGCGAGAACACGAGCCGGAACAGGACCGCGGTGACGGCCTCGGTGAGCACGTAGGGCACGAAGAACAGGAGCCGGAACGCGGTGCGCCCGGGGAACCGCTGGTGCAGGAGCATCGCCAGGCCGAAGGAGATCGGCAGCTGCACCAGCAGCGAGAGGACCACGATGAGCCCCAGGCGCCACAGGTCCCCGAGGAACACCTCGTCCTGGAGGAGGTTGCGGAAGTTCTCCAGGCCCACGAAGTCGGTGGGGACGCCGCCGAGCCCGTTCCAGCGGAAGAACGCGACGTACGCGGCGAACAGGACCGGCAGGATCACGAAGAGCAGGAACAGGACCAGGCCGGGCGCGATGAACGTCGCGAGGGTCCCCGCGCCGGGGCGCCCGGACCGCTTGCGGGGGCGTGCGCCCTCGCGGCGGTCCGGGCGCCCCGGGGAGACCCGGGGGGACTCCGTGGTCGTCACTCCTCGGCCGCCCACGCCTCGTTGACCATCGACACGAAGTCGTCGGGGGTCAGCTGGCCCAGGATGAGCCCTTCGGTGGCCTCGTTGATGACGCCGCCGATGGCCGGCGGGTACGCCTGGTCGAGGTACAGCTGCGTGCCGGTGGCGGTGGCGAGCGCGTCGACGACCTTCTGGGTGTCCTCGTTCAGGTCTGGCGCGACGGCCGCGGTGTCGACGGCGACCGGGGTGAGGTTGCCCTCGGTGATCGCGCGCGAGTAGTTCTCGGGCTCCATGAAGTAGCACAGGAAGTCGAGTGCCTCGTCGGGCGCGTCCGCGGCGACCGCGTAGCCGTTGCCGCCGCCGAGCCACTCGGTGGTGGTCCCGACGCCGCCTTCGACCGTGGGGAACGGGAAGAACCCGAGGTTCTCGGGCCCGTCGGTGCCGGAGTTGTCGCGCTGGGCCTGCGGGGCCCACTGGCCCATCAGCTCCATGGCGGCGAGCCCTTCGCCCATGACCGCGGACTGGCCGTCGGCCTCGCCGTAGGTCGCGGACTCGAATCCGGGCTGGAACGGCTCCAGGGCGGCGAGGTCGGCGACCATCTGCCCGGCCTGGACGAAGCCGTCGCCGGAGAAGTCCCCGGCCTCGGCCGCCGCTTCGAGGCCGTCGAGGCCGACGGTGCGCATGGCGAGGTAGGTCCAGTAGTAGTGGCCGGGCCACTGGTCGGCGCCGGCGAGGGCGATCGGCGCGATCCCGGCGTCCTTGAGGGCCTGGACGTCGGCGAGGAACTCGTCCCAGGTCGCGGGCGGCGCGTCGATGCCGGCCTCGGCGAACAGGTCCATGTTGTACCAGAACCCGACGACCCCGGCGTCGAACGGCATGCCGTAGAGCTTGCCGTCGATCGTGTAGGGCTCCAGGGCGATCGGGTTGATCTGGTCGATGCAGTCGAGCTTGCCGGTGAGGTCCTGCACGAGGCCGGCCTCGACCTGCTCGGCGAGCACGCCGCCGCCCCAGGTGTGGAAGATGTCGGGGACGTCGCCCGACTGGGAGGCGGTGCCCATGCGGTCCTTGAACGCCTGGTTCTCGATGGGCTGCACGTCGAAGGTGACGTCGTGCTCGGCCCCGAAGTCGTCGGCGAACTCCTGCCACGTGGACATGAGCGGGTCCTGGTTCTGGATGTGCCACCAGGTGATGTCGGCGTCGCTCTCGCCGCTGTCGCCGCACGCGGCGGCGGTCAGCGCGAGCGCGGCGGCCGCACCGGCCGCCACGAGCGCGCGGGGCCGGAGAAGGGGATTTCGCATCGGGCGCGTTCCTTTCGAGGGATGAGGGTTCGTCCGTCCGAAAGTTTCAGAAGAAGTATCGGAAACTTTCGATGCGATCATGGTACCTGCGCCCACTCAGAAAGTGAAGGGGGTCTCTATTCGTCATCATGCGCCCCAAGAGAGACCGATAACATCGCAGTTCACAGGCGTCATGCGGTGAACCGGTGTCGGATTCGGAGGCCCGGAACAGCTCAATCGAACGAAATCGAACACGCGCCGTGGGGCGCACGGCTGAGCGCACGGCTGAGCACACAGAAATGGCCGCCCGGTGGAACCGGACGGCCGTGAAATCCTCGCGGAGCGGGTGACGAGAATCGAACTCGCCTCTCAACCTTGGGAAGGTCGCATTCTACCAATGAACTACACCCGCGAACTCCGCCTGAACGGAGCCGCACCGAGTATACAAAAGCCCGCGGAGGGCTGCACGGTGCCCCGGAGGAGGTGTGCCGCTACAGGGTCGCGAGGGCGGCGGTGATGTCGTCGTAGAGGAGGCCGACGTTGGCGTACACGCCGGGGTTGCCCGCCTCGGCGCAGCCGTAGCCCCAGCTCACGATGCCCACGAGGACGCCGTCCTCGGAGATCAGCGGGCCGCCGGAGTCGCCCTGGCAGGAGTCCACGCCGCCGTTCTCCAGGTCGCCCGCGCAGATCATCGTGGCGGCGTCGAACTCGGAGCCGTAGGCGCCGGAGCAGTCGCCGTCGCTGATGTAGGGGACGTCGACGTACAGGAGGTCCTGCGACATCGAGCCGGACTCGGTGGTGCCCCAGCCGATCACGGTGAGGGTGCCCCAGTCCTTGGTGTCCTCCTCGGTGAGCGGGAGGGTCTCGGCGCCGCTGATCGGCTCGGCGAGCTTGATGAGCGACCAGTCGTTGACCATGGTCGAGCCGTTGAAGCCGTCGGCGACGACGATCTCGCTGACGTCGTAGACGTCGGTCTGGGTGATGTCGGTGTCGCCGTGGCGGACCACGATGTCCCCGGCGGCGGAGCCCTCGGTGCAGTGGGCGGCGGTGAGGACGACGTCCTCGGCGATGAGGGAGCCGCCGCAGAAGTTGAACGACGGGTCGCCCGCGTCGGCGAGGGCGACGGTCCAGGGGAACTGGCCGTCGGCGGCCAGCTGGCCGCCGATGATCTGGGCGTCGAAGTCGCCGTCGGTGGTGGCTTCGTCCGCGTTGGCGCCGACGGTGCCGACCGCGAACGCGGCGGCGCCGAGTCCGGCGGCGACGACCGCGCCGATCTTGACGAGGGTCTTTCGGTTGTGCTTCACGCGAGAAATCCTTTCGGGTGAGGGTGGATCCAGGCGTTCACCTGCCGCAAGCAGCATACGGGAATATCGCTCATATCTGAGGAATCCACATCTAAGCTGTTTTTCAGTGAATAGCGGCGTATACACGCCTGTATTCAGCAATAGGGACGGACGCCTGCGAATAGTCCATTCCGGACTGCGCTCGGAATGCGGAAGGCCGGGAGGGGCGGGCCCTCCCGGCCTTCACGGATCAAGGGGTCTACTCGACGGACCAGCCCGCGAGGACCTCGTCGATGGCGTCGTTGAAGTCCGCGACCTCGCCGTACACGCCCGGGTTGCCGGCCTCGGCGCAGCCGTAGCCCCAGCTCACGATGCCCACAAGCGTCAGGCCCTCGTTGTCGGCCATGATCGGGCCGCCCGAGTCGCCCTGGCACGAGTCGACCCCGCCGTTCTCCAGGTCGCCCGCGCACAGCATCGAGGCCGCGTCGACCTCGCCCGGGTAGGCCGCCTCGCAGTCGGCGTCGCTCACGAACGGCACCTCGACCCACTCGGCCACCGTCGGGTACTCCTCGCCCGTGTTGCCCCAGCCCGCGGTCTCCAGGACCTCGAACTCGGCTGCCGGGTCGGTGTTGAGCGGGATCGGCTCCTGGTCGACTTCCTCGGCGAGCTTGAGCAGCGCCCAGTCGTTCGACATCGCGATCGGGTCGTTGAAGTCCTCCGCGATGTGGAAGTCCGTCACCGCGGTCTCCACGATCTCGTCGGACTCCAGGTCCACCGAGCCGGAGAAGACGACGAGCTCGGAGGCGTCCTCGGTGCCCTCGACGCAGTGCGCCGCGGTGAGGACGACGTCGTGGGCGATGAGCGAGCCGCCGCAGAACTGGCGCTCCCAGGGGGTGCCCTCGCCCGCGGAGCCCAGGCCCACGAGCCAGGGGTACTGGCCCTCCTCGGCGGGCTGGCCGCCGATGATCTGCGCCTCGAAGTCGTTGTCCGCGGCATTGTCCTGCGCGTTGGCGGCGACGCCCGCCCAGGCGATGGCCGCGGCGCCGAGCCCGGCGGCGACGCCCGCGCCGAGGCGGACCAGCTGCTTCCTCTTCATGTCCACTTTGATCCTTTCGGGGTGGAGGTGAGGATCAGGCCGTTTGGCCTTCCTGACCCGAAAGGCGCGATGAGCGGCTTTGGTGGTTGCGTGCCGCTTCTGATCGCAATTCAGTGAATTACTATGGAAGGTCGGTTCCGAGCTCCTTGCCGAGGTGGATAGAGCCGTCCTCGGCGCTGTAGTAGCCGAACGCGTCGACCGGGGTGTACCCGAGCAGGCCGTACATCGCGACGGCCTCGGGCTGGCGCGGACCGGTCTCCAGGATCACGCGCTTGCGGCCCGCGGCCGCGGCGGACTCCTCGACGGCGGCCACGATGCGCTTGGCGAGGCCCTGGCGGCGGGCGGCGGCGCGCACGTAGACGCGCTTCATCTCCGCATCGCCGTCGCCGTGGGCGCGCCAGCCGCCGCAGCCGACGGGCTCGCCGGACTCGTCGAAGACGACGAGGAACTCGCCGTTCGGCGGCTCGAAGTCGGCGTCGCTCATCTCGGTCATGTCGCCGGAGCCGTAGCGCACGACGTACTCGGCCTGGACCTCCTCGCACAGGAGGCGCGCGGCGGGGCTGGAGTAGGGGGTCTTCGCGATCGTGAACTGCACGCGTTCCAGATTCGCACGACGCGCGGTCACCGTGCCAGCGCTTTTCGTCACGTTTGCGACGGGCCTTCCGAATCGGTGCCGGGCGTCCCTGCGGCGTATGGCACATGAAGCGGCGTCCCAGTTCAGAAGCCTGAAACCCTGTCCGAACGGATGAGTCGCGAAGGCCCGTTCGTCGGTTTCGTCCGCCCGAACGCACAGACTTCGCCGTCTCGGAAGCGGCGGCGTCCTCCACGCCCGGTAGCGCTGCGCCGACCATTACGATCTTCACATCGGCGATGGTCGAAACGGGTCCGGCGCTCCGGGCTTCCCACCGCCGCCGGCCGGGGCCGGTGCTGACGACACCCCCGGCCGGTGCGAGGGCGCGACCCCTCCGGCCCGGTCCGGGGCCGAGGGCCCGCTGCGCCCGGAACCGGGGACCCCGAGCGGAGTCCCGAGCGTGCGGGACGCGCCCGCGATCCGGTGGGAAGGAGGCATGCCACCACATGCGCACTACGCAGCGCCGCAGTCCGGCCCAGGCCCGAGGGGACCTGTGGAAGGGCTGGGCCGCGCCGTCCGTGCGGTCGGCGTTCACGGCCGCGTTCGCGGTGGTGGTCGTCCTGGTCGGGCTGCGCCTGACCGCCCGCGGCGACTCGCACGCCGTGTCGTGGCTGGCGCTGCCGCCGCTGGCGGCGTCGGCGTTCCTGCCGTGGCGCTGGGTCGCCGGGGTCGGCGCGGCGAGCATGGCCGCGGCCTTCGGGTACCTGTGGACGCTCCGGGACTTCTCGATCTCGGCGGTCTCGCAGCACGGCGTGGACTTCCTGGTGGTGGCCGTGGCCGTGGTGATCGCCGCGGCCGTGGCGGTCGTGCGCGAGCGGGACGACGAGCGGATGCGGCGGCTCACGCAGCTCGCCTCGGTGGTGCAGCAGGCGATCCTGCGGCCGATCGGGGAGCGCCTGGGGCCCTTCGACATCGCGGCCCGGTACGTGTCGGCCCGGTCGGGCGCGGAGATCGGCGGGGACCTGTACGAGGCCCTCGACACGGAGTATGGGGTGCGGATCGTCATCGGCGACGTGCGCGGCAAGGGCCTGGACGCGGTGCGGCTGTCGTCCACGGTGCTCGGCTCGTTCCGGCACGTGGCGTTCGAGCGCCCGGACCAGCGGTGCATGATCGACGACCTCGACCACGCGGTGGCGCGCAACGGCGGCGACGAGGACTTCGTGACGGCGATCCTGCTCCAGGAGCGCGGCGGGACCCTGGAGATCCTCAACTGCGGGCACCCGCCGCCGATGCTGGTGCGCGACGGCGTGGCGACCTACCTGGAGCCCGAGTCGATGGCCCCGCCGCTGGGCCTGAGCCCGTCGGCGCAGGAGCTGACGGTGCGGCTCCAGCCGGGGGACCGGATCCTGCTGTACACCGACGGCCTGGCAGAGGCCCGCCGGGACGGCGAGTTCTTCCCGATCCGCGAGCGCGCGTGGAGCCTCATCGGGCACGGCAACACCGGCGACGGCCTCGCGTCGCTGGAGACGGCGCTGCGGCGCTGGGTCGGCGGCCCGCTGACCGACGACATCGCCCTGCTGCTCCTGGACTACCGCCCGGAGGCGGACTGACCGATGCGACAGCGCCGCAGGGCAGTGAGACGCGGACGCTTGCGGCGGCGCTTGGTGAGGCGGACGGGGAGGCGGCGGCTCATCGCACGGCCTCCTCAAGGGCGGCCTCGGGCGCGGCGCTGACGAGCCGCAGGACCCGGTGCAGGACGGGCCGGGCGCGGCGGTGGCGCCCGACGTAGGCGGGCCCGACGCGGGCGGCGATCTGGGTGGCGACGGCACGGATCATCTGGGGTGCTCCTGGTGGATGCGGCGCAGCGGTGCGGCGGGTCGGTCCTCGGCGGCGGAACCGGCCTCTGCGCTTCGGCGGGAATCGCACAGGCGGTCTGATGCACGGTTCAACGAGGCACGAGTGCGCCGGTTACGGCACCCGGCCGGAGACCTCCACGATCACCCGATCGAACGACGCGGCTGTCGGGTATCCGACCGCGACACGCGGGCGGACCTGCGGCGGACCGCGGGATCCTTGTAGAGATTACTGACGGGTAATATGATGGTGGTTACCACCGAGTAATGGAGGACCAGCAATGACGCACTTCCGCCACAACCTCCGGGACCTGGAGTTCAATCTCTTCGAGGTCTTCGGAGCGGACAAGATCCTCGACCACCAGGCCTATCCCGACCTGGACGAGGCCACCGCCCGAGAGATCCTGGCGGAGCTGGCCCGGCTCGCCGAGAACGAGCTGGCCTCCAGCTACGTCGAGGGCGACCGCAACCCGCCCGTGTTCGACGCCGCGAACCACTCGGTGACGCTGCCCGAGTCGTTCAAGAAGTCGTACCGCGCCTTCATCGACGCCGAATACTGGCGCCTGGACCTGCCCGAGGTCCTCGGCGGCACCTCCGCGCCGCGCATGCTCTGGTGGTCCCTGGCCGAACTCGTGCTCGGCTCCAACCCGGCCCTGTGGATGTACGCCGCCGGCTCCTCGTTCGCGCACTCCGCGTACCGCGAGGGCACGCCCGAGCAGCAGGAGTGGGCGAAGCTGTTCGTCGAGAAGGGCTGGGGCGCGACGATGGTCCTGACCGAGCCCGACGCGGGCTCCGACGTCGGCGCGGGCCTCACCAAGGCGTACAAGCAGCCCGACGGCTCCTGGCACATCGAGGGCGTCAAGCGCTTCATCACCTCGGGCGACCAGGACATGACCGAGAACATCATCCACTACGTGCTCGCCCGCCCGGTCGGCGAAGAGGGCGCGGGCGGCCCCGGCACGAAGGGCCTGAGCCTGTTCATCGTGCCGAAGTACCTGTTCGACCCGGCCACCGGCGAGCTCGGCGAGCGCAACGGCGTGAACGTCACCAACATCGAGCACAAGATGGGCCTGAAGGTCTCGGCGACCGCCGAGCTCACCTTCGGCGACAAGGCCCCCGCGAAGGGCTGGCTCCTCGGCGACAAGCACGAGGGCATCCGCCAGATGTTCCTCATCATCGAGTACGCGCGGATGATGGTGGGCACCAAGGCCATCGCGACGCTCTCCACCGGCTACCTGAACGCGCTCGACTACGCCAAGAGCCGCATCCAGGGCGCCGACCTGCTCCAGTCGACCGACAAGACCGCGCCGCGCGTGCCGATCATCAAGCACCCGGACGTGCGCCGCTCGCTCCTGCTCCAGAAGTCCTACGCCGAGGGCCTGCGCGCGCTCGTCGCGTACACCGCGTCCTGGCAGGACAAGGCCATCATCGCCGAGGCCGAAGGCGACGCGGACGCGGCCGAGACCGCGAAGAAGATCAACGACCTGCTCCTGCCGCTCGTCAAGGGCTGCGGCTCCGAGCGCGCCTACGACCTGCTGTCCTCGGAGTCCCTCCAGACGTTCGGCGGCTCCGGGTACCTCCAGGACTACCCGCTGGAGCAGTACGTGCGCGACGCGAAGATCGACACGCTCTACGAGGGCACCACCGCCATCCAGAGCCTCGACTTCCTGTTCCGCAAGATCATCAAGGACAACGGCGAGTCACTCATGGCCGTCGCGGGCGAGATCATGGAGTCCACCCAGGACGGCCACGCGGAGCTGGAGGAGGTGCGCGGCCGCGTGCTGCGCGCCCTCGGCGACGTCCAGGGCATCCTGGAGGCGCTCCAGCCCGCGCTCATGGCCGCGATGGGCGACGAGCCGCGCGAGCTGTACAAGGCGGGGCTGCACTCGCGGCGCCTGCTGCTGGCCGTCGGCGACCTCATGGTCGGCTGGCTCCTGCTGCGCCAGGCCGAGGTCGCGCAGGCCAAGCTCGACGGCGGCGCGGACGACGACTTCTACCGCGGCAAGGTCGCGGCCGCGAAGTTCTTCGCCCACGAGGTGCTCCCGCGGATCACCGCCGACCGCAAGATCGTCGAGGCAGCGGACCTGGTCCCGATGGACCTCCCCGACGGGGCCTTCTAAGCCTGTCGGGTCGACCGGCGCGTTCTCAAGACGGCACGGTCGAGCCCGCCGAGACGGCTCGCGCCGCGCACCTGCTCCCGGGTGCGCGGCGCGAGCCGTTCCCGTTCCCTCACACGGTGAACGTGAAGTGGAAGCCCGTGTCGCCGCCCTCGGACTCGGCGAGCGCCGCCTCCAGGCCGTGCAGCGTCCCGCGCAGGTACTGGAGGTTCCGCCACAGCGCCGCATGGGACTCCAGGTAGCGGGACGCGGCGTCGGCCGCGCCGGGCGCGGTGCCGAACGCGGGCGCCCGGCTCAGCGTCCCCTGCGCCAGCACCGGGATGACGCCGCCCTCCAGTTCGCCGATCAGCTCCAGCAGGAACAGCCGGTACTCCTCGACGGCCGCCGGGTCGTACACGCGCTCGCCCATGGGTCTCGCTCCTTCGCTCTCGGTGCTCAGTTGTAGGGGTCCTCGGTGGGCCTGACGTAGCCCCACACGTTCCCGGTCTCGCGCCGCGACAGCTGCGGCGCTTCGTCCTCGGAACCCTCGCCGTCCTCGGTCTCCTTGCCGCCCTTGCCCTTCCGGTCCGGGTCCTTCGGCGCCGCAACCTGCTGCCCCGCGGGCGAGTGGAACAGGCCCCCGCCGCGCGGACCGGGAGTGGTCGCGGAGGTCGGCGTCGTCACCGCCGGACCGAACAGCCCCTGCGGGGCCCCGCCCGGCCCGCCCGCGACCGCGACGGCCGCGCCCCGGCCCCCGAACCCGGAGCCCTGCGCGCCGCCGGGCCCGAGCCCGCCGCCACCGCCAGCACCGCCCGCGAGGCCGCCGGACACCGGCTCGTCGTCCTCCGGCGCCTCCCAAGAGGTCTCCCGCACCGACCCGTCGCCGCCGGGCGGGACCGGGCTCGGGTCCTCCACGGTCTGCGGCGCGACCGGCGCCGCGGGCCGCTCCGCCTCCGGCGCGGCGAGATCCATGTACGACGCGTCCGCGGTACCGGGGAACGGCCGGTCCTCACCCGTCGCCCGCACCGCCGCGAGCTCCTCGCTCTGGCCGTCGCGCTTCGCCGCGATGGCCTCGTCGATCGCCGCCTGCCGCTCCTCGTACGCCGCGAACTCGGCCGCCACCCGCTCCCCGAAGACGTCCTTCGCCTCCAGTCCCGCGGTCGACCGCACGTCGGCCACCAGCGCGCCCAGCCCCGACAGGCCCTCGCCCACGCGCTCCTCGATGAACTCCCGCACCTCCGTCGCCAGCGCCGCGTCCGCACCCGCGAGCTCCATGGCCCGCTCGGCCTCCTCGCAGGTCATGCGGATGCAGTCGCCCTGCCACCACGCGGGCCGGACGTGCAGCGCCGCCAGCTCCGACCACTCGCCCTCGACCCCCACCAGTGGCGCGGGGTAAGGGATCTCGCCGGAGTCGCCGCCCTGGAGCGCGTAGATCGCCGACTCGCGCCGCTCCAGCTCCGCGGCCGCCGCCTCCACGTCGTCGAGCACGCCCTCGACGAGCGCCCGCGCCGCGTCGGCCTGCTCGGCGAGCGCGTCGAAATCGTCCCCCGCCCAGCCTTCGGCGAGCGACGCGAGCTTCGAGCGCATCCGGTCGGGCCACGACGCGATCCGCTCCCCGACCTCCTCGGTCCAGCCGCTGCGCAGGCGCTGCAACGAGAACGCGTCGGGGTCCTCCGGCCTGACGGCGTTCACGGCCGCCCGGAAGTCGTCCTCGGTCGGGTAGGCCATGCCCTCGCAGCGCGGCTTCAACCTCGCCGACTGGCCCTCCACGGGGACCGCGGAGGCGAGCTGCACCCAGTCCTCCTCGGCCGGATGCGCCACCGGGTGCGGGCAGTCCCCCGCCGAGCACCCGGCCCGCTCACCGCCGGTCGCGGTGTCCCCGAACGCGATCGTGAACTCGAATGACGGCAGCTCGACCGACCAGGCGGCCCCCTCGCCGGTCGCGGACAGGTCGTCGGTCATCGCAGCGCACCTCCTCTGGCGGACCCGGGCCCCGGCGGGCCCGGTCTCGGATCCATGCGGCCCATGGAAGACCGGGCGGTCACACATCCGTCATCGGACCATTCGGGCGCAGCGGTGACCGATCGGTGGCCCCTGGCGGGAGAGTGCTCGGAACGCCGCCGGGCGCCCGTCCGGGAGTGCGGATTCGAAGGAGGAACCCCCATGACCGTGCACATGGACGTCGAAGGCGTGCGAACGGGCGGCGCCGGCCTGCGCGCAATGGCCTCGCACGGCCAGGCCGCGCCCAGGCGGGTGGAGCGCCCGGCGGCGTCGGCCGCGGACCGCAACCGCGGCTTCGCGACCGGCGACGCGGGCCGGCGCTGGCAGACCTCGCTCCAGGCCGTCGCGAGCGCCGTCGAGCGGCGCCTCACGTGGCAGGGCGACCAGGTCGTCGGCAGCGCCGACGACGCGGAGGCGAACGACCGGGAGACGGGGAACCGCTTCGCCGCCATCCAGAACCAGCTCCCGACCGGCCCGCGGCGATAGGAGAGGACCATGCCCAGCTACCAGGACGCCCTTGCGGCGCAGCCTACCGAATTCATCACGTACGCCTCCGAGATGACCGCGGCCGCAAGCGATCTCGCCGCGCAGCAGACCGAGTACGGCCAGAACGTCGCCGGGATCAACCAGCACTGGCGCGACACCGCGAACGACGCCTTCAACGGGGAGGTCGGCACCGTCACCGCCCATCTGGGCCAGGTCGTCGGCGAGATCACCACGACCGCGGGGAGCCTCGCCGCGGCGGGGTCGCAGATGCTCACCGAGTGCACGCTCCTGCGGGCCGCCGACACCGCGTTGAAGGCCGTGGGCTTCGACATCCAGCCCGCGCCCCTCGTGACCCTCGGTGCGGCGCAGCGGGCCGCGATCGCGGCGGCCGGACCCTTCGGCGGCATCATCGAGGCCGCGCTCCAGGCCCAGGCCCTCGCCGGGACCCTCGGCCTCCAGACGCTCACGACCCTCGTCAACGCCGCCGACGCGACTGCGGGCGCCGCGCTGACAGCTGCGGCGGACCTGCTGAAGCCCTTGGAGGACAGGACGTCCGGCGGGGACGACCACAGCATGAACGAGATGGCGGAGGACCACTCGGGCACCGGCGGCGACGGCTCCTCCGGAGGCGGGGGCGAGGAGTCCGAGGAGGAGCAGACCGACGAGGAGGAGCAGGAGGAGGAGCAGCAGCCCGGCCAGGAGGACCAGGCCGGGGAGCCGGGCGCGGAGCAGCCTGCTTCGCCCGAGACCCCTTCGGGCATGGAGGACTTCGCGCAGCCGGAGACCCCCGACCTTGAGAACCCTTGGGACGCCTCGGAACTCGACCCGGAGGACTACTCCGGCGGCCTCGCCGCCGGCGCGGGCCTCGGCGGGGGCCCGGGCGGTGGTCTCGGCGGCGGGCTTTCGACGGGTGCTGCGGGCGTCTCGGCCGGTTCCTCGGTTCCCGTCGGCGCGACCGGTGCTCCGGGCGGCGTGCCCGCGGCGGCCGCTTCTGGCGCGGGTGGGGCGGGCGGCATGATGGGCGGCGGCCGCGGGGGCGGCGGCGGGCGGCCCGAGGATGAGAACGCGCGCGAGTCGACGCTCATCGAGGACCCCGACGAGGACGTCTGGGGCATCGGCAAGGCGGCCGACGACCTGTACGAGTAGGCGTCGGCGAAGGCCCGGTCCCGGCAGGGGGACCGGGCCTTTTCGCGTGGCCGGGGTGGTCGGCGGAGGGCGGTGCCGGCGCCGCGCTCGTCGGTCAGGGGGCGAGGACCGCGGCGAGGGCTTCGCGCGCTTTCGCCTGCGCCGCTTGGACGGTGGCGGTGGCGCGGGCGGAGAGCTCTTCGCACTCGGTGTCGATGGTGGCGTTGGGGACGAGGAACTTGAAGCCGGTGAGGCGGCCTTGGAGGTCGGTCTCGGCGGCGCACAGGTCGTCGTCGGTGGCGTGCTCGAAGCGGTCGGCGGCGCGGGCGGCGATGCGGTCGCGGAGCTCGTCGCCTCTGCGGTCGGGGAGGCGCCCGGCGAGCAGGTCGGGGTGGGCGCGTTCGAGGTTGAGCACGTGCTCGGAGCGGGACTGCTCGGCGCCGTCCCAGGCGGCCGCGACGGCGTCGGCGGCGGCGCGGTTCGAGAGGCGGTCCACGGTGGGGCTCAACGCGATCGTGACGAGCCGGCCGAGGTAGTCGAGGCGCACCCACGCGAAGCGGCCCGGGTCGGTGCCGTCGAACCCGCGGGTCGCGAGCTCCTCGGTGAGGGCCTGCGCGCGCTCGGCGAGGTCGGCGGCCTGCTCGTAGCTCGCCCGGCTGGGCGCGGCCGCGAGCGCCTGATCGACGCCGTCGCGCACGGCCCCGGCGGGCAGGCGGGCGGCGGCCCGCCGCGCGGCCTCCACGCGGTCCTCGTAGTCCTCGGGGATGTCGATCCGGTCCATGACGCCTCCTCATCGCGCTGTTGCGACGAGCCTCCGCGACCCGACCACCGATCGGTCACCGATCGGTCATTCCGCGGTGATAGGAAAAGCGCCGGTCCGCGCCTTGGATCGGACCGGCGCTCGCATCGCCGCACTCGTTCGGGTGAACTCTGGTCACCCAGGCCGATTTCGGCCGTTTTCCTGTCGGACCCCATTGGCAGGATCGAGCCCGGCGACGATTTCGGTCCCCTCTGGGTGGGTGGGGGCTAGTGGATGGTTAAACGCGGTCGCGACATGCGCTCATGAATCGGGCGGGACCCCCTCGGCGGTCGCGAGCTGGGGATCCGAGACCTCGATCGGCGTCGAGAAGCCGTCCGCAGCAGCAGTGGTCGCAAAGTCCGAGCCGTCACCGCCCGCCAGGACCGTCGACTCCGCCGCCGGTTCGGCCGCCTGGTCCGACTCGATCACCGTGAAGACCGCCGCGGCGTCGTCCTCCGCCACCGCGCCCGTGCCCGCCACCGCCGCGAGCGACGCCTCCATCCCGTGGAGCGCCCCGCGCAGGTACTGGAGGTTCCGCCACGTCGCCGCGTGGAACTCCGCGTACTGCCCCGCCGCGTTGTCGGCCGCGCCAGGGGCCGTCCCGAAGGCCGGGGCGCGGCTCAGGGTCCCCGTCGCGAGGACCGGGATCACCTGCCCCTCAAGCTGATCCAGCAGCCCGAGCAGGAACTGCCGGTACTCCTCGACCGCCTCCGCGTCGAACACGCGCTCCTGCGCCATCTCGCCTCCTAGCTGTACGGGTCGTCGCCGGGCCGCACATAGCCCCAGACGTTGCCGGTCTCGCGGAACAGGAGGTCGTCGTCCTCCGGCTCCTCGTCCTCCTCGGACCGCTCGCCCTTCTTGCGCGCGTCGGCCGCCGCCCGGCCGCCGACCACCGAGGTCCGCGCCGCGCTCACGCCCGGCCCGGAGCCCGAGCCGGAAGCGGTCGGCCCCGCGGCCGGGCCCGGCCCGAACACGCCCGGCGCCGTCCCCGTGAAGCCCGGCCCGCCGCCCGCGACCGCGGTGGCCGCGCCGCCCGGGACGACCGCGCCGCCGCCCACCGAGGCGCCGCCGAAGCCCCCGAACCCGCCGCCGCTCGCCAGACCGCCGGAGACGGTCCCGTCCGCTGCCGCCTCCGCAGGCGCCGTGGAGGTCTCGGCCTCGGTCCGCACCGACCCGTCGCCGCTCGGCGGCACCGGGCTCGGGTCCTGGGTCGCCTGCGGCGCCACCGGCGCCGCGGGCTGCTCCATCACCGGCGACGCCAGATCCATGTAGGAGGCGTCGGCGCTGTCGGGGTACGGCCGGTCCGCGCCCGTCGCCGTCATAGCGGCGAGCTGCTCGCTCTGCCCGCCGAGCTTCTCGCCGATCGCGCCGTCGATCGCCGCGTGCCGCTCCGCGTACTCCGCGACCGCCGCGTCGATCCGCGGCCCGAACGCCGTCTTCGCCTCCTCGCCCGCCTGCAACCGCGCCTCCGATGGCACCGCGCCCTCCACGGCCGCGTCCGCCGTGCCCGCGCCCGCGCGCTCCTCGACGAACGCCCGCACCTCCGCCGCCAGCGCCGGGTCCGCCCCGCCCAGCCGGAGCGCCTGCTCGGCCTCCTCGCACCCCATCCGGATGCAGTCCCCGTGCCACCACGCGGGCCGCACATGGATCGCGACCAGGCTCGTCCACTCGCCCTCAGCGCCGACCAGCGGTGCGGGATAAGGGATCTCGCCCGAGTCGCCCCCCTGGAGCGCGTACAGGGCCTCCTCCCGGTTCTTCAGCTCCGCGGCCGTGTCCTCGATGTCGTCGAGCACGCCCTGCACGAGCGTCTTCACCTGGTCGGCCTGCTCGTTGAACGCGTCGAAGTCGGCCCCCGCCCAGCCTGCCGCGAGCGCGGCGAGGTTCGTGCGCAGCAGTCCCGGCCAGTCGGCGAGGACCGCGGCGACCTCCTCGGTCCAGCCGGTCCGCAACCGCTGCAACGAGAACGAGTCCGGGTCGAGCGGCCGCACCGCGGCGACCGCGGACCGGAAGTCGTCCTCCGTCGGGTACGACATGCCCTCGCAGCGCGGCTTGAACCGCCCGAGCTGCCCCTCGACCGGGACGGCCGACACCAGCTGCTCCCAGTCCGCCTCGGCCGGGTGCGCCATCGGGTGCGGGCACGCGCCCGCCGTGCAGCCGGTCCTGCCTCCGGACCCCGTGTCGCCGAAGGCGATCTCGGAGCTCGCGGTGGGCTCGGTGTAGAACGCGGCCTCGTCGTACGCCGGGTCGTAGACCGGCTCCTCGTACACAGTGGACGAGATGTACTCCGCGCTCCCGGCGTCGTACACGAGGGCCGTCCCGCCGGTGTCCGCGGCGCCGGCGTCGAGCACGGTCGCGTACTCGGCGCCCGAGTCGCCCGCGGGCGCCGAGCCCTCGATCAGTCCGCCGTCCGTCATGCCGCACCTCCCTGGTCGCTCCTGGTGGTGCCCCAATGGAAGACGGCCGCGTCATGGAAACGTCACGACTTCGCACCGGCCGCTTCGGGACCGGACCGTGACGGCTGCGGGCACATTGCAGGGGAGGCCGCCGGGCGCCGGACCCGGCGCCGCCGATGCGAGGAGGACCGGCGTGAACGTGTACATGGAAGTCGACCGGGTCCGCGGCGGCGGCGCGGACCTGCGGGCCGTCGCCCCCGGCGCGCGCAAGGCGTCCGACCGGGTCGAGGCCCCCGCCCAGACCGCCGCCGACGGGAACACCGGGTTCCTCACCGGGGACGCCGGCGTGCGCTGGCAGGCCGCGCTCGGCGAGGTCACCGCGGGCGTGGAGCGGCGCGTCGCCTGGCAGGGCGAGCAGGTCACCGGCAGCGCCGACGACCTGGACGGCGCCGACGGCGAGGTCGGCGGGAGGTTCCGCTCGATCGCGCGGTCGGTGCCCCGCCCGAAGCGGGACTAGGAGGAGCACCATGCCCACATACGAGGAGGCGCTGGCCGCGAACCCGGCCGCGTTCGTCGACTACGCGTCCGAGATGGCCGCGGCCGGAACGGATCTGACCGAGCACCGGGCCGAGTACGACTCGACGGTGGTCGAGATCAACGCCGGGTGGCAGGACAAGGCGAACACCGCGTTCAACGACGACGCGGTGGTCGTCGACGAGCACGTCGATCAGGTCGCGACGCAGGTCGGCGAGGCCGCGGAGCTGCTCGACTCCGGCGGCGCCGCAATGCAGTCCATGGTGGAGCAGCTGCGGAGCACCGACGCTTCGTACCGCGGCGCGGGCTTCAACGTGCAGTCCGAGCCGCGCGTGGAGCTGGGAGCCGTCCACTGGGCGGCCATCGCCGCGGCGGGACCGTTCGGGCCGATGCTCCAGGCGCTGTTCCAGGCCCGCGCCGACGAGGGGACCGTGCAGTTGCAGCTCGGCCTGTCCGTGCTCACCGCCGCCGACGCCGCCACGGGCGCGGGCCTGACGGCCGCGGCCGAGCAGTTCGAGCCCCTGGAGGACAAGGGCGGTGCGGCCGACCCGACGATCTGCCCGCCCGTCGTCGCCGAGGACGACCGCACCGGCCGCGACGGCGAGGACGACCAGAACGGCCGCGATACCACCGGGCAGGACGACGCCGATCCGAAGAAAAAGAGCGGCGACGGCGACCCCGAGTCCGACAAGGACAAGGACGCCGACGAGAAGAAGAACGACGACGAAGACAAACAGTCCGAAGAGGACCAGGAGAAGGACCCGCAGGACCAGAACCAGGACCAGGACGAGACCAGGCAGCCGACCGACCCCGACCAGCCGGGCGCCGTCGAGCCGAACGAGCCGACGGTCCCCGGCTACGAGTCGCCCGACCCCGCGGACTACGACATGCCGGACGTCCCCGGTGTCGACACCGACTGGGACCCTGCCGAACTCGACTCTGCCGAGATCGACCCCGCCGAGCTGCCCTCGGGCGGCCTCGCCGGGAGCGGCGGCGGCCTCGGCGGCGGTGGCGGCGGGGCCGGTCTGCCCGAGGCCGGATCGGTGCCGACCGGCGGGACCGCGGGCCCGGTCGGCGGCGTCATCGGCGCGCCTGCGGGCGCCACTGGCGGTCCCGCGTCGACCGCGGGCGGCCGGACCGGCCTGGGCGGCATGGTCGGCGCGCCGGGCGCGCGCGGCGCGGCGAACCCCGACGACGAGTTCGAGCGGGAGTCGTTCCTGACCGAGGACCCCGACGAGGACGTGTGGGGGATCGGCACCGTCGAGGACAACCCGTACGTCGACTACCAGGAGGAGCAGGAGGCCGAGGCCGCCGAGGAGCCCGTGTTCCCCTCGCTCCTCGAAGACGCGCCGCCGATCCTCCTGCCCGGGTTCCCGCCGCCCGAGCCCGGGCCGAACCGGACCTGAACACCCAGCAAGGAAGAAGGACGGCCCGTCGTCTACAGGAGATCCTCCCTGTCGACGGCGGGCCGTCCGGCGCCCCGGGCCGTACCCACTACGCCCGGGGCCGTCTCATGCGCCGCCGGAGGCGACCACCGCCGCGAGGCGGTCGGCGGCCCGGCGCTGCGCCAGGCCGATCGCGGCCGACACCTCCGCGCCGAGCTGCTCGTACTCGATGTCGATGGTGGCGTTCGGAACCAGGAACCTGAACGCCGTCAACCGCCCGCCCAGCGACACCTCCGCGTCGCACACGTCGTCCTCGGAGGTGCCGCCGGAGAACCGCTCCGGGGAGCGCGCGATCCACTCCCGCAGCTCCGCCGAGCGCGGATCGGGCGCGCACCTCGCGAGCAGGTCCGCGCCGACGCGCTCTGCCCGCATCACGTGCTCGGCACGGGCGGCCTCGGCCGCGTCCCAGGCGGCCTCGACGGCCTTCGCGACCGCCCGGTTGCTCATCCGGTCCACCGTGGGGCTCAACGCGAGCGACCCGAGCCGCCCCGTGTAGTCCAGGCGCAGCCACACCACCCGGCCCCCGTCGGTCCCGTCGAACCCGGCGCTCATCAGCTGCGCCGCAAGGGCCGCGGCCCGGTCGGCCGCCTCGGCCGCCGCACCCACCGCCGCGCGCGGCGGGGCCCCGTCCAGGACGCGCGCCGCCGTGTCGCGAAGCGGCCCTTCGGGAAGCCGCTCCAGTGCGGCACGGGCCGCACCGATGCGGTCCTCGTAGTCGTCGGGTACGGCGATGCGCTCCATGTCGGCCCCCTCCTCGGCTCGTCGGGCTCAAGCCACAGACTCCCCCCGCGCCTCACGGATCGGTCCTCGCTTCGTCATGCCACGCGCCCCGCGCGGGCCTGTGGGACACTGAGGTCCCAACCCGCGGTGAGGAAAGCGACCCCTATGGCCCTCGACGTGCGCCTGCTCGGACCGCTGGAGGTCCGCGTGGACGGCGGGCAGGCCGCGATCCCGCGGGGCAACGCCACGACGATCCTCGCGCTCCTCCTCGACGACGCCGGCCGGGCCGTCCCCGTCAGCGGCCTCGTCGCCGCCGTCTACGGCGACGACCTGCCGCTCGACCCCGAGACGCAGGTGCAGAACACCGTCGGGGTGCTGCGCCGCCAGCTCGGCGCCGCGCGAGGGCGCATCGAGACCGTCGGCCGCGCCTACCGGTTCCGCATCGACGAGGCGGAACTGGACACGCTGCGCTGCAAGGCGAAAGAGCGCGAAGCGCGGGCGCTGCGGCGCGAGGGGCAGGCCGAGAAGGCCGCCGCGGTCCTGCGCGAGGCGCTCGACGAGTGGCGCGGGCCCGCGCTCGCCGACCTCCCCGGACGGGCCGCCGGGGCGATCGGCCGCCGCCTCGACGAGTACCGGCTCGCCCTCCTCGAACAGCGCATCGACGCCGACATCGACACCGGCAGGGCCGCGGGCGTGGTCGAGGAGCTGCGGCAGATCATCGCCGCCCACGACACCCGCCAGCGCCTCGTCGCGCTGCTCATGCGCGCCCTCCACGCCTCCGGCCGCACCGCCGAGGCCCTCGAAGCCTTTGCAGCCCTGAAAGACCGGCTCGCCGACACGCTCGGCGCCGACCCCGACCGGGAGCTGGTCGCCCTCCACACGGCGATCCTCCGCGACCGCCCCGCCGAACCGGCGGCCCCGCCGCCGCCCGCCGCGTCCGCGGTCCCGGCGATGCTGCCGCGCGCCACGCCCCGGTTCACCGGCCGCGAGACCGAGATCCGCGCCCTCGACCGGTTCCTCATGGACGCGGGCGCCGAAGCGGGCCTGGCCGCCGTGACGGGCATGGGCGGCATCGGGAAGACCGCGCTCGCGGTCCGGTGGGCGCACCGGGTCGCGCACCGGTTCCCCGACGGGCAGCTGTACTTCAACCTGCGCGGCTTCGACCCCGCGGCGCCGGGCGCGACCCCGGAGGACGTCCTCGGCGAGGCCCTCGCGGCCCTCGGCGCGGGCCCGGTCCCCGCCGGGCTCGACGAACGCGCGGGCCTGTACCGGACGATCCTCGCGCAGCGGCGCGTCCTCGTGCTCCTCGACAACGCCCGCGACGCCGCCCACGTGCGCCCGCTCCTCCTCACGGCCCCGGGGAGCTTCACGATCGTGACCTCCCGCGACCGGCTCGTCGGGCTCGACATGGGCGAAGGCGCCGAGGTCGTCCACTTGGGACCAATGCCGGAGGTCGAGTCGGAGGCGCTGCTGGCGCGGCGGATCGGGCCCGAGCGGGCCGCCGCCCACCGGGACGCGGTGGCGCGCATCGCCGCCGCATGCGGGCGGCTCCCGCTCGCGCTCACCCTCGTCGGCTCCTGGGCGGCCGCCGACCCGCACCTGGCGCTCGGCGAGCTCGCCGACCGGCTCGCCGGGGCCGCGAACGTCCTCAACGTGCTCGTCTCCACCGACGCCGCTTCCGACCCGCGCACCGTCTTCGACTGCTCCTACCAGCTGCTCGATGAACGGGACGCGGCCGCGTTCCGGCTCTTCGGCCTCCACCCCGGCCCGGACCTGTCGCCCGCGGCGATGGCGAGCCTCATGGGCTCAGGGCTAGCCGACGCCCGCGCGGCCCTTGAGGCGCTCGCGGAGATCAACCTGGTCGAGCCGCTCCCCGGCGGCCGCTACTCCATCCACGACCTGCTGCGCGCCTACGCCGCCGAGTGCTTCGAGGACGAGGTCCTGGAGGCCGCGCGCCGCGCCGCGGCCCTGCGGATGCTGGAGCACTACCTGCACGCCGCACTCCGCGCCGGGACCCCGGTCCTGGACGCGGGCAGGCCCGCGCCCGGCGTCCACGCCGAGCAGCCCGGCCCCGGCTGGTTCGCGGCCGAGCACCGCGTCCTCCACGGCCTCCTGCGCACCCAGGCCGGGTTCCAGGCCGACCTGCGCGTGTGGCAGCTCGGGCGCGTCCTCGCCGAGCGCGCCCTCGACGGCGACGGCCCCGGCGGGGACCTCCTCGAAGTGCAGGCGCTCGCGCTCGCGGCCGCCGAGCGCCGCGGCGACGCCCTCGAACGCCTGACCTGCCTGGGCTACATGGCGATCGGCCACCACCGCGGCGGCGACCGGGACGCCGCCCGCGACTGCGCCGGGCAGGTCGCCCGCCTCGCCGAGCGCGCGGGCGGGCCCTGGCCGGCCGCGCTCGCCGCGTACCTGGACGCGCTCCTCGGCGGCGACCCGGCCGCGGCCCGCCGCGCGAAGGCCGGGTTCCGCGAAGCGGGCGACCGGGCCTGGGAGCGGCGCTCCAGAACCCTCGCCGACCGCTGAGCGGGAAACGCCGCGGCCGTTCGCCGCCGCCGGTGCGATGATGCAGCGCATGAGCGAACCGACCGAGCCGCGCCGCCCGATAGAGCTGTGCTGCCTCCTGCGCGCCCGCCCCGGCCTCGAAGCCGAGATGACCGCCTACGAGGACCGGGTCCTCGCGCTCGTCCCCGAGCACGGCGGCGAACTGCTCTCCCGCGCGATCGGCGACGGCGCCGACGGCCACCCCCACGAGGTCCACACGTACCGGTTCCCGTTGCAGGCCAGCCTGGACGCGTACCTCGCCGATCCGCGCCGCACCGCCCTGACCGCCGAGCGCGACCGCGTCGTCGAGTCCACGGTCCTGTTCCCCGTGCGCATCGCCTGACCGCGCCGCCCGACCGGTCCGACCGACTGTCGGATACCCGACAGACCCGGACCGGTTGCGGCAGTTCGCCCCCGAACGCCCCGAACCGCCCCGCCCGCGCGCGGACCGTGTCGGCACTGCGACCCCGATACGCTCGCCGTATGGGCAGCTCAGGTCTCAACTGGGGCGCCGTCGGCGCGATCGCGGGCGTCGTCAGCGTCGTGATCGCCTACGTCGCCTTGCAGGACCAGCGCGAGCGCGACCAGGACCCCGGCGGCCAGGACGCGACCACCTTCACCGAGGACCTCGGCGACCCGGTCGCCGACGGCACGAGCGAATGGACCGCCGTCGACTCCTACCGCGTCGCCCTCGACGCGACCTTCGGCGAGGGCCGCTGCTGGACCGACGAGATCGACCTCGACGACGGCGGCGCCGTCACCGAAGCCGAGGTCAACGGCCCCTACAACGACTCGATGGACCTCACCTGGTACTCGTGCATGGACGAGTACGGCACCCTGTACGGCCGCGTCGGCCAGTCCGCCACCGTCGACTCCGGCGGCACCGCGAACCTCGACGCGTGCCTCGCGTCCATCTACACCGACACGTACCTGGAGCTGCGCTTCGACCCCGACAGCCCCACGGCCGCAGAGGGATGCGTCTACACCGGCGGGGACACGTGGGCCACGGTCACCGTCGCCGCGACGGGCACCGACGGGACCTTCGCGACCGGGAGCATCGACGTCACCCTCTGGCAGCAGACCTGACGGCACCGGCTCGCTGTGGGACACTGGACTCCCCCTGGTGCCGAGCGGAAGCGGAGACATGCCCACCCTGGACGTGCGCCTGCTCGGGCCCCTGGAGGTCCGCATCGACGGCGTCGAAGCGGCCATCCCGCGCGGGAAGACCGCGACGATCCTCGCGATCCTCCTCGACGACGCGAACGCCGTCGTCCCCCTGGAGCACCTGATCCGCGCCGTCTACGGCTACGACCGCCCCCAGGACCCGGAGACGCAGATCCAGAACGCCGTCGGCGTGCTGCGCCTCAGACTCGGCGCCGCCCGCGACCGCATCGAGACCGTCGGCCGCCGCGCCTACCGGTTCCGCATCGCCGCCGCCGAACTCGACCTGCTGCGCTGCAAAGAGCACGAGAACCTCGCCCGGAACCTCCGCGCCGAAGGCCGCCCCGCCGAGGCCGCCGACGCGCTCCGCGCCGCCCTCGCCGAATGGCGCGGGCCCGCGCTCGCCGACCTGTCGGGGACCGCCGTCGAGGCGATCCGCCGCCGCCTCGACGAGCACCGCCCGACCCTCCTGGAGCGGCGCCTCGACCTCGACCTGGAGCTGGGCCGCGCCGCCGACGTCGTCGACGAGCTGCGGCAGATCGTCGCCGCCGACGGCAAGCGGCAGCGGTTCACCGCGCTCCTCATGCGCGCCCTCCACGCCTCCGGACGCACCGCCGAGGCCCTCGAAGCCTTCGCGGCCCTGAAGCTCCTGCTGCAGGAGCAGCTCGGCATCGACCCCGACCGGGACCTGGTCGACCTGAACGCGGCGATCCTGCGCGACGAGCCCGCCGGGACGCCCGCGCGCATCGAGGCGCCCCGCCTCGTCCCCGCGACCCTCCCGCGCGCGATCACCCGGTTCACCGGCCGCGACGACGAGATCCGCGCCCTCGACGACGCGCTCGACGCGGCCGACGGCGAAGCCGGGCTCGCGGTCGTCGCCGGGATGGGCGGCGTCGGCAAGACCGCGCTCGCCGTCCGCTGGGCCCACCGCGTCGCCCACCGGTTCCCCGACGGGCAGCTGTACTTCAACCTCCGCGGCTTCGACCCGCTCAGCGACGGCGCCGACCCCGCCGCGGTCCTCGCCGAAGCCCTCGCGGCCCTCGGCGTCCCCGCACCGCAGCTGCCCGCGGGCCTGTCGGAGCGGGTCGGCCTGTACCGGACCGTGCTCGCGCGCCGCCGCGTCCTCGTCGTCCTCGACAACGCCCGCGACGCCGCCCAGGTCCTCCCGCTCCTGCCCGTCGCCCCCGGCAGCTTCACGCTCGTCACCTCCCGCGACCGCCTCACCGGGCTCGCCGCGGGCGAAGGCGCCGACGCCGTCCCCCTCGGCGTCATGTCCGAAGCCGACGCGTGGGCGCTCCTGGTGCGCCGCATCGGCCTCGCCCGCGCCGTCGCCGAAGAGGAGCCGGTCCGCCGCATCGTCGCCGCCTGCGGGCGCCTCCCGCTCGCCCTCACCCTCATCGGCGCATGGGCCGCCCAGCACCCGGGCTTCACTATCGCGTCCCTCGCCGACCGGCTCGACCAGACCACGAACGTGTTCAAAGTCCTCGCCGCGGCCGTCCCCGGCTCCGACCCCCGCTCCGTGTTCGCCTGCTCCTACCAGGCCCTCGACTCCCGTGCGGCGCAGGCGTTCCGCCTCTTCGGCCTCCACCCCGGCCCCGAGCTCACGCCCGCGGCGATGGCGAGCCTCATGGGCGGCCCCCGGGCCGACGCCGAAGCGGCCCTGAACGAACTCGCGGGCGTCCACCTCATCGAGCAGCCCCGCCCCGGCCGATACACCATGCACGACCTGCTGCGCGCCTACGCGAAAGAGCGCCTCGCCGAGGAGGTCCCCGCCGACCTGAGGGACGCCGCCGCCCTCCGCATGGTCGAGCACTACCTGTTCACCGCGAGCGCCCTCGGCCCGGCCGAGCGGTCCTTCGCGTTCGACCTCGGCGAGCCCTCCCCGGGCGTCGCCCCCGAGACCTTCGCCGACCCGGAGGCCGCGGCGGCCTGGCTCGACGCCGAGGACGAGGTCCTGCGCGGCCTCATCCGCCTCGACCCGGCCGGACTGGAGGCCGACGCCCGCGTCTGGCAGCTCGGCTGGCGCCTCACCGGCCTCACCGTCGACCGCCTCCGCGGCATGGAGCCCGACGCGCCCGGCCGCGCCGCGCCGTTCGGGCGCACCGCCGCCCGCGGCTACTCCGCGGGCCCGATCCTCCTGGCGGGCACCGAGGCCGCGCTCACCGAGGAGCTCAACGGCGTCACCGAGTCGACGCTCGGCGACGCCGTCCCGGGCGCGCGGAGCCTCGTCGCCTACACCCTCACCGCGGGCGCCGGGGTCGACGGCCGCGACGCCGAGGCCCGCGAGCACGCCCGCCGCGGCGAGGCGTACTTCCGCGAGCGCGGCAACCAGTACTGGGGCAACCGGCTGCGGTTCGCGATCGGCTGGCACAGCGCCCTCCTCGGCGAGTACGACGAGGCCCGGCGCTGCTACGACAAGGTCGTGGAGGACGCCCTGCCGGAGCGCCGCGGGCTCGCGAAAGCCAACACCGACATCGGGTTCGGGTACATCGCCCACGCCGAGGGCCGCTTCGGCGAGGCCGCCGAGCGGTACGGGCGGGCGCTGGCGTGGTTCGAGGCCGACCGGCGGCGCGTCTCCGCCGCGTTCACCCGCGAGCACCTGGGCGACACGCTGCGCGCGTCCGGCGACGGGCCCGGCGCCCGCGAGCAGTGGACGGCCGCGGCCGAGGTCTACGAGGCGTTCGGGCTCGCGTCCGAAGCCGCGCGCGTGCGCGCGAAGACCGCGGGCGCCTGACCGGGCCGCGGCGGCCCGCCGCAAGCCGCGCCCGCCTCGCCGGGGCCCGCACCGCGTGAACGCGCGAAGGGCCCCGCCCGCAGGCGGAGCCCTTCACGGCAAGCCTCGCCGCTTAAGCGGTCTCGGCGTCGAAGTCCGTGGCGAGCAGCGCGTCGACGGCCGCCTGGTAGGAGTCGGTGCCGGACTGGGCGATCGACGCGATCCCCAGGAACCCGTTGACGCCGTCGACGTCGACGACCAGGATCGCCGTGTCCTCGAACGTGTCGGTGCTCGCGTCGGTCGACGTCCACGAGTTCTTCCACGTCGCCAGGACGCCGGGCTTCCCGTCGACCTCCACGTCCTGGTAGACGATCTCGCTCATCTCGTACCCGACGACCGTGCTGAACGCCCCGTCCAGCCACACCTCCGCCGCGTTCGCCGCCGACGCCTCCAGGTTCGCCGGGTCGTACTGGGCGACCGCCCCCGAGAACAGGCCCGTCCCGAGGAACGAGATCCACGTCTCGGTGTGCTGGAGGACGTACGCCTCCGAGTCCGTCATCGGCTCGTACGCGACGCCCGGCCCGTAGTACGGCAGCCAGTCGCCGCTCGCCGGAAGCGGCGTGACCGCCCCGATCGACGCGACCGACAGACCCGTCCCCGACGGACCCGGGGCCTCCTCCCCGGTGGGCTCCTCGTCGCCGGACTCCCCGCCGTCGTCGGGCGCGCTCTCCTCCGACGTCGTCGGGTCCTGGGCGCCCGCGAGGTCCCCCTCGTCCCCGCCCTTCCCGCCGAGCCAGAAGTACCCGCCGACCGCGCCCAGCGCCATCAGCAGCACCACCCCGATGACCAGCAGCGCCGTCCCGCCCCCGCCCTTCGTCGTCGCCTGCACCGGCGGCGGCCCGTACCCCGGGTACTGCTGGTACGGCTGGTTCGGGTCGTACCCCGGCTGCGGGTAGTACGGCTGGCTCGGCTGGTAGCCGCCCGGCAGCTGCGAGGTCTGCTGCGACGGCACCGGCGACGCGTACGACGGGTCCGCCCCGGCCTGCCCGGGCGCGTAGCCCCCCGCGGGCGGCTGCGAAGCGGGCTGCGACTGGCCGTAGGGGTTCTGCGCGTACGGGTCCGGAACCTGGGCGTTCTGGGCGTACGGGTCCGGGGCACCAGGGGGCATCGCGCCGGGGTCTTGCGGGGGGTACGTCATGGTCCGATCGTATCCGGACCCCGCCGCCGGTGTCTCCATCCGTTTTCCTCAGAAAACGCTAAACCGGGACGGGTATCGACCCGCCCCGGCTTCAGGGATCCGAAACTCACCCCAGTATCACCGACCTGTCAAGATCGGATTCGTTAGCTGACGAACACGGCCACCGTCCGCCCCGGCACCGTGAACGCGCCCGTCGCGTCGTCGAAGCCCGCGTCCGCGAACACCGGGTCCGCCGAGTCCTCCAGGACCGGGTGCAGCCGCGCCCCCGACCCCGCCGCGTCGGCCACGGTCTGGGACACCGCGTCCGGGGACGCGTTGAACACCACCGTGACCGTCTCGAACGCGTCGTCCAGGCCCGTCATGTCGATCCGCATCGTGATCACCCCCCGGGCCTCGGACGCCGTGCCCGACAACGGGAACGACACCCGCTCGGCGACCTCGCCGCCCGTCCCGAGGCTGAACGCCCCCGTCGAGGACGCGATCCGCAGCAGCTCCAGGTACCGGTCGTCCGCGAGCGCGATGTCCCCGCAGGCCGGCGCATCGACCGACGCGAGGGCGTCCTCCGCGTACGGCCACTTCGCCTCCGACGTCCACACCGGCGGCAGCCCCGACCCGAACCCGTTCGACGACGACCCGAACCCCTCGGTCCCGGTGCAGTCCCAGCGGATCGCGTTGAACCAGTCCCCGGAGTCGTACGAGTCCCGGTCCAGGGACTTCGACCGGAGCATCTCCGAACCGGCCGTCGTGAACCCCGTGCCCTGGCTCAAGACCGCCGTCGCCAGCGACAGCACCTGCATCCGCGCCCGGTCCTCACCGGAGGTGTCCGGGCCCAGCTTGTACGCGAGCGCGTCGAACAGGATCTCGTTGTCATGCGCGTCCACATAGGTCACTGCCTCGGCCGGGTCCCGGGTGTACCCGGCGGCGGCCCCGTTGTAGTCCAGGCCCGCGCCCGTCGTCGCCGACCCGTCCGAAGCCGTGAACGCGTAGTCCGCGAGGTTCCCGACCAGGCCCAGCTTCACCAGGTCCTGCGCGTGCAGCAGCGCCGCCAGCTCCGCATCGGTGGCCTCGCCGTCGTTGTCCGCCGTCCACAGACCCGAGCCGAAGCCCTGCACCGTCGGGTCCGCATCGAACGGCCCGCCGCCGCGCACGGCGTCGCGCAGCCGGTCGTTGAACGTCCCGATCCCCGTGCCCGCCATGTTCGACTGCGTCGCCTGCTCGAACAGGGCGTCCCCGGCGACCTCGCCGAAGTCCCAGCCCTCCCCGTACAGCAGGACGTCATCATCGAGGGCCGCCTGCACCGCGAGGAGGTTCGCCTTCGGGTGATGGCCCATCAGGTCGAACCGGAACCCGTCCACGTGGTACGCGTCCTGCCACAGCACGGCCGACTCGACGACGAACTTCCCGAACATCGGCCGCTCCGGCGCGGTGTTCGCGCAGCACGTCGACGTGTACACCTCCCCGTCCGCGTCGAGCCGGTGGTAGTAGCCCGGCACGATCCGGTCCAGCACCGACTTCCCGTCCGTACCCGACGCCGCCGTGTGGTTGTAGACCACGTCGTTCACCACGCGCAGCCCCAGGCCGTGCAGCGCCGCCACCATCTCCCGGTACTCCAGGATGCGCTGCACCCCGTCGGCATCCGTCGCGTACGAACCCTCCGGGACGTTGAAGTGCAGCGGGTCGTAGCCCCAGTTGTACGCGTCGTCGGCGCGCACCGCCCCGACGCACGCCTGCTGCTCCGTCGAGTTCGCCGCCATCAGGTCCAGGTCGCAGCCCACCGTCGCCTGACCCGCCTCCGGGATCGACGCGATGTCGAACGTCGGCAGCAGATGCACGTACGTCAGCCCCGCATCGGCCAGCTCCGCGAGGTGCCGCACCGACACCGAGCCCTCCTGCGTGAACGCCGCATACGTGCCCCGCAGCTCCTCGTCCACCGACGCATCGGCGACCGAGAAGTCCCGCACATGCACCTCCCACACCTGCGCCGCAGCCGGATCGACCTCCGCGGGCGGGTCCTCGCGGTCCCACCCGTCCGGCTTCAGATCCGCGTCGTCGAGGTCCACGATCTGGCTGTGCGTCGAATCCGCCGCGAGGGACACCGAATACGGGTCCGTCACCGAATACGACTCCACCCGCTGCGAAGCCGGATGCCACACCTCGACCGCGAACCGGTAGTACTTCCGGTCCCAGCCCTTCGCGCCCTTCACCGACCACACCCCGGTCCGCTCCGAGAACGACATCTCGTGCAGCTCGGGCGAAGTGTCGTCAGGCGAGTCGTACAGCTCCAGAGCCACCGACCGCGCCGTCGGCGCCCACAGCGCCAGCCGCGGCTTCCTCCCCTGCCACGTCACGCCCAGATCGGCGTCCAGGGCCGCCGCGTACACGTCGTCGACCGCGCCCGCGGTCTGCACGCCCGTCGCGTACCAGGCCGTCCCGGCGTGGTCCCGCTCGACCGCGACGAGCTGCCCGCGCAGGGCCTCCCGGATCGCATCGCCGTCGGCCGCACCGACATCGAACGCCCGGTAGCCCCAGTACGCGGGCCAGGCCCGCCGCTGCGCCTCGGTGAGGCCGCCCTTGGGCGTCAACGGGATCGTCTCGAAGTCGCCGGTGATCGCGCCGTCCTCCACTGCGATCGACCCGTCGGCGCTGGCGAGCAGCTCGAAGACCTTTCCATCCGTCGACTCGGTGTCGAGCGCGATGGTGTCGGCATCGAGCCAGATCGCCTGCTCCTTGGTGAGGTCGAGGTCCTTGCCGCGGCCGGTGGAGGCCCCGGCGGGGCGCACGTAGCCCTCGGTGGCGGCGGTGATCCAGACTTCCTGCCCGTACTCGGCGAACACGAGCCGCTGGTCGGTGGGGAGGTCCTTCTCGTCGCCGTTGTGGAGGATGTAGGAGAGCGCTTCGGCGTCCTCGGCGAGGTCCACTTCGTAGACGGCGCCGAAGGAGTCGGTGCGTGCGGGCTGGAGCCCGGCGTTCCAGTCGGTGGGGTCGGCGGCGCCCTCCCAGGTGTGGAGGGTCCAGCCGTCGTAGTCGCCCGCGGGGCGCTGGTAGTGGACGACGGCCTTGCCGTCGGCGGCGGCCCGCGTGTCGTGGGCGCCGGCCGCGGTCACCCAGGTCTCGCCGAGCGCCGCGGGGGTCAGGAGCACGTCGGAGCCGTAGAGCTTCGTGTCTCCATCATGGACGATGAGGCCCATCTGCGCGTCGACGTCGTCCACGGGCACCTGCCAGTAGCGGCCCCACTCGTCGGTCCCGTCAGGGGGCCTCGGTGCGTCCCAAGCGGTCTCGACGCCCTCGGCGAGCGCGTCGCCCCACAGGTGCAGGCCCCAGTCGGTGCCGCTGTCTTCAGGAGCACGGGCGGGCGCGTGGACGGTGACGTACCCGTTGGCCTCGGCGAGCGAGTACGCGATGTCGCCGGTGCCGGCATCGAGCCAGATCTCCGGATGCTCGCTCGGGTCGAAGGCCCGGTCGCCCGGGTAGTCCTTGCTCCCGTCCTCGTCGATGACGAGGAACCCGACCTCGTTCGCGTCGTCGGCGAGCTTCACGGATGCGAAGGACCCGTAGGAGTCGGTGCCGGAGAACGGGTTCGAGTCGGGCCACACGGTGCTCGACTCCTCGGCGACGTCGCCCCACACGTACAGGCCCCACTGCTCGGGGTCGCCGTTGTAGTGGACGTTCGCCCAGGTCAGGGACCCGCTCGCCTGGTCGGGCGTGGCGACGGCGGTGGTCGCCTTCGCTGAGGCGCTGCGGCCGCTGCGGTCCACGGCGACGGCCTTGAACTCGACGCTCTGGTCCCCTTGCAGCCCTTGCAGGTCGTAGGCGACGCGGTGGTCGGGTCCGGGGGAGGTGCCGACATAGGTCCATTCACCGCCGTCGACGGACGCGGCGAACGCGACCCGCGCGAGCGGGTCGCCGGTGACTTCGGCGGTGACGTACGCGGTGGTCGCCGATTCCGGTGCGACCGTGAGGGACACGTCAGGTGCGTCCCCTGTGCTCACCGCATCGTCGGCGCGGAACACGACGGCCGAGAGCGGCGGTACCGTGACCGTGGCGGCGCCGTCGGACGCCTCGATGGACCCGTCCCCGTAGACCGGGGAGAACGTGTCGGAGTAGGTCTCGACGTCGACGGTCTGCGCCTCGGTCGAGTTGGAGACGGCCACGAGGTACTCGACGCCGTCGGCGCCGATGCGCGAGAAGGAGAACATCCCGCCCTCGGAGGACCGCGTCACCTGGGTGCCGTTGGCGAGCGCCGGGTGGTCTTTGCGGAGCTGCCCGAGTTCGGCGATGGCCTGGTAGATCGGGTGCCCGGTGTCGAAGTTGTCGTCGGCGTGCGTGCTGTCGGTCCCGATGAGCTCGTCGTCCAGGTATTCGTCCACTTGGGACGCGAACATGGTCTGCCGGGAGTAGTCGTCGCCTCCCGAGCCGGTGAAGCCCTGCTCGTCGCCGTAGTAGACGACGGGCTGGCCGCGGGTGAGGAACATGAGCTGCTGGGCGAGGATCGCGCGCTGGGTCCAGGTCGCCTCGTCGGTGGTCTCGACGATGGTGCGGCCCACGCGGCCGATGTCGTGGTTGGAGACGAACGTGGGCGTCGACAGCGCGTCGGTGCCTTCGCTGGTGAACAGCGCGTCGGACTCGTACACCGCGGCGAGGCCCTCGGCCCCTGAGGCGCCGGTCGCGAATCCGGTTGCGGCGCCGTGGAACCCGAAGTCCAGGACCGCGTCGAGGTCGCCCTGGCGCACGTAGGTGCTCGTGTAGTTCGGATCGCCGGAGTAGACCTCGCCGAACGCGAAGAAGTCGATGCCCTCGGCTTCGGCGGCGTCGCGGATCCCGGCCATGAACTGGGGCCAGAACTCCAGGTTCACGTGCTTGGCGGTGTCGAGGCGGAACCCGTCGACGCCGGAGTCGGCGATCCAGTTGGCGTAGACGTCGATCCACCCGTCCACGACCTCGGGCCGCTCGGTCCACAGGTCGTCGAGCCCGGAGAAGTCGCCGTACGTCGAGGACTCGCCGGTGTAAGTGGAGTCGCCGCGGTTGTGGTACATCGTCGGATCATTGAGCCAGTCGGGAGCCTTCAGGTCCTCCTCGCCCGCCTCCAGCTCAGGCGTGTAAGGCGCTCCCTCAGTCGTGACCGCGGGAAACTCCCCTGAGGCTGCGTAGTTCGCGTCGTCGAAGGGCCGCCCTTCCGCGTCCGTGTAAGGCGAATCCTCAGTCGGGACATACCCGTTCGCGTCCTCCGCGTACTCGATCACGTCGGCGGTGTGGTTGACGACGACGTCCAGGTAGATCTCGATGCCCCGCTCGTGGGCGGCGGCGATGAGGCTCTGGAGTTCGGCGTCGTCGCCCAGGTGCGGGTCGACGGCGGTGAAGTCGGTGCCCCAGTAGCCGTGGTACCCGGCGCCGGTCCAGGTCTCGGAGACCTGCACGGGCTGGTTGACGACGACGGGGGTCAGCCAGATCGCGGTGGTGCCGAGGCCCTCGATGTAGTCGAGCCGCTGCTCGACTCCGGCGAGGTCGCCGCCCTGGTAGAACATGCGCTTCGTCAGGTCGTAGCCGGTCTCGGTCGCGCCGCCGTCGATGCCGCCGGTGTTGTTGGTCGGGTCGCCGTCGGCGAAGCGGTCGGTCATGACGAAGTAGAACTGCTCGGCCTCGTCGGCGGGGGTCTGGGCGAGGGCGGCCAGTTGCGAGTCGGCGGGCTCGTCGGTCCACGAGCCGTCATCGGGCGGGTCGCCGGGGCCGGTGCAGGCGGTGAGTACCAGGGCGGCGCCCAGCACTCCCGCCGCGGTTCGGGCGGTACGCGGCATTGCGCTTCATCCTCCGGGGGTTGGTCGGGGGCGCCGGGTGACGGGTGGCGCACCCCGTGTGCGCAAGAACATACCACCTCTGCAATTTCCTTACAAGATTCTGACGACCCATTGCATCGCTGTTCCTCGATACGCAAAGCAGCCCCCCGCAGAAGCGGAGGGCTGCAGCGAATCAGGAGGCGACTAGTGGCGCTCGTCCTCAAGGTGGCGGGTCGGCACCGGAGGCGTGTGCTCGTAGTGCACGGACTTGACCGGCACAGGGAAGGCGGAGGTGCCGAACGGCGACGCCGCGCCGATCACGCTGGAGGTGAACTCGCCGACCTCCAGGTGCCCGGGCTTGACCTCGCGGGAGCGGGACTTGCCGGCCGTCGTTGCGGGCGCGTTGTCGGGCTCGCGGCCCACCAGGTTCGAGTCACTCATGACCTGGATCCTAACGGGCGCCTCAGCGGCCGGGAACCGGATCACGGGTGCCTCGGGTCACGCCCGGTCGGCACCGCAGGATGCGGGCGACGGCGAGCCTTCCGCCGGTCCACAGCCCGTACCGCGACACGGCCCGGTAGCCGTAGCCCGAGCAGCTCGGCACGAACCGGCACTGCACCTGGACCCGCGGCGACAGGTACCGCCGGTACGCCGCGATCGCCCGCAGCCCGAACCGCCGCGGCCCCTCCCGGCGCCGCATCCTCGCCCGCTCCAGCCGCTCCGGCGTCAACCGCCCGAACCCCAAGGCCCCCAGCGCCATCGAATGGAACGGCCCCGGATCGGTCGCGCCCCCGCACGGCCCCGCGCACGCATTGCACGGCCCGCCCGGATCGCACGCCGCCCCGAGCGGCGCCCCGCACCCGGCCGAGCAGCCCGGCTGGTACACGCTGACGCACCCGGAGAACTCCACCCGACAGTTCTACACGCCCGCCCCCGCCGCCCCGAACCTGCGGACCGCCGCCAACGCAATCGGAGCGTCCTCATGTCCGAAAAGGAACCACCGCCCGTTATAAACCGAACACCCCTGTATCAGGGAATTGCCAGGTTCGGCACAGGCCCGGTTCAGTCTCATGTCCCACGGTGAACCCCTCGGGGAATGAGGGGTTCCCGAGGGGTTATGGACCCGGTGGGGCTATCGGACTCATCCTCCACTGACGATCGCCGCCGGCCCCACCGGGTACTCGCACTCCATCCCGAACAACGATCACGTTGCACCCCAACGCCCCCTACCTGTCACACCCCTAGGTCAGGGTTGTTGAACCGGGGGCCCATCATTCGGAACATTTCGGGAATATCCCGAAATAACCACCCGGCCATCGGCCGTTTCAGCGGTACCGCTCCGGATTCGGCAGCAGCTCGTTCATCGCCCCCGACCGGAACCCCTGTGAGTCCAGCCGCACTTCCGCGAACCCGGTCACGGCCTCCAGCAGCGACGGCCGCTCCGCGACCGCGGCCACCAGCTCGGCGTCGATCTCCACCCGGGCGGTCCCGCCGCCCATGTCGCGCACCCGCAGGTTCCGCACCGGGATCGCGGCCGCCCCGAACGCGTCGCGCAGCGCCTCCTCGGCCTCTGCGACCCGCCGCAGCCCTTCGGCCGTGACCTCGACCCCGTACGCGATGCGGCTCGCGAGGCAGGCCGCCGCGGGCTTGTCCCACGTCGACAGACCCCATGCCTTCGAGGCGGCGCGGATCTCGGCCTTCGTGAGCCCGGCGTCGGCCAGTGGCGTGATCGCCCCGGCCCCGGCCGCGGCGCGGATGCCCGGCCGGAACCCGGCCGCGAGGTCGTCGGCGTTCGTGCCGGTCGCGACGGCGGCGACGCCGCGCGCCGCGGCGAGCGGCCCGACGACGCTCATCAGCTCGGTCTTGCAGAAGAAGCAGCGGTCGCCCGCGTTGGCGCGGTAGCCCTCCCGCGACAGCTCGTCGGTCGCCGGAGCATGGTGGACGACCCCGAGGCCCTCGGCGAAGGCCCGCGCCCGGTCGAGCTCGGCCGCCGGCAGCGACGGCGACACGGCCGTCGCGGCCTCGACCCGCTCCGGGCCGAGCGCCCGCACCGCGGCCGCGAGCAGGAACGCCGAGTCGGCGCCGCCGGAGAACGCCACCATCAGCGACGGCAGCGAGGCGAGCCGTTCGAGCAGTGCATCGACACCCTGTCCGGCGCCGCGATCGGCGCCGTCGCCGACGGCGGGTCCGGGGAGGGAAGCGTCGTCGTCAAGGCCAGGTGCGGGAAGGGCCGCTTGGGGATCCGAGGTCACCCCTCAGAGACTAGCCCGCCTCACGGCTGCACCGATTTCTCCAGACATAACGGATATGTCCCTACCGATGGGCCCCCGGTTCAACAACCCTGCCCGAGAGGTCCGACAAGTCCGGGTTCGCGAGCGGTCCTCGGAAGTGCGGGAACCGGAGGGCGGTCGCCGGGCGGCCGGAGTCCGGCGGGGGAATCCGGGTCGCTGAGGACTGGAGTCGGCGGGAGGTCCGGGTCGCCGCGGCCGCCGCGTGGGGTCGGCCGCGGTTCCCGTGCGGCTATTCGAGGTCGGCGGCGACGGCGCGGAGGAGTTCGGCGATCTTCGCGCCGGTCTTGCGGTCGGGGCGCCTGCCGCGCGAGAGCGGCGGCATGACCTGCTGTTCGAGGACGCCGATGAGGTCCTGGAGGAGGCTGTTGAGCTCCTCGGGGGAGCGCCGGGGCGTCTCGGGGGCCGCGGCCGCACCCGCGGCCTGCGGGGCGGCGAGCACGTGGAGGCCCATCGCCTGGACGCCGCGGCGCGTGTCGATGATGCTGTACTCGACCTTGGTCCCCTTGGCGAGTTCCTCCACGCCTTCGGGGAGCGCGTCGCGGTGCACGAAGACGTCCTTGCCGCCGTCGTCGCGGGAGACGAATCCGAATCCCTTCTCGGCGTCGAACCATTTCACTCGACCACTGGGCACCGCTGAACCTCGAACTTCTCTCTCTTGCCGGCTACTGCTGAGTTCCGTCAAGCCTAGCGTGGCATGAACCGGACGGTCCGGAACGCCCGGGTGAGGGAACCGACACGCACCGCGACACCCGCCCGGGCCCTTGGGGATCGCGCGCCCGAGCGCTCGCCGCCGCGCGTCAGGGGATCGCGATGCCGAGCTCGGGGACGAGCCCGAGCTCCGCGGCGCCGCCGAGGAGCCGTGTGATCGCGGCGCGGCCCTCCTCGCCGAGGTCGCGGGAGAACTCGTTGACGTACAGCTCGATGTGCTTGGCGCACACCTCGTCGGACATCTCCTGCGCGTGCTCGGCCACATAAGCGCGGCTCGCCTCGGGGTTCGCCCACGCGTAGTCGAGGGAGGCGCGGATCGCGTCGGTGACCGCCGCCGTGTCGAGATGCGACTTCGCGACGATCGCGCCGAGCGGGATCGGGCAGCCGGTCGCGCCCTCCCACCACTCGCCGAGGTCGACCAGGCAGTCGAGGCCGTACTCGCCGTACGTGAACCGGGCCTCGTGGATGACCAGCCCGGCGTCGAAGCGGCCGTCGCGCACCGCGGGCATGATCTGGTCGAACGGCACGACCTCCACGCTCACCCCGGGCCCGCCGAGGTCGCGCAGCCACAGGTTGAACAGGAGGAACGCGGTACTGCGGTCCGAGGGCACAGCGATGCGCCTCCCCTCCAGGCCCGCGAGCCCGCCGGGGCCGGTGAGGACCAGCGGCCCGCATCCGCGCCCGAGCGCGCCGCCCGCGGGCAGCAGCCGCCATTCGGGGCCGAGGTGCGGCAGGGCCGCGTACGAGACCTTCGCGACGTCGAACTCGCCTCGCGCGCAGGCGGAGTTGGTGACGTCGATGTCGGCGAACGTCAGCCGGGTCGCGGGGGCGCCGTCGATGAGGCCGGAGGTCCACGCGTGGTAGATGAACGTGTCGTTCGGGCACGGCGAGTGCGCCAGGTGCAGCGCGCCGCCGGGCTCGTACGCGTCGAAGGGGACGCCGAGTGCCGCCATGCCTACAGCTCCCTGATCGCGCCGGTGAGGGACTTCAGGGCCGAGCCCCAGTCCCACTTCTCGACGTCGCGGTCGCCGACGAAGTTGGAGACGGTGCGGATCTCCGCGAACGGCAGGCCCGCGTGCTGGGCGGCGGTCGCGACGCCGAAGCCCTCCATGGCCTCCCCGACCGCGTCGGGGTACCGGTGGGCGAGGTTCGCGGCCTGCCCGTCGGAGCCGGTGATCGACGCGAGGGTGAGGATCTCGCCGCGCACGCCCTCGACGGCGACGGTCAGGACCGTGTTGCAGCCGATCCGGTTGGTGCCGAACCCGATCTCGTCGATCGGCTGGAACCGCCACGGGAGGTTCACGCCGAGCTCGGCGTGGACGGAGTCGGTGGCGATGAGCACGTCGCCGATCTTCGCGCGGCCCTGGAACGCCCCGCAGATGCCCGCGTTGACGACGACGTCGTAGGCGCGGCCCATGTGGCTGTTCTCGGCGATGGTCCGCGCGGTGGAGGCGGCGGCCGCGGCCGGGCCGACGCCGCAGACGAGGATGTCCAGCTCGTGGCGGAGCGAGCGCCCGGCCTCGACGGCCTGGGCCTCCTCGGCGACCGCGCACACGACGAGTATTCGCATGCCTGAAACGGTACCGGCCCCGCCCCCGCTCCGGCCGCCGCACGGACCGTGGCGCCCGCCGCAGCGATCCCGCGGGCGGCGTGAGGACGGCCTGCGCCCGTCCGCTCGCGCGGCGGCCCGCTCTCGCGGACTCGGACGGCCGAATCCTCACCCGCGCGGCACGACCGCGCGCGGCGGTCCGTACTCCGGGTCCGAGGGCAGCCCGTCGTTGACCTCTGGGTAAGGGCCCCCGGTTTCCAGCGTCCCTCCGGGGTGCGACATTTCCGGCCCGTCCACCGCGCAGGTGTGGCGCATCCCGCTCCCTCGCGGCCGCACCGTCCGCCGGGTGCGGGCGCGAGCTGACCTATGCTTGAGGGCGTGCCTGACAGCTCCACCACTTCCGCCGCCGCCAAGACCGCCCGCGCCCGCAAGCCGCGTCTGGACAAGGCGCTCGCCGATGCCGTCGACCTCGCGCGCGAGGCCGCCGAGGAGGCCGGGGACGGGATCGGGGAGCACCTGAGCGTCGAGGCCGAGTCGGAGCGGGTCGTCACCCACTACTTCGAGTGCACCCTCCCGGGCTACCGCGGCTGGCGCTGGGCCGTCGTGCTCACCCGCGCCCCGCGCGCCCGCGTCGCCACCGTCTCCGAGACCGCGCTCCTGCCGGGCCCCGACGCGCTCCGCGCCCCCGCGTGGGTGCCGTGGGCCGACCGCCTCGAAGGCGGCGAGGTCGGCACCGGCGAGGTCCTCCCCACCGAGGACGACGACGACCGCCTCATGCCCGCCTACCAGCTCTCCGACGACGACGCCGTCGAGGACATCGCGTTCGAGCTCGGCCTGGGCCGCGAGCGCGTCATGAACCGCGAGGGCCGCGCCGAGACCGCGCAGCGCTGGTACGACGGCGACCGCGGCCCCACCGCCCCGATCGCCGAGGCCGCGCCCGCGCCCGCCCGCTGCGGCACGTGCGGGTTCTTCCTGCCGCTCGCCGGATCGATGCGCCTCGCGTTCGGCGCCTGCGCGAACCTGTACTCCTCGGAGGACGCCCGCGTCGTCTCCGCCGACCACGGCTGCGGCGCGCACTCGCAGATCAGCGAGTTCGTCGACACCACCCCGCAGGGCGTGGAGAAGTCCGAGATCGTCTACGACGACGAGGGCTCCGAGATCCTCTAGCGGGTCCTTCCGCGGGCCGCGCCGGGCCTTCAGCCCTTCCGGTCGCCGCCGAAGTGCCGCCGGTCGGCGACGACCATCGCGGCCGTCCCGAGCAGGCCGATGACGACGCCAGTGAGCGCGCACGCGCCCCACCACTCCCTCCCCGAGTCCGCGAGCTGCTCGCGGAACAGCTGGGTCAGGATCAGTGCGACCGTCCACACCAGAGTCCCGGCGACGGCGATCGGCGTCATGCGCAGCCGCACGGCCTCGGCCGCGGGCAGTTCGGGGGTCTTCTTCACCCGGTGGTAGGCGGCGCGGGGGTTCGCCGACGAGCCGGACGCTGACGCGGCCGGGGGCTGGGAACTTCCGTCGGTGGACACGCTGCCAATGTACGCTGCGACAGTCCCCGCGACAATCGGTCACGCCGACGCGAGTCGGCATCGCGTTGCCGCGGACGGGCACCGCCGGGGGTCGCGCCGCCGCGATCGCTTATAGGCACCCCGCCGGTTGTGGTCCGCCGGTAGGGTTGGGCGTACGCTCGGATGAGCTGGCAATGCGGCGCTGACGAAGACACGAGGGGTGGAAGGCATGAGGCCGGTACGGTTCGTAGCCCTCTCTGAGGACGGTCATGCGCTCGTGCTCGCCGACGAACTCGGCCGCCTGCTGGCCCTCCCGCTCGACGAGCGGGTCGCCGCGGTCGTCGACGTCCCGGAGGGCGGCAGCGCCATCCGGGCCAAAGTGGACGCGCCGCCGTCCAAGCCCGCCGCCGCGAGCCGCCCCGTCCCGCAGCGCCCCGCCGCCGTCAACCTGTCGCCGCGCGACATCCAGACCCGCATCCGCGCGGGCGAGTCCGCCGAGGACATCGCCGCCTCCGCGCAGGTCGCGGTCGATCGGGTGCTCCGCTACGCCGGGCCGGTCCTCCAGGAGCGCGCCATGCTCGCCCAGGCCGCCCGCCGCTCGCGGCTGGCGACTTCGGAGCGCGGCGAGCGCATGTCGAACGTCGTCGACGTGAAGCTCGGCACCCACGGGGTCGACCCCGAGGCCGTGTCGTGGGACGCGTGGCGCACCGAGGACGGCTCCTGGCTCGTCCAGGCGTCCTGGTCCTCCGGGAAGACGACCGCGCGCGCCCGCTGGAAGCTCGACCGGGCCCGCCAGACCGTCACGCCCGACGACGAGATGGCGCAGTTCCTCTCGACGCCGCTGCCGACGCAGGTCGCGGCCCCGAAGGACGCGCCGAGCGACCTCGGCGTGCGCCCCGGCGACCCGGTGCGGCCCTCGCGCGACCCGATGCACGGCCTGCAGGAGCGCGACGACGACGCCCGGCCCGACCCGCTGCGCCGCGACCGCCTCCGGGAGGTCCTGGAGCGCCCGCTCGACGACGGCGGCGGGCGCGGCAAGCGCACATCGCAGCTCGGCCTGCCCGGAACGACCGCGCCCGAGCAGCGGGAGACCCCCGAGGTCCCCTCGCTCGCGGTGCTCCGCCCGAACAAGCGGACCGTCGCCGACGACGACCTGAACGTGCCGCCGCTCGCGGCGGCCGGGTCGAAGCCGCGCAACCAGCTGCCGGGCTGGGACGACGTCCTCTTCGGGTCCGCCGGCAAGGACTAGGGACTCAGCGCACCTCGCTTCCGCGGCGGGGCGGGCCTCCGGGCCCGCCCCGCCGCTTCGTGTCGCTGGCGAGAGAAATCGGTCTCACTTACTGGCTTGCCGACCGGTAAGTAAATACACTTGAATGCGATGTCTCCGGTCCTCCTCGGCCAGCTGCGCCACACGTTCAGAGCCCTCGCCTACCCCGCCTTCCGGGTGTACGCCGCCGGGCAGCTCGTCGGCACCCTCGCGTTCTGGCTCCAGACGACCGCCGTCTCCTGGCTCGTGCTCGAACTCTCCGGGAACTCCGGGACCGCCCTCGGCTGGACCCTCGCGCTCCAGTTCGGCCCCTACCTCCTCTTCGGCCTCCACGGCGGGAAGATCGCCGACAGCTTCGACAAGCGCCGCGTCCTCCTCTTCTGCTCCCTCGCCTCCTCCGCGGTCATCGCGGTCCTCGGCGCGGTCGTGTTCACCGGCCACATCGAACTGTGGATGGTCTACCTCGGCATGTTCGCGTTCGGGTCCGTCGCCGTCGTCGAAGGCCCGGCCCGCCAGGCGTTCTACTCCGAGATCGTCGAACTCGAAGCGCTCCCCAACGCCGTCGGCCTCGGCAGCGCCATCTTCAACACCAGCCGCATCGCCGGGCCCGCCCTCGCGGGCGTCCTCATCGCCGTCACCTCGACGGGCACCGTGATCGTCGCCTGCGCCGTGCTCGCGCTCGGCCCGGCCGCGGCCTGCGCGGTCCTGCTGCGCCGCAGCCTCTCCAACCCCGTGCGCCGCCGGGCCGACTCAGGCGGCATCCGCGAGGCCCTGCGCTACGCGGGCGCCCGGCCCGACATCATCGCCGTCCTCGTCGTCTCGCTCCTGGTCTCGGGCTTCACGTTCAACTTCGCGCTGACCCTGTCCATGCTGGCGCGCACCGAGTTCCGCACCGGCGCCGACTCCTACGGCCTGCTCCTGACCGCGCTCGCGGTCGGCGCGCTCGCCGGGTCCCTCGCCTCCGGCCGCCGCTCCGGGCGGCCCACGCTGAACACGATGCTCCTGTCGTCGTCGCTCCTGGGCGTCGGCACGTTCGCCGTCGGCCTCGCGCCCTCGCTGTGGTCGGCGATGGCGCTCCTGGCGCCCACCGGGTTCGCGATGGTCTACTACGCGCAGGCCGCGAACCAGCGCGTCCAGATGGGCGTGCGCGCCGACTTCCGCGGCCGCGTGCTGAGCCTGTACATGCTCGTGTTCCTCGGCTCCACGGCCGTGTTCGCGCCGATCGTCGGCTGGTTCATGGAGCAGTACGGCGCCCGCGCGGGCCTGTGGCTCGGCGGCCTCATCGCGGTCGCGACGCCCGCGGCCGTCGCGCTCGCCAAGCGGGCGCAGGTGCGCCGCCGCGCGACCGCGCTCGGCGGCAAGGCCATGCCGTAAGGGGCAGGAGCCTCCACAAGGGTCGTGACGTCCCGTATCGGTGAATCCCAGCAGGTGAACCAGAGTGATCCGTGTGGATTCGCGTGGTGCCCGACTTCGCCGCAATCGCCCCGAACCTCCTGCGGCTCTGGGGTCTCAGGAGTCAACTCGAACGTTACTTCCGCGAAATTACTGTCCCGTCCAATGGGATTTCACTGAATGAACGTCGGAAGTTGCTGCGAGGATAGGCACATCGTGACAGCCCTCGACCACGTCGCGCCGACACACCGCTCGACGCAGGCGCGGGTCACCGATCCCGAGTAGAGCCCCTGGAGGGAATCCAGTGAGTGCCTCCGCCACCGCGGCCGTACAGGCCGCACCCCAGGTACGGACCGAGCGCCTCTTCGCTGCGCTTCCGCTTCCCGACAACGCCGTCGCCGATCTCGCCGAAGTCGTCTCCGACCTCAACATCGCGCGCCGCGGCGCCCCCAGCCGCCCCGGCGCCGCGGGCCGCAGGCCCGCGACCGGCGGCCGCCTGGTCCGGTCCGAGAACTGGCACCTCACGCTCGCCTTCCTCGGCGACGTCCCCGCCGCCCGCTGCGCCGAGGCCGCCGAGGCCGTCGCCGCCGCCGCGCGCGAGTCCGCGCCGATGCGGCTGTGCGTCTCCGGCGGCGGGCGCTTCGGCCGCGGCCGCTACTCGGTGGTCTACGCCGGCCTGGACGGCGACGTCGCCGCCCTCGTCGACCTCGTCCACCGCATCCGCGCCGGCCTTATCGCCGCGGACCTCCCGGTGGACCAGAAGCAGTACCGCCCCCACGTGACCCTCGCCCGCCCCGGCGACCGCGTCACCAACCAGCAGGCCGCCCAGGACCTCCTCACGCTCCGCCGCTACTACGGCCCCAGCTGGACCGCGGGCGAGCTCGTCCTCTACAAGTCCGACTTCGGCAAGGCCCCGACCGGCGTCCAGCCGCACTACACCCCCATGGCGGCGGCCCCCCTCGGCGGCTGACCGCCGGACGGGGCCCGCCCGACTGTCGGACCCCCGTGTCAGGGTTGCGACCGGGGGGCCCAGTGGGCCGATCGCCATTCGGGCTGCCCTCAAGGGAGAAACCCGCTCGCGATCTGCGCGAAAGCCCGGATCGGGCGGCCGGTGACCGGTAGAAAGAGGGCATGTCCCACAACGCTTCCGGCGCCGGCCGCTCCAGCACCGACGCGGCGCCGCCGCGCGCGCCCAGGAACGGGCGCCCACTCGCCCGCGTCTTCCTCCGCGCCGCCGGGATCACCGCGCTCGCATGCTGGGCCGTGCTCCTCGTCTGGGCGTCGTTCGGGACCGGCGCGACCAGCACCGGGTCCTCCGGCGTGTACATGATCATCGGCACCGTCGCGTCCGTGCTCATCGCCGCCGCCGTGATCACCACCGCCGCCGCCCACACCGGCCTGCGCATCATCATCGCCGCGCTCGCCACCGCAGTGTTCGCCGCCGCAGCCGGATGGGCCGTCTACTCGTCCATGCCCGAGGCCGGGCCCGGCCAGTTCATCACCCACCGCGCCGGGGTCGCCGCCCTCGCGTACGGCTTCGGCGTCCTCGGCGGCGGCCTCCTCGCCCTCTCCGAGTTCGTCGTCGAAGGCTACGCGGGCGGGCGCGCCCGCCCCCCGAAGTCCATGCGCCGCAAGGTCGGCGTGTTCGCCGTCGCCGTGGTCGTGCTCCTCGCCGCCGCCCTCGCCCCCGCCATGCAGCGCTGGGCCGAACTCGCCAACCAGGACGTGCGCACCGGCGACACCGCCGTCAACGAGGCCGGCCTCGACGGCCTCGCCGCGCTCGCCGGCGTCGAGCGCTTCACCGACACCCCCTACGGGCTCCTGCGCACCGACCACCCCGCCGACCCGACCCCGCAGGCCGTCACCATGCTCGACCCCGCCACCGGCGCCGCCGTCTGGTACCACCGTCGCTGGAACTGGCTCGCCGCCCAGCCGCCCGTCCTCTCCCACCCGCAGGACCTCGTCGCCCTCACCGGCCCCCGCGCCGACGACCGCGGCGACTTCCAGGTCCGCGTCCTGCGCACCCGCGACGGCGAAGAGGTCGCCACCGCCGGGTTCGACGGCTCCCCCGGCGCCCTCCTCGCCCTCGCCGACGACCGGCTCCTGTTCGCCGAGGACGGCAGCGAGGTCTTCCACGTCTACGACTTCGGCGGGAACCTCCTGTGGGACGCCGAGATGCCGCCCGGCTGCGAAGGGAACGCCGCCCAGGTCGCCGGGGGCCGCGTCGCCCTCCTCGCCAAGTGCGTGCCTGCGCCCGACCGGCCCGTCGCCCGCGACTACGTCCTCGCCTTCGACCTCGACGACGGCGCCACCGCCTGGGAGCAGGAGGTCGACAAGGCCGCCGAGGTCGTCCCCGACTCGTTCCTCGTCTCCGGCGACACCGTCCTCATCGACAGCCGCATCGAGCACCGCGTCACCGACGGCCCGTTCTCCGCGCGCCGCTTCGAGCACCGGCTCATCGCCTACGGCCTGAGCGACGGCGCCGAGCGCTGGCAGGTGAAGGACCAGTCGTTCGGGTCCACGAACTCCTCGGCGTGCGGGGGGACCCTGCACCTGTCGCAGCCGACCGCCGCGACCGCCTCGGGGGTGGTCGCCGGGGGCGAGGCCCGCGCCGACGTCCCCAAGGCCGAGCGGCGCACCGTGCAGATCATCGAGTGCTACACGGCGAAGGACCGCGAGGGCTCCTGGCTGGGCGTCATGGCCTACGACGCCGACACCGGCGAGCGGCTCTACAAGAAGTCCGTGCGCCTGGGCTACACGCCGCTCGACCCGGAGGTCGCGCGCGGCTGGGGCACCGTGCTGCCCGACAACCGGGCCGTGCTCGCCGCAGACGAGTCGCTCGACCCGACCCGGCCCGACTGCCGCCTGTACGAGGTCGCCGCGGGCGAGGCCGTCGAGGTCGCGCTCCCCGCGGCCGGGACCGAGGGGACCGCGGTGCCCGCGGACTGGTGCCACGACGCGCAGATCAGCGCCGCCGCCAGTGGCGCGGCCATCAGCTACGTCGACGAGGACGGGACCCGCGGCATCGCCGTCATCTCGTAGGAGGGCGGTCCCGCGGGCGCGCGGCCTCCCGAGCGTCCCGGGGGCGCCCCCGGCCGCGGCGAACGCTGCGCGACCGGGGGGTGAACGACGCGCGACGCCGCGGCGAACGGCAATAATGATCAGACTGTGTGATCGATTACCGATGAACCGCGCACGAGTGATGCGCGAAACTGCGGTAGGGTTTCTCGCATGTGTGGAATCGTTGGATACGTCGGCCGCCGCAGCGCCGTCGACGTCGTGCTGGACGGCCTGCGCCGTCTCGAATACCGCGGCTACGACTCCGCGGGCGTCGCGCTCGTGTCGGCCGACGGCCGCATCGAGGCCGACAAGCGCGCCGGGAAGCTCGCGAACCTCGAAGCGGCCCTCGCCGACCACCCGCTGCCCGAGTCCACGTGCGGCATCGGCCACACCCGCTGGGCCACGCACGGCGTGCCCTCCGACCGCAACGCGCACCCCCACCGCTCGCACGACGGCCGCATCGCCCTGATCCACAACGGCATCATCGAGAACTTCGGGCAGCTGCGCGCCGAGCTCGAAACCGGCGGCGTCGAGTTCCTCTCCGACACCGACACCGAGGTCGCGGCCCACCTCCTCGGCGCCGAGTACGGCGTCGACGGCGACCTCACCGCCGCGATGGCCCGCGTCTGCCGCCGCCTCGAAGGCGCGTTCACGCTCCTCGCGGTCGCCGCCGACGACCCCGACACCGTCGTGGGCGCCCGCCGCAACTCCCCGCTCGTCGTCGGCCTCGGCGAGGACGAGTACTTCCTCGCCTCCGACGTCGCCGCGTTCATCGCCTACACGACCGACGCGATCGAGCTGGGCCAGGACCAGATCGTCACGATCAACCGCGACGGCGCCACCGTCTCCGGCTTCGACGGCGCCCCCTCCGAGGGCAAGCCGTTCAGCGTCGACTGGGACATCGCCGCCGCCGAGAAGGGCGGCTACGACACGTTCATGGCCAAGGAGATCCACGAGCAGCCGCAGGCCGTCGCCGACACGCTCCGCGGGCGCATCGACGAGTCCGGGCAGATCGTCCTCGACGAGGTCCGCATGTCCGACCAGGACTTCCGCGACATCGACAAGGTGTTCATCGTCGCGTGCGGCACCTCCTACCACGCCGGGCTCGTCACCAAGTACGCCATCGAGCACTGGACGCGCATCCCCTGCGAGGTCGAGCTCGCCTCCGAGTTCCGCTACAGGGACCCCGTCCTCGACCGCTCCACGCTCGTCGTCGCGATCTCCCAGTCCGGCGAGACCATGGACACGCTCATGGCCGTGCGGCACGCGAAGGACCAGAAGGCCCGCGTCCTCTCCATCTCCAACACCGTCGGGTCCACGATCCCCCGCGAGTCCGACGCCGTCCTGTACACGCGCGCGGGCATCGAAGTCGCCGTCGCCTCCACGAAGGCGTTCCTGACGCAGCTCGCCGCCTGCTACCTCGTGGGCCTGCACCTCGCGCAGGTCCGCGGCATCAAGTACGCCGACGAGGTCTCCGCGATCCTCGACGAGCTCGTCGCCGCCCCCGGCAAGATCGCCAAGGTCATCGAGCACCTCGACCCCGTCCGCGAGATGGCCCGCGAATGCGCCGCCAGCGGCGAGCGCGTGCTGTTCATCGGCCGCCACGTCGGCTACCCCGTCGCCCTCGAAGGCGCGCTCAAGCTCAAGGAGCTCGCGTACCTGCACGCCGAGGGCTTCGCCGCGGGCGAGCTCAAGCACGGCCCGATCTCCCTCATCGAGGACGGGACGCCCGTCATCGCGATCGTCCCCAGCCCGCGGGGCCGGTCCCTCCTGCACGACAAGATCATCTCCAACATCCAGGAGGTGAAGGCCCGCGGCGCCAAGGTGATCGCGGTCTGCGAGGAGGGCGACAAGATCACCGCCGTCCACGCCGACCACGTCATCGAGACGCCCGCGTCCCCGACGCTCCTCGCGCCGCTGCTCACCGCCGTCCCGCTCCAGGAGTTCGCCGCCGAGCTCGCCACCGCCCTGGGCCGCGACATCGACCAGCCGCGCAACCTCGCCAAGTCCGTGACGGTGGAGTAGGACACGGTGGAGTAAAGCGCGGTCGCGAAGCGCCGCAACACGTTCCGACACCGGCGGCGGGGGCTGTTACGCCCCCGCCGCCGCTTCGGTTGCCCGGCATCGGGGCGATATTGGACACTTCCGTGCGAACTCCCGCAAGACGTGCGCAGCGTTTATGCTCGCGGAGTGAAAAAACGCACCCTGATCTCAGGCGCCGTGGCGGTCACCGCCGCAGGCGCCATCACCCTCGCGGCCACCACGGTCGCACAGGCCCAGGAGACCGGCAACGAGGCGCTCGCCGCCGCGATCGACGCGATCCTCCAGGACCCCAAGCTCACCGACTCCCAGTCGAGCATCATCGTCAAGGACGCCGCCACCGGCGAAGTCGTCTACGACCACCACGGCAACCAGCGGGCCGTCCCCGCCTCCACCAACAAGCTCTCCACCGTCGCGGGCGCGCTCGACGTCCTCGGCGAGGACCACACCTTCACCACCGACGTCCTCGGCGACCGCCCCGTCGACGGCGTCGTCTCCGGCGACCTCTACCTCCGCGGCTCCGGCGACCCGTCGCTCCTCCAAGCCGACTTCGAAGCCCTCGCCGCCGACCTCGCCGCCGCCGGCGTGTCCACCGTCGACGGCGACCTCGTCGCCGACGACACCGCCTTCGATGCGGCCCGGCACGGCGACGAATGGGCCTGGGGCGACCTCCAGTACACCTCCGCCAGCGAGATCTCCGCCCTCACCATCGGCTCGGGCACCGACCACTTCTCCGGCACCGTCCGCGTCTTCGTCAAGCCCGGCGCGAGCGCCGGAGCCCCCGCCGTCGTCACCACGGTCCCCGAGACCGACTACGTGACCATCGAGAGCACCGCCACCACCGGCACCACCAACAACGTCGCCGTCAACCGCGACGAGCACTCGAACACCATCCGCGTCTCCGGCACCGTCGCCGCCGGGACCTCCGGCACCTACGCGACCCGCTCCGTCATCGACCCGACCGGACTCGTCGCCGACGTCTTCGCCGACGCGCTCGCCGCCGAGGGCATCGACCTCACCGGCGGCATCCGCCTCCACGAGACCACCCCGCAGGGCGGCGAAGTCCTCGCCACCCACGACTCCGAGCCGCTCGCCGCCCTCACCGACGACCTGCTTAAGCCCTCGAACAACCTGTACGCCGAGGCGTTCTTCAAGGCCGTCGGGCTCGCCCAGACCGGCCAGGGCACCTTCGCGTCCGGCAAGGCCGGCGTCTACGGCGCCATCGAGGACTACGGCGTCGACACCGGCCCGATCCGCCAGGTCGACGGCTCCGGCATGTCCCGCTTCGACGAGCTCACCCCCGACATGCTCACCGACCTCCTCATCGGCGCCCAGGACGCGACCTGGTTCGACACCTACCAGGCGTCGCTCCCCGTCGCCTGCGTCGACGGCACCCTCGCCAGCCGCATGTGCGGCACCGAGGCCGCCGGGAACGTCCGCGCCAAGACCGGCTCGATGACCTCCGTCTCGTCGCTCGCCGGGTACGTCACCGACGCCGACGGGCGCGAGCTCGTCTTCGCGATCATGTTCAACGACTACCTCACCAGCTCCGTGAAGGGCCTCGAAGACCAGATCGCCGTCGCCATCGCCTCGCACGGCGCCGACGCCACCGAATCCGAGATCGCCGCGTTCGCCGCCGAGGCCGAGGAGATCGCCGAACCCGCCGAGGAGCTCCCCGCCGACTGGGAGTGCTCCTGGTACGAGCCGAGCATCTGCTAGACCCCTTGCGCCACAAGGGCCCGGCCGCACCAGCGGCCGGGCCCTTCCCCGTCCCCGCCTGGCTGACGCCCGACACCGAACGGCCCCAGACGGTCCCGCACCGTCCACAACCGGCCCCGCGACAGACCCCCACGCTCGCGGATGAACCCGCCCGAACAGGGGCGGGACGCCCGATCCCGTGGCACTCTTGACGGGTGATCGTCGCCGTGGGCATAGACGTCGTAGCCGTGGACCGGTTCGAGCGCGTACTCGAACGGACCCCGCACGTCGCCGACAAGCTCTTCACCGAGGCCGAGCGCAGCGCCCCCGACGGGCGCCGACGCCGCACCGAGTCCCTCGCCGCCCGCTTCGCCGCCAAGGAGGCCGTCGCGAAAGCCCTCGGCGCCCCCGGCGGAATGCGCTGGGCCGACTGCCAAGTGCTCTCCGAACCCGACGGCCGCCCCTCCCTCACCATCACCGGATCGGTGGCCGCCGTCGCCGCACAGCGTGGCGTCTCGCGCTGGCACGTCTCGCTGTCGCATGATGGCGGTATAGCGACAGCGGTGGTGATCGCCGAGACGGCCTGACGGCCAACGACGTTCCGGAGAGGAACAGCCATGGACGGTGCATGGACGGCAGCGGCGGTCCGCCGCGCGGAAGCCCAGCTGATGGCGACGCTCCCGCCGGGGACCCTCATGCAGCGCGCCGCGGCCGGCCTCGCCGCCGAATGCGCCGCCATCCTGAAAGAGCAGCGATCCACCCGGACCGAGCGCGCGGGCGTCTACGGCGCCACCGTGATCGTCCTCGCCGGGCCCGGCGACAACGGCGGCGACGCGCTGTTCGCCGCCGCCCGCCTCGCTCGCCGCGGCGCCCGCGTCTTCGCCGTCCCCGTCATGGGCGGGCGCGTCCACCCCGTCGCCGCCGCCGCGCTCACCCGCGCGGGCGGGCGCCTCGTCGCCGAGCCGCCCCGCCGCTGCGACCTCCTCCTCGACGGCGTCCTCGGCATCGGCGGCCGCCCCGGCCTGCCCGGCCGCGCCATCGACCAGCTCGCCCGCATCGACGCCGGAACCGTTGTCGCCGTTGACGTCCCCTCCGGCGTGGACGTCGACACCGGCGCCGTCCCCGCCAGCGCCGTCACCGCCGACACCACCGTCGCGTTCGGCTCCCGCAAGCCCTGCCACGTGCTCGGGCGCGCCGCACTGCTCACCGGGCGGCTCGTCCTCGTCGACATCGGACTCGCCCCGCACCTCGACCCGAACCCGGCCGTGCGGGTCGCCGACGAGGCGGACATCGCCCGGTGGTGGCACCGGCCGGGCCCCGACGACGACAAGTACACGCGGGGCGTCGTCGGCGTCGCGGCCGGCTCCGACCGGTACCCGGGCGCGGCGGTCCTGTCGACCGCGGGCGCGCTCGCGGGCCCCGCGGGGTACGTCAGGTACGCGGGCGGGGCGTCGGAGTTCGTGCGGCGCAGCCACCCCGAGGTGGTGTGCACGCCGACGGTGAAGGAGGCCGGGCGGGTGCAGGCGTGGCTGGCCGGGCCCGGGTTCGGGACCGACGAGGCCGCGCTCGGGGAGCTGCGGTCGGTGCTCGTGTCGCCCGCGCCCGCGGTGCTGGACGCGGATGCGCTGACGCTGATCGGGGAGTACCCGTCGGTGCTGTCGCGGCGGGAGGCGCCGGTGGTGCTCACGCCGCACGACCGCGAGTACGAGCGGCTGTACGGCTCGCCGCCGAGCGAGGACCGCGGCGCCGCCGCGGCGGCGCTGGCGAAGCGGCTCAACTGCACGGTGCTGCTGAAGGGGCACCACACGGTGGTCGCGTCGAGCGACGGCGCGGTGTGGGCGAACCCGACGGGGCGGCCGCAGCTGGCGACCGCGGGGTCCGGGGACGTGCTCGCGGGGTTCATGGCCTCGCTGCTGGCGTCCGGGATGGACGGGGTGCGGGCGGCGGTGGCGGCGGCGTTCCTGCACGGCCGCGCGGGCGGGATCGCCTCGGCCGGGCACCGGACGGTGACGGCCTCCGATGTGGCGCGCGCCTTGCCGGGCGCGGTGGGCGCGGTGCTGGGCGCGGCCCGCGCGTAAGCGGGTTTCGGCGGGTCGTAATGCGCTGCGGGAGTGTCGGACCCGCGAGGGAGGCTTGAGTATCGGGGGTGCTCGCGCCCCCCGCCAACTGGGGTGCCCACACACAGGCCGCGAGCGGCTACGGGGTCGCGGCCGTGCGGGCGGGCTACGGCTCGAACACCGGGCGGTCGGGCGGGTTGTCGTACCTCCGAGGGAGGCTTGAATATCGGGGGAGCTCGCGCCCCCCGCCTGTTGGCATGCGCTTCGGGCGCTACCAGTCTTCGCCTGCGCGTTTGATGCGGGAGGGGGCGAGGCCGGTTTCGTCGAGGAGGTAGGTGCGCATCGCTTCGAGGCCGGGCGAGTAGACGTGGAGGCTGACGGCGGGTTCGGGGGAGTCGTTGCGCATGGCGTGGACGGTGCGGTCGTCGACGGCGGTGACGTCTCCTGCCTCAAGTGGCTGGCGGCGGAGGCCGGGGAAGTCGCCGGGGGTGACGGTGTACTCGGTGAGGCGGCCGGAGACGACGGCGACCGCTGCGGCGGCGGGGCGGGCGACGCCGCCGTGGTCGTGGAGTTCGGTGCCCTGGCCGGGGAGCCAGGCGAGGAGCCATGCCTCGTGGTCGGGTCCGGCGAGGACGCGGCGGGCCCAGCGGCTGGCCTTGGTGAAGCGGGGGTTGAGGGTGAGGTTCGCGGCGTAGAACCCGGCGAGCGCTTCGAGGCGGTCGGTGCCGAGGACGGCGGGTGCGGCGGAGATCATGGCGGGCGTGCGCATGTGCGGAATGGACCTTCGGTGCGTCGGAACGGTTGTCGGTGTCTGGGCGCGCCGAGCCGCCCGGGGGCGGGTCAGCGCTGGTGACAGCGGCGACGGGGACACGACGTGAAGGCCATGGCCCCATCGTAGCAATTCCCAGGCAACTCACAGGAGCGACACACCTCCGGTGGGAGTGCCGTTACGCTGCGAATTTGTCACTACCGGGGTCTTCCGGCGGCGAAACGGCCGCGCTAGGCTCATGTCTGGCCTCGCCGGGCCGCCGCGCGGCCGGCCCCGCCCTCGGTAGCCCCGGTCGCCTCCCGACCTCCCGAATCCCGAAGGAGCACCCTCCTCGTGAAGCACTCGTCCGTCCGCCGCAAGTGGACTTCCGCCGCCGTGATCGGCGGGCTCCTGGTCTCCACCGCCGCCTCCGCGCCCGCGTTCGCGCAGCGCGACACCGGCGACGTCAACGACGAGATCGAGCAGACCGACGAGGACCTCGCCGCCGCCGTCGACGAGTACAACCAGCTGGTGCAGGAGATCGAGGACAACGAGCACCTCATCGAGGAGACCGAGGTCTACCTCGAAGACGCCGAGACGAACCTGGACTCCCTGCGCGACCAGCTCTCCGCGTACATCCAGTCGGCGTACGTGGACCAGGGGATCGGGGACGCGGCGATGCTGCTCGACTCGGGCTCCCCCGACGCGTTCGTGGAGCGCATGGACCGCCTGAACTCGGCGAACCTGTACAACTTCGAGCTGATGGACGAGCTGCGCGCCGCCTCCGAGGAGTACACGACGCAGCTCGACCTCCTCAACGACCTCCAGGCCGACATGGCCACCGACAAGGAGGCCCTTGAGGTCAAGGCCGACGAGCTCACCGAGCGAATCGACGAGCTCAACGAGGAGTGGCAGACCGTCGCCGGCGACGCCGTCAACGAGTTTGACCTCCCGCACATGACCGACGACCAGCTCACGGTCGTCAACTACGCGCTCGCGCAGCGCGGCGACTGGTACGTGTGGGGCGCCGCCGGGCCCGACAACTGGGACTGCTCGGGCCTCATCCTCGGCGCGTACGCGCAGATCGGCATCAACCTGCCGCACAACGCCGCCGCCCAGTACAGCCAGACCGCGAGCATCAGCCGCGACGAGCTCCAACCGGGCGACCTGGTCTTCTACAACAACCTGGCGCACGTCGGCATGTACATCGGCAACGGCCTGATCGTGCACGCCCCGAACTCCTCCACGTACGTGAAGGTCGTGTCGATCGACCACGGCAACTCGTACTACGGCGCCACGACGATCCTGCACTAGGGGTCCGACGGTCTTCAGGCCCCGCGGCTCCGGCCGCGGGGCCTTTTCCGTGCCTTGGGACTCGGGCCTACTCGGGGTCGCAGCGGACGACGAGGATGGCGATGTCGTCGCGGGGGGACTCGGGGGAGAACGCCTCGACGGCCTCCAGGAGCGCCGTGGCGATCTGGCGGGCGCTCTTGCCCGCGGCGCCGCGCACGGCCCGCTCGATGCGCTCGTGGCCGAACATGGCGGCGCCGTCGCGGCGCTCGGTGACGCCGTCGGTGAAGAACACGAGCGCGTCGCCCGCGTCGAGGCGCACGTCCTCGGGGTTCACCTTCACGTCGGGGAACAGGCCGACCGCGGTCCCTTCGCGCCCGACCCACTCGATGCCCCCGGCGGCGCGCAGCAGCAGCGGCCGCTCGTGCCCGGACAGGCACAGCGTCGCGGTGACCGACCCGGCCCGGTCGCGGTCGAGGAGCGCGGAGGCGATGGTCGCGTAGCGGAGGTCCCCGGGCTGCTCCAGGAGCGTCGCGTTGAGCAGTTCGAGGGCGCGCGGGAGCGGGCGGCCGTCGCGGGCCATGACCCGCAGCACGTCCCGGACGACGCCGGTGACGGCCGCGGCCTGCGCGCCCTTCCCGCACACGTCGCCGATCGCGACCCACAGCCGGTGGTCGGGCAGCTCGGTGGCGTCGTAGAAGTCGCCGCCGACCTCGGTGCCGACGATGGGCCCGGGCCCGGACCCGGGCAGGCGCCGGGCGGTCGCGGGCAGGTACTCGGCGGCGAAGGAGACCCCGGCGACGTCGGGGAGCGACCCGGGCATGAGCGCGGCCTGGAGCTCGTGGGCGACGGCCTGGCGCTCGGCGTGGATGCGGGCGTTGTCGAGGGCGAGCGCGGAGCGCTTCGCGAGGTCGGCGATGACGGCGCGCTCCTCGGAGGAGTGGTGCCGGTCGGCGTGGCGGCCGACGGTGAGGACGCCGATGGTCGCGCCCCGCGCCGACAGGGGCACGGCGATCGCGTCGAGGCCGCGGGGGACGGGCAGCTCCATGCCGGTCCACCCGTCGGTGGTGAGCGCGGCGCCGAGCGGCTCGGCGGCGGCTTCGAGGCGGGCGCGCAGGTGCTCCAGCTCGCCTTCCTCGACGTGGGTGAGGGCGGCGAGGCGCAGGCCCGCGCCGTCGCCGGTGAGGCTGACGGCGGCCCACCGGCCCAGCTGGGGGACGACGAGCTGCGGGATGAGCGCGACGGTGAGGTGCTCTTCGAGGGAGTGCGCGAGGAGCTCCCCGGCCTCGGCGAGGTACGTGAGCCACCCGGAGCGGCGCTGCTCGTCGGTGCGCATCCGGTCGATCTGGACGGCGAGGGCGACGCGCTCGGCAACGAGGTCGGCGAGGGGCCGCCACGACGGCTTCGGGTCCCCGGCGAGGACGAGGCGGCCGTTCGCGGGCGCGGTGAGCGGCAGCGAGGCGGTGACCGCGGGCGCGCCGACGTCCCCGAACTTGGCGATGACCTGCGCGCCGGTGCCGTCCCCGGCGTCGTACTCGATGGCGCCGCCGTCGGCGCCGGTCGCGTCGTGGCAGCGGGCGAGCAGCTCGGTGACGATCTGGTCGACCGGGAGGCGGGACTGGAGCGCGGGGGCGACGGTGAGGAGCGCGGCGAGCTGCCCCAGGTCGGGTTCGCTCTCGCCGCCGTCGTCGGGGGCCGGGCGCGGCGCCGGGGGCGCGTCCGGGTCGCGGTCGATGCGGAACCAGATCGACTTGCCGGTCTGGTCGTGGGTGGTCCCCCACGAGGACGCGAACCGGTCGACCAGGAGCAGGCCGCGTCCGCCTTCCGCGGTGACCTCGGGCATGGCGGTGTCGAGCGGGTCGATGCCGCCGGAGCGGTAGTCGGTGACGGTGACGCGCACGCCGATCGAGTCGGCGGCGACGGTCAGGTTGATGTCGGTCCCGGCGTGGACGACGCCGTTCGTCGCGAGTTCGGTGGTGAGCAGCAGGGTCTCGTCGAGCAGCTCGGTGAGCCCGGCCTCGGCGAGGACCGCGCGCACGGCGGCGCGGGCTGCGGCGGGGGAGCGGTCGTCGGCCGGCAGCCGCAGCCGACGGGCGGCCCTCTCGGGGTACGTCACCGGGCCAGTCTATGCCCGTCGCCCATGCGCCCGCCGCACCCGTTCGGGGCCGTCTACCTGCCGCTGCACCGGGTGGCGCAACGGCCGCCCCGGTCGGGCACCGACCGGGGCGGCCGTCGTTCCGGTGCCGCTTCGGACACCTTGGGCCGCAACGCGACACCATGTCTCGGGAGCGTTCGGAGGCGGTCGGGCTACTCCCAGTTCCCGGCGGTCCTGCGGCGGCGGAAGACCGCGGACACCACGGCGCCCGCGAGCAGCGCGGCGGCCGCCGAGGAGACCAGGACGGTGGCGGAGCCGCCGGTTACCGGGAGTGCCGGCTCCTCCTCGGTGGGGAGTTCGGGCCGGACCGGATCGGACTCGAAGAGGAACATGCCGTACCCGGAGTGCCAGATGCCGGAGCCGTCGGTCTCCACGAGCGAGAACCGGTCGTCCCCGTCGAGGTCGTAGTGCGCGCCCGGTTCGGCGAGGGCCGCCTCCAGGCCTGCGGCGTCGACGTCGACCGCGTGGTAGGGGGCGGCGTCGGCGGCGGTCACCTCGCCGGTGATCTCGAACGTCAGCGGGGTCGCCTCAGAGGGAGTGTAGGCCTGGCCCGCCTCGGGCGCGAAGTCGGTCAGGATGCAGGTCGCGCCCCACTCCCAGACGGTGCAGTTGTCGTACCCGGGGGCGGGGTAGCCGTTGTAGGTGGGGTTGCGCTCGTCGTGCAGGAGCAGGTCGTCGCGGTCGACCGTGGCGGTGAACACGAGGATCGTCGCGGCGGTCAGCTCCGGGTCCGGGGCCGCCTCGTCGACCATGAACTCGGGCCGGGCCGTAACGGCCGTGCCCATGTTCGCGCCCTCGATGTGCTGGTCGGCGTACCTGTAGACCGCGCCGTGCGACCAGGCCTGCGGGCCGGGCGCCTCCGCGGGCCCCTCGGGGTCCTGCCGCTCCTCGGCCTCTGTGGCCTCGTTCTCGGTGCTGTCGGCCGCGGTACTCTCGGTTCCGGCGGGGCCCGAGGGGGCCTGCGCGGTCTCGTCCTGGGCGAATGCGGGTGCGCCGGCCGCGAGGGCGAGCGCTGCGGCGGTTCCGGCCGCGGCGAGGCGCAGGCCGGTCCTGTTGGCGGGTGACATGAGCCTCCTATGCGGCGCTTCACCGGGACGCGGCGCCGGGTCCCCCCGGTGGGGAGCGGGCCCTCCACGGCAGCGCTGTACAGGTTGACACGTGCCTCAGTGGATTACGGTTGCGTGTAACCGACGCATTTCTTCACGTGACGTGTCGTGACCGGATACCTCCCCCTGAGTAACCTGCCTTCACGTTTGCCCCCCGGTTGTGACACCCTGGAAGGGCCGCCTGTCTCCGCAGCTGAGGAACCATGCCATGACGGACACCGTTTCCCGTACAGCGAACCCGACCGACGAGTCCGACCTGCTCAGGAGCCTGGCCGATGCGCTGGGCGCCGTCGAGCGGGGCGACTTCTCGGTGCGTCTGCCGCGCGGGGAGGGCCTGGCCGGGGAGGTCGTCGACCGGTTCAACGCCGTGGTCGAGCAGGCCGACCGGCAGACCCGCGACCTCGCGCTCATCGCCCGCGCGGTGGGCCAGGAGGGGTCGTGGAACCACCGGCTCGTCATCGAGCACCTCGACGGCGGCTGGTCCGAGGGCGCCGCGAGCGTCAACCGGCTCGTCGAGGACCTGGTGCGGCCCACGACCGAGCTGGGGCGGGTCCTGGAGGCGGTCGCCGCGGGCGACCTGTCGCAGGAGGCGGCCCTGGAGATCGACGGGACGCAGCTGCGCGGCGAGTTCCGGCGCCTCGGCGAGACCGTCAACCGCATGGTCGGGCTGCTGCGGTCCTTCGCCGGCGAAGTCACGCGTGTCGCGCGCGAGGTGGGCACTGAGGGCCAGCTCGGCGGGCAGGCCGACGTCCAGGGCGTCTCGGGCACGTGGCGGTCGCTGACGGATGCGGTGAACACCATGGCGTCGAACCTGACCGAGCAGGTGCGGTCGATCTCGACGGTGACGCAGGCGATCGCCTCGGGCGACCTGAACCAGAAGATCACCGTCAAGGCCTCCGGCGAGGTCGCCGAGCTCGCCGACACCATCAACTCCCTCACCGAGACCCTCCAGGTGTTCGCGGGCGAGGTCACGCGCGTGGCGCGCGAGGTCGGCACCGAGGGGCGCCTGGGCGGCCAGGCGGACGTGCCGGGCGTCTCGGGCACGTGGAAGGACCTCACCGAGTCGGTGAACGACATGGCCTCCAGCCTCACCGACCAGGTCCGCGACATCGCGAAGGTCACCGGCGCGGTCGCGCGCGGCGACCTGAACCAGAAGATCGCCGTGTCCGCGCAGGGCGAGATCCTCGAACTCAAGACCACCGTCAACACGATGGTCGACCAGCTGTCGAACTTCGCCGACGAGGTCACGCGCGTCGCGCGCGAGGTCGGCACCGAGGGGCGCCTCGGCGGGCAGGCGCAGGTGTTCGGGGTCTCCGGGACCTGGCGCGACCTGACGCAGAACGTGAACCAGCTCGCCGCGAACCTCACCGAGCAGGTCCGCAACATCGCGAAGGTCACCAGCGCCGTCGCCGCGGGCGACCTGGGGCAGAAGATGACCGTCGACGCCAAGGGCGAGGTCGCCGAGGTCAAGATGACCGTGAACACGATGGTCGACCAGCTGTCGCGGTTCGCCGACGAAGTCACCCGTGTGGCCCGTGAAGTCGGATCACAAGGCCGACTGGGCGGCCAGGCGGACGTGCCGGGCGTCTCGGGCACGTGGAAGGACCTCACCGAGAACGTCAACCTCATGGCCGCGAACCTGACGAGCCAGGTGCGGAACATCTCGTCGGTGGCCTCCGCGGTCGCCTCCGGCGACCTGAACCGGCAGATCACCGTGGACGCCCAGGGCGAGATGCTCGAACTGAAGTCCACGATGAACTCGATGGTGGCGCAGCTGTCCCAGTTCGCCGACGAGGTCACCCGTGTGGCCCGCGAGGTCGGCACCGACGGGAAGCTCGGCGGCCAGGCGAACGTGCAAGGGGTCTCCGGGATCTGGGAGGCGCTCACCGACAACGTGAACTCCATGGCCTCCAACCTGACCAGCCAGGTGCGGAACATCTCCTCGGTGGCGAGCGCCATCGCCCGCGGCGACCTGAGCCGCCAGATCACCGTCGACGCGCAGGGCGAGATGCTGGAGCTGAAGTCGACGATGAACGCGATGGTCGACCGGCTCTCGTCGTTCGCCGACGAGGTCACGCGCGTCGCGCGCGAGGTCGGCACCGAGGGCCAGCTCGGCGGGCAGGCGAACGTCGCGGGCGTCTCGGGCACGTGGAAGGACCTCACCGACAACGTCAACTCGATGGCGACGAACCTGACGCTCCAGGTCCGCAACATCGCGGAGGTCACCACCGCGGTCGCCCGCGGCGACCTGAACCAGCAGATCACCGTCGACGCCCAGGGCGAGTTCCTGGAGATGAAGAACACCGTGAACACGATGGTGGACCAGCTGTCGAGCTTCGCCACGGAGGTCACGCGCGTCGCCCGCGAGGTCGGCGTCGAGGGGAACCTCGGCGGGCAGGCCGAGGTCGCCGGGGTCTCCGGCACCTGGCTCGCCCTGACCCGCAACGTGAACTCCCTGGCCGCGACCCTGACGCTCCAGCTGCGCGCCATCGCGAACGTCGCCCACGCCGTGGCCCGCGGCGACCTCACCCAGTCGGTGGACTTCGAGGCCGCGGGCGAGATCGCCGACCTCACCGAGTCGATCAACCAGATGATCACCGCGCTGCGCGACAAGACCCGCCAGAACACCGACGCGGACTGGCTCAACTCGAACCTGGCGCGGATCTCCTCGCTCCTCCAGGGACGCCGCGGCGTCGAGGAGGTCACGCGGATGGTCCTCGACGAGGTCACGCCGCTCATCGACGCGCAGACCTCGACGTTCTACGTGCGCCACGAGGACGTCGCCGGGCACGTCACGTACCGGCTCAATGCCGTGTACGGGCACCCCAACCCCGGCGAGAAGAAGCTCATCGAGGACAACGAGGGCATGGTCGGGCAGGCCGCCGCCTCCAAGCGGACCATCCACCTGCACGACATCCCCGAGGGCTACCTGGAGATCTCCTCCGGGCTCGGGCAGGCCACCCCGACCGACCTGATCATCCTGCCCGTCCAGTTCGGCGACAAGGTCCGCGGCGTCATCGAGTTCGCCTCGTTCAACACCTACTCCGGGCTCCACAAGCGGTTCCTCGACGCGCTCGCGCCGAACGTCGGCGTCACCCTCGCCACCATCGAGGGCAACGCCCGCACCGAGGTGCTGCTGCGCGAGTCGCAGCGGATGGCGCAGGAGCTGCGCGCCCAGTCGAACCGGCTCCAGGAGACCAACGTCGAGCTGGAGGAGAAGGCGCAGCTGCTGTCGGCGCAGAACAAGGCCATCGAGCTGAAGAACGAGGAGGTCGAGACCGCCCGCAAGGACATCGAGGAGAAGGCCGACCAGCTCGCGCAGGCCTCGAAGTACAAGTCGGAGTTCCTCGCGAACGTCTCGCACGAGCTGCGCACCCCGCTGAACTCGCTGCTGCTGCTCGCCAGGCTCCTGTCGGAGAACACCGACGGGAACCTCTCGGAGCGGCAGGTCGAGTTCGCGCGCACCATCTACAACGCCGGCACCGACCTGCTCACCCTCATCGACGACATCCTCGACCTGTCGAAGATCGAGGCCGGGCGCATGGTCGTGTCCGTGCACCCGGTGGACCTCGCGGAGGTCCTCGGCGACATCGAGGCCGCGTTCCGGCCCCAGGCCGAGGACAAGGGCCTGGAGTTCAACGTGGACGTCGGCACGGGCGTGCCGCAGCTCATGCAGACCGACGGGCAGAAGTTCCAGCAGGTCCTGCGCAACCTGCTGTCGAACGCGGTGAAGTTCACGCGCGTCGGGTCCGTGACGCTCGCGGTGCGCCGCGTCCCCGCGGACCTCCGCTTCGACGCTCCGCACCTGAACGCCGCCGCCGAGCGGATCGCCTTGAGCGTCATCGACACCGGCATCGGCGTCGCCGAGGCGAAGAAGTCGATCATTTTCGAGCCGTTCCAGCAGGCCGACGGCACGACCCGCCGCAACTTCGGCGGCACCGGCCTGGGCCTGTCGATCTCCAAGTCCCTGTCGAACGCCCTCGGCGGCGACGTGTTCATCGAGCACACCGGCGACCACGGCTCCAAGTTCACGTTCGTGGTGCCCGTGGAGATCGACGCCGACGGCGAGCTGCCGCTCGTCCCCGCCGAGCTCCCCGTCCCGGTGGTGGAGCCCGGGATCCTCACCGGCGCCCCCGAGACGCCGTCCTCGTCCGCGGCGGCGCAGCACCTGGAGGGGACCACGGTCCTCATCGTCGACGACGACATCCGGAACGTGTTCGCGCTGACCGCGGCCCTGGAGCTGCACGGCATCGACGTCCACTACGCCGAGAACGGCGCCGACGGCATCGACGCGCTCCAGCAGCACCCGGGCATCGACATCGTCCTCATGGACTCGATGATGCCGGGCATGGACGGCAACGAGACCACGCGCGTGATCCGGCGCATGCCGCAGTTCGCGGACCTGCCGATCGTGTTCCTCACGGCGCAGGCGCTCGCCGAGCAGCGGGAGCAGTCCGTGGAGGCCGGCGCGAGCGCGTACCTCACCAAGCCCGTGGACCTCGACCTGCTGCTGGACACCATGTCCCACTGGATCGGCTCGAACGGCGCGGGGCGGGGCGGCGCACACGGCGCGGCACCCGCGGGCCGCCGCCGCGGCGCCGGGCGCGACAATGGCGAACCGACCTCTGGAGGCACCGCATGAGCACCGCCCGCGTCCTGCTCGTTGACGACAGGTCCGAGAACCTCCTCGCCCTTGAGGCGATCCTCCAAGGGCTGCCCGTGAACACGATCGCGGTCACCTCCGGGGAGGAGGCGCTCAAGCGGCTGCTCTCCGAGGACTACGCGGCGATCCTCCTCGACGCGCAGATGCCCGGCATGGACGGCTTCGAGACCGCCCGCCACATCAAGCAGCGCGAGAAGACCCGCCACACCCCGATCATCTTCCTCACCGCCGCCGACCGCGACGCGCACCTGGCGATGCGCGGCTACTCCGTCGGCGCCGTCGACTACATCACGAAGCCGTTCGACCCGTGGATGCTCCGCACCAAGGTCAAGGTGTTCATCGACCTGTGGGCGCAGGGCCAGGCCCTCCGCCAGACCTCCGAGCGCACCAAGGACCTCCGCGAACGCGAAGGCCACCTCACCCACCGCCTCGACCTCGCCCGCGACGCCCTCGCCGCCTGGCAGGAGGGCCGCGACACCGACCCCGAGATCGAACGCATCCTCGCCCTCCTCGAACCCGGAGCCGCCTGACCGCCCTGCCGATTCCCGGGCACCCCGGCTGGCGGGGGGCGCGAGCTCCCCCGATACTCAAGCCTCCCTCGCGGGTCCGACAATCCGCCGCGCCGCAGCGTGTTCGAACCGTAGCCCGCCCGGCGCCCCGGCGCGGACCGCGCGTCCCGTTCGCGGGCACGCGGAATGACGGGGGGCGCGAGGCCCCCGATATTCAAGCCTCCCTCGGGGGTACGACAATCCGTGACCCGGCGTGCCCGGATTGCAACCGCGACAACGATTCGCGTTCGTGATGCACTCGGGCCTCCTGCCCCGGCGGAAAATCGGCTACGGTTGTGCCGTGGTGCACCAGAAGCTCGACATCTCGGTATACCGCGAGTCGAACGAGACGATCGTGGCGTTGACCGGCGAAATCGACCTCCACACCGCCCCCCGTCTCACCGGCGCCGTCGACGCCGCGCTCGCGGACGACCCCGTGCGCGTCGTGCTCGACATGCGCGGCGTCACGTTCTGCGACTCGCGCGGCCTCGGCACCCTCGTGATCCTCGCCAGGGCCGCCGCCCGCTCGCGCGCCGTCCTCGTCCTCGCGAACCTCGGCGACTTCCTCAAGCGCCTCCTCGCCGTCTCCGGCATCGGCGACCACTTCGTCATCCGCGAAGACCCCGACGACCCCGAAGGACCCGGCACCGACGCCGACCGGGAGCGCGCCCGATGAACCTCGCCCTCTCCGACGCCGCCCTCACCCTCATCACCGTCCTCGGCATCGCCGCCGGACTCGCCATCACCGGCGCCGCCCTCGCCTGGTCGGGCCGGGCCCGCGGCAACCGCGGCCTCACCGTCACCGGCGTCGCCCTCCTCTTCGCGGGCGGCCTCACCGTCCTCGGCTGGGCCATCGTCGACGGCTCCGGCGCCCGCGCCGCCGCCGTCGGCCTCGTCGCCGCGCTCCTGCCCGCCCCGCTCCTCGTCGGCACCTTCATCTGGCTCGGCCGCTACCGCCGCCGCCCCTGGCTCGTCCTCGCGTTCTGCTTCGGCTGGGGCGCCTGCGTCGCCACCGCCATCGCCCTCGGCGTCAACACCGGCGCCGCCTACCTCCTGCACCGCAGCGGCCTCGACCAGAACCTCGCCGCCGTCGTCTCCGCCCCCGTCATCGAGGAGATCGCGAAACTCCTCGGCCCCCTCCTCGTCTACTGGACCGCCCGCCGCCACCTCACCGGCACCCTCGACGCCATCGTCTACTGCGGACTCGCCGGGGCCGGCTTCGCCGTCTCCGAGAACGTCCTCTACGCCTCCGGCGCCTACGTCTCCGGCGCCGCCCTCGGCGACGCCGCCGGCATCGCCCAGGTCACCATCCTCGTCGTCGTCCGCGGCCTCGCCACCATGTTCGCCCACCCCCTCATGACCGGCCTCTCCGCGATCGGCCTCGGCCGAGCCGCCCGCCTCCCCGGCCGCAAGGGCAAGCAGGCCGCCTGGATCATCGGGATGCTCCTGTGCGGCATGGGACTCCACGCCCTCTGGAACGGCTCCTCCGTCCTCGGCGTCGCCCTCGACCTCCCCGCGCTCTGGTTCGCCCTCTACCCCGCGTTCCTCGCGCCCCTGTTCTTCACCATGGTCGGCGCCGCCCTCTGGCTCCGCGCCGCCGACGCCCGCCGCACCCAGACCGCCCTCGCCCCCCTCGTCGCCGCCGCGCAGCTCTCGCCCCCCGAACTCGCGTCCCTCGCCAGCTTCTCCCGCCGCTCCTCCGCCCGCGCCTGGGCCCGCCGCTGGGCCGGGAAGCCCGGCGAGGACGCCATGAAGGACTTCCAGCGCGCCGCCGACGACGTCGCCGAGCAGTACGACCTCGCCGGCATCGGCGCCCCCTGGAGCGAGGCCGCCGTCCACGAAGGCGTGCACCGCATGAACACCGCCAGGACCGCCTACGCCGGACGCGACCCCCGCACCCCGCCCGCGCTGTGGGACGGCCGCCGCTACCACGTCGCCTTCCCCGACGGCGTCATGCGCCCCATCGACCCGCCCGCGCAGCCGGTCATGCCGCTGCCGCTCGCCCCGCCGCCGCCTCCCCCTGCGTACCCTGTCACCTATGCATGAGGGACCCATCGGGCCCACCTCCTGGACCGGCCCCGCCGCGCCCCCGGCGCGCACCGGGCGCCCCGTCTGGAGGGAGCCCCACCCCGTCCGAGTCGGCCCCGTGGCCGCGGGCGCGGCCCTGTGCGGCCTGTGGGTGCTCCTGTGGCTCCTGGCCTACGCCAAGGGATCCGGGACGGGGCCCCTGACTGGGGCGGGCTTCGCCTGGGTGACTTTGGCCGCGAGTACGATCGGGGCTGTCGCCGCAGCCGCGCTGGCGCGCTACGGTGACCGCGGAGCTGCGGTCGGCGTAGCCGCCGTCGCAGGGACTGCCGCTGGGGTCGCAGGGCTCTCATGCGAGCTGTATCTTTTGCTGACCGGCGATTGGATCCTGTGGTTACATCGACCGCGGGCCGCCACATCCTTCAGTAGGTCGTTCGAGCTGTCGCCACGCGCGACTGGTTCCATTGAGTGAGAAGACGGGGACGGATCGTGTCGTATTTCGCTGTGGCCGTGGGCCGCGAGGGCGGTGAATGGGAGGCCGCGGAGGTCGACCTCGACGCTGTTGCCGACGTCGAGGACGCGGCCGAGGTCATGCGTGAGGCTTTCCCTGACGCCGACCTCACGCTGCTCTTCGTCGACGCCGACGACGAGTACCTGACGGTGATGCGCCTCGACAACGGCGACGACCTGCGCACCTTCGGGTCCGACGCCGAGTACGCGTCGCAGTCGCGCCTGGGCGAGGCCCTCCTGGGCGACCTCGAACCCGAGGACACCGAGGAGATCGACTCCGAGGACGAGGAGTCCATCGCGGCCCGCCCGACCGAGCTCGACGCCGAGCCCGTCGGCGAGGCGGACCTCCTGGGCGACCTGGGCGTGCCCGGCTCGACCCTGCTCGCCCTGTGCGCCAAGGAGGGCATGATGCCCTCCGACGTGGTCTCCGAGGTCGCCAAGTCCGTCGGGTTCACCGAGGCCCTGGAAGACGCCACCGGCGCCTAGCCGGCCCCCGCAATGCAGTCCCGCCGCGAGGTCCACGAGCACTGGATGCGGCGCGCCCTCGACGCGGCGCGCGGCACCGGCCTCCCGGCGGGCCCGGAGGCGCACCCACGGCCAGGCAGCCCGGCACGCCAGGCCGAACGCACCCCCGCCGCGGCCCGGCCCGACCTCCCCGTCGGCGCCGTCGTCGTCGGCCCCGACGGCCGCGAGCTCGCGGTAGCCGCCAACGCCCGCGAAGCCCTCGGCGACCCCACCGCCCACGCGGAGGTCCTCGCGCTCCGCGCGGCCGCCGCCGTCCACGGCGACGGCTGGCGGCTCGAAGGCTGCACCCTCGTGGTCACCCTGGAGCCGTGCACGATGTGCGCGGGCGCCGCCGTGCTCGCCCGGGTGGGTGAAATCGTCTTCGGCGCTTGGGAACCCAAGACCGGCGCGGTCGGCTCCCTGTGGGACGTCGTCCGCGACCCCCGCCTCAACCACAACCCCGACGTCTACGCCGGCGTCCTCGAAGCCGAGTCCGCGGCGCTCCTGCGGGAGCACTTCGGACGGAGTCCGAACCAGCGGTAGAGCGGACGGAGTCCGAACCAGCGGTTCGGGCGTTTCCCGGCGCCAGCCTTCAAAACGGACAAACGAAGGACCCCCGATGCCAAGGGTGGCACGGGGGTCCGACAGTCGGCGCTCCGATCTTCCGGCGCTCCGGTGGTCTTCGGTCGCGGCCTACTCCGCCGGGGCGGCGGCCGCCTTCTCCGCCTTCACTTCGCGGCTCCTCGCGAGGAGCTGGGCGATGTCGATCACCTCGACGTCCTCGCGGCCCGCGTCGGCGACGCCGTCGCGGAGCATCGTGGAGCAGAACGGGCAGCCGACCGCGACCGTGTTCGCGCCCGTGGCGACGGCCTCGTCGGCGCGCTCGCGGTTGACGCGCTTGCCGAGCGGCTCCTCCAGCCACATCCGCGCGCCGCCCGCGCCGCAGCAGAACGAGCGCTCGGCGTTGCGCGGCATCTCGGTGACCTCCGCGAACGTCCCGAGCAGCTCGCGCGGCGGCGTGAAGATCCGGTTGTGGCGGCCCAGGTAGCACGGGTCGTGGTAGGTGAGCTTCCCGTCGTGCTGCTCGACCGGCGTGATCTTCCCGGCCTGCACGAGGTCCCCGAGGAGCTCGGTGTGGTGCACGACCTCGTAGTGGCCGCCGAGGTCCTCGTACTCGTTGCCGATGGTGTTCAGGCAGTGCGGGCAGGTCGCGACGATCTTCACCGCGCCGACCTCGTTGAGCGTCTCCACGTTCTGCTCGGCGAGCATCTGGTACATGAACTCGTGGCCGATGCGCCGCGCCGAGTCGCCCGTGCACGTCTCGGCCTCGCCGAGGACCGCGAACTTGACGCCCGCGTCGTGCAGCAGGGTCGCCACCGCGCGGGACGTCTTCTGCGCCTTCGGGTCGTACGCGCCCGCGCAGCCCACCCAGTACAGGTACTCGAAGTCCCCGCCCGCCTCGGCGATCGGCACCTCGAAGTCGAGGCCCTCGGCCCACTTGAGGCGCTGCGCGGGGTTCTCGCCCCACGGGTTGCCCTTGTTCTCCAGGTTGCGGAGCATCGTCTGGGCCTCGGCCGGGAAGTCCGACTCGATCATGACCATGTTGCGGCGCAGGTCCAGGATGTGGTCGACGTGCTCGATGTCGACCGGGCACTGCTCGACGCACGCGCCGCAGGTCGTGCACGACCACAGCACGTCGGGGTCGATGACCGTCCCGATGATCGAGATCGGCTCGATCTCCACGGTGTCCGTGCCGCGCTCCTTCGCGATGGCCGCGGCCTTCAGGTACGGCGCCTGCTCGTACAGGTGGTCGCGCAGGTCCGTGATGAGCTTCTTCGGCGACAGCGGCTTCCCGGTGTTCCATGCGGGGCACTGGGACTGGCAGCGCCCGCACTCGGTGCACGTGGAGAAGTCCAGCAGGCCCTTCCACGAGAAGTCGGTGATCACGTTGACGCCGAACGGGTCCGTCTCCGGGTCGGCCTGCTCGAAGTCCGCCGGCTCGCCCTTGACGAGCATCGGCTTGGCCGCGCCCAGCGAGACCGCTTGAGGGTTCCGCTTGAAGTAGATGTTGAAGAACGCCGTCACCCGGTGCCAGCCGATGCCCATCGACGGGTGCAGCGCGAGCATCAGGAAGAACGTCCACGACACGAGGATGTCGAGCAGCGCCACCAGGGTGATCGCCGTCAGCAGGCCGTCCTCGGAGGCGCCGCTCCACACGCCCGCGATGAGCGAGGAGACCGGGGAGGTCCACTCGTGCTCGATATCCCCGAGCGCGAGTTTGAACGTGCGGATCGTCATGTGCGACAGGACGATCGTGAAGATCGTGGCCTCGATGTAGAAGGCCATCCACTGCCGGGAGCCCTCGAACCGCGACGAGGAGCGCCGCTGCCCGGCGTCCGAGGCGGTGCCCTGCGGCGGCACCTTGTTCGCACGCGGCTGCCGCACCATCCGGACCGCGAACAGGCCGAGGATCGCCAGGCCGGTGAGCACCGTGAGGATCTCGGAGAACAGCAGCCACGGGCCCCAGTGGCCCACGATCGGGAGGGCCCAGTGGGGGTTGAGGACCTCGAAGTACGACTGCGCGAGGGCCGGGAACAGCAGGAAGAACCCGAAGAACACGGCCCAGTGCGCCAGGCCGACCCAGTGCCATTGGAGCATCCTGGTGTGCCCCAGGGACTCCCGCAGCATCGTCTTCACCCGCGTCCCGCGCTCGCCCTTCCGCGTCAGGTCCGGCGCCCCGAGCCTGACGAGCGCGAGCATCCCCAGCCCGGCGCGGACGAACAGCCCGATGGCGAACGCGGTGTACGCGAACGCGATCACGGCGGTGACGATCTGGACGACTCCCATGGCGGCCTCTCGACTGGTGTGTTCACACGTACTGCCCACGACAGTGCGGTGCTGCCGATCACCCTACATGTTACTGACCAGTAGCCGTCATGTCGAACGGCACTCTCGAACGGCACTGCCGATCCATCCCGCACCTCCCGGCCCCCGCCTGATAGGCAGAGGGAGCCCGGTCCCGCAAGACCGGGCTCCCATCCGCGCGGAGCGAGGGAGGGCCGCCCTGGGCGAGGTGCCGTTCGGCGGGTGAGACGGCCGAGCTCTCCGGTGAAGAGGCGAACGACCTCTACTCCGCCGCGGAGAAAGCGCGAGGAGCTGGGCCCCGGCATCTCACCGACGCCCGGCCCTACGGCCGTTCGGGGTCAGGGTCGGCCGGACGGTCTGGAACGAATCGCCACATGAAGCGGTCGGTGAATCCGGGGTGCGTAACACGTCGCCACCCCTCAGGAGTCACGTCGAACTCCTGATCCCGATCGAAGGACGCTCCTTCGAAGGTCGGGTTCGTGGCGAAGGTTGCGTTCGTGAAACTCGCGCGGTAGAAGGCCGCGTTCCCGAATTCCGCCCCTGATGAGAAGGTCGTGCTCGTGAAGTTCGCCAACCCATCGATATTCGTCCTGTAGAAGTTTGCATCCGCTGAAAAGGTCGAGTCCGTGAAGTTCGCCAACCCGCCGACAACCGTCTTGACGAAGCTTGCCTCCTCTGTGAAGGCCGCCCTTGCAAAGTTGGCGCTACCGGTGAAGGTCACGCTTTCGAAGTTCGCGTTACCCGTGAAGGCTGCATCCTCGAACGTGATCCAGTCGAGGACGGAAAAGCTGAAACGGGCGTGCCCGCTGAAGGTCGCGCCGTTGAAATCCGCCTCGACCAGATGGCAGTCCGAGAAGTCGATGCCCGACAGATACGCGTTTCGAAGATTGAGCCGATGGTGCGCCCAGACCGGCTCCCTTGTCTTACCGTCTCGCTGCATCAGCTTGCGCTGCAAGACTTCCTGCGCGGTCAGTCGGACCTCCTGCTCGGGGTCGACGGCGTCCGCCTTTTGCTCGTACGGCATCCGCAGGTAGGCGCAGACCTCGTCGAGCACGATCTGCCGCAACTCTTCGTGCTCTTCCCCGAGACGTTCGAGGTTGTGCAGGCCGCCGATCCGGACCGTGGGACTCTCCGAACCCAGCTGTGCCACCGCTTGAATTCGCAGCTCGGTGATCCGCTGCTGGGTGCTGTGGTATTCGTCGTGCTGCTGCCTGCGGAAACTCAACACCAGGGCCGCCGCACCACCGAGGCCCGCCGCCACGGTGAGCGTGTTGCGGACCGTGTCCACCCGGAGCTGGGTGACCGCGATGTCGTGCTCCGCGGAGCCGTCGGCCTCGATGGAGTCGATCAAGCCGACCTGGACACGGTAGTAGAGCCAGCCGCCGGCCAGTACGACGGCAAAGGCCCAGAACAGGATCCAGTTGCTGATAGGGCGCGGTCGCCGCGGCCGCCGCGGCCTGCGCTGGAAGGGGAGGGGCATGTCGTTCATGGTAGGAGGCCCCGAGGGGATCCCGGGGCCTCCATTGCGCCCTAAGCGGACTCGCGGACCACGATCCTCGTGCCGAGGATCGTGACGAGGGGGCCGGCCTCTTCGCCGCGGATGCGGCCGCAGAGGAGGCGGGCCATCTCGCGGCCCATGGTCTCGGTGGGCTGGTGGACGGTGGTGAGGGGCGGCTCGGCGAATTCGGCGAGGGGGGAGTCGTCGAAGCCGACGAGGGCGAGGTCGTCGGGGACGGCGATGCCGCGCTCGCGGGCGACGCGGAGGGTCGCCATGGCGAGGGGGTCGGAGTTGGCGAAGACCGCGTCGAGGTCGCCGGCGGTGTCGAAGAGGTGGCGCGCGGCCTTGATGCCGCTGGCCTCGTCGAAGCCCTCGGCGACGGAGACGAGCCCCTCCTCGACGGGGAGGCGGTGGCCGCGGAGGCCGTCGCGGTAGCCGTTGAGGCGGTCGACGCCGACGGCCATGTCCTGCGGCCCGGCGATGATGCCGATCCGCTTGTGGCCGCGCTCGGCGAGGTACTCGACGGCCTGGCGGGCGCCCGAGCGGTTGTCGCAGTCGACGTACGCGACGGGGCGGAAGCCGACGGGCGTGCCGCACAGGACGATCGGGATGCCGGCGTCTTCGAGGCGCTCGGGGAGCGGGTCGCCGGAGTGGCTGGAGACCATCATGACGCCGTCGACGTGCTGGCCCATGAGGTAGGACTCCAGGTCGGTGCGGTTGCCGTCGCGGGGCGCGAAGGTGAGCATGAGCCGCATGTTCTCCTCGGCGAGCTGCTCGGTGATCCCGCGCAGCACCCCCGCGAAGAACGGCTCCGACCACAGCCACTCCTGCGACTCGGTGACGACGAGCGCCACCGTGTCGGTCCGCTGCGTCACGAGGGTCCTGGCCGCCTGGTTGGGGACGTACCCCAGCTCCTTGATCGCGGCCAGGACCGCCGCGCGCGTGTCCTCGGCGACCTTCGGGGAGCCGTTGATGACGCGCGAGACCGTGCCCCGGCCGACGCCCGCGTGGCGGGCGACCGTGTCGAGCGTGGGGCGGCCGCCGCTGCGCCTGCGGCCGGTGCGCTCGGCAGGCGCGCCGCCGGGCGCCTCAAGTCGGGTCTCGGTCATCGTGCATCACCTCGGGCTCTGTCGCGTGGAACTATTCTGCCTCACGGTTCGTACGGGCGCGTCGCACCAGGTCGCCGTACCAGCGTCCGGAGTCCTTGACGATGCGCTCGCCGGTCTCGAAATCGACGTACACGAGACCGAACCGCTTGGTGTAGCCCCAGGCCCACTCGAAGTTGTCGGCCAGCGACCAGGCGAAATACCCGACGAGCGGGACGCCCGCGTCGAGCGCGTCGGCGCAGGCCGCGAGGTGGCGCTCCACGTAGTCGAGCCGCTCGGCGTCCCGCACGCGCCCGTCGTCGAGCTTGTCGGGGAACGCGGCGCCGTTCTCGGTGACCGCGAGCCGCACCTCCGGGTAGGAGGCGTGGAGGCGGGTGAGGACGTCGGTGAGCCCCGACGGCTCGATCTCCCAGCCCATGTCGGTGACGGGGAGCCCCGCGGGCACGAACCCGATGTGATCGTTCGCAGGCCACGCGGAGCCCGCGCCGGTCGGCGCCGCGGAGGCGGAGGCGGAGCCGCCGTTGCCGGTGACGGTGAAGCGGCTGTAGTAGTTCACGGAGAGGACGTCGACGGGGGCGTTGATGAGCTCCATGTCGCCGTCGAGGAGGAACTCGAAGTCGGTGATCGCCTTGAAGTCCTCCACGACGTCCTCGGGGTAGGCCCCGCGCAGGGCCGCGTCGGTGAACCAGCGGTTCTGGACGCCGTCGACGCGGCGGGCCGCGTCGAGGTCGCCGGGCGCGTCGCTGGCGGCGTGCACCGGGTAGAAGTTGATGCCGATGCTCACCGTCGCCTCGGGGTCGGCGGCCTTGACGGCGCGCGCGGCGAGGCCGTGGGCGAGCATGAGGTGGTGGGCCGCGGCGATCGACTCGGCCGGCTCGCGGCGCCCGGGGGCGTGCTCGCCGGAAGCGTAGCCGAGGAACGCGGCGCACCACGGCTCGTTGACGGTGATCCAGTGCTTGACGCGGTCGCCGAGGGCGGTGTGCGCGATCAGGGCGAAGTCGGCGAACCGGAGCGCGGTGTCGCGCACGGGCCAGCCGCCCTTGTCTTCGAGGGCCTGCGGGAGGTCCCAGTGGTAGAGGGTGATCCAGGGGGTGATGCCCTCGGCGAGCAGGGCGTCGACGAGGTCGGAGTAGTAGCGCAGGCCGGCCGGGTTGACCCGTCCGTCCCCGTCGGGGCAGATCCGGGGCCACGACAGGGAGAACCGGTAGCTGTTGAGGCCGAGGGCCTTGACGGCGGCGACGTCGCCCGCGATGTTGCGGTAGGAGTCGATCGCGGTGTCGCCGTTGGAGCCGTCCACGACGCGGCCGGGCTCGTTCACGAACGAGTCCCAGATGGACTTCCCGCGCCCGTCGGCGCCGGTGGCGCCCTCCACCTGGTAGGAGGAGGTCGCCGCGCCCCACGTGAACCCGGCTGGGAACCGGGCCGCAAGCGCTGCGGCCCTTTCGATTTCGGTGCTCATAGTTACTTCGATGAACCTTCCATGATGCCGCTCACGATCTGCCGTCCGAACACGACGAACAGGATCGCGATGGGAATGATCGAGATCAGCGTGCCGGTGAAGATCATCGACAGGTCCGCTGACCACGTTGCGGTCGACAGCTGCCGGATGGCGAGCTGGATGGTGGGGTTCTCGCCGCTCAGCACCATGAACGGCCACAGGAACTCGTTCCAGTTGAGCATGAACGTGAGCAGTCCGAGGACGACCATCGCCGGGCGCAGGGCCGGGAGGACGATCCGCCACCAGATGCCGATCGTGGAGGCCCCGTCGATGCGCGCGGCCTCGATGATCTCGTCGGGCACGGCCTGCTCGACGTACTGGCGCATCATGAAGATCCCGAACCCGTTGATGAGGAACGGCAGGATGACCGCCTGGAGCGTGTCGAGCCATTCGAGCTCGACCATGACGATGTACAGCGGGACGATCCCCAGCTGCTGGAGCGGCACCATCATCGAGAACAGGACCGTGCCCATGAGGACCTTGGAGCCGCGGAACTTCAGCTTGGCGAACGCGAAGCCGCCGAGGGTCGAGATGAGCACGACCGAGAAGGTGACCGTGCCGGTGATGATCATCGAGTTCCGCAGGCCCAGCAGCAGGTTCGCCTCGGGGTCCGACAGGGCCTCGCCCAGGTGCTCCAGCAGGTTGGGGCCCGGCAGCAGCGCGGGCGGGAAGCCGGCGGCGTTCGCGGTGGAGGTCGAGGCGATGACGATCATCCAGTACAGCGGGAAGATCGACAGGGCCGCGACGGCGAGCAGGCCGAGCCGCGTCAGCACCGTGGGGGCGTAGACGCCCTCGCCGGACTCGACGGGGCGCCGCTTCTTCGGGCGGCGCGGGGGCTTGGGAGGCTGCGCCGGTGCGGCGTCGGCGGTGGGGCGGGGCGCGGTGGCGGTGCTCATTTGTTCCCCTGGATGCGGTTGACGATGAGGAAGTTGATCGCCGCGACGATCCCGATGACCAGGAACAGCAGCCATCCGGCGGCGGCCGAGACGCCGTAGTTGCCGTGCGTTCGGAGGATGTCGACCAGGACCATCGCCGTGGTCTGGTACTGCCCGTCGGTGCCGCCGAGGAGCCTGCCGGAGTCGAACATCATCGGCTCGACGAACATGGTCATGCCGCCGACGGACGACACGAAGACGGTGAAGATGAGGACCGGCTTGAGCTGCGGGATCGTGATCTGCCAGAACTGCTGCCGGGGCGAGGCGCCGTCGACGGTGGCGGCCTCGTAGAGGTTGCGCGGGATGGTCTGCATGGCGGCCAGGAAGATGAGCGAGTTGTAGCCCATCCACCGCCAGTCCACCATGGACGAGATGGCGATCCAGGAGCTCCACCGCTCGGCCTGCCAGTCGACCTTGCCGATGCCGACCAGCTCCAGGAAGCCGTTCACCATGCCGTACTCCTGGCCCCAGATGCGGGCGAAGATGACGCCGACGGCGACGACGGAGGTGACGATCGGCGCGAGGATGAGCATGCGCCACAGCATGGGCCGGCGCAGCCGCTTGTTCAGGGCGTTCGCGACCATGAGCGCGACCACGAGCTGCGGGACGGTGGCGAGGACGAACATGCCCAGCGTGTTGAAGACCGACCAGTTGAAGCGGTCGTAGTCGAACAGCAGGAACTTGTAGTTGTCCAGGCCCACGAACACCGGGTCGGCGCCGCCGAGCTTCCAGGCGTGGAGCGAGGCGTAGAGCGTGTAGCCCATCGGGAAGACGCCGAAGACGGCGAAGAGGATGAAGTACGGCGAGACGAGCGCGTACGGGGTGGCCTTGATGTCGGCCTTGGAGGCCCAGAGGCGCCACTTGGGCGATCGGGCCGCGGTTTCGGTGGTCATCGTGTTCCTTGCGGTCGCGAGCGGGTGAGGCTCATCGGCTGGCGCGGGCCGCCTCCGGAGGAAGCCGGCCCGCCGCGGGTTGGGGCGCGGCGGGCCGACACGGTGCCGCCGGGAGGGGGTGGAGACCGGGTCCTGGGGTGGTGCGTCGGGCCCGTGCCGGGCACGGCCCGCCGCGCGGTCTCGCCCCGGCGGCACGGGGCTCAGCGGAATCGGCATGAGACCGCTGGACCCGGGGCCGGTCCGGCGGCGGCAGGGTGCCGCCGGACCGGCCCGCGGGGGCGGCTAGAGGCCGCCGCCGGCGAGCTGGATCGCCTCTTCGGCCGCCGACTGGATCTCGTCGAAGGCGTCTTCAGGGGCGAACGTGCCGTCGACGACGCCGTTGAGCACCGTCTCGACCGCGCCCTTGACCGGCGGGTGGTAGTACGAGTAGGTCAGCGGCGGGAAGTTCTGGACCGACGCGGCCAGGATCTGGCCGGTCGGGGCGTCGCTGAAGTACGCGTTGGTGGAGTCGGCGACCTTCGGGTCCGCCTGCGCCTCAGGCGAGGACGGGAAGTTGCCGACGGCCTCGAAGACCTTGACCTGCTGCTCGGGGGCGCTCAGCCACGCGGCCAGCTCGGCGGCCTCCTCGGGGTGCGCGGACTGGGCGGGGACCGCCAGCCACGAGCCGCCCCAGTTCCCGCCGATCCCGGGGGCGGCGGCCATGTCCCACTTGCCGGCGTTGTCCGGGCCGGAGTTCGGCTCGATGACGCCCGAGGGCATCCAGCCCGGGCACGGCATGACGGCGAAGCCGCCCTCGGCCTGGGCCGCGATCCACTCCTCGCTCCAGGAGACGAAGTTGCCGATCGCGCCGATCTCGTTGAGCTCCAGGATGGTGTTGATCGAGCCCTGCGCGGCCGCGGAGTCGAGCGTCAGGTTGCCGTCGGCGTCGACGTACATCTCGCCGTCGCCGTTGCCGGCGAGCTGGCCCAGCAGCATGTTCTGGAGCTGGGTCGGGCCGTCGAGGAAGGCCACGCCGGTGTCGGCGTCGACGTACTGCTGGGCGAGGGCCTTGAAGCCGTCCCAGGTGGACCAGGCCGCCGCGAGCTCCTCGCGGTCGGTGGGCAGGCCCGCCGCCTCGAAGAGGTCCTTGCGGTAGCACATGCCCATGCCGCCGACGTCGGTGCCGAAGCCGACCTGGGTGCCGTCGGGGCTCTGGCCGAGCTCCCACTTCCAGTCGACGTAGTCGGACGCGCGGTCCGAGTAGTCCTTCAGGTCGTACCAGTGCGAGGAGTCGGAGAAGAGCTGGACGACGCCCTGCTCCTCGATCCCGACGACGTCGCCGGCGCCGGAGCCGGTCTCCAGGGCGGTCTCCAGGGTGGGGCGGAACTCGGCGTCCCAGTTGACGCCGTCGCCTTCGATGACCACGTCGATGTCGTCGTGGGCCGCCTCGTACTCGGCCTCCAGTCCGGCCTCGGTGTAGCCGAAGGTGCCGAACAGGGAGACGGTGAGCTGGATCTTGCCGTCCTCGGTCAGGCCGTCATCGTCGCCGTCGTCGCCGCCGCTGCACGCGGCTGCGGAGAGCGCCAGCGCGCCCGCGGCCGCGGCCGCGAGGGCGGCCCGGCCGTGCTGTCGGTTGAGGAGATGCATCTTTGCGGTTTCCTTCCAGGCGCTCGGGGCGCCGTGCTGTTGTCGAGGGGTTTGAGGGACTCGTTCCGGTTGGTGCACACGGCGGCGGTGGCGCGGGCCGCCATGAGTGCGCGGCGGCCCGCGGACTGAAACCGCCGAGGCGATCGCCCTTGGGAGCGATACCAGGATCGTACGGGAGCGTGTTCCATGACGCAAGCCCGGGTGTGAGGGTCATTACCGGATCGTTGCCTTCGTGATCATCTCGAACAGATCGAAGGTCGCGAATCCATAACTATGAATCTGGATCAACGACTCAATTAGCTGGGAAAATACCTGGCAAACGGCAACGGTTTGCCTCGTTGAAGGAGAAATTTAGGGATGTCAATGTATTGACATCCAGGGCTCCTGCTTGGGAGCATGGCCTGGGAGCGCTTCCGCATCCTGGTCCGATTCGTTCCACTCGTGCGATTCAACGACCGCGAACCCGGCATGAGCGCTCCCATGGAAACGGACATATCCACCCCATGCCTAGGAGTAGCCATAATGGAAACCGACAACCTGGCCCCGCCGCGCCGGCGGGGCCGTCGATGGCGCCGGACGGCGGCGGTGGCGCTGCCGCTCGCGCTCGTCGGCGCCTTCACCGCGGTGGCCGCGCCGTCGGCCTTCGCCGCCCAGTACTGCGGCGGCGTCCAGTACAACGTCGTCTCGTCCTGGGGCTCGGGCTTCCAGGCCAACGTGGTCCTCACCGCGGGCACGGCGGGCCTCAACGGCTGGGACCTCGAATGGGAGTTCCCGGCGGGCACCACCGTCTCCAGCGCGTGGAACGTCGACTGGCACCAGAGCGGCCGCACCTTCACCGGCGGCGACGTCGGCTGGAACGGCTCGATCGCCGCGGGCCAGAACAAAGAGGTCTTCGGCTTCATCGGGGCGGGCCCCTCCACCGCGCCGACGGGGATCAAGGTCAACGGCGAGTCCTGCGACGGCGCCGAGGAGCCCGTCGAGCCCGAGCTCGAAGTGAACCGCGCGAACGTCGTCGTCGACGCCGGGTCGACCGCCTCCGTCGAGGTCGGCTTCTCCGCCGCGACCGAGGCCGCCGCCACGGTCACCACGACCCGCACCTCCGGCTCCACCGACCTCTCGGTGTCCTCGGGCGGATCGCTCTCCTTCGCCGCGGGCGACGTGAACCCGAAGCCGATCGTGTTCAGCGCGGCCGCGGGCGCCGAGCCCGGCGAGTCCGCGGTGTTCACCGTGGCCTCCCCCGGCTACGCGTCCAAGACGGTGACGGTCACCGTCGCCGACATCGGCGAGGTCACGCAGAACGAGGAGCGCTTCCTCGCGATGTACGACCAGCTCACCGGGGCCGACTCGCCGTACCTGCACGAGACGGGCGTCCCCTACCACTCGGTGGAGGAGCTCATCGTCGAGGCGCCGGACTACGGCCACGAGACGACTTCCGAGGCCCTGAGCTACCTCCAGTGGCTGGAGGCCGCGTACGGCCAGGTCACCGGCGACTGGTCGGGCTACAACGAGTCGTGGGACATCACCGAGCAGTACGCGATCCCGGACCTGAACCCGACCGCGTACAACCCGTCCTCCCCGGCCTCGTACGCCCCGGAGTCCGACAGCGTCGAGGACTACCCGACGCAGCTGGACTTCAACGCGTCCGTCGGCACCGACCCGCTGGGCCAGGAGCTGCGGAACACCTACGGGAGCAACCAGGTGTACGGCATGCACTGGATCCTGGACGTGGACAACGCCTACGGCTTCGGCGAGTGCGGCGACGGGACCACCGAGCCCGCGTACATGAACACGTTCCAGCGCGGCTCGCAGGAGTCGACGTGGGAGACCGTCGCGCACCCCTCGTGCGAGACGTTCGACTTCGGCGGCCCCAACGGCTACCTGGACCTGTTCGTGGGCGACTCGCAGTACTCGCAGCAGCAGCGGTACACCGACGCCCCCGACGCCGACGCGCGCGCCATCCAAGTCGCGTGGATGGCCCAGCAGTGGGCGGCCGAGCAGGGCCAGTCGTCGACGATCTCCGGGTCGCTCGACAACGCCTCCAAGATGGGCGACTTCCTGCGGTACGCGTTCGCGGACAAGTACTTCAAGCAGATCGCGGGCGACTGCATCGGGATCAACAACTGCCCCGACGGCAGCGGCAAGAACTCGTTCCACTACCTGCTCTCCTGGTACTACTCGTGGGGCGCGGGCGCGAACGGCGACTGGTCGTTCCGCATCGGCGGCTCGGGCGTCCACCAGGGCTACCAGAACGTCATGGCGGCGTACGCGCTCTCCGAGGGCGGCCTGGAGCCGGCCTCGCCGACCGCGGCGAGCGACTGGGCGGCCAGCCTCGACCAGCAGCTGGAGTTCCTGGAGTGGCTCCAGGTCCCGCAGGGCTCGCCGGGCGCGGGCGCCATCGCGGGCGGCGCGACCAACAACTGGGGCGGCAACTACGGCAACCCGACCACGAGCGCCGAGTTCGAGGGCCTGTACTACGACGAGCAGCCCGTGTGGCACGACCCGCCGTCGAACCGCTGGTTCGGCTTCCAGGTCTGGGGCATGGACCGCGTCGCGCAGTACTGCCTGGAGACCGACGACGCGCGGGCGTGCGACCTGCTCGACCAGTGGGTGGCGTGGGCGCTGTCGGAGTCCGACATCTCCGCGACCGACTACAGCATCCCGGGCGACCTGGACTGGAGCGGCGAGCCGGGGGCGGGCCTGTCCGCCTCGGTGACCTCCATGTCCAAGGACCCGGGCGTGGCCGGGGCGTTCGCGAAGATCCTGTCCTACCACGCCGCGGCCACCGGTGACACCGCCTCGCAGACCGCGGCGAAGAACCTCCTGGACGCGCTGTGGGCCGCGAACGACGGCGTCGGCGTGACCCAGACCGAGTCCCGGGCGGACTACTGCCGCTTCGGCGACGAGGTCTACATCCCCGAGGGCTGGACCGGCACCATGCCGAACGGCGACGTCCTGGAGAACGGCGTCACCTTCATCGAGACCCGTTCCTTCATGAAGGACTTCGAGGGCTGGGACCAGGTCCAGGCGTACATCGACGGCGGCTGCACCGGCCCCGCGCCGGAGTTCAGCTACCACCGGTACTGGCACCAGGTCGAGGTCGCCACGGCGTTCCAGACCTACGCCGCGCTCTTCGAGTAAGGAGACCGAATGAGCGGAGCGGCCGGTCGCCGATGCGACCGGCCGCTCCATTCGCCTCCCGTGCGCCGCTCGGGCTGAGCACACAGGTCGGATCCGCCCGGATTCTCCGGCCCGGCGGGCCCGACCTCTATGCTCAGCGGCGTCCGGCACCCCTCTGCCGGACCGCTGGGCTCACTTGCGCTGCACGGTGTCTCAGTCGACGTCGATGTCGAGGTCCAGCCCGGCGTCCCAGAAGGTCTCGGCGACCGGGCGGGTGCTAGCGATCCCGGCCGTGGCGGGGACGCCGCCGGGCAGGTACGTCGAGGCGATGGTGGTGTAGTCGACGCCGTCGTCGGCGTGGGCGACGGTCACGGTGTCGCCGGTCCTGATGAGCCGCAGCCAGATCTCGTCCGACTCGGTGTCCACGGGGAACAGGGACCAGTCGGTGCGGCCGCGGGTGGCGACGGTGCTGATGAGGTGCTGCCCGCCCAGGTACTCCGCGCCGGTGCGGACCCAGTTGGACTCGTCGACGCGGATGGCGAGCGACGCCTCCGCGTGCTGGTGGCGGTGCTCGGGGCGCAGGCGCAGCGCGATCTCGCCGTCGCCTTCGAGCTCGATGCCGTAGATGTAGACGTGGTCGCGCTGGGGCTCGTCCCCGGCGCTGCGGACGAGCACGGTCTTGATCTCGGACAAGGGAGTGATCAATCCACCGTCAACCGTCCATTGTACTTCTTCTGAAGGAGACTGCATCGTTCAATGATGCCATACATGAAAAGGTCATTTTCAGACATAACGGGCGCGGTAACCCAAAGTTAATCCCGCGTTCGACTCGGTTACAAGGCTGAAATACCAGCTCAACGGGCATATGCCTACGCTGAATGCGGTTTGCGTTACGCCCCCTGGAGAACGCTGGCCGAGTCCCGGGAATGCCATCGCGAATCCCTTGTCCCGCAAGCATATCCAATGCGCAGGAATCGCGGTCCGCCCCATGTGTGTCGCGGTTTCGACGCGACCGGTCCAGGCTACCCTCCCGCCGCAAAACATGCCTCCGGCAATGCGAGTGGAATTCCCGTTCCATGTGATGTGCGAGCGATCGCGAGTTCTGCTCCGCATTCTGCGGACGGGCGCGGACTAGAGTGCCGAGTGCTCATACCCGTGTCCTCTCGGGCTACTCGACCGTTAATCCGGATAGAGGAGTACGCAGGCACGGAAGCGAAGGCGAATGAGGAGATAGCGTGAGTATGCAGCATTCAGCGAGGCAGGGGGCGCCCGAACCGGAGGCCCCCGAGCACGGCCGCGGACTCCCGCGCCAGGACCGCACCGCACCGCCTCGCCGCTCGCGCCACACCGCCGAACCCGCGGCCCCCGCCCAGGGCTCGATGGTCGTCCCCATCCCGGCGCGCTCGCGCCGCTCCCGCCGCGAGGAGCCCTCGAAGCTGTTCTCCCTGGAAGAGCCGCCGCCCGTGGAGGCGCCCGCGGGGATCACCGAGATCACCGGCTGGAACCTCGCCGCCCTCATGTGGCGCGACCACCTGCCCGAGCAGCTCCTCGGCATCGACTGCGCCTCATGCAAGCAGGCGTGGCCCTGCGACACCTGGAAGATCGCGGACGACCTGCTCACCGAGTGCTGCGAGGCCGCCGGAGGCGCGCCCGCCGCGGCCCGCTAGCCCCACCCGACGCGAAGTTGAGTCGACCCGACTCAACTTTAGTGCATTTGATCACATTTCCTGTGACCGGCTTGACAGTCGATACCGACCGGATGAACATTGAGTCTATCCGGCTCAACTTGGTTCGGGGTTCCCGCCCGGCCGCTTGAGACAGAGGCATCATCTGTTCGACTACATCAGGAGATCAACATGGCACGTGCGGTCGGCATCGACCTCGGCACGACGAACTCCGTGGTCAGCGTCCTCGAAGGCGGGGAGGCCACGGTCATCACGAACGCCGAGGGGGCGAGGACCACGCCGTCGATCGTGGCGTTCGCCAAGAACGGCGAAGTGCTCGTCGGCGAGGTGGCCAAGCGCCAGGCGGTCACCAACCCGGACCGCACCATCCGCTCCGTCAAGCGCCACATGGGCACCGACTGGACCGTCGACATCGACGGCAAGTCGTACACGTCCCAGGAGATCAGCGCGCGCATCCTCATGAAGCTCAAGCGCGACGCCGAGGCATACCTGGGCGAGAACGTCACCGACGCGGTCGTCACCGTCCCGGCGTACTTCTCCGACGCCCAGCGCACCGCCACGAAGGAGGCGGGCGAGATCGCCGGCCTCAACGTGCTGCGCATCATCAACGAGCCGACCTCCGCGGCCCTGGCCTACGGCCTCGACAAGGGCGAGGAGGAGCAGACCATCCTCGTCTTCGACCTCGGCGGCGGCACCTTCGACGTCTCGCTGCTGGAGATCGCCGACGGCGTCATCCAGGTGAAGGCCACCTCCGGCGACAACCACCTCGGCGGCGACGACTGGGACGACCGGGTCATCCAGCACCTGGTGAAGACCTTCAACGGCCAGTACGGCGTGGACCTGTCCAAGGACAAGATGGCCATGCAGCGCCTCAAGGAGGCCGCCGAGAAGGCCAAGATCGAGCTGTCGTCGGCGACGCAGACCTCGATCAACCTGCCGTACATCACCGCGGGCCCCGACGGGCCGCTGCACCTCGACGTGTCGCTCTCGCGCGCCGAGTTCGAGCAGATGACCTCCGACCTCCTCGACCGCTGCAAGAAGCCGTTCGAGCAGGCCGTGAAGGACGCGGGGATCAACGTCTCCGAGATCGACCACGTCATCCTCGTGGGCGGCTCGACCCGCATGCCCGCCGTCTCCGAGCTCGTCAAGCGCCTCATCGGCCGCGACGCGCACAAGGGCGTCAACCCCGACGAGGTCGTCGCGATCGGCGCGACCCTCCAGGCCGGCGTCCTCAAGGGCGAGGTCAAGGACGTGCTGCTCCTCGACGTCACCCCGCTGTCGCTGGGCATCGAGACCAAGGGCGGCATCTTCACCAAGCTCATCGAGCGCAACACCACGATCCCGACGAAGCGCTCGGAGGTCTTCACGACCGCCGACGACAACCAGCCGTCGGTGCTCATCCAGGTCTTCCAGGGCGAGCGTGAGATCGCGGCGTACAACAAGAAGCTCGGCACGTTCGAGCTGACCGGCCTGCCGCCGGCCCCGCGCGGGGTCCCGCAGATCGAGGTCACCTTCGACATCGACGCCAACGGCATCGTGAACGTGTCCGCGAAGGACTCCGCCACGGGCAAGGCCCAGTCGATGACGATCTCCGGCGGCTCCAGCCTGGCCCAGGACGACATCCAGCGGATGATGGCCGAGGCCCAGGAGCACGCCGAGGAGGACCGCCAGCGCAAGGAGGAGGCCGAGGCCCGCAACATGGGCGAGTCCCTGGTCTACCAGACCGAGAAGCTCCTGGCCGAGTCCGGCGACAAGATCCCCGAGGACCTCAAGGGCAAGATCAACGACGCCACGTCGTCGCTGAAGGCGGCCCTGGGCGGCACCGACATCGAGGCGATCAAGCGCGGCACCGAGGAGCTGTCGAAGGTCTCGCAGGAGGCCGGGCAGGCGATGTACGCGGCGGCCCAGGCCGACCAGGCGGGCGCCCCGCAGCAGAGCGCCGGCGACGCGGGCGGCGCCGACGACGTCGTGGACGCCGAGATCGTCGACGACGACAAGGACCAGAAGTAGTGGCGGACGACAAGCACGACGCCGACGACGCGCGGCCGCCCGAGGACGGCGCGGCCGCCGAGGGCGGGGCCGAGGAGGAGCTGACGGTCGAGGACATCCTCGCCGCCGCCTCCGACGACGGCCAGGCCGCCGACGACGCGGTCCTGGTGCTCCAGGCGACGCTGGAGGAGCGCACCCGCGACCTCCAGCGGATCACCGCGGAGTTCCAGAACTACCGCAAGCGCGTCGAGCGCGACAAGGCCCGCTCGGGGGAGCTCGCGACCGCGGGGGTGCTCCAGAGCCTCCTGCCGGTCCTCGACGACCTCGACCGGGCCCGGGAGCACGGGGACCTCAACGGCCCCTTCGGCTCTGTCGCGGACCAGCTCGTCAACGCGCTCACCAAGCAGGGCCTGGAGGCCTTCGGGGTGAAGGGCGACCCGTTCGACCCGCAGATCCACGAAGCGGTCGCGCACATGCAGATGCCCGGTGTGGACGGTCCGACGTGCATCGACGTGATGCGCTCGGGCTACCGCCTCGGCGACAAGCTGCTGCGCCCGGCCCTGGTCGCGGTCGCGGAGCCGTCCGACGAGCCGGAGCCCGAAGCGCCGGCCGAGGCCGAAGCGGAGCCGGACGAGGCGCCCGAGGCCGTCGAGGCCGAGGCCGTGGAAGCCGACGAGGCGGAGGCGGCGACCGAGGAGGAGGCCGAGTCCGACGACACCGAGACCGTCGAGGCCGAAGCCGAGGAGGCCCCGGCCGAGGACGTCGAGGAACCCAAGGGCAAGAAGAAGAAGGACAAGGGCAACAAGGACTGACTGTCCGCCCCAGAACTGAAGGAGGAGGCGTCCGGTGGCATCGCAGGAGTGGCTTGAGAAGGACTTCTACGCCGTGCTCGGCGTGCCGCAGGACGCCTCCAAGAAGGACATCGAGAAGGCCTACCGCAAGCTCGCGCGCGAATGGCACCCCGACCACAACCCGGCGGCCGACGCCGAGGAGCGGTTCAAGGGGATCTCGGAGGCGTACTCGGTGCTGCACGACGACAAGTCGCGCGGCGAGTACGACCAGATCCAGCTCATGAAGTCCGGCCGAGGAGGATTCGGGGGCGCGCACGCCGCGCCCGGCGGGATCAACCTCGAAGACCTGTTCGGGAACGCCGGAGGCGGCTCGGGCGGGTTCTCCGACCTGTTCGGGGGCCTGTTCGGCGGCGGCTCGGGCACGCGGCGCCGCTCGGGCGCCGTGCGCGGCAACGACCTGCGCACCAACGTCACCCTCGACTTCGCCGACGCCGTGAAAGGCTCCACCACGGAGCTGCGGATGCGCGCGCCCGGCGAGTGCGAGACCTGCCACGGGTCGGGCGCCAAGCCCGGCACGTCCCCCACCACGTGCCCGAGGTGCAACGGGCGCGGCCTGGTCACCGAGAACCAGGGCGCGTTCAGCTTCGCGCAGCCGTGCCCCGAGTGCGAGGGCACCGGCACCGTCGTCACCGACCCGTGCCCCGACTGCGGCGGCACCGGCGCGACCACGAAGGACCGCGTCATCACCGTGCGGGTGCCCGCCGGGATCGGCGACGGCCAGACCATCCGGCTCGCCGGGCGCGGCGCCCCGGGCGAGCGCGGCGGACCCGCCGGGGACCTCCTCGTGCGCGTCACCGTGCGCTCGCACCCGCTGTTCGCGCGCGACGGCGACAACGTCACCGTGCGCCTGCCGGTCTCGTTCCCCGAGGCCGCCCTGGGCGCCAAGGTGAAGGTCCCGACGCTCGACGGCCCCGTGACCCTGAAGGTCCCCGAGGGGACCCCGACCGGGCGGGTGCTGCGCGTCAAGGGCCGCGGCGTCCCCGGCAAGGGCGACCTGCTCGTCACCGTCGACGTCGACGTCCCGACGGCCCTCACTGCCGAGGCCCGCGAGGCCCTGGAGAAGTACGCGGCGGCCGCCCCCGCGGCCGACCGCTCGAAACTGGAAGAGCTGACGGGCCAGTGACGCCCGCGGCTCCGGAAGGACGGCGGACCCCGATGCGGGCCCGCCGGAACAACCGGTGCGCCCTCCGGCGTTGCAATGGACGCGCGGCGCCGAACGGCGCCCCGGGCACCGGAGAGAGGAGTGAACCGTGAACGCCGCCGACCGCACCGGACCGTCCGATGCGAACCACCCGCGCGTGCGCATCGAGATCTCCTACGGCCGGCGCGGACCGGACGAGGACATCGACTTCGACGCGAAGATCCTCGCGATCTCCGCCGCCGCCGAACTCGCGGGCATGCACCCGCAGACCCTCCGCCAGTACGACCGGCTCGGCCTCGTCGAGCCCGCCCGCACCCCCGGCGGGGGCCGCCGCTACTCCGCGCGCGACGTCTCGCGCCTGCGGGAGATCCAGCGGCTCAGCCAGGACGAGGGCGTCAACCTCGCCGGGATCAAGCGGATCATGGACCTCGAACGGGAAGTCCACGCGATCCGCGCCGAGGCCCAGGCGGTCCTCGAAGAGCTCCAGCGGGCCCGCGCGCAGCTCGCCGAACTGCGCGCCGTCGCAGGTCCGTTCGGCCGCTCGACCGACATCGTCCTGTGGCGGGGCGAACAATGATCGGCGCTTGCCTCCCCTGCGGCCACCGTTAAGATCGGGCCCATGCGACGCAGAAGACGACGATCCCGAAGTCCGCGGCCCGGCGGCCGCCCGCTCCGCGCATCGGAGCCTCCCAGCGGGCGTGAGCAGTGCTCATAGCCGTCGGACTGGTCATCATCCTGGCCGTCACCGCCGCCACGGGCTTCTTCGTGGCGCTCGAATTCGCCTACACCGCCGTCGACAGGTCCAAACTGGAGGACCTCGCCGCCGGCCCCGACGCGAAGCGCGCGTCCCGGGCCCGCCGGGCCCTCAAGGTCTCCTCGCAGCTGTCGTTCGCCCTCTCCGGCGCGCAGCTCGGCATCACCGTCACCGCCCTGTTCGTCGGCTTCTTCGCCGAGCCGTACCTCGGCGAGGGCCTCGCGGACCTCCTCGGCACCGCCGGGATCCCCGCGGCCGTGTCGATCACCCTCGGCACCGTGGTCGCGTTCGTCATCGCCAACGTCGTGCAGATGATCCTCGGCGAGCTCGGCCCCAAGAACCTCGCGATCGCCCGCACCGAGGCGCTCGCCCTCGCGCTCGCCGTCCCCACCAGCACGTACCTCACCGTGTGCGGGCCGATCATCCGCTTCTTCGACGCGGCCTCCACGAAGCTCCTCAAGCTCCTCGGCATCCAGCCGGTCGAAGAGCTGGAGCACAACGCCACGCCCGAGGACCTCCACCGGATCATCGACGTCTCCCGCGACGAGGGCGCGCTCGACGAGGAGCTGTCGGTCCTCCTCGACCGCGGCCTCGACTTCTCCGACACCGTCGCCGAGCAGGCCATGACCCCGCGCGTCGGCGTCCAGACCCTCCCCGCCGCGGCCACCGTCGCCGACGCGGTCGCCGCGCTCGCCGACGGCCACTCCCGCTTCCCGGTCGTCGGCGACGACGTCGACGACCTCATCGGCGTCGTCGGCATCGGCCAGATCATCGCCGTCCCGCGCGAGGCCCGCGAGGTCGTCACCGTGGCCGAGATCGCCGACCCCGCGATGCTCGTGCCCGCCTCGCTCCCGCTGCCGCAGCTGCTCGACCAGATGCGCGGGCGCCACCGCCAGCTCGCGTGCGTCGTCGACGAGTTCGGCGGCTTCGCCGGGATCGTCACGCTCGAAGACCTCGCCGAGGAGCTCGTGGGGGAGATCCGCGACGAGCAGGACCGCTTCGAGGCCGTCCCGGTCTCGCTCGCGGGCGGCGGCTGGCTCATCCCCGGGCGCTGGCGCGTCGACGAGGTCGCCGACGCCACCGGCATCCAGCTCCCCGAAGGCGAGCACTACGAGACCATCGCCGGGCTCGTCATGGCCGAGCTGGGCCGCGTCGCCCACCCCGGCGACACGGTCGAGGTCCCGACCGCGGCCGCGGGCGAGTTCTACGACGAGGACGGCGACGGCCTGGCCGACCCGGCCCCGCGCAGCGTCAAGCTCGTCGTCGTCTCCTCCGCCCGCCATGTGCCGCAGGCGATCGAGCTGCGGCCGCTCCCGGGGGAGGACGCGAAGTGAGCACCGGCCCCGCCCTCCTCGTCTCGCTGATCCTCCTGGCGGCCAACGCGTTCTTCGTGGCCGCGGAGTTCGCGCTCGTCGCCTCCCGGCAGCACCGCCTCGAACAGGACGGCTCCGCCGCGGCCCGCGCGGCCCTGCGCGGCACCAGGAACCTGTCGCTCATGCTCGCGGGCGCCCAGCTCGGCATCACCGCGTGCACCGTCGGCCTCGGCGCGCTCGCCGAGCCCGCGCTCGCGCACACCATCGAGATCCCGTTGCAGGCCATCGGCCTCGAAGCGGCCGCGCACCCGATCGCGTTCGCCATCGCGCTCGTGATCGTCGTGTTCCTCCACATGGTCGTCGGCGAGATGATGCCGAAGTCGTGGGCGATCACCCACCCCGAGGCGTCCGCGATGGCGCTCATCTGGCCGTTCACCGGCTACGTGTGGGTCACCAAGCCGATCCTCCTGGGCCTCAACCACGGCGCCAACGCGATGCTGAAGCTGTTCAGAGTGGAGCCCGCCGACGAGAAGGCGCAGGCGCACTCCCCCGAGGAGCTGCGCTACCTGCTGCGGTCCTCCGCCGCCGCGGGCGTCCTCGGCGAGGAGGAGCACCAGATGCTCGCCCACGCCATCGCCGTGCAGCGCCAAGGGGTCGGCGAGGTCCAGATCCCGTGGGCCGAGGTCGTCACCATCCCGGCCGCCGCCACGGCCGTCGACGCCGAGGAGCGCAGCCGCGCCACCGGCCGCTCCCGCCTCGTGGTCGTCGACGCCGACGAGAAACCGGTGGGCCTCGTCCACGTCCGCGAAGCCGTCCAGGCCGCACCGGACGCCTCGGTCGCCGACCTCTCGGCGGCCCCGCTGCTGGTCGCCGCCGACACCACCGTCGCCGGGGCCGTGACCCTCATGCGCCGCCAGCGCGCCCAGCTCGCCCTCGTGACGGGCGCGGGCCGCGAGGTCACCGGCCTGGTCGCTATGGAGGACCTCCTCGAAGAGATCATGGGCGACTTCTACGACGAGACCGACAAGACCGCGTAACGGCGCACCGAAACAGAAAGGGCCTCGGCTTCGGCTGGGGCCCTTCGCCTTGCCGCCTGGACGTTTTCACCGCGACACGCGCACTCGGGCGTGTTCGTCGCCGGTTTCGGGCCCTTCAGGCGTGATCATGATTCATCAACCGTTTCCTGTGACTCTGGAAGACCATGTCGAAATTCTTCGAGGAAACCGGGCCCGAATTCGCCGTCTCCATGCGCGGCTACGACCGCCACCAGGTCGACGAGTTCACCTCCCGGCTGTATCAGAACATCAAGACCCACGAGCAGCACCGCGACGAGGCGGTGCGGGCACTGGACACCGCCGAGCAGCAGCTGCGCCGCGCGGAGGAGCGCATCACCGCGCTGGAGCGGCGCGTCTCCGAGCGGGCCACGCAGATCGCCGAGGCCGAGCAGCCGACCCTCGCGGGGCTCGGCGCCCGCGTCGAGAAGATCCTGCGCGCCGCCGAGCAGGACGCGGGCGTCCAGAAGGCCGACGCGAAGCGCCAGGCCGCATCCCTGATCCAGGAGGCCCGCAGCGAGGCCGACGCGATGATGCGCGCCGCCCACTCCGAGGCCGCCGAGATCACCGCGACCACCGACCAGGACGTCACCGAGATCCGCGCCCGCGCGGTCAACGAGACCACCGAGCTGCGCGAGAACGCCCGCCGCAGCCACGACCTCGCGCTCGCCGACGTCCACCGCGAAGTCCAGACCTTGCAGAGCCAGTCCCGTTCGGAGGCAGAGAAGACCAGGTCGGCCGCCGAACGCGAGATCGCCGTCATGCGCGCGACCTCCGAGCGCGAGATGACCGAGCTGCGGGCCCTCGCGGCCCGCGAGTCCGACCAGCAGCGCAGCGCCGCGCACCAGCTGCTGGCGGAGGCCGCGGAGTTCCGCAAGAAGAAGACCCAGGAGCTGACCCTCGCCGAGGCCGACCGCCGCGAGCGGGCGCAGAAGGAGGAGGCCGACCGGCACCAGCAGGCCATCGCCACCGCGCAGCGGATCGTCTCGGAGGCCGAGGACCGGCTCGCGCTCGCCGAGGAGCGGGCCCGCTCGTCCGAGAACCGGGCGATCGAGCGCCGCGAAGAGGCCGACCAGCAGGCGAAGGACGCCGTGCAGCGCGCCACCGAGCAGGTCAAGTCCATCAAGGCGGAGTCCGAGACCGAGGCGGCCCGGCTCAGGCGCAGCGCGGCCGAGCGCGCGGCCGAGCGCGTGCAGCCGCTCGCCGAGGAGGTCGCGGCCCTGGAGCGCCAGCGCGACTCCGCGGGCTCGAACCTCACCGACCTGCGCCGCCAGCTCGGCCTGGTGTCGGGCGAGGAGGAGAAGACCTCGCCGTCGCTGTCTGCGCTGTCGTCCTCCTCGGGGGTGTTCGAGTCGGAGTCGGCGCCGCTGCCGATCAACCGGCAGCGCGAGTCGCCCGAGGACCTGGACGCGACCCAGCACCTCCCGAAGGTGCACTAGGGGTTTCACCGAGAACGTTCCACCGCGCGCCGCGGTCGCCGGTGCCGGGCGGGTTTCCCCGCTCGATGCACTGGCCGACCGCGGCGCGGTCCTATATTATAAATAAACTGAACTAATTCGTGGGAGCGTCGCCGTACCGACCGGCCCGCCCCCGCGGAAACCGGTTCCCGCCGCCGAACCCCCGGCGGCGCCGGACCGGACAACTGCACCTCGACCACAGGAGCCCCCGAACCATGCAGCGCCGCATCTCGCTGATCCCGCAACCGCAGCACCTCGTCCTCGCCGACGGCGACCTCGACCTGAGCACGCTCGACGCCATCGCCGCCGACCCCGAGCTGCACCCGCTCGCCTGGCTCCTGTCCGACCTCCTCAACCGCGGCACCGGCCTGCGGCTCGCGGTCGCCGACCCCGCCTCCGAAGGCCGCGTCCTGCGCCTGCGCCTCGACGGCGAACGCCCCGACGACCTCACCACCGCCGCCGAGGCCTACCGCCTCGACGTCACCGCCGACGGCGTCGACCTCGCCGCGGCCCACCCTGCTGGCATCGCCCGCGGCATCGCCACCCTCCGCCAGCTCCTGCCCCCCGACGCGCTCCGCGAGGCCCCCGCCGCCGACCCGGTCGTCCCGCTCGTCGCCGTCGACGACGAGCCGCGCCTGCGCTGGAGAGGCGTCATGATCGACGTGGTCCGGCACTTCCAGCCCAAGGACTTCGTGCTCAAGATGATCGACCGGGCCTGGCTGCACCGGATGAACGTCGTCCACCTCCACCTCACCGACGACCAGGGCTGGCGCTTCGACGTCCCCTCCCGCCCGAAGCTCGCCGAGATCGCCTCGTGGCGCGCCGAGACCAAGATCGGCCACGCCCGCGACGAGGCCGCCGGATACGAGCCGACCCCCCACGGCGGCATCTTCTCCGTCCCCGACCTGCGCGAGATCGCCTCCTACGCGCGCGAGCGCCACATCATGATCGTCCCCGAGGTGAACCTCCCCGGGCACGCCCGCGCCGTCCTCGCCGCCTACCCCGAACTCGGTGCGGGACAGGACAAGCCCGTCTCCCCGACGTTCGGCGTCTTCGAAGAGGTCCTGGAGCCGACCCAGGCGGCCCTCGACTTCGCCCTGGAGGCGTACACCGCGATCGGCGAGGTCTTCGAGGGCCCGTTCGTCCACATCGGCGGCGACGAGGTCCCGATGACCCAGTGGGAGTCCTCCCCGATCGCCCGCGAGCTCATGGAGCGCGAGGGCATGGAGGACGTGCGCGGCGTCCAGGCCTGGTTCACCAAGGCGTTCTGCGACCACCTCGCCGGCATGGGCAAGCGGGTCATCGGCTGGGACGAGATCCTCGACGGCGGCGCCCCCGCCGAAGCCGTGGTCCACGTGTGGCGCAACGAGGCCTACGTCAAGAAGGCCATCGCCGCGGGCCACCTCGTGGTCGCCTCCCCCGAGCCGTACGCGTACTACGACCACTACGAGAGCGACGACCCGGCCGAGCCCCTGCGCATCCACGGCCTGACCACCGTGGACAAGGTCGCCGGCTGGGACCCCGTCCCGGCGGGCGTCGACGGCGAGCGGGTCCTCGGCATCCAGTGCCAGCTGTGGTCGGAGTACCTGCCGACCCCCCGCGACGTCGAGTACTCGGCGTTCCCGCGCCTGTCCGTCCTCGCCGAGGTCGGCTGGACCGGCATGGCCGTGCGCGAGGCCAACCCCGTGCAGGACCGCCTCGCCGACCACCTGGAGCGCCTGCACGCCATGGGCATCGACTACCGGCCGCCCACCGGCCCCGAGCGCTGGCAGCGCGGCGGCACGGGCCGCCGGGCCCGCTACGACTGGACGTTCGAGGAGCACCAGGTCGACTGACCTCGCCCCCGACTGGAATGTGAGAAGCCCTTGCGGGCCGCCGGAGCGGTTCGCAAGGGCTTCTTTACGATGGGGTGGTCCCCGGCGGCGGTGGGGCTATTGCGGGTCAGCAGCAGGGTCAGCAATCGGGAGCGCCCGCGCCGCCGCCGGGGAGTTCGGCGCCCGGCCTCGCGGCCGGTGACGGACGCGGCCGCTAGGGGCGGCCGTACCCGTCGATCGACATGACGTCCATGTCGGCGATCTTGACCACGGTGGTCGAGTTGGGGGCGTGGATGATCTGCCCGTCCCCGATGTAGATCGCCACGTGGCCGAGGTCGTTGTAGAAGATGAGGTCGCCCGGCTGGAGCTCGTCCCGGGAGATGCGCGCCGTCTCGTCCCACTGCATCGCGGTGTTGTGCGAGAGGCTCACGCCGGCGGCGCCCCACGCGCCCTGCGTCAGGCCCGAGCAGTCCCACTCGTCCGGACCCGAAGCGCCGTAGACGTAGTCGTCGCCGAGCTGGTCGTACGCGAACGCGACGACCGCCGAGTCGCCCGAGTAGTCGCCCCAGTCGGGCTCGGGGTTCTCCTCGGCGTACGCGTCGGCGTACTCGTCTTCGAGGGAGTCGATCTCGTCCTCGATCTCCTGCTGCTGCTCCTCGATCTCGCCGAGGATCTCGTCGGCGCTCTCCTGGAGCGCCTCCAGCTCCGCCTGGCGGGTCTCCAGCTCCTCGATCTGCGCGAGGGAGTCCTGGAGCGCCTGGTTCTCGGCGTCGGAGAGGTTCGACAGGTACATGAGCCGGTCGGCGAAGTCCGACGGGTCGCCCGCCAGCACCGAGTTGACCATCGCGAAGTCGCCGCCGGTGTAGGCGGTCGAGGCGATCTCGGCCATCCGGTCCTGCGCGGCGAGGCCCGCGGTCTCCAGCGCCGGGAGCTGCTCCTGGATCTCGGCGATGAGCGCGTTGGCGTCGTCGAGCTCCTCGCGCTTGGCGTTGTAGTCCTCGATGACCTTCTCCAGGTCCGCGTGGCGCGCGTCGATCTCGGCCTGGATCTCCTCGCTCGTCTGCGCGGACGCCTGCGAGGACGTGAACAGGGCCGCCGTCGCGGGGACCAGTGCCGCGGCCACGACGGCGGCGGCGATACGCCGGGTACGCACCAAGGGATGCGCTCCTTCCTCTGGCCGCCTACCGGGTTAGCTGTCGGGTTCGGGCGGAAGGAAGGGTCGCCCTACGCGTGCATGCGATTCACCCCGTCGACCCCTGCACGCGGCCGACTGCTGGTTCCCCGGCTCGAACCCGGCGGGATCCGGGCCGACTCGGCGGTGCCGCGCGGCGGGTGCGGGGTGCCCCCGAGTTTCCGACGCGACGGGTTCACGTTAGAGGCCGATATGAGTCCAGACAAGGCCGGGGGGAGAATTTCTCGCACAATGGCACGGAATACTACGGGCCGCTGCTCAAGGCTGACGAGCAGTTGCCGCAATACCCCGCAGGGGTATACACTGACGACTGGAGGGAAGCGACATGGCTAGCGACGACACCGCGCACGCCCCTGAGGCCGACGACAGCGGAAGCGGGCACGAGCACTACTGGTACCACGGCGACAAGGCCGCGCTCACGCGCCGCCTCAAGCGCATCGAAGGCCAGATCCGCGGCATCCAGCGGATGGTCGACGACGACCAGTACTGCATCGACATCCTGACCCAGATCTCCGCGTCCACCAAGGGGCTCCAGGCCGTCGCCATCAACCTCCTCGAAGGCCACCTGGCCCACTGCGTCGCCGAGGCGCAGACCTCCGGTGACCCGACCGCCGCCGAAGCCAAGGTGAAGGAAGCCTCGGACGCGGTGGCCCGCCTGCTCAGAACCTGACAAGGAGTCCACATGGAAACCGTCTACGTCGTCAAGGGCATGACCTGCGGCCACTGCGCCGGCAGCGTCACGTCCGAACTCACCGCCCTCCCCGGCGTCTCCGGCGTCGACGTCGCCCTCGACACCGGCAAGGTCACCGTCACCAGCGAGGCCGCCCTCGCCGAGGACCAGGTCCGCGAAGCGGTCGACGAGGCCGACTACGAGCTCGTCGGCGTCGCCGAATAAGGACCCGCGCCATAGGCCCTGACCACCCGTTCACCGGGTGTTCAGGGCCTCGCCGTTGCACCCGGCGGGACCCCCTGACGTACAGTCGGTGCATGGCAGTCTCCGATGACGACCGTTCCGTCGAACTCGACGAGGACTTCTCGGTGCTCCCGGACCAGACTTCCGACGACACCGACCGCGGCTGGGGCGAGGCCCCCGCCCCCCGTCGCACCCGGCGCGAACTCTCCGCCCGCGACCTCGACCTCCTCGCCGAGCGCCCCCCGCACTGGTCCTGAGCGGCGGTCCCCGAATGGCCGCCGCCTTCCCGCCCGGCGAACGAGTCGAACTCGTCGCCCGCGCCGTCCTGCTCCGCGCCGGACTCGCCCGCTTCCACGAGGAGCGCCGCGCCAACTGGGACCGCCTCACCGGCGACCGCCGCCCCGCCGTCGACGACCCCGACGCCGTCACCCTCAACACCCAGCCCGGCGCCCGCACCCAGAACGCCGACGACCTCCGCACGCTCGGCGACGCCCTCCGACTCATGGACCGCGTCATCGACCTCCTCGAATCCCCCGCCGAGGACATCGCCGTCGTCGCCTTCGGCCTCGAACAGCTCCAGTCCCGCGTCATCGAACTGGAGGAGTACGCCGACCTCAAAGAACCCGTCGGCCTCCTCCGAGAACTCATCGAAAGCCGCGACGTCTGACCCCTTGGGGCACTGGAGAACTCGCCCACCGCAAACCGCCCGTCTCCCCCACGAGCCGGGCATGCACCCACGAATCAGCACAGAGCGAGTAACCTGTCACTGACCGAACCCCACGGCCAGAACGGACCCGTACAACATGCCCTATACCTCCGACGCCCCGAGGCCCGCCCGTGCCCGGCGCTGACGTCTTCAGCATCGCCCCCGACGAAGTCCACAAATCCGTGGAGATCCTCTTCGACATCGAAGCCGAAGTCGACCGGCAGACCGCCGACCTCGTCGACGACACCGCCGAGACCGCGCAGTCGCTCGCCGACGCCGACCTGGCGATCGGCACCGCGCTCGCCGAGGCCGCCGCATGGTGGAAGTCCGACCGCGCCGGAGGCTTCACCGCCCTGTGCGGCAACACCGGCGAATACCTCGCCGTCTGCGCCGAATCCGCCGTCGAAGTCGACGACTACAACGCGGGCGACTTCGCCTCCCTCGCCGACCACGACCGCTACCCGGGGCGCGCCAACGAGCACGCCTCGTCCCGACCAGACTGGTAGCCGCCGATGAGCGACATGTCCTGGAAAGACCTCCGCGACCTCGAATGCGCGAACCTCCGATACGTCGGCAACCTGTGGACGACCTACGCCACCGCCATGGTCGAGCAGACCGAACGGCTCCGCACCGACGTCGTCGACGGGCACCTCAGCACCGACCATTACGAGTCCGACACCGCGGACCTGGTCCGCGAGCAGATCGGGCTCATCGGCGGCCGCTTCGAGGACGACCTGTCCGACTACGCGACCATCCGCATCGCCACCACCATGCTCGAAGCCGCCGACGCGCTCGCGGCCGAGCAGCTGGAGCTCCGCGAACTCGCCTCCCTCATCGAGGACCACGACTTCGAGATCGAAGGCGGCCCGCACGAATACGAGGTCAACCCGAGCGCCGGCCTCCACCAGGCCATCTGGGTGCAGCTCGACCCGCCCCAGTGGCTGTGCGACCGCATCGGCATGGAGAAGTCCTCCGGCTGGTACGACCTTCTCAGCCAGGCCGAAGCGCTCGGCAGGGTCAAAGACCTGTACGACTCCGCGAACGAGCTGTGCGCGCAGTACCAGGACTGGCTGCGCGCCATCATGTCCCGCGCCCACGACGCCGACGACGACGCGGCCGCCGCGCTTTCCACCATGCGCGAGAACCCGCCCGAACTGCCGCCCCACTTCGGCGCCACCTACGACGACCTCATCGACGACTACAAGACCGCCCTTACCGAGGAGACCGCCGCCGAGATGGAGGCGATCGCCAACGGCCACACCGACATGTCACCGGAACAGGTCAACCAGTGGTGGGAGGACCTCACCGACGCCGAGCGCGAAGCGCTCATCGCCGAACACCCCGAATGGGTCGGCCCCACCGACGGCATCCCCACCGACGCCCGCGACACCGCCAACCGCACCAACCTCGACAACGAGATCGACAGCCTCGACGACCAGATCGCCGCCATCGAAGCCCAGCTCGCCGGAGCCCGCGGCTACGACGAAGGCGAGTCGGTGGACTACAACGCGCTCCAAGCAGAACTCGCCGAACTGCAGCGGGACCGCGACGACCTTGCCTCCCTGCATGACAGGATCACCGACGACGAAGGGAATCCCGCCTCGTACTACGAGACCGGGCAGCCCTACTACCTCCTCGGATTCGGCACGGAAGGCAGCGGCCAGGCCATCGTGTCCATCGGCAACCCCGACACCGCTGACAATGTCAACGCCTACGTACCGGGCACGACCGCAGATCTCGGCGGCGCGTCAGGCGGTCTCATGGGCCGCACCGAGACTATGGCCTACGACGCCTGGCGAATGGCACCGGAAGAAGCGACCGCGACAGTCCTCTGGCTTGGGTACGACGCACCCGACTCGGTCATGCCGGAAGCGACGCAGAGCGAATGGGCCGAAGGCGCCGCCGAGGACTTGGAGTCCTTCACCCAGGGCATCCGCGCCACTGCCGAGGATGAACCCTCGAATCTCACCCTGACAGGTCACTCCTACGGAACCACCGTCATCGGAACGGCGGCGGCCAGTGAAGGCGTGGAAGCCGACAACCTGGTCCTCGTAGCCTCCCCAGGGGTCAGCGTCGACACCGCTGACGCCCTCGGCGTAGGGGCGGGCAACGTCTACGCGACCACGAACACCCTCGATGTAATCAATTGGGGTGCGGTACACGGCATGGATCCGAACGACGAGGCATTCGGAGCGAACAGCTTCCACAGCGACTTCGGAAGGGCCACCGACAACAACCACAGCACCTACTGGAACGACACCAACCAGACCGGCCGCACCACGATGGCGGAGATCATCACTGGATCCGGGAGCTGACATCCATGACGACGACAGAACGCGGGATCGTGCATCCCGCACTGCGAGCGGCTGCAACGGCGGCGACCGCCGTGCTGGCGCTCGCCGCATGTTCCGATCCAGGAGACGATGTGAATCAACCCCCGCAAAGCGAGTACACCCAGGCCGAGGCGTACGCCCCGATGGAAACCGCCGCTTCGGAAGCCGCCGCGGCCCTTCCGGGTTTCCCCGGATTCCACCGCAGAAGTTGGGCCGAACTCCCGTGCAGCCACGACGGCATCGACGACCCCGAACACACGACCGTCGAAATCCGCTACGAGTTCTCCATCGAGGATTCCGGAACCGACAGTGTCCGCAGTGAGTACGTCGACGTCCTGCGCGACCTCTGGACCGGGCAGGGAAACGAAGTCACCGAGGACTCCCAGACGACCCGAGGAGAACGCCTCGACCGCGAACTCGTGGCCGTCCGCGACGACGGGATCAACCTCTGGTACTCCGTCACCGGCATCGTTGTGCTGTTTATCCAGTCCGGCTGCGTTCCGGTCAGCGATCCGAGCGAGATCGAATACATCCCTCCGGTCGGCGGGATCGAGCCCGGGAGCGAGAACGACCTCGTCGGCGACTACTTCCCCGACGGCATCCCCACGGACCAGGCGGCCGCCGTCGACCCGTTCGCGGACGCCCAGGCGATCGGCGCGCTCGTCCCCTTCACGCCGCCGGAATCGTACGAAGACCTGCTGTGAGCGCCGACCGTCGCCCGTGGAAGGTCGTGGTCGCGGCCGTGATCCTTCAGATCCCCTGGCCGGTCACGATCATCGGCGGATACAACCAGACCCGGTGCGGACCGGACGCGGAAGTGGAATGCATGGCGTTCCAGCCCCCGTTCGCCCTGTTCGCGTTCCTGACGGTCTTGTGGCTCGCGGCCGTCCTATGGCCTTCGGCCGCACTGTGGACGGGAAGCAACACCGCCCGCAGATTCCTGGTCGTGTTCAACGGCGCGGGCCTCGTCGTATTCGGCGGACTCCTGCTGAAGGCCCTCCCGTTCTTCGCGATCTGGCTCGCGCTCTGGGGACTCCCGCTGCTCGTCGCGATCGCGCTGCTCCTGCATCCCGCCTCTAAAGCCTGGTGCGAGCGGCCCTGAACGCGAACAGGCCCGGACCCTGGGGAGGGAGGCTCCCCCTGGTCCGGGCCCGGTGCGCCCCGGAGGGCGCGTGTCGAGCAGGGTCTTAGCCCTTGACGGCGCCGCCGGTGAGGCCCGAGACGATGTAGCGCTGCAGGCTCATGAAGACCGCGACCGTGAGGATCGAGGTCAGGAGCGTGCCCGCCGCGAAGATGCCGAAGTACGAGGCGGGCGAGTTGTCGGCCGTCAAGGTCTTGAGGCCCACCGCGAGGGTCATCTCCGGGCGGTCGGTGAGGAACAGCGACGCCAGGATGAAGTCGTTCATCGTGCCCACGAACGCGAGGATCCCCGAGATCGCGATGATCGGCGCCGCGAGCGGCAGGATCATCCCGAAGAAGATCTGCGCGTGCGAAGCGCCGTCGATCGTCGCCGCCTCGTCGAGCTCCTTCGGGATCGTGTCGAAGAAGCCCTTCATGAGCCACGTCGAGACGCCGAGCGCGCCGCCCATGTACACGAGCATCAGCCCGAGCTTCGTGTTCAGGCCCGCCACCGGGTAGAACTCCCCGATCGCGCCGAAGATCAGGTACAGCGCCACCACCGACAGGAACGCCGGGAACATCTGGATCAGCAGCAGGAACAGCAGCATCGGCCGCCGCCCCCGGAACCGGAACCGGCTGAACGCGTACGCCGCAAGGGAGGAGATGAGGATCGAGATGAACGCCGCCGGGACGGCGATCATCAGCGAGTTCGCGAACCACGACGCGAACGGGATGTTCGGGTCCGAGAACAAGCGGTCGAAGGACACCAGCGAGAAGTCCGTGGGAAGCAGGCTCGTCGCCGACAGCGTCCCCTTCGGGTTGAACGCCGCCGACACCACGTACAGGATCGGCACGAGCCCGAACACCAGGACCGCCACGGCCACGAGGTGCCGCCATCCGAACTCGGCGATCCAGCCCGGCCGCTTGCGCCGCTTCACAGTCGCCATCAGTACACGTCCTCCTGGCTGCGGGTGGTCCGGAACATGACCGCCGAGATCGTGGCGACGATCAGGAAGATGAACACGCTGACCGCGCTGGCGAAGCCGTAGTCGGCGGTGGTGGCGCCGAACGCCTGCCGGAACGCGTACGTGATGAGCAGGTCGGTGCCGCCGACCGACTCGCCGGCGGGGAACGGGTTGCCGCCGCTGAGCAGCTGGATCGCGTTGAAGTTGTTGAAGTTGAACGCGAACGACGAGATCAGCAGCGGCGTGAGCGCGATGAGCAGCAGCGGCAGCGTGATCTTGCGGAACGCCGTCACGCCCGTCGCGCCGTCGATCTTCGCGGCCTCAAGGGAGTCGGTCGGGAGCGCCTGGAGCGCGCCGAGGGAGATGAGGAACATGTACGGCCAGCCGAGCCACGTGTTCGCGATGAGGACCATCGCGCGGGCGGCCCACGTCTCGCCGTACCAGTTGACGCTCAGCCCGAACAGCTCGTTGACGAGCCCGTAGTCGCGGTTGAACATCTGCGCCCACACCAGCAGCATCGCGAACGACGGCATGGCGTACGGCAGGATCATGAGCGTCCGGTACACCTTGGTGCCGCGCATCGACGGCTTGTTCAGGGCCATGGCGGTGCCGAGGCCGATCACGAAGGTGAACAGGACGGACCCGGCCGCGAACATGACGTTCCAGGCGAAGACGCCGAGGAACGGCCCGCGGATGTCCGGGTCGGTGATGACGGACAGGTAGTTGTCGAAGCCGATGTTGACGCGCCAGCCGACGAGCGCGGCCTGACCGTCCTCGGTGAGGAAGCTGCCCTCCTCGTTGTCGGCGTACCAGACGGTGCCCGTGGCCGAGTCGGTGATGCAGTCGCAGCCCTCGTCGTACGAGCGCGTCGAGGTGCCCTCGAACGCCGACAGGCCCTGCACCTTGATGCCGGTCTCGGGCCCGGTGGGGACGGCCAGCTCGGCGAGCTCGGCCTGCCGCTCGTTGAGTTCGGCGAGGTCCCACACGGTGTAGCCGGGGGCGGCGGTGATCGCGCCGGAGGCGTCGACCGTCGCGCCGTCGAGCTCGGTGAGGCCCTCTTCCGTTCCCGCCCAGGTGGACCCGTCGGCGGTGTCCGTGAGCAGGAGGGTGAGCTCCCCGGAGGCGGACTCGCCGACGGCGAGCCGGTAGTTCGCGCCGCCGGGGGTCTGCTGGACGCCCGCGGCGATGATCGCCTCGATCGCGCCGTCCTTGTCGGTCCGGTGCCCGTCCCCGTAGTTGGAGAACGAGGTCCCGGCGGTCATGACGACCGGCGCGATCTGGAACGCGATGAGCAGGAGCGTCCCGGGGACGAGGTACTTGAGGGGGATGGACCGGCGCTGGAGGTAGGTGTAGAAGACGATCGCGACGACGGCCGCCTCGACGGCCAGGCCCCACCAGGCCCGGGCGCCGATGAGCGGCAGCGCCGCCCAGACGGCCAGCGCGGCCACCGCCGCGAGCACCGCGATCTTGGTGATCTGGCCTGCGGCGGTGGTGGATCCGGCCGTCTGGGCACGTTGGTCGAGCACTGCTGCGCGTTCCTTCGCTCGGGGACTGGCCGGGGCCGCTACGCGCCGACGGCGTCGCGGATGGTCTGCGCGGCGGTCGCGGCCGCGTCGGCGCCCGGCGTGGTGCCGTCGATGGCGTCGGCCTCGGCGCGGCCGAAGGGCTCCCAGACGGAGTCCATGGCGGGGATGTTCGGCATGGGGACGGCGTTCTCGCCCGCGGCGGCGAAGCCCTGCGCGTCGGCGTTGCCCTCGGCGTAGGACTCGGCGGCGGCGGTGAGCGCGGGGAGGCGGCCGCCCGCTTCGGCGAGTTTGAGCTGGAGGTCCTCGGTGAGGACGTAGTTGGTGACGAACTCCTGCGCGAACACGGCGTTCTTGGCGCCGGAGGCGACGTAGAAGCCCTGGACGCCGAGGAACGGCGAGGCGGGGCCCTGGCCTTCGAAGCCGGGGATGGCGGTGACCTCGTATTCGAGGCCCGCGCCCTGGACGTCGGTGAGGGCCCAGGGGCCGGAGATCATGAACGCGGTCTTGCCGTCGACGAAGAACGGGATGACGTTGGAGGCGTCGAAGGTGGTCTTGAGGACGCCCGAGGCGCCGAGCTCGGCGAACTTCTCGAACGCGGCGACGCCGCCGGGGGAGTCGACGCCGACGTCGCTCGGGTCGAGGTTGCCCGCGCCGTCGTCCTTGAACAGGTAGCCGCCCATGGAGGCGAACAGCGGGTAGGCGCTGTAGGCGTTGCCGTCGACGCCGACCTCCATGGTGAGGACCTCGTCGGTGCCCGCGGCCTGGCCGGCGGTGACGAGCTCCTCGAAGGTGGCGGGCGCTTCGGGGGCGAGCGCGGTGTTGCGGATGAGGCCCAGGTTCTCCAGGGCGTAGGCGACGCCGTAGAGGTTGCCGTCGACGGTGAATGCCTTGACGGCGGTCTCGTTGAGGGCGGACTGCTGGTCGGCGGTGAGGGTGATGGGGGCGACGGCGCCGGCGGCGGCGTACTGCCCGGCCCAGTCGTGGGCGCCCACGACGATGTCGGGGCCCTGGCCCTGCTCGGCGGCGGTGAGGAAGTCCTGCCGGAGGGTGTCGACGTGCTCTTCGACGGTGACCTTCACGCCGACGGTGGTCTCGAAGTCCTTGACGAACTCCTTGAGCACGGGGGTGCGGGTCTCGTCGGCCCAGATGACGAGCTCGCCGGAGAACTCCGTGCCGGTGGCCGAGCCGCTGTCGGAGTCGTCGCCGCAGGCGGCGGCCGCACCGAGGGCGGCGGCGGAGACGGCGGTGATACCCAGGGTCCTTCTGCGCATGTCTTCTTTTCTCCTCATTGAGGGGCCCCGGGGCGGGGGCCGCTGGTGCGGGACTCGCGTCCCGGCGTCCTACGACATTAGCAAGATGTTTCAGAATCAGGAAAGCCTTGCAACCAAACTGTTGCCAACTTTCAGATAGGCTAGTCTGTCATCATGCGGCTTCGACTCTCTGACATCGCCCGGCAGGCCGGGGTCAGTGAGGCAACGGTGTCCCGGGTGCTCAACGACAAGCCCGGGGTCGGTCAGCAGACCCGACAGTCCGTCCTCACTGCCCTCGACGTGCTCGGCTATGAACGCCCCCAGGCCCTGCGCAAGCACGCCATCGGCCTGATCGGCCTGGTCGTGCCCGAACTGGAGAACCCGATCTTCCCGCTCTACGCGCAGACGATCTCCAACGTCCTGGCCGGTTCGGGGTACACCCCGGTGCTGTGCACGCAGACCCCCGGCGGGGTCTCGGAGGACGAGTTCGTGGAGATGCTCCGCGAGCGGGCCGTCGCCGGGATCATCTTCGTCTCAGGCTTGCACGCGGACACGGCCGCGAGCACCGAACGCTACCAAGAGCTCAAGGACAAGCGGCTCCCGGTGGCCTTCGTCACCGGCCACCCCGAGGGCGTGGAGGCCGCCTCGTTCTCCTGCGACGACACCGTCGCGGCCCGCATCGCGGTCGAGCACCTGGCCGGCCTGGGCCACAAGCGGATCGGCCTGGTCTCGGGCCCGGACCGGTACTGGCCGGTGCGCCGCAAGATCTCCGGCTATCGCGCCGCCATGCAGCACGTCGGCCCCGAGCTCATCGAGCTGACCCTCTTCGGCGAGCAGGGCGGGCACGCCGCCGCGTCGCGCCTCATCGACCGCGGCGCGACCGCCGTGGTCTGCGGCTCGGACATGATGGCGCTCGGCGCGATCCGCGCCGCCGAGGAGCGCGGCCTCAACGTCCCGCAAGACTTTTCAGTCGTGGGCTACGACGACTCGCCGCTCATCGCCCACACCAACCCCCCGCTCACGACCGTGCGGCAGCCGGTGCGCGACATCGCCACCGCCGCCGCGCGGGCCCTGCTCGACGAGATCGCCGGGCAGCCCACCCCGTCGTCGGAATACCTGTTCCGGCCCGAACTGGTCGTACGCGGGTCCACCGGTGCGGCACCCCGAGAAGACTGAAAGGGAATCCCCCCGATGAGTGAACACTGGTGGCGCGACGCGGTCATCTACCAGGTGTACCCGCGCTCCTTCGCCGACGCGGACGGCGACGGCATGGGCGATCTGGAGGGCATCCGCTCCCGGATCCCCTACCTCGCGGCGCTCGGCGTCGACGCCGTGTGGCTGTCGCCGTGCTTCGCCTCGCCCCAGAAGGACGCGGGCTACGACGTGTCCGACTACCGCCGCATCGACCCGCGCTTCGGCGACCTCGACGACTTCGACCGGATGCTCGCCGACGCGCACGCCGCGGGCATCCGCCTCATCGTGGACCTCGTCCCCAACCACACCTCCTCGGAGCACGCGTGGTTCCAGGCCGCGCTCGCTGCGGCACCCGGCTCGCCGGAGCGAGAGCGCTACCACTTCCGCGACGTCGTCGATCCCGAGGTGCCGCCGAACAACTGGCAGTCGATCTTCGGCGGCCCGGCGTGGACGAAGACCGCTGACGGCAAGCAGTGGTACCTGCACCTGTTCGACGCCTCGCAGCCGGACCTGAACTGGGACAACCCGGAGGTCCACGCCGAGTTCCAGTCGGTGCTGCGGTTCTGGCTCGACCGGGGCGTGGACGGCTTCCGCATCGACGTCGCGCACGGCATGGTCAAGGCCGCGGGCCTCCCGGACACCGGCGGCGACGGCACGATCGAGATGATCGGCACGACGCAGGCCCCGTTCTTCGACCAGGACGGCGTGCACGACATCTACCGCTCGTGGCGCCCGATCATCGAGGAGTACGACGGGGACCGGATCTTCGTCGCGGAGGCGTGGACCGACTCGGCCGAGCGCCGCTCCCTGTACCTGCGGCCCGACGAGCTGCACCAGGCGTTCAACTTCGACCTCGTGCTCGCGCCGTTCAGCGCCGCGGACTTCCGGAAGGCCATCGACTCCGAGATCGCGAACAACGCGGGCGTAGGCGCACCGTGCACCTGGGTGCTGTCGAACCACGACGTGCAGCGCCACGTCACCCGCTACGGCGGCGGCGAGCTCGGCCTGGCCCGCGCGAAGGCCGCGACGCAGCTGCTGCTGTCGCTTCCGGGCGTCGTGTACGTCTACCAGGGCGAGGAGCTGGGCCTGAACGAGGTCCTCGACCTGCCCGCGGAGGTCCGCGAGGACCCGACGTTCTTCCGCACGGGCGGCGCCCAGATCGGCCGCGACGGCTGCCGCGTGCCGCTGCCGTGGACCCGCGAGGGCTCCTCGTTCGGCTTCGGCTCGGGCGGCTCCTGGCTCCCGCAGCCCGCGGACTGGGGCGCGCTCTCGGCCGAGGCCGAGGACGGCGTGCCCGGCTCGACCCTGGAGTTCTACCGCTCGGCCATCGCGCTCCGCAAGGCGCACAAGGCCACCGGCCTGACCTGGCTGGCCGACCCGGGCGAGGACGCGTTCGCGTTCGACAACGGCGCGCTCGTCGCGGTCGTCAACTTCGGCGCCGAGCCCGTCCCGGTCGCCGGGTACGGCACGGAGGTCCTCCTCGCGAGCACCGACCTCGTCGACGGTCGGCTGCCGGGCGGCGCGGCCGTCTGGTTCGCGAAGTAGCACCGGATCGTGCATCCTATTTCCTATAGGATCTACGATCCGCACGAGTAAGGGCCCCGGGCGAACGCCCGGGGCCCTTATTTTCGCCTTGCGGCGCCTGCCTACTTGATCTTGGTGCCCGCGGAGCGGAGCTGCTGGCAGGCCTCGATGATGCGGGCGGCCATGCCGGCCTCGGCGAGCTTGCCGTAGGCGCGCGGGTCGTACGCCTTCTTGTTGCCGACCTCGCCTTCGACCTTGAGCACGCCGTCGTAGTTCTTGAAGATGTGGTCGACGATCGGGCGGGTGAACGCGTACTGCGTGTCCGTGTCGATGTTCATCTTGATGACGCCGTAGTCGACGGCGTCGGAGATCTCCTGCGCGGTGGAGCCGGAGCCGCCGTGGAAGACCAGGTCGAACGGCTTGTCCTTGCCGGTCTCCTTGCCGATCTCGTCCTGGATCTCCTTGAGGATCTCCGGGCGCAGGTGCACGTTGCCGGGCTTGTACACGCCGTGGACGTTGCCGAAGGTCAGCGCGGTCATGTAGCGGCCGTTCTCGCCGGCGCCGAGGGCGGCGACGGTGGCGCGGGCGTCCTCGACGGTGGTGTACAGCTGCTCGTTGATCTCGGCCTCGACGCCGTCCTCCTCGCCGCCGACGACGCCGATCTCGACTTCGAGGACGACCTTCGCCTTGGAGGTGCGGGCCAGCAGGTCCTGCGCGATCTCCAGGTTCTCGGCGAGCGGCACGGCCGAGCCGTCCCACATGTGCGACTGGAACAGGGGCTCCTCGCCGCGGGCCACGCGCTCCTCGGAGATGGCGAGGAGGGGGCGGACGAAGCCGTCGAGGTGGTTCTTCGGGCAGTGGTCGGTGTGCAGGGCGACCTTGACCGGGTAGTTCTTGGCGATCTCGTGCGCGGCGGCGGCGAGCGCGGCGGCGCCGGTGACCTTGTCCTTGACGGTGGGGCCGGAGAGGTACTCGGCGCCGCCGGTGGAGACCTGGACGATGCCGTCGGACTCGGCCTCGGCGAACGCGGCGAGCGCGGCGTTGAGGGTCTGGGTCGAGGTGACGTTGATGGCCGGGTAGGCGAAGGAGCCGGCCTTCGCCCGGTCGAGCATCTCGTTGTATTCCTCGGGTGTTGCGATGGGCATGCTGCCTGCTCCTTTTACAAGTCGATAAGTGCTCCCCGACCGGGGGCCAGACCCAGACGCCGCTGTCTGATGGCCTCGAACTGTTGCGTCGAGGTGAAGTATCGCCCACGAACATGTGAAGGCACGTCCCAGGCTACCTGGTGGTTCACTGGCCGGACGCGGCCCTCGGCACTACGGTTGGTTTATGAATTATCACCAGGAATGGGCGGAAGAAAACGACGAGCTGTCCGAGTTCGACCTCGCCGACTCCTCCGAACCTCCCGGGGACGACGACCCCGAGGCGCCGGTGACGGACCCGGACCCGCCGGACGAGGCCGACCGGGCGGACGCGGCCGACCAGCTCATCGAGATCCAGTTCGGCGAAGAGGAGAACGAGGCGCCCGAGTAGCGCCGACGGACAGGGCCCGGTCCCGCAGCGAGCTGCGGAACCGGGCCCCTGTGCATTCCGGTCGTTAAGCGGTACCCAGCCGGTCGAGGATCCATGCGAGGTTGAACGCCTCCTCCTCCCAGGCGTCGTAGCGCCCGGACCGGCCGCCGTGCCCGGCCTCCATCTCGGTCTTGAGGAGCACGTCCGACTCGGGGCTCTCCTTGCGCAGCTTCGCGATCCACTTGGCGGGCTCGTGGAAGCCCACGCGGGTGTCGTTGAGGCTGGTGACCGCGAGGATCGCCGGGTACTTCACGTCCGTGACGTTCTCGTACGGCGAGTACGACTTCATGTAGGCGTACACCTCGGGGGATTCGAGGGGGTTGCCCCACTCCTCCCATTCGATGACGGTGAGCGGCATCGTCGGGTCGAGGATCGTGTTGAGCGCGTCGACGAACGGGACGTCGGCGAGGATGCCCGCGAACCGCTCGGGCGCGAGGTTCGCGACCGCGCCCATGAGCAGGCCGCCGGCGGACCCGCCGCGGGCGACGATCCGGTCGGGGGCGGCCCATCCGACGTTCGCGAGGTGCTCGGCGCAGTCCACGAAGTCGGTGAAGGTGTGCTTCTTCTGCAGGAGCTTGCCCTGCTCGTACCACTGGCGGCCCATCTCGCCGCCGCCGCGCACGTGCGCGATGGCGAAGACGACGCCGCGGTCGAGCAGGCTCAGGCGCGCGATCGAGAAGTACGGGTCGATGGAGTGCTCGTAGGAGCCGTACCCGTACAGCAGGCACGGCGCGGTCCCGTCGGGCTCGACCCCGGCCTTCGCGACGATGGAGATCGGGACCTTCGTGCCGTCCTGGGCGGTCGCCCACTCGCGGTACTGCACGTAGTCGGCGGGGTCGAAGTCGCCGAGCACGGGCGTCCGCTTGCGCAGGTGGAGCTCGGCGGTGTCGATGTCGTAGTCGTACACCGAGGACGGCGTCACGAGCGAGGTGTACCCGAGGCGGATCTGCCGCGACTCGTAGTCGGGGTTGTCGCCCAGGCCCACGGCGTAGATGGGCTCGTCGAACGCGATCTCGGTCAGGTCGCCGTCCGCGTTGAGGATGCCGACCTGGGAGAGCCCGGCGCGGCGCATCGAGACGACGACGTGGTCGTTGAACGCGTCGGCCGACTCCAGCCGCACCGCCTCGTCGTGCGCGATGACCTCGTGGAACTGCGTCGTGTCGTCCACCGGGGTCCAGCCGAGCGTGAAGTTCTCGGCGTTCCGGTTGTGCAGCACCCAGAACCGGTCGCCCTGGTGGTCCACGGAGACCTCGACGCCCTGCTCGCGGCCGTTCCCGAACACGGTGAACTCGCCGGTGGGGTCGGCGGCGTCGAGGTAGCGGACCTCGGTGGTGATCTTCGAGCCGGACACGATGAACAGGTACCGCTCGGAGCGGGTGAGGTCGATGCCGGTCCAGAAGCGCTCGTCGTCCTCCTGGTGGACCAGGACGTCCTTGTCCTCGTGCTCGCCGAGGACGTGCCGCCACACCTGGTAGGGGCGCCACGCGTCGTCCACCTTGGTGTAGAAGAAGACCGAGCCGTCCAACGACCACGACCCGCCGTAGAACACGTTCGGGATGTCGTCGGGGAAGTCGTCCCCGGTGCGCAGGTCCCTGAACCGCAGCGTGTACCGCTCGTCCCCGGTGTAGTTCACCGCGTAGGCGAGCAGGTTCCCGTCGGGGGAGACGTCGAAGGTGCCCAGGGAGAAGAAGTCGTGGCCCTCGGCGAGCTCGTTGCCGTCGACGAGGATCTCCTCGCCTTCGACCGCGGTCCCGGCCTCCACCTGGGGCGGCGTGTCCCCGGCGGCCTTGACGCGGCACTGGATGCCGTACTGCTTCCCCTCCTCGGTGCGCCCGTAGTACCACCAGCCGCGCTTGCGAACGGGGACGGAGAGGTCGGTCTCCTGGGTGCGGCCCTTGATCTCGCCGAAGATCGCCTTGCGGAGCGCGGCGAGGTGGCCCGTCCGCGATTCGGTGTAGGCGTTCTCGGCCCGCAGGTAGTCGAGCGTCTCGGGGTCCTCGGGGTCCTTCAGCCAGGCGTACGGGTCGTCGACGGTGTCGCCGTGGTGGGTTCGCGCGTGTGCGCGGCGGGGCGCCGCGGGTTTCGCGGGTTGCGTTTCCGACATGCCTCAACAATAAGGGCCCGGCGCGGGACGCGCCGGTCACAGCGCGCTCGCCCGCAATCGATCATAAGTTACTCGTGAGTAATATCCGTGCGGTTGGAATACCGCGAAAACGCCCGAACCAGGGCGCACCGGCCTGTGAGGATAGTGCCCATGAGCGACAGGAGCGACGACGAGGGGCCCGTGCCCGGAACGTCCGCGAGCGAACCCGCCGAAACCGAGGCCGCGCGCCCCGAAAACGAAACGCCCCCAACGGAGCCCATCGGCGCCGCCGTCGCCCCGCCGCCCGCCGGCCATGCCCCCGTTGACCATGCGACCGCCGAACATGCGACCACCGCCCTCGACCGAACCGCGCTCCTCGACCATGCCGCTCTTCTCGACCACGACGCCCTCCTCGAACACCCGAACGGCGACCCGTTCCTCGACGCCCGCGGCCTCACCGCCGCGGGCCGCCAGGGCGCCATCTTCACCGACGTCACGATCACCGCCCGCCTCGGCCAAGTCGTCGCCGTCTGCGGCGACGGCGGCGACGGCCGCTCCTCCCTCCTCCTCGCCCTCGCCGGGCGCTTCCGCACCACCGGCGGCACGCTCACCGTCGACCGCCAGACCCGCCCCGCCCAGATCCGCCGCCGCTTCACCGTCGCCCAGGCCGGACCCCCGATCCGCTTCGCGCAGTACCACACCGTCGCCTCCTGCATCAAAGAGACGACCACCGTCTCCGGCGGCGCCGCCACCCCCGCGAACATCCACGCCTGGCTTGACCGCCTCGCCGTCGGCGTCGACACCGGCGACACCTTCGGGTTCCTGCCCCGCATCGACCAGATCCGCTTCGCGATCGCCTGCGCCGCAGCGAGCCGCACCCCCGCCGTCGTCGTCGACGACGCCGACACCGGCCTCGACACCTCCGGCGGCGAACGCGTCTTCGAAGCCCTCCGCACCGTCGCCGACGCCGGCCAGCTCGTCATCGCCGCCTGCACCCGCACCGACCCGCCCGCCGACACCGTCGTCGACCTCCGCGACCAAGACCACGCCCGGCACCCCCGCCGACGCCGGGGCCACCACGAGCGCAACGGAGGCCACCAGTCATGAGCCCGTTCAAACTCGCCGCCGCCGAACTCCGGCGCTTCCGCGGCCACCCGATCCGCACCCTCGCGCTCGTCGCGATCATGCTCATCCCGCTCGTCTACGGCGGCCTCTACCTGTGGTTCGCCTGGAACCCGTACGGCAAGCTCGACCAGATGCCCGTCGCGGTCGTCAACGAGGACACCGGAGCGTCCGTCGACGTGAACGGCGAAACGCAGCAGATCAACGGAGGCGACCAACTCGTCGACCAGCTCAAAGAAGACCGCATCTTCGACTGGCAGTTCGTCAGCGCGAACAAAGCCGCCCAAGGCCTCAAGGACGGCGACTACTACATGGTCATCACCGTCCCCGAGGACTTCTCCACCCACCTCGCGAGCCTCTCCGGCACCGACCCCGAGCAGGCCACCGTCGAGTTCGACCTCAACGACGCCAACGGCTACGTCGCGGGCATCATGGCCTCCACCGTCGAGGCCGAACTGCGCAACCAGATCAACACCGCCGTCTACGTCACCTTCGCCACCACCATCTTCGGCGACCTCGCCCAGCTCAACCAGGGCCTCAACGACGCCGCCGACGGCGCCGCCGAACTCGCCGACGGCGCCGCCACCGCCCAGACCGGCGCCGGCGACCTCGAATCCGGCCTCGGCGACCTCACCGCCGGCGCCCAGCAGGTCGCCGACGGCGCCTCCCAAGTGAGCGACGGCGTCGACCAGGCCGTCGACGTCGCCCAGCCCGTCGTCCAGACCCTCGCCGACAACTGGACCCAGATCCAGACCGGCGCCTCCAGCGCCGCCGACCTCGCCGACCGCGCCGACACCGACCTCGACACCGTCTACGCCACCCTCTGCACCGACAACCCCGACGCGGACGCCGACGCCTGCACGCGCCTCCAGACCTTCATCACCGACGCCGACGGCGCCAACACCGACATCCAGAACGCCAACGACCAGATCCAGTCCACCTCCACCGACACCCTCGACCAGGCCTCCGAGGACCTCACCACCCTCCAGACCGGCGCCGCCGACGTCGCCGACGGCGCCTCCCAGGTCGCCACGGCCGCCGCCACCGCCGAATCCGGCGCGGGCGACCTCGCCGACGGTCTCACCGACCTCCACGACGGCGCGGCCACCCTCGCCTCCAAACTCGCCACCGCCGCCGAATCCGTGCCCAGCACCAACCCCGCCGACGACGCCGACAACGCCGAGGCCTACGGCAGCCCGGTCGCCGTCAGCGAGCAAAACCTCAACCCGGCGGAGACCTACGGGCGCGGCCTCGCCCCGTTCTTCATCGCGATCGCCTTGTGGGTCTTCGGCCTCATGGCCTACCTCGTCCTCTCCACAGTGAACCAGCGCGCCCTGGCCGGCCCGCTCCGCTCCGTCCCGATCGCCGTCGGCGGCTGGCTCCCGGGCGCGTTCCTGGGGGTCCTGTCGGCGATCGTCCTCTACCTCGCGGTCGAACTCGGCCTGGGCCTGAACCCGAAGGACGCGCTCGACACGGTCGGTCTGTCGATCCTGGTGATCCTGACGTTCACGGCGATGGCGCACCTGTTCAAACTGGCATTCGGCACGGCAGGAAGCCTGCTGCTAGTAGTCCTGCTGATGCTCCAACTGACAAGCGCAGGCGGTCTGTATCCCGTGGAGACGACGCCGAGGTTCTTCCAGGCACTGCACCCGCTGCTGCCGATGAGCTATGTGGTCGACGCGCTGCGGGTGACGATCAGCGGCGGCGAGACGTCCCACGTGGTCAAGGCCCTGGTGATCCTGGCGGTCTATCTCGTCGGCGCGCTGGCGCTTTCGTCCCTTGTGGTGGCGGCGAGGCGGCGCTGGAAGCCCGACAGTCTGAACGAGCCGCTGCAAGTCTGAGCGAGGAGGCCCGGCCCGGAGCGCGATCCGGACCGGGCCTCCCTGGTCGTGGTCACTCGACGAGGAAGCTCAACCCGTCAAGCAGGCGGGCAAGCCCGAACTCAAACGCATGCTCAGCGTCGTACGCCGCGCCATGCGCCTCCCCGGCGGCCTGTCCGACCCGGACGGCAGTGGGAAACCGCTCCGGGTCAAGCACCCTTTCAAGGAGCGGCCCGTTGACGGCCCACCACTCCTGGTCGCTCATCGAACTCGAAGCCCGCTCGGCATCGGCAAGGGCGGCATCCCGAGCCGCGGTCCTGACGAACCCGAGCAAGTAGGCGAGCACGTCATCCATGCCGACGGGATCGAGCCCAAGCCCTTCCAGCGCCCGAAGCTCATGCTCGTATTTCGCGCACTGGCCGGGCCCGAGCGGAGGCCGACTGGGCGAAACCGAAGCGGCCCAAGGATGCTCCCGGTACAACAGGTAGTTCTCCCGAGCGACGACCTCAAGCCGGGAGCGCCAATCCAACCCGTCCAGCCGCTGCCTCTGCATCCCCCCGAACAAGAAATCAAGCATCAAAGCGGTGAGCTCGCTCTTGCCGGGAACATACGTATACAAGGTCATAGGAGCCTTCCCGAGCTCCTGGGCCAATCGCCGCACGGTCACGGCCTCCAGCCCCTCGGCATCGGCCAGTGCAATGGCGGCCGCGACCACCTCGTCAACGGTCAGCCCCTTCCGGGGCCCGCGGCTCGCTTCGGGTCCGGCTCTCCAGAGCAGCTCAAGCAGGTTCGGCTTCGGCGTCTCAGTGGCAGCACTCACGCGAAAAACCTTACCTGAAAAGTTGTACGCCGTACGACGTACTAAGTACAATATACAACGTACGAAGAAACGGTCCACCGAAACACCCGTCAAGGAGCGCCCATGCGAATCACCTCGTCCGCCGTCTCGCTCAACGTCACCGACCCGACCGCTTCCGCGGACTTCCTCAAGCGCCACTACGGCTTCACCGAGGACATGGCCGCCGACGGCTTCGTCTCCCTCTCCCGCCCCGACGCCGGGTTCAACGTCATCTTCTTGAAGACCGGCCTGCCCACCTTCAAGCCCGACAGCGCCAAGGGCCATGCCGACGGCCTCCTCCTCGCCTTCGTCGTCGGCGACATCGACGCCGAATACGAGCGCATCCAGGCCGAAGGCGTCCCGATCACCACCCCGATCGAGACCGAGGAATGGGGCGAACGCTACTTCCAGACCGCCGACCCCAACGGCGTCATCATCCAGCTCGTCCAGTGGATGACCGACCCCGAAACCCCCGCCGAGTTATCCACACCCACCCCACCAGGCGAAATGCCAAACACTCACATAGTTATCCACAGG
>NZ_JBAGKG010000006.1:0-453697 GCF_037034145.1 Glycomyces sp. MUSA5-2
TACGACGGCGGGGCCCGCGCCGTGAGGCGCGGGCCCCGCCCATCTCATCCCAACAGGAGGTTGTCGGCCAGGGCAGTGCTACCGGCTTCTGCTGCTGGAGGCGTTGCTACTGAAGGCGGTGCTACTGAAGGAAAGCGGTGTTCAGCAGCAGGTTGGGGCTGCCGTTGACGCCGTCGACGGCGTCGGGAACGGCGCCTTCGGTGAGGGCGGCCGCGACCTCGTCGGGGGTGGCGTCCGGGTTGGATTCCAGGAACAGGGCGGCGACGCCCGCGACGTGCGGGGTGGCCATGGAGGTGCCGGAGATGGTGTTCTCGGCGTCGTCGCCGTCGATCCACGACGAGGTGATGCCCACGCCGGGGGCGAGGATGTCGACGCACTCGCCGAAGTTGGAGAAGGAGGCGGCGGCGTCGTCTTCGTCGGTGGCGCCCACGGTGATCGCGGAGGGCTCGGAGCCGGGGGACACGTTGCACGCGTCCTGGCCCTCGTTGCCCGCGGCGATCGCGAAGGTGACGCCGGAGTCGACGGCGGCGGCGATGGCGTCGTTGAGGGCCTGGCTGAAGCCCCCGCCGAGGCTCATGTTGGCGACGGCCGGGCCGGTGGCGTTCTGGGCGACCCAGTCGATGCCGGAGATGATGGCGGAGTAGGAGCCCGAGCCGTTGTCGTCGAGGACGCGGACGGCGCGGATGGTGACGTCCTTGGCGAGGCCGTAGGTGGTGCCGCCGATGGTCCCGGCGACGTGGGTGCCGTGGCCGTGGCCGTCGGCGGGGTCGGTGTCGTCGTCGATGAAGTCGTAGCCTTCGCCGACGCGCCCTTCGAATTCGGTGTGGGTCGCGTTCAGGCCGGTGTCGAGCACGAACGCCTCGACGCCGGAGCCGGTCTGCGTGTACTCGTAGGAGGCGTCGAGCGGGAGCGCGTCCTGGTCGACGCGGTCGAGGCCCCACGACGGCGGGTCGGCCTGGACCTCGGAGACGTGGGCGAGCTGGTCCTGCTCGACGTAGGCGACGGAGTCGTCGGCGGCGAGTTCGAGGGCCTCGGACTCGGTCAGTTCGGCGACGTAGCCGTTGACGGTGCCGAGCGTGTGCTCGATGTCGATGTCCACGCCGAGGTCGTCGGCGAGGGCGGTCAGGCCGGGGGCCTGGTCTTCGAGGACGACGATGTAGGAGCCGTCGATGGCGTCGGGGGAGTCGGCGCCGATGATGTGGGCCTGCGCGGGCTCCTCGGCGTTCGCGAACGAGGTGGCGGCGATGGCGGACCCGCCGGCGGCGACCGCCGCGGCGGCGATGGCCGCGGCGGTGCGCACGTGTCGGCGCTGGGGCTTTCTGGTTCCTGCCGTAGACAAGAGGAACTCCTTCGGTTGTCCCCGGCGTGGGCGCGGTGCTTGGGCCGCGCCCGCCTCGGGGGGAGGGTTTTCGGGTGGGGCCCGGTGCTCTGGGGGGAGCGGGGGAGGACCCCGGGGTCCGGCGGCGTCGTGCTGCCGGCCGAAGCGCGGACCGGGCCCCCTCGGCCCGGTCCGCGTCACCCGTCCGGGCGCTGCGGCCGTGCGACGGGCCGTCAGACCCTGGCAGTGAGCCTAAACGAGAGAACAAATCGTGTAAAGGGTCCGTACCGGATGAATAGATCAGTGAATGGGCAACCACCGCCAACTGTCCGAAACAGACGAACGGGCTGAAGCGCTGCGTACCGCTGGTACACAGGGCCTCAGCCCGCCTGGTCAGCGGCCTGTCGCGGGGCCGCTCACCGGTTTACAGGTAGGTGTAGAGCAGCCGGTTGGGGCTGCCGGTGCCGGGGCTGGTCACGACGCCGGTGGTGGCGTTGGAGGTGATCCAGCTGGACACCGCGGACGGGGACGCGCTCGGGTTCGCCTGGAGGTACAGGGCGGCGACGCCCGCGACGTGCGGGGAGGCCATCGAGGTGCCCGAGATGGTGTTGGTCGCGGAGTTGGACGAGTACCACGCCGAGGTGATCGACGAGCCCGGCGCGAAGACGTCCACGCAGCTCCCGTAGTTCGAGTAGGAGGCGCGGGCGTCGGTGGAGGTGGTGGCGCCGACGGTGATGGCCGTGGGCGTGGAGGCGGGGGAGCGGTTGCACGCGTTGGTGGACTCGTTGCCGGCGGCGACCACGAAGGTGACGCCGGAGGAGACCGCCTGGGTGACCGCGTTGTTCAGGGACGCGGAGTAGCCGCCGCCGAGGCTCATGTTGGCGACGGCGGGCTTGATGGCGTTGGTGCGCACCCAGTTGATGCCGTTGATGACCCCGGCGGTGGTGCCGGAGCCGGCGTTGTCGAGGACGCGCACGGCGTGGAGCGTCACGTTCTTCGCGACGCCGTAGGTGGTCCCGCCGATGGTGCCCGCCACGTGGGTGCCGTGGCCGTTGCCGTCCTGCGGGGTGGAGTCGTTCTGGATGAAGTCGTAGCCCGCGCCGACGCGCCCGCTGAACTGCGAGTGGGACGCGTTGATGCCGGTGTCGACGATGTAGGCGTGGACGCCCGCGCCGGTGTAGTTGTAGGTGTACGTGCCCGACAGGGGCCGGTTGCGCTGGTCGATGCGGTCGATGCCCCAGGTCGCGCCGGTCTGCGTGGCCTGGGTGGTGAACGCGGCGTTCTGCTCGACGAACGCGACGCCGTCCTGCGCGGCGATCTCCCGAGCTTCGAGCTCGGTCGACTCCACGAGGAACGCGTCGACGCCCCGGTAGGTCTCGACGACGTCGGCGCCGCCGCCTTCGACGCTCTTGACCTGCGTCGAGAACGACGCGTCGTCTTCGAGGACGACGATGTACTCGCCGGCGATGGCCCCGGCGGCGTCCTCGCCGAGGATCGCGCCGTACTCGGGCGCGGCCTCGGCGGCGGTCGCGGTGAACGCGAGCGCGGTGACTGCTGCGGCGGCGAGCGCCGCGGCGGCGCTCAGCCTGGTTCTGGTGGGTGACATGGACATTGGTCCCTTCGGGTGGTCCCGGCGAGTCCAGCGCCGGGACGGGGGTTTTCGGGGTACTGCGGGTACTGCGGGGGTAGTGCAGGGGATCGGGACGGCGCCCGTCCGTCCGCGGTGGACGGATGGGCACCGGGCCTCGTGCATCGTACGGGTGCCGGGCGGCCCCGGTCGCGCGTCCGCCGCTGCGACGGCTCCAGGTCGCGGTGCGCGGCGGCTGCGGCCGACGGGGAGGGTCCGCCCCGGTCACCCGCTATTCAGTTGTGAGGGGGGCGGATCAGAGTTCGAGGGTCCAGGAGTTGAGGCGCCCGGAGTCCCCGGAGTACGCGTCGACGATGCGCAGCGTCCAGGTCCCGGCGGCGGTCTCGTTGGCGAGGTTCACGGTGTACGTGGCGATCACGTTGTCGGCCGAGTCGCTCGCGGAGGACGACTTCAGCGCGTAGCTGGTGCCGTCGGGGGCGATCAGGCTGATGGCGAGGTCGCCGCGGTAGGTGTGCGTGATGTTCACGGCCACGGTCGAGTTGGAGCGGGCGGTGCCGTCGCAGGCGAGCGTCAGGGTCGAGTTGACGGTGGCGCGGTCGGCGATGGCGGTCGCGGTGGAGTTCGTGGCGGCGCAGTCGCTCGGCTCGGGGTCGCCGCCGCCGTCCTCGTCGCCGGTGTACAGCAGCAGGTTCGGGCTGCCCTGGACGTCGGAGACGCGGCCGGTCCCGGCGTTGCCGGTGATCCACGCGGCCACGTCGTCGGTGGTCGCACTCGGGTTGAGGCCCAGGTAGACCGCGGCGGCGCCCGCGACGTGCGGGGAGGCCATGGAGGTGCCGGAGATGGTGTTGGTGGCGGAGTTGGAGGAGTACCACGCGGAGGTGATGTCCACGCCCGGCGCGAACACGTCCACACAGGACCCGAAGTTGGAGAAGTAGGCGCGGGTGTCGGTGTCGTCGGAGGCGGCGACGGTGATCGCCGAGGGTGCGGAGGCCGGGGACACGTTGCACGCGTCCTGGTCCTCGTTCCCGGCGGCGACCGCGAAGGTCACCCCGGCGTCCACGGCGGCCTCGACGGCGTTGTTGAGCGACGCGGAGTAGCCGCCGCCCAGGCTCATGTTCGCCACGGCGGGCTCGACCGCGTTGGCCGCCACCCAGTTGATGCCGTTGACGACGCCGGCGGTGGTGCCCGACCCGGAGTTGTCGAGGACGCGGACCGCGTGGAGGGTCACGTTCTTCGCGACGCCGTACGTGGTGCCGCCGACGGTCCCGGCGACGTGCGTGCCGTGGCCGTTGCCGTCCTGCGGCGTCGAGTCGTTCTGGATGAAGTCGTACCCGGCGCCGACGCGCCCGGCGAACTCGCTGTGCGAGGCGTTGATGCCGGTGTCCACGATGTACGCGTGGACGCCCGTCCCGTCGCCGAGGTACTCGTAGCTCCCGTCGAGCGGCAGGTCGAGCTGGTCGATCCGGTCGATGCCCCACGTCGCGTTCGGCTGCACGTCGGCGATGGAGACGACCGCGTTCTGCTCGACGAACGCGACGCCGTCCTGCGCGGCGATCTCCCGGGCCTGCTCCTCGGTGGACTCCACGAGGAAGGCGCCGACCTCGCCGTACGCGGCGACGACGTCGGCGCCGCCGCCCTCGATGCTCTTGTTCTGCGCGGAGAACGAGGCGTCGTCGTCGAGGACGACGAGGTACTCGCCGTCGATGACGTCGGGGGAGGCGGCGTTCAGGATCTCGCCGAGCGGTGCGGCGTTGGCGGCGAGGCCGCCGAAGGTGAGCGAGCCGACGGCCGCCGCGCCTGCGATGGCGGCGGCGGATATTCGGCGGACGGAACGGTGCGAGACGGTCATAGGGGGGTACTCCCTCTCGGTTCAGTTGTTCACCGCGCGAAGCGAAACAATGGGATGCATCCGCGCGGAAGACGCAGTTCGGTGGAACCGGCCTTTTTGGGCTTTCACACCGAGGTTAGGGAAGTCACAACATAAAGTGAAGACCCTGGAAGACCCCCATAAATCACTGAATGAAGAGTCGGTTACCAACCGGTATGAGCGGTCCTGAAACTGGTAGGATGTTTGGTTCGTCCGCACGCCCGCCGGGCCGGGCTACTCCGCGAGCTCCATCCACCGCTCCTCGATCGCGTCCCGCTCCGCCTCCAGGGCCGTCAGCTTCCCTTGCAGCTCAGAGAGCTTGCCCGGGTCGGTCGCGAACTCGGCCATCTCCGCGTGCACCCCCGCGATCCCCGACTCCGCCCTCTCCAGCCGCCGCTCCAGTTTGGACAGCTCCTTCTGGACGGCCCGGTCCTGCGCCCCCGACGCCTTCGCCGCCGGAGCCGCGGCGGCGGGCGCCGCCTGGGTCTGCCCGCCCGCGCTCCTGACCGCGCCCTTGGGCGCCTCGCCGCGCCGCTCCAGGTACTCCTCCACGCCCCGCGGCAGCATCCGAAGGCGCCTGTCGCCCAGCAGGGCCCACGTCTCGTCGGCGACCCGCTCGGTGAAGTACCGGTCGTGGCTCACCACGACCATCGTCCCCGCCCAGTCGTCGAGCAGGTCCTCCAGCTGCGTCAGCGTCTCGATGTCGAGGTCGTTCGTCGGCTCGTCGAGGAACAGCACGTTCGGCTCGGCCATGAGCAGCCGCGCCAGCTGGAGCCGCCGCCGCTGCCCGCCCGACAGGTCGCGCACGAGCGTGCGCTGGCGCCCGCCGACGAACCCGAGCCGCTCGGCGAGCTGCCCGGCGCTCATCTCCTTCTTCCCGAACTGGACCCGCTTGGCCACCAGCTCGATCGCTTCGAGGACCCGCCAGGACCCGTCGAGGTCCTCCATGTGCTGCGTCAGCCACGCCAGCTTCACCGTGCGGCCCACCTTGACCCGCCCGGCCGCGGGCTGCCGCTCGCCGGTGCCGTCCCAGTCGGCGGCCTGCGCGAGGGTCCGCAGCAGCGAGGTCTTCCCGGCGCCGTTGACGCCGAGCAGCCCGATCCGCTTGCCCGGGCCCAGGATCCAGTCGAGGTGCTCCAGGAGCGTCTGGTCCCCGGCCTTGACGGTGACGTCCTCGGCCTCGAACACGGTCTTGCCGAGCCGCCCGGTCGCGAACGACACGAGCTCGGCAGTGTCGCGCGCGGGCGGCTCGTTCGCGATGAGCTCGTTCGCCGCGTCGACGCGGAACTTCGCCTTCCCCGTGCGCGCCTTCGCGCCCCGGCGCAGCCACGCCAGCTCCTTGCGCATGAGGTTCTGGCGCTTCTCCTCGGCGACGTTCGCCTGCCGCTCGCGCTCGGCCCGCGCGAGCACGTACGCCGAATAGCCGCCGTCGTACTCGAACACGCTGCCGCGCTGCACGTCCCAGATCCGGTCGCAGATCTCGTCGAGGAACCACCGGTCGTGCGTGACGACCACGACCGCCGCCCGCATCGTGTTCACATACCTTGCGAGCCAGGCGATCCCCTCGATGTCGAGGTGGTTCGTGGGCTCGTCGAGCAGGAGCAGGTCCGCGTCCGACGTGAGGACCCGCGCGAGGTCGGTGCGGCGGCGCTCGCCGCCGGAGAGGACGCCGATCGACGAGTCGAGGCCCTCGGGGAGCGCGGGCGCGTCCAGGCCGCCGAAGAGGCCGGTGAGGATCTCGCGGACCTTCGGGTCCGAGGCCCACTCGTGCGCGTCGAGGCCGCCGAACAGGGACTCGCGCACCGTGGCGGCGCCGTCGAGGCCGTCGGTCTGGCCGAGCACGGCCACGCGGGTGCCGCCGGTGTGCACGACGCGGCCCGAGTCGGGCTCGTCGGCGCGGGCGATGAGCCGCAGCAGCGTGGACTTCCCGTCGCCGTTGCGGCCGACGACGCCCACGCGCTGGGACGCGGCGATGCCGAGGGAGACCGCGTCGAGGACGACCTGGTCGGGGTAGGCCTTCGAGACGGTTTCGAGGTTGACGAGATTGGGCGCTGACACGAGGAACAAGCCTACCCGGGCGCCCGGCCGCACCCGATCGGGTGACAAACGGGCCGCAGGGGCCCGTTTTCGTCGGACCCGGCGGGAACGATCGCACCTACTCTTTCCCCTCGGGCGGGTGGGGGCTCGGGATGGCCGACGGAGATGCGCCCGCACCGCGACTCTGGTATGGTGTCATCGCACAGTCATCATGACATCATGAATGGATTCATATGGCACCCCCGCTGAACCCGCGCTTCGAGGCCGCCCGCGCGATCCTCACCGTCGTCCGGCTCCTGCCCCGCATCAGCCGCCCCCGCACCGCGCTCTTCACCGCCACCACCGTCCTCACCGCCGCCCTCCCCCTCGCCATGACCATCGCCACCGGCCTCCTCATCGGCGCCGTCCCCGCCGCCGCAGCCGCCGGACCCGGCTCCCCCGAAGCCCGCACCGCCTACCTCCTCCTCGCCGCAGGCGCCACCGCACTCCTCCTCGGCCGCCTCGCCTCCCACCTCCACAACGCCGTCGCCGCCAACCTCGGCCGCGACCTCGAACTCCTCCTCCAAGACCGCCTCCTCGCCGCCGTCGCCCGCCCCGTCGGCATCAGCCACCTCGAAGACGACGAAGTCCTCGCCCTCCTGCGCATCGCCCGCCAGCTCGGCGCCGACTTCATCCGCCCCGAACGCGCCATCCGCGGCCTCGCCGCCATCGCCCCCGAATTCCTCGCCGCCGCAGGCGCCTCCGTCGTCCTCTGCTTCTTCAACCCCTGGATCGGCCTCGCCTGGCTCCTCGCCTGGCCCGCGATCTTCATCGCCATGCAGGCCGACTACACCCGCGTCGGCAAGACCGCCTACCTCCGCTCCACCGAGATGCGCGAGACCGAATACCTCCGCGACCTCGCCATCACCGCCGAACCCGCCAAGGAGATCCGCGTCTGGGGCCTCATGGGCTGGCTCCTCGACCGCTACGACCGCCAGTGGACCGACCGCATGGAGTACTCCGCACGCCACCAGCGCCTCAGCCCCCGCACCGCCGTCGGCGTCATCGCCACCCTCCTCGCCCTCACCACCGCCACCGCCCTCGCGCTCGCCGACGCCGGACTCACCGGCGCCGTCACCTTCGCCGCCCTCGCCGTCTACCTCGTCGCCCTCACCACCATGTTCAGCTTCTCCGCGTTCGACGACACCGCCGCGTTCCTCAGCCTCGGCTCCCTCCCCGTCCCCAAGGTCCTCGCCCTCGACGACCGCCTCACCGGCACCGAGACGGCCCCCACCGCCGAACTCCCCGCCGCCGCACCCGAACACGCCATCCGCTTCGAACACGTCGACTTCGCCTACCCCGGCGCCGCCCGCCCCGTCATCGAAGGACTCGACCTGGAGATCGAAGCCGGCACCTCCCTCGCGATCGTCGGCCACAACGGCGCCGGCAAGACCAGCCTCGTCAAACTCCTCGCCGGCCTCTACGAACCCACCGGCGGCCGCATCACCGCCGACGGCACCGACCTCGCCGACGTCGACCCCGCCGCCTGGCGCACCCGCCTCTCCGCGCTCTTCCAGGACTTCACCCGCTACCAGCTCACCGTCCGCGACAACATCGCCTTCGGCGCACCGCACCTCGCCGCCGACACCGACCTCATCTGGAAAGCCTGCGAGCCCATGGGCATCCGCGCCCTCATCGAATCGCTCCCCAAAGGACTGGAGACGGTCCTGTCGAGCGAGTACGGCGGCGGCACCGACCTCTCCGGCGGCCAGTGGCAGCGGATCGCGCTGGCCCGCGCGCTGTTCGCCGTCCAGGCGGGCGCGAAGGTCCTCATCCTCGACGAGCCCGCCGCGGCGCTCGACGTGCGCGCCGAGGCCGAGCTGTACGAGCAGTTCCTCGACATCACCGCGGGACTCACGACGATCGTGATCTCCCACCGGTTCTCGACCGTGCGCCGCGCCGACCGGATCGTCGTCCTCGACGGCGGCCGCGTCGTCGAGGACGGCTCCCACGCCGACCTCATGGCCCTCGGCGGCCGCTACGCCGAAGCGTTCACCCTGCAGGCCAACCGCCTCGCCCGCACCGCGCCCCTGGAGTCCGAATGACCACCCGCATCCGCAAGGGCCTGCGCGGCCTGAAGTACGCACTGGCCGTGGGCTTCCGCTCGCACCCGAAGGCCACCGTCGCGCAGCTCGTCCTCGGCGTCGCCCAGGCCGTGCTCATGCCGGCCACCGTGTACCTCACCAAGGTCATCATCGACGCCGTCCAGCACGGGCAGACCCGCGAGGCGTGGCTCGCCGGGGCCGGGCTCGGCCTCGGGGTGGCGCTCATCTGGGCCGTGGTCTTCGTCTACGTCAAGCTCGTGTTCCTCGTCCTCGACCACACCGCGCGCGCCTCCGACCGGGAGATCATGGAGCTCATGGGCACCCCGCCCGGGCTCGACCACCACGAGCGGCCCGACCACCTCGACCAGGTGCAGCGCATCCGCGAGGACCGGTGGCTGCTCTCGGGGGCCGTCAACTGGCTCGCGCAGTGCGTGCGCGCGTTCGTGACGATCGTCGTCGGCGGCGCGCTCCTGGCCGCCGTCCACCCGCTGCTGCTGGTGTTCCCGCTGATCGCCCTCGGGGCGATGGCGATCGCGAAGCGCTCCGGGGACGTCGAGGTGCAGGTCCAGGAGGCCACGAGCGAACCGGAGCGGCGCCGCCGCCACCTGTTCGAGGTCGCCACGCTCGCCGAGTCCGGGAAGGAGCTGCGGGTCTTCGGGTCCGCCGCCGAGATCGGCCGCCGCCACCACGAGACCGGCGCCGCCGTCGTCGCCGAACGCAACCGGGGCCAGTGGAAGGCCGCGCGCATCGCCACCGGCGAGGGCGTCCTGTCCGCGCTCGGCATGGCCGCCGCGATCGGCATCGTCCTGTACCTGGCGATCCGCGGGCAGGCCACCGCGGGCGACGTGGTCCTGCTCGTGTCCCTCATCGGCATGGTCGCGAACGCCGCGGGCGGCATCGCAATCCAGTCGGCGCTCCTGGTCCGCACCGCGAAGCTCGGCTCCCGCCTGATGTGGCTGCGCGCCTACGCGTCCCAGTCCAGCGGGCCCGCCGTCCCCCTGCCCGTCCCGGCCCGCCTCGACGACGGCATCCGCCTCGACGGCGTCACCTTCGCCTACCCCGAGGCCGAACGGCCCTCCCTCGACGACGTCACGCTCACCCTCCCCGCGGGCAACGTGGTCGCGCTCGTCGGCGAGAACGGCGCCGGAAAGACCACGCTCGTCAAGCTCCTGTCCGGTTTCTACCAGCCGACCGCCGGGGCGATCACCGTCGACGGCGCGAACCTCGCCGACTTCGAGACCGACGAGTGGCGCGAGCGCATCGGCGCGACCTACCAGGACTTCACGCACTTCGAGTTCACCGCCCGCGAGACCGTCGGCATCGGCGACTTGAAGAGCGGCTACGACGACGCCGCGGTCCGCGCCGCCATGGCCCGCGCCGGGGCCGACGACGTCATCGACGACCTCCCCTCCGGCCTCGACACGCGCCTGGGCGCCCGCTGGGACGACGGCACCGACCTCTCCGGCGGCCAGTGGCAGAAACTCGCCATCGGCCGCGGCCGGATGCGCCGCGACCCGCTCCTGGTCGTCTTCGACGAGCCGACCGCCGCCCTCGACCCGCAGACCGAGCACGCCCTGTTCGAGCGCTTCGCCGAGGAGGTCCGCGCCGGGCGCGCCCGCGGCACCGTCACCGTCCTGGTCTCCCACCGGTTCTCGACCGTGTCGATGGCCGACCTCATCGTCGTCCTCGACGGCGGCCGCGTCGCCGAGTCCGGCACCCACGACGAGCTCATGGCCCGCGGTGGCGCCTACGCGGAGCTGTACGCGCTCCAGTCGTCCGCCTACCGCTGACCGACCCCTCCGGGGCGTGTCCATAGAATGCGCAAGGTCCCGGCCCGCCCGGGCCGGGACCCCACCTCTCCGAAACCGGATGCGCCCCAATGGAACACGAACCCGACGTACCGCGCGGCGAACCCGCCGACGCCACTCCCGAGACCGCGGCCGACGAGAACGCGGCGAGTGAGACGGCGGTGGCGGAGCAGGCCGCGGCCGAGACGGCGGCGCTTGAGCACGCAGTAGCCGAGAAGGCGGCGGTCGAGGCGACGACCGCCGAAGCGACGACCGCCGAGGGCACGGTCGGGGAGATCACCGTCGAACCCGGCGTCCCCCGCCCCGGCACCGAAGCCGCCGACCCCGAGCCCCGACCGGGCCCCGACGGCTGCCCCCACCGCGCCCGCCTGCGCGACCTCACCCCCGGCGGCCGCGCCCTCTACGCCCTCGGCCTCCTCGCGGTCGCCGCCGCCGGACTCGTCCAGATCGCGGCCCTCTTCGTCGGCGGGTTCCTCGTCTCGATCGGCACCGAGTTCGCCGAGCGCGCCCTCATCGAAGGCGTCCTGTTCATCCTCGGCTCCATGTTCGGCCTCATCGGCGTGTTCGCCCTCCCCGGCACCTGGCGCCGCCTCCACCGCCCCGAAGCCCCGATCCTCTGGCTCGCCGCCGCAGGGATCGCCCTCACCACCACCGCGCTCGCCCTCCTCGCCGGCCCCGCGGCCCTCCCCTGGGCGGCCGCCGTCGCCGCCCCCAACCTCGCCGTCGCCGCCCTCCTCGCCTACCTCCGCACCGTCCTCGACCCCCGCGACACCTGCGACACCCACCCCGCCCTCCCCACCCGCTCCCGCTACCTCCGCCGCCCTTGACGCCCCCGCGAACCGGCCCCTAGAATTCCCTCACCCCACCCGCCCCACGGCCGGGACCTTGCCCTTTGTGTCACTGAAAGCCCCAAAATGGATAACCAAACGCCGGAATCGGCGCGAATCGACCTGCCCATAACCGTCGAATCCGCCGAACCCCACGCCCCGGCCGCCGCATCGCACGCCGCCCGCGGCCGCTGCACCCACCGGCCGCAATGGAGCGACCTGTCGTTCCTGTCGAAATACCGCGTCATCCGCCACCTCATCGCCGCCGCCGCGGCACTCGCCGTCGCCGCCGGGTGCCTGACCGAAGGCATCCAGACGATGCGGTCCGGCCTCGACGGCGCCGACGACCTCCGCACAGCCCTCGGCGTCATCGCCATGCTCACCGCGATCCCACTGGCGGCCGGACCGATCGAGTACCTGCGCACCCTCCGCAGCCCCCACCGCCCGAGTCACCGCGTGCTCCGCCTGCACAACACCGCACTGTTCGCGCTCTTCTGCTTCGCCTGCGCCGACCTCGCCGACAACGAGTGGCTCATCCTCACGACCATCCCCGCCTTCGCCCTCATGCAGGAGCTCAGGTTCCTCCGCTTCCGACTCACCGACCGGGCCACTTGCGCCACCGATCCTGAAGGCGCGCTGATGCTCCGGCTCATGCGCAAACGGGCGGACCTCGACGCGAGAACGGACGAGGAGCGCGAACACCACTACGGGCCGCGGATCACGATCGACGGCTTCGATTCGTGGACATGCCCGCACACCATCACCTGGGCGCAACTGCGGACACGCGCCAAGATCGAGGCCCTCGCCTCCAACGGCATCCAGCACCTGTACCTGCTCGGCGCGCTGCTCGTCGTCACCGCAGTCGTCGCCAACACCGAGCGCTTCCCGCTCCCCGGCCTCGAAGGCGTCGAGTTCACCGTCGCGATCGGCGTCGCCATGGGCCTGGCCTGGATGAACCAGATCGCCTACCGCAGCGCCGGAGGCGGGCCGCACCTCCACCGGATGCCTCTCTCGGCGGCCGCATGGGCGATCGCCGCATACGCGTCGACCGGCGCGCTCGCCGCCGCAACAGCCGCCGTCCTCGACCGGCCGTATCTGTGGGCCGTGGTCCCGTTGGCGCTCTACATGATCTACGGGAACATCGACCACTTCGCGGATTGCACCCCTGCGTCGACATGCAAGTCCAGGCCCGGGTTCACCCGCAGCATCCAGGCCGACCTGAAGGCCTGAACCGAGCTGCCGCTCAGAACATCACGGCCCGGTTCGGGTGGTCTTCGCTTGCGGGGCAGTAGTAGAGCTGCAGCGTGTACCCGCGGCCGATGGTCACCCCGACCGGGTCGGCGAACTCCCAGCCGGTGCCTGCTTCCTCGACGGGCTGCCAGCTCCCGGTGCCGCCGTCGAACTCGCCCGACCCGGCGGTGAGCAGCGGCAGCTGCAACACGCCGCAGTCGCACGCCACCGGGAACGGGTCGACGATGCCCCAGACGCCGCCGTGCCCGAGGGCCTTCCAGCCCGGGGCCTGGGCGTCGCGGTGCGGATACTCGGTGATCGCCTCCGGGTGCAGGACGCACCGCTCCGGCACGTAGTTCTCGTTGCAGGTCAGCGGAACCGGCGCAGCCGCAAGCGGCGACGCCACCGAACCGGCCGTGCGCCGACGCACCTGGAACTCCGGGTTGTACGGCGCCTCGCCCTCGGGGTGGTCGCGCGGGCACCACAGGACCTGGAGGAGGTCGTACCGGTCCGGCCAGGGCAGACCCGGCACGTCCCGGTAGTACAGCTGCGCCACCGGGATCAGCGCCTCGGGCACGCGCTCGCCCTGGACCGATTCAGGGAAGGGCTCGTCGAACAGGTCCTCGTGCTCCAGCCCGCACACCGGCCAGGGCTCATCGGAGGGCCACAGGAGCGGCCCGCCGACGGAACTCTCCGCCGCGGTCGGCTCACCGTGACGGGGATGGAGGCGGATCGCGTTGCGCGCCTGTGCATCGAGCTGCGGGAAGAGCGCGAGGAGGTCGTGGGGCCGCGGCGGGGTCGTGCGGGTCACCGGTCCTCGGTTTCGGGGAGGCGGACGGCGTCGCGCTCGTCGGCGAGGTTGAACACCGGCGGGTGGGACCAGTCGGCGACGCGGGAGAAGTCGAGGGTCGCGGCGTCGATCTGCGGCCGGTCGAAGATGACCGACGTGCCGGTGAAGCTGGCGCCGTTGAAGTCCAGCAGCGGCGCCACGCCGACCGCCGGGGAAGCGCAGATCGTCTTCGTGAAATGGACCTGGCCGCCGGTGAACGCGGTGCCGTCGAACGCCACGTCGCGGGCGAAGTGCGCAGAGCTGAAGTCGAGGAGACCCGCCGCGATCGTCATCTCCGACAACAGGACCGGGCCCGCGAACAGCGTCTCCGTGAACCGCAGCCGGGCGCCGAGGAACCGCGCCCGCGTGAAGTCCACCGGGCCCTCGAAGCGGACGCGGGAGAAGTCGATGGTGCCCGCCGTGAACCGCCCGAACGCGAAGGAGACGCGGCCGAGGAACAGGGCGTCGTTGAGGTTCCCGCCGTCGAGATTCGTTCCAGTGAAGTCGAAGTCGTGCTCGTGCCAGGTGCGCCCCGGCACAGGCTCGCGGCGCAGGCGGCCGCCGACGACGTTGATGACGGTGTGGCGGATGAGCCGCTCCTCCAGGACCGCCCGGAACCGCGGCGGGTCGTTGAGCGCTTCGCGCTCGTGGCGGAACGGCGGCGTCTCGTACGGCATCCGCACGTACGCGCAGAGGACGTTGATGCAGGTCTGGCGCCCCGCGTCCCAGTCGTCGGCGAGCGCGGCCATCGCGTACACCCCGGCGAGCCGGTTCGCGGCGTGGTCTGAGGAGAGCTGGTCCGCGGCCGAGGCGAAGCGCTCGTTGAACAGCTTCGTGGCCTCGCGGACCTCCGTGGCCTCCGTGATCCGCTGCTTCCGGTAGGAGACGGTGAGGGCGATGACGCCGCCGACGCCCGCGATCGCATAGAGGGACAGGCGGATGACCTCAAGGGTGGTGCGGTCGTCGGGGTCCGGGCTGAGCGGAGACGTCTGGTCGCTGGTGAACAGCCACAGTAGACCGGACAGGAGCGCCGACGCCAGGACGACCATGAGCAGGACGTGCACGGAGAGCGGGAAGGTGGGCCGCTCGACACCGCTGCGTTTGAACGCGGTGCGGAAGGCGCTCATGGGGTCGCGAGGGTTCGGCATCGTTCGGTTGTACCAGACGCAGGCGACAGTTCGGGACGCCGAACGGCTCAGCCCCCGGCCGCAGCCCCGCTGGCGGTCCTGCCGAACGCCCGCCGGTACGCCGCGGGCGTCGTGCCGAGCCGGTCCCGGAACCGCCTGCGCAGGTTGAGCGCCGACGACAAGCCGACCCGGACCGCGATGGCCTCGATCGGCAGGTCCGTGTCCTCCAGCAGCGCCTGCGCGGCCGAGATCCGCTGCGACAGCAGCCACTTGCCGGGACTGACGCCCAGCTGCTCGTCGAACCGCCGCGCGAGCGTCCGCACCGACACCCGGCCCCGCTCCGCCAGATCCTCAACGGCCAGCGGCTCATGCAACCGCTCCGCCGCCCATTCCAGCACGGCCCCAAGCGACTCCGACGGCTCCCCGGCCGCCCCGACCGCGTACTGCCGCTGCCCGCCCTCGCGGTGCGGCGGCATCACCATGTGCCGGGCGATCCGCCCCGCCAGCCCGGCGCCGTGATCGCGCCGCACCAGGTGCAGGCACAGGTCGATCCCCGCCGCCGTCCCCGCGCTCGTCGCGATGTCGCCCAAGTCCACGTACAGCGCATCGCAATCCACCTCGACGCCCGGATACCGCGCGGCCAGCTCGTCCGCGTACCGCCAGTGCGTCGTCGCCCGGCGGCCTTCCAGCAGCCCGGCCTCCGCGAGCAGGAACGCCCCGGTGCAGATCGCGACCATCCTGGCCCCGCGCGCATGCGCCGCCCGCACCGCCTCCAGCACTGCCGGACTCGCCTCCGAATCCTTCCCCGCCCACGCCGGGACGAGCACGGTGTCGGCCCTTTCCAGCGCCTCCAGGCCCTCGGTCACCGCGAGCGCGCACCCGCCCGCCTTCGTCGGCACGATCCCCGGCCGCTCCGTGCACACCGTGAACGCATACCGGCTCGGCAGATGCGGCCGGTCCAGCCCGAACACCTCGGCGGCGCTGGCCAGCTCGAACTCGGCCTGCGGCGGCCGGACGAGCGCGACGACCCGGTGAAGCTCCATGGCATGAAAGTACCCCAAGATGACGATCCTGTCACTGTCGCGACCGTCCGCGCCCGGGCAGACTCGACCCATGAACGGGACCATGAGCAAGGCGCGCACCGACATCCAGGCCGTCCAAGTCGACGCGGTCAAACCCGTCGAGGTCGCCCCGGGCGTCATCCGCCGCCACCTCCCCGGCGCGGGCCGCTCCGACGGCTGGCTCTACGACCTCGTGCCCGGCATCGAATGGCCCGAATCCGACCTCCACCCGGGCCTCGCCCGCGCCTACTACGTCCTCTTCGGCGAGATCACCGTCGTCGACCACCACCTGGGCCCCGGCGCCTACCTCGTCCTCGCCCCCGGCGACCCCTTCCGTCCCGGCACCACCACGGGAGCCCGCCTCCTCGGCACCAGCCTCCCGGGCTGACCCCGCCCGCCTCACGGGCCCGGGCCGCCCCGGCACCCACGGGGCATGTCCCGGGCCGCGCCCGGCCCGGCCCCGGTCGGCCCGCCCGGCTTGACGGGTCGACCCGGCCCCCATCTGGGCTCCGGTGTCGGGGCGGGTTCGTATGCTCGGGGCATGGAGCTGGAGTTCAGCGGCGAGATCTGGCATTGGCGCGGGCCCGCGCCCTGGTTCTTCGTGTCGGTGCCCGAGGACGGGTGCCGGGAGTTGGCGGCCGCGTCGGCGGTGGTCAGCTACGGGTGGGGCATGGTCCCGGTGACGGCCGCGATCGGCGAAGTCACCTGGGAGACCTCGTTGTGGCCCAAGGACGGCGGGTACATCGTGCCGCTGAAGGCCGATATCCGGAAGCGGGCCGGGGGCGTCGACGAGGGCGACACCGTGACGGTGCGGCTGGAGGTCGATGTGTGATCCGGGATTCCCTTGTGCAGTTGTTGCGGGCGGCCGACCTGGTGTGGTCGGCCGCCCGCGGTGTGCTCCGCGGAGTGCGGTTCCGGCGGGGGCCGGCTCGCGGGTGGTGTCCCGCGCCCGGTCTCGGTATGGCGACGTTCGCGAATTCCCCCTCTGTCGCCGCCATCCCGCCGATACCGGATGGCGTTTTTGCTATCTACTACAACAGGTGGGGTTGCCAAGTGTCGAATGTGAAGAAGCTACTTGTGGATAACTTTGTGGAGGGTGATGGTTCCGCTGGTCATCGGGCCCTTATCCACAGGCCTGTGGATATCTTCGGGTACAGCGCCGGGGCGGGCCGCGATGCGGCCCGCCCCGGCGGGCTCTTAGCGGTTCGGTCGCTGCTGCGTTCGTGGTGCTCGTCCGGTCGGCTTGTGGCTTGTCCGGGTCCGGCCTCCCTGGTTCGGGCGCGCGGTACGGGCGGGACGGCCTGTGGGGCGTCCCGGGTGCAGCTCAACGGGGACCGGTTCGCGGTCCGTTCGCGACCTCGCCGGGCCGAGGGCCCGGCGGAGCCTCAGGCGCGGTTGTAGGCGCTGGCGACCGCGCGCATGGTGGCGAGGACGATGTTCGGGTGGACGCCCGCGCCCCAGACGGTGCGGCCGTCGATGGCGCACTCGACATAGGAGGCCGCCTGGGCGTGCTGCCCGGCGGACAGGGCGTGCTCGGCGTAGTCGAGGACCTCGACGTGGACGCCCACGGTCGACAGGGCGTCGGTGAACGCCGAGAGCGGGCCGTTGCCGGTGCCGGAGATCTTCTGCTCCACGCCGTCCAGGACGATCGTGGCGTCGAGGTTCAGCTTCTCGTCCGCGTAGGAGGTGTCGTGGTCCTCCACGACCAGGCGTGTGCGCGGCTGGTAGTCCGGGTGGTACTCGCTGCGGAACACCTCGTGGATCTCCTCGGTGGAGATCTCCTTGCCGGACGCGTCGGTGGCCCGCTGGATCGCCTGGCTGAACTCGATCTGCATGCGGCGCGGCAGGTCGAAGCCGTACTCGCTCTGCATGACGTACGCGACGCCGCCCTTCCCGGACTGCGAGTTGACGCGGATGACCGCCTCGTACGTGCGGCCCACGTCCTTCGGGTCGATCGGCAGGTACGGGACGCCCCACGTGAAGTCGTCGATCGCGACGCCCGCGGCGTCCGCGTCGGCCTCCAGGTGCGCGAAGCCCTTCTTGATGGCGTCCTGGTGGGAGCCGGAGAACGCCGTGTACACGAGGTCGCCCGCATACGGATGCCGCTCGTGGACGGGCAGCTGGTTGCAGTACTCGACGGCGCGCTTGATCTCGTCGATGTTGGAGAAGTCGATGCCGGGGTCGACGCCCTGGCTGAACAGGTTCATGCCCAGGGTCACCAGGCACACGTTGCCGGTGCGCTCGCCGTTGCCGAACAGGCAGCCCTCGACGCGGTCCGCGCCGGCCTGCACGGCCAGCTCGGCGGCGGCGACGCCGGTGCCGCGGTCGTTGTGGGGGTGGACCGACAGGATCAGGGACTCGCGGTTCGGGAGGTTGCGGTGCATCCACTCGATGGAGTCCGCGTAGACGTTGGGGGTGGCCATCTCGACGGTGGCGGGCAGGTTCACGATCAGCGGCCAGTCGGGGGTCGGCTGGATGACCTCGGCGACCTTCGCGCACACCTCGACCGCGTAGTCCAGCTCGGTGCCGGTGTACGACTCGGGGGAGTACTCGTAGCGGATCGCCGTGTCGGGGGTGTGGATCTCCTGGTACTTCAGGCACATCCGCGCGCCCTGCGTGGCGATGTCGGTGATGCCGTCGCGGTCCAGGCCGAAGACGACGCGCCGCTGGAGCACCGACGTCGAGTTGTAGAAGTGGACGATCGCCTGCTTCGCGCCGCGCAGGCTCTCGAAGGTCCGGTCGATCAGGTGCTCGCGGCACTGGGTCAGGACCTGGATGGTGACGTCGTCGGGGATGAGGTCCTGCTCGATCAGCTGGCGCACGAAGTCGAAGTCGGTCTGCGAAGCGGAGGGGAAGCCGACCTCGATCTCCTTGTAGCCCATGGCTACCAGCAGCTGGAACATCTTCTTCTTGCGGTCGGGCGTCATCGGGTCGATGAGGGCCTGGTTGCCGTCGCGCAGGTCCACCGCGCACCAGATCGGGGACGTGTCGACCGTCTTGTCGGGCCAGGTGCGGTCGGGGAGGGCGACCTTGAACTGGGAGTGGTACGGCTGGTAGCGCTTCACGCGTTCGGCGAACGGCGCGGAAGAAGACGTGGAAGTCACGGGAATGCTCCTGAAGAATGACGCTGGTTGTCTTGAGCCTTGGACTGATCCAGCCGGCATGCGAGAACCCGCGGCGAGGAGGCCGACCTAGTTGGCCCCGCCGCGGCAGATAAGGAGCATCGAATACCGCATGACGACGTGAGCGTACACCGCGGAACCGGCGCCGGTCGACACCGGCGCCCGGATCGTGGGACGGCGCGGCGCGTCCGCGTGACGCGGCCCCCCGGCCGCCGGGCGCGGCGGGACGGCCGCCTACGGGTTGAGGAGCAGGTCCTCCACCGGCAGCCGCTCGCGGCGCTTGCGGTCCGGGCCCGCCACCGACTCCGGCAGGTCCGCCGGGTCCCCGGCGAGGCCGATCGCCGCGACCGTGGTCGGCACCAGCGGCGCCTCCAGGTCGAACTCCGAGGCCAGCGCCGCGGCGTCGAAGCCGCCCATCTGGCGGACCGTGAGCCCCTCGGCGAGCGCCTGGAACGTGAGATGCGCCATGGCTTGCCCGAGGTCGTACATCGCGTGGGACAGCGGGCCCTTCGCGTTCGCGTCGGTGCGGACGGCGACGAGGAGCGCGGAGGCGTGGCCGGCCCAGTCGCGGTTGCCGGGGTTGAGGCAGTCGAGGACGCGTTTGAACTCGCCGGTGCCGCGCCTGGCGAGGAGGAACCGCCACGGCTGGGTGTTGCCGGCGCTGGGGGCCCAGCGGGCGGCTTCGAGGAGGGCGGCGACCTGGGCGTCGGTCAGGTCGGTGTCGGGGGCGAGGGCGCGGGTGGAGTGGCGGGTGGCGAGGAGCGGGTGGATGGGGACCGCCGTGGTCGCGTGGCGGTCGGTGGGTGCGTTCATGCGCGGTCCTTCGGTTGCAGCGGAGCCCGCCGCGGGTGCCCCTGGCGGGGCCGCCGGGCCGGGCCGGTCGGCGTGGTCGCCATCGTTCATGGTGCCACGCTCAGCAGTCGAAACGGCACGTCCTGTCGCTTTCCTTACTGTCGGGTCGCCTCATCGGGGGACGGACTGCGCGGCGCGGACGGCGTGGCTGAGGGGTCCGCGGTCGGGGTCCCTGAGGGGCTTCCAGAGGGGGTCGCGGACGGGTCGGGGGTGGGGGTGGGTGCTTCGGGCGCCTTGGCGCTCAAGGGTTCCTCTTCGACGATGTCGCCGGGGAGCTCGACGGTGGCGGCGGCGTCGGCGGGTTCGCCGTCGAGTTCGAGGGTGCCGAACTCGCTGCTCTCGACGGAGAGGATCGTGCCGTCCTGGTCGAGGCACCATTCGCCGCCGGGGATGGGGGTGTCGACGACGACGGTGTTCGGGGTGAGGGTGAAGCAGTCGCCTTCTTGCGAGACGGAGAAGGGGAGGTGGCGGTCGAGGAGCAGCGGGAGCCATTCGATGAAGGGCCGCTGCACGCGGGGGTCGTAGGTGCGGGGGATCTCGCCGGTGATCCCGGCGAGCTTGACGCACCGGCCGGCGGCGCATTGGAAGAACCCGCCGGTGGTCCAGGCGACGGTCACGTCGACGGTGCCGCCGAGGGCCCAGTCGGGGACGTCGACGCGCCAGGTGCCGTCCTCGGCGGCCCACATGGTGACCGTGCCGCCCTCCGACCAGGCGTATTCGGCGGTGAAGGACGCGTCGAGCGCCCTGGTGACGCGCCCGATGAGGGTCGCCTGGGCGCTGTGCCGGGGCGGCGCCTCCTGCGGTTCGGGTTCGGCGGTCGCGGTGCCGCACCCGGCTGCCGCGATCACCGCCGCCGCCGTGAGCGCCGCCACTGTCCGCTTCGTCCATCTCGTTCCCACCGGCCGATTCTCTGTCCCGGCACCCGGAACGACCTGGCGACACACCGATACGCACAGCTAAGGTGGCATGGCCGCCCCTCCGGGGGCGCCGAGGATGTCACGCGAGACATGAGCGAGTGAGGTGAAACCCGTGGCGCTAGTCGTGCAGAAGTACGGCGGTTCATCGGTCGAGAATGCCGAGCGCGTCAAGCGCGTCGCCGAGCGAGTGGTCGCGACGCGAAAGCGGGGGGACGACGTGGTCGTCGTCGTCTCCGCCATGGGGGACACCACGGACGAACTGCTCGACCTCGCCGCCCAGGTGTCGCCGGTGCCCGAGCCCCGCGAGCTCGACATGCTGCTGACCGCCGGCGAGCGGATCTCCATGGCGCTGCTGGCGATGGCGATCAACAACCTGGGCTTCCAGGCCCGGTCGTTCACCGGTTCGCAGGCGGGCATGATCACGACGGCCGCGCACGGCGTGGCCCGGATCATCGACGTCACGCCGGGGCGGATCCGCTCCTCGCTCGACGAGGGGTTCATCACGATCGTCGCCGGGTTCCAGGGCGTCAGCCAGGACACGAAGGACATCACGACGCTCGGCCGCGGCGGCTCGGACACGACCGCGGTCGCCCTCGCCGCGGCGCTCGAAGCGGACGTGTGCGAGATCTACTCGGACGTCGACGGGGTGTACTCCGCCGACCCGCGGATCGTCCCGAACGCGAAGAAGCTCGACGCGATCACGTTCGAGGAGATGCTGGAGATGGCCGCCTCGGGCGCGAAGATCCTGCACCTGCGGTCAGTGGAGTACGCCCGCCGGTACGGGCTCCCGCTGCACGTCCGTTCGTCGTACTCGACCAAGACCGGCACGATCGTGTCGGGTTACATGGAGGAGCTTCCCGTGGAGCAAGCACTCATCAGCGGCGTCGCGCATGACGACTCCGAAGCGAAGATCACCGTGACCCGCGTGCCCGACAAGCCGGGCGCGGCGGCGTCGATCTTCCAGGTGATCGCCGACGCCGAGATCGACATCGACATGATCGTGCAGAACGTGTCGACCGCCGCCAACGGCCACACCGACATCTCGTTCACGCTCCCGAAGGAGTCGGGGCCGAAGGCCACGGAGGCGCTGAAGAAGCACCAGGGCGCCATCGGGTTCGAGAAGCTCATCTACGACGAGAACATCGGGAAGGTGTCGCTGATCGGCGCGGGGATGCGGTCGCACCCGGGCGTGACGGCGAACTTCTGCCAGGCGCTCGCTGACGCAGGTGTGAACATCGAGATCATCTCGACGTCGGAGATCCGGATCTCGGTCGTGTGCCGGGACACGGACCTGGCCGCGGCCGTACGCGCCGTGCACGACAAGTTCGACCTCGGCGGCGACGAGGCGGCCGTCGTGTACGCGGGGACGGGGCGGTAGGCATGGCGCGCAAGCTGAACGTCGCGATCGTCGGCGCCACGGGCGTCGTCGGGTCGATCATGCGCCGCCTCATCGCGAAGGAGCGCGGCAACTGGGGCGAGGTGCGCCTCATCGCGTCGGCGCGGTCGGCCGGGAAGCAGCTGGAGGTCGGCGACGAGCTGCTGACGGTGCAGGCGATCGGCCCCGACGTGTTCGACGGGATCGACATCGCGCACTTCGACCTGCCCGACGACGTGTCGGCGGAGTGGGTGCCGGTGGCGGCCGCGAAGGGCGTCGTCGTCATCGACAAGTCGGCGTACTTCCGGATGGACCCCGAGGTGCCGCTGGTGTGCCGGGAGGCGAACCCCGGCGACGCCGCGAACCGTCCGAAGGGGATCATCGCGAACGCGAACTGCACGACCCTGGCGCTGATCCCGACGCTCGCCGCGCTGAACGCGGAGTTCGGGCTGGTGTCGATGTCGGTGGCGTCGTACCAGGCCGCGTCCGGTTCGGGCAAGGAAGGGCTGGAGGCGCTGTACGCGCAGCTCCAGAAGGTCGGCGGCGCCGACGGCGCCGGCACGGCCGGGAACGACCTGCGGCTGGTGCTCGGCGAGGAGTTCAACGCGCCGTTCGGGGCGCCGCTGGCGCTCAACGTGGTGCCGAAGGTCGGCGGGTGGCGCGAGGACGGGTGGACGAGCGAGGAGCTGAAGGTCCGCAACGAGTCCCGCAAGATCCTGGGCCTGCCGGACCTGAAGGTCGCGTCGACGTGCGTGCGCGTGCCGGTCGCGGTCGGGCACTCGCAGGTCGTGCACGCGACGTTCGAGCGCGAGGTCACCGTGGCCGAGGCGCACCGGGTGCTCGCGGCCGCCGAGGGCGTGGACCTGGTGGACGACCCGGAGAACATGGTGTTCCCCATGCCGATCGACTCGGTCGGCCGGGAGGGCACGCAGGTCGGGCGCATCCGGCAGTCGATCGACTTCCCGAACTCCCTGGAGTTCTTCGTCGTCGCCGACAACCTCATGAAGGGCGCCGCCCTCAACTCGATCGAGACCGCGGACCTCGTGCGCCGCGAACTCGAAGCGGCGCAGCAGTAAGAGGGCAACCAAAGCAGCGGGGGTTTCGGGGATTTCGGGCCCCCGGACAACAACCCTTGCTCGGGGGTCCGACAACTCAGCGGTAACGAGGCGCGGCCCGTGGCGGATGCCACGGGCCGCACCTCGTTCGTGTCTATGCGTCGCGTTTCTTGAAGAGGGTCCACGCCGAGGCGAGGATGAGGGCGGCGAAGAGGGCGAAGACGCCTCCGGCGGTCCAGCGGGAGAACAGGTCGTAGTCGGGGGTTCCGGGGCCGAAGTCGGGGGCCGAGAGCTCCAGGAGGCGGGCGCCGTCGGAGAACGGCAGGAACTTGACGACGGGGACGAGCCAGTCGAGCTGGGGGATCGTCGACAGGCCCGCGATCATGTTCTCGATGATGAGCGGCATCAGGAAGATGACGACCAAAGCCGAAGGGACGCCGCGGAACAGCAGGCCCAGACCGAAGCCGACGAGGACGTACAGGAGCATGTAGACGACGTACCCGATGAGCGAGGTCCCGAGCGGGTCCTCGAACAGGCCGGGCGCCTCGCCCCACACCGTGTAGACCACGGCGAGGTTGATCGCCATCGACACGAGCGTCACCACCAGCGTGGTCGACAGGACCACCGCGAGCTTCGCGACGATGAGCCGGTTGCGCTGCGGCAGGGACGTCAGGGTCGGCTGGATCGTGCCGTGGCGGTACTCGTGGCCGCACGCGAAGATCCCGATGATCGCCATGAACACGGCCAGGAACGGCAGCCCGAACCCGGCCCCGCCGTTGAGGGCGATCCACATGATGTCGGTGCTCACCGGTTCGTTGCGGGCCGCGACGCCGACGAGGACGGCGACGCCCGTGGACACGAGCAGGCCCATGCCGATGAGCCAGTAGGTGGAGCGGAGCGTCGTCAGGCGCTTCCACTCGAAGCGCAGTGCGTCAAGCATCGGGGTTCCCTCCAGCGGCGGCGACGGGGGTCTGGGCGACGAACTGCTCCGAAGCGCCCGTCGCGGACATGAACGCCTCCTCCAGGGAGGCCCGGCGCGTCGACAGCTCGTGCAGCTCGACGCCCGACGTGAAGGCCAGGTGCCCGACCTTCCCGATCTCCAGGCCGGAGACGACCAGCGCGTCGGCCTCCGGGACCACTTCGGCCCCTTCGGCTTTCAGCGCCTCGGCGAGGGAGGCCGTGTCGGGGCCGCGGACGACGACCTGCGACTGGGTGAACTCGCGGACGAACGTGTCGACGTCGCCGTTGAAGATCATCGTGCCGCGGCCGATGACGACGAGCTCGTCGGCCATCAGCTGCATCTCCGACAGGAGGTGGCTGGAGACGAAGATGGTGCGGCCCTCCGACGCGAGGGTCTTGAGGACGTCGCGCATCCAGTGGATGCCGTGCGGGTCGAGGCCGTTCGTCGGCTCGTCGAGCAGCAGCGTCCGCGGGTCGCCGAGGAGCGCCTGCGCGAGGCCGAGGCGCTGCGCCATGCCCAGCGAGTAGCCCTTCGGCTTCTTGCGCTTGACGTCGCCGAGGCCGACGAACTCCATCACCTCGTCGACGCGGGAGTCGGCGATCCGGTTCCCGGCGGCGAGCATCCGCAAGTGGTTGCGGGCGGACCTGGTGGGGTGGAACGGCTTCGCCTCAAGGAGCGCGCCGACCTCGTTCATGGGGCGGCGGATCGTGCCGAACCGCTGCCCGTCGAAGAGGGTCTCGCCCTCGCCGTGGTCGAGGCCGAGCATGAGGCGCATGGTCGTGGACTTCCCGGACCCGTTGGGTCCGAGGAATCCGGTGACGACGCCGGGGCGGACGTCGAATGAGAGGTGGTCTACGGCGACCGTCTTCCGGTACCGCTTGTACAGACCCTTCGCGGAGATCATGGGGCTCCCCTCCAATGGGGATCGCGGGTCAGGGACGCGCCCAGTCTATGAGCCGGATCGCCCCGCGCGCATGGGCGCGCGGACCGATTTCGCGTTCCTGCCAGGGGAGGACAAACGGGCCGCGACCGGTACCGGGGTACTACGCGCGCGCCGATTCGCGACTCGGTGTTCATGCCCCGTTTCCCTTCCGCTGGGCCCCGGGTCCCCTTGCCTCGGTGGACTGGGGCCGTCACCCCCGTTCCCCCGAGAAGTCAGGAACCAGCTGTGCAGAAGCGACTGCTCGTACCCGTGCTCGCGGTCGGGCTGGCGGCGCTCGCCGTGCCCGTCCCCGCGCTGGCCCAGGAGGGCCCGGCCCTGGACCTGTCGGTCCTGGGCACCTATTCGACCGGCGCGTTCGCCGCGGGCGGGTCCGAGATCGTCACCTACGACCCCTCCACGAAGCGCGTGTTCGCGGTGAACGCCGAGGCCGGCGTGGTCGACGTCATCGACGTGTCCGACCCCGCGAACCCCGTGAAGCACGCGGTGCTCGACGCCGCCGCCGCGCTCGGCCAGGACGGCGCCACGGTCAACTCCGTGGCGGTCAGCGGCGGGACCGTCGCGGTCGCCGTCGAGGCGCCCGTGAAGACCGACCCGGGCTGGGTCGCGTTCTTCGACGCCGAGGGCGCCTTCAAGGACGCGGCGCAGGTCGGCGCCCAGCCCGACTCGATCGCGTTCACCCCCGACGGGTCGAAGGCCGTCACCGCCGACGAGGGCGAACCCGACGACGACTACGCCGTCGACCCGGTCGGCACGGTCTCGATCGTCGACGCCGCCACGTACGACGTCGCCACCGCGGACTTCACCGCCTGGGACGAGGCGTCCCTCCCAGAGGGCTTCCGGGTGTTCGGCCCCGACCTCACCGGGGACGACGCCGTGCAGCGCGCCATCGAGCCCGAGTACGTCACCGTGGCCGACGACGCGACCGCGTACGTGACGCTCCAGGAGAACAACGCGATCGCCGTCGTCGACCTCGCCGCGGGCGAGGTCGCGGAGCTGCTGCCGCTCGGTTTCAAGGACCACGCCGCCGAAGGGAACGGCCTCGACGCCTCCGACAAGGACGACGAGGTGGACATCACGGCGTGGCCCGTGCAGGGCATGTACCTGCCCGACGGGATCGACAGCTTCGCCACCGGCGGCGAGACCTATCTCGTGACCGCCAACGAGGGCGACGTGCGCGAGTGGGGCGACTACTCCGAGGAGGCCCGCGTCAAGGACCTGGAGCTGTGCGAAGGCGCGTTCGACGGCGCCGACCTCGACGCCCTCCAGGCCGACGAGGCCCTCGGCCGCCTCAAGGTCACCACCACGCTCGGGCAGACCGAGGACGGCTGCTACGACGGCCTGTACTCCTTCGGCGGCCGGTCCTTCTCCATCTGGTCCGCCGACGGGGAGCTCGTCTTCGACTCCGGCGCCGAGTTCGAGGCGGTTGTCGCCGAGGCCGAGTCCGCGAACTTCAACGCCGACAACGAGGCCAACGACTTCGACGACCGCTCCGACGACAAGGGCCCCGAGCCCGAGGCCGTCGCCGTCGGCCAGGTCGGCGACGCCGTGTACGCGTTCATCGGCCTGGAGCGGCAGGGCGGCGTCATGGTCTACGACGTCACCGACCCGGTGAACGCCGTGTTCGTCGACTACGTGTCGAACCGCGACTTCACCGCCGAGCCCGCCGCGGGCGCCGGGGGCGACTCCGGGCCCGAGTCGATCGCGTTCGTCGCGGCCGCCGACTCCCCGACCGGCCGCCCCATGCTCGCGGTCGGCAACGAGGTCTCCGGCACCACGACCCTGTGGGACATCACCGGCGACGGCGTCCCCGGCGGCGGCGACCCGTCCGAGCACCCGACCGACGACGGCGCCGGGGTCCTCCCGAAGACCGGCACCGGCGCGACCGGGCTCCTGCTCGGCCTCGCCGCGGCCCTCGCCGTCGGCGGCGGCGTCCTGGTCGCCATGCGCCGCAGGGCCGCATAACCCTCCATCGACCGCCTCCCGATGACGGCCCCCGGCACCAGCCGGGGGCCGTCCCGTTCACGCCCTTGACACGCGGGGCTCGGGGCGCTAGGCGCACGCCCGCGTTGTCTAGACTTGACGGGTGAGCCTGCGACTGTACGACACCGGCACCCGTTCGATCCGCGAATTCCAGCCCCGGAATCCCGGCCGCGTCGGCGTATACCTGTGCGGCCTCACCGTCCAGGGCCCGCCGCACATCGGGCACCTCCGCTCGGGCGTCTCCTACGACGTGCTCATCCGCTGGCTGCGCCGCTCCGGCTACGACGTCACGTACGTGCGCAACGTCACGGACGTCGACGACAAGATCCTCGTGCGCGGCGAGGAGCAGGGCCGCCCCTGGTGGGCCATCGCCTACGAGAACGAGCGCAAGCTCGCCGCCGCCTACGCCGCCCTGAACGTCGAGGCGCCCACGTACGAGCCGCGCGCCACCGGCCACGTCACCCAGATGATCGACCTCATCTCGGAGCTCATCGAGCGCGGCCACGCCTACGCCACCGACAACGGCGACGTCTGGTTCTCCGTGTCCTCCTGGCCCGAGTACGGCCAGCTCTCCCACCGCCGCCCCGAGGACATGCTCTCCAGCCCCGAGAGCGGCCTCAAGCGCGACTCCCGCGACTTCGGCCTGTGGAAGGCCCACAAGGCGGGCGAGCCCGCCGACGCCGCCTGGACGTCCCCCTGGGGCCCCGGGCGCCCCGGCTGGCACATCGAGTGCTCCGCGATGGCCCGCCGCTACCTCGGCGACGCCTTCGACATCCACGGCGGCGGCACCGACATCATGTTCCCCCACCACGAGAACGAGCTCGCCCAGTCCCGCGCCGCCGGGCTCGGCTTCGCGAAGTACTGGGTGCACAACGGGATGCTCAACCTCTCCGGCACGAAGATGTCGAAGTCCCTGGGCAACACCCTGTCCGTCGCCGCGCTCGGCGAGAAGGGCTTTGCCCCCGCCGCGATCCGCTACTACCTCACCGGCGTCCAGTACCGGTCCGCCGTCGACTTCTCCGAGGACGCCCTCGCCGAAGCCCAGAGCGCCTGGGAGCGGCTCTCCAACTTCGTGCACCGCGCCGCCGAGGCCCTCGGCCGCGACGCCGTCATCGGCGGCGCCCTCGCCCCCGAGTTCACCGCCGCGATGGACGACGACCTGAACACGCCCGCCGCCGTCGCCGTGATCCACGACGCCGCCCGCGAGGGCAACGCCGCCCTCGACGCCGGCGACGACGCCGCCGCGGCCCGCATCGGGGCCGCCGTGCGAGCTATGCTCGACCAGCTCGGCCTCGACCCGCTCGACCCGCAATGGGACGACCCGGGTGACGCGAAGCTCACCGGCGCCGTCGACGCGCTCGTGAAGCTCGCACTCGAACAGCGCGCCGACGCCAGGGCCCGCAAGGACTACGCGGCTGCCGACCGCATCCGCGACGACCTCGCGCACGCCGGCATCACCGTCAAGGACACCCCTCGCGGTCCCGTGTGGACCGTGGACTAGGCGACCGCCCGTCCGCAGACGACCGACACCACTGGGGAACTTGAACCGATGAGCACCAAGGGCGGGCACCCGAACCGTCGCAAGACCAGCAAGGCCGGCCCGCAGAAGGGCTCCGGCGGCCAGAAGAAGGGCCTGGCCGGGAAGGGCCGCACCCTCAAGGCCGCCGACCGCCCCTGGCACAAGGAGTACACCGGGGACGACAAGCCCCAGAAGACCCAGCGGAAGCAGTCCGCCGAGCGCGCCAAGGCCGCCTCCGAGGGCCGCACCACCAACATCGGGAAGGCCCGCCCCCGCACCCAGACGCGGCGCCGCGACGACGAGCCCGAGCTCATCCTCGGCCGCAACCCCGTCCTCGAAGCGCTCCGCGCGAAGGTCCCCGCGACCGCCCTCTACGTGGCGTTCGGCACCGAGCTCGACGACCGCGTCGCCGAGTCAGTGCGCCTCGCCGGCAACCGCGACCTCCCCATCAAGGAGCTCGCCCGCCGCGACCTCGACCGCCGCACCAACAACGCCCTCCACCAGGGCATCGGCCTCCAGATCGAGCCCTACGAGTACGCCGAGTTCGACGACCTCCTGGAAATCAGCAAGACCTCCGGGACCGCGCCGCTCCTGGTCGCCCTCGACGGTGTCACCGACCCGCGCAACCTCGGCGCGATCATCCGCTCCACCGCCGCGTTCGGCGGCCATGGCCTCATCATCCCGTCCAAGCGCGCCGCCTCCGTCACGGCCGTCGCCTGGCGCACCTCCGCGGGCGCCGCCGCGCGCCTCCCGGTCGCGAAGGTCGTCAACCTCACCCGCACCATCCAGGCCTGCCAGCAGGCCGGGTTCATGACCGTCGCCCTCGACGGCGGCGGCGACGTCGACGTCTTCGACCTGCCCGTCGCGACCGACCCGCTCCTCATCGTCGTCGGCGACGAGGGCAAGGGCGTCTCCCGCCTGGTCGCCGAGACCTGCGACCACCGCGCGGGCATCCCCATCAGCGGCGAGGTGGAGTCCCTGAACGCCTCCGTCGCCGCGTCCATCGCACTCGCCGAGGTCCAGCGCCAGCGCCGGTAGTGACCGCGCACTAACCTGAAACCCTCCCGCACGCCCTAGCCCCCGGAGCTGCACGACCATGCCGGCCGATTACCTGCTCAGCGTCGACCTCGGTACGTCCCACACCGTGGCCGTGGTGGTGTGGCCCGACGGCCGCACCCGCCCGCTCCTGTTCGACGGCTCCCCGGTGATGCCCTCGGCGGTGTTCCTCGACCCCGCCGGGACGCTCCACACCGGGAAGGACGCCGAGCGGCTCGCGCTCACCGCGCCCGAGCGGTTCGAGCCGAACCCGAAGCAGCGGATCTCGGACGGGACGCTCCTGCTGGGGGACAGGGAGATCCCGGTGACGGCGGCGTTCGCGGCGATCCTGTCGCGGGTCGCGCGCGCCGCGATCGAGTCGGTGGGGCGGCTCCCCGACGCGGTGCTGACGTGCCCGGCGGCGTGGTCGGAGCAGCGGCGCGGGGCCCTGCACGACGCGGCCGCGCAGGCCGGGTACCGGCCGGTGAAGATCCTCACCGAGCCCGTCGCGGCCGCGCACTACTACACGTCGCGCCTGTCGCACCAGGTGCAGGCCGGGCAGCCGCTCGCGGTGTTCGACTTCGGCGGCGGGACGCTCGACATCGCGGTCCTGGAGCGCCGCCCGGACGGCTCGTTCGGGGTCCTCGCCGACGGCGGCCTGCCCGACCTGGGCGGCCTCGACTTCGACGCGGCCCTCGTGGCGCACATCGGCGAGACGGTGAAGCAGCGCGAGCCGGAGATCTGGAAGCGCCTGGAGAACCCGAACGGCGCCAGCGAACTGCGCAACCGCCGCGAGCTGTGGGAGGAGGTGCGCGGCGCGAAGGAGATGCTGTCGCGGTCCTCCGTGGCGCCGGTGACGGTGCCGGACATGGCGCAGTCGCTGCACCTGACGCGCGGCGAGCTCGACCAGATCTCGCGGCCGCTCCTGTCGCGCGCGGTCGGCGAGACCCAGCGGGTCCTCGCGTTGACGGGTCGGCGTCCCGAGCAGCTCGCGGGCCTGTTCCTGGTCGGCGGGTCCTCGCGGATGCCCATGGTGTCCAAGATGCTCCATGAAGGACTCGGGATCGCGCCGACGGTCCTGGAGCAGCCGGAGCTGCCGGTCTCGGAGGGCGCGGCCCTCGCGCTGACCGCGACCGTCCCGGTGACGCCGCCGGCGGCGGTGACGTCGCCGCCCGCGAACCCGACGGCCCCGTCGCTGGGCCTGCCGCCCGTGACCCCCGCCTCCGACGAGACGGTCCTGCTGCGCCGCAACGGGGGCGCGCCCATGCCGCCGCCGCGACGCGGCACCGTCCACACCGCCCGCCGCGTCCCTCCGAAGTGGATCGCCATCGGCGTCGCGGCGGCCGTGCTCGTCGCTGCGGTGGCGATCGGCGCGTGGTGGCTGCTCAACCCGTACAAGCAGCGCCCGTTCGCCGACGGCCTCACCGAGGTCGCGCCCGCGACCGCGGTCAGCGGCGAGCTCGACGACGGCATCTACGAGGTCCGCTCCCGCGGCGACCGCTCGGTGTTCTTCTACACCACCGCCTCCGACCACGAGTCCGGGCAGGAGCTGCACGTCCGGGCGCTCTCCAACGAGACCGGCGACCCGGTGTGGTCCCAGGACCAGGTGTTCGAGGGCGACGGCTGGAACAACTCGTACTTCCTCTCGGACGAGCTCCTGGCGTTCTCCCAGGAGGTCGAGACCGGGGAGTACAAGTTCGTGTTCCTCGACCCCGCCACGGGGGAGGTCCGCAACACCCAGACCAGCGCGAGCCGCAACGCCTCCCGCTCCGGCGACCTCCTCGTCATCGGCCCGGAGGCCGACGCGGGCGCCGGCTTCAAGGTCTTCGACGGCGAGGGCGAGCGCGTCGCCGAGTGGACCGCGGGCACCGAGGACGCCACGGTCGCCGACTGGAGCTTCAACTGGGTCCCCGAGGACATCGCGAATCCGACCGAGCCGTCGAACGGCGACGGCCGCCTCTGGGCGGTCACGAGCGACAACGTGCTGCACGTCTACGACGTCGAGTCCGGCGAGGTGATCGTGCAGCGCGAGATCGAGACCGCCGAGGACCTGTACTACGCGTGGGACGGGAAGCTGTACGTGGCCGCCGACAAGGAGACCGGCTACGAGCTGAACGTGTACGGCCTCGACGACCTCAAGCAGCTCGACTCGCAGTTCATCGAGTCCGGCGACGTCGGCCCCGCCGACATGACTGACTGCGGCGAGGCCCTGGTGTGCGTGGCCGAAGCGGTGGAGGACCAGACCGACGTCTACCACTGGCGGGTCTACGACGCCGACGCCGAGGAGATCTCCCACGAGTTCGACGACCAGGAGTACGGCTGGATCGAGCCGCTCGGGGACCGGCTCCTCGTCGAGTACTACGCGGGCGACTCGAAGCGGACCCAGATCTACGACAAGGGCTTCGACGCGGTCAACAACTCCCTTGAGGAGACCTTCGACCCGATCGACGGCGGCTCGGCCCTCGCCTGGCCCGCCCGGTCGACGTTCGGCACGGTCACCGGCGGCGTCACCGGCCTGGGCCGCGACGGCTCGCGCGCGGAGCTGAGCACCGACCTGGAGCTGTACGCCTGCGACGCAACGGATACGCGCCTCGCGTGCATCGTCCCCGACGGCCTCCAGGTGTTCTCCTTCCGCGACTAGCGCCGCCGCCGCACCCGCACCGCCGTCCGCGCCTTCGGGCTCAGGTAGCGGGGCGGCACCAGGACTTCGTCTCGGGCTTCAGCAGCGCCCACAGGAACACCAGCGGGAGCAGGGCCAGCACGGCCGGAAGCGCCCACGGCCCGCCGCCGACCGCGGACGCCACCGCGGCGGCGGCGAGCCACAGGACGTAGATCCCCGACAGCCCGACGGTCCCGAGCCATCCCCACCTGCGGCGGCCGGTCATCCCGGCGTTCAGCACGGCGTGGACGACCGCCGCCGCGACCAGCACCAGGCCGAGCCGGTCCGCGCCCGCTTCGGCGAGGACGGCGCGGGTCCCCGTCTGCAACGCGAACACGACTGCGGCCCACAGCATCACGAGCTCCGCGACCACCAGGAACGGCGGCTCCTCCCGCTCGCCGATCCGCGGGCTGTGGCAGCCGGACTCCCGGTCGCACCACCGCTGCGACGGCGGCAGCGCCAGCAGGACCAGCAGCGCCGCGAGCACGAACGTCCCCGCCAGGCCCGTCCCGAACGTCAGCCCCGCGCGGGTCGCCAGCGCCGTCGCCAGGAGCGTCGCGCTCACGATCACCACCGACCGCCGAGCCCAGTCCCGGCCCGTCCAGACCTTCACGGCCGCAAGCCCGATCGCGAACGCGACCACCAGGAACAGGAGCGGCTCGACGAACGCCAGCGCACTCGCCGAGCCGCTGAACCGGGTGGAGACCCGGAACGCCGTCATCACGGCCGAGACGGCCACCAGCCATCCCATGGCGGCGACCATGAGCCACAGCAGGACGACCGCCGCCGTCACGGGTAGGGGCGCGCGGGGGCGGGCCGAAATGGAGGATTGCTCAGGGGTAGCCATTTGCCCAGTTTATGCGCCGGTCGTCGGTTCGCCGGACTTAGACGGAACGGTGAACTCCTGGCGCCGCGTGGGCCGGGTGCGGCCGGTGGGACCGCTGCGGCTCCGGGGGTCCCGGGCCGGTATACCGGTCGGTTAGAATCGAACCGTCTCGCTGGGAGAACGGCGCAGGCAGGCCGCTGTAGCTTTAACGGTAGAGCAACTGTCTTGTAAACAGTAGGTTGCGGGTTCGAATCCTGTCAGCGGCTCAACGATGCGGCAAGACCGCAGGTGGCAAGGCATGCAGACATGGCAACGGCCGGGCGGATACCCGGCCGTTGCGCATTCATCGCCCTCAATCCTCGACTTTCACTGCGCCCGACACGAGTCCCGCCGCGGCTTCGGCGGCGAGGGTTTCGGCCTGCCGCCCGGCCTCGGCGAGCGCCGAGCGGAGCGCTTCGAGGCGCGCGAACGCGGCCCCCCGCCGCTGCTGCTCCGCGAGCGTGAGGCGGGGGATCTTCACGGACAGGATGCGGCGCTTGGCGCCTGTGGCGGTGCGTTTCGACGCCGCGGGGAGCCGCGCCGACAGGGCCGCGGCTATCCACGCCAAGTCGACTGTGGGCTCGCACGAGACGGTCCACTGGATCTCGGTCGCCTCGCCGCGCAGGCCGATGCGCACCGGGGGCTCGCCGACCGGGTCGACGATGACGCAGCGCGGGCCGGCCGGCTCCTCGCCGGGGACCAGCGTGCCCGGGGCGACGACCAGGTGGCCGTCGCGTTCGAGGTCGCCGAGGCTCGTCTCGGGCGCCGATTCCTCTGCGCCGCCGGTGAACCGGGGGAGTTCCTGCCCGGCGACGGCCTGCAGCCGCGACGCCATGCGCGCGACCGCGTCGGCGAGGTCGTCGGCGCCGCCGGGGGTGCTGGCGAGGTAGACCGCGGGGGAGACGTCGACGTCCTCGTCCCACAGGCGCATGAGGGGGACGGTGACCGAGTCGGGGGTGGCGATCGGCGCGTCGGGGGTGGCGGTGAAGTTCAGCCAGGCTTCGCGGAAGTCGCGGCCGTTGGAGACGAGGAGCTGGGTGGTCTCGCCGCGGGGGGTGAGGATCCAGATGTGCGCCTTGGCTTCGGGAGAGTCGACGACGGCGCGGAGCGCGCCCCAGCGCAGCAGCTCGGAGCGGATGCGCCTGCCCGAGCGGCGGTGGGCGACCTGCGCGGGCATGCGCACGACCGCGTGCCCGCCGGGCGCGAGGAGCGCGGTGCAGTGGAGCGCCCACGCGAGCTCGGGTTCGGTGCGCGGCGGGGTGCCGTAGGCCAGGCGGGGGTCGTCGCCGTCGGGGAGGCGGTCGTAGCCCCAGTCCTTGACGTTGAACGGCGGGTCGCACACGACCAGGTCGTAGCGGTCCTCGGGGAGCGCGGAGAGCAGCGAGTCGCCGGTGCGCGTGCCGATCCGGGCGCCTTCGTCGCCGCCGGTGCGGAACTTGCCGTCGAGGAGGCGCAGGCGCTTGGCGGCGATGGCGGCGCGGGGGCCGGAGAGGTCCTGGCCGTCGAGCGCTCTGCACGGGCCGATCTTCGCGGCGACGGCGGCGAGGAGGTCGCCTTCGTCGCACGCCGGGTCGTAGACGGTCTTCCCGATGCGCTCGTGCGTGTGCTCGCCGCTGACGGCCGCGGCGATGTCGGCGAGCGGCGCGATCCCCGGGGGGACGCCGATCCCGGCGGCCTCGCGGGCGCGCTCGATGAAGAACTCGAAGAGGTCGGAGGCGGGGGCGTCGGCGGTGAGGGCCTTGACTTCGGCGGCGGGTTCGCCGTCGCCGTCGAAGGCCGCGGCGACCGCTTCGAGCGCGGCCTCCGCGGTCGGGTGGGCCGCGGCGAGGCGGAACCAGAGGCGGTCGGCGCCGGTGACCTGGAGTTCCCGGCCGTGGGCCCGGGCCCAGGACTCCAAGGCGGACAAGGAGAAGCGGGGGCGGCGGGCGGAGTCGTCCACGGGCGCGGGGAAGTCGGGCTCTCGGCGCCGCCAGTTGCTGACGGCGTTGCGTCCGACCGAGGCCAGGCGGGCCAGATCGGTCAACGTGATGGTCTCGCCTGGGCCGGCGTCACGGGAGGTCATGCGGGCTCCTGTCTTGATTTATCGAATCGTAACCCACCCCGCGTTGCGGAGGCTCGACACAGTCTACTAGTCTCGTGAAGTAACTTCACAAGCTTCCATCAACGATCGACACCCCACGGAAGGTTTCCCATGAACATCGAACTCCCCGAGATCTCGAAGCGCCTCCTCGCCCTCAGCGGCGCGACCCTGATCGGCCTCGCGGCCCTGTCCGCGTGCGGCACCGGGGACGACACCACCGGCGGCGGCAGCGACGACACCGGCTCGGACACGACCACCGCCGCCGAAGAGGCCGCGGAAGAGGGCACCGCCACCGGCGACGGCCTCAGCCCTGAGGCCCCGCTCCCCGCGGGCTCCACCGTCGAGATCGGCGACTGGACCCTCTCCGTCGGCGACGTCCAGCTGGACGCGACCGACGCGATCATGGCCGAGAACGAGTTCAACACGCCCCCCGCGGACGGCAACGCGCTCGCCATGTTCACCGTCGACGGCACCTACAACGGCGCCGAGACCGGCACGCTGTGGCTCGACGCGACCGTCGGCATCTGGGCCGACGGCGTCATGTCCGAGACCTGCACCAACGTCGTGCCCAACGACATCATCGACGCCACCGAGGTCACCGCGGGCGGCACGTCGAGCGGCGCGACCTGCGCCGAGATCCCGGCCGACGCCGAGCAGACCCTCATCTACGTCGAGGACGTCTGGTCCCTCGACGGCACGGTCTACTACATCGAGATCGGCTAGCACCCTCCCCGGCCCCGCGCCGGGGACCCACGGACCGGAGGGCGCGGAGACCATTGGGCGGAACCCGCGTCCTCCTTTTCAATCCTCAAGGGACGCAACCGGATCGGGCGATACGGGGAAGAACACTTCCAATCGGGCGTTCGAGCTTGATCGAATCGCAACCTGGTGATCCCGGTCATGCGACCCGGCCCACGCTTCCTGCGGAACTGTGAAAGCGCAGGTCGCGGACGTGTGAATGCACTCGGTCACCGGCTGCGCCGCAACAGTAGTCGCCGCCGCCGCATATCTTCACGCTGAACTCAGGAGCACCGTTCGACCCGAGACGCGGTGCCGCACAGAAAGCAGCCAATGAACACGAACTTCGGTCCCTTCCGCCGCCTTCTCGCCGTTGGCGGCGTCGCCTTCGCCGGCGCCATCGCCCTGACCGGCTGCGGCATCCTCGACGCCGCCTCCGACGACTCCGAGGGCACCGACGTCAGCGGCGAGCAGTTCGACGCCGCCGCCGACGCGGCCGCGGGCGACTGCCTGCCCTACGAGGTCCTCAGCGACGACGCCACGACCTTCGCGATCGACTGCTCGGGCGAGGACGCGTTCTGGACCATCACCTCGATCACCGCCGACCCCGGCCTGACCGCCACCGGCGGCGACCTCACCGACACCCAGGCCGTCTACGACGCCTGCGGCGAGGAGAACGGCGCGTACATCCCCGGCCAGCCGTGGACCGACTGGAACATGATCTACGACCAGACCACCGGCAACGTCGACTACCTCTTCTGCATCGAGGCCATCGACAAGCCCAACGCCGAGGGCAAGACCCCGGTCACCCCGAACACCGGCGACTGCATGTCCAGCAGCGACGTCGAGTGGTTCACGCTCGACTGCGCCGACGCCGCCGCCGACACCACTGTCACCGAAGCGATCGCGTTCGACGCCGCCGACTGGGCCGCCCCCGACGTCGACTCGGCCATCGCCTCCTGCCCGGGCAGCTACTACGAGGTCACCGACCTCGCCGGAGTCCGCACCACCGCGGTCCTCTGCGTCGAGTAGCGAGCACGTCGTTCGATAGCAGGGCCTGAACCGGCCCCGGGGCGCCTCCCGCCCCGGGGCCTTTCGCGTGCGCCCCACCGGCCGCACGGCCGTACACTGCCGCCATGAGCCCTGCCCGCATCCTCACCGCGCTCTCCGCCCTCGCGCCCGTCAACAAGGCCGCCGCCGCCGCCGACTCCGACGAGATCGGCCAGAAGTCCGCCTGGACCGGCAGCCTCACCACCGTCGCGGGCGCCGCCGACCTCGCCGCGCACGACGAGCTCCACCGCGACGAGCGCCTCCTGCGGCAGGGCTGGGGCATCGTCACCGGGATGCACCGCGTCGACGGGAAGCGCCGCCGCGTCGCCGTCCCCCTCGTCACCCGGCCCGTGCGCCTCGAAGTCGCCCAGACCGAGCCCTTCGACCACAAGATCGTCCCCGCGGGCGACATCGCCGTCCACCCCAAGCTCGTCGGCACCGAGCACGCCGCGCGCCTCGCCGCCGTCCTCAGCCCCGAGCGCACCGGCGGCGACCTCGCCGACCCCGCCTGGCTCCTCGCCGCCGCCACCGCCGCCGGGTACGCCGTCAAAGCCGTCACCCACCGGCCCGACCCCGAAGGCGCCCAACCGGTCGTCCTCGCCCGGTCCGTCGTCTACGTCTCCGGCCCCCGCACCGAGTCCGGCCCCATCGGCCAGGCCCTCCTCGACTGGTCCGAACGCCCCGGCCTCGAAGCGACCGCGCTCGCCGCCGTGTACGCCGCGACCGACGCCCCCGAACCCGAGACCGGCGAGGTCCGCTCCCCCCTGCCGCTCAACCTCGAACAGGCCGCCGCGGTCCGCAGCTCCCGCACCGCCCCGGTCACCGTCGTCGCCGGAGCCCCCGGCTGCGGCAAGAGCCACACCCTCGCCGCCATCGCCCTCGACGCCGTCGCCCGCGGCCAGTCCGTCCTCATCGCCACCCAGTCCGTGTTCGCCGCCGACGTCCTCGCCGGACTCCTCGCCCGCCACCCGGGGCCCGACCCGGTCATGTTCGGCGACACCGAACGCAGCAGCACGGCCGCGTTCGCCGACCGCAAACCAGTCCTCAAAGCCGAAGCCGCCCTCGCCCGCCGCCGCGCCGACGAGACCCTCCAGATGCTCGAACGCGTCGAGCACGCCATCTCGATCCGCCTCGACATGGAGCGCCGCCGCCTCCGCGGCCTCGACGCCCCCGTGTTCCTCCTCGACGACTACCCGGGCCTGCGCGACGCCGACCCCGACGCCGTCGCGGCCGCCGCCGCAGGCACCCGCGGCCAAGGCGGCTGGCCCTGGACCCGCTGGCGCAGACGCAAGGCCCGCAAGGAACTCCAGCGCCTCACCGGCACCGACTCCGACTCGGCCGCACTCCAGCAGGCCCTCGAAGTCGTCCGCGACGTGCAGGCCATGACCCGCCTCGCCGCCGAAGGCGGCCTGCGCCTCGAACCCCTGTGGCGCAACCTCGAACAGGCCGACCGCGACGCCGCCGACGCCGCCGGGAACGCCCTGCGCGCCGCCGCCCCCGCCGGACACCGCTCCGGCGCCGCCCGCCGCATCGCCGAACTCCAAGCCTCCCAAGGCGACCGGTCGAGGCGCCGCGGCGCCATGGAGCACCTCGCCCCGCTCCTCAAAGCCGCGCCCCTGTGGATCGGCACCGTCGCCGACGTCGAAGCGCTCCTGCCGCCCGAAGCCGCCATGTTCGACCTCGTCATCATCGACGAAGCGAGCCACGTCAACCAGCTGCGCGCCGCCCCCGTCCTCGCCCGCGCCCGCCGCGCCGTCGTCGCCGGGGACCCCCGCCAGCTCAAGTTCGTGTCCTTCGCCTCCGACGCGCGCCTCCACGAAGTCCTCGAACGCCACGGCCTCACCGACCTCCAAGCACGCCTCGACACCGGCCGCGTCAGCCTCTACGACCTCGCCTGCGGCGCCGGGCCCGTCATCGAGCTCACCGAGCACCACCGCAGCGTCCCCCACCTCATCGGGTTCTCCTCCGCCAAGTTCTACGGCGGCCGCGTGCGCCCCATGACCGCCCACCCGCGCGTCCAGGAGACCGACGCCATCACCGTCCACCACACGCCCGCCGACGCCGCAGACGAGCACGGCGTGGTCGCCGCCGAAGCCGAACGCGCCGTTGAACTCCTCGCCGAACTCGTCGCCGCGGGGGACCGCGGCCTCGCCGTCCTCTCCCCGTTCCGCGCCCAAGCGGAGGTCATCGAGGCCGCCATCATGAAGCGCTTCGACCTCGAAGCCATCCGCGCGCACCGCATCCGCACCGGCACCGTCCACGCGTTCCAAGGCTCCGAGTCCGAGACCGTCATCGCCTCCCTCGGCGTCGCCCCCGGCGACCCCGCCGGGCGCAAACGCTTCCTCTCCGGCGCGAACCTGTTCAACGTCATGGTCACCCGCGCCCGCGAGCACCTCCACGTCGTCACCGCCCTCGCCGACCCCGGCGGCCTCGTAGGGGAGTTCCTCGACTACGCCGACCGCGCCCCCGGCCCCGTCATCGGCGACGGCGCCCCCGAAGGCGACGGAAGCGAGTGGCCCGTCAAACTCGCCGACGCGCTCTCCGGCGCCGACGCCGCCGTCAGGGCCGGATACCCCGTGGGGCACTGGAAGATCGACCTCGTCGTCGGCGAAGGGGACGCCGCGTTCGGCGTCGTCTGCGCCGTCCACCCCGACGGCCCCCGCGCCCACCTCGACCGCCACCGCGCCCTGAGACGCGCCGGATGGCGCCTCGTCGACGCGTTCCCGTCCACGTACGCCGACGACGCCTCGCGCGCCGCCGTCGCGGTCCTCGCGGAACTCGGCCGCTCCTAGGGAATGAAGACGCAGTACTCGCGCAGGTGATGCTCGAAGGTCGGGCTGATCTCGATCACCAGCATCACCTCGCCGAGGCTCGCGAACGGCCCTGAGCGCTCCACCCACTCCAGGATCTGGCGGGCGCTGCGCTCGGTCACCCCCGGCAGCGACGTGAGCACGTGCAGCGGCGCGTGGTTCACGTCCACCAGGCCCCCGTCGTCGAACTGCCGCGGCAGGTCCGGCCGCCCGATCGCCAGCCGCTTCGCGAGCATCGGGTCCGCCTGCGCCGTCCGCCGCGCCTGCTCCCGCAGCTTCCGGGCCCGGTCCAGGACCTCCGAATTCGACAAGTGCGCCACCGGGACCTGCGGGCGCACCGGCGCGGTCCACACCTTCGAACGGATCACCAGCAGCTGCGCCGTCGCGCCCACCGACGTGATGCAGATCGACACCGTGAACAGGGTCATCGCCCAGTCCGGCGCCGGGTACTCGTACGCGCCGATCACCCCGCAGCCCGCGATGATCAACGCGGAGTGGAGGATCAGCGCGGCCACCGTCAGGTTGTCGCGGCGCCGGCCCATCGCGATGCCGAACGACACCGGTGCGGCGAACCCGCACGTGAGCAGGGGCGCGAACGCCCACAGGTACGTCCCGACCCGCCCGAGGCGGTACCGGGTCTGCTGCTTCCTGTGGTCGATCGGCGGAGCGTAGGGACCGGGGGCGGTCATCGAGGAGGACTCCCAGGCGAGGCGGAGGGCTGCGACGGCCACCCCGGACCCGCCTGGGGCGGCACGGACCAGGCCCGCAGCAGCCGTTCGGCTTCGATGGTATCGGCATCGTCCGGGCCGAGCGCCGCCGCCATCTCCGGGACGAGCCCGGCCAGGCGCCGGTGCGCCTCCGGACCCGAGCCGACCGCCGCGAGCATGTCGACCTCGACCCGCCGCGACCTGAGCACCGGCCGCGCCCGCTCGCCCAGGAGCCGCCGCTGCCGCTCGATGACGCTGGACAGGCCCGCCAGCGCGCTGGCCGCGTTCCCCATGGCCGCAAGGCACTGCGCGGCCCGCACCTGGCAGTGCAGCGCCAGCGCCGGGTCGGGTGTCTCGGAATCCTTTGCGAGGGAACGGAACACGCGCAGCGCCGTGTTGTAGTCGCCTGCGCCGTAGGCCAGGTCGGCTTCGGCGATGCGCTCGGCGCTCCGGTCGGGCGCGGGGGCGGCCGCGAGCTTCGCGGCCTCCGCGGCGACGCGCGCGGGCGCGAGCGGGGCCCGGAACGGCCAGGTCGGGTCGCCGCAGTCGCGGATCGGGGCCTCCGAGACCGGTGCCGTCGCAAGGAGTTCGGCGAGCCGCAGGTACACGGCGGCGGCGTCGGAGCCGCGGTCGGCGGGCTCCTTCGACAGGAGCCGGGCGACGAGGCCGTCGAGCCCGGTCGGCATGTCGGGGCGCCGGCGCCTGACGGGTTCGGGCAGTTCCTTCAGGTGCGCGGTCTGGACCTCGTAGGCGGAGCCGCGGTCGGCGAACAGCCGTTCGCCCGTGGACATCTCGTAGAGGAGCGCGCCGAGGGCGTACAGGTCGGCGGCGGGCCCGGCGGGCTGGGCGCGGATCTGCTCGGGGGCCATGTAGTTGAGGGTGCCGGGCTTGTCGCCGGTGGCGGTGAGGCGGGCGGCGCCCGCGTCGAGGACGGCGGCGATGCCGAAGTCGACGACGTGGACGAGGCCCTGGGGTCCGACGATGATGTTGGCGGGCTTGAGGTCGCGGTGGATGACCTGCTTGGCGTGGGCGGCTTCGAGGACGGAGGCGAGCTGGGCGCCGACGGCGAGGGTCCAGTCGGCGGGGAGGGGCCCGGTCTCATCGAGGAGGTCGCGGAGGTTGAGGCCGGGCAGGTAGGCCATGGCGAGGAACAGCTCGCCGGAGTCCTCGTCGAGGCCGGCGTCGAAGATCGCGGGGACGCCGGGGTGCCCGATCTGGGCGGTGACGCGGGCTTCGCGGCGGAAGCGGGCGGCGGCCTCGTACCGCTGGGGGCCGTCCAGGAGGTCGGGTTTGACGAGCTTGACGGCGATCTCGCGGTCGAGCCGCTGGTCGACGGCCTGCCATACGCGGCCCATGCCGCCCGCGCCGATGGGGCGGACCAGTTGGTACCGGTCCGCGACGACTTGGAGGCTGCTCACGTTTCAAGTCTGCCCGGCGACGGGCGTTACATGAAGGCCGGGCCGTCCCCGGTGCCTCCGAGGCCCTACCCGCGAGTAGCCCTGGTTCGTACAGGTGTCAGATGGTAGCTGTCACATGGCGTTCAAAGCGCCCCACCGGACACTTGCGACTCGCGGCGGGGCGAGTGAAACACCTGCGTAACACGTGTATGGAACCTGTACTAATTCCGTGGCCCACGTTGACTCGGGCGTGTGTCGGACGCTACAGTTCTTCACAACCACCCCCACCGAGTGAATGCGCACTCACCCCCACAGGTGAACCCCAACGTGGTAGGGAGCCCCATGCCGACGGTGACCTCAGATCCCCGGACCCTTCGTATGCGCACTGTGGACGGCTTCAGCGCCCTCGGCATACCCGCGCCGCCCGCGCAGTTCCCGCTCCCGTTCCCCGAGGGGCGGCTCCCGCGGCTGCGGCCGCGGGGCCACGTGGAGGCCCGCGCCGCGATCCTGAACATCGTGCAGGCCAGGGTCTTCGACATGCCCGAGGAGCTCGCGATGCGGTGGCTCCTCGACGCGCACGTCCTCGACCACCTCGCCCCCGACGAGTGGGGGTTCATCGCCTGCGGCCGGGGCGACCGCGCCCGGTACGCCGACCAGCTGGAGAGCCTGTACACGGTCTCGTGGCTGCTCGGTCTCGTCGACCACCTCGACCCGGGCGTCCCCTGCTCCGAGGAGCTGCCCGAGCTGCTCCCGGACCTGCGCCGCCCCGAGTCCTTCGGCGCGTGGCGCGACCGGCAGCTCACTCCCACCAGGGATCCGGGCGTCGTGGCCGAGATGCTCGACTTCTACTACTGCCTCGACTGGGTCTGCGACCAGGCCCGCCGCTCCGGCCAGCCGATGCCCCGCGGCGTCGACGACAACCTGGTGTGGCACCGCCGCTGGGCCCTCGAATGGGCCCTGGTCCTCGACGGCGAGCGCCCCGTCCACTGGGATGAAGTACGGCTGTGAGGCGGGCCCGCGAACGCGGCTGACTATATTCATGGGATGAATCAAGCTCTCTCCCACGACGAACTGCGCGCGGCCCCCAAGGTCGTGCTCCACGAGCACCTCGACGGCGGCGTGCGCCCCCAGACGCTCATCGAGATCGCCGACGAGATCGGCCACGAGCTGCCCGCGACCGAGGCCGGGGCGCTCGGCGACTGGTTCTTCGAGGCCGCCGACTCCGGCACGCTCGCGCGGTACCTGGAGACCTTCGACCACACGATCGCCGTGTCCCAGACCGCCGAGCACTGCTTCCGCATCGCCTCGGAGGCCGCGCAGGACCTCGCGGCCGACGGCGTCGTCTACGCCGAGATCCGGTACGCCCCCGAGCAGCAGCTCACCGGCGGCCTCTCACTCGAAGCGGTCGTCGAGGCCACCCTCGCCGGGTTCGAGGAGGGCGAGCGCCTCGCCGAGAAGGCCGGGAACCCGATCAAGGCCCGCACGATCCTCTGCGGGATGCGCCACGCGAACCGCACCCTGGAGATCGCGAAGCTCGCGACCGCCTACCGCGACAAGGGCGTCGTCGGCTTCGACATCGCCGGAGGCGAGATCGGCAACCCCGCCGAAGCGCACGTGGAAGCCTTCGACTACCTGCGCCGCGAGAACATGCCGTTCACGATCCACGCGGGCGAGTCCGTCGGCCCCGAGTCGATCTGGGGCGCCGTCTCGGTCTGCGGCGCGAACCGCATCGGCCACGGCGTGCAGCTCATCAAGGACATCGACCTCACCGGCGACGACGCGAAGCTCTCGAACCTCGCGCACTACATCCGCGACCGCCGCATCGCGCTCGAAGTGTGCCCGTCCTCGAACCTCCAGACCGAGGGCGCCGAGTCCATCGAGACGCACCCGATCAAGGACCTGTTCGACCTCGGCTTCCGCGTCACCGTCAACAACGACAACCGCCTCATGAGCCGCACCCACACCTCCCGCGAGTTCCAGCTCCTGTCGGAGACCTTCGGGTGGGGCTGGGCCGAGGTCCGCAAGTGCACCGAGAACGCCGTCAAGGCCTCGTTCCTGCACTACCCGGAGCGCCGCGAGCTGCTCGAAGCGGTCGTCCGACCCGCCTACGCGGCGCTGGAATCCGCATAGGAGTCCCGAGTACGCTCGGGCGCATGCACGTTTACACCGCCCCTGTCGTCGTCCCGGTCGCGGGCGACCCGATCCGGGAGGGCGCGGTCGGGGTCGACGGCGGGCGCATCGCCTACGTCGGCCCCGCCGCCGACGCCCCCGAAGCCGACGAGACCACCGCGTTCACCGGGGTCATGACGCCCGGCCTGGTCAACGCCCACACGCACCTGTGCTACACCTCGTTCGCCGACATGTACGGCAACGAGAAGGAATTCTTCGAGTGGATCCAGGAGTTCGCGCGCCGCAACCCCGCGACCGCCGACGAAGCCTGGAAGGCCTCCACCCAGGAGGGCATCGACGAGTCGATCCGCCACGGCGTCACCGCCGTCGCCGACATCGTCACCGCCGCGGCCGGGTTCGCGCCGCTCCTCGCCTCCGACCTCGCCGGGGTCGCCTACTGGGAGGCCGTCTTCATCGACGAGGCCGCCTGGGAGGTCCGCCGCGGCCCCTGGCGCGAAGTCGTCACCGACACCCGCGCGGTCAACAACTCCGACCTCGCCGTCGGCGTCAGCCCCCACACCCTCTACACGCTCGGCACGAACGTCGGCAAGAGCATCGCCGAACTCGCCCGCACCCTCGACATCCGCCTCCACCCCCACCTCGCCGAGACCGCCCACGAGGACATGTTCGTGCGCCGCGGCTCCGGCCCGTTCGCGTTCATGAACCGCCGCGCCGGCCTCGACCTGGAGATCGCCGACGGCGGCGCCGGGCACTCCCCGGCCGTCCAGATGGACAAGGTCGGCTGGCTCGGCCCCGACTCCCACGTCGCCCACGGCGTCCACCTCGACAAGGCCGACCGGGAGCTCCTGCGCGACAAGGGCACCGCGGTCGCCGTCTGCGCCCGCTCCAACGCCCGCCTCGAAGCGGGCGAGCCCCCGATCGCGGCCCTGCGCGCCGAAGGCAACGCCGTCGCCGTCGGCACCGACTCCCGCGCCTCCTCGCCCGACCTCGACGTCGCCGCCGAATGGCCCGTCCTCCGCAGGATCGCCCTCTCCCAGGGCGACGCGGGCGACGGCCTCGACGAGTGGCTCGTGCGCGCCGCCACCGAAGGCGGCGCCAAGGCCCTCGGCCGCGACGACATCGGCGCCATCAAAGAAGGCAACCGCGCCGACCTCGCCGTCTTCGACGTCCCCACCGACGGCGACCCCTATGCCGCGCTCGTCGCCGGGGCCGCGGGGAAGTGCACCGCCACCGTCCTCCGCGGCCGTCTCACGGACCGGTAATTCACGTCCCAGTGGATAACACTTCGATTTCGAGACTTGCCGCACGGCCAGTAATCCGCAATGCTGAATGAGCACCCTGTTGTACACGGTGTCTTAAGTCTCGATTCACCGGAGAGGCCCCACCTCTCTGTTGTATCCCCTGGAGAAGGCGGGGCGCGCATTGCGCGCCCCGCCGCCGCATTTGCCCCCGAAACGCCTGTGACCGCGCCCACCGACTAGTTATCGGATGGGTTACGCGCGATAACGGTTCGGTTTCATAGATCGACATCACAGCGTCCATGCGTCAAGCTCATCGTGTAGCGCAGACCGCACTCGGGGGATCTCTCAGCGTCATCCCAGACTGGGACCCCGGGCGTCCGCGCCGGGTCCGAGACGACGAGGAGGCGCAGTGAACGGTTCACCCACCGCGACGACTCCCCGTGCGCCCCAAGCGGACCCCAGCACAGCTCCCTTCCCGGGCGAGCGCGCGGCCCTTCCCTGCTCCCTCAAGGCCGCACGCGACGCGTGACCCCGCGCGCGCCCGATATAACCCCTTGATCCGCCGGGGCCCACACCGACAGGGCTCCGGCGGATTTTCTCTGCGGGGTGTGCGAGGCTGTCGGGGTGATCGAGGCGAACGAAGCGAATACCCCGCGTAAAGAACCCGGCCGCATCGCGGCGATGTTCGACCGCGTCGCGCCGAACTACGACCGCGCCAACACCGTCATGGTCGCCGGGCAGGACAAGCGCTGGCGCCGCGCCGTGCGCGAGGCCCTCAGCCTCCAGCCCGGCGAGCGCTGCCTCGACCTCGGCGCGGGCACCGGCGTCTCCACCGTCGAGCTCGCCAAGTCCGGCGCCGACGTCATCGGCGTCGACTTCTCCCTCGGCATGCTCCAGGCCCACCAGGACCGCCAGGTCCCGCTCGTGAACGCCGACGCCCTGCACCTGCCCTTCGACGACAACACCTTCAACGCCGTCACCGGGTCCTTCTTCATCCGCAACGTCGACGACCTCGACGCCTGCCTCACCGAGATCCTCCGCGTCCTCGCCCCCGGCGGCCGCATGGTCCTCTGCGAGGTCTCCACCCCCGTCTGGAAGCCCTACCGCAAGGCCCACGGCGTCTTCGTCAAGCACGTCCTCCCCAAGGTCGCCGGCCGCGTCGGCTCCGACCCCGACGCCTACCGCTACCTCTCCGAATCCACCCTCGAATGGCCCGACCAGGCCGCCTTCGCCGACCGCATCGTCAAGGCCGGCTACCGCAAGGTCGCCTGGCGCAACCTCGCCGGCGGCGCCGTCGCCATGCACCGCGGCTTCAAATAGACCGAACGCGAAAGGGGCGCCCCGGCATCGAGCCGGGGCGCCCCTTTCGCGCTTCGCTCACGCGAGCTGGAAGCTGCGCTTCGAGAGGCCGAACCAGTAGCCGTCGATCACCGTCTGGGCGGGCTGCTCCTGGTCGGAGGCGGCGCCGTAGGTGACGAACAGCGGCACGTAGTGGTCCACCGTCGGGTGCGCGTACGGCATGCCGGGGGCCTGGGAGCGGTAGCGGGCGAGGGAGTCGATGTCGCCGCGGGCCAGGGCCTCGGAGGCCCAGAGGTCGAAGTCCTCGGACCAGCCGGGGATGCGGTCGGGGTGGTGGAAGTCGACGAACGGGAGGCCGTGGGTCATGAAGCCGGAGCCGACGACGAGGTAGCCCTCCTCGCGGAGCGGGCGCAAGCGCCGGCCGAGGTCGATGAGGCGGTCGGGGTCGTGGGTCGGGATCGACAGCTGGAGGACCGGGACGTCGCCGTACGGGTACATGACCTTGAGCGGCACCCACGCGCCGTGGTCGAGCCCGCGGCTCGCGTGCTGGTGCAGCGGTTCGGCGTCCGGCATCGCGGCGGCCACGCGCTTCGCCATCGCGCTCGCGTCCGGCGTTGAATACTGCATCTCGAAGTACCGCTGCGGGAAGCCCCCGAAGTCGTAGACCAGCGGCGTCCCCGGGTTCGGGCTGGAGATCATCAGCGGCGCGGCCTCCCAGTGCGCCGAGACGATCAGGATGCCCTTCGGCCTCGGCAGGCCCTGCGCCCACGCGAACAGCCGGTCCATCCACTCGGCCTCGTCGAACAGCGGCGGGGCGCCGTGGGAGAGGTACAGCGCCGGGAGGGCCCCGTCCGCGGGGGTCCAGTCGCGGCGCTCGGCCGCGCGGGGCGCGGTGGTGTCGAGGAAGGCGTCGAACGCGGCGCCGGGACGAGTGGGCATCGGGAACTCCAGTCTCTTGAACCTTCAATGAAAATGGTACTCGGGTTGCTTGATGCATCAAGTAGTGAAGTTAAGCTTGGGGCATGAGTGATGCGGCGCCGTGGCTTGACGACGAGGAGATGTCGGCATGGCTGCCGCTGATCGGCCTGGTCATGCGCCTCCCGGGCGCCCTCGACCAGTCCCTGCGCCGCGACGTGGGCCTGAGCCACTTCGAGTACGGCGTCCTCGCCGTCCTGGAGCAGGCCGAGGACCAGACCATGCGCATGAGCGACCTCGCCTACCTCTGCAACGGCTCGCTCTCGCGCCTCTCGCACGTCGCCCGCCGCCTCGAAGGCGACGGCCTCCTGCGCCGCTACGCCTGCCCCACCGACGGCCGCTCGACCCTCGCGACGCTCACCGACGGCGGCCGCGAGCTGCTGAAGAAAGCGGCTCCCGGCCACGTCCAGACGGTCCGCGACCTCATCTTCGACGAGTTCTCCCGCGACGAGATCCGCCTCCTGGGGGACATGTGCCGCCGCATCATCGCCCGCATCCAGGCCCAGTAGGCCTATATCCTATTTCCTATAGGATATAGGAAACGGCGACGCCCGGCCCGTTCCCGCAGGTGCCCTTGGGAATCGGACCGGGCGTTCGGTGTGCTTACGCGGCGACCGCGGCGCGGCCGGCCTTGAGGGCCGCGGCGGTGGCGACGACGCGCTCGGCCTGGGCGGTGGCCCCGGCGAGGGTCTGCTCGTCGATGTCGTAGCCCTTCCAGTGCGACACGCCGTACGGCGAGGCGTTCGCGAACAGGGTCTCGTTCGCGTAGCCGGGGGCCACGATGATGCCGCCGAAGTGGTGGAACGAGTTGTAGAGCGCGAGCAGCGTCGACTCGTTGCCGCCGTGCTTGCCGGAGGCCGCGGCGAAGCCGGAGTAGACCTTGTCGGCGAGCAGGCCCTGGAACCACTGCGGGCCGAGGGTGTCGATGAACTGCTTCAGCTGGGCCGCGACATTGCCGTAGCGGGTCGGGGAGCCCATGATGACCGCGTCGGCCCAGGTCACGTCGTCCGCGGTGGCCTCGGGGATCTCCTGGATCGCCGCGTAGTTCTGGGCCCACGCCGGGTTCGAGTCGATCGCGGCCTGCGGGGCCAGCTCGGCCACGCGGCGCAGGCGCACCTCGGCGCCGGCCTTCTCGGCGGACTCGGCGATCTGCTTCGCGAGGGCGGTGACGTTGCCGGTGGCGGAGTAGAAGATCACGGAGACCTTGACGGGTTCGACGGACATATGCGCTGCCTCTTCCAAGTGATGCGTCTCAAGTAGTTCAGATTTGAATTACCCATCGACCATAGCGGCGCTCCCGTGGAAGTTCAAATTCGAACGATGTGGCGCTCGCCACGTACTGCCCGTTTTGCGAACCAGCCCCGCGGGGGAGTGATCGCGACCCCTGCTCGTGTTACGAGAGTGTTTCGGGGCATCGACAGTTGTCTGTGACCACAACTGTCGGCTTTATCACTTGCTTCGGGGTCGCCACCGCAGCCGCTCCAATCGCACCCGCAACTCTGGTTCAAGTACGCGCGTACGGCTCGTGACCTCGATTAATGACAACTTAGGCGGACCTAAGTGACAGTGCGTGGATATCGAAGTTCTAGACTGGCTGCAAACGCTTGTGAAGATCTTCACAAGCGGGTGAGTCGTGTAAAGGATCACCACCCCATCCGCCTGAGAGGACGCCCGTGACCACTCACGCAGCCCCGGATGCCGATGTCATCGTCGTCGGCGCCGGGCCCGGGGGTTCGGCCGCAGCCCATCACCTCGCCGCCCGGGGCCTCGACGTGCTGCTGCTGGAGAAGACCCGCTTCCCGCGCGAGAAGGTCTGCGGCGACGGGCTCACCCCGCGCGCGGTCGCGCAGCTGCTCAAGATGGGCGTCGACACCTCCGAGTCCGCCGGGTGGATCCGCAACAAGGGCCTGCGCGTCGTCGCCGACGACCTCGCCATCGAACTCGACTGGCCCGTCCTCGACGACTTCCCCAACTACGGCCTCACCCGCACCCGCTACGACTTCGACCAGCTCCTTGCCGACAAGGCCGTCGAAGCCGGCGCCCGCCTGCTCACCGGCGTCAAGGTCACCGCGCCGGTCTTCGACCTCGCCGGGCGCGTCTGCGGCGTCACCGCTTCCCGCAACGGCGAGCCCGTCGAGTTCAAGGCCCCCTTGGTGATCGCCGCCGACGGCGTCTCCGGGCGCCTCGCCCTCTCCCTCGGCCTCAAGCGGGACGAGAAGCGCCCCATGGGCGTCGCGGTCCGCCAGTACTACAAGTCCGCGGCCAAGCACGACGACGACTACCTGGAGTCGTGGCTGTCGCTGCGCACGGCCGCCGAACCCGATGTGCTGCAACCGGGCTACGGCTGGATCTTCGGCCTCGGCGACGGCCGCGTCAACGTCGGCCTCGGCGTCCTCAACTCCTCCGAGGGCTACGGGAAGACCGACTACCGCGCGCTGCTGCGCGACTGGCTCGCGAACACCCCCGAGGAATGGGGCCTCGCCGACGAGGCGAACGCCGACGGCCCGGTCCGCGGCGCCGCGCTCCCCATGGGCTTCAACCGGGTCCCGCACTACAGCCGCGGCCTCATGCTCGTCGGCGACTCCGGCGGCATGGTCAACCCCTTCAACGGCGAGGGCATCGCCTACGCCATCGAAGCGGGGGAGGTCGCGGCCAAGGTCGTCGCCGAAGCCCTGAAGGCGCCCAACGTCCCTCGTCGCGAAGCGGTCCTGCGCACCTATGCCGACCGCATGGACGGCCTCTGGGGCTCCTACTACCGGATGGGCGGGATCTTCGTCCACCTCATCGGCAGGCCCGCCGTCATGAAGCTGTGCACCGAGCACGGCCTGAAGCGTCCGGCGCTCATGCGCGTCGTATTGAAACTGCTCGCGAACCTCACCGACCGGCCCGGGCGGGACGCCGCCGACCGGATCGTCAACGGCATGCGGTTCATAACACCGACTCTGGGAAGGAGGCTCTGAGGATGGGGATGGAAGTCTACGTACCGGTCGTCATCATGCTCGCGATCGGAGGCGGCTTCGGCGTCGTCTCGGTCATCGCCTCGCGGATCGCCGGTCCCCGCCGGAAGAACCGCGCCAAGGAGGACCCGTACGAGTGCGGCATCGAGCCCGCGCCCACGACGTCGGGCCCCACGAAGTTCCCGGTGAAGTTCTACCTCACCGCCATGCTGTTCATCGTCTTCGACATCGAGATCATCTTCCTCGTGCCGTGGGCGGTCCACCACGACGTGCTCGGGATCTTCGGGTTCTGGGCCGTCCTCATGTTCATCGCCGCGCTGTTCGTCGCCTACGCCTACGAATGGCGCCGCGGCGGACTGGACTGGGACTAGCCAAAATGGGTATCGAAGAGAAACTCCCGCAGGGCATCATCCTCACCTCCGTCGAAGCCCTCGTGAACTGGACGCGGCGGGCCTCCATGTGGCCCGCGACGTTCGGCCTCGCCTGCTGCGCGATCGAGATGATGGCGACCGGCGCCGCCCGCTACGACACCGGCCGCTTCGGCATGGAGGTCTTCCGCGCCAGCCCGCGCCAGGCCGACCTCATGATCGTCGCCGGGCGCGTCAGCCAGAAGATGGCGCCCGTCCTCCGCCAGATCTACGACCAGATGGCCGAGCCCAAGTGGGTCCTGTCGATGGGCGTGTGCGCCACCTCCGGCGGCATGTTCAACAACTACGCGATCGTCCAGGGCGTCGACCACGTCGTCCCCGTGGACATGTACCTCCCCGGCTGCCCGCCCCGCCCCGAGATGCTCCTCGACGCGATCCTCAAGCTCCACGAGAAGGTCCAGCACGAGCCCTTGGGCGAGAAGCGGAAGCAGGCCCTCGCCGACCTCCCCGAGCCGGTCGTCAAGCCCGGCGCGATGCCCTCCTCCTACCGCTTCGACAAGCAGCGCAAGAAGGAGTGGACCGAGGCCGTCAAGGCCGGCACCGAGGAGCAGCTTCGCATCAGGAAGGCGGTGGCGAAGCGATGAGCGACGAGACCACCGGCACCGGCCGGGCCGACAGCGTCCAGCCCGTCGGCATCGAGCGCAAGGGCCTGTTCGGCGCCAAGGGCACCGGCGACACCTCCGGCTTCGGCGGCCTCGTGCAGGCCGCCCCCACCGCGGGCGAGATCGTCTCCACCCCGGCCCCGCTCGGCGGCTACTTCGACGAGATCGTGGACGCCCTCCGCGAACTCCTCGGCGAGGAGGCCGTGCGCGCGGTCGTCGTCGACCGCGGCGAGCTGACCATCTACATCGCGCCCGACCGGACCGCCGAGGTCTGCAAGGCCATGCGCGACGACGAGGGCCTGCGCTTCGAGCTGTGCGACTCCGTCTCCGGCGTCGACTACCCCGACCAGCGCAACCGCCTCCACGTCGTCTACCACCTCACCTCCATGACCTACCGCCGCCGCGTGCGCCTGGAGACCGCCGTCGGCCTCGACCACCCCGTGGTCCAGTCCGTCGCCGAGGTCTACCCGACCGCCGACTGGCAGGAGCGGGAGGCGTACGACATGTTCGGCGTCGTCTTCGAGGGCCACCCCCACCTCACCCGCATCCTCATGCCCGACGACTGGGAGGGCCACCCGCAGCGCAAGGACTACCCGCTCGGGGGCATCTCGGTCGAGTACAAGGACGGGGCGCACATCCCGCCGCCCGACGAACGGAGGGCCTACAAGTGACCACCACCGATCACAGCAGCGCCGACGCCTATGCGGCCGAACGCGACACCACCGAGGGCCGCGTCTACACCGTCACCGGCGGCGACTGGGACGAGCTCGTCGCCTCCGTCGACCCCGTCAGCGAAGAGCGCCTCATCGTCAACCTCGGCCCGCAGCACCCGTCCACGCACGGCGTGCTCCGGCTCGTGTGCGAGCTCGAAGGCGAGACCGTCCGCTCGGTCCGCCCCATCGTCGGCTACCTGCACACCGGCATCGAGAAGAACATGGAGTACCGGACCTGGGTCCAGGGCACCACGTTCGTCACCCGCGCCGACTACCTCGCGCCGATCTTCAACGAGACCGCCTACTGCCTCGCCGTCGAGAAGCTCCTCGACGTCAAGGTGCCCCGGCGCGCCGACGTCATCCGCGTCATCATGATGGAGCTCAACCGCATCAGCTCCCACCTCGTGGCCCTCGCGACCACCGGCATGGAGCTCGGCGCGCTCTCGATGATGATCTACGGCTTCCGCGACCGCGAGAAGATCCTCGACATCTTCGAGGCCGTCTGCGGCCTGCGCATGAACATGGCCTACGTGCGCCCCGGCGGCGTCGCCCAGGACCTCCCGTCCAACGGCGTCCAGATGATCCGCGACTTCGTCGAGTACATGCCCAAGGGCCTCGACGACTACGAGGGCCTGCTCACCGGCAACGCCATCTGGCAGGAGCGCACCCAGGGCGTCGGCTACCTCGACGTCTCCGGCTGCCTCGCCCTCGGCGTCACCGGCCCCGTCCTGCGCTCCGCCGGGCTCGCCTGGGACCTGCGCAAGACCATGCCCTACTGCGGATACGAGGAGTACGACTTCGAGGTCCCGACCCACAACGGCGCCGACGCCTGGGCCCGCTACCTCGTGCGCCTCGAAGAGATCCGCGAGAGCCTCAAGATCATCAGCCAGGGGCTCGACAAGCTCGAACCCGGACGGGTCATGGTCGAGGACAAGAAGATCGCCTGGCCCGCCCAGCTCGCCCTCGGCGCAGACGGCTCCGGCAACAGCCTCAACCACATCCGCCACATCATGAGCCAGTCGATGGAAGCGCTGATCCACCACTTCAAGCTCGTCACCGAGGGCTTCCGCGTCCCGGCCGGGCAGGTGTACACCGCCATCGAGGCGCCCCGCGGCGAGCTCGGGATCCACGCCGTCTCCGACGGCGGCACCCGGCCGTTCCGCGTCCACATGCGAGAGCCCTCCTTCGTCAACCTCCAGTCCATCCCGGCGCTCGCCGAGGGCGGACTGCTCGCTGACGTCATCGCGGGCGGGGCCTCGCTCGACCCGGTCATGGGAGGTTGCGACAGGTGAACTACCCGGAGAAGATCCGCGAGCAGGCCGAGGCCATCCTCGTCCGCTACCCCGAGGGCCGCGAGCGCTCGGCGCTCCTGCCGCTCCTGCACCTCGTGCAGTCGCACGACGGCTACGTCTCCGACGACGGCATCGCGTTCTGCGCCGACGTCCTCGGCATCACCAAGGCCCAGGTGCAGGCGGTCTCGACCTTCTACACCATGTACAAGCGCGAACCGGCCGGCGACTGGCTCGTCTCGGTGTGCACCAACACCCTCTGCCACGCCAAGGGCGGGCAGAAGGTCTTCGACGCGCTCTCCGACGACCTCGACGTCGGCCACGACGAGACCACCGCCGACGGCAAGATCACGCTCGAACACGCCGAGTGCCTCGCCGCCTGCGACTACGCGCCCGTCGTCACCGTCAACTACGAGTTCTACGACGACATGGACGAGGCCAAGGCCCTCGAACTCGTCAACGAGCTCAAGGAAGGCCGCCGCCCCGTCCCCAGCCGCGGCGCCCCCCTCTGCACCCTCCGCGAACTCTCCGTGCAGCTCGCCGGGTTCGAAGAGGAGCGCACCGCCGGACTCGAAGGCAACGCCCAGGGCGACGCCACGCTCGCCGGGGCCCGCCTCGCCGCCGAGGCCGGGATCGCCGCCCCCGCCTACGACCCGAACGCCCCACTGCTGGCCAAAGAACCCGAGGAAGCGAAGTGAGCGTAACCGTGCCCGGTCCCCGGCGTCCCCGCGAAGCGGTCCTCGACAAGCTCAAGCCGGTCGTCACCAAGCGCTGGCTCTCGCCGGGCGCCTGGCGCCTCGACGTCTACGAGCAGCTCGACGGCTACAAGGCGCTCCGCAAGGCCCTCAAGCACTCCGAGGCCGACCTCATCGCCTTCATGAAGGAGTCCGGCCACCGCGGGCGCGGCGGCGCGGGCTTCCCCGTCGGCATGAAGTGGCAGTTCGTGCCCGACGACGGCCAGGACCACTACCTGGTCGTCAACGCCGACGAGGGCGAGCCGGGCACCTGCAAGGACCTGCCGCTCATGATGAACGACCCGCACGCCGTGATCGAGGGCATCATCATCGCCTCGTACGCGATCAAGGCGTCGCGGGCCTTCGTCTACGTCCGCGGCGAGGCGATCCACGCCGCCCGGCGCCTGCGCAACGCCGTGCGCGAGGCCAAGGAGGCCGGGTACCTCGGCAAGGACATCCTCGGCTCCGGCTTCGACCTCGACGTCGTGATCCACTCCGGCGCAGGGGCGTACATCTGCGGTGAGGAGACCGCGCTGCTCGACTCGCTGGAGGGCAAGCGCGGCCAGCCGCGGCTGCGGCCCCCGTTCCCGGCCACGCACGGGCTCTACAACAAGCCCACGTGCATCAACAACGTCGGCACCATCGCCGCCGTCCCGCACATCGTGCTCGGCGGCGCCCAGTGGTGGAAGGACCTCGGCACCGAGACCGCCGCGGGCACGATGATCTACTCCCTGTCCGGCCGCGTCAAGCGCCCCGGCCAGTACGAGTGCAGCATGGGGACCACCCTCCGCGAGCTCATCGAGCTCGCCGGAGGCATGTCCGAAGGCCACGAACTGCGGTACTTCACCCCCGGCGGGTCCTCCACCCCGATGCTCTCGGCCGACTCCATCGACGTGCCGCTCGACTTCGACTCCGTCTCCAAGGCCGGGTCCATCCTCGGCACCACCGCGGTCATGATCTTCTCCGACCAGGACTGCCCCGTGGTCTCGTGCTGGCGCTGGATCAAGTTCTACGCGCACGAGTCCTGCGGCAAGTGCACCCCCTGCCGCGAGGGCAACTACTGGATGGTCCGCGTCTACGAGCGGATCCTCTCCGGACGCGGCCAGCTGTCCGACCTGAAGCTCCTGGAGAGCGCCTGCAAGAACCTCCTGGGCCGCTCCTTCTGCGGCCTCGGCGACGGCGCCACCTCCTGCGTCACGTCGTCCCTGAAGTTCTTCCGGCAGGACTACCTCGACTACATCGAGGGCCACAAGCAGCCCCTCTTCGATGCCGAGAAGATCGGAGCCCACTAGACATGACCGATCAAGTCACGTTCACCATCGACGGCGTCGAGGTCACGGTCCCCAAGGGCACCTTGATCATCCGCGCCGCCGAGCAGCTCGGCATCGAGATCCCCCGGTTCTGCGACCACCCGCTGCTCGAACCCGCCGGGGCCTGCCGCCAGTGCCTCGTCGACGTCCCCGACATGGGCAACGGGCGCGGGATGCCCAAGCCCGCCGCGTCCTGCACGACCACCGCCATGGAGGGCATGGTCGTCAAGACCCAGCACACCAGCGAGGTCGCGAAGGACGCCCAGGAGGGGATCATGGAGTTCCTCCTGATCAACCACCCCCTGGACTGCCCCGTCTGCGACAAGGGCGGCGAGTGCCCGCTCCAGAACCAGGCGATGAGCACCGGCCGCACCGAGACCCGCATGGAGGCCAAGGACAAGCGCAAGTACAAGAAGGCGCTGCCGATCTCCTCGCAGGTCCTCCTCGACCGCGAGCGCTGCGTCCTGTGCGCGCGCTGCACCCGCTTCTCCGACCAGATCGCGGGCGACCCGTTCATCGAGCTCATGGAGCGCTCGGCCCTCGAACAGGTCGGCGTCTACGAGGACGAGCCGTTCGAGTCCTACTTCTCGGGCAACACCGTCCAGATCTGCCCGGTCGGCGCCCTCACCGGCACCCAGTACCGGTTCCGCTCAAGGCCGTTCGACCTCGTCTCCAGCCCCAGCGTGTGCGAGCACTGCTCCGCCGGGTGCTCGCAGCGCTCGGACCACCGCCGCGGCAAGGTCCTCCGGCGCCTCGCCGGAGACGACCCGGCGGTGAACGAGGAGTGGAACTGCGACAAGGGCCGCTGGGCGATGTCCTACATCGACGCGGCCGACCGCATCACGAAACCCCTGGTGCGCGAAGAGGACGGGTCCCTGCGCGAAGCCTCCTGGCCCGAGGCCCTGCGCCGCGCCGCCGCCGGACTCGGCAAGGCCGGGGACAACACCTCCGGCCGCGTCGGCGTCCTCACCGGCGGGCGCCTCACCGTCGAGGACGCCTACGCGTACTCGAAGTTCTCGCGGATCGCCCTCGCCACCAACGACATCGACTTCCGCTCCCGCCCGCACTCCACCGAGGAGTCCGAGTTCCTCGCGCACGCCGTCGCCGGGGTCTACCCCTCCAGCGGCGCCGTCACCTACGAGGACCTCGAAAAGGCCCCCGTGGTCCTCACCGCGGGCCTCGAAGTCGAAGAGGAATGCCCGATCGCGTTCCTGCGCATGCGCAAAGCCGTCCGCCAAGGAGCACAACGAGTCCACGTGGTCGCCCCGTTCGCGACCCGCGGCACCGAGAAGCTCGGCGCGAACCTCATCGAGGCCCTCCCCGGCGAGGAAGCCGAACTCCTCGACGGCTGGACCCGCGGCGGCTACGTGCGCGACGCCCTCGCCGAGGACGGCGCCGTGATCCTCCTGGGCGAGCGCCTCGCCACGGTCGAAGGCGCGTTCTCCGCGGCGGTGCGGCTGGCCCGCGCCACCGGGGCCCGCCTCGCCTGGATCCCCCGCCGCGCGGGCGACCGGGGCGCGGTCGAGGCCGGGTGCCTGCCGGGCCTGCTGCCCGGCGGCGGCCTCGCCTCCTTTGCGGCCGACCGCGACCAGCTCGCCGAGTACTGGGGCGTCGAGTCCCTGCCCGGCGCGGACGGGCGCGGGGCCTGGCAGATCCTCCAGGCCGCCGCGGACGGCGAAATCGACGCGCTGCTGGTCGGCGGCGTCGACCCGTACGACTTCGCGGACGCGCCCGCCGTCGAGGCCGCGCTCTACGCGGCCCGCTTCGTGGTCTCCCTTGAGATCCGGCACTCCGCGGTGACGCGCGTGGCGGACGTGATCCTCCCGGTGGCGCCGGTGACCGGCAAGGCCGGGGCGTTCTTCGACTGGGAGGGCCGCCTGCGGACCTTCGACACGGTCATCGAGTCGGACCTGATGAGCGACCACGCGGTGCTCGACGCGCTCGCGGACGTCATGGGCGTGAAGCTCGGTCTCGCGGACACGCGGACCGTGCGCGCCGAGCTCGCGGGGCTCCCGGACCCGATCACCCGCCAGCCGGCCCCGGACTGGACGGCCGACCGGCCCGCGCACCCGTCGGAAGACGGCAAGGCGGTCCTGGCGACCTGGCGGCAGCTGCTCGACGGCGGCTCGCTCCAGGAGAACAACCCGCAGCTCGCGGGCTGCGCGCCGGACCCGGTGGTGCGCTTGAGCGCCGCGACGGCGAAGGCGATCGGCGCCTCCGAGGGCTCGGGCGTGACGGTGTCGACGGCGATCGGCGGGATCACGCTGCCGCTCAAGGTGACCGCGATGCCCGAGGGCGTGGTGTGGCTGCCTCAGAACGCCCCCGGTCGCGGGATCTACCGCCACCTGGGCGCGGGCTCGGGCGACGTCGTCACCATCCGCGCCTACCCGAACGTGCCCCGACCCGCTGAGGGAGACCAAGTGGAGGCGGTCAACTCATGAACGATCCGATCTGGCTGATGCTGATCAAGGGCGTCCTCGTCTTCATCGTGCTGGTCCTGCTGGTGCTGTTCACCATCTGGTACGAGCGGCGCGTCGTTGCGGTCATGCAGGTGCGGCCGGGCCCGAACCGCAACGGGCCCTTCGGGCTCCTCCAGTCCCTCGCCGACGGCTTGAAGCTGGCGTTCAAAGAGGACACGATGCCGCGGACCGCGGACCGGATCGTGTTCATCGCCGCGCCGGTCATCGCCGTCGCGTGCGCGTTCACGGCGTTCTCGGTGGTGCCCTTCGGGCCCGAGGTGAGCGTGTTCGGCCTTGAGACCGAGCTCCAGCTCACCGACTTCGAGGTCTCGGTGCTGGTGATCCTCGCGTGCTCGGCGCTCGGGGTGTACGGGATCGTGCTCGCGGGCTGGTCCTCCGGCTCCGCGTACTCGCTCCTGGGCGCGCTCCGCGCTGCGGCGCAGGTGATCTCGTACGAGATCGCGCTGGGCCTGGCGGTGCTGGCGGTGTTCTTCCAGTCGAAGCTGATGTCGACGGGTGCGATCGTCGAGGCGCAGGCCGAGGGCCTGCCGCTGTCGATCGGCGGCGCGGAGATCACGCTGCCGGGCTGGTACTTCATCGTCCTGGCGCCGTCGTTCGTGATCTTCGTGATCGCGATGGTCGGCGAGACGAACCGCGCCCCGTTCGACCTCCCCGAAGCGGAGTCCGAACTCGTGGCGGGCTTCGCGACCGAGTACTCCAGCCTGAAGTACGCGTCGTTCTTCCTCGCCGAGTACGTGAACATGGTGACGATGTCGGCCCTGGCGGTGACGCTGTTCCTCGGCGGCTGGGCCGCGCCGTTCCCGGACGCGTGGTGGCCGGGCGCGAACGAGGGCTTCATGCCGCTCGTGTGGTTCTTCGGGAAGGTCCTGGCGTTCCTGTTCTTCTACGTGTGGCTGCGCGGGACGCTCCCGCGGCTGCGCTACGACCAGTTCATGAACCTGGGCTGGAAGGTCCTCGTGCCGGTCTCGCTGGTGTGGCTCATGGTCCTGGCGGCCATGAACATCGGCCTGGACACGGGCAACGAGCTGCCGACGCGGATCGCGTTCGCCGGGGGCGCCGCGATCGTCGTCATGGCGCTGATCTTCTTCTGGCCCAGCCGCAAGCCCTACGAGAACCCGGCCGAGCCGGACACGGGCCTGGGCGGGTTCCCCGTGCCGCCGCTGGACCTCGCGGTCCCGCCGAACCCGCGCTCGCTCAAGCAGCTCGAACCCGCGAACACATCGTCAGTGCCCATCAACGGCTCCCGTTCCACTGAAGGGGAGGAGGAGTAATGTCCGGTTTCGCCAAAGGCTTCGGCGTCACCTTCGCGCACATGTTCAAGCCGAAGGTCACCGTCGAGTACCCGGAGAAGCCCTCCAAGCTCGAACCGCGCTACCACGGCCGCCACGTGCTCAACCGGCACCCGGACGGCCTGGAGAAGTGCATCGGCTGCGAGCTGTGCGCGTGGGCCTGCCCGGCCGACGCGATCTTCGTGGAGGGCGCCGAGAACACCGAGGCCGAGCGGTTCTCGCCCGGCGAGCGGTACGCGAAGACCTACCAGATCAACTACGCGCGCTGCATCTTCTGCGGCCTGTGCATCGAGGCGTGCCCGACCCGCTCGCTCACCATGAGCAACGAGTACGAGCTCGCCCGCGACGACCGCCGGGACCTCATCTTCACCAAGGAGGAGCTGCTCGCGCCGCTCATCGAGGGCATGGAGCAGCCGCCGCACCCGATGCGCCTGGGCGACAGCGAGAAGGCCTACTACGAGTCGGGCCCGGTCAACCCGGGCGCGAGCGAGGGCGCCGAGTTCTCGCTCACCGAGATGCTCGCGCAGAAGAAGGGCGGGCAGTCGTGATCGAGCTCGCGCAGTCCGCGTCCGCAGGCGAGTCGGTCTTCTTCTGGATCCTCGCGCCGATCGCGCTCGGCGGGGCCATCGGCCTCGTCCTGGCCCGCTCGGCCATCCACGCCGCGCTCTCGCTCGCGGTCACCATGATGTGCCTCGCGGTCTTCTACATCATGCAGTCCGCGCCGTTCCTCGGCTTCGTGCAGATCATGGTCTACACGGGCGCGATCATGATGCTGTTCCTGTTCGTGCTCATGCTGTTCGGGCGCGACTCCAGGGACTCGATGTTCGAGACGCTCAGGGGCCAGCGGCTCCTCGCGGTCGTCCTCGGCATCGGCATGGCCGCGCTCCTGTCCTCCGGCCTCGCCCGCGCCGTCTCCGGCCTGGTGATCGCCGAGCCCGCCGCCCCTGCGGGCCAGGGGAACGTGGAGCGGATCGCCGAGGCCCTGTTCTCGACGTACCTGTTCCCGTTCGAGATCGTCTCCGGCGTCCTCACCGTCGCCGCGGTCGGCGCGCTCATGTTCGCGCACGTCGCGAAGAAGGGCCCGCACCGCGGCCAGAAGGAGCACAGCCGCGAGCGGTTCGCGCCCGGCAACTACCCCGGCCCCAAGCCCGGGCCCGGCGTGTTCGCCACCTCGGACTCGACCGCGACCCCGGCGCTGCGGCCCGACGGCTCGATCGAGCCCGCGTCGCTGTCCGAGTACGTGCCGCCGCGCCAGCTCACCCCCGCCGAGGCGGCCCCGAAGCACACGGAAGGGCGGGAGTCGTGAATCCCGAGTACTACCTGATCCTCGCCGCGGCCCTGTTCTGCATCGGCGCGGTCGGCGTCCTGGTGCGGCGCAACTCGATCGTCGTGTTCATGTGCGTGGAGCTGATGCTCAACGCCGGGAACCTGACGCTCGTGACGTTCGCGCGCACCACCGGCACCGTCGACGGGCAGGTCATGGCGTTCTTCGTCATGGCCGTCGCCGCGGCCGAAGTGGTCGTGGGCCTGGCGATCATCATGTCGATCTACCGGTCCCGGCGCTCCGCCTCCGTCGACGACGCCAACCTCCTGAAGGCCTAGAGGGGACACTGTGGACGAAATCTCGTACGCGCCCGCCGAGGGGCTGCTGTCCTTCACCTGGGCGCTCATCGCCCTGCCCGCCCTGGGCGCCGCGATCCTCCTGCTCGCCGGACGCCGCGCCGACAAGTGGGGCCACTGGGTCGGCGTCACGACCATCGGCGCGGCCTTCGCGCTCGCGCTCGGCCTCTTCGGCTCCCTTGCGGGCCTTGAGGACAAGAGCGCGCACCTCGACCTGTTCACCGTCATCGAGGTCGGCTCCGTCAAGATCGACGCGAGCCTCCTCTTCGACCCGCTCAGCGCGGTCTTCTGCCTGCTCATCACCGGCGTCGGCTTCCTCATCCACGTCTACGCCGTCGGCTACATGGCCCACGACCCCGGGCGCCGGAAGTTCTTCGCGTACTTCAACCTGTTCGCCGCCGCGATGCTCATCCTGGTGCTCGGCGGCAACTACTTCATGACCTTCGTCGGCTGGGAAGGCGTGGGCCTCGCGTCCTACCTCCTCATCGCGTTCTGGCAGCTCAAGCCCGCCGCCGCGACCGCCGGCAAGAAGGCGTTCCTCACCAACCGGGTCGCCGACGTCGGGTTCCTCCTCGCGATGTTCCTCATGCTCGGCACGCTCGGCACCGTCGACTTCGCCGGAGTCTTCAACGGCGCCGCCGAACTCTCGACCACCACGAGCCTCGCGCTCGGCCTGCTGCTGCTCGCCGCCGCGTGCGGCAAGTCCGGCCAGTGGCCGTTCCAGACCTGGCTCCCGGACGCCATGGAAGGCCCGACCCCCGTGTCGGCGCTCATCCACGCCGCCACCATGGTCACCGCGGGCGTGTACCTCATCGCCCGCTCGAACGTCATCTTCAGCCTCAACCCCGACGTGCAGACCGCCGTCGTCGTCGTGGGCGCCCTGACGCTCCTGTTCGGCTCGATCGTCGGCTGCGCGAAGGACGACATCAAGCGGGTCCTCGCCTGGTCCACCGTCTCCCAGATCGGCTACATGTTCCTGGCCGTGGGCCTCGGCGGCGGCGCGTTCGCGCTCGGCATCATCCACCTGCTCGCCCACGGCTTCTTCAAGGCCGGGCTGTTCCTCGGCTCCGGCTCGGTCATGCACGCCATGAACGACCAGACCGACATCCGCCGCTTCGGCGGCCTGTGGCGCAAGATGCCGCTCACGTACGCGACGTTCGCCGCCGGATGGCTCGCCATCATCGGCCTGTTCCCGTTCTCGGGCTACTTCACCAAGGACCCGATCATCGCCGCCGCGTTCACCCGAGAAGGCTGGCAGGGCTGGGTCGTCGGCGGCGCCGCGCTCCTGGGCGCCGCGCTCACCGCGTTCTACATGACCCGCCTGTTCGTCCTCACCTTCCACGGCCCCAAGCGCTGGACCGAGGACGTCCACCCGCACGAGTCCCCGGCGATCATGACCGGCCCGCTCGTGCTCCTCGGCATCGGCTCACTCGCCGCGGGCGGCCTCATGGCCTCGCCCGTGACCGAGTGGCTCACGCCCGTGTTCGGCGAGCACCACGAGGCCCACGGCCACCTGACCCACCTCCAGGTCACGGTCGCGACCACCGTCGCCGTCGTCCTCGGCGCGGCCCTCGCCTGGGTCCTGTTCCGCAACGGCACCGACGAAGTGCCGCGCGCCGCCGCCTGGCCCGTGCGGTTCGCCCGCGCCGACCTCGGCGGCGAGGCCGTCAACCGCGGCGTCTTCGAGCGGCCCAGCCGCCTCGCGGCCTCCGCGTCCGTCGCCATGGACGGCCGCGTCGTCGACGGCGCCGTCAACGGCCTGTCCGCGGCGATCGGCGGCTCCTCGCGGCGCCTGCTGACGCTCCAGACCGGCTTCGTCCGCTCCTATGCCCTGTCCATTCTGTCCGGGGCGGTCATCGTGGTGGCCGCGCTCATGGTGGTGGTCACCCAATGAACGAACTCCCGTTGCTGTCGGCGCTCGTCGCCGTCCCCTTGATCGGGGCGGTCGTGGTCGCGTCGATCAAGCGCGAGAACGCCGACGCGGCCCGCTGGACCGCGCTCGGCTTCGCGGGCGCGGTCGCCGTCATCACGGCGCTCGTCGCGGTCGGCTTCGACTACGCCGAGGGCGCGCCGTGGCTCCAGTTCACGGAGTCGTACACGTGGATCTCCGCGTGGGACCTCAACCTGTCCTGGGGCGTCGACGGGATCGCGCTCCTCCTCGTCGCGCTGACCGCGGGCCTCACGCCGATCGCGATGCTCGCGGCCTGGCGCGACCTCGACGCGGTGACGCGCTCGGTCCCGGCGTTCTTCGCGCTGGTGCTCGCGCTCGAAGCGGCGATGCTCGCGACGTTCCTCGCCTCGAACGTGCTGCTGTTCTACTTCTTCTTCGAAGCGATGCTCGTCCCGATGTACTTCCTCATTGGCTCCTACGGCACCGGCCCGAAGAAGCAGTACGCGGCCGTCAAGTTCTTCCTGTACTCGCTCCTCGGCGGGCTCCTCATGCTCGTCGCGGTGATCGCCCTGTGGGTCAACAACGGCGGGGTCTTCGACTGGCAGACGCTCGTCGAGTCCGACCCGCTGGCCTCGGGGACGCTCCAGAACTGGCTGTTCCTCGGGTTCTTCGTCGCCTTCGCGATCAAGGCCCCGTTCTTCCCGTTCCACACCTGGCTCCCGGACGCGGGCGGCGCCGCGCCCGCGGCCGTCGCGGCGCTCCTCGTCGGCGTCATGGACAAGATCGGCACGTTCGCGATCCTGCGCTACTGCATCCCGCTGTTCCCCGACGCGACGCGGACGTTCGCGCCGTGGGTGATCGGCATGAGCGTCATCGGCGTCATCTACGCGGCGTTCGTCGCGATCGGGCAGACCGACCTCAAGCGCCTCGTCGCCTACACGTCGATCGCGCACTTCGGCTTCATCGGCCTGGGGATCTTCGCGTTCACGTCCGAGTCCGCCACGGGCGCGGTGCTCTACATGTTCAACCACGGCCTCGCGACGGGCCTGCTGTTCATCGTCGTGGGCTTCCTGACGCTGCGCCGCGGCTCGGCCCAGATCAAGGACTACGGCGGGGCCGCCAAGACCCTGCCGCTGCTCGCCGGGATCTTCCTGTTCGCCGGCCTCGCGTCGCTCTCGCTGCCGGGGACCGCGCCGTTCATCTCGGAGTTCCTGGTCCTGTTCGGGGCGTTCACGCACAACGAGCCGGTCGCGGTCCTGGCGACGCTCGGGATCATCCTCGCCGCCGCGTACGTGCTCTGGATGTACCAGCGCACCATGCAGGGCGAGCGGAACCCGCAGCTCGACGAGGTGCCCGCGATGAAGCGCGACCTCACGTTCCGCGAGAAGGCCCTCGTGGCGCCGCTCGTGGTCGCGATCCTCGGGTTCGGGTTCTTCCCGCAGCCGCTCATCGACTTGATCGAGCCGGCCGTCGACCACACGCTCGGGTTCGTCTCCGACGAGCCCGTCGACCTCCCCGCTGCCGAAGGAGCCGGTAATGAGTGAGTCCACAGAGCTCACGATCGACTGGGCCGGCCTGGCCCCCATGGTGATCGTGTTCGTCGCGGCCTTCGCGGGGCTCCTGGTCGAGGCCGCCGTGCCCAAGGCCCGGCGCCTCCCCGTCCAGGTCGCCCTCGCGGTGGCCGCGCTCGCGGGCGCGTTCGTCGCGGTGGTCCTCAACGCCGACAAGAGCGGCGCGGTCTTCAACCTCGGCGGCACCGGCCTCGGCTCGGTCATCGTCGACGGGCCCGGGCTGTTCCTCCAGGGCACCATCGCGATCCTCTCGATCATCGCGGTCCTGCTCCTCGCCGAGCGCCGCACCGTCCGCGGCGGCGACTTCGTCGCCGAGGCCGCGGTTGTCGCCGACTCCGCCGCCGACGTCGAGCAGCGCCGCGAGGACGGCGCGACGGAGATCTTCCCGCTCACGCTCTTCGCCGTCACCGGCATGATGATGTTCGTGACCGCGGGCGACCTGCTCACCATGTTCGTCGCCCTGGAGATGCTCTCGCTCCCGCTGTACCTGCTGTGCGGCCTCGCGAAGCGCCGCCGCCTTATCAGCCAGGAGGCCGCGCTCAAGTACTTCCTGCTGGGCGCCTTCGCCTCCGCGTTCTACGTGTACGGCATGGCGATGCTCTACGGCTTCGCCGGGACCGTGGACCTCGCCGGGATCAACCAGGCGGGCGTCTCCTCCGGGCAGCCGCGCATGCTCCTGTACATCGGCGTCGCGATGATCGCCGTGGCCCTGCTCTTCAAGGCCGCGGCCGTCCCGTTCCACATGTGGACCCCCGACGTCTACACGGGCGCCCCGACGCCGGTGACCGCCCTGATGGCCGCGTGTGTGAAGGTCGCCGCCTTCGGCGGCCTGCTGCGCGTGTTCAACGTGGGCCTGTCCTCGTCCGCCTGGGACTGGCACCTGATCCTCACGGTGATCGCCGTGGCGACGATGATCGGCGGCGCGATCTTCGCGGTCACGCAGCGGAACATCAAGCGGCTCCTGGCCTACAGCTCCATCGCGAACGCCGGGTACCTGCTCATCGGCGTGATCGCCCTCGGCGAGGCCGTCGGTCAGACGATGTTCTACCTCGCGGCCTACGGCTTCACGGTGATCGCGGCCTTCGCGGTCGTCTCGCTCGTGCGCGACGGCGACGAGGAGGCGACCCACCTCGCCCGCTGGGCGGGCCTGGGCAAGAACTCCCCGGGCACCGCCGTGGTCTTCACGATCCTCATGCTCGCCCTCGCCGGGCTCCCGTTCACCTCGGGCTTCACGGCGAAGTTCTCGCTCTTCTCCGCGGCGCTGCAAGCGGACGAACTGGGCCTGGTGATCGTCGGCGTCGTCTCCTCCGCGATCCTCGCCTTCCCGTACCTCCGCGTGGTCGTCCTCCTGTGGCTCAACGAGCCCGCCCCGGACGCCCCCACGGTCAACCTCCCCAGCCCGATGGCCGGCACCGTCGTCGCCGCAGGCGTCGCCGCCACGCTCATCCTCGGCATCGCCCCGGGCTTCCTGCTCGACATCGTCGACCAGGCGAGCACCTTCCTGAACACGTAACCAGCGAAGAAACAGGGGCCGCGGGGAGGTATCCCCGCGGCCCCTCTCACGTCTCGTCGGCTTACCTCGCGGCCTCGAATTCCGAGGTGTCGGAGAGTTCGCGGTCGAGGTCGTCGAAGAGTTCGCCCGCGGCGAACCAGGCTTTGGCGGCGCGGGTGTGGAGCAGAGATACGACGACGGCGGGGAACGATCCGCAGACGACGAGCATGGCGGCGGCGCTCATGAAGAACGGGGCCGAGTCGGGGAAGGTCGCGAAGTAGGCGCGGCCGAGGATCCAGAGGTACATCGCGGCGGGGACGATCACTAGGGACCACCAGGCGATCGTGACGACCTTCGCGCGGCGGCGGCCGATTCCGGCGGCGATGAACGGCATCGAGACCGTGATCGCGACGCTGAGGGTGATCGTCACGAGGTTCTCGGCGCTGATCGACCCGATGACGTCGAGCATCGAGTCGTGGCTCGACGACGACCTGGTCGCGTCGAACAGGAACCGCAGCCCCGTCGCGTACAGCAGCATGATCGCGAGGAACTGGAGCCAGAGCACGCCCTGGGCGGCGAGCACGGCCTTCGGCCTGGCTGAGGGTCGCACAGCGCCCCCTTCTCGGCGGGAACAGTGCACGCCGGAGGTGTCGGAACCTGGGAGGACGCCCTCACGAGGGCGGCGCCTTGAACCATAGCGAACCGGGGCAACGACCAGGCAACGGGTGCGCGGCAGAACACACCCGGTTTCGCGAGGACTACTAGGCGTCGCGTTCGATCATGTAGTCGCAGATGTCGACGAGGGCGTCGCGGGCGGGGCCCTCGGGGAGGGCCCCGGCGAGGGCGCGGGCGCGGGCCTGGTACTGGTGGAGGGTGTCTTTTGCCTGCTCAAGGGCCTTGGAGGCGCGGAGGAGGGTGAGGGTCTCCTCCAGGTCCTCTTCGGCGACGGGGCCGGAGACGAGGGCGCGGAGGCGGGCGCCGGCGGGGTCGTCGTCGGCGAGGGCGTAGAGGACCGGGAGGGTCGGGACGCCTTCGAGGAGGTCGGTGCCGGGGGTCTTGCCGGAGGCGTCGGAGGTGATGTCGATGATGTCGTCGGCGATCTGGAACGCGACGCCGATGACCTCGCCGTACTCCTCCGCGATGGCGGTCACGGACTCGTCGGCGCCGCTGAACCAGGCGCCGAACTTCGCGCACGTGGCGATCAGGGACCCGGTCTTCTCGGAGAGGATGCCGAGGTGCCATTCGACGGCGTCGATGCCCTCGGGCCGCGGCATGGTCTCGTTGATCTGGCCGCGCACGAGGCGCGCGAACGTGGCGGCCTGGAGGCGCACGGCCTCGGTGCCGAGGTCGGCCATGATCTGGGCGGCCTGGCTGAACACCCAGTCGCCGGTGAGGATCGCGACGGAGTTGTCCCAGCGGGCGTTGGCGCTGGGGGCACCGCGGCGCACGGGGGCCTCGTCCATGACGTCGTCGTGGTAGAGCGTCGCCAGGTGGGTCAGCTCCAGGGCGACGGCCGCCTCCAGGATGTTCGGGCGGTCGGGGTCGCCCAGGTGCGCGCACGTGAGGGTGAGCATGGGGCGGAAGCGCTTCCCGCCGGCGCGGATGAGGTGCGACCCGGACTGGCGCAGCAGCGGCTGCTCGGTGTCGACGGCTTTGAGCAGTCGCTCCTCGACGAGGTCGAGCGAAGCCTGCATCGCCTCGGCGAACGCGTCGTCGGTAAAGGTCAGCGCGGTCTGCGCACGTCGGGTGGTCACCACAGCCTCACCTTATCGTGTGGCGGTCCGAAGCGGGACGGGGCGGGAACGGGAGTCGCCCGCACCGCAATGAGGAACGTCAATGCCGGGGCCGCGCGAAGAGCGTGCTGCCCGCGACGATGAACAGGGCCGACAGCGCCATCGACGCGGCGACGGCGATCCACCCGGCGCCCCAGCCGAAGTGGTCCGCCACGAGCCCGAAGCTGATGGGCCCGACGGCGCCGCCGAGGAAGATCCCGGTCTGCGTCACCGACGTCGCCACCGCGGGTGCGTCCGGGTACCGGCTGGTCACCGCGTGGTTCATGAGTCCCGGCCACGCCCACCCGAACGCGTACGCCGCCACCGTCCCGAGCGGCAGCAGCCACGGCAGCTCGAACAGGAACGTCGCCACCCCCGCGGCCCCGGTGAGCAGCATGACGGTGATGACGAGGAACTCGCGGCCGGTCCCGCGGTCGCCGACCGCGCCGAACGCGGTGCGCCCCACGACCCCGGCGATGCCGCCGATCATCAGGACCAGGCCCGCGTAGCTCTCGGACCCGCCGATGTCCACGGTGTACGTCGTGAGGAACGAGCCGATCGGCGTGGCCGCGGTCGCGCCGAGGAACGTCGCCACCGCGAACACGAGCAGCTGCGAGTCGAACGCCTTCGCGCCGGGCACCTTCGGCCGCGTCGCGGGCCGCCCGAGCCCCGCGAGCGGGATCAGCGCCGCGAGCACCAGGAGCGCCCCGAACACGAACGCCCACCGCCATCCGAGCGTCAGCGCCACGACGGGGACGCTGAGCCCGCCGAGCATGATGCACAGCGGCACCGACGCTTGCTTGGCGCCGAACAGGAGCCCCTTGCGGCCCTCCGGGGCCCATTCGGTGAGGACCGTGTTCGACGCGAGCTGCCCGAGCCCGTTCGCGGGCGCGCACAGCACCAGGAACGCCGTCAGCACCGCCGGGTGGTGCGCGAAGCCCGCGATCCCCAGCAGCGCCGTCGCCGAGAGCCCCACGGCCACACGGGCGGTCACGAGCGCCCCGAAGCGGTCGACGAGCCGTCCGGAGGGGACGGTGGTGACCGCGGAGACCGCGAAGTACAGGCCGGAGATGAGGCCGATCGCGCTGACGCCCATGCCGAGCTCGTCGGCGATCTGGACCGCGAGCCCGCCGAACAGGAACAGCGGCAGCACGGCCGCGACCTGCACGCTCATGGCGGCGGTGATCGTCACGGAGGTCTTGGGTCTGGAGGGCGTCAGGACGGCTGGGGGCACGCCGGCAACCGTACTCCAACGTGAAAGGCGTGCCCAGAATGTGCTCACATCGAGGGAAACGCGGTGTGCGTTCACGGATTCGGGTGACTTGTCTTGACTCGCACACTGAGCGTGTGCGACGGTTGAACCCGGTGTCACGGGTTGGCGCCGGCCGGGACTTCAAGCGGATCGCCCTGCCCCGCAAGGGCATACGAAACGCGGCGGCCCTGGTGGGAGGGAGCCGCCGCGTTTCGGTTATTCGTATGTCCGCGGCTCCGACGAGGAAGTTTGGTGGGGACTCGACGTCGGCGCCGCGGTTTGTCCGCGGTCGGCCGGAGCCGATTCGCGAACGGTGCTGACACATCGATACTGCCCTGTATGCGACGGAGACGCAACCGGCTGTTGTTTATATAGTTAGATCACGGCCGATCCGGTGGGCGCCCCGCGGCGCCACGGCCTCCGGATCACGGTGTGCAATTGGAGCGACGGTATGGTGGACCGGCAGCGACCAGGGATTTCTTCGCAGGAAGCGCGAGGGACCGACCCCGGCCTGGCCGCGCGCCAGGAACCGACCAAATTGATCCAGAGCGTCCAGCGCGCACTGCGCATCATGGAGCTGGTGGGCCGCCACGCCGACGGCGTCTCGGCCCCGCGCATCGCCTTCGAGTGCGGCCTCAACCGCGCCACCGCCTACAACCTCCTGCGGACCCTCGTCTACGAGGGCTACCTGCGCCGCGACGGCGAGGGCCGCTACTCGCTCGGCCTGGAGGTCTCCGACCGCTACTCCGAGCTGACGCGCGCCATCGCGGGCCCGAAGACCTGCGGCGACTACATGCGGAAGGTCTCCGCGGAGACCGGCTACTCGACGTTCGTGGCCCGCTTCGTGGAGGACCGCCCGGCGGTCACCGAGGTCATCGAGGGCAACCGCAGCCCGCACGTGGAGGACCTCATCGTCGGCTTCGACGACGGCGCCCACGCCACCGCCCTCGGCAAGGCCCTCCTCGCGACCCTGCGCCCCGACGACCGCGCCCGCTTCCTGCGCGCCGCGGGCATGCGCCGCTTCACCGGCCGCACGCTCGTCGAGCCCGACGCGTTCGAGCACGACCTCGCCGTCGGCGACGAGTCCGGCGTCTATGCCGAGCTCGGCCAGTTCAAGGCCGACGTCGCGTGCGCCGGGGTCGTGGTCCGCCGCGACGGCAGCCCCTCCGAGCGCGTGGTCTTCGCGGTCGCCATGCCGCTCAGCGACATCAGCGAGTCCTGGACGCCCATGTCCGCGCGCCTGCGCGAAGCCGCCGCCGAACTCCAGCCCCTCGTCTAGCGACGCTTGGGAACGCGAAACGGCCGGGCCCGCGGGCCCGGCCGTTCCCATGCACGCCTTACAGCACGGTCCAGGTGTCCCCGCCGTGCAGCAGCCGGTCCAGGGCCTCCTTGCGGTCGACTCCGGCCGCGGCCTCGTCGACCTGCGTGCGCACGCCCTTGTCGTACGTGGGCCGCTTGACGGAGCGGAACACGCCGATCGGGGTGTGGTCGAGCGCGATGCCGGACAGGCGCGACAGCGCGAACGCGTACGCCGGGTCCTCCACATCGGCCTTGTGCACCACGACCTCGGACTCGTCGACCTCGGCCGCGTCCTTCACCTGGAGCCCGTACCCGGACTGCACGACGACCTTGTCGCCGAAGCGGATCGGCTCGCCGTCCTTGAGGCGGATGATCGCCTCGTCGCGGGTCTCCGGGTTCTTCAGGATCTCGAACGCGTTGTCGTTGAAGATCGGGCAGTTCTGGTAGATCTCCACGAACGCCGACCCCTCGTGCTCGGCGGCGGCGCGCAGCACCTCGTGCAGGTGCGCCCGGTCCGAGTCCAGGGTCCGGGCCACGAACGTGGCCTCCGAGCCCAGCGCCAGCGACAGCGGGTTGAACGGCGCGTCGACCGAGCCCATCGGGCTCGACTTCGTGAGCTTGCCCGGCTCCGACGTGGGGGAGTACTGGCCCTTGGTGAGCCCGTAGATCCGGTTGTTGAACAGCAGGATCTTCAGGTTCACGTTGCGGCGCAGCGCGTGGATGAGGTGGTTGCCGCCGATCGACAGCGCGTCGCCGTCGCCGGTGACGACCCACACCGACAGGTCCGGGCGGGAGACCGCCAGGCCCGTGGCGATGGCCGGGGCGCGGCCGTGGATCGAGTGGACGCCGTACGTGTTCAGGTAGTACGGGAACCGCGAGGAGCACCCGATGCCGGACACGAACGCGATGTTCTCGCGCTCCAGGCCCAGCTCGGGCAGGAACGACTGGACCGCGGCCAGGATGGCGTAGTCGCCGCACCCGGGGCACCAGCGCACCTCCTGGCTCGACTTGAAGTCCTTGGCCTTCAGCTTGGGGGCGTCCAGCTTCACCGCGTCAGCCATTCTTGATGACCTCCTCCAGGGCGTCCGTCAGTTCGTTGGAGGTGAACGGCAGGCCGCGCACCTTGTTGTAGCCGACCACGTCGGTTCCGGGGAAGTTGCCGCGCAGCAGCAGCGCGAGCTGCCCGAGGTTCATCTCCGGGACGACGACCTTGTCGTACTGTTCGAGCACGCGGGCCGTGTTGCGCGGCATCGGGTTCAGGTAGCGCAGGTGCGCGCGGGCGATGGAGACGCCCTTCTCGCGCAGGGACCGCACGGCCGCCCCGATCGGGCCCCACGTGGAGCCCCATCCGAGGACGAGCACGTTCGCGTCGCCCGTCGGGTCGTCCACTTCCAGGTCCGGGACCTCGACGCCCGCGATCTTCGCGGCGCGGGTGCGCACCATGTGGTCGTGGTTGATCGGGTCGTAGGAGATGTCGCCGGTGCCGTCGGCCTTCTCGATGCCGCCGATGCGGTGCTGGAGGCCGGGCGTGCCGGGCACGGCCCACGGCCGCGCGAGCGTCTCGGGGTCGCGCTGGAACGGCAGGAAGATCTCCTCGCCCTTGGCGTCCACGGCGTTCGGCTCGGTCGCGAACTCCACCGACAGGTCGGGCAGGTCCGCGAGCTCCGGCAGCTTCCACGGCTCGGCGCCGTTGGCGATGTACCCGTCCGAGAGGACCATGACGGGCGTCCGGTAGGTCAGCGCGATCCGCGCCGCCTCCAGCATGATGTCGAAGCAGTCCGACGGGGACTGCGGCGCGAGGACCGCGATGGGGGCCTCGCCGTGGCGGCCGAACATGGCCATCACGAGGTCGGCCTGCTCGGTCTTGGTCGGCATGCCCGTCGAGGGCCCGGCGCGCTGCACGTCGACGACGACGAGCGGCAGCTCCAGGGACACCGCGAGCGAGATCGTCTCGGACTTGAGCGCGATGCCGGGGCCCGAGGACGTGGTGACGCCGAGCGCGCCGCCGTAGGACGCGCCCAGGGCCGCGCCGACCGCGGCGATCTCGTCCTCGGCCTGCACGGTCGTGACGCCGAACCGCTTGTGCTTCGACAGCTCGTGGAGGATGTCGCTGGCCGGGGTGATCGGGTACGCGCCGAGGAACACCGGCAGGCCCGACGCGACGCCGGAGGCGGTGATGCCCCACGCGAGCGCGGTGTTCCCGGTGATGTTCCGGTAGGTCCCGGCGGCGAGCTTCGCCGGCGGGATCTCGAACCTGACGGCGAACGCCTCGGCGGTCTCGCCGTAGTTCCACCCGGCCTTGAGGGCCGCGATGTTGGCCTCGGCGATCACGGGCTTGGCCTTGAACTTGCCGCGGAGGAACTCCTCGGTGGCCTCGGTGGGCCGCGAGTACATCCACGACACCAGGCCCAGCGCGAACATGTTCTTGGACCGCTCGGCGTCCTTCTTCGACACCTCGTGCTCGGCGAGCGCGCCGATCGTGAGGGTCGCGAGGGCCACCGGGTACACCTGGTAGTCGTCGAGGGACCCGTCTTCGAGCGGGTTCTCGTCGTAGCCGACCTTGGTGAGGTTCCGCTTGGTGAACTCGTCGGTGTTCACGACGATGGTGCCGCCGGGCTTGAGGTCCCGCAGGTTCGCCTTGAGCGCGGCCGGGTTCATCGCGATGAGCACCTCGGGCTGGTCGCCCGGGGTGAGGATGTCGGTGTCCGCGAAGTGGATCTGGAAGCTCGACACGCCCGGGAGGGTCCCGGCGGGCGCCCGGATCTCGGCGGGGTAGTTCGGGAGGGTCGACAGGTCGTTGCCGAGCTTGGCGGTCTCCGCGGTGAAGCGGTCGCCGGTGAGCTGCATGCCGTCGCCGGAGTCCCCAGCGAAGCGGATGACGACCCGGTCGAGCTGCCGGACGGTGTTCACCTAGTTCTCCTCTTGCTGGGGCGCGCAGGGGCTGCGGCTTCGGTCCCGGCGGAGACGGGCTCCGCCGCTGCAACGGCGGTTCCCCGCCATGTCTTACTTGCGATGCTACGCGGGCGCGCGGCGGCGGTGCCAACCCAGCGCGGCGGGCGCGATGTAGGCGACACCACTCGGTGCGATACCTCTCACTGTATGGGAACCGCGGCCCGTTTCAGTGACCTGGACCTCTCGTTTCGGCTGTCCGCGGCGGTGATCCCATCGACGGACGCCGTCCCGGATGCTGGACGCGGGCGACACGCCGGGAGTCGCGAGGGGGCCTCGCAGGAGGGCCTTTCAGGACCCGCTCGCGCCCGTCGTCCCGGACGTCGCGGCGTCGCTCGTGGGCGTCTCGGTCGGGGTCGAGGAGGTCGATCCGGCGTCCTCGGTCGGCTCGGCGCTGTCGCCGTCGTCGACGGGCGCGAACACCAGCTCCTCGGGGTCCCACGCGAACGACACGGTCAGCGGAGCGTCCTCGGCGTCCACTCCCGTGACCGTCACGACGCCGTTCTCGGCGACGGCGACCGACTCCGGCTCGTGCTCGCCGTCGGGCTGCCAGACCCATCCGAAGGACGCGAGCACCGGAGCGCCCTCCTCGTCCTCGGCGGCGGCGAACGCGGCGACGCCGGTCTGCTCGCCGCACGTGAGCGCGAGGAGCGTGTCCTTCTCGCCGTCGAGGTCCACGTCCCCTTCGGCGGCGAACGCGATGCTCCAGCCGGCGTCCCCGGTGATCTCCCAGGATTCGAAGTCCGCGTCCTGGAGGCCCGGCCCGCACTCCTCGGCCCAGTCGCCCGTGAAGGGCCCCTGGATCAGGAGCGCCTCGATGTCGTCGGCGGGCGGGGACGGCGCGAACGTGGTCGCCTCGCCGTCGTCGACGCCGCCGCTGGCGGGCCCGCCCGGCGACGCCGAGGGGTCCTCGTCGGACTCGGTGTTCGAGACGGGCCCGTTCGCGGACCCGGTGGTGTCCGGTTCGTCCTTGAGCGGCCCGAGGGTCTGCGCGACGGCGAAGCCGCCCGCGGTGACCGCGGTGCACGCGCCGACGACCGCGGCGAGCGACACGAGGCGCCTGCGCCGCAGGGCGGCCGGGCCGCGCATGATGAGCTCGTCGACCGGCGGGGGCGGGAACTGCGCGGCGGACTCCGCCTTGAGGCTCCGGAACGCCGCCGCGACCGTCTCGTGGTCGCGATCGAAATCGGAACTCATGAGCGGTCCTCCTTCACGGAAGATCGGCGGGCGGCGGGGCGGGGCACCCGGGCGCCGCGGCGGATGCGGATCGGCATGGTGTCGGGGTCGGTCCCGTTGTCGGACCCGGCCTTGAGGGCGGTGGTCCGGATGGCGGCGGTGTCGTCGTTCCGGTCGGCGAGGAGCGCGGCGAGCTCCTTGCGGCCGCGGTGGAGCCAGGACTTGACGGTGCCCTCGCGGGCGCCGGTCTCCGCGGCGATCGCGCTGATCGTCATGTCCGCCATGTAGTGCATGACGAGGGCCTGGCGGCGCTTGGCCGGGACCTGCTTGAGCGCGGCGACGAGCGCGACGTGGTCGGGGCTCGCGGCGGGCGCGGGCTCGGGGGCCTGCGACTTCTGGAGGAACTTGCGCGCCACCTGGTTGCGGCGGTGGCGGCTGGTGGCGAGGTTCCACGCGACGCGGCGCACCCACGCGACCGGCTCCTCGTACCCGCCGACCTTGTCCCAGCGCTGCCACGCCCGCAGGAATGCCTCCTGGACGAGGTCCTGCGCCTCGGTGGCGTCCCCGAGATAAGCGCACACCTGTGCGGCGAGCTCCGAGAAGTGGCTCTCGTAGAGGTCGGTGAACTCCGCCTCCGTTCGCACATCCGCTCCTGCGCAGGTAGGGGAAACTAGGGCATTCAACGGGCCCTGATGCTCGTGCCCGGCGGCAACCATTGTCGCTTTGGCGCGCTCGGAGACACGAGGGGGGGTCGCCATGTCGACAATACTGTCGGCGGCGGTTCCGCGGGGTCCCCGGCGGACGCTGTGCGCGAGTCCGCCGACGACCTCTGCGAACTCGGCGTCGAGGGTGCCGACGTCGAGCGCGGGGCGGATCGTCGGTGCGCCGGCAGCGGTCACGGGCCGTGACCCCCTTCCGAAGTGTCAGCTTCTTCTTGCTTTCGCGGGTGTACAGCTTCAACACGTGTGTGAGTGCCGCTCGGTTGCGGCGTGCACATCGGATATCCGCGGAGGCCGCGCTCCGTCCGCGCCATCGCCCAGCGCCGTTCCTCCTCCAAACCCGCCCCGCATGGGTATCGCCGGACCCCTTCACGGCATTAGGGTGTGGCTATGGACACCTCGCGCCTGGGCGACTACGCCGTCTTCGGCGTCCTGCTGCTGGCCGGCTTCGCGTTCGTGGCCGCGGCGATGGCGGCGAACGCGGTCCTGCGCCCGAGCGCCCCGTCCAAGGCCAAGGGCTCCACGTACGAGTGCGGCGTGGACCCGGTCGGGAAGGACTGGGCGCAGGTCCAGATCCGGTACTACGTGTACGCGTTCCTGTTCGTGCTCTTCGCGGTCGAGGCCGTGTTCCTGTTCCCGTGGGCCGCGGTCTTCCGCGCCTTCGGGGCCGCGGCGGCCGTCGAGATGGGCGTGTTCGTCGGCGTCCTCGCCCTCGGCCTCGCCTACGCCTGGCGCAAGGGGGTCCTGCGGTGGCGGTGAAACTCCCGTTCCCCGCCCGGCCCGGTGAAGGCGCCGGGATCGTCGGCGAGCCGATTAGGTTCGTCCTCAACTGGGGCCGCCGCTATTCCCTGTGGGTCTTCAACTTCGGCCTCGCGTGCTGCGCGATCGAGTTCATCGCCGCTTCGATGAGCCGCCACGACTTCATGCGCCTGGGCGTGATCCCCTTCGCGCACTCGCCGCGCCAAGCGGACCTCATGGTCGTGTCCGGCACGGTCACCGACAAGATGGCCCCGGCGATCAAGCGCCTCTACGACCAGATGCCCGAGCCGAAGTACGTCATCTCCTTCGGCGCGTGCTCGAACTCCGGCGGCCCCTACTGGGACTCCTACTGCGTCACCAAAGGGGTCGACCAGATCATCCCGGTCGACGTCTACATCCCCGGCTGCCCACCCCGCCCCGAAGCGCTCCTGCACGGCATCGGCGAGCTCCAGAAGCAGATCGGCGCCGCACCCCTCCGCAAGCCCAGCCTCCGCCCGCTGCTGCGGAGGCCCGAATGACCTGGGACGACCGCGCGCGCGAGGCCCTCGGCGTCGCCGAGACCACCGCTGACGGGGCCCGCGCCGTCGCCGACGTCGCCCCCGGCGACTGGCACGAGTCGGTCCGCATCTGCCGCGACGTCCTCGGCTGCGACTTCTTCGACTGGCTCTCGGCCGTCGATGAAGGCCCCGAAGGCTTCCGGCTCGTGGCCCACCTCTGGTCCATCGCCGAGAAGCGCGGCGTCCTCCTCCGCGCGCTCCTCACCGAACCGTCCGCGCCCACGGTCACCGACCTCTACCCCGGCGCGGACTGGCACGAGCGCGAGACCCGCGAGATGTTCGGCCTCGACTTCCCCGGCCACCCCAACCCCGCTCCGCTGCTCCTCGCCCCCGAGTTCGAGGGCCACCCGCTCCGCAAGGACTTCGTGCTCGCCGCCCGCGTCGTCAAGCCCTGGCCCGGCGCGAAGGAGCCCGGCGAAGGCCACGGCGCCGCCCGCAAACGCGCCCCGAAGAAGCCCCCCGGCGTCCCCGACGACTGGATCCGAGATGGCGCTTGAGATCGCGGTGAAAGTCGTCGCGGTCCTCGCCGCGTTCCTCGTCCTGCCCCTCGTGGTCGGCCAGACCGAGCACAAGCTCATGGCGCACATGCAGGGCCGCCTCGGCCCCATGCACGCCGGGCGCTTCCACGGCTGGGCCCAGCTCATCGCCGACGGCGTCAAGTTCGCGCAGAAGGAGGACCTCGTCCCCGACGCCGCCGACAAGCCCGTCTTCAAGCTCGCGCCCGCAGTCGCCCTCCTGCCCTACCTCCTGGTCATCCTGTTCATCCCGCTCGGCCCCGGCGACCTCGTCGGCTCCTCGCTCGACATGGGGCTCTTCGTGGTCGTGGCGCTCGTCGGCGTCGGCGTCCTCGCGGTCCTCATGGCGGGGTGGTCCTCCGCGAACAAGTACACGCTCGTGGGCGCGCTTCGCGGCGCCGCGCAGCTCATGGCCTACGAGCTCCCGCTGGTCCTCGCCGCCGCCTCGGTCGCCGTCGCCGCCGGGACCCTCAGCCTGCCCGCGATCGTCGACGCCTGGAACCCCTGGTGGCTCCTGTGGCAGGCCCCCGCGGCGCTCGTGTTCTTCACTGCCGGTCTCGCCGAGATCCGCCGCCCCCCGTTCGACGCGCCCGTCGCCGACTCCGAGCTCGTCTTCGGCTACCTCACCGAGTACGCCGGGCTCCGCTTCGCGCTGCTGCTCCTCGCCGAGTACGTCGGCATCGTCGTCATCTCCGCGCTCACCGCGGTGCTGTTCCTCGGCGGCTGGAAGGGCCCCGGCCCCGACTCCCTCGGCTGGCTCTGGACGCTCCTGAAGACCGGCGCGCTCGCCGCCGTCGTCATCTGGCTCCGCGTCGCCTGGCCCCGCCTGCGCGTCGACCAGATCCAGGCCCTCTGCTGGAAGGGCCTCGTGCCGGTCGCGCTGGCGCAGCTGGTCCTCACGACCGCCGTGGCGCTCGCGCTCTGAACGCACCGGTGCCCGGCCGCATAAAGCGACCGGGCACCGGATGAAAACTCTGTTCTAGGCTGCCTTCGCGGAGTCCGACTTCTTCGCGGGCTTCGACTCGGCCTTCTTGGCCGTCCCCTCGGACTTCGACTCGCTCTTCTTCGCGCCGTTCTTCGACCCGTTCGAGCCGAGCGACGAGGAGTCCGTGGACCGCGAGTCGGTCCGGTAGAAACCGCTGCCCTTGAAGGTGACGCCGACGTTCCCGAAGACCTTGCGCAGCGCGCCCTTGGCCTCGCAGCTCGGGCAGTCCGTCAGCCGCGCTTCGGAGAACGACTGGTGTTTGTCGAACTCGTAACCGCACTCCTTGCAGCGGTATTCGTAGACAGGCACGTCCAACCTCCAGGGACTTCACACGGGACCCGATCGACATTAGCAGTCAACGCAGGAGACTGCTAATTCCATCCCTCTCGCCCGTGAGGCGGCGGCCACTACCGCAGTGACACGAATCCCCTCGCGGGCGTCACCACGCCCGTGACGGGCCGGTCGTGCGGCTCGGCGGGGACCTGCGGCCCGAACTCGCCGTCGCGCAGCAGCGCCACCACCGGCACGTCGGGGCCGACCTTCGCCAGGGCCCGGTCGTACGAGCCGCCGCCGCGGCCCAGCCTCGTCCCGTCCAGTGAGACGGCGACGCCGGGGACGATGACGGCCGCGGCGTCCTCGATGCGCCCGGGCTCCTGCGGCGTCCCCTCGCCGCCGACCACGGCCCAGTCGAGGTCCTTGTCCGGCAGCAGCACCGGCAGCATCACGCGGTAGACCACCGCGAGCCGTTCGGGCAGTTCGGGTTCGAGCGTGCAGCCCGGCTCGGCGCCGAACGGCCGGTACGCGGCGACCGTCGCGCCCTCGTCGACCGCCTCGATGAGGAAGTCCCGCAACGCCTTCCACGTCGCGACATCGGCGGCGGCGCGGGCCGCGCCCGGCATCGCCGTGCGCGCGGCCAGGAGCGCGCGGCGCGCGTTCTGCTTGCTCTCTTGCATGCGATTTCCCTCCGTCGTCATATGTCACCTGGAAGGATTCCCCCGAACAGGCGATCACACTCGTCCATTCAGCCAGAGTGACGATAAACCGGATGCCTTGTCGTGTCCGGTCGGTAGCTCTAGGTAGTCTTCTAAGGGAGTGAACTTGAGGGGGCTTCGGTGTCGCTGCGCTCACGGCTCACCACGGCGTTCCTCGTCGTCGTGCTCGGGCCGGTCCTGGTGGGGGCCGTCTTCGTCGCTGCCGTCATGTCCCACCTGGCGGACTCCCGCGGCGAGGCCCTGGCCTCCTCGGCGGTGACGTCGGTCGACTCCACCCTCGGCACGATCTGCGAGCGCATCCAGGCCTCGGCCGCGGTCGTGGCCCTCAGCCACAGTAGCGGCGGCAACGACGACGCGCTGGAAATGGCCCAGCTCGTGGTCGACCGCAAAGTGGTCGACGGCGTCGTCTTCACCGGCCTCCAGGACGCCGGCTCCACCGCGGGCCCCGACATCGGCGCGCCCGCCCCCGACGGCGCCTGGGTCGACTGCGGCGAGGCCGCCGCCTACGCCGGGACCGGCCCGATCGTGGCCCTCGGCGCCCAGGCCGAAGTCCAGAACGCCGACGGCACCACCGCGGTCTTCAGCGCCTTCCGCATCGTCGACCAGGAGTTCCTCTCCCGCATCGCGCGCGTCGCCGACGCCGAGCTGGTCCTCCTCGACGGCCGCGCCGACCCCATGCGCGTCGGCGGCGTCGACGCGGGCCGCTGGGACGACACCGACCTGTTCCTGCCGCTCAGCATCGGCACGGTCGCCACGAGCGTCACCCCCATGTACTGGACCCTCGCCGCGATGGTCGCCGCTTCCGGCCTGTGCGCCGTGGGCCTGGCCGCGTGGCTCGCCCGCTCCACGACCCGGCCCCTCCACGAGCTCGCCGACGCCGCCGAGCGCGTCTCCGAAGGCGACCTCGACGTGCGCGTGCCCGTCCACGGCCGCGACGAGGTCGCCCACCTCGCGCTCGCGTTCAACCGCATGACCGCGCAGACCCAGGCGTACGTGAACGCCCTGACCGCCTCCCGCGACCAGATGCGCGGCCAGCTCGGCCGCCTCGGCCAGACCCTCACCGCGACCCTCGACCTCGACCGCATCCTGGAGGTCATCCTCGACACCGCGATGGTCACCGCGGGCGCCGAGGCCGGGGTCGTCATGCTCGTGGACGTCGACGACGCCGACCAGCTGCGCCAGCGCGCGGGCGAAGGGGACCTCGGCATCGACCAGCCCGCGACGATCCGCCTCGGCGAAGGCATCATCGGGTCCATCGCCGCCTCCGGCGCGCCCGCGCACGGGCGCATCACCGACGGCCGCTTCGAGGGCCGCCGCCGCGCCGACACCGAACCCGACGCCCGCTCGATCGTCGCCGTCCCCTTCGAGGGCCGCGCCCCCGCCGAGTCCGACGACCCGGGCGCCCCGCGCACCGAGTCCGGGGTCCTCGGCGTCCTCGTCCTCTACAACCGGATCGCGGGGGACGACTTCGAGCCCGGCGACGTCGACACGCTCCGCACCTTCGCCGGGCAGGCCTCCGTCGCCGTCGAGAACGTGCTCCTGCACCGCCAGGCCCAGCGCCTCAGCCTCACCGACCCGCTCACGGGCCTGTGGAACTACCGGTTCATGCAGACCTCGCTGCGCCGCGAAGCGGAGCGCTCGCGCCGCTACCACCGGCCCTCCGCGCTCCTGGCGATCGACCTCGACCGCTTCAAGACCGTCAACGACACGTACGGGCACCCCGTCGGCGACCAGGTCCTCACCGAGCTCGCGCGCCGCATCACCGGCCAGATCCGCGAAGTGGACCTCGCGTTCCGCCACGGCGGCGAGGAGTTCATGGTCCTGCTCCCCGAGACCGACGCGGCGGGCGCTACCGCGGTCGCCGAGCGCCTCGGCCGCTCCGTCGCCGCCCGCCCCTTCAAAGTCAACGACGCCTCCGGCGGCCGCGAACTGCGCGTCACCGTCTCCATCGGCGTCGCCGTCCTCGGCGAGCACGCCGACACCGCCGGCGAGGTCCTCGCGGCAGCCGACGAGGCCCTCTACGCCGCGAAAGCCGCCGGAAGGGATACGTGGCGAGTCGCGCCCGTATGAGGACCGTTCACCCGCTGTTCTCCAGGGTGGCCGGAACCTGACGGAGCGTGCCCGCGATACCCTCGCCATATGCCAGAATCTGCGCCCCGCGCCACGAAAGCCGTCATTCCCGTGGCGGGCAACGCCACCCGCTTCCTGCCGGTGACGAAGGCGGTCCCCAAGGAGCTGCTGCCCATCGTCGACACGCCGGTCCTCCAGTACATCGTGGAGGAGGCCGCCGCCGCCGGCCTCGACGACATCGCCATGGTCACCGCCCGCGGCAAGGACGCCATCACCGACTACTTCGACGTGCGCCCCGACCTCGAAGAGGCCCTCGCCGCCAAGGGAAAGCACGACCTCATCGAAGCCGTCAAGGCCCCCGAGCGGATCGCCGAGGTCCACGCCATCCGCCAGGGCCGCGCCAAGGGCCTCGGCCACGCCGTCGGCCGCGCCGCCGCCCACGTCGGCGACGAGCCGTTCGCGGTCCTCCTCGGCGACGAGTTCTACGACGTCGACGACAAGCTCCTCCCGCGCATGATCGACCTCCAGTCCGACACCGGCGGCATCGTCCTCGCGCTCCTCGAAGTCCCCGAGTCCGAGGTCTCCCGGTACGGCGTCGCCTCGGTCCGCACCACCGACACGCCCGACATCGTCGAAGTCACCGGAATGGTCGAGAAGCCCGCCCGCGAGGACGCGCCGTCGAATCTCATCCTCATCGGACGCTACGTCCTGCCCGGCGCGATCTTCGCCGAACTCGACCGCACCGAGCCCGGCAGCGGCGGCGAAATCCAACTCACCGACGCCATGGACGCCATGCGCGCCAACGGAACCCCCGTCCACGCCGTCATCCTCCGCGGCCGCCGCTACGACACCGGCCAGCCCGTCGAGTACCTCCAGACCCTCGTCGAGCTCGCCAGCCGACGGGACGACTTGCCCGGCTTCAACGCCTGGCTGCGCGAATTCAGTGCGACACTGGACTGACCGCACCGCCGCCAGGCGGCGCATTTCGAGTTTCTGACCGACGGGGGGATGAGGAGAGATGGGGACCGGCGACGCGACGCCATTGGCCGACTTCCTGTCGAAGGCGCTGGCGCTCGTCCGACCCCTGCCCCCGGTCGACATCGACATGACCCAGTCGACCGGGTCGGTCCTCGCCGAGAACGCGGTCAACCCCGGGCCGCTCCCCGCCTTCGACTACGCCGCGATCGACGGCTACGCCTGCGCGGCCGACGACATCGCCGGAGCCAGCCCCGAGCGCGGGGTCGGCCTGAAGGTCCTCGGCGACCTCGCCGCGTCCTCGTGGCGCCCGGTGCGCCTGGTCGCGGGCACGTGCTTCTCGGTCGCCGCGGGCGCGGCGCTCCCGGTGGGCGCCGACATAGTGGTCCCGCTCGCGTGGACCGACGAGGGCATGGCCACCGTCGACGTCCGCCAGGCGCCCCGGCGCGGGCACGGCGTGCGCCGCATGGGATCCGAGCGCTCCTCGGGCGAGATCCTCGCCCACGAGGGCCGCCGCGTCACCCCGCAGCTCGTGGGCCTCCTCGCCGCCGCCGGGATCGCCGACGTCGTCGTGCGGCCCACGCCGCGCGTCGTCGTCATCGCCACCGGCGACGAACTCGTCGACACCGGCCGCCCCTCCCAGCCCGGCCAGCTCATCGACGTCAACTCCCACCTCGTCACCGCCGCCGCCTCCGAAGCGGGCGCCCACGCCTACCGCGTCGGCATCTGCGACGACGAGCCCGACGCGCTCCGCTCGGTCCTCGACGACCAGATCCTGCGCGCCGACCTCGTCATCACCACCGGCGGCACCGGCACCGGCCCCGGCGACATGGTCCGCCGCACGTTCTCGCGCGACGGCGCCGTCGACTTCACGCCGATCGCCGTGTACCTCTGCGAGACCATGGGGTTCGGCACGATCGGCCCCGAGGAGGTCCCCGTCGTGTGCCTCCCCGGCGACCCGGTCGCCGCGACCATCGCGTTCGAGGTCGTCGCCCGCCCGCTCATCCAGCGGCTCGCGGGCGCGGAGCCGGTTTTCCGGCCCAGCGTGCGCGCCAACCTGACCGAGCCCGTATCCTCACCGAGCGGACTCAGGGAATTCCGCCCCGTCCGCGTCGCCGAGCGCCGCGGCGGCGGCTACACCGTCGCACCGCTCGGTGCCGCTTCATACACGCTCTCCGGTCTCGCCGAGGCCACCGGCCTGATGACGATCGGCGAGAACGCGACCCGGGTGCCCGCCGGGTCCACGGTGGACGTGCTCCTGCTCGACAGGAACCGATGACCCACACCGACATCCAGCCGGACGGCCCCCGATGACCGTCCCACGAACGCAGTTGGACCCAGACCGATGACCCTTTCCAACCCCGGATGGCCGGTGCACCTCGAACACGAGCAGGTGAGCGTCAGGCCCTTCCGCCGCTCCGACGCGAACCGCTGGTCCGAACTGCGCCGCGCCAACGAGGCCTGGCTCGCCCCCTGGGAGCCCGGCACCGGCACCACCTGGCACGAAGCCCACTCGCCCGCCGCGTTCCGCGCGATGCTCCGCGGCCTGAAACGCTCGATCAAGGACGGCACCAGCTGGCCCCTCGCGGTCTGCTGGGACGGCAAGCTCGTCGGCGGCCTCACCGTCGGCAACATCGTGCGCCGCGCCTTCGGCTCCGCCTACGCGGGCTACTGGATCGACCGCGGCCACGCCGGGCGCAACATCACCGCGACCGCGCTCGCGCTCGTCGTCGACCACGCGCTCACGGTGGGCCGCCTGCACCGCATCGAAGTGAACATCCGCCCCGAGAACGGGCCGTCGAACCGCGTCGCCGAGAAGCTCGGCCTGCGCCGCGAGGGCCTCCACAAGCGGTACCTGTACATCGACGGCGACTGGCGCGACCACTACGGGTACGCCGTCACCGCCGAGGAGGTCGTCTCGGAGCGCATGATCGACCGCATGGAGCGCCTCAAGCGCGCCGAGGCCGAGCGCCCGTCCTGATCCCGTCCTAGTCGCGGGCCGTGAGAATGATCGGCCCGTCCTCGGTGATCGCCACGGTGTGCTCCATGTGCGCGCCGCGGGAGCCGTCGGCGCTGCGCAGCGTCCACCCGTCGGGGTCGTAGACGATCTCGTCGGTGGTCTGGAGGAACCACGGCTCGATCGCGATGACCAGGCCCGGCCGCAGCTTCATGCCCCGGCCCGGGCGGCCGTCGTTGGGCACGTGCGGGTCGCCGTGCATGGTCCGGCCCACGCCGTGCCCGCCGAACTGGGTGTTCACGCCGAGGCCGTCGCCGCGCGCCACGGTGGCGATGGCGTGGCCGATGTCCCCGATCTTGTTCCCGGCGACCGCGGCGCCGATGCCCGCTTCGAGTGCGCGGGTGGTGGTGTCGATGAGCCGCAGGTCCTCGTCCCTCGCCTTGCCGACCACGACCGACAGCGCCGAGTCGGCCACCCAGCCCTCGACTTCCGCGGCGAAGTCGAAGCTCACCAGGTCGCCGTCCTTGAGCTTGTAGTCGTGGGGGAGGCCGTGCAGGACCGCGTCGTTGACGGAGGTGCACAGGACCTTCCCGAACGGGCTGCCGCCGAACGAGGGGTGGTAGTCCACGTAGCAGGAGACCGCCCCGGCCTCCTTGATCCGGCGGGCCACGAGGTCGTCGAGGTCCAGGAGGTTCATGCCGACTTCGGCGGTGCGCGCCAGTTCCGAGAGCGTGGCGGCCACGAAGCGGCCCGCCGGGCGCATCGCTTCGATCTCGGCGGGGGAGTACAGCTCGATCATCGTCGGCCTTCCATAGGGTTCCGGTATTTGTATACCGGTACTATAATACCGGTATGATCCGACCGCCGCTGAGGCCCGAAGAGCACGACCGCGGCCGCGCCCTCGGCCGGGCGCTGCGCGCGGCCCGCGGCCCGCGCAGCCTCCCCGACGTCGCCGCCGAGGCCGGGATCTCCCCGGAGACGCTGCGCAAGATCGAGACCGGCCGCATCGCCACACCGGCGTTCTTCACCATCATGGCGCTCTGCGATGCGCTCGGCGTAGCCCCGGACCAACTCCTCGAAGTCGCAGAACATCCCATGACCGGCTGACAATGCAAATTTATGGCTTGCAAGCTGCGCCAAGGGCGCAGGTCACGCCCGTTATCGATCGGAACTCCTCGTATTTCGGGTCGGGATAGGCTCTCGCCGTGGATGCAGCGACCCAACTCCCGACCGTGGGCATGATCGGAGCCGGCCAGCTGGCGCGCATGACCCACCAGGCCGCCATCGCCCTCGGCCAGACCCTCAAGGTCCTCGCGGGCGACCCGGCCGAGAGCGCCGCCGTCGTCTCGCCCGCGACCGTGCTCGGCGACTACCGCGACGTCGAGGACCTCCGCGGCTTCGCCAAGGGCTGCACCGTGGTCACCTTCGACCACGAGCACGTTCCGCAGGAGGCCCTCCGCGCCCTGACCGCCGAAGGCGTCGACGTCCAGCCCCGCCCCGAGGCCCTCCTCTACGCCCAGGACAAGCACGCCATGCGCACCCGCATGGCCGAACTCGGCCTCCCGCAGCCGCGCTGGGCCCCCGTCGACTCCATCTCCGACGTCGAGGCCTTCGGCCTCCCCTGCGTCCTCAAGGCCGCGACCGGGGGCTACGACGGCAAGGGCGTGTGGATGATCGAGGCGCCCGGCGACGCGCAGGCCGTCCTCGCCTCCGGCATCCGCCTCATCGCCGAGGAGCGCATGCCACTCCAGCGCGAACTCGCGATCCAGGTCGCCCGCTCCCCGCGCGGCGAGACCGCCGCCTACCCCGTCGTCGAGACCGTCCAGACCGGCGGCATCTGCACCGAGGTCATCGCCCCGGCGCCGCACCTCGACCCCGCCGTCGCGGCGCAGGCGAAGGAGATCGGCGAGACGGTCGCCCGCGAGCTCGGCGTGGTCGGCATGCTCGCCGTCGAGCTCTTCCAGACCTCCAAGGGCCTGTTCATCAACGAGCTCGCGATGCGCGCCCACAACTCCGGCCACTGGACCATCGAAGGCGCTGAGACCAGCCAGTTCGAGCAGCACCTGCGCGCCGTCCTCGACTACCCGCTCGGCTCCACCGCTGCAGTCGCGCCGTACACGGTGATGGCGAACGTCCTCGGCGGCGCCCCCGGCGGCCCGCGCCTCGACGAGCGGCTCCAGCACCTCCTCGCCGACGACCCGGGCGCGCACGTCCACCTCTACGGCAAGGCGGTCCGGCCCGGCCGCAAGATCGGCCACGTCACCGTCCGCGGCGACGACCCCGACCTCCTGCGGCGCCGCGCCCTGCGCGCCGCCAAACGGCTCCAGGAAGGCGAGTAATGACTGAACAGCAGCCCCGCGTCGGCGTCATCATGGGGTCGGACTCCGACTGGCCCGTCATGGAGGCGGCCGCCGCCGTCCTCGACGAGTTCGGCGTCCCCTACGAGGTCCGCGTGGTCTCCGCCCACCGCACCCCCCACGGCATGCTCAGCTACGCCGACTCCGCGGCCGGCCGCGGCCTCCAAGCGATCATCGCGGGCGCGGGCGGCGCCGCCCACCTCCCCGGCATGGTCGCCTCCGCAACGCCTCTGCCGGTCATCGGCGTCCCCGTGCCCCTCAAGCACCTCGACGGCATGGACTCCCTCCTCTCGATCGTCCAGATGCCCGCGGGCATCCCCGTCGCCACCGTCTCCATCGCCGGAGCCCGCAACGCCGGCCTCCTCGCCATTCGAATCCTCGCCGCCGCCGACCCCGCCCTCCGCACCAAGATGGAGACCTTCCAAGTCGACCTCGAACGAATGGTCGCCCAAAAAGACGCCAACCTCCGCTACAAACTCGACCACCCCGAATAGCCCGCGACCGGCTCTGGCGACACGCCGACTATGAACGCTAGACGTTATTAACGCGATGCGTTACTATTGGGCGTGCTTAGATCATTCGCCGACAAGGAAGCCGAGCGGATCTGGGAGAGGAAGCGATCGAAGAAGTTCAACGACGCCACACAGCGGTCTGCGCGAAAGAAGCTGCTGATCCTCGACGCGGCTGAAACGATCGAGGACCTCCGGGTTCCGCCCGGGAATCACCTTGAGAAGTTGAAGGGCGATCGGGAGGGGCAGCACAGTATCCGGGTCAACCAGCAGTGGCGGTTGTGCTTCCGCTGGACCGATGCGGGCCCGGAGGGGGTTGAGATCGTTGACTATCACTAGATTGAGGTGGACGAGGCACGGGAAGGGGAGGCCGATGGAAGCGTTGATGCCACCGATACACCCGGGGGAGATCCTGGCCGAGGAGTTCTTGGAGCCGCTGGGGGTGTCCCAGTACCGGCTTGCGCTCGCGATTTCGGTCCCGGCGCGGCGGATCAACGAGATCGTGCACGGCAAGCGCCGCATCAGCGCTGACACGGCCTTGCGGCTGGCGCGATACTTCGGCACCTCGGACCGGTTCTGGATGAACCTCCAGAACCGCTACGACCTCGAAATCGAACGCGACCGCCTCGCCAACGACCTCCGCCAGATCAAGCCGTTCGCCGCCGCCTAGGCCTCGGAGCAGAGGATTGCCACGTGGGCGCCTGCGAGGCGGGTTGCTACGAGGGTGGCTTCTTCGGGGCCTTTGAGTTTGAGTTGCTTTCTGAGGGTTGCCGGGTCGATGCCGGTGCCCCGTTGCTTGATGGTGAGGCGGCCTATTCCTCGTTCGGCGAGGAGGGGTTTGAGTTTCTTGGGGTGGAGGGGCCAGACCTCCTCCACTTTCCAGACCCTCGCGAACGGGGTTTCGGTGAGCGTGTCGCCGTAGAGGTAGGCGATGTCCTCGCTTCCCATGTGGGCGTTGAGGTCTTCCGCCAGTTCGGCTATCAGGCCCGCCCGGATGACGGCTCCGTCGGGCTCGTAGAGGTAGTCGGCCACTGCGCCTACCTCGGCTCGTTCCTGGCCGGTGCCTGTCAGTTCGTGCCACGTCCCGGATTTCAGGAGGCTCGCCCGGCGGGGGGTCTGGGCGGCTTCTCCCAGCCATAGGCAGGCCTCGACGACGTCGCGGTCGACCGAGACCCATTCGGCTTCGGCGCCTTCGGGGATCCAGTCGTGGGAGATGCCGGGGCCGAGTTTCACGGCGGCGAAGCGGGTGGTGCGGAGGCGGGTGAGGAGGGGGTCCAGCGACGGCGAGTAGTCGGCGGGGTTGAAGTTGCGGGTGCCGCCGGAGCGGCGGGCCGGGTCCGCGAAGGCGGATTCGGCGAGGGGGGTTTGGAGGGCGTCGGCCACGGTCACCCGGACCGGCAGATCGAGGGCTTCGGTGTTCGCCTTCGCGTAGTCCGCAGTTGCCTGGTCTAGTTCGATCGCTTCGACCTCCAAGCCCGCCTGCGCGAAGGCCAAGGCTTCGGTGCCCAGGCCGCAGCACAGGTCGGTGACCTCACCGGCGGACGCCGCGAAGCGGGCCGCCCGGCGCACCGCCACCGGCCAGCGCGTGGCCTGCTCCAGGCCCGCCCGGGTGAAGTAGAGGCGGTCCGCGAGGTCGCCGAACTTCGGGCGGGCGTGGCGGCGGAGGTCGGCGAGGGTCAGGGCCGCGGCGGCGAGGGCTGGTTCGACGCCGGCTTTGCGGAGGGTGAGCGGGGCGCGGTCGCCGTCGTGCGCGAGGGCCTTGGCGGCGCGGGCCTGGAGCCCGGGGTCGGTCAGGAGGGCTTCGGGCAGGCTCGGTTCCACAAGTCAATGGTATGACGTGCGAGACCCGGTGTTGACGCCCCCACCTGCACGAACTAACGTCGGCCTTAGCACTCGCAGGGCGAGATTGCTAAGCGCTATGATCGCCTTGGCACTCTCGCCGAGAGAGTGCCAGCCACGGGCCGGTGCCTCGGCACCCGCGACGACGAGACCCGCGCTGTCGTGGCGGACATCCGTAGTGAACACGCGTTTGGAGAAACCAAGTGAGCAAGGCTGCCATCAAGCCGCTGGGCGACCGCATCGTGGTCCAGGCGAACGAGGCCGAGACCACCACCGCTTCCGGCATCGTCATCCCGGACACGGCCAAGGAGAAGCCCCAGGAGGGCACCGTCCTCGCCGTGGGCCCGGGCGCCTTCGACGACAAGGGCAACCGCCTCCCGATCGATGTCAAGGTCGGCGACGTGGTCATCTACTCCAAGTACGGCGGCACCGAGGTCAAGTACAACGGCGAGGAGTACCTCGTCCTGTCCTCGCGCGACGTCCTCGCGGTCGTCGAGCAGTAGAACGCGCCCCGGGCCCTCGCCAGAGGGCCCGTCCGCGTTCCTAGGAAAGGGAACCAATGCCGAAGATTCTCAACTTCGCCGAGGACGCGCGGCAGAACCTGCTGCACGGCATCGACCACCTCGCCGACACCGTGAAGGTCACGCTGGGTCCGAAGGGCCGCAACGTGGTCCTCCAGCGCTCCTTCGGTGCGCCGCTGATCACCAACGACGGCGTGACGATCGCCAAGGAGATCGAGCTCGCGGACCCGTACGCCAACCTCGGCGCGCAGCTGGTCAAGGAAGTCGCCACGAAGACGAACGACGTCGCGGGCGACGGCACGACCACGGCGACCGTGCTGGCGCAGAAGATGAGCCGCGCGGGCATCAAGGCGGTCACGGCCGGGGGCAACCCGATCGCGATCCGCAAGGGCATCGAGGCCGCGGCGAACGCCGTGTCCGAGGAGCTGCTGCGCCAGGCCATCGAGATCTCCGACCACGAGCACATCGCGCAGGTCGCGGCCGTGTCGGCGCAGGACCCGGAGATCGGCGAGCTCATCGCGAAGGCGATGGACGTCGTCGGCGCCGAGGGCGTCATCTCGGTCGAGGACGGCTCCAGCCTGGAGACGGTCCTCGAAGTCACCGAGGGCATGCAGTTCGACAAGGGCTTCATCTCCCCGAACTTCATCAACGACCAGGACTCGCGCCAGACGGTCTTCGAGGACCCGTACATCCTCATCACCAACGCGAAGGTCTCCTCGATCGAGGAGCTGCTGCCGGTGCTGGAGAAGGTCATCGAGACCTCGAAGCCGCTGCTCATCATCGCCGAGGACGTCGAGGGCCAGGCCCTCGCGACCCTGACGGTGAACGCCCTGCGCGGGACGCTGCGCGTGTGCGCCGTCAAGGCCCCGGCCTTCGGCGACCGCCGCAAGGCGATCCTGGGCGACATCGCGACCCTGACGGGCGCCGAGGTGGTCTCCTCGGAGATCGGCCTCGACCTCAAGCAGGCCGACCTGTCGCACCTGGGCCGCGCGCGCCGCGTCACCGTCTCCAAGGACGCCACCACGATCGTGGACGGCGCCGGGGAGCGCGACGAGGTCGACGCCCGGATCGCGCAGATCAAGCAGCAGGCCTCCACGACCGAGTCGTCCTGGGACCGCGAGAAGCTGGAGGAGCGCCTCGCGAAGCTCTCCGGCGGCGTCGCCGTCATCCAGGTCGGCGCGGCCACCGAGGTCGAGCTGAAGGAGCGCAAGCACCGCATCGAGGACGCCGTCAACGCGACCAAGGCCGCGGTTGAGGAGGGCATCGTCGCCGGCGGCGGCGCGGCCCTGGTCCACGCGATCGCGGCCCTCGACAAGGTCGAGCTGGCCGACCCGGAGGCCCGCATCGGCCTCAAGATCGTCGAGGCGGCCCTGTCGGAGCCGCTGCGCCAGATCGCCGCGAACGCGGGCGAGTCGGGCGACGTGGTCGTCAACGCGGTCGCGGGCAAGGGCTGGCGCGAGGGCTGGAACGCGGCCACCGACACCTACGAGGACCTGGTCTCGGCCGGCATCCCCGACCCGGTGAAGGTCACCCGCAACGCGGTCCTGAACGCCGCCTCGATCGTGGGCCTCGCGCTCACCACCGAGGTGACGATCGTGGACAAGCCCGAGGAGGAGCAGGAGGAGGCCGGGCACGGCCACTCCCACGGCCACGGGCACTCGCACTAGTCCGGGCTTCGCCTGAGCGACAAGCGAATACGACAAGGGCCGCCGACGATGTCGGCGGCCCTTCCGCGTGCCCGGCGGCGGGGTCCGGGGTTCTGGACGCCCGTGGAACCGCAAGTGTCAACATCCCGACAGTTTGTCGCGCCGCTGTCGGGAAACCGATAGAGTTCAAGAGCCTTCGCGGCCTTTGGGGATCGGAGCCGCGAAGGCACTTTTACGCCTGTTTCAAGGCGTTACACGTCCTGCCGCACCCGCAGCTCCCGCATCCGGTTGAGCACCGCGGCCACCTCGAACCGCCTGGGCACCGCGAAGTCCGCGTCCCGCACCCGCAGCAGCAACTCCTGGCCCTCCGCGTCCAACGCGGCCTCCAGGCGGTCCAGCGCCTCCGCCACGGTCGCCTTTCCGTCGATCCAGCCCTGCCGCACCGCGGCCTCGATCGCGTACCCGATCCCGGCGGTCATCGAGTGGTCGGTGATCTGCTCGACGGCGCGCACGTCGATCTCGGACTCCCCGAACCGCAGCCCGTCGGTGTCGTCGGCGCGGATCTTCTGCTTCCCGCGCGACTCCGAGGACACCGACCGCGCGTCGATCACGCGCGAGCGCGGCATCCGGAACCCCTCCGCTTCGACGCGCCGCCCGGTCGGCTTGGCCGCCAATGCCTTCGCGCGCTCGGTGACGTCCTCGGGGACGTACGCGTCCATGAGCACGACCCGGTCGGCGACGTCCATGTAGTCGCCGGACCCGCCCATGACCAGGACCACCGCGACGCCGTGCTCGTCGGCCATCGACCGCACCACGTCGACGAGCGGCGTGAGCGGCTCGCGGTCCTTCGCCACGAGCTCCTGCATGCGCGCGTCGCGGATCATGAGGTTCGTCGCGGCCGTGTCCTCGTCGATGAGCAGCACGCGCGCACCGGCTTCGAGCGACTCGACGATCGCGGCGGCCTGCGAGGTGGACCCGGAGGCGTTCTCGGTCGAGAAGCGCCGCGTGTCGTCCCCCGAAGGCAGGTGGTCGACGAACGCGTGGACGTCGACGCCGGTGACCGCGCGCCCGTCCTCGGCCCGGACCTTCACCGTCGACCGATCGGCGACGACGAGGTCGCGCCCGTCGCCGGGGACGTGGTCCCACACCCCGGACTCCAAGGCCCGCAGCAGGGTCGACTTCCCGTGGAAGCCGCCGCCGACGATGAGCGTCACGCCCGGCGCGATCCCCATGCCGCGCACCGTCCCCGCGTGCGGCAGCTCCACCTCGACCGCGAGCGAGTCGGGGGACCGGAACGGCACCCCGGACTCCATCGGCCGGTCGTCCACTCCGGACCTGCGCGCGAGCATCGACCCGTCGGCGACGAACGCCACGAGTCCGGAATCCGACACCTGCTTCCGCAGGGCCGCAACGTCATCGGCGTGACGCGTCCACACGCCCGCCTCCTCCTCGCCGACGGCGAGCGCGTCGTCCGCCGCGTCCGGCAGGTCCTCGCACAGCAGCCGCGCGGCCTGCCGCCCGGCGATGCGCCGCCCGTGCCCGGGGAACTGCGCGCCGAGGCGGAACACGACCGAGCCGTCCTCCCCGACCTGGCACGACGCCCGCCGCAGGATCTCCTGGCCGCCCGCGTCGATCCGCAGGTCCCTTGTCGGACAGGCCTTCTTGAAGCGCTTGGCGAGGAGCACCGCGAGGGCCCGGCGCCGCTCGGGGGTGGCGTGCCACTCGGGCAGGAGGTCCGCGGCCTCGGCGTCGAAGGACAGCTCGACCCGGCTCGGCGGGGCGAACGGATCCGACTGGACTTTCAAAATGTCGAGAATCGCCTGACCTGTCCACCATTTGCCACGCAGGGATTTATATCGCCCGTAACTCGTACCTTCCAGGGCCGTTAGTTCGTTAGACAGGTCATGGCGAGGTGGATGTGAACGATGATCACCAAAATCGCGGGACTCGGCCCGGTGCTGTCGTCCGCCTCTTCGCTGTGTCATGCCCCCAGTTTCCCATCAGGGTCGAGGTATTCGCGTCAGCGAACCCGAACACCATGCGTCCACGCCTCTTCCCGGAATCCTCGAAAAGTCACTCGAAAAATTCGCGCGAACTCGCGTCATGGCGGCGGACCGCCTGCGTGCTGGATGTAGAGAGACACGCACGGCCTACCGCACCGAAAGGTAGAACAAAGTGAGAACCGTACTGGTCTGTGTTAAGACTCCTCAAGCCGGACAGAAGATCTCGGCCTGCGCGACCCGCATGGGCCTGGCGCAGGCGGTCAAGTCGGTCGAGGGATCGCCCGAGCTGTTCCTCGAACTCGGCCGCCGCCAGGTGGACGTGGTGCTCGTGGACGTCGCGCTCGCCGCCCCGGACCCGGTCAAGTTCGTCAAGACCGTCCGCGCCCGCTCCCCGCGCACCGGGGTCCTCCTGTCCGGCGCGGCGGACCCCCGTACCGCCGCGATGGTCGTGGCCGCGGGCGCCAGGGGCGTCATCCGCACGCCGTCCAACAACTCCGACGACCTCCTGGTCGCCCTCGCGCAGGCGATCATGTTCGCCTCCCCGAGCCTCCAGCGCGTCACCGAGACCGTCCCGCGGCAGCGCTCGACCCTCCAGGGGATGAAGCTGACCGAGCGCGAGCTCCAGGTCCTCCGCGGCATGTCGGAGGGCAAGTCCAACGCCGAGATCGGACGCGACCTGTTCGTCTCCGAGGACACCGTCAAGACCCACGCGCGGCGCATGTTCCGCAAGCTCGGCGCGCGCGACCGGGCCCACGCGGTGGCCGAGGCCTTCCGCTCGGGGCTCGTCTGCTAGCCACCGTCTACTGAGGACTGAACCGCGGCGCCCCGGCGGGAGCGGCGCCGCAGCGGGGAACCGGCAGGACCCCCGCGGGGCTCAGTCCCGATCGGCAAGCGCCAGAAGGACCTCGTCGCCTCCCGGAGTGGCGACGAGCTGAAGACCGACGGGCAGGTCCTCGACCAGCCCGGCCGGAAGGGCGAGACCGGGGGCACCGGCGAGCCCGGCGATGCACGTCAAGCGCACGATGGCCTCGCGGTCGGGCTCCTCCCCGATGCGCGGCGCGGGGCCGGGCGCGGCGGGGATCGCGAGCGCGGTGCCCTCGGGGAGCCGGTCCCTGACCAGCGCCACCACGCCGCTGCGGACCCGCTGCGCCCGCGTCACGTCGGCGCTGGTGAGCTTCGCCGCGTTCGCGAAGCGCGCCTTGACGCCCGGCCCGAACTCGGGCCGGGACGCCTCGATCCACGCGCCGTGGGCCTGCCATGCCTCCCACGCCTGGAGCGTCGCGTACGCGCGCCTGGCGCTCTCCAGCGGCGCGACCTTCGGCGCGGCCTCGTGCACGAGGCCGAACTGCGGGTCGTCGAAGAACGGCGCGGTGTCCACTTCGAGCCCGAGCGCCTCGACCGCCGGCATCACGGCCGCGCGCGTCGCGGGCGCGATCTCCTCCCAGATGTCGCTGGGCGCCAAGAGCCTCCGGATCGGCGCGTGGTCCTCGACCGGCTCCTCCAGGAGCACCTGCATCGCCAGGCGCAGCGTGTGCGCGTCCCTCGTGAGCACGCCCGCGGTGTCGAACGTCGGCGCGAGCGGCACGGCCCCTTGCAGACTCACGCGTTCATGCGTCGGCCGCAGCCCCCACAGCCCGCAGTACGACGCGGGCACCCGGATCGACCCGCCGGTGTCCGTGCCGAGCCCGATGTCCGCCAGCCCCAGCGCGACCGCCGACGCCGACCCCGACGACGACCCGCCCGGCACGCGCCCGGGCGCGGCCGGGTTCTCGGGGACCCCGTAGTGGAAGTTCGAGCCGTTCAGGCTCCACGCGAGCTCGTCGGTGATCGTCTTCCCCACGACCCTTGCGCCCGCCGCGCGCAGCCGCGCGACGGCCTCCGCGTCCTCCTCCGGCGGCACGTGCGTCTCCAGCCACCGCGGATTGCCTGCGCCCGTAGGCGTCCCGGCCAGATCGAACAGGTCCTTGACGGCGAGCCGGAGCCCTTCGAGCGGCCCAGGTCCTCCGGTGTCGTCCACGAGGGCGATGAACGGGTCAGTCAAGATCCAACTCCTTGGGCAGCGTGACGTGGGCGCCTTTGACGAGGTCGACGACCTGCGAGATCCGCACGTCGACGGCCGCGCTCAGGTACGCGAGCGCGACGGGCCCGGGGACGCCGTGGCGCTCCCGCAGGAACACCAGGGACGCGCGCACGGCTTTGCGGACCGCTTCGTCGAGGTCCTCGTCGAGTCCCGTCGTGATCCAGTGTTCCCCGGTCTCGGCGTACGGGCCGCCAAGGGCGGCGGCGAGTCTCCTCACCGCCGGGTCCGAGTGCACCGTCAACCGCAGGGTGGCGCGCAGCGGCGCCTCGAACGCGGTGAGCGCGACCTCCCCGTCGCCCTGCGAGAAGTGCGGGTCGCCGGTGTAGAACGAGGCGCCGGGCACGGCCACCGGCAGGTACAGCTTCGCGCCGGGTCCGAGGAGCCGGATGTCGAGGTTCCCGCCGTGCGGGCCCGGCGGCACCGAGTGGACCGGCGCCTCCGTGGCGGGCGCGGTGCCCATGATCCCGAGGAACGGCGCGAGCGGGAACCGCAGCGACCTGCCGTCGCCGACGGGGAGGACGCCGCGCCCGCGGTCGTCGACCGTGGCGACGGTGCTGACGGTCCCCTCCTCCTGCGGGTACTCCCCGGGGAGCGCGCCGCGGCCGTGCCGGTTGGAGACCACCCCGTACGGGGCCCGCCGCTCCAGTTGCAGCACTTCCACTTCGAGGACGTCGCCGGGTTCGGCCCCGGCGACCTGCACCGGCCCGGTGACGACGTGCGGCCCGGCGTCCGGTTCCCGCACGCACTCGCGGGCGATCCGCGCCGCGTCCTGGAGCACTTCGCCGATCCCGTTGGCGCCGAAGAACGCCGCCGGGTCCCCGCCCTGGTCTTCAAGGAGCCCTTCATGACTGACGGTGTCGAAGCAGACCGTGTCGCCGGACCGGACCTTCAGGACCGGAGCGGCGGCGGCGTTCGGGAGGCGCCCCCACTGGACCGTGTCGGGCCGGGACGGCAGGTAGTGGTCGGCGCCGTCGTAGTCGGCGAGCGGCTGGAGGAGCGTCATGGGCGGCACCGCGTTCCAGGGGCGAGGGGATGTATACGACAATGGTGGCCTGATCGTAGTGGAGGATCTCATGGCTGGGGACAAGGGGCCGCGCCGCGCGCCGCAGGAGGCGGTCCGCGCCGTCCGCGAGGACATCATCCGGGGCGTGTTCGCCCCCGGCGAGCGGCTCACCGAGGAGGCCCTCGCGGCGCGCTACGGCGTCTCCCGCGTGCCCGTCCGCGAGGCCCTGCGCGTCCTCGAAGCGGAAGGGTTCGTCGAGGCCAAGCCCTATGTCGGGGTCTTCGTGAAGGAGCTGAGCGAGGCCGAGGCCGAGGACCTGCTGGAGCTGCGCTCGGTGATCGAGCCGATGTGCGCCGCGCGCGCCGCCCGCAACCGCACCCCCGAGCAGCTCGGGCGCCTCAAGGAGCTGGTGAACCTCGGCTGGGACGCGGTCCGCGAGGGCCGCCTAGAAGAGGTCCCGCGCCTGAACTCCCGCTTCCACGAGGTGATCGCCGAGGCCTCCGGCTCGGAGGTCCTCGGCCAGATGATCCGCCAGCTCAGCCAGAAGATCGCCTGGGTCTACGCGGTCGGCCTGACCCTCCGCGCCGAGGACTCCTGGCGCGAGCACGAGGAGATCCTCGCGGCCCTGTCCGCCGGGGACGCCGACCGCGCCTCGGCCCTCCTCGGCCGGCACATCGTGCGGGCCACCACCGCCTACCGCAGGCGCGCCCGATCGGGTGACATTCCGGCCTGAGGGGCCGTTTCTGTCGCACCCCCGCGCAAACCTGGGCGCTACGGTCCCCTCTGGGAGGGTGGGGGCTGGGGACGGCCGTCCACCTCTACCCCCTGAACGCCCTAGAAGCATCCTCGCGAACAGTTGTATACGATGGGTTCCGCCGCTCCCGGAAGGAACCCATGGACCCTCAGCACCTCGCCCTGCTCGTCGCCGCCGGATTCGGCGCGGGCCTGTGCAACGCCATCGCCGGAGGCGGCAGCCTCCTGACGTTCCCGGCGCTGCTCGCGATCGGGCTCCCGCCCGTCCCGGCCACCGTCACCAACGCCGTGTCCGTGTGGCCCGGCTACGCCGGCAACGCCTTCGCCCTCCGGGGGCACCTCTCCGGGTTCCGCCAGGTCCTCCCGCGCCTCGTCGCGATCGCGGCCGTCGGCGCGGTCGGCGGCACCGTCGCCCTCCTCGCCGCCCCGCCGGAGGTCTTCACCGCGCTCGTCCCGTACCTGATCCTGTCGGCGACCGCCCTGTTCGCGGCCCAGCCGCTCATCACCAGGCGCCTCGCCGCCCGCGGCGGCGGCCCCTCCGCGCCCCTGCTCTACGCGGGCGTCTTCCTCGGCGGCGTCTACGGCGCGTACTTCAACGGCGGCATGGGGATCGTGTTCCTCACCGCGCTCGCCCTCGGCATCGACGCCGTCATCGGCCGCCTCAACGGCCTCAAGGCGCTCCTGGCGCTCACCACCGGGACCGCCGCGATGCTCTCGGTCTCCCTCTTCGGCCCGGTCGACTGGCTCGCCGTCCTCGTCCTCGCGCCCGCGTGCCTCCTCGGCGGCTTCGCGGGCGCCCGGCTCGCCGACCGCCTCCGGCCGATCGTCTTCCGCGTCGTCGTCATCGCGTTCGGCACCGCCGCCGGGGCCGCGATGATCCTCACCTGACCGAAAGGACCCCCATGACCGACCTCCTCCTCAGGAACGGCCGCCCCTGGACCCCCGGCCTCCCCCTTGACCTCGCAGACATCGCGATCACCGACGGCCGCATCGCCGCGGTCGGCCCGGACCTCGATCTCGAAGCGCCCCAGGTGATCGACCTCGAAGGCGCGATCGTCCTCCCCGGCCTCGTCGACGCCCACTGCCACCTCGACAAGACCATGTTCGGCGGCCCCTGGACCCCCAACACCGGCGGCCGCACGCTCGAAGGCCGCATCCGCAACGGCGAGGGCCGCCGCGCCGAACTCGGCATCCCCAGCGCCGACTACGCCGCGAACCTCCTGCGCGCCATGGTCGCCGCCGGGACCTCCTTCGTGCGCAGCCACATCGACATCGACCCCGAGGTGGGCCTCGGCGGCGTCGCGGCGGTCCGCGAGGCCGCGGCCCGCCTCGCCGGCCGCGTGGACGTCGAACTCGTCGCGTTCCCCCAAGGCGGCCTGCTGACGCGCCCCGGCGTGCCCGCGCTCCTGGAGGCAGCGCTCGCCGACGGCGTCGGCACCGTGGGCGGCCTCGACCCCGCCGGGTTCGACCGCGACCCCGCGGGCCAGCTCGACCTCCTCTTCGACCTCGCCGAGCGCCACGGCGCGAAGATCGACGTCCACCTTCACGACCAGGGACTCCTCGGCGCGTGGGAGTACGAGCTCATCATCGAGCGCACCAAGGCCCTCGGCATGGCCGGGCGCGTCGCCATCAGCCACGCGTACGCCATGGGCGGCCTCGAACCCGACCACCAGCGGCGCATCGCCGAGGCCCTCGCCGACGCCGGGGTCGCCATGATCACCTGCGCCGTCGGCGGCGCGCCCGTGGTCCCGGTCCGCCTCATGGCCGAGACCGGCGCGCGGCTCGCGATCGGCAACGACGGCATCCGCGACCTGTGGACCCCGTACGGCGACGGCGACATGCTCCGCCGGATCAACCAGGTGTCCTTCCGCGACCGGCTCATGTCCGACCCGGAGATCGAGCTCGCGCTCGCGGCCGGGACGCACGGCGGCGCGGCCGTCCTCGGCCTCGACGGCTACGGGCTCGCCGTCGGATGCAATGCGGACCTGTTCGCCGTGACCGCTTCGGCCCCAGCGGAAGCCGTGGTCAGCGTGCCGCCGCGCCGACTCGTCGTCAAGCGCGGCGCGGTCGTCGCGCACGACGGCGTCTTCACCGACTGATCGTATACGAAATACCCGTGTAATCCTCCGGACCGGAACCTGCAATGGTATACCGGTAGAACTTGAGCCATGAACGCACGGCTCACCTCCGAAACAAGGCCCGGGCCGGGTCATGTATACGACCGCTCCAGGCGGTCGCGATGAGCATCGACCCGGCCCTCGCCTTCCGCGGGACCTCCCTGACCTTCGCGAACGGCACCCGCGCGCTCCACGACGTCGATCTGGAGATCCGCCCCGGCGAGTTCGTCTCGCTCGTCGGCCCCTCCGGCTGCGGCAAGTCCACGATGCTCCGGCTCGCCGCCGGGTTCGAGACGGCCACCGGCGGATCGGTCGAGGTCGGCGCCGGCCGCCTCGGCTACGTCTTCCAGGAGGCCACGCTCCTGCCGTGGCGCACCGTCGCCCGCAATGTCGAGCTTCCCGCCGAACTCGCCGGCGTCCCGAAAGCCGAGCGGCGCGAAGCTGCCCGCGACGCGATCGAGCGGGTCGGCCTGGCCGCCTTCGCGAAGCACCGCCCCTCGCAGCTGTCCGGCGGGATGCGCATGCGCGCCTCCATCGCCCGCGCGCTCACGATGCGCCCCGAGCTGTTCCTGTTCGACGAGCCGTTCGGCGCGCTCGACGAGATCACCCGCCAGCACCTGAACGCCGAGGTCGGGAACCTGTTCGCACGCGACGGCTTCGCCGGGGTGTTCGTCACCCACTCCGTGCCCGAGTCGGTGTTCATGTCCACCCGCGTGGTGGTCCTGCGCGGCCAGCCCGGCGAGGTCGCCGCCGACCTCCCCGTCCCGTTCCCCTTCCCGCGCGACCCCGAACTGCGCTACACCGCCGAGTTCGCGGCCCTCGCCTCCGAGGTCTCGGCCGCCCTGCGCGGCGCCGAGCAGGAGGTGCCGGCATGACCGCGGTCCTCGAAGCCCCCGCCGATACTGAAGCGCCGCAGGCGAAGCGGCCCCGCCGCCGGCCCGCGCCGCTCCGCGTCCTCGCGCCGGTCGCCGTGTTCGTCCTCGTGATCGCCGCGTGGGCCGCCTCCAGCCACCTGCTCGTGCCCGAGGCCTCCCGGTTCCTCCTGCCGCCCCCCGAGGCCGTGGTCGCCGAGGGCCTCCTGGACCCGGTGGCGCGCACCGAGATCCTCACGGCCCTGTGGAACACCGTCCAGGTCGCGCTGTGCGGCCTGGCGATCGCGATCGTCCTCGGCGTGCTCGTCGCCGTCGTCATGAGCCAGGCCCGCTGGGCCGAGTTCTCGCTCTACCCCTACGCGGTGGTCCTCCAGACGATCCCCATCCTCGCGGTGGTCCCGCTGTTCGGGTTCTGGTTCGGGTACGAGTTCGGGTCGCGCGTGATCGTCTGCGTCATGGTCTCGCTGTTCCCGGTCGTCACGAACACCCTGTTCGGCCTCAAGTCCGTCGCCCCGGCCGAGCACGACCTGTTCACCCTCCATGGCGCGACCCGCCTCCAGCGCCTGTGGAAGCTCCAGCTCCCGGCCGCCCTGCCCGCGATGATCTCCGGGTTCAAGATCTCCGGCGGCCAGGCGATCATCGGCTCGATCGTCGCGGACTTCTTCTTCCGCCAAGGCGTCCCGGGCATCGGCCGCATGATCGACGTCTACCGCCAGCGCCTCGCCACCGAGGAGCTGCTCACCGCGCTCCTGCTGTCCTCGCTCGTCGGCCTGTGCCTGTTCTGGGCGTTCGACCTCCTCGCCGGACGCGTCGACCGCCTGCACGGCAAGCGATAACCCTCACCATCCCCTTTGGAGACACCCATGCACCACGCACCCATGCGGCGCCGGCTCACCGCCGCGGCGGCGGCCCTCACCGGCGCGAGCCTCCTCGCCGCCTGCACCGCCACCGCCACCGACGTGCCCGCCCCGACCGGTGAAGGCGTCCTCGCCGACATCTGCCCCTCCACGATCGTCATCCAGACCGACTGGTTCGCCACGCCCGAGCGCGCCGCCGCGTTCCAGCTCGTCGGCCCCGACGGGACCGTCGACGTCGAGCAGGGCGCCTACACCGGCCCGCTCGGCGACACGGGCGTCAACGTCGAGGTCCGCCTCGGCGGCCCGTTCCTCGGCGGCCAGCCGGTGCCCGCGCAGATGTACCAGGACACCTCGATCACCCTCGGGTTCGTGCCCACCGACGACGCGGTGCGCGCGAACGCGGAGTTCCCGGTCACCGGCGTGTTCGCATCGCTGGAGCGGACGCCGCAGATCGTCATGTTCGACCCCGCCACCTACGACATCGACTCCTGGGACGACGTGAAGGCCACCGGTGCTCCGATCGTCTACACCGAGGGCAAGGTCTTCATGGACTACCTCATCGCCCAGGGGTACGTCGATCCGTCGCAGGCCGACGCCTCCTTCGACGGCACCCCCAGCCGCTTCGTCGCCGAAGGCGGCCGCGTCATGCAGCAGGGCTACGTGTCGAACGAGCCGTACCGCTGGGAGCACGACGTCGAGGGCTGGATGAAGCCCACCGACTATCTTCTGGTCGACGACGCCGGGTACGAGATCTACCAGCACGCCTGGTCGGTCCGCTCCGGCGAGCTCGACGAGCTCGCGCCGTGCCTGACCGAGCTGGTGCCGATGCTCCAGCAGGCCCAGATCGACTACGTGAACGACCCCGAGCCCGTCAACGAGGCCATCCTCCGCATCGCCGAGACCATCCCCGACGGGCCCCCGATCACCTTGGAGGGCAACGCCGACTCGGTGGAGGTCCAGCTCGCCGAGGGCATCGTCGCCAACGGGCCCGACGACACGCTGGGGAACTTCGACACCGAGCGCGTCGACCGCGTCATCGCGGCGGTCCTCCCGATCTTCGAGGGCTACGGCGAGACCGTCCCCGAGGGCATCTCGGCCGACGACATCGTCACCAACGAGTTCATCGACCCGGCCATCGGACTCCAGTAGCCCCGCCCCGGCGCCCGGCCGCGGCAGCGGCCGGGCGCCCCCCTGGAAGGACCCCCGTGACCCCACTCGCCCGGATCGCGAACGCCCGCACCGCCGACGGCCTCGCCGACCTCCACATCGCCGACGGCCGCATCGTGAGCGTCACTCCGCTTCCGAAACCACTGCTTCCGGAACCGCCGCTTCCGAAGCCGCTGTCGGACCCGCCGGGCACCATCGAAGCCGGGGGCGACCGAATCGCGACTCGCCCGACCGCAGGTCTGGGCGAAATGCCGCATCCCGGTCCGGAGGTCTTCGACGCCGCCGGACGCGTCGTCCTCCCGGCCTTCACCGACGCCCACGTCCACCTCGACAAGGCCTTCCTGCTCCCCGCCATCGAAGACGCCCTCGCCGCCGAAGGGGCCGCCCTCACCCCCGACCTCGGGGACGCCATCGCCACCGTCGCCCGCCTCCGCGACCGGCTCCCCGCCGGGGCGGTCGCCGCGGGCGCTCAGCGCGCCGCCGACACGCTCCTGCGCAACGGCACCACCGCCGCCCGCGCCATGGTCGAGATCGACCCCGCCACGGGCCTCGACCTCCTCGAACTCCACCGCGGCCTCGACACCCGCCTGGACCTCCAGCTCACCGCGTTCCCCCAGCGCGGCCTGGAGCTCCCCGGCCAGACCGACCTCATGCGCGCCGCCATGCGCGAAGGCGCGCACGTCGTCGGCGGCTGCCCCTACGTCGACGCCGACCCCGCCGCGCACCTCGACTTCGTGTTCGCCCTCGCCGAAGCCCACAGCGCACCCGTCGACCTGCACCTCGACTTCAGCGACGACCCGGCCGCGTCGCAGATCGACCTCGTCGCCGAGCGCACCCGCGCCCTCGGATTCCAGGGCCGGGTCGCGATCGGCCACGTCACGACCCTCGCCGCCATGGACGACCCGGACAAGGCCCTCGCAGCGCTCGCCGACGCCGGGATCGCGCTCGCGGTCATGCCCGCCACGGACCTCTACCTCGCCGGGCACCCGCGCGCGGCCTCCGGCGGCTTCGCGACCCGCTCGGTCGCGCCCATCCTGCGCGCCGCCGCGCTCGGCGTGCGCGTCTCGATCGCCAACAACAACCTCTGCAACCCGTTCGCGCCCTACGGGAACGGGAGCCAGCTCCAGGCGGCGTGGCTTGCGGGGCTGCTCTTCCGGGCCGTCTCGCCCGCCGACCGCCGCGTGCTGCTCGACGCGATCACCGCCAATCCGGCGGCGGTCCTCGGGCTGCCCGAGCGCGGCCCGGTCCCGGGCGCGGCCGCCGACCTCGTGGTCGTGGACGCGGACCGGCTCGGCGACGTGGTCGTCCAGGCGCCGCGCATCGCGGCCGTCGTCGAGGACGGCGCGCTGCTCCAGCGCCCGGCCTAGTCGGCCTGGCCGTGCACCTTCACCCAGCAGTCGGAGAACCCGCGGGCGTAGTCCCAGGTCACGTAGTGCGCCGGGTCCGGATCGAAGGCGGGCTCGTGGACCTGCGCGCAGTTCGCCTCCAGCAGTCCGCGGAGGTTCGCCATGAGCAGGCCCCACGTGAAGTAGTGCGGCTCGTCGCAGTCGGCGCAGTCGACGACGACGCCCCGGAAGCCCTGCGGTTGCAGCACCTTCTCGAACATCTCCAGTTCGTGGAGGTCTTCGAGCAGGTCGGCGCGGTCGTCGTCGTCCAGCTCGGGTTCGAACGGGGCGAGCGCCTCCGCGTGGTCGGGATCGTCGGCGAACGGGTCGCGAGGCTCCTCATACACGGTTCCAGCCTAACGCCCCGAGGCGACGACGCCAGGTGAGCGCGGGTGCGCGGCGCGGGACTCCCGGATGCGTGCCATCGTCGCGATCAGGTGCTGACACGCCGTGGCGCGCTGGTTAGGCTGGGCCGCAAGACACCCCGACGGATGCGAGGAGACGGGCACATGGACGGTTTCGGCGAGAACGTGGAAGAGATCTTCGACGACGTCGTGGACGGGGTCGCGGACGCGGTCACCGACATCGACGCCACCGAGGTGTGGGAGGACGTCAGCGACGGCGCCACCGAGGCGTGGGACGCGGTCTCCGACAGCGACGTGGTCGAGAGCCTCACCGACGAAGCGGGCGACCTCTTCGAGTAACCCCCCTCACCTCACCTCCCCCTCAACTTCACACCCTTGTTCACTCATCGACCGGCCCCGCGGCGCCCGCCCGGGGCCGTCTCGATTCAGAGGATGACCGGATGCCCAGCTCCCCGCCGTGAATCACACCCCACGGGGACGTGTGCGACGCGGGGCGACGCACGTTACGGCACTACCATTGCCCCATGGCGTTCTCAGGGGATTTCGGAATTCAAGGGCTCGAAGGCGCTGCCGGCGAGCGTGTCGGGGGCACCACGGTGCCGATGGGCGCGGCGAGTGCGATCCCGCTCGGCCTGACCTATGACGACGTGCTGCTGCTGCCCGGCGAGTCCGAGGTGGTTCCCGCGGAGGTCGACACCTCCTCCCAGCTCACCCGCAACATCCGCATCTCGGTGCCGCTCCTGACCGCGCCGATGGACACCGTCACCGAGGCCCGCATGGCGATCGCCATGGCCCGCCTCGGCGGCCTCGGCATCCTCCACCGCAACCTCCCCGCGGAGGAGCAGGCCCAGCAGGTGGACCTCGTCAAGCGCTCCGAGTCCGGCATGGTCGCCGACCCGGTCACGTGCTCGCCCGAGGACACCCTCGACCAGGTCGACAAGCTCTGCGGCAAGTACCGCATCTCCGGCCTCCCGGTCACCGACGAAAAAGGCAAGCTCGTCGGCATCATCACCAACCGCGACATGCGCTTCGAGACCGACCTGTCCGTCAAGGTCGCCTCCGTCATGACCCGCGACAACCTCATCACCGCGCCCGAGGGCGTCTCCCAGGAGGAGGCCCTCGAACTGCTGAAGCGGCACAAGATCGAGAAGCTCCCGATCGTCGACGCCGACTTCTACCTGCGCGGCCTCATCACCGTCAAGGACTTCGCGAAGCGCGAGGAGTTCCCGAACGCGTCCAAGGACGACTCGGGCCGCCTGCGCGTCGGCGGCGCCATCGGCGTCGGCGAGGAGCAGTACGCGCGCGCCGGGCAGCTCGTCGAGGCGGGCGTCGACCTCCTCGTCGTCGACTCCTCCCACGGGCACTCCCGCGGCGTGCTCGACATGATCGCCTCGATCTCCAAGGACTTCGGCCACAAGGTCGACATCATCGGCGGCAACATCGTCACCGCGCAGGCCGCGGCCGCGATGATCGAGGCGGGCGTCGACGGCATCAAGGTCGGCGTCGGCCCCGGCGCGATCTGCACCACCCGCGTCGTCGCGGGCGTCGGCGCCCCCCAGGTCTCCGCGATCATGGACACCGTCCGCGTCGCCCGCGAGCGCGGCGTCCCGGTCATCGCCGACGGCGGCATCCAGTACTCCGGCGACATCGCGAAGGCCATCGTCGCCGGCGCGTCCACCGTCATGATGGGACAGCTGTTCGCAGGCTGCGCCGAGAGCCCCGGCGAGCTCATCTACATGAACGGCAAGCAGTTCAAGTCCTACCGCGGCATGGGCTCCCTGGGCGCCATGCAGTCCCGCGGCCAGGCGAAGTCCTACTCCAAGGACCGCTACTTCCAGGACGCGGTCGACTCCAACGACAAGCTCGTCCCCGAGGGCGTCGAAGGTCAGGTTCCCTACCGCGGGACCCTCGCACAGGTGGTCTACCAGCTGGTGGGCGGTCTGCGTATTGCGATGGGGTACACCGGGGCCGGTACCATCGAGGGGATGCATGAACGCGGCCGTCTGGTCCGGATCACCGCTGCGGGCCTCAAGGAGAGCCACCCGCACGACATCCAGATGACCGTGGAAGCGCCCAACTACCACACGCGGTAGTCGGGCCCGGTAGGAGGAGAGACTGTGCGGGAATTGGTCGAGATCGGCCCCGGCAAGATCGTGGCGCGCGGCTGGCGGCTGTCCGAAGTGGCGCTCGTGCCGACCCGGCGCACCAGGGACATCGACGATGTCTCCACCGAATGGCAGCTCGACGCCTACCGGTTCGAGATCCCGGCCGTCGCGCATCCCTCGGATGCGACGATGAGCCCGGCGTCCGTGATCGAGATGGGCCGCCTCGGCGGCCTGGGCGTCCTGAACGGCGAGGGGCTGTGGTGCCGCTACGTCGACCCGACCTCGCTGCTCAAGGAGCTCGCGGACACGCCCGCGGAGAACGCCATCGAGCGCCTCCAGGAGATCTACGCCGAGCCGGTGAAGCCCGAGCTCATCGCCGAGCGGATCGCCGAGATCCGCGCGGGCGGGATCACCACGGCGATCCGCTTCAGCCCGCAGCACACGGCCGAGCTCGCGCCGCTCGCGGTCGAGGCGGGCGTGGACCTGCTGGTCATCCAGGGCACCATCGTCTCCGCGGAGCACGTCTCCTCCGGCGGCGACGTCCTGAACCTGAAGCAGTTCATCGCCGACCTGGACATCCCGGTCGTCGTGGGCGGGGCCACGAACTACAAGACGGCCATGCACCTGATGCGCACGGGCGCGGCGGGCGTCATCGTCGGGGTCGGCTCCGACGACTGGTCGACCACCGACACCGTCCTCGGCATCGACGTGCCGATGGCCTCGGCGATCGTGGAGGCCGCCGCGGCCCGCCGCGACTACCTCGACGAGACGGGCGGACGCTACGTCCACCTCATCGCCGACGGCGAGATCACCAACTCGGGCGCCATCGCGAAGGCCGTCGCCTGCGGCGCCGACGCGGTCATGCTCGGCTCGATCCTCGCCGACGCCGCCGAGTCCCCGGCCGCCGGCGCCTGGTGGCACTCCGCCGCCTCCCACCCGAAGCTGCCCCGCGGCCGCTTCCGCCCGGGAGACTCCGGCGACATCGAGGTCCCCGACCTCGAAGCCATCCTCTACGGCCCCTCCAACTCCTCCGACGGCTCCCAGAACCTCTTCGGGGGCCTGCGCCGGGCCATGGCCAAGACCGGCTACACCTCGGTCAAGGAGTTCCAGAAGGCCAGCCTGGTCACCGCCTAAGCAAAGCCGCAAACGAGGCCCGGCCCGCACCCCGCGGGACCGGGCCTCGGCGTCTATTCAGACGACCGGTCCTCCATGAACCGGTCCACGAACACCTTCCAGGACTCCTGATCGCGCGCCCACCCCCTGACGACGCGCCGCCGCTTCCCATCGGCGCGCACCTCGAACAGGCACCCCCAGTACACCGAGTACTCCAACCGCTCGTACCCCTTGCTCGGAAACTCGCGCGCCCGGCCGAACGTCTTGACGCTGACCCGGCCGTCCTCATAGGTGAGCACCGGCCTGAGGACGAGCGGCACCGTGCCGAACAGGAAGCAGCCGACGGCGATGATCGCCATCGGCCCGTAGGGCGAGTAGTTCTCCGTGGTGTCGAGCCAGAAGAGGTAGTTGAGCCCGGCGTAGACGAGTCCGGCGACCAGAATCCAGGTGAAGAAGCGCCAGCGTATGCCGACCTCGATCAGCGAGCCCGCTCGATTCGGTGGAGCGGCGGGCGCAGCGGCGTTGTCGTCGGCGCGCTTCCATTCGTTCTGGTGCGACAGGTAGACGTTGACGAACTCGGTCCAGGAATCCTGGTCGAGCGCCCACGAGTTCTGGGTGAGCCCGCGTCGCTTGCCATTCGCTCGGATCAGTTCGAGCCGCCCGCGGTAGATCGAGTATTCGATACGGTCTCCGAAGCGCCACTTGATCGGTCCGTTAAGGCCGCTCAACTGCCTCTGCCGCAGGTCGTACGAGAGCCCGACCTTGAGTACGAGGAGAACGGTGCTGAAGACCGCGACCATCGGCAGCGGACCGAGCACGATCATGGGGAGCTGGCTTTCGATGCCGATCACCCTGAGGTAAATGGCCGCCGCAAACGCCACCGGTGTCAGCGGCCAGCTGAGCACAACCATCCAGAGGAGCGGCCCGCGCCTGAACGGCACGGTGATTACGGTTCGCTCAGCGCCGAGCGAGTCGAGGCGCATGCGGAACGGCGGTGCATCCCCCTGCGGGGCCGGAGGTGTTTCGGGCGCGGGAGGCGGGTTCACTTCGGGAGTCCTTCGTTTTCGAGGGGTTCAGATGCCGACTGCTCCTGGTGGGCGATCAGCGCGTCGGCGAACGCTCCCCAGTCGGCGCGGTTCATGTACCAGCGCGGGATCGGGAGCCGTTTGCGCTCGCCGTTCGAGCGGACTTCGTAGGCACGCGCGTCATAGATCGAGTACTCGACCCGCTCGAAGTCCTTCGAAGGGAAGACCGCGTGGCGGTTCGTCCCGGGGCGGATAACGACCCGGCCCTTCTCGGGATCGAAGGTCAAGAACGGCCTGAAGGCCAGGTGATTCACCACGTCCATGCTGGTGAGCAGCGCGAGGCCCGCGATCGTGGCGTACAGCAGTTCCCAGGCGAAGCCGGGTTCGCTCGGGTCCGCCGCGAAGAACAAGATCGCCAATCCGAAGCCGCCCACAACGACCGAGACGGCCCGCCACGGGTTCACCTGCACCCGTACTCGGGACGGCGTCCTGGGGATCGAATCACCGGTGTCGGTTGCTGGTGCGCTGGCGAGCAGATGGTCCACGACGGCCGCCCAGTCCTCCCCGTTCAGCCAGTGCGACATCCGGACGAACTTGCGGCGCCTGCCCTGGGCGGTGATCTTGTAGATGGTCCCGGTGTGGACCGAGTATTCGAGTCCCTCTGAGGAGTCTCTCGGGTACCACATGGTTCGGGAACCCCACCGACCTCGGGTGGTCACCTCGCGCCTCTGTGGGTCGTAGCTGAAGCAGATCTTGGCTCGGAGCGCCTTGATTGAGAAGGCCGACTGGATCAGCCCTGCCATGTAGATCGCGAACGCCAGCCAGCGGTCGAAGCTGTAACCGGGAGCCGAGCGGGCCCAGAGCACCAGGAAGCAGAACCAGAGCAGCGCACTGCCCGCCAGCAGCCACCACACATGAGGTCGGTTGTACCGAACAGTCAGCAGCCCGCGGGCCGGAGATGGCGGGGCTGGGGGAGGCGGCGGTGCGGATTGCGCTGGCGGAATGGTCGGGAGGTCGTCCAGCCGGCGCGGCTTGGGGGCGACTTTTGCGAAGACCGCCCAGTCGTCGGGGTGGACCGTCCAGCGCCATATGCGGACTTTGCGGGACTCGCCGTGCCCGTCGGCCTGGTAGAGCCGGTCGTTGACGAATTCGAGGCGGTCGTAGCCCTTCCGAGGGTAGGTGCGGATGACCCATCGCCAGTAAGTGAGCTCTTCGAGCACCTGGTCGTCGAGGCGGTACCGATAGGAGAACAACCCGGCCAGACCCATGAGGCCGGGGAAGAGGCATGCGACCCCCGGCAGCACGACCAGGTTCACCAGGTGGTTCCAAGCGCCGATGCCGAGCGGCATGACCAGGATGTAGAACGCGCTGAACAGCACACCGACGGCCGCCATGATCGCGTAATTGCGGCGGTTGGGGCGGAGTTTCAGGACCCGTCGGTCGGGGTCGGAGAGGGGAGGGGCCATATGGGGTGTCTTTCGGGTGCGGAGGGTGAGGGGTGCTGCGCAACGGCATGATCGTAACCGGATCAGCCGTTCGGGTGGGGGTCGGCGATAACGGGGGAGGGTTGGTCCCCTCCTCGGGGATTTGTGCCTCCGCACACAGGTATCTGTCAGGTAGGCCACGTATCCTTGCCACCGTGAATCGCAAGTTTGGCCCCGTTCCCACAAGGAGTGGGGAACAACACAGCCCCGTCCCGGCGTTGGTGCTGCTGTGACCTGCCCGTTCTGTTCCGTGCCCACTGTGCCGGGCGCGCGCTACTGCCACAACTGCGGCGCGCCCCTGTCACCTGAAGCGACCGCTCCCCAGACGGAGCGGCGCTATGTCACGGTGCTCTTCGGGGACCTTTCCGACTTCACGACCTGGTCGGAGAGCCTCGACCCCGAGCGGGTCTCGTCCGTGACGGACCGGCTGCTCGCGGAGTGCGTCTCCGCGGTCAACGAGTTCGGCGGGCACGTCGACAAGCTCACCGGGGACGGCATCATGGCCGTCTTCGGCGCCCCGCTTTCCCATGAAGACGACGCCGAGCGCGCCGTTCGGGCTGCTCAGGCCATGCAGAAGCGCGTCCGGAGGCTCTTGAAGGCCGAGTCCGGCGGGGGTCTGCCGATCGGGCTCCGGATCGGGCTGCGGTCCGGGCTCGTCGTGGCCGGCATGCAGGCGAATCTCGAATACACCGTCATCGGCGACACCGTGAACACCGCCGCGCGCATCTGCGCGATCGCCTCCGTCGGCACCATCTGGGCCGGCGAGGAGACCATGCGCGCCACGAAGCACGCCGCGGCCTGGCGCCGCCTCACTCCCGTGCGCCTCAAGGGAAAGCGTGAGCCTGTCGAAGTGTTCCAGCTCCTGGGCCTCGAAGACGAGCCCGGGACGCGCGCGAGCCTCGGCGACACCGCCCCCTTCATCGGCCGGGACGCCGAGATCGGGCGCGTGACCGGGCGGCTCGAAGCCGTCATCGACCGCGGTGAGCCGCTCGTCCTGATCCACACCGCCGAAGCGGGCATGGGCAAGACCCGGTTCGCCCGCGAAGTCAGAACGCTCGCCACGGAGCGCGGCGCACGAGTGCTGACCGTGCGCGTCGCTCCCTACGGCGAGGGCCGCCGCTTCGGTCCGCTCGCCGACCTCGTGCGCAAGGCCGCCGGCCTGCGCTTCGACGACGACCGCGCCACCGCCGAGGCCAAACTCCGCAGGATCGCCGACGGCCACGCCGACCACGGCGAATGCCGCCTGAACATCACCGTCCTGCTCGGCCTCCTCGGCCACGGCCGCCCCGGGGCGGCCGACCGGGTCGGCGGATTCACCGGGCAGCAGTCCGACGCGTACACGATCCCCGAGGCCGTCGCCGAGCTCATCACGCACATGTCGACGAACACGCCGATGGTCCTCATCATCGACGACCTGCACACCGCCTCGGCCGCAGGCATCGACGCCCTCGGCGTCGCGCTCGCGAAGATCCACGGCCCCGTGCTCGTCCTCCTCTACGGCCGCCCCGAGCTCACCAGGTCCTCCGGCGTCCTCACCCGCATCTCCGAAGCCGAGGTCCACCCGCTGCCGCCGCTCGCGGGCGCCGACGCCGCGCGGCTCCTGCGCGAGTTCCTCGGCGGCGGGCGCCTGCCCAAGCCCGACGAGGACCGCCTCCTCGGCTTCGCGCAGGGCAACCCGTACTACCTCGCCGAACTCGTCACCCTCCTCGTCGAGCAGGACCTCCTCACCGGCACCGGCGACCAGTGGCGCCTCGCCGCCGGCTCGCTCACCGGGAAGGTCCTCTCGCGCGACCTCGCGCAGGTCCTCGGCGCCCGCATCGACGCGCTCAGCCCCGCGGCCCGCGCGCTGCTGCGCGCCGCCTCGATCTTCGGCGACGCCGTCCCGCCCGAGGCCACGCAACTGCTCGAAAAGGAAGTCCCCGGCGAGTTCGACCTCGCGCTCCAGGAGCTCCTCGACCGCCGCATGCTCCGCCGCCGCTCCTACGGCGGCTACCGCTTCGTCACCCCCCTGCTGCGCCAGGCCGCCTACGCGCCCATCGGGAAAGCCGACGCCGCGCACGCGCACGCCGAGGTCGCCCGCTGGGCCGCCGACACCGAGCTCGAAGGCCAGAGCGCCGACGACCTCGTCGTCTTCCACGCCGAGCAGGCCGTCACTCTCGCGCGCGAAGTCGAGATCGAGGCGATCGACGAGGTCTGGAACGTCCTCCCGCTCGCCGTCGACGCCGTCCGCAAGCAGGCCGACCGCGCCATGGACGCCTCCGAGCCCGAGCGCGCCGTCGCCCTCCTCAACGGCGTCGAGCGCATCGCCACCCTCTCCCACGACGACCGGCTCCTGCGCGGCCGCGCCCTCACCCGCCTCGGCCGCACCGTCGAAGCCGAAGCCGAGATCGAGGGCCTCGCCATCGACATCGGCCTCATCCCCGACGACGACCACGACCACGCGCACGGCGACGACGACCACCCCTCGCCGCGCCTGTTCGGCGACGACTTCCCCGAGGACGCCTCCGAACTCGTCGCCCAGCTCCTGCTGCTGCGCGGCCGCCTCCACCGCTACAAAGGCGAGCTCGCCGAGGCCCGCGGGGCCTGGACGGCCGCGCTGGCGCTGTCGCGCCGCGAAGGGCTCGCCGGGCCCCGCTGCGACGCCCAGTGCCGCATCGGCCTCCTCGACTTCCTCGCCGGGCACCTGTCCGAGGCCGAGGCCCGCTTCATGGACGCCTACGACGTGGCGTTCGGCGTCGGCGACGACAAGCGCCTGGCCTGGGCCCTCCAGCACCAGGCCTGGGTCCTCGTCGCCCGCGGCGACTTCGACGGCGCCGACGAAGTGCTCCGCGAGGCCGCCAAAGCCTTTGCGCGCCAGATGGACCTGGTCGGCCGGGCGTGGGTCCGCGGCGTGTCCGCGTTCGCGCTCCTCATGGCCGGGCGCTTCACCGAGGCCAAGCGCCTCTCCGACGTGTTCATGCCCATCGGCGAGCGCTCCGGGGACGTGTTCGCCGTCGGGCTCCTGCGGGCCATCGGCGCCGCCGCGCAGATCGGCCTCGGCCATCCCGAAGGCGCCGACGCCTTGGCGCGCAAGTCCTTCCGCGACTTCGAGCGGATCGACGACGACTGGGGCCGCGGCTTCGCGAAGTACGTGCGGGCCCTCGCGGCCCGCTCGATCGGCGCGCTCGACCACGCCCTGGACCTCGCCGCGCACGCGGAGGAGTACGGCGCGAAGACCGGCCACCCGCTCCTCATCAGCCTGGCGCACAACCTGAGAGGCCGCTGCTCGCTCGAAATGGGCGACCCGGCGACCGCCGAGACCGCCGCCGAGGAAGCGCTCGCGCTCCTCACCGACGACGTCCTGGAGCCGGGCCGCGCCGCCAACACCGCGCTCCTGGCCGACGTGCGCGCCGCCAAGGGCGACCGCGCCGAAGCCCTGCGGATGCTCGAACCCCTTGCGGCCCACTACGACGAGCCGTCGCTGGGACGCCCGCGCCGGGCCATCGTCGCCCGCTACGCGCGCCTGCTCGACGAGGACGGCCGTCCCGAGGAAGCCGCGAAATGGGCCAAGACCGTGATCAAGTCCTTCGGCGAGGACCCGGAGTCCACCGCGTGGGCCGCCGGATACCTCGCCGACGCGATGGAACTCGACGGCGACCGGGTGGCGGGAGCCTGATGATCGGAGGACGCGGCGGGCGGACGGGCATCCCCGCGGAGGCCGCCGGAACACCCGTCCTCCCGCGCGCTACACGGGGGATGCGTTCACTATGCGCCACCGGTACTTCGCCCTCGGGAAGCGACATATCAACCGTTCGGCCAGTTCTCGCTGGCTTTTCGTCTAGGGGTATACAGAATCGTGGGCGCGTTGCCGTACCGTTATCCGATAGGTCCCATGACTCGGATCCCCCAGGCCCGAGTCGCTCTCGCAACGCAGCGGCGCGCACCCCGGCGCTGACCCGCGCACCCGACCTGAACAGGCTCGACACCGAGCGACCTTTCGGCTTGCACGTCGGCCGAGAACGGAGGCAGTTTCCAGTGGACACCATGTCGTCCTACGGTGCTCCAACCGCTCCCCTCTCCCCGCCGAGAGCCCGCCCCGAAGCCGACCCCGAGTCGCTCCTGCACGGCATCGAGCGCCTCACCGGGTTCACCGAGATCGACCGCGGCGCCTACTCCACCGTCTACAGCGCCACGCGCTTCGACGACGGCGCCGAAGTGGCCGTGAAGATCGAGGCCCGCCCCCTCACCGACGACGCCTCCCGCGAGCGCTTCCGCCACGAGGTCCAGACCGCCGGGCGCCTCTCCGACCACCCCTGCGTCGTCAAGATGCTCTCGGCCGGCCTCACCCACCAGGCGAACCCGTACGTCGTCATGGAGCGCTGCCGCGGCTCCGTCGCCGACCTGCTCGACCGCCACACCACGATCCCCCCGCACCGCACGATCGAGATCGGCATCCGCATCGCCGACGCGCTCGCCGCGGCCCACGAGGCCGGGATCGTCCACCGCGACATCAAGCCCGCGAACCTCCTCATCGACCACCACGGCCACGCCGTGCTCGCCGACTTCGGCCTCTCCAGCCTCATCCCGACCCCCCGCCCCGGGGAGCGGTTCTCGATGATGGCGACGCCCGCCTATGCGCCCCTTGAGGTCTTCCAGATGCAGCACGTCGGCCCGAGCGCCGACGTCTACTCCCTCGCGGCCACCCTCTACGCGATGCTCAGCGGCAACCCGCCGCGCTTCCCCGCCGAAGGCGGCCTCGACATCAACGAGGTCGCGGCCCTGTTCGACCAGCCGATCCCGGCGATCCCCGGCATATCGCCCCTGCTCCTGGAGATGCTGCGCACCGCGCTCATCAACAACCCCGACGGGCGCCCCACCGCGGTCGAGTTCCGCGAGTTCCTCGCGAGCATCCCCGAGGCGTCCACCGGCATCATCCCGCGCGTCACCGACGACCTCCCGCACGCGCCTTCGCCTGCGTCCCAAGGGCTCTACGGCGCCTACACCTCGCCGCCCCTGAACGCGGCCCCCACGGAGTTCCACGAGCCCGCGGCCCCCGGCTACGCCGAGCTCGGCGGCCTGCCCGACTCGCCGTCCACGCTCCGCCTCGCCCCGGCCAAGCGCCGCGGCCCCGCGGCCGAGGAGCCCCCGGCCCCCGCCACCGCGCCGATGCGCCGCGCCGCGGCCCCCGCAGCGGGCCCCGCGCGCATGCCCAGCCCGCCCGTGAGCCCTCCGGTGAGCCCCGCCCCGGCCCCGGCCCCCGGCTCGGACTTCGCGGGCGAGACGGGCCGCTGGGAGGCCTTCAGCGGCGGACGCGACGACGACCACGACTCCCGCCTCCCGGTCCCCGTGCCCCGCAACGAGACCGGCCTGACCCGCCGCGAGCGCCGCCTCAAAGAGGGCGGCGGCGGCTCCGAGATCGGCCGCCTCATCGGCATGGGCGCGGTCGGCCTGGTCATCCTCGGCCTCCTCATCGCGGGCGGCGTGTGGCTCTTCGGCGGCGGCGAGGAACCCGCCGACCTCGCGTCCCAGTCCATGGCCGACGACTACGTCGGCGAATGCACGCTCACCGTCGAGGGCGCGGGCTGCGTCGCCGAACCGGCCTGCTTCGACGCCGCGTTCGCCGCGACCGGCTGCGAGGGCAACCACCTGTGGGAGGCCTACGCGACCGGCCAGCTCCCCGAGGGCGTCGCCGACGTCGAAGCGGCGCGGGCCGATCCGACCGTGGCCGCGGCCTGCGTGAACGGCCAGGCCGACGGCGGCCCGCTCTCGCAGCTCGTCTCCAGCGACGCCGTCGACTGGACCACCGACGTGTACGTCCCCGGCGACGGCACGTTCCTGTGCGTCGCCCAGCTCAGCGACGGCACCGAGGCTTCGGGCTCCACGTTCGCGAGAGCGGGGTAGCGGCAAGCGAAGCGGCGCCGCTTCGGGAATCCGGAGCGAGCGCAGCGAGCGACAAGCAGCGACAAAGAGGGGCCCGGCGCACCAGCGCCGGGCCCCTCCTCGTTCAGCCGCAGGCGGGAGACACCCTGCGGCCCGGGATCAGAACTCCTCGTCGAGGTCGACCTTGCCTTCCACGGCCACTTGGTAGGCGGTCGGCCTGCGCTCGAAGAAGTTCGTCAGCTCCTGCACGTCCTGGAGCGCCATGAAGGGGAACGGGTTCTCCGAGCCCCACTTTTTCGGCATGCCGAGGCGCACGAGGCGCTGGTCGGCGGCGTACTCCAGGTACGACTTCATGTCCTTGACGGTCATGCCCGGCATGCCCTCGCCGATGAGGTCCTCGGCGAACTGGAGCTCGGCCTCCACGGCCTCCTCCAGCATGTCGGTGACCTGCTTGCGCATCTCCTCGTCGAACAGCTCGGGCTCCTCCTGGCGCACCACGTCGACGACGCTGAACGCGAAGTTCATGTGGCAGGACTCGTCGCGGAACACCCAGTTGGTGCCGGTGGCGAGGCCGTCGAGGAGGCCGCGGCTGCGCAGCCAGTACACGTACGCGAAGGCGCCGTAGAAGAACAGGCCCTCGATGCACGCGGCGAAGCAGATGAGGTTGAGGAGGAACTTGCGGCGGTCCTCGCCGGTCTTCAGCTCCTGCATGTCGAAGACCTCGTCGATCCACTTGAAGCAGAAGTCGGCTTTGCGCTTGATCGACGGGATGTTGTTGACCGCGTCGAACGCCTTCGCGCGCTCGTCGGGGTCGGGCAGGTACGTGTCGAGCAGCGTCAGGTAGAACTGCACGTGCACGGCCTCCTCGAAGAGCTGGCGCGAGAGGTAGAGCCGCCCTTCGGGGGAGTTGACGTGCTGGTACAGGTTGAGCACCAGGTTGTTCGCGACGATCGTGTCGCCGGTGGCGAAGAACGCCACGAGCCGGTGGATGAGGTGCTGCTCCTGCGGGGTGAACGTCGCCAGGTCGGTCAGGTCCGAGGCGAGGTCGACCTCCTCGACGGTCCACGTGTTCTTGATCGCCGCCCGGTACTGGTCGTAGAAGTCCGGGTATTTCATCGGTCGCAGGGTCAGGTTCATGCCCGGGTCGAGCAGCATTGGGCGTCCTCTCGGTAGTCGGTTCGCTTAGGGGCGGGCGGCAGTTCGAAGTCTGTGCTGTTCAAGGGAACAGGGAGGCGGGCCCGGCCGGGCCCGCCTCCGGCGGTCCTACTGGCAGGCTTCGCAGCTCTCCGGGTTCTCCAGGGAGCACGCGATGTCGGCCGGGATGACCTCCAGCTCGGTGGGCTGCGACTGTCCTTCCGGCTGCGCCTGCGCGGCGGGCGCGGCGCTCACGGTCGTCTGGTTGATGCGCGTCGCCGGGCGGCTGCGCAGGTAGTACGTGGTCTTGAGGCCCTGCTGCCACGCGTACCGGTACATCGACGAGAGCTTGCCGATGGTCGGGCTGGCCTGGAACAGGTTGAGCGACTGGGCCTGGTCGATGAACGGCGTGCGGGCCGCCGCGAGGTCGATCAGGGCGCGCTGCGGCAGCTCCCAGGCGGTGCGGTACCGCTCCTGGAGGTCGGCCGGGATCGCGTCGATGCCCTGGACGGAGCCTTCGGCGACGACGATGGCCTGGCGCAGCTGCTCGCTCCAGATGCCGCGCTCCTTGAGCTCGGCGATCAGGTGGCGGTTGACCTGGAGGAACTCGCCCGACAGGGTCTCGCGCTTGAACACGTTGGAGACGACCGGCTCGATGCACTCGGCGCACCCGGCGATCGAGGCGATCGTGGCGGTCGGCGCGATGGCGATCATGAGCGAGTTGCGCAGGCCGTGCTCGGCGACCTGCCCGCGGACGGCGTCCCAGCGCTCGGTGAGCGTGATCCGCGCGTTCGGGTAGTGGTCGAGGTGGAGCACGCCCTCGGCGGCGCGGGTCTCCGCGAAGTTCGGGTGCGCCCCGAGCGAAGCGGCGAGGCCCGCGGAGGTCTCGAACGCCACCAGCGCGATCCGCTCGGCGATCGCCGTCGACAGCGCGAGCGCCTCCTCGGAGTCGAACGCGAGCTTCAGCTTGAAGAACACGTCGGCGAGGCCCATGCAGCCCAGGCCGATCGGGCGCCACTTGCGGTTGGCCTTCTCGGCCTCGGCGGTCGGGTAGAAGCCCAGGTCGATGGTGCGGTCGAGGAACTTGACGGCGCTGCGGACCGTCGTCTCCAGCCGCTCGAAGTCGAAGCCCTCGGGCGAGCAGTGCTCGGCGAGGTTCACGGACCCGAGGTTGCACACGGCGGTCTCGGAGTCGTTCGTGACCTCCAGGATCTCGGTGCACAGGTTCGAGAGGTGGATGACGTTCTCTTTGCGCGCGGTCTGGTTCGAGGTCCGGTTCGCGGTGTCGGAGAAGGTCATCCAGCCGTTGCCGGTCTGCGCGAGGGTGCGCATCATGCGGCCGTACAGCTCGCGGGCCGGCACGGTCTTGCGGGCCTTCCCGGCGTTCTCGGCGGCCTTGTACGCCTCGTCGAACTCCTCGCCCCACAGGTCGACCAGCTCGGGGGTCTCCTTGGGGTCGAACAGCGACCAGGTGGCGTCGTTCTCGACGCGGCGCATGAACTCGTCGGGGATCCAGTTGGCGAGGTTCAGGTTGTGCGTGCGGCGCTCGACGTCGCCGGTGTTGTCGCGCAGCTCCAGGAACTCCTCGATGTCGGCGTGCCAGGTCGCGAGGTACACGCACGCGGCGCCCTTGCGGCGCCCGCCCTGGTTCACCGCGGCCACGGACGAGTCGAGGGTCCGCAGCCACGGCACGATCCCGTTCGAGTGGCCGTTGGTGCCGCGGATGAGCGAGCCGCGCGAGCGCACGCGCGACCAGGCGATGCCGATGCCGCCCGCGTACTTCGAGAGGCGCGCGACCTGGCTGTAGCGCTCGTAGATCGAGTCGAGCTCGTCCTTGGGGGAGTCGAGCAGGAAGCACGAGGACAGCTGCGCGCGCTTGGTGCCGGAGTTGAACAGGGTCGGCGAGGACGGCAGGTACGCGAGGGCCGACATGAGCCGGTACAGCTCGGCGGCCTCCTCGACGGACTGGCTCAGGCCGCACGCGACGCGGAGCATGAAGTACTGGGGCCGTTCGAGGACCGTGCGGTGCTCGGGGTGGCGCAGCAGGTAGCGGTCGTAGACGGTGCGCAGGCCGAAGTACTCGAAGCGGTCGTCGGCGGCGTCGTCGATGACGGCGTCGAGCGCGGCGGCGTTGGCGTCGACGAACGCGACGAGGTCGTCCGCGAGCAGGCCGTTGTCGCGGCACGCGGCGATCGAGGTCGTGAACGAGGTGACGCCCTCGCCCGCGGTCTCCTCCGCGATGTGCTCGGCGAGGAGCCGGGCCGCGAGCTTGGAGTAGGTCGGCTCGGAGGCGACGCTCGACGAGGTGATCTCGACGGCGCGCTCGCGCAGCGCCTTCTCGGTCGCGCCGGGCCACAGGCCCGCCTCGATCTGGGCGATGACCTTCTCGCCGTCCACGTCGGGCAGTCCGGCGGCATGGACGCGAATGCGCTCGGCGATCAGCGCCGCGGGGCCCTGCTCGGGCTCCCGCTGCTGCGGAGCGGTGGTGGTGGCGGATGGCGTGGTGGCGAGCCCGGTCATCTCTGCATCCCCTCGTGCTGTTGGTTCTGACAGAGGGGAATCATACATGTTGTGGTCGGTCCTTGGGGTCGCCCCAAGATGATGTGTTTTTCCGGTGATTCGCACGGCGAAACCGCAGCGTGTCCGCTAGGCTCACAGGTTTCGGCGGAGTCAGCCTATGCCCGCCCTCCGACACTCGCCGCGCCGAATCGCAGGACGAAACGAAGGTGTGATCCTCACCGGCCAAACCGCGTTCGACCCCCCGTCCGGGGGCTGATAGCATCGTTCCGTCCGACTCGTCGGGCGCGCCTCCGTAGCTCAGTGGATAGAGCACTGGTTTCCGGGACCAGGTGTCGCAGGTTCGAATCCTGCCGGGGGCACAACGCAGAACCTCTACCTCATCGGCCGCGGGACGCGGCGGTCGGTGGGTAGTGGAAGCAAGTTTTGCTCTGAAGCAGTAGGTCATTCAACGCTCCTGGGAGCCTCAGACACAACATCTACTCCGTCCGCTCAGTTGACTGATCGGCGGGTGGTCGAGCCGCGCAGCTCGTTCAAGTGATCCTGTTGCTCAAGGGAGCCAGGATTCAGAAGATTGTGTCGCACCTCACTCCTGCTAACTCGTGGACGCTGGTGACAACACATGACAGGAAGCCTCTCATGCAGCGGGTGGGTTGGTCCGTCCTTGACGGCGAACAGGTAGAGACCGTACTAGCGTGCATGCTCTGCACGGAGTTCGTTCACGCTAATCGAATCCGCGCCTCAAAGGGTGACGGAGGCATCGATGTCTTGACGCCGAACTCTCTGGAGCCGAACAGACTAGACGTCCTGGAGATCAAGCAGTTCTCACAGAACCTGTCTGCGGGCCAGAAAAAGAAAATCGAGAGTTCGTTTCGACGAGTCTTGCTCACGTTCCTCCGAAGGGGGTTTCCACTGGCGGACTGGTACCTCGTGATGCCGCTCGACCCCACTCTTGAGAATCTACGTGACTGGTTCGAACCGATGCCTGACCGCGTCATCGCTGAAATGAGACAGGATGCGGCGCTGGCACTCGAAAACGATGAGGTGGACCGCCTGGAGGAGTGGCGGGCCGCCCCTGGCCGAATCATCAAGTGGCGCGGGCTCGATTACTGTGACGGGCTCGCCGCAAAATACCCCAATGTGATTGACTACTACCTGGCAGATGGCCGCGAGCGCCTCCGCGTAGCCACCGAGACAGTCGCCCGCCTTGGCCTTGGGGTGCAGGAGATACACGCAACAAACTCCCCCCTGACTGCGCCGGTCACTCCCGGTGAACTCCAGGACCACCTTGCCGACCTCCTGGCAATTCTCGACTATGACCCGCACTTCCGGTACGCCGTGAGCATCGATCCGGAAAAGCCGATCTTGCGGAACGAGCCGTGGCTGGTCGGCGCCACTCAGAGAAGCCTGCCGACAGGCTGGGTCACCCTGAAGATCTACGCACGCTACGCCAGCGCGACAGAAGACCGTCCCGTGCCGGTCGATGTGGCCTTCCGGTTCGAAGATCCGGGGTTCGATCACGACGCCTACGCTTCATGGCTCAAGTACGGCACTCCGCTTACCGTGGCCGCCTCAGTGACTGCCGATCTCCCGGGCGGGCTCGCGCGCAGCGATGTCGGCACAGTGCGGATCAGCCCTTCCGATACAGTCCCGCCCAAAGAAATCCGAATGCGCATTGCTCGTCCAGACGGAACAGCAGGTTCGCCGATCGAGATGAAGGTGTTCCCGCCGTCGGTCGGACCTAGCGGCACCGGCGTGTGGGTAGAGAGCATCCACGATTCAAAAACGTTCTCCGTTGACAGCTTCCACGACAAGGAGACCGGTCGCCATTCGATGCGATTGGCGCTACACGGCCTGGTGGGTGCGACAGCGGTCGAGGTGCTACCGGTGCTTGAGTTCCTGTCGGAGTTCACTGAGCCCAACTGCCTTGAGATCGGCGGCAAGCTCGGGCCGTACCGGAGCAAGTCCCCGATCAACCAGCAGACGGAACTCGTCCACCCCGCGGTCCTGTCCTTCGTCCGCTCTCTCGTCATAATCCAGGAGTACACGGAACACCCCATCACCGTCCCAGACCTTTCTGAGGTCACTGAGGCTGACTGGCGCAAGATTGACCAGGCGATCCTGCTCTTGCAGGGGAAGACGCTCGTCAGTTCCTGGACCGAAGCCCATTTTGAAGGCGCCCCGTTCCAATACTTCGAGCAGGAAGCACACACGAAGGTCGAGTACACCGAGAAACTGGCGGTCGACATCGGCGGCGTCGCGGTCCAGCTCGGTGAGATTGAGCATCAACTTGCTTCCGCGCGACTCTCGGTCGCCGAGGACGGGCGGCAGCGCGCAGTGCCTGGAATCAACGACATCATGCACACGACGCTGCTTACTACGTGAAACCACCGCTTCGTACAAGCCCTGACTGAAAGTGGAGCAGCCGCTGAGCCGCCGCGGGACGGAGGACGTGAAATAATGGCCTGGTGAAGCGGTGGAAACCTTACACTATTGCTACATCTATCCCAATTATCCTGTTTATACCAGGCGGGATCGTAGTCAACAGGCTTACCGACGGGGCTACTTGGGCCTGGGTCATCCTAGGTGGAGCCCTGATAGTGATTCTCCTTGTCGGAAATGCCGTGGCAAGCAGAATCGCGATGGGCGAATCGGAAGGGAAGCAAGCTCCCGTTCAGGGGTCTGTGACAACATCTGGCACACAATCCACTGTTGTTGGAAACAACTATGGCAATATCACCAATACGTTTAACTCGGGTGCTCGCGATGATCCTGAAGCTGATAAGACGGATTAGGCGTGCGAACCAGGTCAGCGCCACCGGCGTGCAGGCCACCGCTGTTGGCGTCAATCGCGGTGTCATTGAAAATCATTACCATCTGAGTCAGGAGATTGAAGACCTTCCGGTTCTCTCTGCAGACGAGTTGTTCGATGGTCCGATTGCCGCTCGTGGCATGGATGCCGATGTGCATGACGCGCAGGAGCTGGAGAAGGCTGGCGAGGCGCTCGAGGCCGCGAGACGGTATGGGATTATCGCTGCGCGGCTCGATGGCGATGATTTCCATCCGATTGCTGAGGAGTACCGGCACCGTCAGGCGCTGGCACTGTTGAAGGCGGGCAAGGAGGAGGAATCAGTCGACCTGCTTCTGCGTTTGGCCTGGGACGCGATCCATAGGGACTTCAATATTTCGCGCGCCAAGTCCTGGTGGTACGGAGTCAAGGTCAGCGGCCTACAGATGCTCCCAGAGGCGACCAAGCGCGCGATCAACGCCCTCTTGCTGGCAATGCGTGTGCCCTGGTCGCAAGAAGCGAACAGTTTCGAGGCACTTGATGAGTGCGTGGCTGCGTTCGAAGGTGACGAGCCTTATCAACTGCCGCTCGCAGTTTTCGCCGCTGAGTGGTACAACGCAGTAGCGCGCTCGGCTCCAAGCAGTACTTCGATAGCTTCATACACCAGGGTCCTCGCTGAGACTCCGGATGGCGACCCGGACCTACGGCTTCGTTTGGGGTTCTGCCTTGCCGAATTCACGTCCGACTGGACGGCTCTATTCGATCTCACGGGAAGCTCTGGACGTCGCCGGGCATGGGCTCAGGCACGCCACGGGCGAGCTGAGGCCTTCCAGGACCCGCAGCGCGCAGAAGGCCATTATCGCCTCGCTGTGAAGGAGGCGCTTCGCGAACGCATGGGAAGCGAGGCCGCCGAATGGAATCCGATCCGCTGGAACCTCCTGGCCTGGACCGGGACGATGATCTTCAAGGGACCGGCTGAACAACGCCGCATGCTCGCCGCACTGTCGGCGACCAGCGGCGACAAGGCGATCGTGCCCAGGATCGGTCCACTGGAACGATCTGCCAAATCGGGGAGTATGAAACCCTCACCTGACAGACTGGCGAAGGTGCGAATGTGGCTGTGGGCGAGTGTCGTAGGTGGCTTCCTCACGCAAGAACTCGAAGCATGCCATGCTATGGGCAATATTTGTGAGCGATCGTCAAGGCCGATTGAGGCATTGCGCTGGTACAGCCGCGCCGGAGCCGCCAAAGACGCTAAGGAGCATGCGGCAAAGCTAACTGGCATTGTCGTTGGCCTCAAGCCTGACGACCCTTTCCTATGCGCGCCCAACTCCCAGCCGGCGAGCTTCAGTGCGATGGCCGCGTGTGCAAATCTCGTGACAGATGAGGTAGGCAGTCTCTGGTGTGAATCCGCACTCGCAGTACTCGACAAGCCTTGGAAGGGTCGGCACCCGGCTCTGACTGATGTGGCGGCCACTATCATCGCGACGCTCGCAGACACCTGCACTGAGTCACAAGCTGATGCAATCGTGGAACTAATAAGGCGACAAAAGGGCGAACTTCCTGCAGGCGAGTCGCTCAGATACCATCGAGAGTACGCCAGCATTCTGGCTTGCCTTATCCAAGAAAATGGCACCTCTGCCATATCAGCCTTGGAGCTCGCGCTTCAAATCCTTCGCGATGACACCGAAAATTTCGGCGAAGACCTGGTAGTGAGAATACAGCGGATCATAAAGAAATATTCTGGCCTTGTTTGGAACATGCTTGAAACCGAACTTGAAGAGAACCCTCTCAATAGAGTTTTGTGTCTCATTTTTATTGCTGCGTTTGGGCTGTCGATCAGGAGTCGGGTCGAGAAGTTCATCACTCAGTACGTTGCAGATTTTGAATCATGGACGCCTCCAGACGGCACAACCCATTCATACGGGTTCTCTCATTGGGAGCTCGGGTTGGTCGCGGAAGTCCTTACCGAGTCCGAGCTAATCGCAATCGCTCAAGTTCTCCTGAATCAAGCTGAGTGTCGGGCAGATGTAGCGAAGAATCGCCAAAACGCACTCCATGATCTCAATGCGCTAGCGGCAAAGATCCGATCTTCGAACCACCGCGAGGCGATTTTCCGACGAGTCATTCGAGTTGCTCTAGGAGAATTCGATGGCAGTGCGGACGACGCCGATAGAGAGCTCTTCTCAGACCCGCTTGGTTTTGTCCGCATGCAAGGTTTCTACAGCTCTATCCGAGGCGCTGGAGTGCATACCGCCGCCGCCCTGGCCGCTACTCCCGAACAATATTCAATGGTGCTTGACTGCATTATTGACCTGCTCCGATCAGAAACCGAGCCTAAGGTGCTCGCGGAGATTGCCGAGTCACTGGTTCACCTTCCGGTCGCCCAGATCCCTGTGCATATACCGAAGCTCCTCGCCACCCATGTTGTGCCTTCGGTGAGGGCGGCAGCCGCGGTCTGTTTGGTCCGCGCAGGAACAATGGCGTCAGAACTGAAGTCGCTTGCCAATGATCCTCAGGACCGGGTGCGAGAACGGCTAGTGAGTGCCATAGCGGATTCACCTTCACCGCTCGCTGAGTACAGCTCACTGCTGGAAAATCTGCGGAAAGACGCTCATATGCGGGTCAGGCATATCGCAAACCGTATCCAATAGCCGGTGGCAGCCGTTATTCTCCGAGCCACTCTCCGAGACTCTCACGGACCCGACGGCGCCATCGGGTGACTTGATCGGCGCTGAGGCCATGAGCCTCGGCATAGTCGTTGACGCTCTGGCCGTCGAGGAAGGTGTCTTGGATCATCCTGACGTCATCCTCGTCGATGACATTGTCCCCTACGGCTCGAGCGAGGACGAAGTCGACGTGGCCGTCGGGCTTCCTGGGCGGGCGGGATTCGTAGACGACTGACGTCATGCCCTTCTGGTAGCGGCCGAGTTCCTTGGCGTAGCGGCGGGCTTGGGTGTGGGCCGAGTTGCACAGGCGCCTGACGATGCGCGGTGCGACGAGGTCGACGTCAGGGAGCGCGGTGGTGAAGCCTTCGATGGCGGCCGATTCGATGTCGGCGCGTTCGGCGAAGCTGGGGGCGAACCAGGCCGCCTTCTTGACGGCGTTGCGCAGGCCGGGCAGGGCCAGGCCGGCGCAGATGAAGGTCCAGGGCGCCGGTGACTTCCTGGTCCGGATGACCAGCTCGGCCCAGAGGGCGTCCTTGGCCCCGTTCGTGGTGTCGCGGTCGCTCAAGATGGCGGCGATCTCGGCGAGGCTCAGTTCGCGATCGGGTAGACCGCTCATCGTGGCGGCGTCGACGGTGATCTTCTCCTCGCCGGTGATGAGGGCGGTGAACGCTGCAGCGACCACTTCCAGCGGTGTCGTGTCGGTGCGCATGATGGGCTCCTGGCAGTTGTTCGAGGCCGGTTGCCTCGGTGTTCTCCCAGGTAGCGCGCGCACCCGAGGGTGCGTCCAGCCCCGTGCGCACCTCACGCCTGGCGTGCGCGCACCTGCCGTCGCGCACCCCCGCTGAACGGCGCCACCCTTGCCCGGCACCTCCGCGCACTCACTGCGAGGCGACCGGTGCGGGCTTGGTCGGGGTGCGCGCACCCTCCGGCCGGTGGTTTGCGCCCGGCTGCGATGTTTCGCCTGCTCGGGTGCGCGGTGCGTGCGCGCACCTCCGCGGAAATGCCCGCGCACCCTGCCGTACCTAGGTGAGCCGGTCGGACCGATGACCGGCTCGGGCCCCGCAGGCGCGGGTGCGGTCCAGGCATTCCTGTTCGCACCTGACTTGAGGAGGTGGTGTCTCACCGAGCACCGACCCCCGCCGACGGGCCCGGTCGGCCCGGCCAACCCCCGGGCCGACCTCACGACTCGATCGCACGGGGGTGCGAGACGTGGGAACGGCTCACCGAACAACCCGGGCCCGCCCGGCCCGATGGGCGCCGCGCGCAGCGGCGGCCGGCGTCGGCATCGCGGTCCTGATCCTCGCCACGCCCGGCGCGGCGCTGGCCGACACCGACGACATCATCGCGGTGCTCGACAACCTTCGGTTGTGGGTGGTCGGTATCGCGGGGACGGTCGTCGCAGTCATGCTCACGATCGCGGGTCTGCGATACCTGCTGGCCTCTGAACCGGGGGAAGCGGAGAAGTCGAAAACAGCTTTGCGGGCGGCGGCACTGGGTTTCGCCATCATCTTGCTCGCGATCCCGTTCGTCGAGATCCTCAAAGGCATTCTGACCTATGAATAGCCTCGCGCCGGCTGTCTTTCCGCCGACTCCCTGCGCGGCCAGGTCCTCTTCGCCGCACAGCTCGCATACGCGCGCAGTCGCACCGTCCTTCGCGAAGCCGAGACCTGCGCATAGAAACTCCGGATCGTTTCTCCACGTAATTCTCCTTCGGTACTGCGAGGGGGTGTGCGGATATGCCTGAATGGCTTGAGGACGCCCTCAACGGGTTGCTGGAATGGGTGCAGGGGCTGCTCCGGGCGTTTCGCGACGGCCTGCGAGGCGTCTTGGAGGATATGGACTGGATCCACTTGTCGTCCATGTCCTGGGACTCCGGTCAACCGCTGGCCGATGAATTCCTCGTGCTCGCCGGAGTCGGCTATGCACTCGTGGTCGTCGTGGGCGGGTACCTCGTCATGTCACACGAGACGCTCCAGACCCGGTACACCATTCGTGAAATCGCGCCCCGTCTGGTCGTCGGCCTACTGCTGGCCGGATTGTCGGCGGTGATCGTGGAGCAGGCGATGGACGCCACCAATGCCGTCGTCGACGGTTTCAGCGTTGTCGCGATCGAAGCGAACGCCAGCGGCAGCGCATATCTGGAGGAGTTCCCCAAAAAGCTGACCGTCGATTACTGGATGGATGCCGAATACGACTACCTCGACTGCATGGATGCGGGCGACGTGTCGGCCTGCGAAGAGCCGAACCTCCTCGTCGACATTCTCTGGATTCTCGCCGTCGCGGTCTGCTTGCTGGTCCTGTTGTTCACCGCGATCGTGCGCGCGATCGCCTTCTTCTTCGTGGTGGTGCTCGCGCCGGTCGCGCTGGCCTGCCACGGGCTCCCGGTGACCGAATGGGCGGCCCGGTTGTGGTGGCGGATGCTTGGGGCGTGCATGGCCTCGGCGATTGGCCAGGCCGCCCTGGTGTGGGTCTGGATCAAAATGACCGACACCCGCTACTGGGGCCACCTCTTCCACATCAATGTCACCGATCTGTACCTCCTGGTGATCGTGTGGATGATCTGGAAAGTCCACCAAGAGGCATTCCGGATCGCGCGCGGCCGCCCGATGCACCTGCCCGGCGCGCGCCTGCTCGGCGCCGTATTGATGTCGAAATCGATCAGCGCTGCGAAGGGCCCCCAGCCGTCAATCAACGTCGGCGACAAGGCCTGGGGCATCGACATGCGTCGGCCGTTTGCGAAAGCCGATCCGGCTGGCGCGGCGGACCGATTCCCCGACTTGCCGCCCGAACCGGAAGGATTCGGTGACTGGGCCGACTTCCGCAATACGACCGACGCCCGCCGCTCCGCCGAGCCGGACAACACCGGAGGGTCCTCGCCGCACGCCGATGCCGCACCGGTCAGTCCTGAAGGCGGCGGGCCGGTACGCGTCCGGCCCGTGCACTACCCGTTGGGCGGGCGGCGACCGGTGGATGCTGGCGCGCCGTCGGACTCGCCGCTCGGCGACGCCAGCCCGGATCCGGTCCCCGGCGAGGACCCGCTCGCCCAGGTCCCCGACGGGGCCCTGATGCCGCGCAAGGCGTACGAACCGGCCCGGGTGACGGTCCGGCCCGACGAAGTCGAAATGCTGGAATCGCGCCGCAACGAGGCCGAACTGGACCACTGGATCCTCGACAGCGAACGCGCCGAACGCGAGTCCGCCGCCCGCGACGAGGCGCAGGAGCGGCAGGCCGAGCTGCGCCGGGCCGCGGCCGCGGCCATGGCCCGCATGGCCGCCGGACCCGGCCGCCCGGTGCCGGCCACGCCGCCGCGACCCGACCAGGAGCCGCCCTCCCAGCCGGAGCGGGGTGAGCGGCGATGAGCGTCTACGTCCCGGCCGACCTCGACTTGCCCGACCGGATCTTGTTCAACCTGACCGGCCGCCAGGTCGCGATCCTCGCACCGGCCGCCCTCGCCCTGTGGGGGATCTGGCAGGCCCTCGCCGGCGAGGTCCACCCGGTGTTCCTGATCGCTCTCTCGGCACCGGTCGCCGCCGCGGCGTTCGCCCTGGCCATGATCCGCCGGGACGGGACGAGCCTGGACCGGCTCGTATGGGCGGCCCTGCGCACCCCGCGGGCCCCGCTCGCCGCCGGCAGTCCCGCACCGAGCGCGGGGAAAGCGGCTGCGGCCCTGACCGGTCGGCGGGCGCGCCGCACCAGCGTGCGCCCTGCCCCGGTCCCGGTGGACGGCGTGGACAAGGCCGGGGTGATCGACCTCGGTCCGGCCGGGGCGGCGATCGCCCTCGATGCCGGATGCGTGAACTTCGACCTGCGCTCCGGCGCTGAGCAGGGCGCGTTGTGCGATGCGTTCGCGCGGCTCCTGCACACCCTGGAAGGCCACCTCCAGGTGTGCGTCAACCACCGCCCGATCGACCTGACCGGCTACCTGGCCGGCCTCGATACCCGCGCCGCGGAGCTCAGCGAAGGGCCCCTCCGTGACGCTGCCCGGGCGCACCGGGCCTGGCTCGCCAGCCTGACCGCCGGGCACGACCTGCTGGCCCGGGAGATCACCGTCGTTGTCACCGGGCCCGACGCCGAGGCGGCCTCACTGGCAGCGGCCCAGGTGGAGGCGTTCTTCGCCCAGATCGAGACGACGTGCCGGCGCCTGGACCGAGCCGCCCTCGCCGAGCGGATCCGGTACGGCCTCGACCCGTACGGCACCGCCACACCCGCGTTCGGGAGCTGGTCGCAATGAACCGACACCACACCCGCACCCGCTTCGGGCTCGAGGCCGATCTGTGGCCCGATGCGACCGTGGTCGAGATGCGGCGCTTGCGCACCGGGGACTCCTGGAGCGCGGTCCTGCTCGTGACCGGATACCCCGCGACGCTGCCGTGGGGGTGGGCCGGGCGGCTCGCCGTCCCCGGCACCCGCGTCGCCATCAGCCTGCACCTCGAGGGCGTCCCCGCCCAAGTCGCCGCGATGCAGCTGCAGCGGCGCCGCGCCCGACTGGAGTCCCAGCGCCGCTACCAGTCCGTGCGCGGGCGGCTGGAGGACCCGGCGGTGGAGGCCGCGGCGGCCGACGCCGCCGACCTGGCCGCCCAGGTCGCCCGCGGCCACGCCCAACTCCACCGCCAGGCCCTGTACCTGACCGTCCACGCCGAGGATCCCGCCGACCTCGACCTGGTGTGCGCGCGGGTGCGCTCGCGGGCGGCCGCGGCGATGATCGACCTGCGGCCGGCCACCGCACGGCAGCTTCCGGGCGCGATCGCGGGCGTCCCGTTCGGGATCGACCCGGTCGGGGCGCACCGCACCGTCGACACCGCCACGGCCGCCGCGGCCTTCCCGTTCGCCTCACCGGACCTGGGCGCGATCCCCGAGACCGCGGTCCTGTACGGCACCAACCTGTACACCGGGGCGCCGGTCCTGTGGGACCGGTGGGCCTCCCAGGAGAACCACAACTCCGTCACGATCGCGCGCTCGGGGGCCGGGAAGTCCTATCTGACGAAGACGACGATCCTCAGAGAGCTCTACCAGGGCGTGCGGGTCGTGGTCGTCGACCCCGAATCGGAGTACCTCGCCCTCGCCGCCCATGTCGGCGGGACCGTCCACCGGCCCGGCGGGCCCGGGGAGCGCCTCGACCCCCTCGCAATGCCCGCGGTCGGCGAGGCCGACGAGCTGAGCCGGCGCAGACTCTTCGCCGGCACCGTGGTCGAGACGCTCCTGGGCGAGCGCCTGCCAGGGGTCGAGGCCGCGGTGCTGCAGCGCGCGGTCGCCGCCTGCTACGAGGCCGCCGGGATCAGCGACGACCCCGCCACGTGGGCCCGGCCGGCCCCGGCCCTCGCCGACGTCACGGCCGTCCTCGCCAGCGACACGACCGGCGCTGACCTCGCCGCCCGCCTCGGGCCCTGGGTCGGCCCCGGGACCGTGTTCGACATGGGCAGCGCCTCGACACCGAGCGGCGTGCTTTCGTCCGCGTCGCCGCTGGAGGTGTGGGATCTCGCGGCCGTGCCCGCCGAACTCGCCCCGGTCGCGACGCTGCTGGTCCTCGACCAGATCTGGCGCAGCCTCACCCCCGGCGGGCCCCGCACCTTGATCGTGGTGGATGAGGCGTGGCTGATGCTGCGCACCGGCCAGGGCGCCCAGTGGCTCTCAAGGCTGGCGAAATCGGCGAGAAAACGCAACTGCGGGCTCTCGGTCGTCACCCAGGACGCCGAGGACGTCACCGGGACCGAGCTCGGGCGCACCGTCATCCACAACGCGGCGACACAGGTGTTGCTTCGCCAAGCGCCGCAGGCGATCGACGGCATCGCCGCAGCGTTCAAACTCACCACTGCCGCGGCCGCGCTCATCGGCTCGGCCCGCCTCGGCGAGGGGCTCCTGCTCGGCGGCGGCGCACAGATCGCCTTCCGCGCCCTTGCCAGCCCGGTCGAGCACCGCCTCGCCTTGACGGGCCTGTCCGCGGGGAGCCGGTCATGAAGCGCCTCATCCTCGTCGCCGCGGTGCTGTGCGCGGCCGTGGCCGGGTGCCTGGTCGTCACCGTCGGCGCCGCCCAACCGGACCGCCACGCCGCTATCGGCACTGGTGGCGCCTGCACGATCGCGGACGCCGACCTCGAGGCCATCGCCGATGCCCTCGGGTCGGGGTTCGGGAAGGTCCAGGCCGCGCACGCGTTCGCCATCTGGCAGACCGCCTCCGAACGGCAACTCCCGGAACAGGCCGCCGTGGTCGCGATCGCGACCGCCATGCAGGAGAGCACGATCCGGGTGCTCGCCAACCCCGCCGTGCCCGACTCCTACGACTTCGACCACGACGGCGAGGGCTTCGACCACGACTCGATCGGCATCTTTCAGCAACGTCCGCACTGGGGTCCGATCGCGACCCTGATGGATCCCGCCGGGAGCGCCGGCTTGTTCTTCGACGCCCTCGAGGACGTCGACGGCTGGGAGGAGCTGCCGGTCACTGTTGCGGCGCAACGCGTCCAGGTCTCGGCCTACCCCGATGCCTATGCCGACGACGAACCCGGTGCCCGGGCTGCGGTGGCGGCGATCAGCGAGGCCTGCGCGAGCGAGTGGATCCACCCGGTCGCCGGGTACGGCGTCACCTCCGGGTGGCGCACCACCGAGCGCCCGCAGCACAACGGCGTGGACCTCGGTGCACCCCGCGGCGAGCCGATCCTCGCCGCCGCTGCAGGCGAGGTCGTCACCGTGGTGTGCAACGCCCGCACCCCCGCCGGGCGGAACCTCTCGTGCGACGTCGACGGGTCACCCGAGATCCTCGGATGCGGCTGGTACGTCGAGATCGCCCACGCCCAGAGCCTGCTGACCCGCTACTGCCACATGGGCTCCCGTCCCGAAGTCACCGTCGGCGACACCGTCGCGGCCGGGGACCTGTTGGGCTACGTCGGCTCCTCCGGACGCTCCTCGGGACCCCACCTGCACCTGGAAGTCCACCGCTCGCACCAGCCGTCCTTCGCGACCGCCCTGGAACCGGTCGCGTTCTTCCAGAGCGTGGAGGTGGCGCTGTGACCCCCGCCGACCTGCTGCCCGAGGTGGCGATCCCGGTCGGGCTGCTGCTCTCGGCCGCAGTCCTGGCGGCCGCCCTGGCCCTGTCGTTGGCCCTCGTGCGCCAGAGCGTGCGTGCGAACACCGCTGCGCACGCGCGCAAGGGCGGCCATTACGTGCATATCGAGGCCCCGCCCGAGGTCGATCCGAAGAGCGCGGTCCTGGCCTGGCGCCAGCTCGCCTCGATCAGCCACGGCCGCTGGCGGCGCTGGTGGCACGGCCAAGCCCACCTGGTGTGGGAGTACCACTTCACCGGCGGGCGCCTGGCGGTGCGCATCTGGGTGCCCGGCACCCTCCCGACCGACCAGATCATCCACGCCGTCGACGCCGGCTGGCCCGGCGCGGTCTGCACCGTCACCGACGCCCAGGCGCCCCTGCCGGCAGGAGACGGCACGCACCTCCAGTCAGGATGGTTCGCGCTCGCCAAGCGCCACGTGGCCTCGGCGGTGCCCCTGGTGGCCGCCACCGACACCGGGGAGGTGCTGCGGGGCCTGATCGCCGCCGGTGTCTCCCACCGCGGCGACGACATCGCGCTCGTCCAGATCACCGCCCGCCCCGCCGCCCCCGCCCAGGTGCGCCGGGCTGCGAAAACCGCCGCCGGACCCCGCACCCGCACCTCGCTCCTCGGCGGCCTGCTCGACCTGGTCACCCCCGGCGCCGGCCACCGGCCGACCCCGGTCCACCGCCCCGTCGAGCCGGCCTGGATCACCGCGCACCGCAAGCAGGTCGCCGACCGGCTCGCCGACGGCGCCCTCTGGTCCATCGGCGTGCGGTACGCCGTGGCCACCACGGTCGGGAAACCGTATACGGTCGCCCGGGCCCGCAACCTCGCCGCCGCCACCGCCCCGATCCTCGGCGGAGCCTGGCGGCGCCGCCGCGGCGGCACCGGCCTCGTCCGCGCCCTCAACACCTGGGCCGCACCCGCACCCGGGGTGCTCGCCTCAGCCGCCGAGGTCACCGCTCTCGCGCACGTCCCGGCCGATGCGATCGTGCCCGCCCTCGCCCGCGCCGGCGCCCGCCCGGTCGCCCCCGCCCCCGAGGTCCCCTCCGGGGGCCGGGGCACCAAGACTCTCGGCGTCGCCGCCACCAGCGGCAAGCGCGTCGCGCTCTCGGCCCAGGACGCCCGCTACCACCTGCATCTGGCCGGGGCCACGGGTGTCGGCAAGTCGACGCTCATGGTGAACCTGATCCTGGCCGACATCCGCGACCGCCGCTCAGTGGTCGTGCTCGACCCGCACGGTGACCTCATCCGCGACGTGCTCGACCGGCTCGACCCCGACCAGACCCGCGGCCGGGTGGTCATCATCGACCCCACCCGTCCCGAGGCCCCGCCCGGCCTCGCCCCCGTCCGCCGCGCCCCCGATAGCGAGATCGCGATCGACCACCTCGTCGGGATCTTCCGTCAGCTGTGGCCCGACCACTGGGGGCCCAGGGCCGACGACATCGCCAAGCAGGCCCTGCGCACCCAGGCCCAACTTCAGCAGAAGGACCTCGCCGGCCTCTCGGCGCTGCCGCTGATCCTCTCCGACCGCGTCCGCCGCGCCCCGCTTGTGACGAGCATCCAGGACGACGAAGTGCTCCAGGAGTTCTGGCGCTGGTTCGACGCCCTGCCCGAGAGCGTCCAGACCGTCGCCAGCGGGCCCGTCCTGGCCCGGCTGCGGTCGGTCCTGTCGCGCAAGTTCATCCGCCAGGTCATCGGCGACCCGGCCGACGAGCTGTGCATCGACCTGCCCGCCGCCCTCGACAACGCTGGCATCATCCTGGTCAACCTCCCCAAAGGCGTCCTCGGTGACGACGCCGCCCGCCTCCTGGGGTCCCTGATCGCCGCCGGCGTCTGGCAGGCGGTCCTGCCCCGTCAAGCCCTCCCCGCCCGGGCCCGCCGGGACTGCACCCTCTACATGGACGAGGGCCACAACTACCTGCTGTTCTCCAACATGCTCGCCGACGTCCTCGCCGAGGCCCGCAAACTCGGGCTCTCCTTCACCTTCGCCCACCAGCATCTCGGGCAGCTCCCGCGCGACCTCGCCGACGCCCTCGACGCCAACGCCCGCACCAAGATCCTCTTCGCCTCCAGCCCCCGCGACGCCAAGCTCTTCGCCGCGCACACCCTCCCCAACCTGACCGACCACGACCTGGTCCACATGGGCGCCTACACCGCCGCCTGCCGCACCATCGTCGCCGGCCAGATCCAGCCGGCCTTCACCCTCAAGACCCTTCCGCTGCCCGAGGCCCTCGGCCACGCGGAGACGATCCGAGCGCTGGCCGATTCCGACCGGCCGTTCACCACCTGGAGGCACACATGGCCAAGGCCCACAACAGCATCCACATCGACGCCATCATCGCCCTCGCTGCCCGGCTGACGGCCCGCGACTACCAGATCCTGCAACTGCTGGCCGAGCACCGGATCGCGACCGCCAGCATCATCGCCGCCGTCTTCTTCACCAACCGCCGCCGGGCCGCCGCCCGCCTCCACGACCTCACCGAACTCGGCCTGATCACTCACGGCCGCGTCACCGGGTCGGGCGCCCACCGCTACACCCTCGCCTGGGCGGGCGCCGCCGTCTGCGCGCTGCGCAACGGCACCACGCCCCCCACGCGCGCGGCCGCGGCCATCGCCGCCCAGCAGACCTTCCACTCTGCCCACCGCCCCCACAAGGAAGGCGTGAATACCTTCCTCGCCCACCTTCATCTCGCCGCCCGCGCCACCGGCACCGCCCGAGTCACCGAGTGGCTTCCCGAAGCCACAGCCGCCGCGCAGATCATCAACGCCCGGCCCGACGCCGCTGCGACCCTCACCTGGAACGACGGCCGCACCCTGCGGCTGTGGTACGAACACGACCGCGGCACCGAGACCATCGCCCACCTGGTCGACAAGATCCACCGCTACCGCGACGGCCGCCTCCCCGGGCCCCTGGGCGACCGCCTCCTCCTGTTCGGACTCCCCGCCAGGCAGCGGCTCGAGGCGCTCCAGCGCGCCTGCCCGCACACCCGGGACCTCACCGTCGCCGCCACGGTGACCGTGCCGCTGCCCACCGCCGACACCCTCTACGACGCCGGCACCGGGATCCTCACCGGACAGCGGTGGACGCTGCTGGCCACCGGTCAGCCCACGAGCCTTGCGGCACTTGCTGACTGAAGGTCACCAAGAGCCCGTCCTGATCGACCCGTCCAGATCAAGGCCGCCAACCACCCGTCAACCGACCCGTCCACCCGCCCGCACCCAGCACCTTGCGAACCTGCAGCACGATGCCGAACTGACCCAAGCCTCACGGAACCGAATATATATGTGTATATACCCCCAGGCCCGTGTCAACCGGCTCCCGACCCGCTCAGTCTCCTTCGTGCTCGGCCCTCTCGGTCTCCTCGCGTCACCTGTCCGTTCGCGCCCTCAAACGAGCCCGAGCGCGACGCCCCGCCTCGGCTGGAACGCAAGGAGTCGCACTCCCCGACGTGGCCAGCGACTCCCACCAACCAGGCACGGTCGGCCAAGAGTGCTTCCCCGCTGGCGGTCGCGGCGTCCCCAACGGCGCTCTCCGGTGGCGGCCATTGACAGTTACAGAACGTGATCAACGAGCCGATCGAGTTCGCGAATCGTCCTAAATTGGTTGAAGTGCTGGTCACTCGCGCCGGAAGTGCGTGAGGATGAGGGGGATGTCGGCAGTAAGGTCCGCAGCGGCATCATCTGTTCCACTCTCACAAAGGATGCCGGCCGACTCAAGGACTTTGATCGCTTTCCTTGAAAGCAAGGTCTCATCGATGTCGTGCTCTTCGGTGAACCCTCCAAGCTGCATGAGCACCTTGCGTGGTCGACGGCTGCCATCCTCGGGGTAGGAGACGTCAAGCCACTCACCGATCTCCGCGCCGGCGAGCACGCTGACAGCGGCCTCTTTGAGTCGCACGCAGGCCAGATGCTCCTGGACGACGGGTCGGCTCAGCGCAGGGGCGGCCATCTGCGCTATTTCGTTGACTCCGTAGCCGTTCCGTAGATCGGCAACGAGCGCGAGGAACAGGTTTCGGCGTTCACCCAAGTAATTGGCGATGTCGACGGGTGTATGCGGTTCGGGTCGCTGACTTGGTGTCGTCATGAGTCCGATCATACGGTCAAGAAATTGACCAGTCAAGAAATTGACCAGTCCTCGACTGGGTGAACTACGGAGCGTAGCGGTGCTGTCCCGTCTCCTTAGTTCCGAGGCAGTCTCGTTTTAGCGGAGGCATCCGGGGGTTGTCTCAGTCGAGCTGAGGCACCCATCCTGAGTCGGTCTCGTGTTGCTGCGTCCCAAAGCATCCTGGGAGGCACGAGCGAGCCGGACCACCGCAAGCAAGCGGCATCCGGCTCTTCTGCTATCCGATGCTCTTCCAGTGGGCGACGATCGCCGCGGTGGCGAACCCGACTGTCGCGGCGATGAGCAGCATCAGTGCGGCATTAGCTCCAACCGGAACGAGCTGGACTGTCCGCTCCGTGCATTCGAGCGCGACGCTGGGAGGGAACAGTGACTCTGTGAGGTTCACGAACTCGCCTGCACCGTGCCGACTGCATTCGTATCTGGCGTCCCACGGTGAAGACATGAAGAGTGTGCCCAGGTAGAGCAGGATTGCGATACACAGGGAAGCAAGCGATGCGGCGATGAATACCGCGCTTCGAGCGGGGCGGCGCTTCCTCAAGGGGACGGTTACGGCGGCGACCGCCAACGCCACGAGGATGATCAGCGCTACCGGGATGAGCACCGTCATGGCAGCGAACATCGGATGACTCTAGCCGGTGTGTACCAGCGGGGTTCGGCTGACCGACCCGGACCTTGCCCCAGGAACCATGAGAAATCGCAGTTCAACAGCGGTCTGGCTGCCTCGGCCTAATTGAGATCGGACAGGTGCTGCGGGGAAGTTTCGTAACCGCGAACGGGGAAGTCGCATAGGCCGCTGACACAGTGTGCTAGTGAGCGCTGGCATTGTCGACCGGTGAATGGCGGACAGCGGCCTCGCAGCGCCGCACCTTCCACCACAGCGCCAGCACCTCGGCGACGCGCATCGGCGGCACCTCCCGCTCCCCTTCCGCCAGCGGCGCCAGCGCGGCAGCAGCGGGCTCGTCGGCGAGGATGTGGTACCGGCGAAGCGCAAGGCCGTACCCGGGCAGCCCGCTGCCGGCCTGATAAGCGACGCACATCGGTGCGGGGCTGCTGGAGCGTTCCAGCACGGTCATGCGGGTGTGTGGCGCCGAGCGGCCGGGCTTGCCGGCCACCACCTTGAGCTGGTTGCCGGTCGCAGGATCGGTAGTCCACCCCTCCTGCAGAGCCCCCTGGTAGGCCCGGACCATGACCGCGGTACCGAGGGCACCGTGGCCTCGTCGCCACACCCACCACTGGTACCCGATCTGGTCGATCGCGACCAGCATGGCGCCGATCGCCAGGGCCCACAGTGCCGACGAGCGGGACGTGTCCGCCGCAGACAGCGGTGCCACGACCAGGGCTAGCGTCAGTGTGGCCGCCACAGCGACCGCGATGACGTATTCGGGGGTACGCCCGGCCAGGCCCCCGGACACTGCCGCCATGAGGTGGAGGCGCGCAGCCACGCCGATGACGAATCCGGCAGCGATCAACCAGGCCGCCCAGGAGCGTGCATCCCAGCTCAGCGCCAGCGCGATCACGCCGACGGCAACCGCGGCCCAGCCGAGGAATCGGGCCCGGCGCGCCCACCGGACGGCAGGAGTGGCTTCCAGAACGAGCGTCAGGATCGTCCGGTAACCGCGGGGAGGCGATACGGGTTCCATCCTCGGAGTCTAAGGGCTGCCCGAGCCCGCATGCAGCACATTCACCCCATGGCGCGATCCTGAGCCCGCATTGGGTGCGCGCACCCGCGCGGAAGCGCCCGCGCACCCTGCCTATATACAGCATTACCCGTTTCCAACTCCATATCTGAGCTGCAGGCGGCGCCTGCCCGTTCCGGACCGTTCGTCGACCCTCCCACCAGCTTCCTGGTCGGAACCGGCGAACCCGGCAGCGAGTACCGCGCCCCGGCTCAACCGATAACCGCAGCGCCGCAGGCGCTGCCTTCACCTCGAGAGCACGCACCCGCACGCCGTCCGGCGCGCGGGCATTCGTCGTGCCCGGCACGACGTGAGCGACGGGAGTCAACCATGCACTACCTCGACTGGAACGTGGGCGACCGGTGCAAAGTGCGCCCGGTCCTGACCCTCCCGGCGGGGGTGCGCTCGCACTGGAAGGTGCGCAGCCCCTACCGCATGACCGCCACGATCAAGAGCCTGCAGATCGCCCGCTTCGGGGTGGTCGCGATCGTCATCCTCGATCAGCACACGCGGCTGACCATCGAGGGGTGCGACCGGGAGCAGGCGTTCACCCTGTTCGCCCTCCACCGGCCCGCGTGCCGGTGCCGCGGCTGCCGCCGCCTCCCGCATGACCGTCGCTCCTGGCCCCGGCCGCTGCGCGTGTGGCGGTGGCTGAAGCGCACCCTCACCGGCCAGGGCCGCAAGCCCCGCCGCGCCACCGCGGCAGCCGCGGCCCCCTCCGGGGACTAGGCCATGCGCCGGAGGGACGCCGCTGCGCCGGGAGCCCACCGCCCTGCGGCTTCGACGTGCCTCGCGGCGGCACGCGGTGCAGCGGCACCGCCCGGTGCACCGATCTGATCGAGGAGGAATCGCACGACCACGGAACCGACCGCCAGTCCACACCCTGCAGGGGCGCAGCCGACGGCTGCGCCCTTCTTCTTTGCCCTGCTCCGATCCCGAACCTTCGAAGGGAACACCATCGTGAACCACGACGACCTCACCGCCGCCCTGCGCCGCTGGGCTGCTTCGGCACCCGAGAGCCTCTACGAGGGCGATCGCTGGACCATCGCCTGCTGGCAGGACGCCGAGGGCCGCCTCACCGTCTCCGGACTGCTCGTCGCCAGCTGGGGCCTCGTCGACTTCGACGAGGACCCGACCATCCGGGTGCGCTCGAACGCCCCGATCCCGGCCTGGTGGTTGGAGACCGCGCTCGACCTCGAATCCATCACCAACCTCCTCGCCGCCGCGAGCCCCTGCGGTCCGGGCCTGCTCGCCGGTGTCGGCATCGCCGCCGCACCCGGCCCGCGCGAGGACGCGATCGTGCACACCTGGCTCGCCGTCGCCGACGCGGCCATCCGGGTCGAACTCCACCGCCACGGCACCTGGATCGGCCGCTTCGAAATCGGCGACCCGCTGTGGTGGGACCAGCGGGCGCTGTTCGAGCCCCTCGAACGGTGCCGCGCGGGGGCCACTGGCTGGCCGCCGAACCTCCCGGCGAACCTCACCGTACCGACCACGAACCCGCGCACGAGCGCGGCGGCGTGGGCCGGTCCGTGCTGAACCATCCCCGCAGTTCGCCTCCGTACAGCGGCGCACCCGATCGGGTGCGCCGCTTCCTGTTTCCCTCGATCGAAAGGAACGCGACCATGACCGACCTCATCAACCGGGTGCAGTTCCCGCACGCCGACCGGATGGCGGCGACCATTTGTGAGACCGGCTGGGACGCCGTCCTGGAGGCGCTGCCCCTCCTTGATGGCTACCTGGCCGACGAACTGACGGCGGCCGCCGACCGCCTCCATCTCGCCGACCGCGTCGCCAACGCGACCCTGGGGCCCTACCGCCTCACGCTGGCGATCGTCGATTGGCTTCCTGAGTCGAAGACCCGCCAGTTCACCGAAGCCGATGCGGCAGTCGAGACCTGCGGCTACCTCCACCCGTCCCGGGTCGACCTCCTGATCGCACCGGTCCGTCAGGCGATCGAGGAGCGGCACGAGGCCCGCAACGCGCTCGCCGACCTGCTGGTCCTGGCCCGCACCACCATCGAGGACACGGCCTGACCGTCCCGTCGAATACCGACCCGTTCCCGCTCCGAACCGCGGCGCAGCACTGCTCCGAGGCGGTGCCAGCGTTCGCACCTGCCATCCGCAGCGGGGACGGGTCTTTGCAGTCAAGGGCGGCAGCGCCGAACGGTGCTGCCGCCTTGAGCCCTATCAATGAGAAGAGGAAGCAATGACCCACGCGCTGTACCGAACTGGCGACCGCGTCGCGCTCGTCAGGATGAACGACCCCTTTACCGACCTCGCGCCGGGCGCCCTCGGCACCGTCATGTCCTGGCAGAGCGACATCGGGCATTTGGAGGTGTTGTGGGACAACGGCTCCAGTTTGACTGTCATTCCCGCGGCGGGCGACCGCGTCCGCCCGCTCGGCCGAAACATCGCGTACCCGCTGCCGGAAGCCACCGCCCGCCACCTGGAGGCGATGGCCGGGCCTGCGGCGTTCGCCGCTGCCGTCGAGCAGCTCAGCCACCCGGTGGTGGTGCTGCACCCGTTGACCGGGAACGCCACCTGGCAGCAACTGCGCCCCGACCTGCTGGCGCAGGTCACGGGCCTGCCCGCCCGGTGCTGGTACTCGCGGCAGCTCGGCGACGACCTGCAGCTGGTCGCGGCCCGCGAAGCGGGGTTCGAACTGCGGTACAACGCGCTCGCGGCGCGCGTGAGCCGCTTCGTCGGCGGCCGCCTCCTGAACTGCTACAGCGAAGCCGTGCTCTGCGGTCGCGGCGCCGACGGTGCGGCCGTCGCGATTCCGCACCGCCATCGCTGGCCGCTGGCGATGTGGATGGTCGCCGCCGGCTTCGAGCCGCCACAGCTCCACGTCCTGCACCCGGACGGGCCGCCGTTCGCCGGTGCAGAGCCGCGCCCGCCCGCGGACCTCACCTGAAACCGACGCCGGCCCGACCGCGCTTGCGACCGGCCCGGCAATGGCGCCAGGCCGGTCGCTTCGTATGCGCCCACCGCACACCAAATCGAGAGGAACCACACCATGTCCGCTTCGACCGTCTCCGCCCTGTACACCGGGGTCCAGCTCGACCCCGATGTCCCCGCGCCCGGCCGCGCCTCACTGGCCGACCTGACGATCCTCGCTCCGCGCTGGCTGAGCCGGCCCTTGGACGAGGCGATCGCCGTCGTCTGGCTCGCCGACGCACGCCCGATCGCGTGCGTCGGCATCGACCTCGACGACGCGGACGCCATGCGCCGCCTCCGCTCCGCGGTCCGGGAGGCCGGCAGCGAATACTGCGACACCGCCGTCCTCGCCTACACCTCCCAGGAGCGCTGTGACGGGCTGGTCGCCACCGACGACCAGCTCAGGTCCATGCTCGAGCGTCCCCTTCTCGAGCTGACGACGGTCCTGGTCCGCATCGACACCGACGCCGGCGACCTCTTCTACCGCAAGCTGGACCAGCCCTGGACGCCCATTGGAACCGCGTTCGACCCTTCGCGCACGATCGCGTCGCTGGATGCGGACAGCCGGGCCTGGGGACGATGGGGCGTGCTCGACGCGACCGGGGCCCTCGGCCACCGCGACCCCCGCTGGCCGGTGCAGGTGCCGCGCGAGCGCCGGGCCCGGGCCGAGATGTCGGCCACCGAGCGGTACCACGACGGGCAGCGCGCGGTCGAGCTCGCGCAGGAGATGGCGTTCCTGCCCGGCCCGGGCCACGCCCTCGCGATGGGCGGGGCGGTCCTGGACTGCCGCACCCTCGCATGGGTGTGCCGCGCCTTCGCCACGACGCCCGCGCACCCGCGCCTGGACCCGTGGCTGTGGGCGGCCCGCCTGCTCCCGGGCGAGGGCCACTGGGCGGCCGGCATGGCCGGGCTCGGCTGCCACTTGGCCGGGCGGCGCTCAGCCGCGCGCATGGCGCTGGCCCGCCAGGCCCAGATCACCGACGACAACCGCACCCGCGTCCTCGCAGACGCCGTCCTCGACGAGATCAGCCCCACCCAACTGCAGGCGCTCATCGCCGCCCGGGCTTGGGACTGCGACCGGCCCTGCTGCACGAATCAGGGCCAGCACTGACCTGCCCGGCCCGGCCCGCCGAGTCGTCCGCTCGGCTCCGCCGTGTTCTCAGCGGCGCACCGATCAGGCGCGCCGCGTTCTGCCGCACGCCAACGGAAAAGAGGGGCCGCATCGCGGCCCCTGCCTTCGTCATCCAATCCATCGAAAGTAGGTCCAACCCATGTCATTCGACTTCACACTCGGCGAGCTGCTGCTCGCCGCCCTCGTGGGCGCGGCCGCCTTCGTCCTCGGCACCCGCACCCGCCGGAGGCACCCGCGCATCACCGCCGACGCCGCACCGCACCTGGTTGGCGCCGCCCGCATCCTCGCGAGCCTGGAAGCCCGCATCGTTGCGGCGCACCTCGCCCCGATCTGTCCCGCCGCGAAGGAACTGCTGCTGCGCCTCCACTGCAGTGTCCTCGACGACGCCGGTCTCGACACCGACGACCTCGCCCCCATCACGACGACCCTCCACGACTTGACCGCACCGACCCGCACCCCGTAACCGCACTCGCAGTCCCGCAGCGATCCAACAACCAGCGAGGGCAGCGCCGAACGGCGCTGCCCTTCCGTATGCCCGGCAACGGGCCTGAACAGAAAGCAGACGACAGCATGGACGCCGACATCACCTACCAGGGCCGCATCGGCCTCGAACCCGCCATGAGCGTCGAGTGGTGGATCCAGCACCTCGACCACCACCTCGACTTCGCCTCGATCAACCCGCGCGCCTACCCCACCCTGGCCCCGGTGCTGATCCCCGTCCTGTCCCAGGACGAGCGCACCGTCATCGCCGTCAAGCCCGGCGCCCTCGGCACCGACCACGCCGTGATGGTCATATCCCTGCGCCGCCTCGCCCACCTCGCCGCCCTGGCGAACGAAGACGGCTGCGTGGCCCGCATGACCGGGCAGTTCACCGGCATCGGCGACGAGGGCGAGCAGTACACCGTCCATGTGCGCAACGACGACCTCGTCGTCCACGCCACCGCCCTCCCGCCCGGCAGCACCGGCGGCGGGCGCCCGTGACGCCGCCACCTGGCATGCCAACAGGGGGCAACGTCGCGCGCACGCGGCCCGAGCAGGCGCACTCCGGTGCACGCGAACTCGACTCGACGCGCGCGTGGAGTTGCGCCAATCTCCCCACCGACCGAACCGAAAGGAAATCCTCCATTATGGATCATCGTACGCGGGGGCGTGAGCGCCTCGCGGAACTCGTCGCTGCCGCCGACAGCGTGCTCGCGCTCCCCGAAGCGGGCGCGATCACCACGCAGATGGCGCTGCGATCACCGACCATCGGGCGCTGGAGCCTGCGCAGCCAATGCCTGCTCTCCCTCCAGGAGCACGCGAGTGGCACCACAGTCACCGAGCTCGGCACCCGCGACGCCTGGCTCGAACACGGCCACCGCATCCGCAAGCGCGCCAGCGGCTTCTACGTACTCAGCACGCAGAACCGCGAGCGCGGCTGCTTCCGAGTCTTCACCCCTGACCAGACCCGGGCCATCCACACCGACACCGGCACACCCGGGTCGAAGGGGCGCGGGCCCGGTGCGGTGTGGCTGCGGACCCTGCGCCGCGAACTCGACTGGTGCGGGTACGCGCTCGAACTCGCCGAGGGCGAGACCGTCCACCTCGAAGTCGCAGCGGGCCGGGTGGTGTTCGCCGCCGAGCGGCACACCAAGCGCAAGCCGTTGGAGGCGCTCGCGCAGGTGTGCGCCGAACTCACCCTCGCCACCCCCGCCCGCCGCCACACCGACACTCGAGCCGCCCCGCGTCAGCGGACCGCCGCGGCCCCAGGACCGCAGGCGATGCCGCAATCAACCCGAACCCGACCCGAAGGAGCACACCAGTGACCAACCAGCCCAACCCGACCGGCCCCGGCCGCGGCCGCGGCGCCGCAGCACCGCCCGGCGGCGCCGACATCACGATGCCCCACCTCGACCAGATCGTGCACGATGAGTCCCGCACCTTCGCCGAGCGCAACCGCGCCCGCGCCCACCGCGCCGCCCTCCGACTCCGCCCCGCCTCCACCGGCGCGAGCGCTGACCTGCCCGACCGGGAGACGATCATCGCCGCCCTGGTCGACGAGCTCCACTGCGGCGAAGGCACCGGCGCCTTCATCGACGAGCTCATCACCGACGCGCTCCGTGCGTATTGGCGCGATGTCGAGGCCGAGGAGCGCGAACTCGAGGCATGGCGAGCGGAGATCTGGACCTGGTGCCGCCACTGCGGGCAGCGCCGACAGGAGCCGCACCGGTGGTTCGAGCCGTGCAGCTCGTGCCGCTTCCGCGTGCAGCAGCGGGACTCGCGCATCAGCGACGACCCGGTCGTAGCGAACGAGCAGCGCGGGTACCTGGTCGAGGAGACCCTCGACGCGTTCGCCGCCCGCACCGGCCAGGGCGCACCGCTCGCGTACGCCGACAACGAGGTCCGCGCTGAGGTGTTGCGGGACTTCATCTGCAACGCCGGGCACTGGGCCGACGGCTGGGGCGGCGATATCGACCAGCTCCTCGCCGACGCCCAGGCGATCTACCGCGACGAACGCGCCGACGCCGAGCACGACGACACCCGAGACGACGACGCGGCCGAGGAGGTGGGGGCATGATCGCACCCCAGGAACAGCACCGCCAGGACCCGCCTGCCGTGCAGGTCCTCGGTCTCGGCGTGCTGCGCCTGCCCGAGGCCGAAGGTCGGACCGGCGGGGAAGGCATGGTCGCCTTGCACCACCCCGCCACCGAGCAGCGTCTCGCGCTCCGCCGCGTCCCGCTCGGCGGCACCGGGACGCTCGTGGCCGTCCTCCACAAGGACACCTGGCCCGGCCTCACCCGCTGGACCGGACTCCACACCCAAGGACCGGCCACCGTGAGTCTCGCGCTGGCGCGCGGCCACGTCTGCCTGGAGATCTCCGGTGCCGTCGGCAGCGAAGAGGCCGTTCTGGCGGGCTGCAGTCCGCGCGGAGACGGCTGGTGCTGGCTCGACCGCGACGCTGTCGGCTTCGCCGCCGACCGCAGCGTCCGCCTCGAAATCCACCGCGCCTGCACCTGCTCCCGCGCGCTCGCCGAGGCACCGACACCCGTCCACGCGGCCGCCTGAGACGGCCAGCACCAATTAGAGGCGGTGCGGGACAAGCGAATTGGAACCCCCTTGTCCCGCACCAGCACCGCAAGCATCCCATCGTGAGAAAGGACAACGCAGTGTATCTGCGATCGTACGCCGCCTCCGGCGTCGGCACCATCAACCTGCTCAACCCCGGCGTCGTCGCCGCCCTGGCCCCGGTCCTGCTGGGCCGGGCCCCCGTCGAGGAGATCGTCGGCATCGGCTCCTGGGGCGCCACCACCGGCGCCCTGGCTTCCTGGCCCCTCGCCGACCTCGACACCGAGGACGCCGCCGACCGATTCATCCGCGTCTTCACCGCCGCCGACTGCCGCCAGCTGTGGCTGCTGGCCTACACCAACGACACCCAGGCACTTCCATCTCGCATCGCCGCGCTCCAGGAAGCCATGTCCGACACCGTATTCCAAAGCAACGACCGGCTCCTGCACATCACCGCCGACGGTCTCCAATGGAGCCGCCTGGCGAGGTGCGCGGGCGAACCGGAACCGGGCACCTGGGACCGCGTCGTCGCACTGGACCCGGTCGTCGCGCGCATGTGGACCCTGGCCTGCCGTGCCGGACTCCACCAGACCCGCACGATGCAGCGCGAGGCCGGGGAGCGAGTCGCGCCCGACGTGCTCGCGACCGCACGCCGCATCCGGCACGAGGCGATCGGGCGCCGCCGCGCCACCAACCCCGAGCACCTCGCCGCCGCAGACCGCCGCCTGCTCGCCGCAACACTCGCCGACCCGCGCGTCCCGGCCGTGCCGACGCTGGTCGAGCTGGGCCTCGCGCTCGCCGAACACCCGGTGGTGCTCGCCGAGGCGATCGAGGCGGTCTGGGCGGCCAAGAATTCCGTCCAGGCCCGCATCGAACTGTGGCAGGGCGCCGCCCGCATCGGCGTCGACGACGCCAGGGCCACCGCCCTCGCACTTGTCGCGCTCGCCGCCTGGCGCACCGGCGACCTCGCCACCGCGACCTCCGCGCTCGAGCTCGCGCTCGGCGAGCACTGCCCGCTTGCGGAGCTGCTGGCCGACGTCATCGCCTACGGCGTCGCCGCCGCCGACCTCGACCACGGCGCACCCCTGGTCTCGGGCCACCTCGTGGACACCGGCATCGGCACCTGACCTCGCCGCTGCACCCCGTCCCGGACCGACACGGGGACCAACGGCGTCAGGACTGTAGCCCACCAGGGGCGCAACCTGACCAGTCCTGTACCCGGCGGGCGTCACAGCGTTGCCGCGCCCGCCGTCCGCACCATTTCAGAAAGGCACCAGCATGCACCAGCCTGCACGAAAGTTCCTCCTCTCGGGGATCTTCAGCCTCCCCGCGGCCGAAATCGATATCGGCCGCTTCGGCAGCTTCCGGATCGGCCGACCCGTCTACAGCAGCGGGAACAAGCTCCGCGCACTCAACTACCAGCTCCCGGACCTCGAGCTGGCAGGGACGCGGGTCATCTTGACCGCCAGGGTCAGCGGCGTCCACGCTCCCGTCCTCGGGGCCGACCCCGACTTCGGCGTCCAACCCCGCACGGTCGCGATCGGCGACGAGATCGAAATCGGCCGCGGCCGATTGCACCGGCTCCCCGGCAGAGCGCACCGACCGCCCACCATCGGCCTGCTCCCCGACGCCGCGACCTTCGGGCCCTGGCTGGACCCGCAGGCCTGCTGCGACCTCGACATGCAGACCATCCGTCTCTACGCGACACCGTGGACCGGACCGATCACCACGAGCGGGAGGGGCCGTGACTGATCTCGATCGGCCGCCGCAGCTGCTGCTGGGGACGGGCATCCTCACCTGGCCTGCGGCCGAACGCGACCTGGGCCGGTACGGGACCGTCAGCCTCCGGCCCGAGGCCGACAGCTTCGACCTGGCGCGCTTCACGCTCGGGGACTGGGACGGCATGTACGTCCGGCTGCACGCCACGGTCACCGCGCTGCGCTGGCCGGTGATGCCGACCGACCCGCTCCTGGGCGTCGGCCCCCGCGCTCCCGAGGTGGGCCGGACCTATCCGCTCGGCGCGGGCGCCCTGTTCGTCCTCGACCGGACCGAGGCTCCGGGATACGCCGTCGGGACCGTCCCGACCGGCCCGGTGCCGCGACCGACCCGGTGGCTGGACGTCCAGCGCCTCTACGACCTGCACAACCACATCGTGAGCCTTGAGGCCCACCGCATCGCCGACCCGCCGCACTCGGCCCGGGTCTGGTCGAGCCCGCTCGACCTGTAACAGGCGCGACCACCAGACCGCGAAATCTCGGGCCGCGCCTGCCCTGCTCCACCAGAAGGAAAAGCAGTTCCTGCATCGTATCGACCGGACTGCCACCGGCGCTGCATACGCACGCCGAACCCGCGGCCTCCAGCGAGGCCGCGGCTGCACCACTCGCCTGCGCGGGCCCGCACTGCAGCGGGCCCGCGCAGACCGTTTCTCCATGCCCTGCAACAGGAAGGCAGCAGCATGTCAGGCAGACCACCGAACGCGCTCAAACGCGAGATCCAAGACATCCTCACCGCCAGCGGCCAGCCGATGACCGTCGCCGCCGTCTACGCCGAAGTCCTCAAGAACGGGCAGACCTCCTCCGGTGCGGTCGCCCAATCGCTCAAGCGCCTGGTCGCCGACGGCGACGCGGTCAACCTCGGCGGCAAACCACTCCTGTTCGCCACCGACACCACCAGCAAGACAACCCAGGCAGCCCCCGCACCGACACCCGCTCCGGCGCCGACCTCCGGGAGGCGCCGCCGCGTGGCGCCCGTAGCGCGCCCCAACGGCACCTCGTACTTCCCGCGCGACCTCCACGGCCGCCCCGATGTCGAGGTCCTGCAGGACTTGCGCGCGGCCGGCATCCCTGTGCTGCTGCAAGGCCCGCCGGGGACGGGCAAGACCGCCCTGGCCGAGGCGTCCTTCCCCGACCTGGTCACCGTCGCCGGCGACGGCGACACCTGCGTCGGTGACCTGGTGGGCGAGTACACCCAGGAGACCGACGGGACCTTCGTCTTCCATTACGGGCCCCTGGTGCGAGCTATGCGCGAGGGCCGCGCGCTGCTCATCGACGACGCCACCCTCATCGCGCCACCAGTGCTGGCCACGCTCTACCCGGCCATGGACGGGCGCGGCGAGATCGCCATCAAAGCCCACAAGAACGAAACCGTCACCGCCGCCGAGGGCTTCTACGTCCTGGCCGGGCACAACCCGTTCGTACACGGCGCGGTCCTCACCGAGGCGCTCGCCTCCCGATTCGGCATCCACATCGACATCCACACCGACTACGACCTCGCCGCCCAGCTCGGCGTCCCGACCGCGGCGATCACGATCGCCAAAGCACTGTCCAAGAAGCACACCGAAGGCAAGGTCACGTGGGCGCCGCAGATGCGGGAGCTCATCGCGTTCCGCGACACCGCGCGCCTCATGGGCGAGAAGTTCGCCCTGCACAACCTCGTCGGCATCGCCCCCGAGGCCGACCGCACCGTGGTCGCCCAGGCTGTCTCCGCCGCCGCCGGGACTCGCGCCCGCCCGCTGACCCTCGGCGCCCAACTCACCACCACCACCGCCCCCGCGCCGCCCGCGCCAGCGCCGCCGCCCTCCAGCGCCGGGACACCGACCGCACCCACACCCACAGCACCGCAACCACAACCGCAACCGCAACCACAACCGCAACCGCAACCGCAACCGCAACCGCAACCGCAACCGCAACCGCAACCGAATGGAGCATCGACATGACCCGACAGCATCCGCACCAGCCGACCGGCAGCACACCCACACCCTGCGATCCGGCATGGCGGCAGGTCTCGGCCGACCTGACCGACCTGCTCGCCGTCATCCTCGGGACCGGCGGCACCACCGTCGTGGCGACCCCCGGGGCCGGGCACGGCGCCGCCGGCGCCTACCTCAAAGCCCACAACGTCGTCGAGCTCGACACCGACCTGTGCTGTCCCGGCCTGGCGCCCGACGAGATGGATGTGGCCGACTCCTTCGACCACTTCTGGTACCCGGTCCTCATCGGCGTCCTGTGCCACCAGAGCGCCCATGTCCGCCACTCCCAGTGGGACCTCGACGACGCCTGGCCGTTCTGGGTCGCCCGCTCCGCCGTCCTGCTCGAAGAGGTCCGCATCGAAGCGGCCCACCTCAAGCGCCGCCCCGACGACCGGCAGTGGCTGCGCTCGGCCGCCGATCAGCTCCAACCCGCCGCGGCCGCGGCGAGCTCGTACCCGCTGCTGGACCTGGCGCAGGCCGCCGAGGCCGCCTGCCTGACCCTCGGACGGGTTGACGCCGGCGTCTTCGACCGCACCGACCCCGGCATCACCGCCGCCCGTCAGGCGCTGCACGCCGTACTCGGCGCCGACCTGCTCAACCGGCTCCAGCAGCTGTGGCGCGGCGCGATCATCTGCCCCGACACCGACACCGGCCGGATGAAAGACCTCGCCGTCGCCTGGTCCCGGGCCCTGATCAACCGGCAGGCCAAGGACCGCGCGAACACTGCGGCCGCCACCGGCGCCTTCACAGCGGTCGAGGACGCCATCGCCGACGCGCTCGCCCAGATCGCCGCCGACGCCCCCACCGCCGCCGATCCCGACGCCGCCACCGGCTGGAACCTCACCGGCGGTGGAGGCGGGGCCGGCGGGAACTCCACCGCCGAGGCGGGGAAGCAGTTGTGGGACAAGTTCACCTCGCCCGAGGCCGAACGCGACCCCACCAGCGAGGAACACGCCGCGAAGGCCACGCTCGGCGCGGCCATCAAGAAGGCCGCGCAGCGCCCGCCCGGGCACACCAGCGCCCCCGCCGCGCTCCCGCCAGGACGGCTGAACATGCGCGGCGTCCAGTCCGCCGCCGCGCAGAGAGCCGCCGGGGCCCTGGTTAGCGCGCAGATGTGGAAGCAGCGGGCCAAGGCGGCACCGGCCGACCCCGAAGCGCGCGTGGGGATCGCCGTCGATGTCTCCGGGTCCATGAGCGACTGGTTCGACCCCGCCGGATCGGCGGCGTGGATCTTCGCGCACGCCACGAAGATCTCCGGCGGCGCTGCCGCCGCCACCACGTTTGGCGAGCGGCCCCGCGCGCTGCTGGCCGTCGGCGAGACACCCGAGAAGGTGCCCCAGCCGGTCCTGGAGTACGCCACCGACCACGCCGACGTCGCGATCGCCGGCCTCATCGCCGCCCTCGACCTCGACCAGGCCGATGGCAACACCCGCGCCCTGGTGCTCATCACCGACGGGGACCTCGCCGCCTCCCAGCGGCAGGTCGTCGCCGACCAGTGCAAGCAGCTCACCGAAGCCGGGTGCGCGGTCATCCAACTCGGGCCCGCCCGCTCCAGGCCGCTCGCCCACGCCGAGCACATCCCGTGCCCCAAGCCCAGTGCGGTGATCGACGTCCTCGCCGACGCCGTCACCGACGCACTCGCCAAGGCCGCGAAGGCGACCTGACCGCACACGGGAGGCCGCCCGCACGGCGGCCTCCCGCTCCTGCCGACAACACCCTGGCCGCACGAGCGCTCGTGCGGCCAGACCCATCCCGAACCGCATTTCCGCTACCAGAAAGCAGCACATGAACGAGCAGTTCACCATCCGCATCACCGGGACCGTCCTGGACCACCTCACCGATCTCGCCCAACCCGGTGAGAGCGCCAACCAAGTCCTCGAACGGGTCCTCGGCCTCCTCGAAACCGGCCCCGACGGGCAACCCTCGCTGCGTGCCCGCCACCGCACCGGCCGCCACCGCGGCAACGTTGATCTGCTGCTCGCATCCGGCGAGCTCGCCCCCGGCGACCGACTCAGGTACACGCACCCGGGCGACGACGACTACACCGTAACCGTCCAGGTCGACGGCATGCTCCTGGGCGACGACGGCCGCTTCCACACCTCAACCACCGCCGCCGCCGTCGCGCACACCGGGATTGTCGGCAACAGTTCGACCACCCGGTGGATTCACGAGGCGACCGGTCGCACCCTCAAGGCGATCCTCGGCGACCGCTCTGCACGCAAGCGCCTCTAACTCCAACTCCCAGTCAAGGACCGCATTCGTCTCGGGCTGGCGAACCACACCGGTTCGCCAGCCCGCTCGCGCGCCTGCCCTTACCCAATCGCAGCCACTTTGGCCTTTGCCGAAGCCCGAACACTCCGCACCGCTCAACCACTCGTCGCGGACTCGACACCCGCCTGGAGCGGTGGTCCCATCCCACCTGCCGTCCACGACGCCCATGCCTCCTGTCGGGGTCGGGTTTGTCGATGTCCTGCAATGAAGGAGCCCGCCGTGAACCTACGTCCCTATCAGCGCGACGCCGTCGAGGCGATCTGCACACAACTCAAAGCCCACGACCGGACCCAAGTACACGCCGCCTGCGGCACCGGGAAATCCCTGATCGCCCTGGCCGCCGCCGACCGCCTCTGCCCCGGCGAGACCCTCATCGTCGTCACCGTCCCCACCATTGCCCTCGCCGCTCAGATCATCGCCACCTGGAGACGCCACACGCACCTCGACGCCGTGCTCGCGGTGTGTTCCGACGACACCATCACCGACACGGACCCGGACACCGCCGCAACGCTGTCCGACCTGCGCGCCGCCACCTCCACCGACCCCCAGGCCATCCGCGCCCATCTCGCCGGACTTTCCGGGCGCCGACTCATCGTCGCCACCTACCGCTCCGCGCCCGTCCTCGGCGACGCGCTCCAGCACGCCGGAGCCAGCGCCGATCTGCTGATCTGCGATGAGGCACACCACCTCACTGGCACCCCCGGCCTCATCAGCCGGATCCTCCACAACCAGGCCTTGCCCGCCGCGCGCCGCCTGTTTCTGACCGCGACCCCGCGCATCGACCTCGAAGCGGACGACCCCACCGCTTACCACTCGATGTCGGACGAAGACCTGTTCGGCCCGGTCGCCTATCGCTATCCCTTCGCCGAGGCGATCCGTGAGGGGCATCTCGACGACTACCGCGTCGCGGTCATCGGGATCGGCGAAGCCGACCTCCTCCAGGCCCTCAACGACACTGAACACGACTGGACCACCAGCGACGGGACGGGCCGCGATCTGCGCCTCCTCGCCGCCCAGCTGGCTTGCCTCAAAGCCGTCAAGCAGTTCGGGCTGCGGCGCGTCATCGCCTTCGCCAGCCGCATCGACTCCTCCAAGGAGTTCACCCGCGGCCTCCCCGCCGCCCGCGGCCTGCTCTCTGAAGCCGAGCGCCCGGGGACGGTGCACGCCGTCCACCTTGACGGCACCACACTCGGGCCCACCCGTGGCCGCCACCTCGAGGCGCTCCGCCACCCGCCCGCCGACGTGACTGTCTTGTCGAACGTCCGGTGCCTGAGCGAGGGCGTCGATGTTCCCAGCGTCGACGGCGTCATCTTTACCCACGCCAAGCACAGTCCGGTCGACACTGTCCAAGCCATCGGCCGGGCCCTGCGTACCAGCCCCACCGGCGAGGGGATTGCGACCATCATCGTCCCCATCGTCATCCCCGCCGCCGACGACGCCACCGACATCACCGACCTCGACCCTCAGCAGTGGGAGGTGCTGTGGGAGGCGGTCAACGCCCTGCGCTCCCTCGACAGCGACCTCGCCTTCGCGCTCGACCGGCAGCGCCGCACCTATGACCACACCCCGATCGAACTGCCCGACCGGATCACCATCGAGCTTCCCGCCGGCGCCGACATCCGCCTTGCCGAACGCCTCCGGCTGCTGCTGGTGCGCCGCACGACGACCGCCTGGCAGGAAGGCTACAACGCCGCTGCCGCGTTCGCGGCCGCACACGGGCACCTGCGCGTCCCCGCTGGCCATTTCGAGTCGGGAGCCCCACTGGGGAACTGGATCCATTACCAGCGCCAGCGCCGCGCCAAAGGCCTGCTCCCACCGCACCGAGTCGACGCCCTCGAGGACCTGGGCATGGTCTGGGATGGCCGGGCACACCGGTGGGCGGTCCTGCTGGAACGGCTGCGGCAGTTCACCACCGAACACGGTCACGGCGACGTCCCGGCCAGATACGCCTTCCCCGACGGGTACCAGCTCGGCTCCCGCGTCGTGGACATGCGCCGCCACCCCGACCGAATCCCCGCCCACATCCGCACGGAGCTGGACGCGCTCGGGATCACTTGGGACAGCCAAGCCCACAAAGAAACCCTCCTGATCGACCACGCCGATGCATTCACCAGCGAACACGGACACGGCCACATCACCACCCGGTACCGGTGCGAGGACGGCTACCCGCTCGGTGCACGCCTCCAGCAAGCCCGAAAGACCTGGGAACGGCTCCTGCCGACCACTCGGAAAGCCCTGGAGGCGATGGGCATCGACGCCGAGCCTGGGGCTCGTTCCTGGGTCGACCTCATCCGGGCGTTCACGGCCCACCGCACCGAGCACCGCACCCCAGTGGTGCCCGTGCGATTCACCCGTCCCGACGGGTACCCGCTCGGGAGTGCACTGGCCGACGCGCGCAGGCGCCGAGACGATCTGCCCGCTGAGGTCGCGGCGGCACTTACAGCTGTCGGCATGGTGTGGGACCTGGACGCCTTTCGGTGGCAGACCCTACTCGAGCACGCTCGCGCCTTCCACACCACGCACGGACACCTCACCGTCCCGGCCGACTACACCAGTCAGGACGGCTTCGACCTGCCGGGGCGGCTCTGGCGCGCCCGCAAGCACCGCACCACCGTTCCCCAGCAGGTGCAGCACGAGCTGGAAGCCCTGGGCATGGTGTGGGACGTCGAAGAGCACCGGTGGACAACCTTCCTCGACGAACTCGAGCAATACCAGGCGCACCACGGTGATCTGCTCGTCCCCTCCGACTTCACCTGCGACGACGGATACCACCTCGGCAAGCGCATCAGCAACCTCCGCGCCCATCCCCAGAGCGCGCCGGAGTGGGTGCACGACCGCCTCGCTGCGCTCGGATTCATCTGGAACGCCCGCCAGCACCAATGGGACCTGCTCCTGACCCATCTGAGCGAGTACGTCACCGAACATGGCAACGCCCAGGTCCCCAAGAGCTACCAGTGCGCCGACGGATACCGGCTCGGCCGGGCACTCAGCAACGCCCGCAACCGCACCCGGCCCCTTCCCGACCGTGTCTTTGACGCCCTTACCGGCTACGGCCTCACCTGCAGGGCGCAACCACGCCGCGAGGGCGCCGGTCCCACCTGACTCACCCGCCGCAACCGAAAGGAGACCCGCCGACCGACGAACCACTCTCCGAACCACTCGCCGATGGCTCGACCTCCCTTAGGAGTCGAGCCATCGTCATGCACATGGCAATCACTACCTGAAAGGAGCAGCCCATGGCTGCCAAGCAACCCGACCCCGCTACCCGCAAGATCGCCGAATTCCTCAGCACCAACCCCGGTGTCCACGGCCTCGATGCGATCGCGCAGGGGACCGGTGTCTCCAAGCAACTGGCCGGAAAGATCCTCAATCAACTCGCCACCGCCACCCCGCCGGTGCTTCGCGTCGACGGAACCGGCACCGCCCGGGAGTGGACCTGGATCCTTCCCGCCCCCGCGGCAGGCGGCACCGAAGCCGCCAAGGACCCGAACCGTCCCACCGCGGCACCAGCCGCCCCCGCCGCTCCCTCGCACGTCAGCACGGGAGCAGACACCGATCCCGACGCCAGCGCCCCGGACGCCTCCGCGGACGATCAGGAAACCGAGCCCGAGGTCCGGGACGCCGACCAGATGGTCATGCACGCCGCCCGCACCCTCGCCGGAGCCACCGGCCCGCTCAGCACCGCCGAGATCGCCGCCGCCGGATACGTCTCGGCCACGTCCCTGCACCTGCTCACCGCACTGCGGGCCTTGGCCCACCAGGGCCTGATCGAGTGCTCGCGCCCCTTCGACCCCCAGTCGGAGGAATGCACCTGGGCATGGAAGGGGACGGACACGGCCGACCTGCTCGACCAAGCGGCGAAAGTCCAGCCCGACGACGCCCCCGACCAGGTGGCGTGCCCCGAATGCGGCACGACCAAGGCGATCCCGGGCATGCCCAAGGGACGCAAACCCGGATCGGGCCTCCGCGGCAACGGCACCTCCAAACTGGCCAAGGATCAACTCAGCGGCCTGGTGCGGGAATTCCTCGAACAGCCCGACAACGCCGGAGAGTCCTACAAGATCGGCGAGGTGGTGCGGGAACTGCGCGCGCAGCACGGCGACCTCGTCTCCAAGCACTCCTACGGATCGGTCAGCAAAGTGATGGCGAAGCTCACCGAACCGCCCGGGAAGGACCAGGTCGCGCTGCTGACCCTCGAAAACGAGAAACCCATCACCTACCGGGTCCGTGACCTCACCTGACCGGCACCCGTCCTTGCCGCGGGGGCGCCGTCGTACACCGGTGACGGAGTATGACGGCGCCTCCGAGGCGCTCGCGCGCCGCAGCCGAGCACATCGGCACTGTCGCAACGGGTCGGGAAGACCCGACAGCCGCCCAGGGCCGCTGAGCAGGGACTGCACGGGATCCGGGGGGCTGACCCCGCCCGGTTGATCCGTCAATGTGCGGCCAGCACCTGAACCCTATTCCGAGCGGCCGCGCCCACTCCAGAAAGGAACCAACAGTGAACCCACCAGTCTGCAAATCGATACATGGCCTCGCCTCCTTCGATCTGAGAGCCGTCGCCGGGCTCGTCCCGATCATCGTCGGCCGCAGCCCTTCCGAAGAGTTCGTTGCGATCGCAAGCCGACCACGAGGCCCGATCGACCTTTCGATCTGGCCGCTGACCGAGTCCCCCGCTGCCCGCACCGGTGACCGGTTCGCAAAGTTCCCCACGCCGGTAGGGGTCGAGGAGCTCCGGCTCATCGGATGCAGCGCCGATCCAGACAACATCGCCGTCTCCGGCGACACGGCAAGCATCGACTTCGGGACGATGCGCACGGCCCTGCCGCGGACACCCCTGTCCGGGGGCGAGCGGGCACTCGCGATGGCGGCCGTCTCCCTTGCCGCCGGATTGCCGATCGACCTCGGCGCGACGCTCCTGGCCCTCGACGCCGACAACATCGGGCACCTGGTCGTCGCCATCGGCGTCATCGCCCGATCCGCCACCCCGCCCCCGGCACGCCCCGGCCGCGCCGCGATCGTCGCTGTGGGGGCCTGAGGTGGGATTCACGCTCTGCTGGGCCTGCCGCATCCCGATCAAACCCGGCTCGGTCCGCTTCTGCGGCCCCGAATGCCAGACCCGATGGTGGGACGCTCCGGCCGCCGATGTCCCCGCGGGCCAGCGCTTCGCCCTCGGCGCGGGCCGCGTGGTCATCCACCGCGCCGAGGTCATGAGCGACCGCTGGGGCACCCTCACCCTCACCGACGACCAGGGCAGCCGCCACCGCTTCGACACCAAGCACACCGGCGCCCGCGGGACCCTCGTCGCCCGCGTGCTTGACCGCCCCACCGCCGAGCAGGCCGCCCGGGTCGGACTCTCCGGCCACGCCGCACCCGAGGAAGGCGAGTACATCCGTCTCGGGCACGGCGCCGTGTTCTACGAGGAGGAGCTCGGCGGACGTGACGCGGTCGCGATCGGCGTCCGCCCGGCCTGGACCGATCCGCGCCTGGGCTGGCTCTGCGAAGGCCAGGCCGTCCGGCTCCTGGGACGGTCGGTCGCCCTCGAACTCCACGCCCCCGACGCGCCGGGCCTGCGCGCGGCCGTCCCCGAGAACCACGCCGGGGCCCCCGGCCCGGCGGACGAGCCCGGTACCAAAGGGACGCCGCCGTGGCGATCGGACTACCGCGTCCGCGTCGGCGCGCTCCTGGAGAGCCTCGCCGCCGAGTACCTCCACTGGCCCGTCGACCAGGACGGCGAGACCTTCACCATCTGCGACGACACCGCCGAGATGACCATCGCCGCCCCCGCCGCAGAGGAGTACCAGCACCTGATGGGCGGGGCGGAGCTGGACGACCTCACCGGGGCCGCCCGCGCGCACTTCAGCGGAACCGGACTCTCTCGGGCCGTGACGATCCGGGCCTACTGCGCAGGTACGCGCTTCGCAATGACCTGGAGCGCCGGAGCCGCGGCGCCCGAGGTCCACACGGAGGCGTGGCCCGCCCCGCATGGATACTTCCCCGAATACCTCGAACAGCTCGCCGCGGTGCGGCCCCGCCGACCTGACCCAGGGCCCGGCGACCGGCGATCCTGGCATGAGGTGGTCCGAGCCGCGCTCGCGGCGATCCCCGAAGGACGGTGGACGACGTTCAAGGACCTGACGGACTTGACCGGCCACCACCAGCGCGAAATCGTCAGCCACCTCGCCAAGCACACGATCGTCGGCAGGCACCGGGTCCTCAACGTGACCGGGCGGCCCAGCTCTCGGGGCTCAACCGGCCTCGACCCCGACGCCGTCCAGCGCACGCTGCGTCGCGAAGGTGTCGGATTCAGCGCGATCGGCATCGCCGATCCGCTCCAGCGGATGTACGCCGACGAGCTGCGCGAGGCCATCGGGCGCCAACCTGCACCACCGTCCTCCGCGCCGTCCGGACCTGCGCACGTGACCTCCGCACCCCGCAGGGCGCCCGCATGGACCGACACGGTGCGCACGGTCGTGGAGGCGATACCAGCGGGGAAGTGGACCAGCAGCAGTGCGCTCGGCGAGGTGACCGGCGTCCGGGCGCAGGTGGTTACCAGATTCCTGGACCTCCAGGCAGTCCAAGGACGCCACCGCGTCCTCACCTCGGCGGGCCGCCCCCGCGCCTGCTACGCGGACCCTGATGCCGAACGCGAGCGCCTCCGCGCCGAAGGCGTCGCATTCTCCGGGCAATGCGCCAGTCCGCGCGCGCACCTCGGCGCTGCCGACCTGAAGAGCCTCACCGAGGTCCGCAACTCCTAACCGAACCCGGCGCGGCGCCCCTCCGGCGCCGCGCCGTCCACTCCACACCAGAAAGGGGCGCAACCCCGTGTTCCACAACGCCACCGGCGATCCGATCTACGAGCGCGCCGGGCACATAGCAGGAGAAGCGCGAACCCTGCGCGAGCAGCTCGCGCAGCACGGCGGCGAGGGCCGCACCTCCCGCACCGGCCACCTCCCTCGTCTGCACGAGCTCGCCGACGCCGACCCCGGTGTCATCGCCGCGCTCGTGCCTCACCTCCTGAACGAGCCGCCCGAGGAGGCCCTCGTGGCGATCGCGCTCGGCCTCGCGGGTCCCTTGCAGATCGTGGCCGCTCCCCTGCACCACCTCAGATACGAGCGGGAGGAGGAGCTCGCGGAGTTCAGCGAGGCCCTCAGCCGAGCCGGAGCCACCCGCGGATGGCTCATCGGGTTCGCAGCCGATCCGACCGACGTCGCCGAAGCGGTCGTCAGGGTGGGTGAGTTCCACGACGCGCTCGACTTCATCGAGCGCAGCACCGCACTGATCGTGACCAACAGCGGGACCCGCTACGGTCGCCTGGCCGAGAGCACTGACTCCGACCTGGCACTCCACACCGAGCCGCTCCCCGACCTCGACCCGGCATGGGCCCGCCTGACGGCGATCGCGATCTGCGCCCACGGGGTGCGCGCAGCCCGCATGCAATTGTTCGGCCTGCCCGAGGGCATCGGTGAACTTGACCAGCTGGTCGCCGCCAACGACCAGATCGCGCGGCTGCGAATGCTCGCCGCCAGCGCGGACGCCGCCGCCCTAGCCGTCCGCGACCGCGCGCAGCTTGACGACCTCCTCTCGCGCATGCGGCCCCTCACCGCACCCGAAGCAATCAACCTGTCCACCGCGCTGGCGACCGACTCCCCGCTGTTCGCCGCCGCGGTGAACCACATCCTCGACGGCACCCACACGGCCGCCGCCGGATGTCACTTGTGGAACGAACTCACCCGCCACGCCTACGGGCCCGCTCGGACCGCCTGCGCGGCGCTCGCGGCCCTGGCCGCCTGGGATGCCGACGACTCGGCCCTGGTGGCCGCAGCGCGTGCCGTCATGGCCGAGGCCGAGGAACTCCCCCCGGCCGTAGCCGCCATCGCCGACGTCCTGGATGCCGGTGCCGCCACGAAGGACTCGCGCAGCTACCTCCGCGGAGCCTAGCTTCGCCGCACCGGTCACGGCAATGCAGCCCAGGAGTCCTGAGGTGGGCAAGCACGAGAAACACACCGAACTCCACCCTGCCGACGCCGGCCCGCCACCTGCATGACTCCGCCAGCAGCGATCGTCGCTCCCCTCGCGCACGTCCGTGGCGGAGGCGCCAATCGGCGCCTCCGCCGGACGTGCGCAGTCGCTGCACCCGGTAGGCCCCTGGCCGCTACAGCCGGGAGGAGGGCCCTTTCTCCTCGCCTCGTTAGTCCACTATGGATTGAATGGTGATGTGTCTTCCGGGAGCTCAGGTGGCGAGTGTGAGTGCTTCGAGGAGCCACCACGCTGAGAGGAAGGCGGGTCCGAGCGGGATCCGGGCGCCTTTCGTGCGGTACCGGATCTTATGGGCGAGGGCCAGCAGGCATGCGGCGAAGGTCGCCGCCAGGACGCCGAGCCACGCGGCTGCCCAGGAATACCATCCCAGGTAGAGGGCGATAACAGTGAGCAGGGTGACATCCCCGAGTCCGAACAAGCCTCGGACGAAGTACCAGAACCCGGCGGCGACCGACCCGGTGACGAGAGCCGAGCCCAGTGCGCTCCAGGCGTGCGACCAGGTGCCGTGGGAGAAGGCGTCGATGCTGAAGGCCAGTGCCGCTGCAGCGGCGAGCAGACCGGTGAGCGGCAGGGGGAGCTGGCGGGCGCGGATGTCGATGAAGGCGAGGACCGGTGTGGCCGCGGCGGCGGCGATCAGGGCGATCGATGCCGGCCGCAGCGCGCTGGTGTGTGTGACGGCGAGGGCGGCAGCGCCAGCGATGGCCATCATCATGGCGGCCGTGACGTGCCGTTGCCGCGCGGTGAGGTCGGGGGCGAACCGCCCACCGGCCAGGGCCGATTCGAACGCGAATGCATATGGCCCCAGCACGAGGACGGCCAGAGCTGCGAGCAGGGCGAGGGCGGCGGTCATGGCGTTGCCGGCTCGTTGGCGCCGAGGATGCGGGCGCGGGCGCGGTGGTGCTCAGCGCGGGCCCGGTCGCCGTGCTCGGCGTAGTGGTCGGCCAGCTTCTGTGCGGCGCGGGCGGCGGCGGCGCGGTACTGCGCGCGCAGCTGGTCGACCTGGGGAGTGTGGAGGTCCGGTGCCAGGTCGTCGGTGTAGAGGCGCACCACTTGTTCCAGTTGCGCGGCGGCGTGCTTGGGATCGGTGGCCAGTGCTGCGGCTTGCTCGGCGCTGTCGAAGGCGTCGCGGTCGGTGGTGAAGACCGCCGGATCGAGTTCGTAACGGTCGGTGTGCTTGTCCCAGTGGTAGATCGGTGATTCGGTGCCGAGGGCCTGTTGCAGGTTGCCGCGCAGTGATGAGCCGATCGTGTTGAGGTTCGAGCGGGCCCGTGTTGGATCATCGTGGTCGGGCAGAACGGCGTGCAGGAGGTCGGCTCTGCTGACCGACCCGTCGGCGAGGGCGAGGGCGGCCAGGAAGGCCTTGGCGCGCCGCCCCTTTTTGAAGGCGACTGTTTGATCGCCGATGTAGACCTCTGGAGGCCCGAACAGGCACAGGCGTGCGATGGGCCCGGCCGGATCGGCCGCTGCTGTAGGTGCGCTGTCCGAAGGGATGGGTGCACGACTGCCGGGGGTGGCCTGGACGTCGCCGGGGACGGTGTGCCCGGGCTCGGTCGGGCCATGGGCGGCGGTCCCCGCGCCAGCGGGTGCCGGGTCCTCAGGGGGTGCGGCGGTGGTGTCGGTTTCTTTGAGGCTTTGCAGCAGGCTGACGGTAGTGTCGCGATCGGCGATGTGCAGGATGCCGAGGTCCGCGGCGCTCGCCGGAGCGTTTTCGATCGTGCCGTCGCCGGCCACCCGGACCGTGGCCGGCTCCCATTCGCCCAGGATGATCGCCCCGTGCCCGTCGGTGGACAGGAACTGCGGGAGCGAAGCCGGGTCGGCGGGAGTCACTTCGGTGTCGGCGCACACGAGCAGGACGTCGCCTGGTGCCTGGTGCCCGGCGAGGGCGCCGTCGATGTCCGCCGTCAGGGTCACGCACCTGGGCAGGTGCGTCTCGTCGAGGTCGAGGCGGAGGTTCGCGGCCTGCGTGAGGCGCACTTCGGCGCCGGCGCTGGCGGCGGCGATGATCGCGGCTCTGGCGACCCCGTGCTGGCCGGGTCCGAGCAGACCGATCCCGTCGGCGGCCAACTGCCGCACCGCAACCGGGCCGCGCTCGGCCTCGGATTCGGGCTCGTCGGGATCGGCCATGGCGGGTCCGGGTCCTGCTGGTGCGGCGATGAGCTTGCGGTGCTCGGCTTCGATGCGCGCTTCGAGATCGGACAGCCGGCCGGTCCAGGCCGCATCGGGTTCGATCCGGTCGCTGCCGTGATCGGCCGGAGCGCGCCGGCGCTTCAGCCGCAGCGCGATCGCGGCGATGGTCGCTGCGGCCAGGCAGGTGCCGCCGGTCAGCCAGATGCCGAACGGGACGGCATCGAGCACGCCCGTGCGCTCCTCCTCGGCCGCCTCCCGCGTGCTGTCCTCATCCGCTCCGGGGTCCGGCTCGGGGTCGGGCGGGGGCGGTTCGGTGTCGGCGTGCTCATCTGGTCCGGTATCGACCGGACCGTCGTCCCCGTCGCCCGGGACCGGCGGTTCCCCTTCCGGTTCCGCTGCCGGTGCCGGTTGGAGGTCAGGTTCGACAGGGATGCGGATCTGCCAGCCGTCGACGATGACATCTGCGTCGTCCAGGGTCCGGCCATCGGCTTGCACCCGATCATCATTGGCCTCGAAGATCTCTCCGTACCGGGACGCGTCACCGAGGTACTCCTCGGCATAGCCCGACAGGGTCTCATCGGGGTCGACGGTCTCGGTGATGAATCCGTCGTCGTCGGGCTCCATGTCGGCGGCGGTCGTGTGGGCGGGGATGCGCAGGACCCAACCCGGCTTGATGTCGTCCTGGTCGGTGAAGGTCTCACCGTCGGCAAAGACGGTGCCTTTGTTGGCCTCCCAGATCAGCGGCCACAGCGTGGGGTCGTGGTAGTGGATGCCGGCGATCGTCCACAGGTCCTGGCCCTGCCGCACAGTATGCACCGTCGCACCGCTGTCAAGATCGGGACTGCCGCCGGTGACCGGCGTCGCGGCTGCCGCCGTTTCGGCCTCGGCCGGCGCGGCCTCAGTCGTCGTCCAGACTAGGGGCCGGGCCGTCGGCGCATCTGTTTCGGCGTCGGCACCGGTTTCGAGGCCGGCACTCGTCTGCGCCGGGGCCGCGGGGGCGGCCAGCGCGCTGGTGGCGGGCAGGGCGGTGGCGACCGTGCCGATGAGCGCTCCGGCGAGCCATCGGGCCGGAGAGGCCGAATCGCGCAGCGTCTCCGGGCGCATCCCCCACCGCAGATAGTGGACGAGAGCGGCGATGACCGTGCACGCCAGCCAGACCCAGACCAGCCATCCGGCCCACGCCAGGGCGATGGCGAGGAATTCGGACTCGTGGAGGTGCGGGTAGGCCAGCGCATCCCGGTCCGGCACCGGTGGCGGCCATCCGAACCCGGAGGCCAGAGCTACCGGCACGCCGGCGAGCAGGACACCCAGGCCCAGCCCGGCGACGGCGCCCCATGCCATCCGCGCGCCGAACGACGGGCCCGTGGTGGATGTGGCAATGCGGGTCATGGCGGACTCCCTGTGCTCGGGCCAGCCGCGGCGTCCTCCCCCTGGTTGGGGGCCGCGGTCGCAGTGGCGGTGAACGGAATTGACGACACCCCGACGAAGGTGAGGACCTGCGTCGGGTGGGTGTCTCGAATAGTCACGGTGACCTCGGCGACCGTCGCCGAGACGGTGCCGGAGTGCCCCGTTGCACCCAGCCAGGCGCTGGCCGCCGCCTGTGCGGCAGCGGGATCGAGCCGGACGATGCCGTTGGTGCGCAGGAACTCCACATCAAGTTCGGCCGCGCCAGCGCGGGCGGCCTCGGCAGCGGCCGTCTGCGCGCGGGCTTTCGCCGCGACGGTGAGCCCGGCGTCGGCGACCAGCCCGAGCACGGCCACGAGCGCGAAGAACATGACCACCACGACGCCCGTCGCCCATCCGGCACTGGCCCGGTGCTGCGATCCGTCACAGCCACCAGTGACCAGGAGCGGGAGCGGCTCAGTGGGAGTCATGGCGCACCTCGCCAGGCGTCGACCGGCGAGAGGGCGGTCGAGATCAGCTCCTGCGGCGGCCAGACTGGAGACTCAACGTCAACCGTGCAGGTGAGCGTGGCGGTGACAGTCCCGCCTGGCGCGAGGTCGCCTGAGAGGTGCACCGAGTACGCCGTGCACCGGTCGCCCAAGCTCGCCTCGACCGCTGCCGCCGCGGCGCTCTGGGCCTCGCCCATGGTGAGCTCGAGGCTGGCGGCCCGGGCTGCCGCGTGCGCCGCCCCGTCGGTCGCGATCCGGTCGAACACGATCTGGCCGGCCCCAAAGATGACGAGCGCCATGAAACCCACCAGCGGCGACAACAGGACCACCTCGACTATCCCCGACCCGGCATGGCGATGCAGGCGATGCTCCATGCCCGGCGGCGGCGCCAGCAGTATCCCGGCGGCGGACACGACTCAACCGCCTTCCCCGGTCGGGACGAACCGCTCGACCGGGCCGGTCGCCGAAGCCGTGACGCCCCACCAGTTCGGGACCGGGATGACCCCGGGCGCGTGCCCGGTGACCGTGACAGTGACCGTCTCGGCGCCGCGGTCGACGGTGATGCTGGCATCCTCCAACGACCCGCCGGCGTTGATCCCCAGTGATGCCGCGCCGGTGGCGGCCCCTGAGCTGGCCGAGCCGTCCTCGGTCCGTGCGGTAGCGAGCGCAGTCTGCGCGGCGGCCGCGGCAACATGGTGGGCGTGGGCCCAGATCCCCAGCTGGATGCCGAACCACAGCAAGAGGAACACGGCGAACACCGCGATGACGGATTCGGCCACGCCGGCGCCGCGGTTCCAGACCGGCCCCCGCAGCAGCGGCAGCGGCTCGGAATCGATGGCGATGGCGCCCTGCCGATGTCCCCGGGCCGGGGCGCGGAACCTGCGCTGCGCCGTGCGTACTCGCAAGAGGTCATGGAATGCGGTGCTCATGGCCTGGCGCCTAGAACGCGATCCCGGACGCTTTGGCGACCACGGCGCCCGCGATGGCCGTGGCGGCGGCGATCGCAGCGGCGACCATGATCGCGGTCCACGAGACCTCGTCGGACATCCCGCCCTGGCCGCCGTCCTCGCGGGCGGCACTGGCGAGATCGGCCATGTGGCAGCGGATCCATTCGAAATATGCGTGGTACATGTCATCCCCCGATGGTGCGTTCTCTCTCGTAGTTCTTCCTTGGTCGCGGCTTACAGTCCTGTCAGGACGGAGGTGATGGCGGGGTAGCCGATCAGCAGGAGGAAACTGGTGGCGAGCGCGACGACGGGCAGGCTCATCCGCTCGGTGGCGATGTTGGCTTTCGTCTCGAGCTCGGCGAGACGGGCCAGGCGCAGGGCGCGGGCGCGGTCGGCCAGCGAGGTGCCGATGCGGGCGCCGGATTCGCCGGCGAGGCCGGCGGTGGCGCCGAGCTGTTCGAACGCGGCGACACCGACGCGCTCCCCGAGGTCGGCCAGGGCGTCCCAGGGGGACTGTCCCAGGATCGCCGCCCGGTCGAGCGCGGCGCGGATGGCCGCGAACACCGGGCCGTGCCCTGCGGCGGCCGCCTTGCGCAGCGCCGATTCGATCCCCGCGCCCGAGGACAGGCGCATCGCGGCCAGCCCGAGGTAGGTTGCCAGGCCCCTGCGGTATTCATCGCGCGCGTCGTTCGCCGCGGCGCGCAGGTGCGCGCAGGTCAACTGGTAGGCGATGAGTCCGGCGAACGCGCTGAGCCCGGCCGCAGGCACCAGCACGCCCCCCATGCCAACAGCAGCGAGCAGTCCGGCCCCGATGAGCGGGACCGCGACGGCGGCGATGACGGTGCGCACCAGGCGCTGGCGGAAGAGCGCCGGGGGCAGTCCGATCGCGGCGAGGTCGGTGCGCATCCGCGGCGGTGGCCACCTGTGGTCCTCGACCCGCTCATCACCGGCGGCGCCAGTGACCGGGGTGTGGTCGGTGACTGAGGCGAGCGCGGCCGCGGCTCGGGGACGGGCGGGGCGCAGGACCAGGACGGCCCCGGCAGCTCCGAGCCCGAAGATGATGCCGAGCACGGCGGCGAGCAGCAGGTTCATGACTGGGCCTCCTCGATTTCGGCCGGTCGCAGGAAGCTCGGTGGCTGCGGTTCGTGGGCGAGGCGGAACAGCGACCACAGGCCCAGGGCCGCGATCGCGAATACGACCGCGAGCATCACTTGCCCGGCGGCGCTGTTATACGGCTCCAGGTACGAGGAGCCGAAGGCGATCAGCAGCGTCGTCATGATGACGATGACCGTGGTGATCAGCCGTGCGGCGGTATGGATCCGGGCGCGGGCCGCGCGGATGCGCAGGATCCGCCCGGCCTCTTCCCGCGCTTCTTCGGCCAGCCGGGTCAGGACCTGTGCAAGATTTCCGGCGCTGGTCCTGGCCTCCAGTTGCGCGATGACCGCATCGTCGACGATCGCTTCGTTTGCGGCGGCAGCGAAGTCCAGCAGCGCCGATTTCAGGGACGCACCGGCGCGGAGGTGCTGCGCCATCGCCTGGATCTCCGGGCGCAGTCCCGGGGGGACGCGGCGGGCCGAGGCGACGATGGTCGCCTCCAGGCCTGTGGCCGCGACCAGGTTGTCGCGCAGCGATTCGACCCAGGCCGCTGCCGCGTCGATGCGGGCGATCGCCGCCGTGAACTCGCGGGCCCCGCCGAAGATGGTGGGCGCGAACCATGCCAGCAGGGCCGCGGCGGCGGCCGCGACCGGCCACCTGGTCGCGGTGAACACTGCCGCCGCGAGGATCGCGGTCAGGGCCAGACGCCGCCACGGCACGACCCGTCCAGGAGGGGTGTCAGTGTCTTCGTCGGCCGGAGGTGCGGGGCGGCGGGCGGCCAGGACCGCGCCGGTGACGGCGAGCCCGAAGGCGGCGCCCAGGAATGCGGTAGCGGCGTCCATGGTCACCACCCGGCCAGTTCCGGCCGGACCCAGCCGTGCTCGAGCAGCCGCTCGGCACGAGCCTGGGAGGGCATGGTGCGGAACAGGACCCGCCCGTCCCGGCCCTCTTCCCACAACTCGTTCGAGGCCACCTGCGTGCCCTCGGCGCCGCGGACTTCACGGATCGAGGAGATGTACCGGCCGCGGGAGGGCGTATGGCGGATCTGGACGATGAAGTCCAGGCCCTCGGCGATCTTCTCGGCCGCGGCCTCCGGGTCGAGACCCCCGTCGCGCGCGAAACTCTTGATCTTCGAGAACACGCCCTGGCTGGAGGAGGTGTGCATGGTGCACAGACTCCCGTCGGTGCCGGTCGACATCGCCTCCAGCATGACCCGGACCTCACCGCCCCTGACCTCGCCGACGATGATCCGATCCGGAGACATGCGCAGCGCCTCCCGGAACAGGCGGGAGGCCGAGACCTCCCCGGCGCCTTCGATGTTCGGCTCGCGCGTCTCGAAACTGACCACCTGGGAGTGGCGGGAGTCGCGGTGCAGGCCGAGCTCGCGGGCGTCCTCGATGGTGATGAGCCGCTCCTGGGCCGGCAGCAGCCCGGCGAGGGCACCCAGCAGTGTGGTCTTGCCCGACCGGAACGGTCCGCTGATGATCATGTTGCACCGGGCCGCGACCGCCGCCTCCAAGAACGCGGCGATATCGGCGCCGAACATTCTCGCTGCCCGCAGCTCGGCGAGGCTGACCTCGACGAGGCGGTGCCGGCGGATGGAGACGGTCGGCCGGTCCGAGACGCCCAGGGTCGCATGCAACCGTGACCCGTCCGGTAGCTGGTAGTTCACGGTTGGCGATGCGGCGTCGAAGCGGCGCTCGCCGTCAGTGCCGCCGGCGGCGACGATGGCGCGGACCAGGTCGACGAGGTCGGCATCGGAGGTCGCGACCGGTGCGGCCGCCTCCCGGACGTCGCCGGCGCGCACCACGGTGATGTTGTCGCACCCGATACACCAGATGTCCTCAATGGATTCATCGGCGAGGAGGGGGGCGAAGGCCCCCAGGCCGGACAGTCGCGCTTCGACTGCTTGGCGCAGCCGCCGCTGCCCGGCCGCATCGACCGGCGACCGGCCCGCGCGCAGCAGGTCCTGGCTGTGCTGCTGGACGACCTGTTCGGCAGCGTTGGCGATCGCCGCGGGCCGCTCGCCTGGCCCGGGTGCGGGACGCGCGGCCAGGACCTCCCGGGCCGCGGCGCACAAGGCCTCCACGGTGGCGGTCTCGTCGGCGGCGTCGACGCTGAGGGCGGGTGCGGTGGTGGTCATGACAGCTCCTTCGTGTCCGCGGCTCCGGCGGTGAGCGCCAGGGGCGGGCCGGTGAGGGCCTTGGCGTGGACGGCGGCGGCGAGGCGGTGCCAGGCGCCGAGGGCGCGCTTGCCGCGCCACCCGAGCGGGTCGGGCGAGACCGGCCGGATCCGGCCGACCGGTCCGGCGACGGGGATCTCCACCCCGGCCGCCCGCAGCAGGTCGGTTGCCTTGTCGACCGTGTAGGTCCCCGGGGCGAGGGCGATGATGGCCCGGTTCGCGATGGGGCCGGCCAGGGAGCCCGCCAATGCGTCGAGGCGCGCGCGCAGGTGCGCGAGCCCTTCGAGGTCGGCGCGCGCCACCAGGACGGTGCAGTCGGCGGCGGCCAGCAGGGCCCAGGTCGGGGCATGCGGGTCGAGGCGCCCGGCATCGGCCACGACCCACCCGTCCGGGGCCGCAAGGGCCTTCGATCCGGGCGCGGCCAGCACGGCCAGGGCCGGGGCGACCTCGGCCCCGCCCAAGGAGGCGCACACGACCTCGACGGTGCGGCCCGCCACCGCAATGGCCTGTGTTCCCGCGTCCAGGGCCGCAGGCCCGGGCTGCTCGGCGGCGGCTGCAGCTCCGCCGGCTTCGGCCAGGCCGGGGCGGACCGACAGGTCCCAGCGGGCCGCGAGGTCCCCTCCGGCCGGGTCGCATTCGACCACGACCGGCACGACCTCGGCCTCGGGCCAGCATGCGGCGAGCCCGAGTGCGGTGGTCGTCGCGCCCTGCGCGGCGGCGAGTTCGGCGACGGCGATCAGTCCCATGTCAGTTCCCTCCACTCGGGGCGGTGAGCGCGGTGATGACGACCATGAGCGAGGCCGGATCGGCCCCGGCGAGCCCGGCGGCATCGGTCGCGGCCAACGACAGCGACACCAGCGCCCCGCCACCGCCCTCGGGGACAGCGAGATCGAGCGCGACCGCGCCCGCCTGCCACGGCGCTCCCGCCGCATTGACGCCCATGACGGTGACCGGCAGACCCGCTTCCAGCGCGGTCGGCCACCGGCCATCGGCAAGGAGCACGGTGGCGGTGACCTTGCCTGCTTCCGGCAGGGACGCGTCGCCGAGCACTTGCTCGGTGATGAGCGCGCCCTCGGTCACCGGCACCGACACGACCTTGCCCACCACGGCGCTGCCCCGGTCGGCGTCCATCGCGCCGAGCGCGGCGACATCGGCCGCGGCCACTTCGCGCTGGTCCAGGTCGGCGTCGGTGACCATGTGCCCGGCCGGCATCGCCTGCCGGGCGATGAGCACCTCGGTGCGTTCCTCAGCGTTGGTGAACGCCACCGTCGAGAACAGCGCGGCCGACCCCAGCGCCGCCAGGATGCAGGCGATCAGCGCGACCGTGCGCCTGGGCGGGCGACGCCGTTTCGGCGCGGTGCCCTTGGGCTGCTTGGCATTCACGATTCCCCCCGTTGCCATCGGTATCAGCGCTCCCCGAGCGCTTGCGACTCCAGGACCGGCCAGGCGGTGTCACTGGCCGTGGTCATGTCCGGCTCGGTGTCTGAATCGAGCTCGCCCTCGGCATCGGTCACGACCCATGTCACCCGCCAGGTGACCGTCGCCGTCACCGCCAGCGCGTCCGAACTTGGTTGGAGGTAGGTGTGCGAGCACTCCGAGGCCGCCTTCGGGTCGGTGCCGCGTTTCCACTCGACGCCGCGGCCCGTGCAATCGACTGTGGACCCGTCGCCCATGTCCCAGGAGACGGCGACCGGTGTGGCGGTGGCGGTGGCGGTCATGTCGCCCGCGGCGGCCTCGGCCACGCGCACCGACCAGGTCGCCTCCTCGACCCACAGCCACGTCGGCAACCGCACCAGCTGCTGACTTTCGGGACTGGCCCCGATCTGTGGCTGCAAGAGCACGAGCCGGTCGACCGCGCGCTGGGCGAGCACCTCGGTGGAGATGCCGACCTGGCCGTCGGCGCCGAGCTCGACCCACTCCGCGGACTGGATGCTCGATCCGGACTCCATCGTGCAGTTCTCGATCACCAGGACCGACTGGTCGCTCGGCCGCGGGCCGGCCAGCGGATGCGAATCCACATCATCGACGACCGACGACGTGCAGTCGCTCAGCGCATCCGTCCCGGTGCCCGAACCGCCCCCCGCGGGCGGTTCGGCGCCGTCGTCAACACCCGGGTCAGCCCCGGTGCCGCCGTCGCCGCCAGCGTCGCCCGGGTCCTCGGCCTCGACCTCGCACCAGTCGTCGTCGTCCGAGCAGGTGGGACCGAAATCGGCCCCAGCCGGGTGGTCGGCGAGGAGTACGAGGGCCAGGGCGGCTGCCGCGGCGGGGAGGACGGCTAGTCGTCGGGGACGCATGATCCGACCTCCTGGATCGCCAGGACCGTGATGATCCACATGCCTGCGATGAGTTCGACTCTGGCTTGGACTTCCTGGGGGCCGTACGACTCGCCAGCGACCGGTTCGCCGTCCTGATTCAGGGTCTGCATGCCGCTGGTGTCCGCGCAGTCGCGGACGATGACCTGGGTGAGGTCGTCGCCGATGACGGCGTCCTTGACCGAGGGATTGAGGCCGACAGTGCCGATCATGCGGTTCCCGTTCTCGAAGGCTTCGGACTCGATGGCGACGGCATACTCCAGCGCCTGATCGGCGCTGATGGCGTCGAACTCGCTGTAGTCGCCGTCGGGTGCTGCGGCGGCGGCGGTCAGGGTGTCCCAGTACCGGGTGTAGGCGGCGATCGCCGCCGCTTCGGGGTCCTCGATCGCTTCGGGCGGTACGGGAGCGGCCGACGCCGAGGAGGCGTCATCGGTGGGGGTCGACGCGTCGTCTGAAGCGGCGTCGGTGCAGGCGGCTGCCGCGAGCACGACGCTGACCAGGGCCGCGAGCCTTGCGGCTAGCACATTTTGCTGCGTATCATGAGAGTTCACAAAAACGATCGTGTCAGATGACTGTCAGTAACCGCTAGGTCGGAAAGCCTCGCGCGATTCCAGCTCCGCTAGAAAAATCTCGACCTTTACGCCTTCGAGAACGTTCCTGAGTCGTCCGGTACCCGATCACCGACACCGCCTGTATCGGGGGACACAGGACATGGATACGCACGAAGATCCGAATCGGCAATGGCCCGTGCAGACGTCAGAACGGACCCTGCGCATCCTCCAGACCGTCCTTGAGCACCCCGGGCGCACCACCAAGCAGTTGCGGCGGATCCTCACCGAGGCCGGAGCGACCATGTCCGACCAGACCCTGCGCACCCACCTCAAATCCCTCGCCGCCGGGGGCTGGATCCTCCGCGACCCGTTCGGCAGCCACAATCCCGGCCCCACCGTCGCCGGAGGATCGGCCGAGCTCATCCGAGGGTTCCAAAGCGTCCTCGAACACCTCCGGCAGGCCCCCGACGGACTGACGCCGACCGAACTCGCCGAGCACGTCGGCATCGACCCCCACCAGGCCTGGTCCGCGATCGGCATCGGTACCGAGTTCCACTGCATCGCCGAGACCGGCCCCGGAACCGGCAGATACCGCATCGACGCCGACGGACTCATGCTGCCGCCATGCACCGCCAGCGACGAGGTCCTCGATGGCATCATCGAGGAGTACGTCGAAGCATCCGGGCACGATGCCGCGCTCGTCCGCATCTCGCGCGAGCACGGGCTCATCCTCTCCCACTTCCGACCCGCACCCGAGGGCGATTCGCTCCTGCCCGCCGTCACGGCCGATGCCGCCCATGCCACCTCGGGCGGCCAAGCGGTCCTGGCGCACCTCGATTCGTTCCAGCGCCGCCGCTACCTCGCCCGACACGGACTGCACCCGTTCACGCCACAGACCCCGACCACCATTGACGACCTCGAGCAGCGACTGGTCGACAAGCCCGGCCACCTGTTCATCGCTGAGGCCCAGTTCAACGAAGTCGGCGCGTGCATGGCAATCCTGGTCCACAACGGGCCCAGGACCGACCACCCGGTCGCGCTGACCACCTCGGTCTACCGTGACCAGCTCCACCGCAAGCGAGACGCGCTCGAAGCGCCCTTGCGCCGCGCCGCGACCGCACTCCTCGCGGTCATCGACGGCCCGCTTCCACTGCCCGCCACGGAGGCCGCGCCGACAGCCAACGCACTCCCGGGCGCCGTCGGATAGCGCGGCGGCCATCCGCGCCCGCAACCGGCGGATTGCAATGCAAGGACTGTCGGACCAGTATGGGATCGTGGCGGCCGTGACCGACGACGACAACCGCGCGACCGCGCTCCGCACCGCCATGGTCGACCGGATCGAACACGGCTTCCCGCACCTGACCGCTCCGACACTGCAAGTGGTGCGGCGAGTGCCCCGCCACGCCTTCGTCCCCGAGGTCGATCTGGCGACGGCCTATATCGACGACGCGGTCGTCACCCGCAGGGACGAGTCCGGGAGGTCGCTGTCGTCGATCTCGCAGCCCTCGATGGTCGCGCAGATGCTCGACATGCTCGACCTCGCGCCCGGCCACCGGGTCCTGGAGATCGGCGCCGGCACCGGCTACTGCGCCGCGCTCCTGGCCGAACTGGTCGGGCCCACCGGCCAGGTGACCACGATCGACATCGACCCGGACGTGACTGATGAGGCGCACCGGCACCTCGACGCCAACGGCTACAGCCGGGTCACGGTGACTTGTGCTGACGGGGCGCTCGGCGACGCCAATGGCGCGCCATGGGACCGGATCCTGGTGTCGGTCGGGGCCTGGGAGCCCGCACCGGAGTGGATCGCGCAGCTCGCCCCGGGCGGCCGCCTGGTCATGCCTCTGGCCCTGGGGCGGATTCAGCGAATCCTGAGCTTCGAAGCGACCGCGTACGGCCTGCGATCCAGGCAGGTGCTCGCCGGCGGGTTCCTCGCCCAGCGCGGCCGCGACGCGGGACCGCGATCGACCGCCGCCGTCGGCGAGGAGCTCCAGTTCGAAGCTGCAGGCGAGCTCCCACTCGTCCCTGCGGACATCGCGGAGATGCTCGCGGCCGAGCCGGTGCGGATCTGGACCGGTGTCGGACTGGCCTACCCCAGTCCCTACGACGGTCTCCTGGTGTACCTCACCGTGCACCATCCGGGCATGTTCACCCTCGCCGCACCGCGCACCTACCTGCCCGACGCACTGCGCGCCTGGGGCCTGGTCTACGGCATCGCACACGACGGCGCCGTGGCGCATCTGTCGCTGCGCCCCACCAACCCCGGCGACCCCGAGACCAGTCACGAGGTCGGGGTGTTCGCTTACGGGCCGGGCGCGGCGGGCCTGGCCGCACGGATCGCCGACGACGCCCGCGCATGGCAGCACCTCAGCCATGCCGACCCGGTGTTCGAGGTCTACCCGAAAGACGCCCGCATCGAAGCAGAGGGCGCCGGAGCAGTCGTGCTCGACAAGCAGCATTCGCGCATCCGCGTCAGCTGGGACGCCGACCCGGACGCCATCGAGATGCACCTGCTCGACGAACCCTTCGAGCTGATCCTCAACGGGGCGAAGACAATCGAGGTGAGATCGGCCGACCGCAAGCGCCAGGCGCTGCGGGCAGGCGACCGCATCAGGTTCACCTGCGGGGACCGGACGCTGGCGGTGCGCGTGATCGACGTCCGGCGGTACGACAGCTTCGAGTCGCTGTACGAGACCGAGGACGCAGACCGAATCAACCCGTGCCGGAGCATCGCAGCACAACTCGCCGGAATCGATGCCTTGTACGGGCCCGAGAAGCGCTCGCTCGGCGCGGTCGCGATCGAACTGCGACTTCTCGACGACCCGGACGGGCCACACTCCACCGCGTAAGAGCCGAGGACTTGTCGCGCCCGGATTTAGCCGAGCCGTTCCAGCAACTCCGCCAGGCTCGGCGCCTCGAGGATCGGGACGTCAGATTGCACGCTCGCCTCGGCGCTTGCAACCAGCCATCCGACCGACACTGAGGCGGGGGCGAGGCGAACGGCCAGGGCGGCGACTTCGGTGCCAGTGTGTGTCGTGGCGAGTCGTGAGAGCACCGCCTCCAGCCGCTCGGTACCGCCGACATGGGGCGGATCCGGTTGCTGCGGCGCCGGCACGACCTCGGTCGGCCCGGGTTTGCCGTCGCGGGCGATATTGAGTTGATGCGGGAGGCCGTCGATGGCGGCCTGCAGTGCGTCGGCGAGGTGTCGTTTCCCGAAGGCGGCGGTCAGTGTCCGGTCGGCGGCCTGCCCGGGCCGCAGGAAGGCCGCGCCCCAGCGCATGCCACTGTGCGCGGTCCCGGCAGCGGCAGGGGTGTTGCGGTCTTCGGCCCCGATGACGAGGTCGAATCCCAGACCCCACGCGAGGCGCACAGCCTGCGACACGGTCGCTGCGGCCGGCTGTTGCCAGACGAGGACGATGCGCCCGCCAGCGTGCCCTGCGGCGCGCTCGCGGGTGTGCTGGTGCACCACGTCGAGTAGGGGTGTGCCGGGCGGTGCGAGGGTGCCGCCGTCGACCAGGTCCGGGGTCGGCGCCAGGTTAGTGAGCGTGCGCAGGTCGGCGTAGTCGATCCCGGCATCGAACAGCCGGGCGGTGAGGCGATCGGACTCCGGGAGCTGGTAGCGGCGGAGTTCGGGGTCCAGCGACCACAGCTGCGGTTCATGGTCGTTGCGGGTGTCGAAGTCGAAGTTCCAGTGCCGGGCAAAGGAGTCGAGATCGGTGACGGTCACGGTGTACCCGTACCGCAGGCGCCCGGTGCGCCCGCACATGGTGCAGGTCGCGGACGGGCGGGATCCGGTGCCGCCGCATGCGTCGCAGAGCGGATCGGCGTGCCCGGTGAGCGTGTCGATGCACTCGCACGGCACCCAGGTGGTGCCGGTCTCGCACTGGAGGCACACGCGCTCGGGGATCGGGCGGCCGCGCCAGGCGGGCGGCGGTGGTGCATCGGCGGGAGTCCACGTCGGCACTATGGTGCGGCGGATCTGACCGGTCGCCGTCTCGGTGAAGCGCTCGACGGCGTCGGCGGTGTCGAGTCTGGTGTAGTGCCACGTGCCCGCGCGTCGGATCGCGAGTGCCCCGGTGTCCTCGCCGGCGAGGGTCGCGAGCTGTGCGGCGATCACCTCCGTATCGCTTCGAGTGTCTCCGGGCACCGGTTGGAGGTGCGCGGGGTCGATGAAGGCGGCGGGAGCGGGACGGGAGGGATCGACCTCATCGAACGCTCTGCGCAGCAGGACGACAGGGTCGGCGGCCGTGAGGGCGGCATCGAGCGTCGCGTGCAGCACCGGCCCCGGGTCGGGGAACGGGAGATCGTCGGTGGGCACGGCGAAGACCACGGTCCATGCCGGTCTGTCCTGCCCTGTCGCGCCGGAGGCTGGAAACCGGCAGCAACGCAGGTCCACGTGCACCAGGTCCGCGACCCGGGCCAGCGTGGAGAGGCGATCAGGCGCGGCGGTGCGGCTTGCGGCGGCCTGGGTGGTGAAGAAGTGCCGGTGGCGAGTGAGCGTCTGGGCGCGGGCCAGCGCGATGGCTTCGAATTCGAGGCGCCGCGCGTGCGGCACCTCCGGTGCCCAGGTGTTCGGCAGCGGCAGGTTCTTGCGGTACAGGTCCGCTGTGGCGTGTCGTCGGTCAAGCTCGCCGCCAACGGCGGCGACGAGTCGGTCGACGACGGCGCTGGCAGGGAGCTCCCAGTGCTGGATTCGGCCAGGAGAAGTCTCGTGGGGGACGGGGGTGAGGGCGCCGGGGATGAGGGTCTCGGAGGCGATCGCACCGGTGTCCAGGTTGACGGCGGTGTAGACGACCTGCGGGCGAATCGCTCCGGCGCCGGAGCATGCGTTGCACGTCAACGTGTGCGTTCCGGAGCCGTTGCAGACGCGGCAGTCGGGGAAGGCCAGCGCCGTCGCGACTGGGGAGCTGGTGCCGGCATCTTCGATGAGGTGCTCGCCGGTGGTCCGGGTGCAGGAGCAGCGAATCAGGATAGAGCCGGTCCCGTCGCAGCCGACGCAGGACACATGTGTGTCGGGGCCGTGCTGGGCGGGGGTTTCCATGGCGGCACACTCGCTGTCGTTGTCAGAGGCGGGATGATCGCCGGGACCGGGCAGCCAGGTCCTCCTGGCAGCTTTCGGACTGGATGCGTCGACCGTGCCGCTGGTGTGCGCTGGCGTATCGGCGGCGGCGCTGGTGTCGAGCAGGGCGCGGCGGTGATCATGCGGCGTGCCAACGATAGCGTGCCGCCTTCATCACGGGGCCGCGGATGTGAGCTGGTGTCGTAGGATCGCGGGGACGTTGCCCCTCGCCTTGGGGGGCCGGTGTGAGAGGAGCTCCTTCGCATGGCGAGCCGGGACGAAATTCAGGCGATGATCCTCCAAGTGAAGGAGGGCATCGAGCAGGCCAACGTGGCCGCTGCTGCTGCCATGGAAGCCTGCCGGCAGAGCGCCGATGAAGAAGGCGGCAAGGGGCACGAGGGCATCGCCTCGCTGTACCGGACCGGGAGTGAGGCCATGGAGAAAGTCTCGGCGGCGCTGCAAGGAGCGTCGACTGAGGCCGACGAGGCCCAGAACTGGGTGGCGCAGACGCAAGGGTAATCGCGGCGATTTCGACGATCCCGCAGGGACGGACGACGTCCGGACCTGCGGCACACCCCGCGGCGGCCCAAGCGCCGCGGGGCGCGACTGCCTACGTGTATCGCGCCCCTACCCCCAGAAAGCAGCCCCTGCGTGACCTCCAACGACGACATCCTCCAGCAGATCAGGCAAGCGCTGGACCAAATCGACACCATTCTGCTCCAATCCGCTGCAGCAGAAATTGAGTGCGAATCCAACGCCCAGGACGCAACGGCGAACGGGCACGAGGGGATCGCTGGCTACTACTTTGCGGCAAAGGAGAGTCTCGAGCGGGCGCGAGCAGCAGCCAGCAGCGCCGAGCTGGAAGCGCGAACGGCCGAACTGCACGTCGAACGCACCCGCGGCCACGGTGCTGGCTCCGATTCGAGTGGAGCCGCAAACTTCGGGGGCGTCGCCCCGCCACGACCTACTGACCAGATCCGTGACAAGAAGCGCAAGCCGGGGCACTTCGCGCACGTCCGGGTCGCTGATAGCAGTGGCAAGACCCTCTACGACTACGACATCGAGAGCGGGAACCAGACGGGCCAGGAAAAAGCGCTTGGGCGGCGTAAAGGGGCAAGTGCCTCTCACACGGAGAACCGATCGGTCCGCATGCACGGCAGCGCCCACCCGGAAATGAACGATGACCCGTTCTTCAATACCCATCCGATTCCACCCGGCTCTCGGGTAGAAATCGCAGGCACCCGACCACCGTGTCCACAATGCAAGAATGCCATGAAACGCCTGATGCAGGACCGACAAGCTAACGTGATATACAAGTGGGGCTACGATGAGACCTGGCCGTAACGAGGGGCGGAGCTAATGGAGTTCAGCGCAGCGGAAGTCGATTTCGCAGTCGAAGACCGAGTGGCGCAGTTGTTCCTTGCCGAAGCGGATGACGAGGGCCACACGGTCGACATCCAGTCGAGCCTTGATGCCCCGGACGAGTCTGATGTGCGGACTGGAATGGACACCTACTACATCTCCCTCGACGAAGAAGAAGCCGTATACGGCGGCATCCGCCGATGCGTGATGACCCGGGAGACGATCACACTGACGTTCTCCGAACAAGCTGCTGCCACGTTCGGTACTGATCAGGTCGAGGTTCGGTTCAGCCTTCCCGGTGAGGATATTTCTAGACTTGCCACGCATCTGCGCCTGCTGTTCACCTCAGGACGGTCCGCAGAGCACCCGGAACTCGATCTCAGCGGCGACGGCGAGTAGCGCGACGCAATGGAGTTCGCAGCCGAGGATGTCGCCTGCATGCTGGCGGACGGGGTCGCAATCCTGGGTATGGGGGAAACCGGCGACGGCGGGCACAGTGTCATGCTGCAAGGCTCGCTCAGGGAGGTTGCAGACTCCGAACGCGAAATGGGGTGGGACACCTACCATGTGTCCATTGACGAGGACGAGTCCTGCTACGGCGGCATCCTGCTGTGCACGATGACCAGTGAATCGATCCAATTCAACTTCTCTGCCGAGGCTGCCGAAGCCCTCGGAGTAGATGGGCTGCGGCTTGACCTCGCGCTCCAGACGAAGGAGCTCGCGAACATCGCCGCCTACCTCCGTCTCATCCTCACGTCAGGCCGGGAGAACGAGCATCCCGAGCTGCGCCTCGCAGAATTCGGTGAGTGATCCGCTGCTCGACTGGACAATCGGCCTGACCGGGGCCAGGGTAAGGCTCTCATTATTTTCGATGACATCGCCACCGCTCTGGTCGGTAGAACACCTACTAGATTTCTCTCGACGAAGTCGGGACGTGTACTGCGGAATCCGTCGATGCGCGAGGACTCAGGAGTCGATCACACTGATGCTTACCGAACAAGCAGCTCCCATGCTTGGCCCCGACGCCGAACTGCATGTCCCAGTGGTCGAAGAGGAGCCTCCAGTACCGCTGACTCTATGGGTGCGCGTCGCAGGAGCGGATGGCCAGACGAGGAGCGCCAACGGTCCAGGAGAGCTTGCCCACATCACAGTCGCCGAAACAACACTCCAGCCACAATGGTGACACTCCGTCCAGAGCGTGTGCGCCATAGGGAAAACGGCGGTTGACAGGCTGAGCCGTGATTGGTACATAGAGACGGTTCGAACGGCCGCTTGTATCCATCGAGCCTCTCAGTTCGGCGGTAGGAAGCCAGTCGGGCGCCCTTTGGCGTGGCCGGACAGCATTCCTCTGCGGAAGGCCCCTTCTTGGAGCAGCACTCTGTCAACCCGGCTACGCCTGCCGTCCTCCGAATCAGCGCGAGCATGGCCACGGCAATCGGTGCACCGTGCGCAGTAGCGCGACGTGCCAAAGCCCGCGTGAATCGCCCCGTCAACCGCGTATGGCGCCAGCGCCCTGTCCTGCAGGACTTCCTTTTCGAACCGCTTTTTGCAGTTCTCGACGCGCACGAGCATGATGGAGTCCGCCTCGGACAGGCCCTGTCGATTCTCGATCGGTGGGGTGAGCGGCTGGATGTTCCTGAGCGGCGCTGGATTGCCCACGCGGCGTTCGCCTATCCCGATTTCATGTCCATGGGTTTTCGAGCGGTGCGGGGCTGGTGGGTGGTCCAGGCGAAAGGGAGCAGTGAGACCAGGGAACTGTATTCCTGGGGCCGCGGCTACGTGTCGGACGTCAATGAGCGCCACCGCGTCCTGGTCATGCCGACCTTCACTTCTCCCGACCAACGGTCCCCTGATCAGGTCAAGGTCGCGATCGCGGCCTACACGACCGCGATGGGAAGCCTCGGCGAACGCCCTGATCCCTGGACTGGACCGTTCTCCCTCGACGACACGTCAGTGGAAGCCGACGAGGTCACGGTGCTCGCCGTTGGGCTCAACGACGGGGCAACGCGAGAACTGTGGAACGGGAGCCCTGCGTCGGCGAAAGCCCGGTATGAGTCCCTGGGGCGCCCGGCCATCGCCGCGGTGATGGGTCCGGCGGAGGCAATCCCGGGCCACGACTGCGATGAGTGCAAGCGGCTCGACGCGTGCGAGACAATCCCGGTACTGAAGGGCATGCTCGGGGTCTGCGACCCGCGCCGACCGCTGCGAGAGGTCTCGGCGACGAGCCTGCGGTACTACCAGGACTGCCCACGGAAGGACCGCCTCGCTCGCATCAACTTGCACGGCACCAGCGACGAGACAGCCGCAACCTTGACCGGCCGCACCGTCGATGCCAGGCTCAATGCCCTCCACGACATGCCTCGCGACCGCGGATGCAGTCTGGACGAGCTGCGGGCGCCAGTGTCGGCACTTGTCGGCTCAGACCGGATCGGGTCTGCCGAGCTTGAGCGTGCGCGCCGACTTCTGGCCGGCCACCGGTACACCTGCCCCTGGGACAGCGGATGCGCCGTCACCGGCGCTCAAGCGCAAGCCACCATCGTCGCTTTCGACCCTGACGCGTCCGCGATCATCAAAGCCAAACCTGACTTGCTTTATCGCGAGGACGGGGCGCTGGTGTGGCGCGAGACCGCGACGTCGGGCGCTCCGCCGCGGAGCGGATGGAACCTGTTCGACTCCTGGAAACGGATCCAACTGGCGATCGCGCTCCTGCTGTGTGAGGGAGGAGCGTTCGGTGCGGACACTCCGGTGGCCCGTGTCGAAGTGGAGTACCTGACCGACCGCGGCCCGGATATCCGATACCTGGAGTGCGGCAACGATTCGAACATTGCAGCCGCCCGAGAAGTCCTGGCGAGTGTCGTACCCCTCTGGTTCAATGACGACCACTTCGCGCCATCACCGGGCCCGGCCTGCAGTCGGTGCCCCTACCAGCGATGGTGCCCCGAATCCATTCAAGGAGGCGGCCGGTGACCGATACCGGTGTCACAGCCGACCAACTGCTCTCGGCGGTCGCGACCGCCGTAGTGAAACTGTCCCGGACCGAGGTACCCGGTGACCCAGTCTACGACCAGGTGACCCAGCGGGCCTACAACCATCTGGTACTCCGGACCTCGCTTGCAACCGGATATGTCGTGCCGCGCAGCGTGCCACACATGGTGGCGCTGATCGCAGGCGTGCCGGCGCGTGAATGGCTGCCGGGATCGGACTCCGGCGCGGTCCTCCTCGACAACGTGTCGATGCACCCGACCCAGGAGTGCCTGGAGCTGATCGTCGACTACCGCGACCCGCTCGGTGAGAAGTTCGAGCATGCCATCCTCGATGCCGCCTTCACCGCATGCCGGGAAGCAAAGTCCCCGAATTCATACGTGGCCTTCCGGCGCCTGCTTATCCGGCGGCCGACCATGACGCAGCTGGAGATGCTCGAGGCGTTCGGCGACGACCTTTTCCTGCAGCCGTGCATGGACGTCCTCAGATCCTGCTACCGGCCCGCACCGGCGGGCTTGCAGTCGAAGGGCGTCTTCGCCGAATGCGACGGATGCGGATGCCTCCTGACCCCGGTTACCGGGCGTGGCTGGGTCTGCGATCTCGACCGGTGCCGCGGCCGCAAGTCCGCGAAGATCCGCCGGGAACTGGAAGCAGGCGCCAACGGCGGGGTGTACCACCTGGAGTACCCCCTTCGCGCATTCGTCACCGGTCCGGGCCTGTCTGAAGTGGACCTCGAAGACCGATTGATCGCCAGCGGGGTCAAAGTCGAGATGTGGCCGAATTTCGACGCCTGCGACCTCCTCGTAATCCTCCCCAACGGCCTCCGGTGGGCCGTCGACGTCAAGGACTACGCCAACGGCGCAGTCCTGGGCCGCAGATTCACCACCTTCAAGACCAACCCCGGCTTCGACGAGGCGTTCCTCGTCGTCCCCGATTACCGGTTTACCGGCGGCGGCTACGCCGAGTCGTTCACGTACGCACGAAAGATCCGGCACCCGAATCTACCGTTTTTGGAGCCGGTGCCCGTGAGCAGCTTCGTGAAAAAAGTCGATACGACCATGTCCGGCATCCGGGCAGCCGCTGCAGGAAAGGACCACGCCAGTGCGTAGCACCGCCGACTGGTCGGAGTCGATCGAGGCCGGCCTTCGGGGATGGCCCGCCGAACTCAAAGGCACGATTACCCCGGCCGCGATGGCCCGAGTCGAACTCGGGCTCCACCTCCTGCTGGATGTCCTCCCCGAAGGGCGCGCTCGCGACGGGTGGACGCTGCTCGGTGGCATGCCCTACGCGGAAGTCTTCCATGCCGACCTGACCGATGAACAGCGCCACCGCATCGCCTGCGCGCGTCAATACCTCGGATCGCTACGACGACGCCATATCTGGCGCCGCCAGGTCAAACGCTACATGCAAGTCCCCGAGCAATTCCGTGGATTCGCCCTCACCGACCTCGACAGTCGACCCGAACAGCGCCAGGAGCTCGCGCTGGCGGCAGGCCGATTTGCCCTCTACGACCAGGTCCTAGATTCACTCCCCGATCTGGTGCAGGCCCCGCTGCCAATCGCGAGAGCCGGCGAGCACCGGTTCCGCGTCGGCGACCGCCACTTTTCGGTCAATCTTCCCGAGTCCCTCGCCGCGAGCCCCGCACCCCGCCAGTACTCCTTCGGGCAGCCCAAGGCCGGCGGCGGCAATCCGATCATCATTACTGGCAGCGAACTGCTGGCCGCAGCGAAAGCGATGGACGCCGCCGAAGCGGTGCTGCCGCAGGGCCAGCGTCGGCAGTGGGTGCAGAGCCTCGGCGATGTCCGGGTGGCCACCGCGTTCGGCGGGTTCGTCTTCGACGAAGACTGGCAGTTCACCATCGCCGACCTGTTCCACCTGGTCGGCATGGTCGGTGCGGGCAAGTCCACCATCAGCTTTCTCCTGACCTACCACTGTGTGGTGCATCTAGGGCTGAAGGTCACGATCGTGGTCGGGGACGTCGCTGAGAGTCTCCGAGCGACCGCGATTTTCAACAGGCTCGGGCATCCGCAGGTGCATGCCGCCCCGATCATCGGCCGCACTACGCGCGAGCGGCACATCCACCGGTTGCACCGGCGCCAGCACGGCAGCGGGGCGGCCAGCATGCTTGAGCACAACGACCCGGCGTTCGACTACCTCTCCAGCGCCTGCATGATCGATGCACTCCGAGGCCTCGAAGGTGTGACGCCACTGCGTCTCCACGAAGCCCCATGCACCAGCCTCCTCCCAGTAGCGGCACCGGTGCTAGACGACCCTTTCACCGACGAGGATGCGGAGGCGCTGCCGACCACCGCTCGGCGGCCGGAGCCAGAACGATTCCACGGGTGCCCTGCTTGGAGCATCTGCCCACGGCACCAGGGCGCTCGCGAACTCATTGACGCCCCTATCTGGATCGCAACGGTGCCTGGCCTGCTGCACGCCAGCGTCCCCAGGCACCAGACCGACGCCCGCATCCGCTATCTCGAGGCGGCCTGCGACCGCTCCGACCTCATCATCGTCGACGAGGCCGACCGCGTCCAGACGCAGCTCGACATCCACTTCGCACCAGCGGCGACGCTGTGCGGGAGAGGCGCGGACTCCTGGATCGACTGGCTGCGCCGCCACACGCTCGAGCAGATCAACGCCCAGGGGCGCCGCCAACTCTCCGACAAGGAGGTCAGCCGCTGGATCGTGGCACTCAACGCTGTCGCTGCGGCTGCCGACCGGATCTATTCGATGCTCAATGACGATCAGGATCTGCGCCGCTGGGTCGGCACCGACTACTTCAGTGCCGCGACCCTCCACCGGGAGCTCTACCGCGACTGGTTCGGGGGCGTCATCACCAGCGAGGAGGACGACGCGGGGGAGTCGCTGTTCGAGCGGGTGCTCAACGACTTTCGCGACAAGCCCCTGCAGACGAGCGTCCCGAGAACACATCCGCACGCAGCGCTCCTGCGCGAGCTCGTCGATATGGCCAATGCGATCGTGATCAACACCGACGTGGACCATGCCCGGCTCGGCCGTCTCATCGCGGGCCTGACCTGCGAGGCGTCCGAACCGGCCGGGAGCGACGACGCCGACCGGCAGCGGTTCGCGTTCACCTTGCTCGTCGCAGTGCTGGATGACCAGCTGACGGTGCTGACGAGCATGTGGCCCCTGGTCGAGTCGGCGCTGAACCTCGAATCGGCCTCGAACGCGCTCACCCGCACTCCCCCACGGGACTACGAGCCGCTGATGGCGGAATCTCCGATGGGCAATGTGCTCGGCTACCAATTCACGCCTGAGCAACCCGGTCCTCCGCCGCACAGCGGATCGCTGCGGTTCTTCCACTGTTCCGGGCTCGGCAGGGACCTGCTGCAGCGCCTGCCCTCGCTGGGCGCCTCGGCCGACCGGCCCGGCCCGCACGTCCTGGCAATGTCGGCCACCAGCTGGGCGGGCACCTCTAGCCGCTATCACTTGCACGCGCCGGTCGATGCCATCCTCAGCCCACGCCAAGACTATGTCGACCGGGTGCGCGAGACGGTCTTCCACAGCCAGTTCCTCGAAGACAGTGACGGGCGACCATTGCGCCTGTCGGGCAACCGCACGCCCGAACAACGCCGAGCCGTCCTGACGGAGATGCTGCGCCAGCTCGCCGAACCCGACCGGAAGCTGGTCGGACAAACCAGTCCGTTCCAGGACGAGCTCGCCGAGATCAAAGACCCCCGGCGGCGGCGCCTCCTGCTGCTCACCGGCTCATACGAGGAAGCCAGGGTGGCCGCACACTTCCTGAACGACCTGCCCGAATGGAAGGGCAAGGTCACGCTCCTGATCGCTGACGACGCCGACAACGACGACTCCTGGTTTTCCCTGCGACGTGGCGACCTTGCCGCCTATCCGCGATTGGACAGCCAGATCCTCGTCGCACCCCTGCTGGCGGTCGAACGCGGCCACAACATCGTTCTCGACGACGGCACGGCCGCCATCGGCACCGTCTATTTCCTGGCCCGCCCCCACGACCGTCCCGACGACATCAACCTCGCCATCCATGCCGAGAACGACTGGGCCATGCGGTTCGTCGGCGACGGCGAGTTCGACGCTTTGCGCTACGGGAACCCGACCCCCGATCAGGCCGCGGCCGCGTTCCGCCGACAAGCGGTCCGCAAATGGCACCGATACCTCACCCGCACCGTCGCCTGGAGCTCGCTCAAGGACGGCGAGAAGGACTCCTTCACTTGGGATCAGCTCGTCGTCATGTGGCAGGTCATCGGACGGCTGGTCCGCGGGGGCGCGCCCGCTCGCGTCAAGTTCTGCGACGCGGCCTTCGCCCCGGGCCTGGCGAGCGGCAACACCGCCCGCGACACACCCGACACCAGCATGCTCAAACGCTTCGAAGCCATCCTCGAACCCCACCTGGCCCCTGACGGCAACGCCTCCGCCTACAACCGGGCCATCGCCCAAGCGCTGTTCCAACCGTTCTGGGACGCATTGATCAGCCTCGACACCAAGGAGTAAGGGATGAGCGGACAGAAGAAAAACTATGTGGGGACCGCGGCCTTCCGACTGCGCCAAGACACCGACCTCGCCGCGCTCCTGGGCGACTACTACGTCTTCAACGTGCCCGAGCACTGGCCGGGCCTGCTGCAGCAGATCTGGCAGCGCAACTGGAGCTCCTTCCACGCCGACCGCTACCCGTCCATGGGCCCGGTCAACAAGGCGCTGCGGGCCATCGCACCCGACATCATCGACACCGCCGCGAAGATCGGACCAGACGCCGCCCCGGGATGGTTGTACTCCCGGAACCGCGCCCGCAGCAACCTGCTCAAACGCATCACCCAGGCATACATGCTCGACCTGCTCGGCGACGAAGCCACCTTTGCCGACCTGCGTGATGCCTGCGAAGCGCTCGACGTCGAAGCGCACCAGGATGACTGGACCCTCGCCGTACCAGGAGCCGACTGGATCCGCACCTCGCCCGGAGGCACCGCCGTCCTGGAGCGATCGCTGTACCGGCTCCTTCCTGAAGTTGCCGCTGAGCACATTCTTGCCCGCGCCCGGACGCACCCCTACGAAGGCGCGTTGCGCTTCGCCCAAGTGCCTTGCGACGATGGCGCCGAACTGATGTCCTGGCCGCCCAAGGAATACACCACTGCCAACAAGAACAACGAGACCCAGACCTGGTACTTCTCGGCAGTTCTGCACCTGCAGATGCGCACGGTCCCCTTCGACTCCGAACCCCGGCTCCACATCAGCGCCAGCATCCGCCGTTGGGTCACCAGCAAGGTCTTCATCCCGCCACGCCGCTCGGTCAGCGTCTATCTGCGCACCACGCCTGCAGTCGGCCCCGGCGAACCGGAACCACGCTTCGCCATGCCCGCACTCAAATGGGACCGCGGTCGCAAGGAAACCGTCTGGCGCGGCGGCGGCCCCGCCCAGATCCTCGGCCGACTGGCATTCATCGACGCCTTCCCCGAACTCGCGCAGGTCCGCACCGACCCCGGCAGCTTCCTGCGCTCGCACCTGGGTTATGACCTCGGTGTCGTCCACCACACCCAAATGGGCGGCCACGGCGTCGAGGCAGGCATCATGCCCGACGAACGGCGCAACCTTATCGCCTGGGCCGCCTCCGCACTCCCAGCGGAGTTCGAACCAGCCGTGGGCCTGCGACGCACGAACCATCCCAACCAGGCCGCGCCCGGCCAATACACCGACCGCGTCTCCACTCCGCGAGAACCGAAAGCGCCCAAGGCGGATGCCGAATGGGAGAGCCAGGAGGCCAAGACCAAAGCCGAGAAGGAATACAAGGAACAGTTCAAGATCTGGGAGGCCGAACGAGACGACGCCGCCGCAGCCAACGCCATCGTGGACGGCGACAACGCCGCCGTGCGCCGCGCGCGATTGACCCAAGCCCTCGGCTCCGAAGAACTGCGCATCGACGCTCTCACTTCCACCACACGCATCCGGACGGCCCTAACCGAGGCCGCCGCAGCATGGCTCGGCCTCGACGCGACTCCAGTGGACGGCGAACCCAACCAATTCCTGTTCACCTGCCCGGGCCTGGCCGTCCGCCTCACCTTCCACGCCGGCGGGCACCTCCTTGGCGACCTCGGACGCCTCACCGGCAAGACCAGCCACGAAGCCGCCGAAGCCCACCGCGCCAAAGAAATCCGTGCATTGCTCGAATCCCAGCCCCATCGCAGCGAACTCGTCCTTGCCGAAATCCCCGAACGCGAGCACTACCGCACCGACCGCAAAGCCGACCCCTACCGGGCCATCCGCGTCGGCGCCGCCGAAGCCGGCCGCGTCACCCAGTTCATCACCACCGGCGGCAAGAAAAAGGAAGTCCCACACCGCGCCCGTGCCGCGTTCGGCGACGGCATGCGCCAACTCGGTATCCGCCTCCTACCACCCCACACCAGCGACCTCCAGATCCCCGACGACTTCGACCAGGTCGCATTCTGGCTCGTCCGCCGCAACACCACCGCCGAAATGCACCACTCCCTGTACACACCCATCGCGATCCTCATCCGACCCGGGCAACCGCGCATCATGGCGCGCACCGCGGACTCCGACGACTGGATGACGTACCCGCAGCTGCTCTGCGAGCTCGCCACGTCGCCTCCGCGCGCCGAGCACCTCAGATACGAAGACGCGCAGCGCGAAGAGGTCGCCAGACTGATCCGCACAACACTGCCGAGCCTGCGCGGTAGGCACACCCTCGTCCTCGCCGAGGCCACCAACCTGCGCTCACGATGGAGCTGGCTGACCGACGAAGGGCTCACCGACGGCACGCTCCGAATCGGCGATGGCCAGGCTAAAGCCCTCGCGGTGGTCGGCCCCAAGCTCAGAGTCGTGCGCACCCGACTCGAAAACAGCCGTGCGGAAACCCCAGCGTGGTGGGCGACCTCCGCGAAAGCGGCCGACGAGACCGCTGGGTTCACCACCGGATTGTGGCAGCGGGAAGACGCCGAGACTGCTGCGCGGGTGTACTACAGCCTCACTGAGAAAAGCGCCAAGCTCAACACCCGCCCGACCGCTGCTCGCAAGTTCACTGACTACCAGTACAAAGGCGTCAAGCCAGCCGAGCCCGGCGAGACCATGCCGGTCCCACGCCTGCTCGAGATCACTGTCGCCGGCCTGTCACGGGCCGATGAGGACGCTTCGGCCGCAGACTGGGCCATGTTCGTCCACCAACAGCGCTACTGCGCTGAGCACCCTGAAGGACTCCAACTGCCCTATGCACTCGCAATGGCGCACCGCACCAACCAGTACGCCCTGCCGCATGAGGACGACGAGTACGTCAGCGACGATGACTCCGACCAAGACGACAACACATTCGAGCAGCTCACATTGTTTTGACCGCAAACCGTTCCGGGCAGGACTTCCGCCGCAACAGCGCCAAGCTGCTTCGCACACTCGGCAATGCGATCGGGCGGTGCCGCCTGGCATCGCCGAGCGCGAGACGACCATTACAACACGGGGAGAATGGAAGACCGACCAGGTGATCATGAACTGGGAAGCCGCAGAAGCATGCGCTGCCGCGCACATGCGGGCCCTCGGGTTCGACGACGCTGAGACAACCCGCAATGGTGCAGACCACGGCAAGGACGTCAACTCAAGCCGAGCGATTGCGCAGGTGAAGTTCGAAGCGACCAAAACCAGCGAACCGCAGATCAGAGACGTGCTCGGCACCGCCAAACGTGAAGAGAAGACCGCGGTCTTCTACAGCCTTGCGGGATACACGGACACAGCCATCGCCTGGGCCGGCAGATCCGTCGCCCTCTTCCAATACAGCAGATCCGGCGAAGTCACTCCGATCAACAGCCGTGCCCACAGCCTGGCGGGTGCGATGAACACAGCAATTCGGAACCAGCCCGTCCAACAGTCGGCCACACCCGCCAGCGTCAGCGGCGGCTTCACGAAATTCGCAATCGTCGCGGTGGCCGTCATCGCTGGATTTATCGCGCTCTCGTCACTTTCGGCGAAAGCAGACGACGACTTCAAGGAGGACGTGAGCACCATCCGAGGCGAGATCGAGGTCTCCCGTGCAGCGTATGAGGACGCCGGGAAGATCTGGCCATTCAAGTTCGATGACGGAGTGCTCCAGTGCCGCGGAGAACAGCAAGTCATTACAGGTGTCTTCGACGGTGTCGTCTACGGTCTCGAAGGGGTCGAGGACCACCAGCTAGAAAACCTGGGCTGGTACCAGTCCCGCGAAATCCTCCTCGACGACCCCAACGGGTTCCCCGGCGCGAGGCTCAGCCTCGACGATGCGCTCCATGAAGGACGGAGCGTCTGCGCAGGGTAGTGTTGACGCATCTCGCACCCGGAGCCAAGTGCGCGAACCGCGCCTGTCAAAACCTGGTTGCTGCAAGCTGTCCTTTGGCCTAAGCGCGCACCGTGCTGGCCAACTATCCGGAGCTGACACATGCTGAGCGTCATCAGCAGTCAGTCCTCAGCGCGACGGAGCGCCCAGGCCAGCGCGGTGTCGGCCCCGGCGTACCACTCGCGTTCGACGGTCATGTAGCAGCGGCCGCTGGCGAAGGCGCTCTCTGCGGCTGCCCGGTGGGGATCGCCGGTGAACGGGTGGGCTTTGACGCGTGACCCTGGGGCCTCGTCGACAGTGCCGAGCAGCCAGTGCAGGGCGTACCGCCAGCCCTCAGCGAAAGGGCGGTTGTCGGGGTGCTCGCTGAGGCCCGTGCGCAGGGCGGAGGGCGGTCGCAGATGCGGGTCGGGGTCGGCGATGCCGAGCGCGGCGACGACGGCGGCCGGGTCGGTCTTGGTGTGGTACCGGATGTGGACGGCGAGTGTCTGGGGCCAGGGCAGGCGGCGGTCGAACCCGTTGATGGCGACCTGCGGTTCGTCGGGACCGCCGGAGTCGTTGCGCCACAGCTGCGCGAAAAAGGAGCCGAGCGGGTCGTCATAGCCCCAGATGCTGTAGTCCTCCCAGCCCGGCAGGTCCAGCGCCTCGGTGAACGGTGCGCCGGGTCGGACCAGGAAATGCCGTGCAGGATCGGGAGCCGTCATGGCGACCAGTATGCACGGCAACGCATGACGTGCTGGTGCGGGCGGGCTTCGGGCCGGTGCGGGACCCGGCGGCGGCCTAGGGATCGGCAATCGCCCGATGCGCGCCCAGGGGCCTAGTGACGCTGATCGTGTCGCGCTCTCGGCCGTCGCTTGACGGGTGTGCAGGTGGCCTGCTGCCCTGGCGAGCCGCTGCGACCGCGAAGTGACGAGTTAGCGACACTTGTCGATTCGAGGGCGGTGAGCTGCGGCGGCGCTCAGTAGCATGAAGAAAGTCCGATTATGTGGCCCTAGTCCAGGGAGTCCCGTTGGATGCCGATGTGATCATGTATGCCCGCCGCGAGCTCGCCGCCGCAGGCGCGACTCCGCACGATGTCAGGGCGGCGCCCGTCCTGGCGGAGTTGACGGTCGCGGAGGCGTGGCCGGTCCGCCGGGTCGGTGCGGCCATGAACCTCCTCGGCGACCTCACCGCGGTCGACATCGACGCCCCCGACCTCGACTTCGAACCCGACGGCTGGCAGTGGCGGTCGGCCGCCCTCTCGGAGCTGATCGGCAGCCTCCACCAACGGGTCGACCAGATCCAGGCGGCCCTGGCCCGACCCGAGGCGACACCGTGAACGCCAGTAGCTCACGCCGGGACGCGCTTGATCACGCGGCCGGCCACCTCGAGGGCGTGCGGGAGCGGCTGGTCCGGGCGATGCAGGCGAGCGCGTCCGCGGCCGGCGGGGCGGTCACCGCGACCGCCGAGCTCGACGGGCACTGCCGGATCGCGATCGGATCCGATCAGGCCCAGGCGATGGACCCCGCCGACATCACCGCGGCCGTCATCGCGGCCCACAACCGCGCCCACCATCTCCTCGCCGAGCAAGTGGTGCGCGCGGTCCCGTTCTTAGGCGACCGACCCGGAGCGGAGGCGGCGCCGTGACCGAGGTGTTCATGGACCCCGATGCGGTCCTGGCCTACCGCGACCATCTCGGGCCGCGGCTCGATGCCCTCACCGGCCATGCCGCGCTCCTGGCGACCGAGGCCCCGGCCGCCGTCGACCCCGCCGACCTCGACAGCGCTCTGATGCTCCCGCTCGATTGCCTCGGACCCGACGCACTGTGGACCGAAGGCGCCGCGGCCGCCATCGAGATGGTGTTCTTCGCCCGAGCGGGGGAGGCGGTGACCGCCGCCCAGCTCATCGAGGACCTCCGGGAGACCTTGGCGCTCTTCGTCGACCGCTGGCTCGAGACCGAGGACGCCATCACCGCGGACATGGACGCGCTGGCGGCCGAGCTCGAGAACTGGAGGAGCTGACGATGGCCGACGAGGTCACCTCCCTGCCCGATGCGGTCGACACCGCGTGGGCCAACCCGATCGTCGCGCTCTACCAGGAGCAGGCCGAGTACATCAGGATCCTCGACGAGCTCGCCGTCGAGTACGGCATCGGCAACCCCGCAGGGTCCTTCGCCGAGGCGCCCCTGCCCAGCCAGGTGGTGTACGAGCTGTGCTCGGTCGATGCGGTCGCGATCCAGACCGCGGCCCTGCGGCTGCACCAGGCCACCCAGGAGCGGTTCGCGACGCTGTCGGATGCGGACTTCGAGACCCTGCTGGAGGACTCCTGGCGGGGCGATCTGGCCGACCGGTTCCGCGCATGGGTCGAAGGCGGCGGTATCTACCAGGGCATCAACGTCTTCTTCGAGGAGGTCCGCGCGAAGGCCGAAGGCACCGCGCTGGTGCTGTACAACATGGCCGAGCGGTTGAAGGCCTCGCTGGAGGAGCTCGACACCAGTCTGCGCGAGCAGTTCGCCGGCCTCGATGACGTCGCCGCGCGCAACGGCATGGCCGCCAGCGGCCTGTGGGCCTACATTCTCGGACTGGGCGGGTTCCTCGGCGCCCTCCTGGCGCCCCTGTCCATCATCATCGGCTTCATCATCGCCGCCATTTCCCTGGTGATCTTCCTGTGGGACATGCACCGCAAGACCGCCGAAGACGTCCAGGGCTCGATCGAGGCCCTCGGCGACTTCCACGGCGCCGTCGCCGGCCAAGCCGGCAGCACCGGCACCAGCGGCGCCGACCTCGACCAAGCCGACTTCGAAGGCGCCGACGGCCATGGATGAGCCCGCCGTCCCCACGAACCGGGCCCGGCCATGGCGGCCGGGTCTCGGGCGGCGGCTGCTCACCTCCGCGCTGGCGCTGGTGATGTTCGCGGTCGGCATGGGGCTGGCGACCGTCTTGTCGGAGCGCCCGTGGTGGGAGCCGGCCCCGACACGCGCCGAGCGCCTGCTCGGCCCCGCAGCCGAGGACCCGGGCGGGCTGTGCTCGGCGACCGCCTGGGAAGCGGCCGACAGCAACAGCCCGGCTTTCACCTTCACCGGACTCACCACGTCCCCGGAGGGGTCGTTCGCGAACGCGGGCGGCTGCCGCGTCGCCTTCGACCTCGTCATCGACGGCCGTCCTGCTGGGAGCGCCGAGGTCGCCATCGAGATGCTGTGGGCCTATCCGCGTACGATCCCCTGGGGCCCGGCCAGCGGCTGCACCCGCACCCTGCAGACCACACCCGACCTGGCCGACGCCCTCGCCGCTGCCGGGGCGGACCTCGCCGCCGATGCGGACGCCTGCCTCGTGAGCACTGATTCTGGCGCGGATCAGGCAGTGGTCACGATCTGGGCCCACCGGATCTACGGCGACTACCACGACTATCTCGCCGTCACCCTCACCGACGAGGACCCCGAACCCGATCCCGACCCTGCACGCACGAAGGCGTTCGCGGACTTCGTCGCGCAGGAACTGTGGAGCGTCATCGACCGCTACCTGCCCGTCTGAGGCGCGGTGCCGGCCGCTATTGGGGTGCGGCAGTTGCAGCAAGGCGGCACCCGGCCTCGGAGGAACGCCGAGACCAGCGCGCCCGCGGTGGCGGCGAGGCGCGCGACTGCTGGAGGACCACGACGGTGCAGCGACCAGGTCCGCATGATCAGCGGTTGAGGTACTTGCCCGGCTGGAGGGGGTGGATCAGCACCTCCGCTTTCAGAACGCCGAGTTCGAGAGCGGAGCGCAGTTGGTCGGCGTCGATATGGACAGTGCTTCGGGCGATGCAGCTGTCGAAGACGCGTGCGACTGGACGACGGTGTCGTCGACACTAACCGTCACCCGCACGTCCATAGTCGGTTCGGCGGCCATGTGAGGTTCCTGCTTTCGGTGAGGGGCTCGCGCGCTGTCCGACTCGGTGGAAACCAGGGGCGCTGGCGGCCGGTTCGGTGCAAGCCCGGGTGTGTTCTATGCGCTGCCGCGCCGTGCCCTGCCGTTGCGAGCGCCGCAGTCGGGTCTCGGCTTTCTGGTTTAAGGCTGGCTGGTGCGGCTGCGGGATCATGCCTCAGGGTAGAGGCGGTAGACGGCCTGGAGCAGCGCTGTCGGCGGCAACGGCGGCATATCGGCGAGGGTCTCGAGGTGCGCGGGGTCGGCGTGCCCGGCCGCGACCGCAGCGGCCAGGCACTGGACCTGCCGGGCGCGGCGGTGCTCGTCGGGGTCGCCCGCCACCCAAGCCAGGACCGCCAGGGACAGGTGCTCGGTATCAGCGCCGACGCTCGGCCAGCCGTGGGCCTGCACCTGGTCGCCGAGCCATTGCCGGAACCGCTCAACGCTCTCGCGAGCCCTCGCGGTTCGCTCGTCCTCAAGACCCGGAGCCCTCCCAGGGTCGGTCCGGACCGGGGACGTCGGGAGCTGGCCCGGTTCGGACGAGGCGATATGGCCGAGCGCGTACCGGACGTGGCCTGGGGGCGGACCGACGAGGGTGAGGTCGTCCACGGGGTAGTACCGGTCGGACTGCAGCGGCCAGCGGAAGTCCTCGCCATAGGGGACCGGCTCGATGGGTGCGGGTGCGCCGCGGCGCACCCGCAGGACCTGGTGCCCGTCGGAACGGACCCATGCCCGCCCGTCGGGCCACTGAACGTTCCCCTGCTGGAGCGTCGCGGGATCGAGCTCCTGCCAGCGGCCCCGCGCCCAGGCCCGGGCCCATCCGAGTGCGTCGAGGACCAGGTCGGCCTCGCGCTCAGAGGAGACCGGCGGGTCCAGGGCGATCGGACCGAGCAGGACGTCCGCGTCGCCAGGATCGTCGGTGGTGGCGAGGTGCAGCGTGTACTCGGTGGTGTAGGACCCGGCGGAGGCGCCCTCGTAGGTGCGCCGGGCAGTGTGGAGGTGCGCCCACGCCCAGGCCGGACCTGCGCCCGCCGCCTCGGCCGAGGGGAGGTCGTATCGTTCCCTGGCGCGCGTGATTGCCGCGGCGGCGCGCTCGGGTGCTTCGGCGGCCATCTGCCGCATCCACCACACGCCGACCAGCAGGCTCGCCGCGTGGTCGGTGAGCTGGATCCGGGCCTCGCGGCTCATCCGGTCCAGTGCCGTGGCGCGGTCGGTGGCGGTCATCTCGGCGAGGTCGGCGGTCCGCTGGGTGGTCCCGTCCGGCGAGAGCTCCCGCAGTGGGTGGCGGCTGGTGTACGCGCGGGCGACGAGCTCGACCAGACGCACCAGGACCGCGGTGTGTCCGGCGAGGGCTGCGGCATGCGAGGCGCGGCAGAGACCGCAGCGCGCCCAGGCCGCGCCGGCGAGCGCGGTGATGGCGGCGTCATGCTTGGACGGGTCGGTCTCAGTATCGAAGGGGCCCAACCGGTGCCGGTGACCGGCGCGATCGCTGGCCGTCTCGTCAAGCATGTCCGTCACCGGGTAGCCCTCTCCGTACAGCGCCTTGGGCGCCTTCGTGCGTGGGATCGTGCCATCATGCTAACGCCGACCGCCGCCATGAAGGGCCCCTCGGGGCGCGGGTGGCACCGTGCGAATGGCAAGCAGATCGAGTCGGGCCCACCCGAACACGCCGCACCGCTTACGATGGCGCCTTATGCGCCTCACTGATCTGACGCTCGACCTCGCTGGCCCGGTCCGTGACCTGATGGCGGCGGGCGCGCCGTTCGTGCGGGCGAGGGATGATTCCGACTACTGGCTGTACGCCACGCATTTCGCGGACACGTGCCCGGTGGTGCTCGATGACGAGGGTGTGGTGGTGGCTGCGGCGATCGCGGTGCAGTCGCAGACGCGACCGGGCGAGATCTATCTCCAGGACCTCATGGTCGACGCCGGCCACCGCAGGCAAGGCATGGCGCGGATGCTCGTCGGCCAGCTGCGCGCCGTGGCGGCCGAGCGGGGGTGCACGAGGATCACGTTGACCTCGGCTCCTGAAAACCATGTCGCCCACCGGGCATGGATGCGCCTTGGGTTCACCAACCGGCCAGGGGATCAGGTCACTGCCGAAGGCGTCGAGGTCATCACCGACTTCAAGGGCGTCGGGAAGCACCGGGCCGTCTACGACCTCGACCTTGCGGGGCGGCGTCGCGCATGATCGCTGGTGGGCCTCGGACGCCCCCGGCATCGGCTTTCCCTGCCAGGCGGCGACGGCGTGGACTCTGGATTCGATGGGTGAGTGTCCCGCTGCGGGTTGACGGCGGCGGCCGGTGCATCTAAGTTCCCGGCATGACGGAAACGACCTACCCCACTGCCGATGCTGCCCGCGCCGCCGCGGTCCAGGACTTCCCCGACGCACTGGAGGAGCCGGATCTGAGCGCGTTCTTCGGTGGGCGGACCCGGGTGCTCTACGACGCGGGCTCGCACACCGTGCTCCTGGTCGACACCGGAAACGCCGACGGCAGTCCCGGCGAATGCGTTGTGGAGACTATTGCCGGGCACGAGCTGCCGGGCCATCCGGCGTTCTACGAGACGCTCGAGGGCGGCGTGTCCCACTGGTGGGGCGCGGACAATACGGAGACGTTGGCGGTGCTGGAGGCGATGACGCGGATCTACATCGCGGCGCAGCGGACCCGCGGATTCGTCCACGGCCCAACTGGTGATGCGGCCATTGACGTGCGATTGCCGCTGGAGCAGATCATCGACCGGCTGCGGCAGCAGCTGGTCGTGTGGGAAGCGGTCCAGACCCGGTTCCTGCGAGCCGAGTTCGCCGCAGCCGCAGCGGACGGCAAGCTTGAACATCGAGCCGAGGAGCTGCGGGTGTCGCGCAGCGACTGGATCGACATGATCGCTGCCGACCGGCGCCGGTTCGGGACCTTGGAGTAGCCGCGGTGCCCGCCGCAAGCACCCTGGGTTGACCGTCCATGCGGGTGCTTGAGGTTCAGCTGTACCAGGCGGTGACGGTCCACCGCTGGTGCTCGCGGATCAGGAGCGCGGCCCGGCCGTCGGCGAGGAGGACCTGGAGGCGGGTGTAGCGGCGGCGTCGGGCCGGGTCCCACCAGCGCTCCTGGACGGGCCACGGGCCCGCCCACTCGGTAATCGCCGTGCGGGTGCCGTCGGTATCGGTAAGGAATGCGGGTGGGGCGGAGACGAACCCGCGGGCGTCGCATGTGACCGCCTCGCCTGCGGTGTCGAGGACGCTGACCGGTTCGGCAACGGTGATCGCCGGCGGCGGGCCGGTGAGGGTGCCGGGCCAGGGCCCGCCCGGCTCGGGCCGGTCATTGGCGTCCCAGGGCAGGAGATGGAGCCGCTCGGCAAGGTCGCGGCCTCCGCCTTCGCGGGCGCGGACGACCGTCCCGGGGCCCAGGAGGGTCTCGGCGTGCCGCAGCGCCCGCTCGGCGCGAAGCTCCGTGGGGGACTTCGTCTCCCACAGGCCCCGTCCGGCCTCGATGAGGCCGATGACCGCGGCGGGGGCGAGGGTGAGGCGGGCGATGGCGTCGGTGCCGCCGGCGGTGAGCCAGCCGTCGAGCTGCCACCGCACCCGGCGGGCCAGCCCTGCGGCGTCGGTGTCCAGATCGGTGGCCCAGGTGCGCGTACGGGTGAGCCCGGCGGCGGTGGCGGCGGTGATGGTGACCCGGGTGCAGGAGAGGTTCCGGGCCGCGAGCGCGGCCAGGAGCTCCTCGGCGAGGGGCCGGGCCGCGAACATGGCCTGCTCGACCGTGGCCCAGGGCTCGTCCGGTTCGATTGCGACGGTGAGGTCCTCGTCGGGGGCCCGGGGAATGAGCGGGCGGTCGCGGTCGGCGGCGGCCAGGGTCTGGGCGCGGCGGGCGGCAGCCCCGAACCGCTCGGCCACGGCGGCGCCGTCGAGCGCGCAGAACGCACCGATGGTCCCGATGCCCAGGTGCCGGAGCGTCTCGACGGTCTTGGGGTCGAGGAGGCCGGTCCGGGCCAGGTCGCCCAGGGGTCGGGGTGCGAGGAAGGCGGCGTCGCTGCGGGGTGGGACGATGCGGCCTTCGGCGGCGGCGAGGGTGGCGGCCAGGAGCGTGTCGGCGATCCCGATGTCGGCGTCGGCCCCGGCCAGGCCGGTGACGGCGTCCAGGACCGCCTCCGCGAGGGCCGCTTCGTCGCCGTGGCCGGGAAGGCGCAGGGCCGCGGCGGCGGGACCGAGGACCTCCAAGTGGGCCGCATGCGCGGTCAGGATGTCAAGCACCGCGTTGAACCGTGCTGGGTCGGTCGCGGCATCGATGCCGTGGAGGTGGACGACGAGCAGCCGCGACATCATCGCCGCCGCAGCGCGATCACGTTCGAGGGCGCCTGCGGGGCGCCGCCGTAGGGCCACAGGCGCTCGAGCGCGCCGCGGCCGGAGCGCCATGCGGCGCGCACCTCCAGCTCGACCGCGTCGAGCTCGCCCGCACCCCAGTATCGGCCGGTGTTGGCGCGCAGACCCTGCCACCGGGCGGCGGCCACGTCCAGGCGGGCGTCGACGCCGGGCACGTGCCGGGTCTCCCACCAGATCAGCGCGCACCCTGCCCTCCTGGCCTTCCCTGCGAGCCGGCGGGTCTGTGCGGGGGTGAGTGCGGCGGAGGGCAGGACGAGGGCGGCGAGGCCGTCGGCGAGCGCGTTCGCCGCGTCGCCGATCCGCGGCCCGGCCGCGTCCACGAACGCGAGCCGGTCGAGGTCCGCCCCGGCAGCGGCGGCGGCGAGCGGGTAGATCCCGCGCAGGCCCAGCACCGCGCACCACAGCCCTGCCGTGGTCGGCCCGGCCAGGAGCCGCCACAGCAGGGCGAGCGCACCGGTCGCGCCGGCGCCGATGGCGGTGCTGGCCGCCATGCCGGCGCCGGGCAGGAGCGGGGCGATGTCGGCGGTGACCGCTAGGGTGCGGGGTGCGGGTATCGCCGCCCCGCCGGCCGTGGCCGGCGGGGCGGGCACCAGATCCCGGGCGCGCACCAGGCCGAGCCGAGCGGCGAGCGCCGCCGCGTCGGCGCGCACGGCACCGCCAGACGCCATGAGAACCCCCGTTCCTAGTTTGAGTTTAGTCGAACATGTGTTCGGAACGAGACAAGACGATAGCGCGCCCGAGCGGGTTTGTCACCTGTACTGCACCGCACGTGATCGACATCGGGGCGACGGTGTGAGCTGCGGCAACGCTGCAGCCTGCCTGTCGGCCTCGCCCGGTGCGAACGGCAGCTCAGACAGGGACTATCGCCCGACCACTGGCCGGGACTGGTACCGACATGCCGCCTGGCGGGATGCGAAGCCGAAGCCTCCGAACGGGATACGGTCGGGCATGGACACTCCTGGGGACCCGTTCGCGGACCGGCCGCTGCCGCTGTATGCGGCTATGCGCGCCCTGGTCGCGCTCGCCGGGCTCGACATCGGGAATCTGCGGGCCGGGCCGCCGCGATCGCGCGCCGCACCGGTGGCGATCGCCGCCGGGGAGCGGGCGAGCGGCATCGTCTTCGACGAGCGCCACCGCTGGTTCCTGCGGTATGCCGACGGCTGGCCCGCGCTGTGGCCGGTCGCGCTGTTCGGGCTCGCGGAGCTGGGCGACCGGAGCCGCATGGCGGCCATGACGGCGCAGTTGGCGGCGACCGGTGACCTGGCTTCGCAACAACTTGAGACCGAGGACGTCTACCCGGTGGCGTGGGCGCGTGAAGGCGGCACGGCAGTGGTGGTCCGGCCCGGGCACGAGCGCGCCGGACACGTATTCTGGTTCGAGGGCGTTCAGACCGGTATCTCCCCCGGATTCGACGCCTTCATCGATGGTGCCGTGGGGCGGCTGCTGGAAGTGGCCGGACCCCTGGCCGGAGGCCAACCCGCCATCCCGATTCGCGCATGACCTGCCCGGCAAGCGGAAGATGGTGCGGCGGTGCATGACCTGTTGTGAAAATGGGCATCGGCGGATCGACCGGGCTCCGACTCAGAGCCTTACCCTTGTCGGTCTCCTCCATTTTGAGCATCGAGTCCGACCCAGGATCGAACGTCAGCGACTCCGTCAACCTCGACCGCACCCCGGGGCATGGCCGTCCAATCTGCTTTGGACATCCGATGACGGCGCACCGTGTGGGCTCGGCCGTCCTCCTTTGCGACGACGTCGAGCCCATCGGGCCGGTATCCGAGCTTCTCGGAGACGCGGTTCGAGGCGAGGTTGTGGTCGTAGGTGCAGGTGCGCGCCCACTCTCCCTCGAGATGATCGAAGACCAGCGCGAGGGCCGCCTCGCGCATCTGGGTGCCGAGGCCATTCCCCTGGCGGTCGAGGCGCAGCCATGACCCCGTGGTGACCTGCCGGGTGATCGCATAATGCTCGGCATGGACGGCCTGCACGCCGATGGGCTCGCCCTCGAGGAACACGGCGAGTTCGAGGCGCCATTGCTCGGGTTTCCAGCTCCCGAGTGCGCTCAGGTTCCACTGGATGAGGTTCATCGCACGCTCGTGCGGGGGCAGCAGCGCCCACGCCGTCTCGCCAGGTCCTGCGAGAAAGGGCCGCTCGTCAGGTCGGTGAATGCCCGATGCGGCTGCGGCGGCCAGCGCGGGGAGCTCGTCGGGGTGGGGCAGTCGCAGTTCCAACCGGGCGGTACGGATCCGCAAGTGGAACAGGGGGATGAGATCGGCGAGCATGAGCAGCACTCCTTGAATCGTCGAATGCGCGGACGGGTCGGTGCTCGATCATGGCGCGCTGCCGAGGAAGTACGGCAGGGCACGGTCCAGGCCGGTGACGGCGACCGGGGGCCGAGGTCCTGAGCGCCACTGATCTGCGCTGATGCGGAACCGGCGGGCGAGGTGTGCTCTCCCGTCCTCTCGGGCCGCGATTTCGCTGCCGTCGCTGACATACCCGATCTTCTCCGAAACCCGGCAGGCGGCCCGATTGTCCTCGAAGCTGCGCGTCAACGCCGTGCGCGCATGCAGCGCATCGAACGCGAACGCCAGAGCGGCCTGGCGCATCTGTGTGCCCAGGCCCTGGCGCTGGCGGGTGATGGTCAGCCAAGAGGAGGAGGCCACCTCGCGCGTGAGCGCGAAGTGCTCGGCGTAGACCACTTGCACCCCGACCGGCTCGTCGTCGACGAACACGCCCAGCGGGAGCACCCACTTGTCGGGCCTCCAAGCGCCGATGGCCTCGAACTGCTGCAGCACCACGGCGCGCGCCCGCTCTCGGGGCTCCAGCAGCACCCACGAGGTGCTCCCGGGCCGAGCGAGATAGGGGCGCTCATCAGACGCGTGAATGCCCGCCGCCGCTGCGGTCCCCAGCCGCGGCAGCTCATCGGGTAGTGCCAAGCGCAGTTCAAGCTTCGGTGCGCGGATCCGAATCCGGTACAGGGGAACAGCGTTGGCGAGCATGTACACCAGGATGGATGCGAGGAAGTGATCGGCACAAGGTGTTATCGAACCGTACAGAATCTAGCGAAACCTCAGGCCCGTGGTTCGCCGGGTCTTGTGCCGGGGGTGAAGCGCAGCAGTGGCACGTTGTACATGCTGGGGTCGGGCTCGCGCAGGAGCTGGGGCGCGGTGACTTCCTGGATGATCAGCTCGGCGAGGAAATCTACGGTAGCGCCCAGGAGGTGGCTGGTGTACCCGGTGGCCGAGCGGCGCTTCTCGCCGACACTGAGATGCAGGTGCGGGGCGATCTTCTGCTGTTGCGGGTCCCATGCGAGGGTGCCGGCGCCGACGGCCTCGACCGCTTCGAGCTGCACCTGGTCCCACACCGGTGCGGCGGGGATTTCGACGGCCTTGCAGGTGCCGACGATGCTGGCGGTGGTGAACGCGGCGACGAACATCGGCAGGTAGCCCTGGCGGATTCCGTAGTCCTGGCAGACGGTACTGAGTTCGGTCAGGAAGTCGTCGCCGGGTTCGAAGGTGACGGCGATCGTGCGTCCGAGTGTGAGTGTGGTGGAGGGCATGGTACTCCGGTCGGTCAGGTGGACGGCTTCGTGAGCGCAGGGGCCCGTCGAGTTCAGTTCCGCTGAGTTTGACACAGCGGGCGATGAACCAAGGCCTTGTGACCCCGAGATAGTCGACGGCCGCTTCGAGTCGGTTTGCGGGAGTCAACTCTAGGGCGGCGCTGCATTCGGTGGTGTGCCTGACAGCACCGTGTCCTGCTCTAGGCGGACACGCGTCCTGGATCTGGAGTGGCTATCCGCGTTGGGATTCGAGTCGCTCGATGTGGGTGAAGATGTCCATATCGGTGGCGCGCTGCCAGTCGGGGAGCTCCTCCCACGGGGCGACGTAGCTGGCCTTGGGGGAGGGTAGAAGCCGGTGGATCTGGGCATTCCAGCACGCGGCGATGAATTGGCCGCGTTGCACTGGGGCGAGGTGCGCGATAGCGCCGTCGCTGGTCGCGATGAAGTGGCGGACCTGTTCGTATACGGCGGCGGCAGCGGTCTGCTCCCATTCGGGCATTTCCTCCCAAGGGGCGATGTACCCCGCTTTGGGTTCCCCGGGAAAATGCCGCTTGATGCCCTCGATCCACGCATCGCGGAATCGCGACCCTGACTCGTTGCTCATGTTGCTTCTTTCATGTCTGCCGAATGGAACCGGCTATTATATCTGTAGTAGTAGAGCGGACCGTATGGATCGCTGCTATTGCTTTTGGCAGCTACTGTGTGGGCGCAAGGTAGCGCAGTAGGACGACTTCGCCGATACGCTCGACATCAGCGAGTCGGAACGGGTTGTCGGGGCCTTGGGGAAATTCACCAATACCGACGAATCGCGGAGCGGACTGGTGGCCGATGAGGAATGGCGCCACCACGAGATGGACTTCGTCGGCGAGTCCTGCGCTCAGGAACGAGGTGTGCATCTGGCTACCGCCTTCGACCATTAGGCGCTGGACTCCACGCCTAGCGAGATCGCCCAAGACACGGTTGAGATCGAGCGGGTCGCCAGCGTCGATGACGGTTGCGGCATTCTCCAGGCGTTTCGCGACGTCGGTGCGCGCCGAACTAGTGGTGTAGACGAGCTTGTCCTGGTCTCCGGTGGAGAAAAATTTCGCCTGCGGGTCGAGCATGGTGCCGCCTCGGGTGACGGTCACCTTGATGGGTGACTCGGTCGCGCCGGCCTGGACCCGAGTGCGCCTGCGGTCCTCGGATCTGACCATGAGGCGGGGGTTGTCGGCGGCGATGGTGTTAGCGCCGACGAGGATGGCGTCGACGCCCGCGCGTTCCTGGTCGACACGGTCGAAGTCCTCGTCATTGGAAAGTAGGAGGCGGTTGGGAGTGGCGTCGTCGATGTAGCCGTCGATTGAGGCGGCAACTGACAGGAGTACGTACGGCCGGGCATTGTTATTGGTCATGTGTTCTGGACTTCCTCGGTGGTGCCGGATCGGGTCAGGTTGAGCACTTGTGTCGGGTAGGTCTCTGGAGTGCAGGCGATCAGCGATCCAAAGGCCTCGTCGGTGATCCAGGATCGCAGGCGTCTGTCTTTGGCAGCCTCGGCTGCGAACTGTGCGGCGGCTCCACCGCTAGCAGCGAGCGGGATGACTCGCTTACCCAATGTCGTGGCGTAGTCGAGTTCGATCGCGGTGCCTTGGCCTCCGCCGATAACCAGGACCCAGTGCGCCGGGGCGACGACGTTGTGGTGCCCGTAGCGGCCAATGGCCGCGTCGGCGCCCGGTGGCTGGTATTGGTCCGCCATATAGGTCATGACCTCAATCCCGAGTCCAACTGGACCGTGGTGTACCTGCCAGCCCTCGCGCAGGACCAGTCGTGCCAGTGGGGCAATGACTGCGTCTATGGCGTCGGTGTCGGAATCCCCCCTGCGGCTGCCGCAGATCGCGACATCGATGGCCGTTCGGTCACCGAGACTGGAGGGCGAAGCGGGGTCCGTAGCGAATGTGCTGGCGCGGGCCCGGGCGGGTGCGAGCCCGAGCAGAACGCGTGAAGCATCGGGCATGAGTAGTCCATCCGCGATGCGGGCGAGGACTTCGATATCGCTGACGCACGCCTGCCGGTGGCCATTGACCCAGTGGGAAACGTCGGAGCGATCGTGATCGATGAGTTGGGCGAGCCTGGTCTGCGTGCAGTCGGTGTGGTGGTTGATGAACGCGGTGAGCAACGCGGCGATGTCGCGCCGAGCCAGCGAAGTCCGTACTTCGGAGTCATGCCAAAACGTCGGATCGATCGAACTGGTCGCAAAGAGCTTTCGCCGGGACACGTCGTCGCCTCCGGAGGTCGGTGGACGAGCGTCCATCGTATCGGTTGCGTCCGAGTCTGCTGCGGGCTGTCCGGTTGCTGTGGAACGGTTCCACGGGATGAGGGCGCTGGTTGGGCCTGTCGCGCTCTCCCGGCTGCTGCGAGAGGCTGAGGTAACGGGCTCTGGAGCGGAAAAGTTCCAGTCCACCTCCCGCCCATTGGTGATGCTGAAACAAACATCTGGTGACAGCGGTAGGACAGGGAGGATCCGAACCGCTCCAACCTCACAGAGAAAATTGACATACAGAGTTAGCCGCCAGTAGTCAATGCGGCATTGAGCAATCCCAGAAGATTGCGGATGCTGTCCGGATCCTCCTACGCTTGTTCCTGAGCAAGAGGGGATGTAACGGCCGCAAGCAAATTCATGAGGCAGCGACACACAATGGATCCTAAACATCCGTTTAGGCCAACGAGGCCCAGATGCACTGGTGAGGAGAACGGAGTACCTAGTGGCAGTACTTGATCCTGATTCGGCAGCGGTGGTGACGCTCTCGGACGTCGAACGGCTGGCGAAACTCTACAAGGTGCCAGCTGAGGACATTCTGCTTATCGCGATCAATCTGCATGGTATCTGGGCTGAGCAAGGTCAGCACCGTGCGCGGATTGCAATACGGCTGTCGATGCGTCCGGCACCTGCATGGACCGTCATCGTGCCGCTCAACATGCGGACCTCCCCGTTCCGGCTTCAAGACGATCTGCTAATGCTTGATGAGGAAGTCGTAGGCACGGTCGAACGGGTCGTCGCCGATGATGCCGTCGGCGGATACTTCCGCGATGACGGGCGGGCCGCGACACTCAATCCCAACGCCCGCAGTCGATGCGTGGGGTGCGCATTCTGTCCCAATACCTTGGAAGCGGCGGCTGATCCGCGCTTGGCCGAAGAGAGACAACTCGGGGAACTGCTGGCAGCCATGACCGCGCAGCACCCGCGCCACGACTTGACTGAGCTTCAGGAAGTGACGGTCTCGACGGGCTGCTTCGAACGGGAGCGAGCTGCGGTAGGACATGTCCGGAGCCTTCGCGAGGTCCTTACCGCTCAGGGTATCGGCGCCCGGATCGGATTCCTTACCTCGGTACTTCGGACAGACGCCGCTTTCGAGGAACTGGCGACGCATGTTTCACCGTTCGTGCTGCGTCTGACGGCAGAGTGTTTCGGGAGGCGATCGCTGCTCCTCAAGTCAAGCAAGGCAGATCTGGCGCCCGAGGAGATGCCGCACCTCCTTCGCCGGGCAGCGCGGGCGGGCCACGACACCTCGTTCACGTACATCGTAGGACTGGACTCGCTGCGCGAGCTCCGCGACGGAGTAGCTCGAATGCTCCCCTACATCACCGAGTTCCCGAATTTCCAGGTGTACCAAGCACACAATTCGATCATGGCGTATCTGCGAGCAGACGGATCGGCGTCTGTCGGGTACTACCTGCACGCGCGCCGGGACATCGAACGGATCTTCGACAATACCGGCCTGCGCCCCGCCGCATGGGAGGGCTACCGATCCCTGTGGTATTTCAAGTTCGGCAGCGAGTGGTTGGTGCAACCGTGAACGCGCTGGCTGACGCACTATGGAGAGCAGCGACCTTTGTCGCTGTGGTGCTTGTGCACTTCGACGTACCGCCTACGCTGCATGAGCGGACGTTCAACGCGAAGATCAAGGCCCGTCCTGCTGGGCATTGGGGAACCGTGCCCGGTACCGCATGGGCCCTCGCCCACACGGCCCTCGCGGCAGGAGTCGCTCCACCCGAACGTGAACTGATCCCAGTAATCGGCGCAGGTCACGCCGGGGTGGTCCAGCTCGCATACTCCTGGCTGAACGGGCACCTCGCTTCTATCCGGCCCCAGTACACGCGCGACGCGGCCGGTTTGGCGCAGCTTGCAGCAGACTTTCCGCAGGTGAGCGGTCTGGGAGCCGAAACGCACCCGCTGCTGCCCGGCGGGATTTCGCCCGGCGGCTGCCTCGGAGGCACCCTCGCCTTCAGCCACGGACTGGCCATGGCGGCACCAGAGCGGATTGCAGTGCCCATCATCGGCGATGGCGAGTGCGAAACGCCCACGACAGCCGCCTCATGGCTTGCTGCCCGAACACTCGACCCGTGCCGAGTCCTTCCAATCCTGCACCTCAACGGGTTCCGCATGGGTTCCCGATCGCTGCTTGGGGCGATGACGGAGACCGAACTCGAGGCGTATTTCTCTGGTCTAGGTTGGCATGCCCGGGTCGTGCGCGTGGACGGCGACGCTCTGGAAGCGCACCGGGCGTTCAGCAACGCACTCGCCGACTCCATTCAAGACGTCGTCGCCGGGACGAAGTCAACGGTCGTCTTCTCCTGTGTCAAGGGCTGGACCGGGCCCGAATCAGTCGATGGCATACCACTTCTGGGTACTGCAAGGCTGCACAAGACCCCGCTCACGCTCGTCCGCGATGAGTGCGGACAGCAGGAGCTACTGGAGCGCTGGCTGGTGTCATACCGCCCGGCTGAACTGTTCGACCGCGATGCGCGGCCAGTGGGGGTGCTGGCCGAAGCTCTCAATGCTGCCGTCTGGAACCGTGGCACAAGTATTTGGCCAGCGGCGGAGGGCGGGTCTGAGGGGCTCGAACTGGTGCGCCCAAAGGGATTTGGCGATGCCGTCGCCGAAGTTCTGGTCAAGCACGCCGCGCAGGGTGACTTTCACCTATTCAGTCCCGATGAGCTTCAATCGAACCACTTGGGCTCGCTCGCGAGCGCAGAATGGACGTCCGAGGTACTGGCGGAAGAGATTCTCCTGGGTTGGCTGGGCGGATGGACCGCCAGCGGACGTCGCGGCCTTCTCGTCTCCTATGAGGCATTCGCGCCTCTCTTCACCTCGGGACTGATCGGCCATCTCAAGCATCGTCGACTCGCAGGGCGCGCAAAGACCCCCAGCCTCAACGTTCTACTGACCTCCTACGGTTGGCACAACACCTACACCCACGGCGACCCATCACTGGCGACCGCGCTCCTGGCAACCGAGGATCCCGCCGTCCACGTGCTCACTCCAGCAGACCCGCACCGGACTGCCGTTGCGCTTGACAGCATGCTTGAGTCGACCGACAACGTCAACATCGTCATCGCCGGCAAGCATTCGAAGGTGCGAATACCGGAGCTCACGATCAAACAGGAAATGGCACGTGGCCTAGCGATCTGGCCGCACTTGAGCGACCCGCAAGAGCCGGAACTCACGTTCGTCGCAGCTGGCGATCTCGCCGCCGCCGTCATCAGCGCCGCCGTACCGAACATCCGGAGGCAACTGGGGTGCAGTATCCGGGTGGTCGGCCTGCTCGACCTGACTGTGCTCGGCGACCCGCGGCGGTGGCCGAGGGGAATGACGGACGCGGAGGTGCGCCATTTCCTCGGGGAGCGGTCCCCGGTGGTCATAGCCACCATCGGTCATCCTGCTGCAGTGTGGGGACTCCTGGCTGGAAGAGTGCGCAGGCCGGTCCGGGTCATCGGGTGGAGAGAACCACGTGGGCCCATGCCGCAGCAAGCCCTGGCGCACGAACTTGCATTCGACTCGGAAGGGTTGCTACAAGCCGCGATCGAGCTGACGACTACCTCCCGGCAGGAACCGTGTCCGAACCGCTGATCAACCGGGTTACGGTCGCACTGACCGGCATGCGAACCCAACCTGGAGACGACACGGTCTTCGTCGGCGTGCATGCAGCCGACCAGACCGGCTGGTATGGACCGGTCAGCGGGATCATCGGTCGAGCAATCGAAGCAGCCAGGGACCTCGTCATTGGAGCATCGCCCTTCGCGCATGAACGGCTTCGACCGCACCTGCGATCCCATCTGCCGACAATCTCTGACTGGGCCGTCGGCGCTATCGACTGTGCGATATGGGATCTGCACGGGAAGCTTGTCGGCCGAACAGTCGCGAACCTGCTCGCTCCGCATCGCAGCTCGCGCGCGGTTCGCGCCTATTTCTCATGGCTCAGCCAAGACCTCAGCGACACCTGCAGTACACGCGCGCTCAGCCAGGTATCTGAATACGCCTGGGCCTTCACCAAATGGGGCCTGCGCCGCAGGCCAGAACGAACGGTGGAAGTCGAGGCTGCGAAGCTCGTGACCGCAATGCACCGAGCAGGCTCCGTCCTCGACGGTTCGTTCGCCGTCGACGCCGTCGGCACCTGGGATCGGGCGCTCGCCGAAGCGGTTGCGGCAACTACCGAACTGCCCCCACTCATCTGGCTCGAGGACCCTCTCCCCGAACACCTCGCCTCCTCCTACCGCCGACTCACCGCCGCGGGTCTGCCCATTGCCATCGGCGAGCGCCTACGCCCTGAGGACGACTTCAAATCGCTCCTTCAGCAGTCTCGCGTGGTCGCACTGACAATCGACGTCGTCGGATGCGGCGGTATTACACGCGCGGTCCAAATTCTCGAGACTAGCCGCAACACCGGAGTTCCAATGTATCCACACGGGCGGTCAATGGTCCCCGGCATCCACTTGGCTGCGGCGTACCCTGATGCAGTGCCTGCCGTGGAATACCGCCACCAGTGGGAACCTCGCCGCCAACTCCAGTACACCGATCCCTGGAATCCCATGGACGGCAGACTTCGCATGTCCGACGATCCTGGCCTCGGCGCCAACCCACGGAGCATCCGATGAATCAACCCAGGACCCAGATTTCCGTCAACGGGACCACTCGGCAGGGCCAAGATGGTCCGCTTCTCGTCCTGGACGAACGCCTCGACGGCCACGACACGTTCCTCTCTGGCCTCCTCGACCTCGGGTCAGGACCCGCACCTGTGCAGATCATCACGCTCGACGACGTCACAGTCCTTCGCCAGAAAGCACCCGTCAATACGCCGGATGGAACCTGGAGCGGCACACTCCACCTGCCACGGGGTATCCGCCCGCGTCGAATCCCCGAAGACCTCGCAGAAGCCGCGCAGAACAGCAATCGCAACCTCGACGCACTCGACAGCGCCGAACTGAGATATGCACTGACCTTCCTCAATGAGGCGAGCACCGAATCGATCCGCGCAGCGCGAATCGTGGTCATCGTGGCCGCGCTCCCCCAACACAGGAGCGAAGCCAAATGAGCACCTCACAGAGGCCAGTAGTCAGTCTCGACATCGGAGGAACGTTGGGCGGTGCGCAAGGGCCCGGTATAGCCGCCCGACTCTCAGCGTTGTCACCGCTCACGCCCAAAGAAGCCCGACGCATCATGCGCGGAATTCTCCACACCGCGCCGACGATCACCCCAAGTGTCATCGGGAAGGTCTGCGCCGCACTGGAGATATCACCCCGAGACTTCCCCTCCGGGTTCCCTGTATCACCTCTGGTCCTCTTTGACGGGGTTCCCGCGGCACTGCGCCGACTGAGCCAGCGGGCGACGGTAGTGACCATTTCCAACGTCACCTGCGCCGAGGTCGACACCGAGCGGCTTGAGCAACTCTTCGCCCCATGGGTTAGCACCCACTTCCCCTCCTGCCATACCGGTTTCGCCAAACCCGACCCGGAGGCGTTCATCAATGCCGCAAGCGTCTACCAGCTCGCGGCCTCAGACCTGATCCATGTCGGCGACGACTGGGAGTGCGACATCCTCGGCGCCAGAGCCGTCAACGCCACCGTCATTTGGATTTCACATGGACGGACACCACCTAACGAATCCCCGTTGGTGACCAACGACGTGCACGTCGCGGAGAACTTCACCGACGCCGTTCAATACATCTGCCGCCTACTCGAGACGAGGAACGCATGAGCCTATTCACCGGCACCGCCGACTACTACCGCCAGTTCCGACCCGGCATTCCGGAGGAGGTAGCCACGATTCTGGATCAGGCCACAGTCGCGGCCTCGCCCCGCCGACTACTCGACGTCGGGGCCGGGACCGGACTCGTCGCCGAAGCCCTGCTGCACCACTTCGATGACATCATCGCCATCGACAACGACCCAGGGATGCTCGCGGTGGCAGAGAAGGCCCTGCGTCCACAGCTCCCCGAAGGCTCTAGTCTATCGCTGGTCGAATCGACGGCCGAAGAGTTCAAACCCCCAGCAGGATGGCAAGCAGACCTGGTCACCATCTGCCGCGCCTTCCACTGGCTCGATCAAGCCACGGTACTAGAGCTGCTCGACGACCAGGTGGCGGACGACGGCGCCGTCGCCATCTTCGGAGACAACAGTTTCTGGGTCGCCAACAGCCCATGGAAGCAATCGGTTCGCAACGTCATCAAAGACTTCCTCGGTGAAGAACGCCGCGCCGGGAGCGGCACGTTCAACCACCACAACCGGCCCTACAGCGAGATCATGGAGGAATCCCCCTTTAACCAGGTCGAAGAAGTACGAGTACCAGTGCACCGGGAATGGACCACCGAAAGCATCCTCGGATACCTCTACTCGACGACATTCGCCGCGCCGCACCTGTTCGGCGATCGCCTCGAAGCGTTCGAGACCGAAGTGCTGGCCGCTCTCGCCCAGCACAATAGTAAGGATCACTTCACCGAGGAAAACGAGTTCCTCATCCGCATCGGTCGACGGCAACCGCGATGAACGACGACACCAGGCCGGCGATGCGGGCACTCGGCCGATTGACATCATTCGAGATCTCGGACGCGATCAGCGCTGATTCCATACTGTGCTTGCCGATCGGAGCACAGGAGCAGCACGGCCCGCACCTGCCGCTCAACACCGACACCATCATCGCAGAGCAGTTCACCGCACTCCTGGCACAGGAGCACGGTCAACGGTTCGACATATGGCAGCTTCCTGCAATCCAATACGGACTGTCACTGGAGCACAGTTGGGCCCCCGGAACCATCTCGTTGCGCATCACGAGCCTCCGATCCCTGCTCGAGGCTGTCATCACCGAGCATCTACGGTCGACTGACGCAAGGAGGATCCTGATCGTGAACGGCCACGGAGGCAACCGGGGACTCTTGGAACCGTTCTTGCGAGAACTCGAGCATGACCACGGCGTCACCGGTTGCATCATCCACCCGATCGCACTGTCGACTATCGCTGCGAACGACGGATCGACCCCCGAGATACACGCGGGAATCACCGAGACCGCCATCATGCTCGCGCTTGCAGCTCAAGACGTGCATCTAGATCGAATCCCACCGCACCATGCCGGGGCTAGCGCTCGCATCGAGGAGTTCGTTCTCAATCGAGGCACGACCTGGCCGTGGTCGACTGCCGACGACGCCCTCGCGAGGGTCGGCGTCATTGGAGGCGATCCTCGCAAGGCGACCGCCACGATGGGGAAAGCCGTCCTTGGCAGTGCCCTCCACGCAGCCGAGCGGGCGCTCGACAATTTGACTACCTGAAGAAGATCGCAGTCCTGAAGCCATCTGGAGGTTCAATGTCCCTCACCCCCAACGAGAAGAGCACCTTCATTCGTGAAGGGATGCTCATTCGGCGAAACGCCGTCGCGCCAGAGCTGATCTCCCGCGCTCGTGAACTCGTCGACGACTGGTACCACGAGGCTATGGATCCTGCCCTCATCGACGGCTACACACAACGAACGTTCGCCCCCGAGTTCAAGAGCCACCCGGACCTCCTAGCGCTCTTCGCCCAGTCGCCAGCAGCGGAACTGGCTGCGGAACTCCTGGGCACCTTCCGTCCGGTCGCCACCATGCAGCTGCAGATCCGCGTACCTGAAGGGAGGCTATCCACGCCACAGCCGGAGAAGTCCATGCACGTCGATGGCGTGGCATGCCCACACCTCGACCCGAATGAACTGCGAACCTTCTCCCTGCTAGCCGGTGTGGTGCTCTCTGACATCACCGACCCGCAAGGCGGGGCGCTCCACTACCAACCCGGTGGCCATCAAGCCATGTCGGAATGGTTTCAGTCCGAATGGTCCCAGGGACTCACAAAGCAAGTCCCCCCGGAGCTGGATGCACAATCGGGCACCCCTTTTCTCGGTCGACCGGGCGATCTTCTGCTGATGCACCACCTTGTCCCTCATGCCGTCGGGCGCAACTTCGGCGCTGAGCCAAGAATCATGGTGTACTTCCGCGTCGAGCACACCGACCATGCACAGCGGCGGCTCGATGCACTGCACGATCCGTGGCTTGACTACCAGGGGCTGCGAACGTGAGGGCCGACAACCCTCGATAAGAATGACGATTGGAATGATGCGCGTGAAATCCATCCCTGTCAGCGAACTGGAGAAGGCGGCCCGAGCTCTCGATGATGGAGAGCTGGTGATCGTGCCGACCGAGCGCTGGTACATGATCTGCGCCGACGCGACCAATCTCGCTGCTTGCGAGAGCATCTTCACCAGCAAACAGCGACCACGATCGAAGTCGCTCGTGTACATCGCCCCTTCACGGCAGGTCTGCGCGGACCTGTTCGTCATGCACCCTGAGGCTGAGCTCCTCGCTGACGCGTTCTGGCCCGGCAACCTCGCAATGCTCTTGCCATGGAAATCTACGCCGCAGGCCGACGTGCAACAGGCCACCGTCGGATCGCCAGCGCTCGTCACGATCGCCCCCGGGCCGCTCGGGGAGCTCGCGCTCAGCTCACCAGTGCCTGTCGCGGCCACGACGGTGAACATTTCCGGCGATGCCGGTGTTGACGCACCCGGGCCGGCTATCTCCGTCCAGGAGGTGCATGCGTTCCTGGACCACACGGCTATCAATGCGGCGGTGATCCTTGACGGTGGCGTTGCTCCAGCCGCCAACCACCTCACGATCGTGGACTGCTCGATGCCGACGGCTGATCTCACGCGCCCTGGGCTGGTTCATGAAAGGGCGCTCGCCGCGGTCCTCCGAAGACAGCTCTCGTAGCCTCGCCCATGGAAGCGCCCTGTTGGGACTCAAAAGCGCGACCGCCCCCACAGAGGGTGGCGGTCACGCTATGCTGAGTGCTGCGATTGTCTGATTGGTCCGCTCAGTCCCACCTGGCGGGCCTTTCTTCTTCCGTCAGTCCGTACGGCGCAAGGACTCTGACTTAATGTGCTCGATGAAGGTCACGAATGAGGCTTCATCGAGGGTGATGATGGGGCGGTGTTCACCAGCCAGTTTGCTATCAGACAGTTGCGGGCCCTCCGGGGCTACCCGGGCCTCGACGCAGTTGTTGGAGCCCTGCTGGGATCGGGAGGACTTGCGCCAGCCTTCATGCGCTTCCATCTGCATACTCCTTGATCGATATCGCCATGTTCTTGGCCTCGGTGATCCCGTCGCGGAAGAACCGCCCGTGTCGGCTGTCCGGCGTGAGGTATCGCTCACTCAAACCTGCGACGCGGATGAGCGATTCCGGGCCGTCGTCGAACTCGAGGATGCTGAACTCATACTGCAGAACGCTGTACCTGCCTGCCGAGAACGGGACCACGAAGATTTCAACATGAGGCAGCTCGTGAAGCTTCAGGAGGTGCCGCATCTGTGCTTCGCGCACGTCCACGCCGAGATCGATCCTCAGCCCTGCTTCACCGATAACGCAGGTCAGGGGCTGCTCCGAATCTTCCCATCGTTCCAGTCGGCCGAGGCGAAGCTGGTATGCGGCGTCAAGGTCGACATCGTGTTCCTTGACGGTCTTCTTCAGCGAGTCGAACAGGGCCGAGAGAAACTCGACGGACTGGGCGAGCACCGGAACGAAATTGTTCGTGTGGCTGACGATGCGGGAGGCGCGTTCCTCGCGCTGGATTGCAAGCCAGCTGTTGTCTGCGATGCCCGATCGGTAGGCCTCCCACCATCGCTCTTCGTGGGTGGCTCGTGCCAGCTCACGAACCTCGCGGATGAGCTCAGGATCAGAGTGGAATATGTCGTCCATAAGATCGCGAATCATCGAGGGGTTCACCTTGGGATATGTCCCCTTGATGAGCATGTTGTAGGTGGTCCGCGAACATACGTCACTGGGGATGTCTGCCTTCGACAGTCCCTTGGGTTTCCCCGGGCGCGGCTTCGTTCGCTCCTGTTCAAGGATCTCAGCGATGACTGCGTGAGGAGTCGAGATAGCGGTGGAGGCGCTGGTTTCGTTCGCGGTCATACGGCCAGATTGTAGCGATGAGCGCACATTCAAGCACCAGTGGGTGCTGCCAGTTAGAACTAACAGTATTTCGACCTTCTGAGTGGCAGCTTTCAGTGGCAACCGGTGATGCGAACCGGCGCTGGAGATTGTGTACGCCGCTGACCAGGGCTTACGGTCTCTCTCACACGATCAATCCACGGCCACCGCCGCGGTCGGTCAACGTGAGAGGAGGCCAGGTGAACGAGGAAGCGCTCAATCCCAACGAGGAGCTCGGTACTTTCAGCGGTCCTGATGGCGAAGAGCTTGCGCTCGTGGTCTCGCGTACTGGTCGATCGGTGGCGGTGCGGCACAGCGGCAGCGAGGGCAGTCGCACATCGGTGGCGAGGATCTGGCACCCATTGAGTGTCGAGCCGGTTGTCGAGATCGAGGACCGATGGCGGACGCGAAGCAGTTCGTGGAAGGACTCGTTGCGGACCCTGTCGATTCGAGCTTTGCGTGAGGCCGTTCCGCAGTCTGAAAGTCGAGGCCTTGCAGCAGTGACGCTCCTGCCGTCAAGCCTGCTGGATACCTTTTCAGGGCCCGATGGCCGAAACCTGGTCTGCATGATGGTCGCCCGGACAGGCCGAAGCGTCACCGCGCGGCTCGGTGACGCCAAAGGCCAGGTGATTGCGCGGGCACATCGACCTACCTGTATCGATCCTGGCATCGAGTTTGTCGGCCTCTACCGACACAACACTGCTGAATGGAAGCTGGAGTTCACCAGTCTGTTCGCGGCCGCACTCGAACGTGCCATTGCGACGGTGTCCTCGACGCAAGCGCAGGCGCCTGTGAGTGTCGGCAGGGGATCAGTCGGGGACGGCGTGGGCCTGCCGCGAGGGGCGGTGAGTCCCTAGTGACCGCAACCAGCAGTCTTCGGCGGATCATCGACCGCTTTGACCTCGCGGAGCAGGAAGTTGCCATGTTCCAGTGCGAGGGTGACGCGTTCGACCTGGTGCGCCTGGCTTATACCGACGATCTCGACGGCGAGCTCGGCCGGGTCGTCGGGCTTTCCGGTCCGCGGCCGCAGTTGGCGACAGCGCTCGCGGTCTGGACGTCGGCCACCCGGATCGAGGTCGTGGATACGGTGCAGGTGCTCTGGCGGCACTTCGAGCTGGAGGTCATCGGATGAACCCCAGTGACAGTGTGCAGGTGTCGATCGGCGAGACGGTCATCGACGGGCAGCGGATCGAGTTCGTCTGGGCCCCGGGAACCACGTTCGTGACCGCGCAGTTCACGGCGGTGTCGCCGCGCGGGATTGCGAACCTGACCGGTATCGGAACGATGCAGCCGCATGTGGTGCCGCTGTCCCATAAGGGATGGCTGACACCGGAACGAGCGACGGCCCTGGCCGAGTGCGGCCGGAGCTGTTTCGCGGACGTGGTGAGGGACCCAGGGCCTGGTGAGGTGCGCGGCAGCCCTGAGGGCGCGCGGCGCGCGGCTGCTGACGACAGCAACGCGGCCGGGGCGGGCCTGTTCAACCGGCGCCGGACTCCGGCGCGGACACGTTAACGGGGCCGGCGCGCCCCACTTGGACATGACGGCGCGCAACCCCGAACAACCAGACCATCAACGAATCCTGGAGGACTCCATGAAAGGAAAAGGACCAGCTTCGACCAGTATTCCACCTGATGCGGCGCGGGCGCAATACCTCGATCACGTCGACGGGTGCGGACGGTGCCGCGGCGCCGGGGGCGAACGCCGGCGGCTGTGCAAGCAGGGGCGGGCGATGCAGCAGCAGGCGAAGGACGCCAGTGCCGCGCTAATCGCGCAGGCGGGAGGGTCCTCCTGATGTGCATGCGCAACGTCGAGCTGGTCTTTGATCGCGTTGGTGTTGCTGACGCAACGACTTCGAGTCGTGCTGTCGCTATGTGGGGTGGCGGCGGTGCGGGTACCGGGGATCTCCTGGCTCCGGTGCCTGGGGAGGGAGTGGGGGCGGCGGCACACACGGCTGCCGTGCACGGCAGTGCCGCCTCCACTCCCGTACTCGTGGGCTACCGGCCCGTCGTGTTCGGGATCGAGATGACCGGCGCGGGCGTTGCCGCCCGGCCGGTGCTGGTGACCTGTGCCGGGTGCACGACCTTGCTGCGGCTGGTCGTGGTCGGCTACGTGCAGGTGGGGGATGGCCTGGCCGCCTGCGGCTGGCGGTATGTGATCCGCCCGAACGAGTCTGCCTGGTGCCCTGCGTGTCTCGCCGAACCGGGCGAGGACGAGCCCTGGCGGCAGGGGGATCCTGGCGTTACGGCAGGTGCTGCTGCAAGGCGGGCTTCGGACCGGCTCGGTGCGCACCCGCGACCTGACGGCCCTCTGATTGGCTCCGCCGGCATTGGGCTCGGCCGGCCAGTCGGGCACACCGAGACGGGGAGGTGTCGCGAGGGGGAGGGCTTGCGGCGGCCTCCTTCGGGTCCGGTCGCGCGGTGGGATGCGGTAGTTGCGCGACCGGACCGCTCCCGTCCTGCTGGCGTGCACGGGATCGGCTCTGTGCACGCCAGCGCGGGAGGGGAGCGGGCATGAGGATGCGACCAGTCCCTGAGGGTCTGCCCGGGCCGGGGCCGTGGATGCGGTTCCGCGTGGCCGGCCACGAAGTGTTCATGACCCCTGACCTCGGAGCCGGGCAGGTGCGGGTGGTGGTCGAGGAGGCCGGGGCCGTGCATCCGCTCGCGCTGGTCTCTGGGCTGCCCGGGCCCGGCTCGGTCCGGGTCGTCGTCGAAGCGGCGCGGGCGAGTTGGGCGAGCCCGGGCCTGCGGGAGCTCGTGTTGGTGCAGGCGGCCGGGTGCTGGCGCCGCTGGCACGATCAGGCCGCGGACAACCGCGACCGCGAGATCCACGGTGCGGTCGTGTTCGAGCTGTGGGCTGACCTGGTCGGCGAGCGGGTCGCGATCATCCGCCGCCCGCTGGAACGAGGCCGGGGGGTCTTGGTGGAGGAATTCGAGGGCTGGGCCGACCGGCTCGACGATCACACCGCCGCGCTCCACCTCGGCAACACCGGTGCGCTCCCGGTGGACCTGCTGCTGAGGCTCCAGGCGCGGGTGAAGTCGCGCTGGGAATGCGCGCTGGCCGCTCATGCCGCTGCGACGGATCGGGTGGCGGCATGAAGGGGGGAGCAGGCCGGCTGCGAATGCGGGGGCGCAATGGCGCTGTCGAGAGTGCCGCGGAGGGGGCGGTGTCGGCGGCGACGTCGACGCGTGGCCTGCCGCACGGCACCGTCCTGGGCCGGGCGCAGATCGGGGACCGGACCGTGGTCTACGCGGTGGACTCCGGCTCCTCGATCTGGTGCACCGACGCCGCCTCCGCACCGGAGAGCACGGGCTACATCGGGGTGATCCGGTGGGGTGAGAGCCGGACGCCGCATCTGCATGTGGCGCACCAGGACGCGCTCAACAGCGACATGGCCGGTCTTGCAGCGGAGCTGACCGTGGTGTGTGGGATGGCCCTGTGGCGGTGGGCGTTCGGGGGCCTGGAGCTCTCGCCGGGTCTGCCCGCGCAGCCCAACTCTGTGCTCGGGAACCGCCGGCCAAGGGAGGTGTCCGGTGCCGGTCGTTGAGGAACTGGTCCCGATCCGGCCGGTCTACGTCCGCCACCGCGCATCCGCAGGCGGCACCGGCCCTGAACGCGACGCGCCTAGCGAGGAGCCGCGGCTGCCGCGACCGGGCACGGCGATCTACCACTGCTACCGGTACGAGCGCCGCGCCGACCCGGTCCCGACGTATGTGGACGGGCATGTGGCGCAGGCACTCCCGGCCGAGGCGCGGATCTGGCGGCTGACCCCGTGGAACCGGTACGAGCGCGGCGCCGAGTTCGATGCCCCGGCCGCAGTCCGATGGGTCGCAAGCGAACTGCAGCGAGCGGTCGGCAACCTGCACGAGACCGATCCCGCCCTCACCGCGTGGGTCGGCGCGTTCGCGGCCGAATGCACCGCCGCGCTCGACACCAGCGAGGGCGCCTTCCAGACCAGCGTTGAGCTCCGTGACGGGAACATGATCGCGCTGGCCGTCGTCGGCCTCTGGGAGCCCGACGTCTTCCACCCGAGACTGCTCGGAGGCTGGTCCTGATGCGCCTAGCCATCCTGCTCGCCGCGGCCGGCGAATGGGCCCGGGCCCTCGCCGTGCCGCTCGCACTCCTCGCGGTCGGCGCCGGGCTGCTGTACCTGTCCTGGCACGGCGGGATCGACCAGCTCTGGCCGGTCCTGATCGCCGGCGCGCTCGCCGCCGGCATCGCGATCGGGTGGATCGCGCTGGTCGTCGCCACGCACACCCGCCGCCAGAGCGCGCAGCGGCGGCGCACCGACGGCGAAGGCGAGCCCCTGTAACCGATGCCTGCGATTTCCGTGTACCCCACCAGTGTTCGTCCTGCCGCCCGGGCCGGCGGCAGGAGGCGACCCCGACCCCGGCCCGTCCTCCGAGATGACCGAGACCCTCACCACTGCCTTCACCGCGGCCCTCACCGGGCTGCTCGACTTCCTGCTCTTCCTCCTCCAGCAGCCGGATACGACGGCTGTCGCGATCGCGGTGGCCTGCGCGTTCGGCGTCCGCAACGTCGTAGCGGCCAGTATCAGCGCGCTGACGGCTGCGGGCCTGTTGTGGACGGGCCACCCGTTCCTCGCCGGCATCGCCGCGGCCGCCCTCGTCCTCGCCTGGCTGATCGACTGCGCGATCTACACCGAACGCGACTGCCTGCGCTGCTCCGGCGGCGGGCGCTTCAAACGGCGGTTCTGGGTCCTGACGACCTCCAAGACCTGCCGCAGCTGCGACGGCGCCTCACGCAAGGTCCGCCTGGGCACCCGGATCCTCAACCGGCTCTTCGGCGACCGCTTCGCCTGAACCGCACACCCCTCCCCGCCACGCCCGCCCCCATGATGCGAAACGAGCCCTGATGAAACGCACCTCGAACCTCATCCCCGTCCTCAACGCCCTCATGGCGCCGAGCCTGCGATCCCGCAACAATCCCGACCGGGTCTTCTGGAAGCTCCTCGAGCGGGCCGGAGACCAGGCCGGCGATCACCCGCCGATGCACGAGGCCGACATCGACGGCTACCGGCGCCTGCTCGCAGGCTTCGCGACCGCGCCGGGGCTGTCGGGGCTGGGCTGGGCCATGGCCCGCGGCGACGTCCAGGCCCGGATCGCCAACCAGATGCGCATCGAAGCCCTCCACGCCGCCCACCCCGAGATCGGGCGGGAGGTGATCGAGCGGCCGATCGTCATCGTCGGCCTGCCCCGCACCGGCACCACCGTCACCCACAAAGTCATCGCCCAGTCGGCCGGGCACCGGGCGCCGGCGCTGTGGGAGCTCATGCACACCTCCCTGGCCCTCCCGCCCCGTGAGGAGGCGCGCCTGGTCCGCCAGATCGACCAGGTGATGCGCCTGGTCCTGCGATTGGCGCCGTCGATGCGCGCCATCCACCCCCAGGCTGCCGCCGGCGCGGACGAGGACCCGTTCCTGCTGCCCCACGGCGCCCAGCACCTGGCACGAGCGCCCATGCGCGGATACGAGACATGGTGCTACCAGCGCGACTACACCCGCGACTACGACCTGCTGAAGAAGGCCTACCAAGTGCTGCAGCACGGGAGGGAGCCGCAACGGTGGGTCATCAAGTCCCCGACGCACCTCGCCAACCTCGACCAGATCATCCGGGTGTTCCCCGACGCGCAGATCGTGTGGATGCACCGCGCCCCAGTCACGGTGATGGGCTCGATCTGCTCCCTGGTGGAGACCTCCTGGCAGATGCACGTGCACCGCCCCGACCCGGCCGAGGTCGGGCAGATGTGCCTGCGGATGCTCCCCTGGATGGTCGAGCGCGCCCGCGCGGCGCGGACCGTGGCGCCGGGCCAGGGCCGGGCGGCGGTGCCCAGGGAGCAGATCATCGACGTCCCCTACCACGACGTCGTGGTCGACAAACCGCACGAGAAGATGCCTGTCCTCTACGACCGGCTCGGCGCAAAGTGGACCGCTGACGACGCGGCCCGCCTGGGCGCGACCATGGCGCGGCCCACCAAACGCACCCACGAGTACGCGATCAAGTGGTTCGGCCTCAACGAGGACGAGGTCGAACAAGCATTCGGCGACTACTCGCGCGTCGAAGCCGCAATGTCCTTCACCTAGCCCGGCCCTGCGAGCCGCGCTCGGCACCCGCCCCCTGACCGTCCGGCCCCACCCTGCGCGCTGCGCTGAAAGCGATCCGATGCCCGACACCGACACCACTACCGACCCGTTGAACGTCCCCGACCAGACCGATCCCGGCACCGCACCACCACCGCGCGGGCCCGAGGCAACCCCGCCGGGAGCAGGCCGCCGTCCCCCCGGTGCCGGACGGGCTGCGGGTGCGGCCTCGACGGGAGGACCCCGGTGACTCCCACCAGGCACGCGAACCGGATGATCATCGCCGCTTTCTGGTGCGGCACGGCTGACCTCGCGCTGGAGCGCACCGGTCGGCCCGGCCGCGCGGTCCTGTTGCGCGGCGCCGCCGCCGACCCGGTCCCGGTGGCCGAGCTCGCGTTCCATCCGGTGACCGGGGTCCTCGTCGACCACTGGCAGCTCGCCGGCGCCGAGGGCCTCGACCGGGAGGTGATCGCGGCGTGGGTGGCTGCGGCCCTCCCGCACCTGGCCGCGTGGGCCGAGCAGACCTCGACGCCCGCATACGAGCGGCGCCAGCGCGAGGCCCTGGCCGACCTCGCCGAGTTCCATCGCCCCGTGCCCGGAGCCGCCCGGGCCTTGGTGGATATCGAACCGGCGCCGGACCTGCGCTACCGCCTGACGCGAATCCAGGTCGGCGACGCGATCGGCCGCGTGCAGTCCGGGTCGCTCAGCGCCGCCGACCTCCAGTTGTGGGCCCGCACCTTCTACCAGCGGTGCGACGCCGGCGCCGAGCTCGAACACCACGAGGTCATCGGCCGGGTGCTCGCCGCATTGGCCCATCCCGGCACCGACGCCCGCCTCTCGGTGGACCGCCCCCGCGGCCTCCTTGAGGCCCTCGGCTTGGAGCCGCCGCGGTGGTTTCGGCGCCCGGCCGTCGCCGGCGGCCTTACTGCCGTCCTCGCCACCGTGGTGCCGCTGCTGGTCGGTGTGCCGCCCGTGCCGTTCCCGGCGATTGTCGGTGTCGCCTTCGGCGTCGCCCACGCCGCCAGTTTCGTGGCGGACCGGGCCCGGCTCGGTCACGACGCCGCCCTCCAGCGCGCCCGGCGCGACGCCTTGATGAGCCTCCCGGCGTGCCTGGCCGTCATGGCGACCGGGGCCGCCTGGTGAGCGGCGACGGCGGGTTGCGGGCCCGGCCGGGCGCGGCCGCCGCGGCACGCCTCCACGACACACGACCGATCTCGACTCACCACAGGAGCGAGCATGCCTGCGCCCGTTGACGTCGCCACCGGCCCGACCGACCGAGCCGCCAGGCCCGACCCCGGCCGCCCGGCGGGGTTCGTCCTGCCCCGGCGGCCCCGGATCATCCTGGCCTGGACGTGGCTGCCGCGCGCGGCCCCCTACCTGGCCCGCGCCTTCGGGCCGGGCATCGCCGCGGCCGCGCTCATCGCGCTCGGAACCGAGGTCGTCCTCGACCCCGGCACCGGCCTGACGTCGCTGCGGGCGATTGCGGCTGCGGCGGCCACCCTCGCCGGGGTCGGGGCGTGCGTTGCCGGTGCGGTCGGGCGGATCCGCCAGTACCGCGCCCAGATCCCCCCGGACCCGTACCTGTGACCGTCGGCGAGGAACACACCGTTATGGACATGACATCAGCACGCCGCAAAGCCGCTAGGGGCGCCGGTGCGCCCGGGCGAGTGCGCCGCGACCCGATCGTCCTCGGGCGGCGACGACGAGCCCGCTCGGATTCGGGGCCGCACCCTGCCCGCGCCGCCCGTGCCCGCCTGCGGCAGATCGGCGGCGGGCATGTGCGGTAAGGGTATGGCAATGGCCGTGGTCGTGCCTGCCGCCGACCGCGGCACGCTCGAGCCGACCCTGCACTCGCTCCGGGAGGCCGTACGCGAAGCGAGCCAGTACCAGATCGCGGTCGGAGTAATCGTCGTCGACCATCCCGGCGCCGCCGCCGCAGACTGGATCCTGGACGCCTTCCCCGAGTTCGCCTCGATCACCTGGCCCGCGAGCTGGCACCGCGCCCGCGCGGTCACCGCCACCGTCCAGCGGATGGTCCACTGGTGGGGCGCGGACTCGGTCCTGGTCCTGGAGGCGTCGACCACCGTCGCGCCCGCCGTGCTCGCGACCGTGCACCACACCGTCCACCGCTTCGAGGCCACCGGCATCTTCTGCCTCCGCCCCGGCCCGGCACCTGCCGGGGGCACAGCGGCGGCCGTCGAGGCCCGCGAGCTCGCGGGCCTCGACGCGCCGCTGGAGACCCTCGCGGCGCTGCGCGGGCGTGCCGGAGCACCGGTGGTGCTGCGATCGGACCTGCTCGACGCCGTCGGCAGCCTCGATCCGGCGTACACGACCGGCCTGGCCCTGGCCGACCTGGTACGGCGCGCTGGCCTGCGCGGATGGGCCAGCGCGGCGCTCACCGTCCCGATATCGACCGGCGGCGTGCCGTCGCGGACCGGGAGCGCGGCCGACCTCTTGCGCGACGACCTCGACTTCATCGCCACCGACCCGGCCCTGCCGGTCGCCGGGATTATGCGAGCGGCCCGCGCCCGCCTGCACTGCGGGGCCGAGCACCCCCGAACGGTTGCGGCCGCGCTCGCGCGCGTGCTCTGGCGCCTCCCCCGATTGGTGCGCCGGCGCTGCGAGCACCGCGCCATCGCACTGGAAGCGGCCGTGCAGGCCGGGCGCGTCCCGGCCCCGCACGGGTGGCGCTCGCGGCCTTGGCCCATCGGCTGGGAGCGCGATGTCTGAACCAGGCGCCGGGCCACACTGGCATCCCCTTGCCTCCTGCTCCACTCGATTCCCCAATCGCTCCTGAATGGAATGCTGTGACACCACCGATCCCTGATCCGGAGCGCTGCCCCCGCGCGCCGCGCCCGGTCTACTCCCAGGACCCCGCACCGCCTGCGGGTGCCGCGCCGCACGATCCGTTCCCGGGACCGCCTCCGGTCCCGGCGCCACACGACCGTCCCGGCACACCAGCAGCCCGGGTTCCCCACCGCCCCGGGCGGGACCGGGTCGATCCAGGACCGCGGGCCGGCGCACACCTGACGGTGCGCATGCGCGGGCGCCAGTCCTGGTTGGTGGTCGGGGTCGGGATGGTCATGGCGGGGTGCATGGGCGCCGCGTACTCGGCGGGCTGGGGCGCCATCGCGTTGATGGACGCCGTGCTCGGTGTGTGCCTGGCCGTCTGCGGCGCCTGGTACCTGCGCTATCCCCGAGCCGTGTTCGACCCGGTGGCCCGCGTGTTGGTCGTGCTTCCCCCGTTCGGCCTGCATTTGTGGATCCGGCCGCGAACGGGCGGGACGCTGCTGGTGGACGGCGAGCGGATCATCGACTCGACACTGTCGCACCGCACCGTGCTCCACCACCGCTACGCCCACGACGACGACTGGACGAACCTGGCCCGCCACTTGGACGCACACGCGGGCCCACGCGAACTGGGGGCGGTGGTGGTGCGGCCTGCGTTCCTGGCGCCGTCCCACCGCGCCTGGGGCCTTATCTGGATCGCCGTCACCCTCGGCGCATTCGCCATCGTGGTGGGGATTCTTTTCCATGCCACCAGCGCGACCACTGCATCGCCGACCGGCGCCCCTGCCGGTGGGCTGGCCGTCAGCGACGTGCTGCCCGGGGCCGAGGCGGCACCGGACCGGCCCCGAGCTCACCGCGCCGATGGCGCGGCCGGGAGCCCGACATGACCGGCCCCGACCGGGAGGCCTCCCCCGGAGATGGTCGGTCGCGGCAGGCGGTCGCCGCCCGCGGACCGGGCCCGCTGCTGCCGCCCCGACTCGCCGCTGGCCCCGCTGCGCATACCGCGGCACCGGCGTCCGTCACTGCCGTCGTGCTCGCTTGGGATGCTGCCGACGCGGCGGCCACTGTAGAGCGGCTCGGTGCGGCGGCGGACGAGCGGGTGCGCCTGCGGGTGCGCGTGATCGATGCCCGAGGCGACGGCGTCGTCGCCGCGTGGGCGGCCGCGCATGCGCCGCACGTCCAGGTGATGCGCCCGCGAGGGCCGGTGACGTGGGTCGGCGCGGCGAATCTCGCGTGCACGGTCGCCCGGTCCCGCGACCGCGCCGACTGGGTGCTCCTGGCCGGCACCGAAGCGAGCCCCGCCCCCGGAGCCCTCGGCGATCTCGTTGCGGCCGGGCGGCGGCGCCCGCACGCGGCCGCGCTCCTCCTGTCCGACCCCGAGCCTCCGGACCCGCCCCCGGCGGCGGCGCCGGGCGGCAGGTGCGTCGCTCCCGTGCCGGTGTGGGGCTCGTGGCTGGTCCGCTCCGCCGCACTCGACCGCCTCGGGCTGCTGGACACCAGGTTCGGGCCGGCCGCGCTTGTCGAGTGGTGCCGTCGCGCCCACCATCACGGCTGGAGCCAGACCGCCCCGCCGCCCCGGGCCGCCGCCACCGACCCAGGCGCCGCCAGCGCCACGCTGCTGCGCCGCCACCGGCTCCTGCTCCTGGCCACCGACCCGACCCGCTCGACCGCCGACCTCCCGCTGATCGCTGCGCGGATGCTCGCCCGCGACCGGGCCGAGGGCGTCTGCGACGCACCGCAGACCGCCGCGATCCGGCTGGTAGCCGCCGACCTCGCCTGGCTCGCCGCCCGTCTGCGCCTGATCCGCCGCGCTCGCCGCACCCCGCCGCACCCGACTCTGCATCTGACGCTAGGAGACACACTGTGACCGACATGTTCGTGCTGCCGGACGTCGACGAGCACCTCGGTATGACCGACCTGGCCCGGGCCGCCCTCGCGCACGGCCTGGCCGACGCCGCGACCGACCGGACCGGCCACGGCCCGCATGCCGTCCGCATGGTCGTGCACAACGCCCGCGCTGTGGCCGTCGCCGAGGGCCACACTGACCCCGACTTCATCGAGCGGATCGTCATCACCGCCGCGCTCCAGGACGTCGCCGACGTCAAACGCACCGGCGATGCGAAATCCGGGGCCGAGGCGGCGCGGGCCTTCCTCATCGGCCAGGGCGCTCCGGCGGCCTTCGCCGATGCGGTCGCCGCCGACATCGCCAGCATCAAGTTCCAAGGCGCCCACACCCCGCGTCGGCCGCTGTCGGCGGCGGGGCGGATCGTCCAGGACGCGGTCTGGCTCGCCTCGCTCGGCGCGATCGGCATCTGCAGAGCCATGGCCTACGGCGGCGCCATCGGCCGCGAGATGTACGACCCCGACCTCCCCGCCTTCTACGCCGACACCGCCGAGGCCTACCTCGCCCAGACCACCACCAGCATCAACCACCTCTTGGAGAAAGCCGCGCGGATCCCGGACATGCTCAACACCGCGACCGCCCGCCGCATCGCCAAGAGCCGCCACGAGTTCCTGATGCGGTTCCTCGCCCAGTTCACCGCGGAGTGGGAGGGCCGCGCCTGATGCAGCCCCGCCCCAGTGCGACCGCCCACCGCGACCACCCTGACCCGCGCACACCACTATGGGCCCCGCCGTCTGCCGTGGCTCCCGCGATCCCGGCGGCCGCCTCACCCCGCGCAGCACCGGCCAGCCCCGCACCCGCCGGCCCGACATCGACGACCCGCGACCGAACGAGCCTTGGAGGCCACCACATGCCCACCCGAACCACCAGCCCCGTCACCGTTGTCCACACCACGCTCGCCCCGGCCCCGGCCGGCCCGTACGCCCAGGCCGCCGGCAGGGGCGAGGTGCTGGCGCTGGCCGGACAGCTGGGCACCGACCCCGACACGCGCGCCTTCGCCGAGGGCGCCGGCACGCAGACCCGCCAGGCCTTGGCCAATCTCGCCGCCGTCCTCGACGCGGCCGGGGCCTCGTTCACCGACGTGATCCGGGTCGGGGTGTACCTGGCCGACTGGGCCGATTTCGCGGCGATCAACGCGGCCTACGCCGAGGCGCTCGGCGGCCACCGGCCCGCCCGCACCACCGTCGGCGTCAACCTGCCGCCAGGCGCGCTGGTGGAGATCGACGCCCTCGCCGTCCGGCCCGCCGCGCCCGGCACGGCGCCCGGGGCCCGCGGCGACGATGCCGCGGTGGGGCGCTGGGCCGCGTTCGCCGCGGGCCCCGGCGGCGGCAACCCTGCCGGGGTGGTCCTGGAGGCGACCGGGATGGACGATGCGGCGATGCAGGACCTCGCCGCCCGAATCGGCTACTCCGAGACCGTCTTCGTGCAACCGGACCCCGACCGCGACACGAGCGGCCGGGCCGCGTACCAAGTCCGGTACTTCAGCCCCCAACGGGAGGTCTCGTTCTGCGGGCATGCCACGATCGCCGCCGCGGTCGCCCTCGCCGACCGGTCCGGCCCCGGTGACCTCCTCTTCGACACCCTGGCCGGAGCGGTCCCGGTGACGACCGCCCGCACCCCGGAGGGGACGGTGACGGCGACGTTGACGAGCGTCGCGCCCGAGGTCGGCCCGCTCAGCGAGGCCGACCTCGCGGCGCTGCTGGCCGCGGTGCGCTGGGAGGCCGGCGACCTCGACCCGGCCCTGCCGCCGCGCGTCGTCTTCGCCGGGGCGCGCCATCCGGTCATCGCCGCCGCCACCCGGGATCGCCTGGCCGACCTCGATTACGACACCGAGGCCCTCACCGCCCTCATGGCCGCCCGCGGCTGGGACACCATCGACCTGATCTGGCGGGAGACGGACACCCTGGTCCACGCACGCAACCCGTTCCCGGTCGGCGGCATCTACGAGGACCCCGCGACCGGCGCGGCCGCGGCCGCGACCGGCGCCTACCTCCACATGCTCGGCCACCTCCCCGGCGGCACGCGGGTGACGATCCTCCAGGGCTTCGACATGGGATGCCCGTCCCGCATCCTCGTCGACCTCCCCGAGCACGCCGGGGCCGGGATCGCCGTCACCGGCACCGCCCACCCCATGCCCGAGGCCACCGGACCGGCCGCGACCGCCGCCGGCGGCCGTGCGAGGGAAGACGCCCCGGCCACGCGTGCCGCACGCGAGCATGCTGCGGCGGGCGACCGTGGCTGAGACCCGAGGGCCGCTCGGCCACCGACGCCCCGCTGCGATCCCGCCGCCGTTCGCCGCCAGCCCGGCACGCCCGGGGCGCTTCCATGGCGCGCGGACGCGCAGGAGGACACCGCGGGCCCGGGCCGCGGCCGCGCTGCTGGCGGCATCGCTCGGGGCCGGGTGCGTCATCGGCCCCGGGCCCGACCGTCCCACCCCGGTCCCGGACCGCACGGTCGACCCCGGCACCCCGCTCGAGGCCGCGGACCTGTGCGGCCTGCTCGGCGCTGGCGAGACCACCGCGCTCGCCCACGCGTACGGCTACGACCCCGGCCGCGCCGAGCAGTACCGCCTGGGCACCTGCGTGCAGACCCTGATCCGGTTCCAGGCCGAGATGATGAAGGAATCCATCGTCGTCAGGGCCAGCGGCGACACATGGCACTCGCCCGAATCCGCTGCAGCGGCATTCGCAGCCTGGACCGACCCGGATGCCATCACGTACGGCCTGCAGCCTTTCCCTGACATGACCGAGATTGCCGCGATCGGCGGCGACTGGGACGCGGCGGTCCTGGCGTCCGACCCCGAGCCTGCCGACGGGGCGAACTTCAAAGCCCTCGCCTGGGCAGGCGCGGTGATCGTGTCCGTCCGGATTACCGTCGCCATCCCCGGCACCGACCCGTGCCCGGCACCCGGCGCCGGAGGCTGCCCGATCGGCGCCGACACCGTCAGGGACTGGATCACCACGGTGCTGCTTCCAGCCGTGCACGAGCACCTCGACGAGGCCGGCCTGCTAACCGGCTGACCCCCAATCCCGGGGCGCGCCGCCAGGCGACGCGGCACGCGCTGCCGCCGCACCCCGGGCGACCGTCCCTTCCTTGAGCCACATCGACCACTGAGAAACGGAACGACATGACCGACCTCGCCACTACGACCCCTTCCCGCCAGGAGTGGACGGCGCTGGCCGGTGCGGCCCGCCGCGCCGCCCTGCCCCACTCCCGGCCCCGCCACGATCCGCACGCCGCCGCCCGGGAGCCGCTGACCTTCGCCGACGGCCCAGAGGCGATGGCCTGGTTCACCGCCGCGCGCCTGGAGCTGGAGGCGAGGTTCACGCACCTGGTCCAGGACGGCGACGACGAGGGTGCGGCGCGCTTCGCGGCCGAGGCCGGGGCGCTGTGGGAGATCGCCGGATACTGGCGGACCTGGCACGACCTGCACCGCGACGGCCTCATCGCCGCCACCACCGCCGGCCTCGACGATGCCGTCCGCCACCACCTGCTCGGCCTGGCCGACGCGCTGCAGCGCCGGGGGGAGCGGGACGCGGCGGGACCGGCCTACCGGCGGGCCCTGGCCGCCGCGGTCGGGGCCGCCGACTGGTGGGGCGCGGGGTTCGCGCACCGCGGGATCGCCCTGCTCGCCCTCGAGGGCGGTGGCACCAACGGCGCCGAGTCGCATCTGGACGCCGCGGAAGAGTGCTTCCGCCGCTGCGGCGATGCGCGCGGCACCGCCATGGTGGTGCACTCGCGGGCCGCACTCCACCTCGCCGGGGGCGAGCCCGGCCCGGCGCTCGCCCACGCCGAGCAGGCCGTCGCCGAGCTCGCCGTGCTTGAGGACCAGTGGAGCCTGGCCTGGGGCCGGCTCGAATACGGACGGATCCTCCACGCCAATGGCGAGGGCACCGCCGCCATCGCCGAGCTCGAAGCCGCCGCCGACGTCTTCGACCAGTTCCTCGACGAGCCGACCCGGTCCCTAGCCTTCGAACTCCTCACCGACGTCGCCGCCGCGACCGGGCAGGTCGTCGCCGCCAAACGCTACCGGCGCGCCGCCCGGTCCGCACAGGTCCCGCTCCCGGCCGCCCTCCGGCGCGCACTCGAACCCACCAGCGCCACCGTCACCGCCCTCGCGTCCGATCCGGCCCAGGAGGGCGGCCGTGGCTGAGCATCGAGGAGTGGGCGGGCACCACCACCTGGTACCCGCGCCAGCCGCAGGCGGCGCGGCCACCTGCGACGACACCACCATTGAGGAGTATTGATGCGCATCCAAGCAGCCACCGATCCCGGGACACCGGATCGCCCCAACGAGGACCACTACCTGATCGACCCCGCGGTCGGCGTCGTCGTCCTCGCCGACGGTGCGACCGCCCGCACCGACACCGGCTGCGCTCATGGCACCGCCTGGTACGCCCGCGCTCTGACCGAGGCCCTCGCCGCCCGCGCGGCCGCCGCCGGAGGCCCCGAGCGGCTGCGGTTCGCGCTGCTGGACGCTATTGAGGACACCGCCGCCGCGCACCCCGGCTGCGACCTGGCGCATCCGGGGACGCCCTCGGCGACCGTCGCCGCCCTCGCCCCCTACAGCGAGAGCGCGGTCGAGGTCCTGGTCCTGGGGGATGCGACCGTCATCGTCGCCACCGAGACCGACACCCGGGCCCACACCCAGAGCGTCGACCACATCGGACAATCCGAGCGGGACGCCGCCTGCGCCCTCCCCATCGGCGACCCGGCCCGCGAGGACCTTCTGGTCGCCATGAAGCAGGTCATGCACGCCCGGCGCAACACCGACGGCGGCTACTGGGTCGCCGCCGCCGACCCGGGTGCGGCCTACCGGGCGTACTCGCGGATCGTCCCGGTCCTGGGGCTGCGGCAGGTCCTCCTGCTGTCCGACGGCGCCGCGGCCCTGTCCGAGGTGTACGGCGCCACCGACGCCGCCGGCCTCCTTGCGCTCGCCCTGGCCGAGGGCCCCGGAGCGATCATCAAACAGGTGCGGGCGATCGAGGAGGGCGACCCCGACGCGCGGCAATACCCGCGCACCAAAGGATCCGATGACGCGACCGCGGTCCTGGTCGACTACACCAGCGAGGAGCCCGGCGATGCCACCGTCTAGCCTCACCACACCGGCCAGGCCCGACCGGCACCGCGCCGGCCCCCGCACCCGAGCGGACCGGAGGCCGGTTCCAGATTGGAGACCTGCCATGACCGACCGAACCCCCGCCGCCCCTCGCGCCGGCGTCGATCGCGTCGTCGTCGACCTCCTGGTGCTCGCCGTCCGCGACCGGCGCCCCCATCTCCTTACCAGCGCCGGCGCCGCTGCGGCGCATACGAACCGGGACGACCTCCCCTCAGCCGTGGTCGAGCGCGGGGGCATCGGCGCGACCGCCGACCGCCTCCTGGTCGCACTCACCGGCACCGACCCCGAGCAGGCGGCACGGATCGGGTTGAGCTCGGCCCCGTGCGAGCCGGTGATCGAGGACGGCGCGGTCCGGATCCGGTCCGCCGCGCTCGCCGGCCCCGACCTCGACGCACCGCCCGGATGGGCGTGGACCCCGGTCGCCGACGCCGCCCACGGCGACGCCGAGCCGCTCATTCTCGGGGCCCTGTGCGAGATCCGGTACCTGATGGCCACCACCGCGATCGCCGTCCGGTTGTGCCCGCCCGCGTTCACCATCACCGACCTGCGCGAAGCCTACGAGGCCATGTGGGGGAGCAGCCTGGATCCGGGGAACTTCGACAGGACCCTGCACCGCCGCGGCGTCCTCCAGGCCCTCGACGCCCGCGACCGGTCCTCCCGCGGCGGTCGACCCGCACAGCTGTACCGCGCCGACCCCACCGCCTACTACACGACCGCGATGACGGTCCCGGTCGATTTCGCGGACCATCCGAGGCACGGCCTGTGACCGCACCCCACCCCACCCCCGACCAGCGGCAGCGGGCACAGGCCGCGCCACCAGCGCCCGCGGCGCGCCCCGGACTCGAACGCAGCACCACCGCGCGCCACCTGCGGCCGCTGCCACCGATCCCGGACGAACCCCAGGACCAGCCTCGCCGCCTGGTGACCGCATTCGGGCGATCGATGACCCTCGCCGAGTGGTCCCGCGACCCGGCCTGCAACGTCGGCGAGCGCACCCTGGGACACCGGGTGCAGGCGGGCTGGCCCAGCGAACAGGCCCTGACCGAACCGTCCCGGCGCACCGACCCCGCGTACACGATCGGGGGCGTCACGCAGCGGCTGTCGGCCTGGGCCCGCGACCAGCACTGCACCGTCAGCCTGCGCACCGTCAAGCGCCGACTCGCCACCGGACTGGACATCGAGCAGGCGCTGTTCCTGCCCCCGCAGCGCCCCGGCGCGATCCAGGACCTGGTGCAAACGGCAGCCGGAGACGGCCAGCGAGCCCTGCGCACACCCCGACAGCGCCGCGGCAGTCCGACGCCGACACCTGCCTCCGAGTCCAGCCTCGATGACGACTGACCGCCCTTGGCGCGCACTGGACTCGACCGCGCCTGCACCCGACACGACCGGCAGGCGGTACCCCGCACCACCAGCATTGGAGACTGGAATGGATCTGCTCGTCCCGCTTCCGATGATCTACACGGCGCACTCGAAGCTGAGCTTCTACTGCCGCGACGTCATCTGCGAATTCGTCCTGCGCCGCGACGCCGTGCCCTTGGACCCCTTCCGCCTCTTCGGCTACTACTTGGGCGACCTCTTGGGCGATGCCGTCAAACGCGACCGCATCAGGCGCGCCAACAACAACCTCGTGCGCACCACCGACGAGACCTGGGTATTCGGCGACATCGCCGACGGCGTCCTCTTCGAAATCGAGTACGCCCTGAGCCTTGAGAAGCCGGTCCGGTTCTTCACCGTGGGCTCCGAACTGCACGAGATCAAGGAGATCGATGCGCGGGAAGCGGTATTCGAAGCGGGCGTCCTGGAGGGCGACCGCCCGTCCTGGGCGAGCTGACCGACTCGACCGTGTCCGGGCCCTGCGAACGGCCTCGGTCGCGCCTCCCCGCCCGGCACCGCCGCCGGCCCTCGCGAGGACCCGTGCACGATGCGTACCCGGTGACGGTGCCCGGCAACGGGTCCGGGCCGCCACACTGGAGACCGACCCACCCCGACCATCCGAAAGGCACCCCTGTGGACACATCGACGACCCTCGCGCTGACCGGCCTGTGGGAGGCCATCCGCGCACACCACCCCCGGCTGCCGCCGGTGACCATCGTGCGCACCGACCCCGACCAGCTGCGACGCGACCCCGCCTGGGGCCACGCGGTCTTCCACCGCGCCGGCCCCGCCGTTGCCGGGGAGGCGACGCCGGACCTGTTCATGGCCGTCGCACCGTCCAATCCGGGCACCGGAGTCGAGACGCACCTGATCGGCTTCCTCCACGATGCCGCCCACGGCCTCGCCTCCACCGACGGCGTGGTGGATTGGCGGCCGGACCCACGCCCGGCGGCCTTCGGCCGCCCCGGTGGCCGACACCTGCGATCCTTCGCCCGCTACGCCGAGACCGTCGGCTTGCAGCCGCACCGCACCTTCACCGAAGACGGTTGGGGCGCGGTGGAACTGGCCCCGGGCACCCGCGACCAGTATGCCGAGGTCCTCGCCGCCGTCAACGAGGCCGAGCAGGCCGCACGGACCCGCACCCCGGCGGCAGGCCCGGACTGGGTCGTGGCCTACTGCGCCTGCGATGAGCACCGCTACGTCGTGGCCGAAGCCGCCATGGTCGCGCACGCCCTCCCCACCTGCAGCCGCTGCGGCCAGCCCTACCGGGCCGTCGACCCCGCCGCCGCCGGACTCGGTGCGGCCGTGATCGACACCCACGCCCCCGGCCCGGGCGATGCGCTCCTGCTCCCCGCCGTCTCGGCCAGCCTCTATACGTTCTGGGACGCCATCAGCGGCCACCACCCCGACCTCCCGGATGCGCGGATCGTCTACCGCCAGCCGCCCCGCCAGCACACCCCCTACGACTGGGGCCACCGCACCGACACCGGCATCGGGCCCTTGGGCGAGCAGGAGACGCAGCTGCATCTGGGCATCCTGGAGATCCAGGACGCCTCCGCCGAGGCGCTCGCGCTGACGGTGCTCCACGATGCCGCCCACGGCATCGCCCGTACCCGGCACCTGCGCGAGACCGGCACCTTCATCGACTGGCTCCCCGCCCCGGTCACCTCTTGGCACAACCGCCGATTCCGCACCGTCGCCGCCGAGGTCGGCCTCGTCTGCGACAAGGTCCCCGGCCGCGGCTGGATCCCCGTCGCCCTCGACGAGGCGGCCCGCGCCCGCTACCGGGACCAGCTCGCCGACCTCGACCAGGCGCTCGACAGCGCCCGCCGCGAGGTCTTCCCGGTCCGGCTCAGCGGCATCTGCGGATGCTGGCCGCTGCGGCCCGTGCGCACCGACTCCCGCACCCTCGCCGACGCCCCACCGCACTGCCCCGTCTGCGACCAGGGCCTGCGGCCACACCACACCACCGAGCTCTAACTCCCACCGACCGCGCGGCACCGCGCACCTCACCCTTGACCCGCCCGACGAGACTGAAAGGACCGACAACACCGTGCAGCAGCCACCAGGACGCCCACCAGGGACACCGCCCTCGTACACGCCCGGCGCTGCCCCCGCCCCGGGCGCCCCGCGGGGCTGGGAGCCGGGCTCGGCGCGACGGATCCGACTGGCCGCCGGGACCGTCGCGCTGATCCTCGCCGGACTCGCGGTCTATGCGCTGCTGCGGCCGGGACTCGGCTACGAGTTCGCCGCCCCCGACGACTGGGCCGAGCACTGCCTCGGCACCGACGACGCCGCAGTCCAATACCTGGACTGGGCGGACGCGGCACCGCCCCGGCCCTCAGCCTCCACCACCGGCTCGTCCTCGACCTACCGGTGCGACTGGTACTGGCGGCCTGCCGGGACCGCGACGACCGACCAGCAGCTCACCATCGCGATCGACGTCCACGACACCCACCACTACCAAGCGGAGGACCGCAGCGACACGCGCGACGACAGCACCATGGACTGGCCCCAGAGCGCCACGCGCTGGTCCGCCGACACCCGCGAGCTGCCCGGCTGGGAGCACGGCTCCTGCTGGACGCTCACCATCAACGGCACCGACACGATGTTCGAATGCGTGGCCTCGGACAGCAACCTGCGCCTGACCGTCACCAGCACGCCCCTCGACCTCGCCGACCCGGCCAGCCCCAAGGTCTTCGGGCCCGGCGCCGTCGCGGTCGACGACCTCACCGTCGAGCTCGGCACCCTCATTCGAACGGCCTTCGCGAAATGACGCACGCCGTCCCCCGCCGCTGGGAGCCCGGATCGAACCGGAGGATGCTGATCGTCGCAGCGATCATCATCGCGTTCATCGCGCTGCTGGCTTCGTATCCGCTCGTCGCATGGCTCCAGATCGACTACCGGTTCGCCGCACCCGATGCCTGGGCCGAGTCGTGCCTCGGCGGCGACGACACCGCGGCCGAGTACCTGGCCTGGGACGAGGCGGGATCCTCCCGGCCCGACATCTCAAAGCGCGAACCCTCGGACCACTCCTACACCTGCCGGTGGCAGTGGCAGACCGCCGAGTCCGGAACCGGCGGCCAGGAACTCACGGTCGAGATCGAGGTCAACGACGACCGCGTGTACGAGCCGCGGGACGACCCCGGCAGCAGCTGGAGCACCGACTACGAGTCCCTGAACGGCTGGGAGCACGGCACCTGCCACAAGCGGATCGGCCTGACCGTCGATGCCGAGTACCAGTGCATCGCCTCCGAGGGCAACCTGCGCCTCACCGTCTCCAGCCGGAACCTCACCCAGGACACCGAGGACGACCCGAAGTACTTCGGCCCGAGCGACAAGTCGGTGGAGGACCTGACCGTCGAACTCGGGGCGCTGGTGCGGGAGACGTTCGCACCGTGACCACTGCAGCAACCGCCGCCCGGAGCACACACCGCACCCGAGCGCACACGACCACCGCACCGTTTCGACCGACGACCATGAGGACCCATTCACCATGCACCGCTTCGCCAAGCTCTGCATCGCCGCTGCCGCCGCCGGGCTCGGGCTGTCCGCGTGCAACGCCACAGGCGGCGCCACCGACGACGGGTCCGACGCCGCCGAGGACCCGGTCTACACGGCGATGTCCGCCTGGAACGCCTGCGAGGTCCTCGACGACCTCCAGCCGATCACCAACGAGATGGGCATCGTCGGCTGGGGCAGCATCACCGCCGAAGGCGGATCGCCCGGGAACTCCGAGATCGGCAACACCTTCGACCCGGAGGCCATCGGCTGCAACGGCATGCTCAACCTCGGCGACAACGAGGGACTGGGCGCCGGCGGCGAGATCGAAGTCAAGATCATCCCGACCGAGAGCCCGGAAGCGGCGGCGGCCGTGTTCGCCAGCCGCGTGTCCGGAGCCGAGGGCGACGCCGCCGAATGGGGCGGCGCCGAGAGCCAGGAGTTCGGCGACCGGTGGGACCAAGGCACCCTGCTCTCGTGGACCGACGGCGCCGAGCAGCCGAACACGCAGGTCATCGCGCAGGACGGGCAGTGGGTCCTCCACATCGACCTGTACCACTCCACCGACTTCGGCATCCGCAACGGCAATGAGCCCGCCCTCGCGTTCACCGAAGACGAACTCCACCAATGGTTCATCGACACCTACCTGCCCTCGGTGCACCAGACCGTCAACGACACCATCGCGGAGGCGCAGTGACCGTCGACGTCCAGGACCGCAGCCCGGGACCCGCGCACCCCGCCGGGCGACACCGACCATCACGCCTCAGGGCTGACAGCGGCCAGTGGTGTGAGGACGAGGCCGCTCTGTGGCAATCGTCGTCGCGCAGTGCAGTTCGCGACTGCCGACGGCGCGGCTTCCCCCTCCCCGGATCAAGCAGCCCCGCGCCACTGGGAGCCATCGACTCGACCACCACTAGGAGCCTGACATGCGTATCCGCTTCGGCGTGCAGAACATGCGCCACAACGGCTGGGGCGCCGCGATCGGCGACGCCGACCCCAACGCCGACCGCCTGCCACTCCTGATCGAACGGCTAGCGCCCCTGGAACTGGACCTGCTGGTCCTCAACGAGACCCGCTCCCGCACCCGCCGCCGGTGGCCGCAGACCTGGCAGCGCCGCCTGCACCGCCTCGCCGACGCGCTGGGCCTGCGCATCGCCGGCATCACCCCCACCAAGACCCGCACGCCCTCGGCGCTGCTCTACCGGGCCCGCACCATGGGCCACCCGATCTGGTGGGACACGAGCCTGCGAACCATGTTCGGGCACGGGTACGGGGTCGCGGCGTTCACCGTTCCCGGGCTGCCGCTGCCGATGTGCGCCGGCGCCGTCCACTTCACGCCGTTCAACATCGGTGTGGCCGAAGCCGAAGCGACCACACTGGTCTCCCGCGTCTACCGCAAAGGAAGCATCGGCGCCTTCGGCGGCGACTTCAACTTCCCCCTCTACGGATCCGACCCGAATTGGGACCAGGCCTTGCCGCACAACATCATGTTGCGCGCCATCGTCAACGGCGGCGCCAACGGCGCCCTGGCCGAGACCGACATCTGGCTCCCCGACGGCACCCTCAACCCCGCAGTCGACCTGCAACCGAACTACAAGGTGGCCGACGCCATCGCCCGCGGCGACTGCCACGACGCCGCCTGGGAGCTGTACAAGCGCACCCGATCCACCGGCGCCCCCGACGAGACGCTGCTGCAAGCGACCGGCGCGCACACCCGCGTCGACGCCATCGCCGTCACCGGCGCCCTGCGCCCCGCCCTCACCACCTATTCGGTCGCCGCCACCCCGCCCGGCGCCAGCGACCACGCCGCCGTGACCTGCATGATCGACACCGAGCGCTGGAACTCCCAGCGGAAATTCCTGTACCGGTGACCGCACCCAGATCGCCCGAGACGAGAGGCACCACGATGAGACTGACGGTCCGCTTCCAGAACCTGTGCGACGGCGGCGAGGTCGGCGGCCCGCGCTGGGCACGACTCGCCGCCCGACTGACCGAGGGGGGCCGGCCCGACGTGGTGGCCCTGGCCGAATGCCGCGGCTGGGACGCGCACGACCAGGCCCTGCTGCACCGGGCCAGCGCCGACCTGGGCCTGGTCCCGGCCGGGCTCGCGACCGTGCGGTCGCTCGACGGGCAGCCGTGCGCGATCCTCTACAACCCCCAGACCATGGGAGAGCGCCCCGACTGGTTCGACGGCTTCGCGTTCCACCACGGCGCCGGCGTCGCCGTGTTCACCCCGCCCGCGCTCGGCGGGCGGCGGCTCCACATCGGGGTGGGCCACCTCGACCCCTACAGCCGCACGGCGGCCCGCATCGAAGCCGAGACCCTGTGCGCGCGACTGGTCTTCCCGCCCGAGCACGACCCGCTCGCGCTGCTGTGCGCCGACTTCAACAGCCCGCCCCTGGCCGGACCCGCCCCCGACCCCGCCCGCCTGTACCCGGGCACCCGCGCGGCCCGCACCGACCTGGCCGACCCATTCGGCTCCTCCACCGAGCGGGTGGTGAACCGGGAGATCGCCGTGGCAGTGCAGAACGCAGACCTGCTCGATGTCGCGCAGACCCTGCACCCGCCGCATGACGATCCGGCGCTGTCGGCACCGACCGGCGTCGCCGGCGACCGCGTCGACCGCGCCTGCGCCTCACCGGCCCTCCTCGAACGCGCCCGCCGGTACCGGATCCTGGGCGTCCCCGGCGACGGCACCGCCAGCGATCACGCCGGCATCGAAGTTGCGTTCGAACTGCCACCGGGCCAGGACCCGATGACGTCGCTTCCCCCTCGAGTGCGGCGCCACGAAGGGCCCCTTCAGGCACAGTTCGATCCGAACAGATGAGCTAAAAAGGAACATTGAGACGAATAGGGGAGGAAAGTGTCGGAGGGGGACGGTATTGTGCGGCGTGATGGCGATTCACGTTGAAGGGGATTGAAGGACGGGATGGCAGGACCGAGTGCTGCGGCGTTCGCTGATGTCGAAGGGCGTATGAAGGCGCTGGCGATCGGTGAACCGATTCTGGAACTCGACCGTACGCAGAGCAAGCTTGGCCGGGGCTGGAGCGGCAGGTACCAGATGGCCGAGCTCGCGATCGCGGCGATTGATGCGGTCGCGCTGCGCATGGATCTTGACGACGGTGCCGCGCAGGTCGACATCGAGCAGATCGTGGCCGACTTCGCCGCCGTACAGCAACCCGAGCAGTCAGTCGAGGAGCATCGTGATGTGGCGCAATGGATCGTGCATCGGCTGATCAATCCCGAAAGTCGTGAGCGCGGGTTTGACTATCCCGTGGGAGTGGTGGACGAGGCCTACCAGGTGCAACGCTTCCCGTTCCGGCTGCTGATCGACCGCCAGAACGCTGCAGGTGAGGCGGTGTTGGAGGCCTCCGATGAAGCAATCAACGTCCTGATCCACGCGCTCGATGTCGACATCGCCTCCGAGCAGGTAGCTGCGGAAGCGAAACTGCATGCGCTGCTCAAGAAGGGCGACATCCCGCGAGCCAGGGCCGCGGCACTGGAGGCAAGCCTGCATTCGCGGAGGTTCCGCAGCGATATGCAAGCGAAGCTCGAGCTCGCCCGGCGTGATATCGGCGCGATCGACTGGGCGAAGGACGTGGCGCCGCTGACCCGTAACGCGCTGGCGCACTTGAACGATCGGATCCGGGACGAGCGGGTGTTGCTGGAATTCGTTCGCAGCCTCCAGGAAAGTCCGCTGAATGCCGAGCAGTGGCACGGGCTCGGCGAACTCCACCGTTTGCTTGCGGATTGCGAGCGGGCGCACATGGACCTGTTGGTGATCATTGGCCGTGCCGGAGACGAGATTCGCGACCAGATCATCCGGCAAGGGTTCGCACCGCCAGCGCTGCGTCCGACGCTCCACCTCGCCAGCCAGCTCGCGGCACCGGTTTTGGGGATGCGGATTGACGAGGCAATCGCTCCGCTCGCCAGATTCACCGAGCAGGTGCTGGGGCCGGTGAAGCCTGCTGTCTTCTATCTTCCGGACGTCCTTATGCGGCTCCTGGAGATTCCCGATGACCTCGCCGTCGAAGACGTTGAGGTCCAAGCTATCGACGATGTGCCGATACCTGAACCAGCGCCGAAGTTCACAGCCCGACAGGACCAGGTCGTACAAGAGATCATGGTCGCCGGGGCCTTGTCGGGCGCGCGGCTGTCGTCCCTCCTCAGCCAGGCCCGCCACCGGTCCGCAGACGAGGGCTTGCCTGATGACACCGACCAGCTGCTGGCCCTGCGCGCCTTCCAACTGTTTGCCAAGCCCCATGAAATGGACGACGGGACCGTCATCGCCGCCGTCCGCGATGGCGTCGGCCTCGATGATCCCCAGCTCGGCGGGGACGATCTGCAGCTCGTCTGTCTTGAGGGGGTGGCCGAGACGCCCAACGTACCGTCGCAGCGCGCCGAATCCGTTGCCGAACCGATCAGGGAGCAGCCGTGAACCCCGACGATGTCAAAGCCGCCGCGCGCCTGGTTGCGCTCGCCCTTGCCCCGGGGCGCCGTCCCACGGCAAGCAACGAGTACGGACAGCTCATGCACCGGTGCCTGGCCGATGAGGGCTTCATCGATCTGGTGCGTGCCATCGCCCGCGGCTTCGATCTGGAGATACTCCACTTCGATTCGAAGGCCGGTTTGGTGTTGGGGACCACCGATGAGACGCCGTTCAAGACCTCCCTCGTTGATCTCGCGCGTGCACCCGACCGGCCGATCTATCTCCTCGCGCACCTGCTGATCGCTGCTGAGGCGTACCCGGGCCCGCGCGACCTCGACGATGCGAGCTTCATCGGGCGTGTCTCGGTCGACACGATCGATCGGCGTGCCCGCGATGCCATCAGCCTCCTCGAGCGCAAGGCTGTGGAGGCAGGCGAGGCGCTGAACCCGCCGGTCGACCAGCCCGGCTTGGAAATGCTATGGCGCCACTATTCCCGTCGACCCAGCTCGACAGCTGAAGGCGGCGGCCGCAGCACCACCCGCGTCCTCGTCAAACGTGCGCTTGGACATCTGAAGGACCAGGGCATGATGACCCAGTCCAGCAACGAGTTGGGAGGCACGTTCACCACCACCGACCGCTACCGGATCCATGTGCGTGAACTTGCCGGCTATGCCCTCCTCGAAGAGCTCGCCTCACTCGGCATCGCCACCATGCCGACCTCGTCTGCGACACCGCCGCCATCCGACGACGCCACACTCTGGAACCCCTAGCCCCTGCCGAGGAGACGCACCCCGCATGTACGAACTCAACAGGATCCTGCTGCGCAACTTCGGACCGCACGATGCCCGGTACGAGAGGGTTGACCTCGACTTCTCTGCGGCCGGCGAGCCGATCGAACAGGTCGCGCTCATCGCAGGGAGTGACCCGGGAAGAGTGGAGACACGCCCCGCTGCGGCAGGTCTGCTGCTCTTGCCGAACGGCGGCGGCAAAGGGATCCTGCTCCATGCCCTCCAGTCGACCATCACCCCGTACCGGCACCGCGATCTCGAATCCCTGCGCAAGTTCGCTGTCGCGATGCGCCAGCCGACCCACGTCGTCCTCGAATGGGTCAACCGCACCAATGGCCAGCTTCTGGTGACCGCCCAGGTGTTCGCGAAAACGAGGGGTGGTGAGGTACCACGTCAGTTCTACACCTTCCGGCCCTCGCACCTCCTCGACATCGATCGGCTCCCGTTTACCAGGAACGGTAAATGGACCCAGTACGAGGCCTTCCTCGCGTTCCTCCACGACCAGCGGCGCGCGCACCCTGCTTTGGAACTGGAGGTCAAAGAAGGCCAGGAAGCGTGGGAGCAGCTGCAGGCTCGGCTGGGGCTGGACCCCGACCTGTTCGCAATCCAATGGAAGATGAACGCCTCTGAAGGCGCAGCAGGCGAGGCCGTCTCCCGCAGCTCCGGCCGCCAGTTCATCGACTGGCTCTTGCGCAAGGTGATGCCCACCGACAGGTTCACCGCCCTCGAGGACGGATTCGGCGAGTACCGGCGCGAGGTCAGCCGCGACGACAGCCTTCGCCTGCAGAACGCCTACGCCGAAGTCATGGAACGCGCCTGCGCGACCGTTGCGGCGAGGTACCGCGAACACCTGACCCGGCGAGGCACCCGCGATGCTGCTGCTACACACCTCGCAGCGTTCAAGATCGGCATGGACGAACGCGTCGCCCAGCACGGCCGTGACGTGACCACCCTCCGAGAACAGCACGGTTCGGCGGTGGAGGACCAGCGCGAATGGGACGACAAGCACGACCTTGGCGAGCGACGCCGCAACCATGTCATCATGCACGAACTCGGCCTCCAGCACGTTCGTGCCGCCGACCAGGCCGGTCAGATTGCTGCACAGATCGCCCCAGCCGAAACCGAAACTGCGGCCTGGTCCTCGGTAGACCTGTGCATCCAACTGCGTTCGGCAGCGAACCAGCACCAGGACCTGCAGGAGGCACTCAGCGCCGCCGAAGGAGCCGAGTCAGTCGCCGGGGCCCGCCGTGACCATGCCGCCGCACGTGCGAAAGCCGGATACCGACGCGTCATCGAGGCGGCCACAAGCCAAAAGCACGAATTCGAAGCAGACCTGCGCACCGAGGCCGACCACCTCCGCCAATGGCGCGACACCGCCGCCACCGTGCGCCAGAGCATCACCGAAGCCACCGTCGACGCCCGATACATCGAGCAGCAGCTCAAACGCGCCGACCACGCCGTCAACGAAGCCCGCCGCGCCCAGCTCCTCTCCGACGAGGAGACCGCCGCTGAAGCGAACCAGCGGGCCCACAACGCGATGAACGACGCGCAAACGGCGAAGGCCGCCTGCGCCAGCACAGTGTCCAGCGCGGACGCCCAGGCACGAGAAGCCGCGAGCACAGCGAACGAGCGACGCCGCTTCGCGCAGGACGCGACCTACAACGCCGACCTGCTCAAGCGCGAGCTCCAACGGCTGCGCGAGGGCGCCCGACGCATCGTCGACGGGCCGATCGTCAGCGAGCTCTCCGAAACCGACCGATCCGAACTCGACGCGGCCGACCCACTGCGATGGCTCGCTGAGCACGCTGGCGGCCTCCTGGAGCAGTGTCAACGCAGCGCTGGCACCATCGCAGGCGAACAGGAGGACCCTCGGCGCGAAAGCGAGGAGGCGCAACGCCTGCTCGCCGCACTCGGTACCACTGGTGCCCTGCTGCCGCCGCGCCGCGCCGTCGCCAGTCTCCTGCGAGCCCTCCGCGACCACGACATTCCCGCAGAGTCAGGGTGGCGCTGGCTCAGCGAGAACTGCCCTCCCAGCGAGCACCCCCGGTATATCGACGTCTATCCCGAACTGGCCGAGGGCATCATCGTCAACGACGATGCCGCTGTCCGCCGTGCGCAAGCATTGCTCGCCGAAACCGAGCTGCTCCCTGCCGGAGCGGTCCTAATCGCACCCAGCAGTGCCTTCGAACACCACCCCGACGAGTCCGGGTCCGCACGCTACGTGCCGCGGCCGACGCCCGCCATGCACGACACGAGTGCGGCCGAACGCGAACGCGCACAGGCAGAGCGCCGCCTCATCGAAGCCACGGAGCGACTCCGACTGCTGCGCCAACGCCTTGCTGCCGTGAACGAACTCGCCCATGCCATCGAGGCGTGGCACACGAGTATGCAGGGCCAACGCGCCGACGACCTCATCGAACGCAGCGCCGCAGCCGACAGCCACGCCCAGACCGCGAATGAGCACGCCACCGCGGCCGAACAAGCTGCCGAAACTGCCGCAGTAGCGCTCGAGACCGCACGCGGCGAACTCGAATCCGCCCACGAGCGATACAACCAATCGACCGCAGCGCACACCCAGCTTGCAGCGCTTGCGAAACAGGTTGCGGAAGCCGACGCGCTGCGGCCGAAACTCGAACGCATCGCCACCGACAACCAGCGACGTGAACAGCAAGCCGCCGAACTCGACATCAAGATCACCCACGCCGAGGAACGCCGCCAGCAACGGCACCTTGAGCTTGCCGACATCAAGTACCGGCTGGCCGACTACCAGACCAGCGCCGAAATGATCACCTGCACCACCGAAGCCGAAGCACGACAACAACTCGACACCAGCCCACTGCCCGACCTCGCCGAACTGGTCGCCGACCTGCAACGCGCGGAGGTCGCCTTCCAACAAGCAGCAATCGGCATGGAACTGCGCGAGCAGACCGAACTCACCGCCAAGGAACTCGCACGCCTCCAAACCCAATGGGGCAGCCTGGAAACGGCGATCCAATCGCGGGCCCAAGCCCTCAGCGCCGACCCGCGGGCGAAATCACCAGACCAACGACGCGTCGCCGCCGACGACGCACGGCAACGCCTGGCGAGCCTCCGCGAGACCTGCAAGACCTACGACGCCGAGGCGTCCACCCTCAAAGAGCGCCTCGAGCAGGCAAAGCCCAGGGGAGGCAGGAGCCGTTGGCTCGACGACCACGAGCAGCCTGACACCTGGACTCCCGCGAGCCTCGACGAGGCCGAAACGCTCATCGCCAAAGCAGACGCACAGATCAGCGAAGCTGCCCAGGCACGCCGGGCGGCGGCACAAACCGCCAAGTCGCTCAACCGAACCCTGACCGCGCGCACCGAACACCACCACCAACTGGAAATCATCCAGCACCGCCTCACCGCGGCCGCCCGCGACCTCCCCACACCGGAGGTCGGGACGACCGTGCCCGATGACCTCACCGAAGCCAAACAAGGCGCCGACGCCGCCATCAACTCCTACGACACCAGCCGCAAGGCCGCCAACGGAGCGACCCTCCAGCTCAATGAGGCCATCAAGGACCTGCGGAGCACGAACGAACGACACGACTTCAACGACGTCGACTTCCCACTCCGCAACCAGATCACCCTCTTCCCTGATCGCGAGCTCCCCGAGGCAGCAGAACGGTGGAGGCACAACTTCGAGCAGTTCCGCATGACCGTCGCGACCGACCTCGATGAAGCCAACTCCCGGCGCCAAGCCGTCGTGGGCACCCTGGCCCGCCATGTCGAGAATGCGGTCAGCATGCTCAAACGCGCCAACGGCGCGGCACGAGTGCCCCAAGGAGACAGCCCCTGGGCGGGCAAGCAATTCCTCGAACTGCGGTTCACCAAGCCAGCCGAGGAGACACTGGCTGCGAGTGCCCGCGCCATCATCGACCGCTTCGCCCACCATCCCCGGCAAACCGCCGTCAGCGGCATCGAACTCGTACTCGCATGCCTGAAAGAAAGCGTTGCCACCGGCTTCACCGTCAAGATCCTCAAACCCACCCCGACCGGGGGCATGGACATGGTCCCGATTGAACGCATGTCCAAGGAGTTCTCCGGCGGCCAGGACCTGACCGGCTCGATCCTCCTGTACTGCGTCATGGCCGTCCTAAAACAATCCGACCGGGCCAGCCGCCGCGACTCCCACGGCGGCACCCTGTTCCTGGACAACCCGCTCGGACGCGCCAACGCCGACTACCTCATGCAGCTGCAGTTCCAGATCGCCCGCGCCATGAACGTCCAACTCATCTGCACCACGCCGCTCTCCGAAGACCGCGCCATCATGCACTTCCCCCTCCAGATCCACATGATCAACGACTCGACCGTCCGCCAAGGAACCATCCTCATCCGCATCTCCAAACAGGCACGCAACGCCATTGCACCCCCGCTGCACGACCCGGACCCCGACGAACCCCCGCCCACTGGGATCGTCGGTGCCGCACGCCTCCACCGAAAGGAGACCGAGTGACTACCTCCGCCGCGCTTTCCGACAACGCCGCGGCCCTGCACGCGGCCCTCGACGCGAATTCCACGAAGGCAACCGTGCAACGCGATCAGCTCATCGAGACCATGGGCCAGATCTTTCCGGCAGTGGTAGCCGCAGGCGCCACCCGGACCGCACTGGCCGCGCTCCTGGACGAACTGATCGAATCCGGAGACCTGACTGCACCCCGCGACCGTCGCCGCTGGGACGGCGGACGGCCCGCTCTGCCCGACCACATCCGACTCCGCCGTACCGCCCCTGAACGGACGAGCGCACCTGGCGTGGTGTGGCGGCCCGAACTGGCCTGGGCCGCCAGCACGGCGCTCACCGCCAGCCAGACCGATCACCTCCGTGCCGTCAACCGGTGGCTGCGCGACGCCAGTGCCTCCGTTGAACTGCGCGAGCCGATACCAATGCGCGAGCGCTCGGTCGAGATCTTCGGCGACGAGAAACGCCTCGAAGCACTCCTGCCGACCTCGCTCTTCGCGCCGGGCCGACTCACGCTCACCACACTCTGCACCTTCCGGCTCCCCGTCCCCCTGGCCATCCGCCGCATCGGAGGCACGCCAACCGTGCTCGTGGCGGAGAACAGCGACACCTTCCACAGTCTCCACGACGTGCTCCGACCCGACCCGGGCCTCTTCGGGTACCTCGCATATGGGGGCGGCAGCGCCTTCGAATCTGCCGTCGCCGACCTCCGCCATCTGGGGCAGATCGGTCGCATCTTCTACTTCGGCGACCTTGACGCCAACGGACTCGCCATTCCCGCCCGTGCGTCTGTGACGGCTCAGGACATCGGCCTACCGCCAGTCGAGCCTGCCAGCTTTCTCTACCGCAATCTCCTGACCCGCACGCCCACCGCCGGCGCACGGGTCGAGCGAGGTCGAGCAGCCGACCTCGCCTCTTGGCTGGAGACCGATCAACAATCGGCAGTCCAAGACCTCCTCGAACAAGGACGCCGACTCGCCCAAGAAGCACTCGGTCGCAGCCACCTGCGCCGACTGCGCAGCGGCCAGGCATGGACCCCAGCGGAGTAGTCGGAGAGGCCCGGAGCCTGAACAGCAACAATGCGCCTACGCTCCGAAGGGGCCGCTCTGCGTCCTCGCGCACGCTCGGCTTCGGCGCGAGGGACCACCTGGCGGTCCCGGAACATATCGATATGGCGGCCTGGGCCTGCAGCAACCGATCCGCCCCGCGCAGAAGGAGCCTGACACCATGCAACCCACTGAGTTCGAAGCGCTGCTCGCGGCAGCCGACCAGGAGGGCATCGCCCAGGTCGTCGTCGGCGCGGTCATCACCGACAGCGACGGCCGCGTGCTTCTTCTACAGCGGCTGGGCGGCGATTTCATGGGCGGCCTGTGGGAGCTGCCCAGCGGCACACGCGAGCCCGGCGAAGCCCTCCAAGCCGCGCTCGCGCGGGAAGTCGCTGAAGAAACCGGCCTTGCGCTCGCCTCGATCGATGCCTACCTCGGGGCATTCGACTACACCAGCGGTAGCGGCAAATCCACCCGCCAATTCACCTTCGCCATCACCACCGCGCAGACCGCACCGGTTCGCCTGACCGAGCACGATGAGTACCAGTGGCGGTCCCCGGGCGAGGACCCGCCCGTCAGCGACGCCGTCAAGGCCCTCCTGGGCTCGATTGCAGGCGACTCGCCGCTCGACTAGGGAACGCAACCCACCGTAGGCTCGGCCCTGACCGGCCGCTCCTCGCCGCCGCAACGCCGGGCGCACCCCGCCGACCATTGCCGCTTCACCACCTGCCTTGACTGCACACACTGCACAGGAACGAACGGAGCCGCCGTGACCGACCCCAGCGCCATCGAGTCCATCGCCGCTGCCAGCGAGCGCGTCACCGCGACCGGACGCGGTGCCGCCCAACTGGTCACAGTCGCCAACGGCGCCGACATGCGCGACCTCGTCGAAGAGCTCCGATTCCTGAACAGCCAGCGGGCACAGGCCGGCGCTCTCATCGTGGAGGCACCTGCGCCCGGCGGCGGCGCGCGTGCCGCACTGCCGTGGGAAGGCGCCCGAACCCTGACCCGCACCCTCGGCAAGCTCGCCGGTGCCTCCTCAGACCGGGAAGGAATCGGAGAAGGGCCGCTGGCGTGGTTTGCCTCGCGCGAGCCGGCAGTCCAGGCGATCTGGGACGACGCCCGGCCCCTCCTGGACGCCGCCGCCGTCACCGGCGCGATCGCGACCGACAGCATTCGGCCCTGGCAGCGCGCCGTGACCGCAGCGGTCACCAGCGCCATCATCGACCTGATCGACCAGGCCGCCGCCCGCGGCGGCGCCGCCGTCACGATCCTCGTCCTGGGCCTGGAGGAGTGGGACGACGCCTCCCAGACCGTCATCACCGACCTGGCCACCGCAGTGGCCGAGCGCGGCTTCCATCTCATCGCCACCGCCCTGGGCCCCTGGATCCCCACCACCCGCACCGCAGGGTTCGAGCGCACGGACCTGGGAGGCCGGCAGGCCGAGGCAGTGGCGATGGCGGCGAGCATGGCGATCCTGCACCTGCCGGCAGACCTCCAGCACCTCATCGGCGCCGCCGCGGTCGCGGGCACCGCCTGGGACAACCGCAGCCTCGCCCGCTTCGGCATCGACCCCGGCAGCGTCGTCACCCTCCTTGCCAGCGCCCCCGGCGCGATGACCAGCGAGGTGCTGCGCCCGGCGACCGACCTCGACGGCCTGCTGGTGTGCTCGTTCATTAGCCCCGAAGCCCGGGCCGGGGCCCTGGCCGCCATCGACCCCGCCCAGCGCCAGGCCTGGTTCAACGAGGAAGCCGCACGCCACCTCGACCTGACTGCCCGGGTCCTGTCCGCTGAGGAAGAGCTCCGCTACGTCGCCCTCGCCGAATGGGCCGGGCCCGACCACCGCAACGGCGCCCTCCCGCTCCTACTCGGCCACGCCCGCGCCGCCTGGTCGGCCCTCGCGCCGGGCGACGCCCAGCGCTTCGCCGAGAGCGCACTGTCCATGATCGACGACCACCCCGAACCCGGGCCACAGACCGTCGAATGGCGATCGGAAGCCGCGCGATGGTGGCTGCTCGCCATCGACCGCCCCGAGGAGGTCGACGTCGAGCACCTCGACGAAGCGTTCACCGCAGCAGAAGCCGCACCGGGACCCGACGCCCGTGTCCTGCTCGCACGCGCCCGGCTTAGCCCGCCCGTCCTCGGCCTCGACGTCCAGCTCGCCCACCTCGACGCTGCCTGGGAGGCCGCACAGCAACCCGGCACCGACCCGGTCGTGTATCAAGCCTCTCTCGTCTTCTACGCGCGGCAGTATGCGAAACGCGACCTTCCCGCCGCCCGTGGCCTCCTCGCTGACGCGGCCCGCCGCGAACCCCCGGCCGACGGCGGGTCCTCACTGCGGGTGTGGCGAGCGCTCACCGGCTTGTACGAAGGAGTCCTCGCCTTCGACGCCGGCGAGCTCGACACGGCCGAGAACCTCATCGCCCTCCACCGCAGCCACCGCAACCGAGCCACCCGGGCCTTGGCGGCGGTCGCCGCGAACTTCGCCGCACAGATCGCCGCGACCCTGGGCGACGCCGTCAAAGCCGAAGCGATCCTCGCCGACGCAAGCGCCGCCGACCAGGAGCTCGGCCTGGAAGGGCCCTGGCAGGACTACAACCGGGCCCTGCGCGCCGACCTCGCCTCCCGCATCGAACCCGACCACCCCGACGCCAGGGCCTGGGCCGAAGACGCCTGGACGGCCATCCGCGCCGACGGCCACCCGAACTTGCTGCCGCTGATCGGCCTCCACCGAGCCGAGACCCTGGCGCATACCGCAGACGAGGACCCGGCCACACTCGACGCGGCACTGCAAGCCGCCGCCGAGATGGACGCCTGGGGACACGACCACGACCAGCCGCGCATCCGCATCACCGCCCTCGCCCTGGCAGCCGACCTCCACACCAGACAAGGACGGCGCGCCGCCGCCGACCTCGCCGCCGAGACCGCGCTCGCTCTTTTGGAGACCGCTGGTCCGGCCCCGGCGCTCAATCTGGTTGAAGTCTTGTATCGGTGTGCGCTGGCCAGGCCGACGCGGGCCGAACGTGACCAAGTCATGGCCCGTGCGCGCCTCGCGGCCGCCGACCGGGAAGCGGGCATCGAATCCCCCTACCGCCTCGCGACCTACCGGACACACCCGCTTATCCGGGCAGTACGAGCGTCCGACAACGGACCCCAACCGACGTAGCACCACCCACCACGAAGCCCGTCTGCGCTGATGTCTCACGTGATGCCATGGCCCGCACAACCATTGCGACGACCTGACCTGCGGTCAGAAGGCGCACCTGCCTGTCGAGTCCGCCGGCCATCCGGTCGCGACGAGGCCGTCCGCCTCGGTGTCGTCGGTGTACACGGGGGTGTCCGCGTCGGCGGCGCCGAACGTCCGGTAGGGCCCCAGCCGCACCTCCCCGGACTCGCCCTCGTAGAAGTAGGACACGATCAGCTCCCACTCGTAGTTCGCCTCGCAGCCCAGGACCGACACGGTGATCTGCGCGGGCTCCAGGTCCGTGACGGTGAACGCCGGCCCGATCGCGGCCTCCGGCGGCGCAGTGCCCTCGGGTAGCGGGGAGCCCACGACTCCCTGGTCCTCAAGGGTCTCCCCGTCGAGATCGAGCACGAACAGCCGCGAGTAGGTCTCGCCGCACCCGCCGTGGGGCTCGTAGACCCACGCGGGCGAGGCGAGGTCGTCGCTCAGAACTTGGTAGTCGATCGCCGAGATCTGCACGGGGTGTTCATCAACGCCGACGAGATCGACAGTCAGCGAGCCGGTGACCCACGCGCCCGAGCCCGGCTCCTTGGCGAGCTGCTCGCGGTCCGGCCATGCGGCGAACGTCTCAGGTCCGCCTTCCTCAGCAGACACCGCGACATTCGTGGCCCCGTCGCATCCGCGGTTGAGCGGCCACGACGCGTCGTACAGGAGCGGACCGTCCTGTGCGGGCGGGTCAGCGAAGCGCGCGTCTGCCTTGTCCCAGAGGTCGAACGCCTGGTTCGCCGCGGCCAGCGCGCCGACGACGACGGCCGCGACGGACATCGCGAGGACTTTGCTCTTGGTGAGCCAAGCGCGGAGTCTGGATTCGGGGGGTTGCGGAGAGACCATCGCAGACGCTCCTGAAAGGTGAAGGTCCTCGTCGTCGACGCCCTGATCATATCGAGATCCGTTGCACCCCGCGGTCCTCTGCTCTTCGCCCGATGACCTAACTCGGCGCTACTACTATGTCAGCGGCAGTCCTAACCTCCCCAGTGATGGCCCGTTTAGTTCCCTGCTGGCGGCCATCTGACCCCCTTCATCCGCGGCCGTTTGGGCGTCCCCGATCACGGCCGCGGGAATTCCCCACTTGGGGCCAGTCGGCCGCGGCGATGATGTGCGGCTGTGAAGTGCAACTGGGAGATCATGGAAATCTTGGAGGCATACGACCTGGTCGGGTCGTATCGGAAGGCCGCTGAGCTGGCCGGCTGTGACCATCACACGGTCCGCCGCTATGTCGAGCTCCGCGACCAGGGCGTCGACCCGACGAAACGCAAGCCGCGGGCAAGGCTGATCGACGACTACATGCCGAAGATCGAAGAGCTCGTCGAACGCTCGCAGGCCCGGATCGGGGCCGACATGGCGCATAAGAAGATCGTCGCGATGGGCTACGACGGTTCAGAGCGGACCACCCGCAAGGCCGTCGCCGCGGCGAAGACCTCGTATAAGTCCGGACACCGACGCGTCTTCCGGCCCTGGATCCCCGAGCCCGGTCTCTGGCTCCAGTTCGACTGGGGCGAAGGCCCTCGCGTCGACGGGCGACGGACGCAGTTGTGGTGTGCTTGGCTGGCGTGGTCCCGGTTCCGGGTGGTGATCCCGGTCTGGGACAAGACGATCCCGACGATCGCCGCCTGCCTGGACCAGACCTTCCGCATCCTCGGCGGCGTCCCAACGAACGTGCTGACCGACAACGAGAAGACCGTCACCGTCGACCACGTCGCGCGCATCCCGGTCCGCAACAGCGACATCGCCCAGATCGGCCGGCACTACTCGACCGCGATCCGGACCTGCGTCCCGGCCGACCCGCAGTCCAAGGGCGGCGCAGAGTCGACCGTCCGCCTCGCCAAGCGCGACCTCGTCCCGACCGAGGTCAACCTCCGGGGCCAGTACGGGGCGTTCGCCGCGCTCCAAGAGGCCGCCGAGGAGTTCTGCCTAGAAGTGAATTCCCGCGTTCACCGCGAGACGCGTATGGTCCCGGCCGAGGCGCTGCTGGAGGAGCGGACCCGACTGCATCCGGTCCCGCTCGAGCCGTTCGCCGCGGCGTTCGGCGAGACCCGCAGGGTCTCCCGCGACTCGACGATCTCGGTCGGCAGTGTCCGCTACTCGGTCCCGCATCAGCTGGTCGACCGGACCGTCTGGGCCCGGTTCCATGGCGACGACATGGTGGTCACGGCCATGGTCGACGGCGCGGCAACCGAGGTCGCCCGCCACCTGCGCTCGACACCGGGCCGCCCGCAGATCCTCGACGAGCACTACCCCGAATCGAGCCGGGGCGAGCGGAAGGCAAGACCGACCAGCCGCGAGGAGGCCGACTTCCTCGCACTCGGTCCAGAGGCCGAAACCTGGCTGATCGCGGCGGCTTCGGCTGGGACGAGCCGGTTGCGTTCGAAGATGCGGGCCGCGACCCAGGCCGCTGCGCTCTACGGAGCCGAGGCCGTCCGCGCCGCCCTGGAGGCCGCGGCGAAAGCGGAGCGGTTCGAGGAGGACGCGCTCGTCCAGATCCTCGAGTATCAGCGCTACCAGTCCAAGACCGGCGTCACCCGCGCGACCGAGGCGCACTCGCTCCAGCCCGGGACCAGCGGCTGGGCCTCGTTCGGGACGCCCGCCGGCCGATAGACGACCGGGGGCCGACCGCGCAGCGGCCGACCCCGGCGAGCAGAAGAATCGCTAGAAAGGTAACCCGTTGACCGACGTCAAGTCCACCCCGGCCCCGCCGAGGATGTCGGCGCCCGCTTCCGCGGTCGCCGCCGTCACCGGCCAGGCCCTCAACGATGCCCTCGAGCACGCCAGGCGGCTGAAGATGCCCTACCTGCGCCGCGCGATGGAAGAGGTCATCCCCACCGCCAAGGCCCAACGCTGGGACCCCGCCGAGGTCGTCCGCGCCCTCCTGGCCGAAGAGGTCAAGGGCCGCGACGCCTCCAACCTCCGCACCCGGCGCAAACGCGCGTCGTTCCCGACCGGCAAGACCTTCCATGTCTGGGACGAGAACGCCTCCTCGATCCCGATCCCGACCCAGTCGAACCTGCGGACCTTCGAATGGGTCCGCCGCCGCGAGAACCTTTGCATCTGCGGGCCTTCGGGAACGGGCAAGTCGCACTTCTGCGAAGCGCTCGGCCAGGAGGCGGTTGACGCCGGCCTCAACGTCGCCTGGTTCACCATCGAGGACCTCGGCGCCCTGGTCCGCAAGCACCGCGTCGACGACACCGTCGCCAAGGCCTTCGACCGGATCACCCGCGCCGACCTGATCATCGTCGACGACATCGGGCTCCTGCCGGTCTCCGAAGACGCCGCCGAAGGCTTCTACCGCCTGGTCGACACCGCCTATGAGAGAAGAAGTTTGGCCGTGAGCTCAAACCTTCATCCGAGTGGCTTCGACGAGATCATGCCCAAGACCCTCGCCACCGCCACGGTTGACAGGCTCCTCCACCACGCCCATGTCGCCGTCACCTCCGGCGACAGCCACCGCCTCTCCGAAGCCCTCTCCGGCAAAGGCGTCGTCTCACTCAGCTAGGCAACAGCTCCGCTGAGCGAGAAACCGGGGAGAAACACCGGCCGCCAGCGGGGAGCTTCAAGAACCGTCTATGGGGATAGCCACAAGGCCATTGACACTACTACTCCTCGTTACAGGGCAGGACTTTGCGAGGCACTGACAAGCTTGGCCTGCCGGGGCATCCAGCGCCGAAGCGTGGGTTTTTGCCATGCATAGCGAGACCGGGTGAAGGAGTATAGAAGGCCTCGTGTTCGGCCGGCCGTCTACCACTGCGGTGCTGATCGAGCTCCTCGATGCCATTGACATTGCCGAGCGCGGGACTGCATGGTTCTCGACGACCGCTCGGCCCTTCGTTCCCGGCGTGTTCGGGAGTGGGCCGCCGTCGGCGTCGACCGAATCGAGCTGCACCTCCTGCTGCCCTACCCCCGCTCCTCAACCTCAGCAAACTCGTCGACACCGCTCTCAAGCGGCGCCTGCCCAGCCAGGTGATTACCGGAATCCATCAGACGGGGGCCGCGATCCGCTGGTTCTTCCATCGCGCCGGGCCACGCCGCGCCCGTTTGCGGGCCAATACCATTGCGCCTCATGGCAGCCACGCCGACAGAACTATGATCCCGGCTCAAGAGTATGAGCGCGTCCTTGAACGTCTCCTTGGCGCGGCGTTCACCGTCAAGCTCGGCCTCGTGCTGGATCTTCAACCTGCTGATGTGCTCCTCAAGCTCCTGGATGCGAAGGCGGGCCCGGTACAACGCCCCCTCCGGGTTGCCGATCCGCTGCAACGGCACCGCTGGCCGCGAGTGATCGTGAAGCGGAAGCTCGTCGTTCAGCTCGGCGAGACGCTTGGCCACCCAGGCCCGAACAGTCTTGTAGTTGTAGCCGGTTTCTCGGGTGACAGCCGACTTGGTTTCGTCGCCGAAAACCACGCGGTCGGCGATCGCCCGCTGCTCGTCGGTCAACGGTCTCGGATTCGCGATCGCTCCTTCTCCTTCCCTCCAATGGCAGGCATGTGTGCCGTACCTACCCACGATGGTGGGCTACCAAGCCGCGAAAACGGATGATGCCTGGTTTCGGCGTGTCATTCGAGGCCCGGAAGGGGATCGCCGGGAAGTCGGCCCAGGGGAGGTTCTGCCGGTCGCGGGCTTCGCCGCCGGGTTCCTTGCTGCGATCGAGGTCGTTAGAGTCGGGTCATGCCGATCCCCATGGTCGACCTCCACTGCTGCCCTTCATTGCCGGGAGCGTGGCGATCGTGACCGATTTCAGCGAAGAGCAGCTCCTTGCGGCGCTGGACGCTTTGGGCATTCCGGTCCCGTCCAACCTGCCCGAGGATGGACGCCTGCGCCACAACGCCCTCCTGCTCGAACTCGACACCCAAGTGCATACCGCCGTGGTCATGCGCTGGCAGCGGCTCTACGACGCGGACCTGCCCGACGAGGTGATGGCGCCGCTCAAAGACGCACCCGGTGATTCCCTGGAGCCGACGCAGCATGCGGCCGTGGCGAACCTCGGCATCCTCATCGACCAGCTCGACGCCCTCGCCAGGAGCGGTGTAGGCGGCAGTGTCTTCATCGAGACGGGCGATTCGGGCTATGTGGACGCGTTTTCCCAGGCGGCTCTGGATTGCGCGCTGCTGGCTGAGTCCCTCATCGTCGAGCTCGGGCCGGAGTGGCCTGACAAAGACCTTGATCGCATCGGTGTGATCGAGACGCTCCAGGCCCGGTTGAACGAATCCCTTGGGGCAGTCACTGCCGCATACCAACGCGAGCCCAATCGGCGCCGCCGTCGCGCCGAGGCCGACCCGGCGCGACGGCCCATGCTGTCGTTTGCCTGGACGCAGCAGCCGTTCCTTCTCTTTCCCGACGCCCTCGAGGCGCCTCCCGCGCAGATCCGGCAACTCCTTGCCGACGAGACCGAACGCGTTGTCGCGTGGGCGCGCGCGGATCCGGTTGTGTTCGACGGCATCGTCACGGTCGTCAAGGTCCGCGGCCAGTTCCTGGCGATTATCGACACGGGTGAGGACTGGAAATGCTCGCCGGCGTTCAGCGAGCGCAGCCGCGGCGTCGCCGCCGGCCTCTCGGCGGTCGAGAGCCTCACGTATGAGAAGTGGGATCGAGTCACGGCGATGTGGATCGATGCCGGGGGCGAGCAGAACCTGCTGACGCGGCTGCACTCCGCTGCGGTCAAACCCGGTGCCTACCAGTCGCCGCCCCCGGAAGATCAGCCTGACTGACCGCATGCGAGACCGCTGGACTGTATACCCGGACAGGGCAGCAGGTCGTCTGCGGGTTCGACGACGACGTGCACCTGTCTCGGACCGCACCCAGGGATACCGAGCGGCGCTCAGGGCCGGGTCGCGGTCACCCGGCGGAGCGGAGGTCACTGCTTCGACGCCGGAGAGGGCCCGACGCACGGTGTCAGTGTGCTCCTGAGTAGGACACCGCCGTCGCGCCAGGCATCTCCTCAACCCTCACGTCGGCACCAGCCAGAGGCGGACTGGCGGGGGCCATGGTCGCGGACGGGATTCCCTGGTGGGGTGCGGCCATCGGTCAGTGAGCTTCGTGGCCGGTTGGCATCCGGCGTTCCCTGAACCGGCTCTGTCCCTGGGGCTGGCGTTGGGCTGCAACGGACACGGGGTGCGACCTGTCGGCGCAGGCGTGGATACGATGAGGCTCGAAGCCACACCGAGCTGGGGGTGTCGTTGGACCGTGAGTACAAGGCTGCCCGGCGTCGGTGGTGGATCTGGGCTGGCGCCGCCGCTGCGGCGTTCGCCGTGACCGGCCCTGCGGCCCTCGACGGATCGTGGCGTCCGGCCGCGGCGGTCGCCTCGGTGTTCGCCGGTATCGCACTAGTGGTGTGGCGGACCGGTCGCGGCAGGAGCGTCCCGTCGCCGGTGCAGCGCCGCGCAGCCCCCGCACGGTTGTGGCAGCGCCGTCGGATGCAGCGGGCGGCGATGGCGATGCTGCTGCGCCCCGACCTGTCGATCGAGGCGCGCTACGAGCTGGTGTGGGTCATCTGGGGGCACGGCGGGCCGGACCGGATCGCCGATCTGCGTGCGCTGCTGGAGATCGAGCAGCTCCCCGCCGAGCTCCGGCTTGAGATCGCCGCGATCCTCGCCGACTACAGCACCGCACCCACCGCCGAGGCCCTGCGTCGCATCGCCACCGACCCTGCCGCCCCGACCCCGACGCGCTTGGAGGCAGCCGACCGTCTCGGCGCGGCCGGCGATCCGGCCACCGCGCGGGAGGTCCTCGCCGGACTCGTCACCGACCCCGGCGCCCCTGACGCGGCCCGGCTGGAGGCCGCGCTCATCCACACCGACCGCGAGATCGAAGACCGGCCCGCAGGCGGCAATGACCGGCCGGGCGCCATGCTCGTCTTCCTGGCCAGAGGCGACGCGGCGACCTCGCTGACCTTGCGCTTGGACGCGGCCATGCACCTGGCCGGCGTCGACCCCGACCAGTACGGGCGCACCTTGTGGACGCTCGCCAACGACGGCGTGCTCGCCGCCGACTACCGGCTCCAGGTCGCGGCTTGGCTCGCGGCCGAGCGGCCCGAGCGGGCCGCCGCCACCTACCTCGCCCTCGCCCACGACCCCGCCCTGGCATGGGCCGCGCGCGTCGAGGCCGCCGCCCGGCTGCGCCGATGGGACGAAGCCGGCGGCACAAGCGCGCTGGAGTCGTTCCTGGCCGACCCCACCCTCGACGACCGAGCCCGGTTCGACGCTGTCAGAAATCTGACAACCCCGGCCCAACCCCGCCGTGCCAATCCCTCCGACTGATACCGCCGATGAGCCGAGATCCGTTGGGACGCAAGCAGAGCACCACCGCGTCGGCATGGGGACCGCATGTTCGGACACAGCAGTGGTGGCGTCACACGCGCCCCAGGAATCGAGGGTGTCGCACTCGTTGTCCGCCAGGCCAAGTTCACCCCTGTGGGTAGAGTGAACTGGCGTCCTCGAGGCCGTGACCTCGCTTGGGCGGCAGCCGGACTCGTCTGAGTCCTGGCGCGCGATCGGCTTCCCCAGATCGACTCAACTCCAGTACTCCAGGTTTGGAGGATCCTTGTCCAACCCCAATGGACGTCCGATATGGCCCTCGCTCGCACTGACCGCGGCCGCAGCCGCGCTGCTGAGCCCGTCCTTGGCCGTGCTGCCGGGACTGGACCTCGACGACGTACCCCTGCTCGCCGCCGCCAGCGCGGCCGCTGCCGCGGGGGTGCACCTGGCCTTCGTGCGGCTGCGGGGCGCGGCCGTGGCCGGGCGCCTGCGCGCGGCGGGCCGAGTCCTTACCCGGCGGCGGCGCGCCGGTGCCGGCGTGGCCGACCGGTTCGCGTACTACCTCGGGACCCCCGGCCGCCGCGGCGCCTCGGCGACCAGCCAGCGCCTTTATGAGATCTACCAGCTCCGCGGCGGGGTCGATATCGACCTGCTGTGGCTGCACCACGTCATCGACCTGCCCGAGCGGGGATGGGCTGCCCGTCGCCCCGAACTGCGCGCCCGCGTCGCCGACACCGAGCGGGGGCCGTGGACCCGGTTCATGATCGCCCGCACTGCGGCCCAGCGCGACCGCGACCTCGGCCTGGCCCTGCTCGAGCTTCTCATCGCCGACCTCGCACTGGACGGGGACCTGCGGCTGTCGGTTGCCGACGAGATCTACCGGTGGGACCCGGTGCGTGGCCTGGCTGTCTACGAGCGGCTCACCGACGAGGCGACCTTGGCCCCGGAGACCCAGGTCGATGCCTGCGTCCACATCGGCCGTACCGACCCCGCCCGCGCGGTCGCCCTGCTGCTCCAGCGGGTCGCCGACCCGGACCTGTCGCTGGGCCTTCGCTACCACGCCGCCGAAGAAACCGCCTTGTTCTCCCAGTTCGGCCACGTCCGCGCGCTCCGGATCCTCGCCCACGCCTGCGACCTCGAGCTGAAGGACCGCGTGCCGGCTGCCGGCCGGCTCCGGCAGCTCGGCGAACCCGGTGCCGAGGAGCTCCTGCGCCACGGCGCCGGCAACCTCGACGTCCCGCCCGCCGTCCGCGAGCTGTGCATGGCCTACCTCGCCCGCAGCACCGGCCCCGCCTGACATCCCCGCCGCCAGCGACAGGTACCGGACACCTGCGGACCGAAATGGCGCTGGCGCAACCGGGCGGCCCCTCTCCGAGCGCCGGGGCGGCGGAACTGCCGTTCAGGCCGGGCCGGGCCGGTCCCATGCGATCGTCACCGGTCGGGCCGGCAGGCCCTCGGTCAGGACACGGCGCATGAAGGCCGGGAGTGCGCGGGGAAGAATCGTTAGCGGCGCCGATTCGAGCTCGGGCAGCGACATCCACGCGAACCCCGCCGTTTCCAGGCCCTCGCGCTCCTCAAGACCCTCGAGCTGCACGGTCGGGTTCGTGCACCGCCACCAGAAGAACCACTCGTCGGCGGTGAAGCCCCCGCCGGCCAGCAACTCTTGGACACTGTGGCAGCGTGCGACCGGTCCGATGAGCGCATCGGGCGCCGCAAGCATGCCGGTCTCCTCGTGCAGCTCGCGCACAGCCGCCTCCCGGGCGGTCTCGCCCGGCTCGATCGCCCCGCCGACGGTGAAGAAGTAGGCAGCGCCCGCTCCCGCGACCAGCGCCGGACCGTGGAAGAGCAGCAGCCGGTCCGCTTCGTCGACGACCAGGACGCGCGCGGCGCGCCGAGCGAACCGGGGACCAGTCTCGTGAGGTGGGTGCGCGGGCTCTGTCATCGACGCCGGTCCGATCCGGGCAGAGTTGGTCCGGCAGCCGGATCCGAATGCATTAAAGCTCCACGGGCCGGGCTTCGGTGGCACTTTCCCATTGTGCCTGATCGCGGGAGCCTGCGCCGACCCTGCCAGAGGCGGTGTCGTCGCTGTCGCGTTCCACCGCGGCTCCTGGGAACAGGACGGCCATGCGCTCAGGGCCATTCGTTCCGACTTGTGGCAAGGTGTGCGGTGAGTGCGGCGACGAGGCGGGGCGCAGCGAGGTCTGATTTCGACGGGTGGTTTGGGACTCACTCGGGTGGAAAGTTTGGGTCGCAGTGCGTGCGGGAAAGCATCGACGGTCTTTGATCGACGGAAAGTCCGGTCGCGGTTTTCGGGCGGAAAGTTCGGGTCGCACTTGCCCGGACCGGGCCGCCGCGAGGGAAGGTTTGGGCGGAAAGTTTGGGTCGCGTTTCGCTCGCGCCGGGCGGGTGTCGGGGTGTCTAGGATCGGGTGTGGTCGGGTCCCTCGCGCCTGTCGGTCCCAATAACCGGAGGTGGCGCGAGGGGCCCGTTCCGCTCTGTCAGGCGGCTTCGCGTTCGGCGAGGGTGGTCATGAGCCGGTAGGAGTCGTGGCCGGTCTCGATGACGTGACCTTTGAAGGTGAGCCGGTCGACGATCGCGCCGCAGAGCCGCTCGTCGGTGAAGGTCTTGTTCCACTCGCCGAACGGGGCGTTGGAGGCGACCGCGATCGATCGGCGTTCCTCCCGCTCGGTGAAGACCTGGAACAGGAGCTTCGCGCCGGTCTTGTCGAGGTTGAGATACCCGAACTCGTCCAGGCAAAGAAGGTCGTAGCGCCCGTATTTGTGGATGGTGCGGGTCAGCTGCTTGTCGTGCTGGGCCTCGATCAGCTCATTGACCAGGCCCGCGGTGGTGGTGTAGCGGACCTTCAGGCCCGCTTCGGCGATCGCGGTGCCGATGCCAATGAGCAGGTGGGACTTCCCGGTCCCGGAACCGCCGATGAGGCAGAGCGGCTGGCCTGAGAGGACCCAGGACGGGTCGGTCAGCGCGTTGACCTCCTCGGGTTGGACATTGTGGTTCGCTCCGTAGTCGAAGTCCTCGATCCGTTTGGGCCGGTGGAAGTTCGCGCCCCGAACCAGGCGCTCTTTGCGGCGCTCTTCGCGGTGCTCGCATTCGCTGGTGAGCAGCTCCAGCAGGAAGCCGCGGTAGTTCGCCTTCTGCCGCAGTGCGTTCTCGACGATTTCGGCGTAGTTGTCGCGGACGGTGGGCAGGCGCAGGGCGACGCAGGCGTCGATGATGGCCGCGTCGACCGCGTCCAGGCCGCCGTCAGCGGCCGCGCGAGGACTTGGCACTCGGGTGGTGCCGGTGATCTGGCTCAAGCCGAATGGCCCTTCTTCTTGTTGGACAGCAACTGGTCGTAGACGGACATCTGCGGGGTCGGGTGGCCCTTCGACGAGAGCAGGCGCCTCGCGTGCAGCGAGATCACCTCAGCGACCGGGCCCTCCTCGTCGCCCTCGTCGCTCTCGTCCTCTTCGGCGGGCTCGGGCAGGGCGACGGGCTGCGGCGCGGCCTGCTCGCCGACGCTGCCGGCCTCGACGGCCTTGCGTGCCTCGATCGCGACGAGCTCGGGCGTGGTCGATCCAGCCCTCAGTGTCGCGGCCAGGCCCGCTTCGACCGCGTCGGCGCTCAGCTGCCGGTGCAGCAGCAGGACCTCGATCAGGGCGCGGGTGCCCTCGGCGTCGCCGCGGGCGGTCTTGGCCGCCTCCCAGAACGCGTCGTGGGCCTGTGTGAAGGCCCCGGACGCCCGGGCCTGGGCCAAAGCGGTCGACCCGGCGAACGCGCCGGGCTTCGCTGCGAGGATCTCCAGGTAGTGGTCGAGGTGGTCGGAGAAGTCCCAGCGGCGCGCGAGCCGCTGGTGGCGGGCGATGACCTTGCGGCCGTCGAAGACCAGCAGCTCGTTGGCCCGCAGGCTGACCCGGACCTTCCGGCCGATGAAGCGGGCCGGGACCGAGTAGTAGCACTGCATGACCACGATCCGGCAGTCGCGGCGGACCTTCGGGGTCTTGACCGTGCCCGGCTCGAACTCCTCCTCGGGAACCGGCCGCAGCAGGTACTCCTCCTTGGCGAACCGCTCGCCGATCGACTCAGGGCTGCCGTGAACGTGCCGGACGTCCTCGGCGGCGTCGATCCGGGCGAGCTGCCGGTTCAGCTCGTCGAGCGTGTCGACGACCGGTGGCGGGACCAGGTGGTTGCGCCGGAACCGGCCGCCCTCGTGCTCGACACCGCCCTTCTCGTGCGCGCCGCCGGAGCCCGGCTGGCAGTAGAACGCGTCGAAGCCCATGTGCGAGCGGAATGCCAGCCAACGCTGCGTCTCCTTCCGGGAGCGGCCCAGCAGCACCTTCGTCACCGCCGGCGAGAGGTTGTCGTAGCGGACGTGCCGGGTTGGGATCCCGCCGAGCACCCCGAACGCCTCGATATGGCCCTCGATGAACGCCTCCTGCCCGCAGGAGGCGAACACGCGATGGATGCTCTTGCCGGAGTATGAGAGCCGAAACGTGAACTGGTAGCAGACGACCTTCTTGCCCGCGAGCTCGACCGTGACGTCATGGAAGTCCACTTCAGCCTCTTCACCGGGCAGGTGCAGTTGCGGGACCATCCCCTCGACGACACCCTGGCCGGCGCGGACCTCCGCGGTGATCTGCGGGCGGCGCATGGCGACGTAGTCACGGACCGCCGAGTACGAGGCGTCCCGGAAGTCGAACTCGTGCGCCAGGCGCTGACAGATCCGCTCGATCGTGTGCCGCTGCTTCTTCGGCGCGGTCACGTCCGAACGCAGCATCTCGTCGATGAACGACGTGACCGGGGCAACCGCCCTCGGCCTGCCGGTCACCGGCTTGCGCGGCGGCGGCAGCGCCGACGACAGCGCCTGAACCACCGTCTTGCGCGATACCCCGTGGCGCTTCATCAGCTCTCGCTGCGACACCGAGGGATCGACGCGGCGGTCACGACGAATCCGCTCGAACAATTCAACGCGTGACAAAAACCTGGCCTCCCAATACGACCAGGCATCAACTTAATCCGCTCACCAGCCCCAACACTGCAACCAAGTCCTCAATACCGTCCGGCGTGTCGCCGCCACCGACTTGGACACACCAGTCATAGACGTCGGCTCAACCCCGAACTCATTGCGGCGCAATAGGAGCAATATCGACCAAGCCGATCGCCCGCGTCTGGCGCGATGGACATCATGCATCGACACCGTCGATGCCGAGCATGTCGAGAACATCCCCGTCGAGACCATCGATGCGAACCTCATGCTTGCGAGTGGCGTCCCAATCCTCGCGAGAGACCCGCCAGCGGCGCAGTTGGCGGCGCTGACCCTGCACGACCTGGAATTCCTCGCCGTCGGGGCAGTAGCCGAGGCTGCGCGAGACGCCCTCGGAGGCGTCGTTGCCGACGAACGAACTGCTTGTGGCGTAGTCGGCTCCGAGCCCGGCGAAGGCGAGGTGGAGGACCGCGGCGCGCATCTCCTTGCCGAGCCCCTTTCCCTGGTGGACGCGCCCGATCCAGGAGCCCGTCGCAACCTCGCGGGTGATCGCGTACTGGAGGCCCTTGATGTCCTGGACGCCGATTGGCTGGCCTTCGTAGAAGACGGTGAATGGGAGGGTCCAGCTCTTGGCGTCCCAGCGTCCGATGACACGGTGATGCCAGAAGACGACGTTGCGGGCGACGACTTCGGGGCTGCCTTCGGTCCACGGCACGCCAAAGGGCATGAAGGTGGGGTCATGGACACCCGCCGCGGCAGCGTTGGCCAGGTCGGCGAGCTCGTCGAAGGTCGCGGGCAGGCGCAGCTCCAGCCGGTCCGTGCGCAGGCGAAGCCGATAGATCGGCAGGAGGTCAGCAAGCATCCATCGATACTGGGGCAAGGGGCCACCGACGACAACCCGTTTCTCGGGAGTCGGATCGAGCCGGCCCATCCGCGCCTCAGTTTCCGCCGATCCATCACCATCGATGTCCTCGGTCACCGGGCTGCGACCCGAACTTTCCGACATCGAAACCCGTCACTACATAGAGATCAGCCGATGTCAATACCCGTGCGACTCAAACTTTCCGCCGCAGCGCGACCCAAACCAACTGCCGTAATCAGCGAGGTCATCGATCGGGCGCCAGGCCACGTCGTGCACTTCGTCCTCCTGCGGGCGAAGCGGCAGACGCGGAGCGCTGAACCAGTACCGGAAGTCGAGATGCTTGTGGGTGCCTTCGCCTTTGGCCGGGTTCGCCGGAACTGCAGTCACCTCCACATCGATGGGATGCGGCGCTGCCAGCGTCATGCTGCCCGGGTCGAGGCCGGCCTCCTCGACCGCCTCCCGCAGTGCCGCACCGGAGAGCGTGTCATCGACCATTTCGAGGTGGCCGCCCGGAGGCCACCACACACGGTGCAGTCGATGGTGGACGAGGAGGATCTCCTGGTCGGGACTGGTGATGACGGCGGTGGCGACGGCGTGCCCATCTATGGCCTTTCGATCGGTCCAGGGGCCGTTGGCGCCGAGCCGGTGCTTCATCGTGGCAAGCCGAGGTCGTTCGGCGGGTTGGGATTGGAGATACCGGTCAAGTTGCTGACGAAGATGGGGTAGCGGAATCGGCACTCGCTCATCCTCACACGCGCAAGCCAGAACTCCTACCGAGTTTTTCGCTGCCCCTGATCGTCACAGGCCTGGATCAGCGCGTGCGGGAACCTCTTATAACCCGCAGCCGACAGCGCGGAGCAGGAAGCCGAGCTCGTCTGCAAGGCGAGCACGACTCCTGCGATACTCACGGCATGGCGCTGAGTGACACGTTCGAGGTCGTTCGGGCATCGTTGGACGGCTTGGCAGATCAGGAGACGGACTGCATCCCGCATATGGCGGCAGTGTCGCTGTGGCGATTGCATGCGACCGGTCGAGACGTTCCGCAGCCAGTGACTTGCGAGGTGCTGCGACGGTGTCTTACTCACCTGGGCCTGCAGGTCGAAGTCGTGCCGGTAGTCGTCCGTATCTGGCGGCGGGACGCTGATCTGCCGATGGCCGAGTACGGTTCGGGCGCGACCGGTGGGGCAGCGGATGACGGCTACTTCCTGCTCGTCCTTCCCGGCCTCGATCGAGCGGTTGACGCTCACCTGCCCGAACTCCCGTCGATCGCCGGCAGCGAACTGGAAGACTGGTTCCTGCAATCGCCGTTCGGGCCCCTGCAGTGGGACTCCCCGTTCGGCGTCAACCGCTTCGACCGCATCGTTGAGTATCACCCGGTACCTGGGCGCCAACGGGACCAGTGGAAGGCGATGCGTCCTCGAGAGGTCGACCTCGAGCGGCTCGCGGTGTCGCTCCTTGCGGAAGTAATCGATGTACTGCGGTGGCGCGACGTTTGGCAGCGCCTTGAGCGAGAACGGTGGCCTCGTCTAACTGCCATGATGCGCGCGGTGGCCGACGCGCGATTGGTGCAGACGGGGGATGACGGGCCCGCTTTCGTATACCCGGGCGGACGCACTGCCGGAATATCAGCCATTTTGGAGTCGTCGGGGGAGTGGCCCATCGCAAGCTGACGGCCTTATTGGTTTGATCGGGGGCTGAAGCTAGACGGTCACCGGACCGAGGGTGGCATCCAGGCTTCACGGAATACCCGGAGCCGGGCATGCTGCCACAGCATCCTCCACCCTGTGCCGCCCTCCACGTCCTCGGCATGCTCGTCGATCTCGGTGACGGCGATGCCATTGAGTACCTGTTCCGCAGCGACTACCCGGCCGGCGAGGAGTTCCTGGACTGCGAGCAGCAGCTCGTGTCGACGCTGGTCGGGACGCCTGGCCTGCATCATCACCAGGCCTGTCTGGGGCCAGTCGAGCAGATCAGTGAACATCGCAACGGCAATCGGTTTCGCCGCATCTTCGGTGAGCAGGACTTTGCCAGCGCAGTAGAGCCCGACATTCTGGATGAGCTGGATCGTCGCGTCGACCTGCAGCGGTGCCGCGCCGGGGACGGCGAGCACCTTGCCGAGCTCTACTTGCGCCTCGGCCCATCGATCGTCTCTGACCAGCACCTCAATCAGGATGCGGCGGAGCCCGACGGCGTTGATGGCCGCAAGCTCGCTGTCGGCCAGCAGTACACGGCACTGCCGCTCGGCATCGGTGGCGTTGATGTCGGGAGAACTCAACTGTCGCTCGATGTCGGTGAGGTCCTTCGATATCGCCGCGAGGGGAGCGGCCGGCACCCGCAGGGTCAGGTCGTCGAGGGCGACGACGATCCGCTGCAGCCCCGCCTGCGATGCGAGGATCGGCTGCGACTGGGGCAGACGCAAGGTCACCATGAGGGTCGCGAGCAGGTGCGAGGTGATCTCGGGAGCCTCCAGTGCGAGTTGCTGCAAGGTGATCAGGAGGAACTCGAGCCAGCGCTGGAGCTCCTCGAGCGTGGCAGAGCACCGGTCCGGACGACTGAGCCGCAACTCAGCCAAGCTGGTGAAGACCTGGATCCCCAGGGTGTCCTGGCGGAGCTCATCGTGCGCGAACATGTGGCCGAGGCACATGCGCCAGGTCTCCTCGGCCGCTTCGTACTCGCCGCTGAGCCGCTTCACCAACCCCATATTGACGATTAGCAGCAGGATGGACTCCGAGATTACCCGGTATGCTGCGAGGTTGCGCAGCAAGGCGACGGCGTGCGGGAAGAGCAGGTGCACCCACTGCCACAGGCCGGAGTTCAGCGCTGCGACCATCCACAAGTTGACGTGGATGGACAGGCCTTCAAGGATCGCGACGGGATCAGGAACCGGGTCGTAGTGGTCTCGGAGGATCTCCTGGATGATCGTGTTCACCCGGACGGTCCCGAACAACTCGACCGGATCGCCTTCACGGAACACGGGAAGACTCTCGTCGAAGGTGATCAATGAATATCCGCGCAAGGACCGGAGCGTCTCGTGCAGTTCCAACGCTGGCATCTCGAGGTAGAGCGGGCCCTGCTCGGGGTTTCGTTTCCGAGCCGTCGCAAAGTCGAGCATGAGTGCGGCGCCGAGCAGATGCACCGGGATGCGCTGCGAGGCGAGCATCGCGATAGCCATCAGGAAGGCGATGGGGCGGCCGACGCGGGCATCCTCAGGCTCGGCGAGCCACTGCTCGTAGAACGGGGCGATGCAGAGCTTCACCGCGGCCACCACGGTTCTGGGGTAGCCCGCGGGAATCGAGGAGATGTCGTCCATGGCCCTGCGGCGGACGGTGTCGGCGAAGCCTTCGAAGTTGTCGGTGCTGATGCCGCAGCTGGTGAGATAGCCGCAAAGCAGCTCGATTGCGAGCGGCCAGCGCTCGACGGTGTCGGCGAGCAGCTTGAGTTGGTCGCTGGCCACCGGCGGACCTGAAGGCGCAAGGCGCCGTTGGACGAGCTCGGTCGCCTCCTCTTGGAGCATCGGGCCGATCTCGAAGACCACGCCATGCCGTGCAGGGGTGGCGGCATCGAGCGTCGTGATCAGGACGTCGCCGGCACCGGTCGAGGGGATCCACGGTGCGACGTCGGAGGCGCGGTTCGGGTTGTCGAAGACCATGACCCATCGTCCTGGGTACCGGGAAAGCTCGGCGCGAAGCTGCTCACGCAACTGCTTCGGATCCCCGCCGATGGCGCTCGCGAACTCGGGGCCGCGCAGGTGAACGAGGGCCGTGCGGACCGATGCCGCCAGTGAGGGCTCGGATTCGGCGTCGAGCCAGAAGATCACGTCGTAATCGTCGGCACGGTCGGCGATGTACCCGGCGGCCAGGCTCGACTTGCCGATGCCGGAGTGTCCGACAAGGACTGCCTGCCGCACGGTGCGCTGCTTGCCGGCCGTGAAGGCCGACCGGAGGTCTGCGAGGCATCCCAGCCGCGGCACGTCGGGGACCTGGGGCATGGGCCCGACCACTACCCCCCAGTCGCGGACACCGATGGCATGTGCGACGACCTCGTCAGGCACCAGCAGCGTCTGGCGAGCTTCCTCCCGCGGCCAGGTGGCTTGGCGGCCATCCGCAGCGCGGTAGAGGATTTCGGCAACGAGGTAGCCGGTCAACAGTCCCGCAGACCGTTCCCCCAAGCCGGCTCGGTGCTCGTTTCGGAATCGTCGCAGCCGCTCGCGAAGTTCGGCCCGCACTTCGAACGGATCGCGGTCGTCGAACCGAACCCGCGCCGCGTGGAGGCGTTCGAGCTGGGGATCGGTTAGACGCCTCAGTTCCGTGAGCCGACGGTCGGCGCGAGCAAGCAGCTGCTGCAACTGCGTGCGGAAATCCTCCAGGTCGGTGGGAGCGGTGAGGATCTCGACCAGGCGCCGCGCTCCAGCGTCGGGTACAGCATTGGTCCACAGTTCGTGGGCTCGCGATTCCTGCTGTGTCACGAGCCCGCAGAGGGTCTTGAACAATTCAGGAGCCGTCGCTCTGCCTTCATGTCCTTTGCTCTTGACCTGGACAGCGAGCAAGCTGGAGCCGTCGGCCTCCAGGAGATCGAAGTCAACTGTCTCCTGTGCCGAGGTCGGGTCGCCCTCGACGCGGATGGCGTCCACACGAGGGTCGTCGAGGCACCCCAGCATCGATTCGAGCGTGCGAAGGTACTGGTACTGGAAGCCCCGGGCAGCAATGCGGCCGCCGTCCCGTGGTGGTAGCTCGTCCGGCATCGTCACTCCAGCAAACGGGCAAGGTCATGGATACGGGCGGTCGGAGACCTCCGGCTTCGCGAACTTGGTTAGCAGAGACGGATTCCAACCCCAGGAGACATCGTAAGGCGCTCAGGCTAAGAGGGGGCAACACGGACGGCCAGGATCGTGCGGCGGGACGTAATAGAACGATCGTGGGGCAACCAGCGCGGCGCGCCAGCCGCTGTACCCGGACGAAGCACCGACCAGCAACGGTGGGCGCGGCGGGGCGTGGATCGAGGCCAGCCCCGAGCGCCGCGTCGCGCCACCGTGCAAGGCCACATGGCCGCAGTCGGTGATTGGCGGCCCGACCGGTGGTGCTGCCCGCCTACAGGTGCTTGCGCTGGTGGGGGAACGGTGCTCAGGCGGTGGCGACGTCCGGTCTGCTCTGATTCGGCGCTGGCGGTGGTACGGAGAGCTCCCGCTCATGCCGTTTGATCATCCGGGCCCGCCAGGAGCGGCGCCATTCCTGCTCTTCGTCGGGCACGTCCTCGGCCATGTAGCCGGCACACATCGCCGCAGGAGTGCCTAGATCGGGACCGGTGTTGTGGCAGACCACGAACTCATCAGCGGCGGCGACCTGGTCGAGGTAGTCGGCCAGCGCCTGGGACTCGAGAAGGCGCTTGTCGGTGTCGCGGTGCAGGATGCACGAGTAGCAGCGCGCCGCGCATACTCGCAGGCGTCCCATCTCGGGATCGGTGACGTCCAACCCGGTGCGGGCATCGTCGTACAGTGAAAGGTCCTGCGCCACATCTGGAGCCTACCGTGTGACGCATATCTGCAGCGCCTGCATCCAGTCATCATCCGCAGGGTGGAGACGTCGTCTTCATGGGCCTGTGTGGCTCGCCGAGATCCTCGCCTGCACGCGCTTGGACGGTACGCTGACAGCGATGCGCGAGAATGAACCCAGGAGCTCCCGGTCTGCACCGAACACCACTGACGTGCCGGACACGTCTTGGACTGCACCGCCCCGATTCGAGGACGTCCTTGCTGACACGAGCGTCGACGTGCTCGTCTTCGCTGATATTGACGGGGTACTCAACGCCCGCCGCCCGAAATGGGACTCGCGGATCGAGCGTCGCCACGTCCGCACCGAGACCGGTGAGTATAACGTCACCTGGTCCCCGGCGCTCGTCACCGAACTGCGGCAGCTCGACCACCATCCCCGGGTCCGCCTGGTCTGGCTTACTTCCTGGGGCCCGGAGGTTGCGCCCTTGGAGGACCTGTGGGGTTACCTGCCGCGCTGGCCGCGGGCCATCCCCGAGCTGCTGCCGACCGGAGAGGTCCCGGCCGCGAAGCATGCGGTGATCGACCGGGTCGCGGCAGCCGGACGCTCCTATGTGTGGTGTGACGACGAGCTCGCCGGGGACGTCGACGACGTGACCGAGTTCGGCGGCCTGCGTCTGGAAATCCGGCCGAAGAGCCGACACGGGCTTGAGCCAGTCCACATCGAGCGGATCTGGGGGTTCATTGCCAAGGTCGTCGCAGGAGAGGATCGCCGGGCCTTGCGGGACACTGCCGGCTGATGACATCTCAGGTGTGGAGGCGACCCTAGCGGCCTGATCGCGCGCCTCCTGGTACCGGACCTGGCCCGTCTAGCATGACGACCCGTCTGCCAGTCGGTTGCGACTGCGTCAACGCGACCGAGCCCCTAGCCCCCAACACCGAGGCGGCAATGGCACTGCCATGAACGACGAAGCGACCCAACCGAACTCATCGACGTTGCCGCTCACCTTCCCGTGGTACCGCACTGGAGTCGCGTCGAGAGCCGCTGCGTCCATGAGCTCATTGCCCTTACCCCGCGGTGGTCGCGCTGGCCTCCGCGAATGCTTGCCGTGCCTCGCGCTGGCTGACTTGCAGCAGCCGTGCAACCTCCGGCCACGGCACCGCTTGCGAACGCAGCCGCACCACCGCCGCGGCCAAGGCCGCGCGCTCGCGCTCGCGCGCCTGCTCCAACGCATCCATCTCCGGACCATCCAGCCGGACGCGAACGGTCACCTGATCGAGGCCGATTTCGCGCGCCAGCGCGAGCGCGGCATGGCTGCGCTCACGAGCCTGGTCGAGCGATCGCCCGCACGTCCACACCCCGTCTGCGGGCAGCTCGACCACCCACAGGCGTCCGTGCCGATGCACAGGAACGGTCACCACAGGCACCAGTTCGCGTCCTGCCTCGCTCATGCCGCTTCCAGCCAGGTCAGCACCGCGTCGACCGCGGCCTGGGGCGGATCCGCCGCGGGGAGGGTGACTTCGCGGCCGCCGATCGTGTACACGGCATGCAGCCCATCGCTGCGCACTAGATCCAACGCGGTGCCGCGCTGCTCGGCGGCGTACCGCAACTGCCCCAGCGGATCACCGGCCAGCCGCTCCGCAGCGTCCATGCGCATCATCCGCGCCCATGCCCCGACCGTGAACACCGCAGGATGTGCGATCTGCCGCGACCACGTCCACTCCGAGATCGGGTTCGGCGCCCACCCCGCCCGGTTGCACCGACGATTGAACACCGCGTACCCCGTCAGGCGCGGATTCAGCAGCAGCTTGCGGATCCGCTGGACCGACCACTGCCCGCCCGGCCTGTCGTAGGGATACAGGTCGAGGTCGGCGTTCAGACGGTCCCTGATGTCGCGATAGTCGGCCTCCTCGCGCAGCCGCCATTGCGCCATCAGCTCCACCGCGGCCCAGCGGCGTGCGTCCGGGTGCTTCGCCAGACGCCGTTTCGCCCGGCGCAGGAACCGGTCGTCGGGGACCGGCGCATCAGGATCGATGACCGAGATGTACGGATACGGTGCGGCGCCGTGGCTGTAGCCCTGTGCCGCATGCTCGCGCTGGCCGCGCCCGGAGGACTCCAGCATCTGCGCGCGGAAGATCTCGGCGTGAATCTGGGAGCCCCGGCGCATGTGCAGCTCGCTGGCGGACAGGGCCCCGGGGCGCTGTTTCGGCGGCTCGGTGGCGTAGACGAGCTCGACGTGGTGGCGTTCGAGGAACGTCTCGACGGTGAGGATGGCGAGCATGTCGCGGGCGGCCCTGTCGGAGCGTTCGCAGATGACCCGCGTGATCGTGCCGGCTTCGACGGCTGCCAGGAGGTCGTTGATGCCGCCGTCGCGGCGCAGCGGCACCCCCAGCTCGGCGTAGTAATCATCATCGTGCTGGCTGCGGTCCTGCAACTGGGTGTAGCCGCTCTCCACATCCCAGAAGTACTGGTCGAACTCGGAGCTGTCGGTCAGGCGTGCAGCGCAGACCGACGCCTGGCCGGGAATGGACGTACGTGGATCCTGATTGTCCTTGGTGGAGGTTCGTCCCAAGAACGCGGTGACATGCACGCGATTGTCCCCGGGGCGCGTGAATCCGGGAAGGTCGGAAAGATCGATCGGGGCGGTCATACATCAGGTTTCTGTCTTGGGCCCCGGTGAGGTGCTCGCGGATGGCGAAACCGCGTCGAGGCAATGGAAATGACGGGACGGTCTGAAGCGACAAGAACCCGCGCATGCGGGATACGACCGACAGGGTACCTGAACTGCTCGGTTCGCCAGGTGCCTGCGCGAGGGTCTCGGCGACTTCGTGGGCTCCCGTATTGGGGTCACGCGACCGTATTCACGCTTCGGGGTGCGCTGATGACGTGAAGAGTCTGGCTGTGGAAAGTCTCCGGACACCGATTCGGACCTTCAGGCATATCCGTGTCCTGTGATCCCAGATAGGAGTCGTGATGGCCATTGGGCACGGGATGGCTCGGCAACGGATTCGTAGGCGTGAAAGTCAACATTTTTCTAGCAGAGCTGTAATCGCTGCAAGTGCGAATCTGCCTTCTGGACTGGCGTTTACCACGAGTCTGCTGTCAGGATCATGAATGTGAACACCCAGAACTAGTCGTTGTTCAACTCGATCTTGGTCGATTCCATATCGTCGCTGCTGAGTTCACTCAGGATGAAGCGCCCGAATTGCGGTAACTGTGCTGACTCCGCGCTTGCTGCGTCGGCGACCGAACCGGCATTGAGAATGCAACACGACCACAAGGAGGCAACCGCCATGCGACACATCGAGACGATCCTCATCGACGACTTCGACGGCACCTCCGGCGCCACGCCGGTCCGATTCGCCCTCGACGACCGCGTCTATACCGTCGACCTCTCACCCAAGCACGAGGACGACCTGCGGCGCCTCCTCGCGCCTTACACCGAGGCAGGGACCCGCGAGGGGCGACTGCGCATCGCCGGGCGGACCACCAAGAGCACCGCCGGCGAGCGGCAACCGCGTGCGAACGCCGGCCACAACGCCCAGATCCGGGCATGGGCCCAACGCAATGGGATGGCGATCGCCGAGCACGGCCGCATTCCCGGAGCGGTCAAGGCCGCCTACCAGCAGGCCCTAGCCGAGCACCAGACCCGGCGTAGCGGACTCGCCGCTGCACGCCAAACAACAGCAGCGGCCGGCACCGCCGACCCGGTGCTGAACCCGGCCGTCCCGGCTCCGTAGCCGATCTTGGCCGCTGGGCCGTGGTGCAACCCCGCCCAGCCGCATCCGCCGACGGCGCGGCTGCATGCGACGGCCGCACCGGGAACGCACCGATCACCAACGACAGCAAAGGCAAACCGATGACCACCGAAACCACCACGACGCTGCGAGACGACCTCTCCGGCGAGCCCGACGCCACCACGATCGTGTATGCCCTCGACCGACATCTCTACGCGATTGACCTCTCCGAGGCGAACGCGGAAAAGTTCCGTGCGCTGCTCGCACAGTACATCGAGGTCAGTACCGTGATCGGCCCGATCCGGACGCAACCCGGTCGCATGAGAACCAAGGCTGAGGCCGCCATCACCGGCCGCCCGGTCCCGTCGGCCGGCCGCATCCAGGGGGCGATGAGCGATGTCTACCAGTAGACGGCCGAGCTGGCCCGCACTCGCGGCTGCCGTGGCCTCCAGCGCGCTGCTGGTGGTCGGCTGCTCCTCTCGGGCACCGGTCCCCGGGGAGGGCGGGACGATGAACCCTGATGGGAGCGACGCGGATATCGGATCCTACTCGGTCATGGCCGAGTGGGACGGGTGCACCGCGCTCAACGACCTCGCTGCGCTCGAGGAGCACATGGGCATCACGGCATGGGGGACGAATGGTCTGATATCGACGGACATCCCCGGCGGCATGGACGGCGAAGCGTACAACTGCACCGCGTACGTTGCGGCATTGCCCGCCTACGAGCACAAGTCCGAGGTCACCGGCAACCGGACTTTCTCAGGTAATACGAGCATCGATGTCGGAGTCGCCCCGTGGGACTCGGACACCGAAGCCGCAGAGAATTTTGGGGAGCGGGTTGAGCAGCTTACCTGGGCGCTCGACACTGGCGGTACCGAATACTCCGGCGTGGTGAGTGGGGCGTTCCCGCAGGAGGCGGCAGGCGAGTGGGACGACTCCTATTACCATGGCGGGCGGTCGAGCACCGGCTATGTGCTCTCGGCCATCGCCCGCAAATCCGATGTGGTGATGTACGTATTCGCCGACTACTCCAACGACCCGGCCGTCACCATGGGCGAGGACCCGGTCTACCCGTTCACCGACCAGTCGTATACGGCCTGGATACTCAGGGACTACCTGCCCGCGACCTACGAGCACGTGATGGCGCTGAAAGCGGAGGGCACACAGGCCGGCGTCGCCGCCGAGTAGCCCGGTTGCACGGAGCCGAGGTCGCGCGGCAGCGGGGTCCGACCTTGGGACGCGCCCGGCATAGAGCACTGGCTCGGGGGGACGGGCAGGGATCGTGCGTGTTGTCCTGCGCTTGGCTGGCGGGAGGGCTGATGATGAGAGGCGTGGAGTTCGCAGTGCGCTACCGGGTCGACCTTCGCCGGGGTGGCCGGTTGGAGGACCGGGTGTATCTGCACGCGGTGGGTGAGGACCGGACGGCGCGGATGCTTGCGTTCGGGTCGCGGCGCCGTCGCGGGCGCCTGTATCCGGGCGAGCGGCGCGAACTGGTGCGGGAGTGGGCTGACGGCGGGCAGGACTGGATCGCGTGGCGTGCTGGGACTGATGAAGGGCGGGCCGAGGAGGCGGGTCTGGGGTCGCTGCGGGCGTACCGCCGGGCCGCGCACCGCCTCGGCATCGCCTGGCGCCGGTGGTGGCCCGCGATCGTGCCGGTGCTGCTGGCGGTCTTCGCGTGGGGCGTTGGCGGCACGGTTGGAGCGGTCCTGGCAGGCATCGCGGCCGGACTGGGGCTCGGGGCGGCCTTCGCGATTGTCCTCGGGCGGTTGCCGGTGCGACCGCCGCCCGAGGCGCCCTGTGATCGCACCGGTGACGAGTGGACGGCCCGCTTCGCTGCCGATGCGCTCCTCCAGGAAGGCCCGGTGCAAGCCGTGGCCGAGGCGCTGCTGATGCGCATTCAGCACTTGGCGCGCATGACGGGCACGGTTGGCCCCGGTGTGATCCGGCCCGAGCTGGTCGATGCGATGGCGCGGGGCCCGGAGGTCCTGGCGCGCGTTCGGTGGCTGTGCGAGCAGGCCGAGGCCGATGCGGACCGACCGGCGGTCGTTGAAGCGGTTCGGACCGAGGCGCGACTGCGAGAGCTCCAGTCCCTGCAAGCCAGCGGCCGCAGGGGCACCGCAGGCGCACAGTTCGACGCCGCCGTGGCGCTCGCCCGCCGAATGCACCGCGACACCTGCCGGGACGCGAACTGGTGCGCTGTGCCGGGCTGCCGCAGAACGCCCGCGAAGCACGACTACTGCGTCACATGCGCGGACCTGAATGCCGCCTGAGCGCACCCGAGGGCGGCGGGACTCGTCGCTGTCAGGTGCTGACCTTCGGCGGGGACATCGGGTGCCGCGAACGTCTGCGCCGGGCGATTGGGTGGGCGCAGCGTCGCGGGGCCGCGTCAGCCGTATCCTTCTCGCCTGACCGCCGTTCCACCCTCATGGACGACACCTTGATAAGTCGGCCCCAATTCCATAAGGCGGCAAGGGCCATGTGTCACAGCATGGTCCGATGCGCCACTGCGGGAGACGACCGGTCATCGATGGCATATCCAAGGTCGCGAGTCGGCATCGGACAGACTCAAGCCCGTAGCGGCTGATCGAGATCGAGGGGCGACCTGGGGGTTCCACTTTGGGGCGTGTTCCGCTACGCTACGTCCAACCGCTTCACCGCGGAGCCCCGCCGCCGCGGGGATGAGCCATGTTGCCAACACTGCACGAGTCTGAGCATGGCGTACGCCCCGCTCCTGCGGGGATGAGCCGCCTTTTGATGTGCCGGAGCGTAACCGGCGATTGTCCGCCCCGCCGCCACGGGGATCCTGTTTTTGTGAACGGAGGCGCTCCGTTGCGCCGACTTGAGCATGCCCAGCGGCGGCCGTCGACCCGGTACCGTCTGGGGGACCACGCCGACCCTCAAGCACGCCGCGCCAATACCGAGCAGGGCCGGGCGTCAGCGCGCCGGATCCAGGCCGCCCGGTTGGAGGCTGTTGCGCCCACGCTGCTGGCCGCGATTGCTGCGGGCGTGAGCCTGGCCGAGGCGTGCGCGTCGGTGAAGGTCTCGGTGCAGGCGGTGCACGGGCGACGTCAATGGGATCGGAACTGGTGCGAGCGGATCGATGCGGCGCTTATGGACGGCAGAGATCCACGCCGCTCCCACGGCGTCGCCTATACCTACATCAAGTACCGGTGTCGGTGCCCTGAGTGCCGCACCGCGAATCAGGACCGCAAACACTCAGCTTGGGCAGGGTGAGTCGCGAAGCCGTCGGCGTCGCACCACCTAATATCGAGCGGGACGGGGGCGACCACCGGTTGGGCACCGCGAGGATCCCCGGTTCTGCCCCGCCTGCACGACTCGACGGCTGCCATGTGTGGAAACGCGCTGCGGACAGTGTGAAGGGGGGTCGTCAGACCCCCCCCAGGTTCCCCGCAGGTGCGGGGCTCAGCGCCTCAGGCGTCCACACATACGCGACGGCTCACGGCTCATCCCCGTTAGTACGGGGCTCAGTTATGCCATTGTCCATTCGTCCATGACGGTGACTGGCTCATCCCCGCAGGTGCGGGGCTTCCTCTCAACGCCAGGCTTCCAAGCCGGCTCATCCCCGCAGGTGCAGGGCAACTTGTACCTAAAATCCTATCTCGGATCATCCCCGCAAGTACGGGGCGCGTCGGGCGTCCCCGACCACCTCAACGTAGCACCCCCGGGCCCGATGTGGGTCCCCCGGTTTTTCACGGTGCGAGATCCGTCTAGTGACTTCAGTTCCGGCATACGAGGCAGGGGCGGAGGTGCTCGGGCAGGCTCCGGCCCACGGTCACCCATGAGGTGGCATCGCGCTCGGGGATGAACTCGACGGTGCCGAGCCCGCCACACGCCTCGCACCCCTCAGACCCGGGCACCGGGACGGGCAGCGCAGTGACCAGGCCGAACGGTTCGTCCACAGCGTCCATACACGCCACGCTACGCCGCCACTGTGACCCCAGGAACGCGCCCCTCGCGCTGGTGGCGGGGGTCGGCCTCGACGGGCGAGGACGTGCAGCCGAATTCACGAGGAACGAACGGCCAGCCATGTAACCCGGTCCGCCCCCAGGGTCGATGCCGTCACCGCCGGGCGTGACGATCGTTGACCTGGGTATGGACCCGAATACCCCCTTCCTCGATTTCGGCGACCTCCACCGCCTCCTCGACAGCGCCTTCGACGCCGATGATCCGCTCGCCGTCGGCTACGTGTCGTCGCTGACCATCGGGCTCGGCGCCACTGAGGTCACCGAGGTCACCTGGCCTCACTTTGACCGGGACCTGCGCGGTGTGTGGCTCCCGACCGAGGAATGGGTGCCCGAGATCAGGGAGCTGGTACCCACCCGCGCCCGCCATCCCATCGGGCCGCGCACCGCTGCGGCCCTGGACTGGCACCGCCGCCAGCAGGAGCAGGCGGCCAAGGCCGCGGGCCCGGTCTGGAAGAACCCGGCGCAGCTCGTGTTCACCGATGGGACCGGCAGGCCCTGGAGCATCGGCGACCTCGACCGGCGTCTGCACCACCGCTGCCGCGCCGCAGGGCTCGATCCGCGGAACTGGCGGACCCTCAAGACCGCCGCGCTCATCGAGATGATCTCGTTGGGTGTACGCCCGTGCGCGCGCGATGCGTGGCGGCGCCCGAGCGGTTCCCCGACCGGGAAGCGCCTCCTGTCCCACACCGCGGACCAGATCGACGAGGCCACCCTCGCACCAGTATCGGCACCCTTCGCATGACCGGGCCCCGCGTCCGCGCCCTGCCCGGCACCGACCGGCAGACCAGGCGAGGGTCAGTGGCTCGCGAGCCGCCGCGCCGTCCAACTTCCTCAAAAGTCGTGAGCGCCAAGGAACAGCGCGCGTCATGATGATTCCTCACACGATGCGATGCCAAGCTTGTGGGTGGGGGCGGTGCGAGTACGCGGGCGGCGCGTACTGTGGCCGGTGTGCATGAGCAGCCGGGTGTGATCGCGGCGCGGCGAAGCGCGCGAGCGATTCTCATCGACCAGTGCGACCGCCTGGTCCTCATACGACGAGTCAAGCCTGGCCAGGCGCCCTACTGGACCACTCCCGGCGGCGGCGTCGAGGACACCGATGTCTCCGACGAGGCGGCCCTGCGCCGTGAACTCGCCGAAGAGCTCGGCGCCATCTCGGGCCCGGTACTGCCGGTGTACTTCATCAGGACCACGGAAGGGAACCGGGTGGGGACACAGCGGTTCTTCCTCACTCGTCTGAAGGCGCTGGACGAACTGAAGCGCTCGGGAAGCGAGTTCCTCGATCCGGCCAGGGGCGCCTATCTGGTCGACCGGATCACGCTGTCGTCCGACGCGCTCGCCGATGTCGAGCTGCGGCCCCAGACACTCCACCAATTTCTCCTGGAGAACCATGCCGGTCTCCTGGCGGAACTGATGCGACTGGAGCAGGAACCGACGACAGCCCGGCCTGATGTGCAGACGTCCACCTGAACACCGACTGCAAGATCCGGGACCTCGAGGAGCAACACGTGGCCCGTGCCGTGGGATCAGGGGCACCGGGTGTCCAATGCGATCTGCACGGCAAGCAACCATGTGAAGATGGAGCTGGCAGGCACCGCCGTGTGCCTGCTGTGTTGAGAGCGTTTTCGAAGGGACGGTGTGCGGCATCTATGAGTGCAGTCGGCGCCCCATTGATCGCGATAGCGGTGGTGCTCGCCGGGTTCTCGGTCGTGGCGAGTCTCATCGCGCAGCGCCAGGGCCGTATCCCCAGCGAGTGGACACTGCGGCTGCCGGTCTTGATCGTGTTCCTCGCGTTGCCGTTCATGGTGAGGTGGCTGATCCAGTTGATCGACCCTTTTCCGGGAACCGAGGAGAGTCGGTCCGCGCCGATGCCTGATTGGCTGTCCGCGGACTCGGCAGCGGCGACCGCCGCGATCGTCGCGGCGACGGGACTGATCGCCGGAGCTATCTGCTTCCTCGCACGGGCACGCGTGCAGCACCTGTTGGCCCGCGAGGTCGATGTGGCGTTGCTACGTGAGAGGCGCCGCCACGGCTAGGCTCCAACCGTCAACAAACTCAGGCACCGCGTCGGCTGGCCGGAGATTCGCCGCACCGTCGCTTCGGCCGCGAACCCACTTTAAAACACTATCGTGCTGTTTACGTGGATAATCGGGTGCGCGCACCCCATGCACCCGGCGCGGAAGCGGCCGCGCACCCTGCCTATATAAGGGGCCTGGATCTATCGGTGTCCGGTGAGACGATGACTTGCCGAACCGAACCAACTCGAAGCCACCGCTGGCGGTCAACCGCTACGGCGGTCTGGACGTGCCCTTGTCGGTCTGGACTGTCGACGGGGAAACCGACCTTGTCGCGGGGCTCCTGGTCGAAATCGCCCCGACCGGCCCGGTGGCCGCGATCGACCTGCCTGGCTGGACCGCGATCCCACGCTCGGGCCGTTGCACGCGCGCTTACAGCCGCTCCCGCACCACCAGCGCCCGCGAGCTCGCGACCCTGCCAGACGCTGCCCGTCAGCGAGTAGCCCACCACCTCGTCACCAAAACGACGCTCGCACCGAAGCTTCGGCCCGAGAACGGCCTGGGGATGGTGTGCGCCTCCAGCTGGCTCCTCCACTGCCCTGGAGGACTCGAAAGTGCGCTCACCGCGCTCAAGCCCGGCGGAGTACTGGCCGTTCTTGGGCGCACCGACCAGGACGCCATCGACATCGCCACGCTCGTCGACGCCGATACCAGCGGAGGCGGTGCCTCCTCGCTCGATTTCACCGCCTACCTGATCGCGACCGCACCCGAAACGCTCGACGCTGCAGTCCGCGCCGCCGAGGGCGAGCAGCCGGAGGCCGAGCGGCACTGGGCGGTCGGCATCTGGAGTAAGCACGCCCGACGGTCGGGAGGCACCCGTGCGTAACCCGAAGATCCCCGTCCCGAGCGTGTGGGCGACCGGCCAGCTCCAACCTCGGCACCAGCGCAGCAGCGCCTACGTCGCCGGCAACCGGCATCCGGCGAAGATGTGGCCCGCGATCGCCAGGACCGCGATCGAGCGGTACTCCCGGCCCGGAGACGTGGTCCTCGACCCGATGGCCGGCGTCGGCACCAGCCTAGTCGAGGCGATCCTGGCCGGTCGCTGCGCCTACGGCGTCGACCTGGAGCCCGAATGGGTCACCCACGCCAGGGCGAACGTCGCGGCTGCACTCAAGACCGGCCCGGGCCGGTGGGGTGAAGTGTTCCAAGGCGACGCCGGCGACCTCGCCGCACTGCTCGATCGCGGACGCCTGAAAGCGCCCGTGGATATGGTGCTCACCAGCCCGCCCTACGGGGCGGTCACCCACGGCCAGCCCGACACAGCCCGGGTCACCGGAGGAGCGATCCGCAACCGCAACCACCGCTACGCCGAGGGCAAAGCAGCGGCCGAGTCGCTCGCGACCTCATCGCTCCCGCGCCTGTCCTCAGGACTGGAACGGGTCTTCACCGGCTGCCTCCTGGCACTCAAGCCAGGCGGGCACATGGTGGTCACCGCTCGGCCGTTCACTGACGCCGGACGCCTGGTCGACTTCCCCTCCCTCGTCGTCAGGGCTGGACTCGCGACCGGGTTCGCCCTCGTCGACCGCTGCGTGGCGCTGCTAGCGCGCTGGGACGGCACCATGCTCCGCCCGCACGCGACGTTCTTCCACCTGACAAACACCAGGAATCTCCGCGCCCAGGGACGACGAGTCGTTCTGCGAGCGCACGAGGACGTGCTCATCTTCCGGAAGCCGCGATGAGCAGCCCAGAGCACTCGGGCGTTGGCAACGGTTCGATGGCCGGAACCGACGCAGGAGCATGCCGCGCTGAGGACTCGACTTCCCCCGCGAGTCCTCGTACGGTCCGCGGATACGGGGCCGACATGTCCGTTGAGACCGGAATCGACGAGGGCGTCGATTCGCGGCCTGACCTCATGGAGTTCAGCGCCGTTCTCGATGTGCAGTACGTCTACGGCCCCGAAGCACTGCGCCTTCGTCAGGCGCAATCGGACGCGATACGGGAGGTCCTCGAATGCATGGCCACGAGCCGAAACCGACAGAGCAAGAAGCGGGAGACGCCAGAGAATCCGGGGCAGTGACGCGAGCGGCGTGGACCGGGCGGGTAGCTCATGCTGCTGATGACCCAGGTCGGGCACTGGCGGCGCAACTTCGCTGGTCGGCCGACGCCCTTCCTCCCGGCGCGGAGCTCACGGCACGGTTCGCTGACATCGGATCGGGCTGCGCAGCCCCGGCAGACCGCGGACGCGAGCAGGACTGGACTGCGATCGTACTTCCGTTTGACCGCGACGGCGGGCTTGCCGACCTCCTCTCCGAAGTCGGCCGAGCGGATCGGCGATTCGAAGTCGTGGTGTGCCATGCGCACTCAGCCCTGGCCCGCAACACCCTGGTCTACCAACAGATCCGGAGCCGACTCCACGAATGCGGTATCAGGCTCATCGTCGCCGACGAGCCGAACGACGCGCGAGCAGGTGTGCGATGAGTAGCCCTGCATCCGTACAAGAGTGGACCGGGCCACGATTCTCGCGCGGCAGCGACTCCATCTTCACCCCCGCTGGCAGCGACTTCATCACCGTTGCCTGGGTCGGGCGAACTTCAACCTACGATGCCCAGGATCCGACGCTGTCGCTGCCTCGACAACTGCGCAACTCCACGGACAAGCTCCCCGCCAACGCCGCTGTGGTCGCGCACTTCTACGACATCGAGTCCGGCCGACTCGACCTTGACAAGCGCGGCAAGGGCAAAGCCCACGAACGGTTCAACATCCCCATCCCACGCGACGGCGGCATCGACGACCTCCTCGCCGAAGCCGAACGTCCCGACCGGCGCTTCGACATCGTCATCTGCGAGGACATCTCCCGCATCGGCCGCAAGTCCTACATCTCCACGCAGATCGAGAACCGACTCGAACAGGCCGGAGTCATCCTCATCGCCGCCGACGAACCGTACGACTTCTCCCGAATCGGCCGCCGGTCAAAACGCTCGACCCAGATCCTTACCCGACGGGTCAAGCAGGGCGTCTCCGAGTGGTACGTGACCGAGATGCTCGAGAAGTCCTGGGATGGCTTCGAAGAGCACGCGCAGCAGGGCTTCAACATCGGCAAGCCCTGCTACGGGTTCCGGGCCGAGAGCATCCCCCACCCGGTCGGCGCCAAGCGCGCCAGAGGCATGAAGAAGACCCGGCTGGTCACCGACGCGGTCGAGTGCGCTGTCGTGCAGAAGATCTACCAATGGCGGATCGCCGAACAAACTGCGTACCAGGCCATCGCCGACCGGCTCAACGCCGACCTGGTGCTGAACCCACCGCCGATCCCCGTCGACCCGACTCGAGCAGTCGGACGCTGGACTTACTCGAACGTCCGAGAAGTCCTCACCCAGCCCAAGTACACCGGGTACATGGTGTGGAACCGGCGAGCGCGCAAGGGCGCAGGCCGCAACCGCATCAACCCGGTGGAGGAGTGGGTGTGGTCGCCGATGCCGATCCACGAGGCGATCATCGACCTCGACACCTGGCTGCTGGCCCAAGAAGTCCACGGCCAGAAAGACCGCTCGCGCTCCGCCGCCGGCAAGAACCGTAAGCCTGGAACCAAGCGCGTCTACCGGCTCCGCAGCTACATCACTTGCACGATGTGCGGCAGACGCATGTGCGGAAACACCATGAAGGGCCACGTCTACTACGCGTGCAACCCCAAGCCCGCCTGGCGCGGCCCCGAACACCCAGGGGCCATTCGAGTTCGGGAGGACCAGCTCCTCAAAGCGCTCGAGGGTTTCCTGAACGACCGGGTCTTCGGGACCTATCGGCACCGGCTGGACGACGACGAGCGTGCCGACCGCCTGATGCGAGGCCAGCGCGAACACCACGAGACCGTCGCTGCCCTTGAGAAGGCGATGAGCGACAACGAGGTCAAATCTCGGCGGTTGGTCAGCGCACTCGAAATCGCCGACGATCTCGACCAGGCCCTTCTCGGCGACATCAGCCGCAGGCGTGCCGAGCTCGACGCGGAACACCGCGCCCTTGCCGAACGTCGAGCCGCCTTGCTGAAAGAGGCCGCGCCGACCGAGAACCCGGGTCTGCTCGATGGGCTCCCGGTCGGATCGGTCGACCTCGGGTCGCTCCCCGACGAAGTCTCCCGCCGACTGTTCGAGTCGCTCCGGCTGGAGATCAGCTACGACCACGACACCCGAACCGCCGCCTTCAAGATCACGTTGATCGGCGAGACCATCGACTCGGTCAGCACCACGGCAACCCAGATCGTCGGAATCGCCGAGGAGCGGTCAGAAACGCGACCTGCGGAATCGCGGCTGGCGGGGGCCGAAACCGCGGCCCGGCGCGTAGAGGTTCTGCAAACAGCCTTGCCGGGGGCACTCTGCATCAGCCCAGCTAGAGGGCATTTTTCCTTCCAAACCACGAGGGGATCACCCCTGCCCGCAGGCGGCCATGGAGCCAAAAGGGGGGCTATGGGCTCGACGATTGGGCAAAGGCCGCTGCTGAATTCGACCCCCGCGCCTCAAGCGCTGCCCGCGCAGGGGATCACTGCCGATGACGGCACCTACTTCCAGCGGTAGGGCGCCGTTGCCGCAGGGGAATCGTCGGCGTTCCCCATGCCGCAGCGGTTCACCAAGCCGCATTGATGATCTAGCATCGCGCGGGTGACCCGATACCGAGAGGTGCTCGCGGTGCCGGGGATGGCATCGCTCATGGGATCCTCGCTGCTCGCCCGCACCGCGATCACCGCCAATGCGACTGCGCTGATCATGTTCGTCGTGCTGGCCCTCGACCTGAGCTACGCGGCGGCGGGCGGCGTCGCGGCGGCGCTGACCGCCGGGGTCGCGTTGAGCGGGCCGCTGCTCGGCCGCCTCATCGACTGGCGCGGACTGCGCACGGTGGTGCTGACGACCGTAGCCGCGCAGGCGGTGTTCTGGCTGAGCGTGCCACTCATGTCCTACGGCGTCCTGCTGGTCGCCTCGCTCGCGGCGGGACTGCTGATGGTTCCGGCGCAGTCGGTGACGCGCCAGGCGATCGCCGCGATGACCACTGTGCCGCAGCGCCGGGCAGCGTTCGCGCTCGAAGCGGTGCAAGGCGAACTGTCGTACCTCGTGGGCCCGGCCGTCGTGATCCTCTTCGCGGCCAACACGTCTCCCGAAGCGGTGGCGTGGGGCGTCGGCGCCGCCATCGCAGTCGGCGGCGCATGGATCGGCCTGCTGAACCCGCCGCTGCGCACCGCCGACGAAGCGGATGCCGACACCGGCCCGCGGCCCCCGCGCCGGGAATGGCTGAACCTGCGCATGATCGCGGTCCTGACGATGGCCGTCGGCGTCACGACGCTGCTCGGCGGCATCGACCTCGCCGTCATCGCCACCCTCGAAGAAGCCGACCAGGTGTCCCGGGCGGCCCTGGTCGTGGCGGTCCTCGGCATCGCGTCCGTCACCGGCGGGCTCATCTACGGCTCGCAGGCCCGGTCGCTGCCGACCTGGCTGCTGCTCGGCCTGCTCGGGCTCGCGACGATCCCCCTCGGTCTCGCCGCGGACTGGCGCTGGCTCGCCGCGGCCGCCGTCATCGCGGGCCTTCTCACCGCCCCAACGCTCTCCACAGTGGCCGACGCAGTGAGCGCGCTGGCACCGGCCCCCGTCCGCGGCGAGGCGACCGGCCTCCAGTCCTCAGCACAGAGCGCGGGCCTCGCCGTCGGCGCCCCGCTCGCCGGATTCGCGATCGACCTCACCGCCCCGGCAGGCGGCTTTGCGGCGGCAGGCCTCGCAGGTCTCGCCGCAGCAGCGGTCGGACTCCTGCTGACCCGCCGCCCGCCCGCGGCAACGCCTTCCGACGATTCGGTCGGTGTCACTGCAGAGCGCGACTGACCGAATATCGCGAGTGGCCTTTTCGCTGTGCTGGTTCCGAAAGTTTCGGACAAATGGATCAAGAAAGTTCCGATAGTTTTCCGGAAGTTATTGACACGTCGGAGGGAGCGGTCCACGATGGTCTCTATCGAGAAATAGATGTCTCTCGATACGGTCGGCGTTCGGCGGACCGGTTCGCACCCTTCCGAGGAGACAGGATGAAGTTCAACCCTCCCCCCAGCCTCTTCAGCCGCAGGAGCCTGCTGCTCGGCGGCGCGGGCGCGCTCGCGCTCGGGGCCTCCGGGCTGGTCATGCCCGAGGCCGCACTGGCGCAGCAGGTCATCACCACCAACCAGGAGGGCACCCACAACGGCTACTACTACTCGTTCTGGACCGACACCCAGGGCCGCGCGTCGATGACCCTCGGCGCCGGCGGGAACTACAGCTCCCAGTGGAACGGCGCCAACAACTGGGTCGGCGGCAAGGGCTGGGCCAACGGCGGGCGCCGGACCGTCAACTACAGCGGCTCGGTCAACCACGGCAGCAACGGCTACCTCGCCCTGTACGGCTGGACCTCGAACCCGCTGGTCGAGTACTACATCGTCGAGTCGCACGGCCCCTACAACCCCAGCAGCGGCGCCTCGCAGCGCGGCACGCTCACCACCAGCGGCGGCACCTACTGGCTCGGCCAGTCCACCCGCTACAACGCCCCGTCGGTGGAGGGCACCAAGACCTTCAACCAGTACTGGAGCGTCCGCCAGGGCAACCGCACCTCGGGGACCATCAACACCGGCGAGCACTTCGACGCCTGGGCCCGCGCGGGCATGAACCTCGGCGCCTTCAGCTACTACATGATCATGGCGACCGAGGGCTACCAGTCCACCGGCAGCTCCAACATCACCCTCGACAGCTCCGGCGGAGGCGGCGGGGGCGGTGGCGGCGGCGCCTGCACCGCGGTCCTGTCCGCGGGCCAGAGCTGGGGCGACCGGTACAACCTCAACGTCACCGTCTCCGGCAAGAGCGATTGGCGGACGACGCTGAACATCCCGTCGCCCGCGAAGGTCCTCGCGACCTGGAACTGCAACGCGTCGTACCCCAACGCGCAGACGCTCGTGGCGACCCCGAACGGCGCCGGGAACACGTTCGGCCTGACGATCCAGGCCAACGGGAACTGGAACTGGCCCACGGTCGGCTGCGCCTGAGTCGCGGCAAACATGGAGGGACCGCCCGAGACGGGGTGGTCCCTCCGGCTACCTACGGATATTCGATCGCGGCATTTGAAAACGCCGGAAGGCTCCGCATTGAGCCGCGAAGAGACCATATTTCCACAGCTGCGGGCACTGTTGCACTCGTGATGCCGCCACAGATGATGATCCAACGCCAGAGATCGGGAATCGGTTCAGGAGCAAAAACCGCAACTGAAAGAAATGCCGAGAACCAGGAGGCGGTCGGCGCGATGAGGTGCGGCAGAGCCGGGTGAAACTCTGCAATCCCAAACGTGTCGCGGCGAGCGAGCTGCCAGGACCGCAACGTGAAGCATATCGCCGTCCAGGTACATGGCATCAGGATGATCCGGTCGCCTGGGAAGAGGCTGAAATCGCTGAAGCTCAGCTCGAACAGCGCTCCGGAGCAGATCATTCCCAGAAAGAGGAGCCCGAGCCGCACTGGAACCCGAGACCAGGCCCGGTTGAGGAGGGCGGGGCGCCCGTCTGCGAGTCCAGAGAAATCCACGAACATCGGCGTAAGCAGATAGGCTGCGGCTGCGGTGGCGCTGAAGGACATCCAAATCGCAAGCGGTTGGCTGAGAAGCCAGGTTGCTCCGGTCTCGTCGATGTACGCGACCGACACAACGAAGCCGAGTGACATCCCGGCCAGGGATGAGAGTTGTGACAGCCTCTTTGCGTACAGATTCGGGGCGGGGACCACGTGCCTCGCTTGCGAAACCCGATTTGCGAGGAGTATGCCGGGGACGAGAAGCAAGAGAATGAGCTTCCGCGGCTTGGGCAGGTGTAGAATGCCTACTCCTTTCGGAAGGGATGGATCTTGGGGCGATGGATTCTACTACTCGCATGTGTGCAATCGGGATACTGGCGGGCCTGAGCGCGTATGCCTCAGCGAAGATGGCCGGTGCCTCACCGGGGGAAACGGCAGCATGGGTCGTAGTGATCAGCATCGCCGCGGCTCTCAGCTCCCGCATCGCTCAGCACCATGGATGGGGTCGCCGGCATCGTTTGACCGAGGAGGAGGTTGAAGAAATCAGGGCCCGGCTCTCAAGAGCGGTCGTTGAGACCTGGCGAGGATGGGAGTCGATCTTGGGCAACAAGTCTCGGTGTCCGTTGAGGATTCGTTGGTCAACAACCCTTGGTTCCCCTAGTTCCCGTGATGGTGGAACACCAGGTTCGCTTGCCCTCCAGTATTTGGAAACGACGCATCGACAGCTCGTCGTAACTGGGGAATCGGACTCTGGCAAGTCGGTTCTCGCGGTGCAACTGGTTCGTGATTTGCAGGGTTATCGATCAGCCGAGCTGGGCGGCAGGGTGCCGGCGCTCTTCATGCTCGGGTCGTGGCGACCCGAGGAGCATGATATTCGTGACTGGCTTGCCTTGCAGCTTCGGACGGAATTCGGTTACAGCCGTAGGGACTCGCAACTGCTAGTCGAGGAAGGTCATCTCATCCCAGTGCTCGACGGATTCAACGAAATTCCTGACGTGCAATGGGAAAAGGGTGCATTTCAAATCGAACGCTGGTTCGGGGAGGATCAGCCTTTCGTGCTCACCAGCCAGATTGAACCGCTGCGGAAGGTGTTGAGGAAACAGGGGCCGCTCGGCGCGGCTGATGTGATCGAACTGAAGCCGCTCGAGGCAGCGATGATCATTGAGTTTCTGGATGCTGAGAGTGCTGCCGAGTGGCGTGGGGTTCGAGCAGCGCTCAGGGAAGATCCTGAGAGCAGTCTGGCTGAGGCACTGTCGAGCCCGCTCATGTCGAGTCTGGCCTTGACCGGCTACTCCATGACTAATGCCGACCCCTCAGAGCTGCTGCGATTCCCAGACAAGCATGCGATCAGGAGCCACCTTCTGGGTATGTTCGTCCCGGCGGTGTACAGGTACTGGAAGGGAGATCCCGAGCGCTGGCTTCAACTGCTGGCAGCGATTATGGAGCGTCGAAATGCTGAGCTTATGTCATGGTGGAAGTTTCTCGAGGAAGTTCCAGCAGGTGCCCGGCTTCTCTTCCGGGCCCTGGTGGGACTAGCGGCTGCACTTGTATCCGTCGCCTACTTGCTCTCATCTATGGGATGGGACATCGTTGTCGTCACTTCGTCGGATGCCATGACGAGGATCTCCGTTCTCGGGTCTTTGGCAAGCATCATCTTCGGAGTCCTGATCGCATACATCGTCTTGCCATCGAATTGGATCCGACATCTCTACCCGGTCCCTAGACGATTGGCGATGTCCTCCTTCCGCGGGACGATGCGCCTTCTAGGCCAGGCGGTCCTGGTGGGCATTGTCAGTGGGCCCGTTCTCGTGCTCGTCTTCGGCTTTGCCTTCGACATAGAGGTCTCCTGGAGTGAAGTGATCGCCGACGGTTTGAAAGCCGGCTTGTATCTCTGCCTCCCGATAACGGTGCTTGCGATCATCGTGGACCAAGTGAAATCCGTTGACACTCCGGTCAGCGCCGGCCCCCGTGAATCGCTTCAGTTGGACCGCCGGGGCTTCTTGGTGAGATTTGTGCTCATTGGCATCACTATGGTGGTATTGCTGTCGTTGGGGATCGGGCTCACCCCCGTGAGCATGGTCGTCGCACTGGTCCTGTCGCTCAGCCTTCTCAAAACCTCCTCCTGGTGGGGATATGTTGCGGCGACCTCATACTTTGCCGCGAAAGGGCTCTTGCCGAGGGACCTCGTGGCGTTCCTGGATGACGCCTGCGCCCGCGGAGTCCTTCGCAAGGTGGGAGCCTCCTACCAGTTTCGCCACAGTGTGCTGCAACGTCATCTCGCCGATGCGCACGATCGCCGTGAGAAGCAGGACGGCATAGGATGAGGCGATGAGAACGGCTCCTCCCAAGCTCGTCGGTGTTCTGGTGGCTTTGACTGTCCTCGCGGCCTGTTCGGACGGCGCCGACGAGGTGCCCGCCGCGGACGAGGTGCTGCCCAGCGCGTCGGAGGTGATGGCCGAGGTCGAGTCCGTCCACTTCGAACTGACGGTCGACGGGGAGGTCGAGGGCCTGTCGGTCAAGAGCGCCGACGGGGTCGTCACCGCCGACGGCGAGGCCGAGGGCACGGGCACGATCACCGCGCTCGGCATGGACCTGGAAGTGGACTACACGATCGTCGGGGACAGCGCCTACGTCAAGGGCGTCACCGGCGGCTACCAGGAGATCCCGGTGGGGGACGAGATGCTCCCGTACGACCCGACGGTCCTGCTCGACCCGGGCGCGGGGATCGCGGCGCTGCTGAACGCGGTCGAGACGGCGACCCCGGAGGACACCGAGGCGGTCGGCGGGTTCGACACGTACCGGTACGAGGTGGTGTTCGACCCGGCGGCGTTCGCGGAGTTCCTGCCCGCCGCGGGGGAGTGGAACACGGCGACGGTGTGGTTCGACGAGGAGACCCTCCGAGTCGTGAAAGCCGAGTTCGCCCAAGGGGACGCGACCGTGACGCTGCTGCTCGACGACTACAACGAGCCGGTGGACATTGCGGTCCCCTGACCTCCCGGCCCCCCGCCGCGGCCCGGCCCTGACCGCCGCGGGCGCGGCCGTCCTGCTCGGCTCGATCGACGCGTACGTCCTCGTGAGCGTCCTGGTCGACATGATCGGCGACCTCGACATCCCCGCGAACCACCTGGAGCGCGCCACGCCCCTGGTCACCGGGTACCTCCTCGGCTACATCGCGGGCATGCCGCTGCTGGGGCGGGTCTCGGACCGGTTCGGGCGGCGCATCGTCATCCACGTGTGCCTGGCGGCCTTCGCGATCGGCTCGATCATCTCCGCCGTCTCGCTCGACCTCGCGCCGCTCGTCGCGGGCCGGGCCCTCCAGGGCCTCGCGGGCGGGGCGCTCCTGCCGGTGACGATGGCCCTCGCCGCGGACCTGTTCGCGGCCGAGCGCCGCGCCGTGGTCCTCGGGTGGATCGGCGCCGCGCAGGAGCTCGGCGCGGTCCTGGGGCCGCTCGCGGGCGCCGGGATCGCGGCCCTCGTCGGCTGGCGCGGGATCTTCTGGATCAACGTCCCCCTCGCGGTCCTCGCGGCCCTGGCCGTCCACTTCGCGCTCCCGCGCGACACGGCGCGCCGAGAAGGCCGCATCGACTTCCTCGGCGGCGCACTCCTCGCGGTCGCCTTGGGGCTGTTCACGATCGGCCTGTACAACCCCGAACCGGAGGACGCGGTGCTGCCGCCGTGGGGCCCGGTCGCGATCGTCGGCGGGGCCGTCGTCCTCGCCCTGTTCGTCCTCCAGCAGCGCCGCTCTCCGGTGCGGCTCCTCGAACCCGACGGCGTCAAATGGCGCCCCTACGCGGCCGTGCTCGCCGCGAGCGCCGCCGCGGGCGCGGTCCTCATGGTCACGCTCGTCGACACGCAGCTGCTCGCCCAGACGCTCCTGGGCCTGGACTCCGCGGGCGGCGCGCTGCTGCTCATGTGGTTCCTCGTCGGCCTGCCGCTCGGCGCGGTCGCGGGCGGGGCGCTCGCGTCCCGCTACGGCGAGCGCGTCCCGGCCCTCGCCGGGTTCGCCACGGCCGCTTTGGCGTACGTGTGGATCGCCGACGCCGTCCCGCACATCGCCCTCGGCCTCGGCCTGGCCGGGGCCGCCCTCGGCCTCACCGTCGCGCCCCTGTCCTCGGCGGCGCTGCGCGTCGTCCCGGAGGACCGCCACGGCACGGCCGCCGCGCTCGCCGTCGTCGCCCGCATGATGGGGATGCTCATCGGCGTCGCGGCCCTCACCTCCTGGAGCCTCCACCGCTTCCAGGAGTCCACGGCCGACCTCGACACGCCCCTCCCGTTCGGCATCTCCGAGTCGGTCTTCCTCTCCCGCCAGGAGGCCTACCTGGAGGCGATCGACCGCGCCCTCGCCGCCCAGTACGCCGACGTCTTCACCGCCGCTGCCTTCATCTGCCTCGCAGGCGCGGTCGCCTCCGTGGCGCTCCCGGGCCGGGTGAGAGTGACGAGCGCCGTTTAGCCGGGCTTCGGAGCCGCCCGGCCGGATATGGTTGCCGCATGGCGGATCTTTCGGTTGTGGAGAATGCGGGCGAGCAGCGGTACGAGCTGCGCAACGACGCCGGCGAGGTGCTGGGGTACCTGGAGTACATGCAGGGCGAGGACTTCATCGTGCTGCCGCACACGGAGGTCGACCGGTCCCTGCGCGGGCAGGGATGGGGCGATCGGCTCGTCAGGTTCGCGCTCGACGACCTGCGGGAGAAGGGCGCGAAAGCGTACCCGACCTGCCCGTTCGTGGACCGGTGGATGCAGCGCCACGACGAGTACGAGGACCTGCGCTACGTGCCGCGGTAGCGGCCGTTCAGGGGCATTAGGCCGCACCGCTGCGGACTGTTCACCTCTGCGCAAACTGCGGGTTCAACTGCCGTTCATCAAGGGATGAAGCATCGTCGATATGCGACGACCCCCTGCCCCGCGAGGCCGCTGATGCTCTCGGCGCTCATCCTGCTCCGGCACGTCGCCGACGACCCCGGCGACCGGCTCACCGACGCGCAGTCGCGGCGCGCCTGGGCGCTCGCCGACTTCCTCCAGCTGTACAACCCGACGACCCTGCTGTCGGGGCCCGGCCGCGCCTGCGCCGACACGCTCGCGCCGCTCGCGAGCCGCCTCGACCTCCAGGCGCTCGCCTCCCCGGACCTGGCGAGGGACGCGCCCGCGCTCAGCCCCGCGCACGCCGCCGTCTGGCTGGCCGCCCGCGCCCTGCGGGCCCTCCCGGACCCGCGCCGCACCGCCGTCGTGTGCGCCGAGGCCCCCGTGCTGTGCGCGCTCCTGGTCGGCGCCGCCGCGCTCGACGGCCACGACCTGGCCGAGCGCGCGCAGGAACCGGACGGCGACCTCGCGCCCGGCGGCGGCTGGGTCCTCCACCGCGACGACGGGCGGCTCGTCGACGTCAAGCCGCTCAGCGTGCGCTAAATCGATTGCAGTCCCAGGTCAACCCCGGGTAGGGTCGACGGTTCGCCTTTCAGGCAACCGTGAACTCTGACAAATCCACCGGGGAGACTCCTGTGTCAGAAACCGAACTCCAGGCAGAAATCGACCACCATGAGCGCGCCCGCGCCGCCATGGCCGCGATGCGCGAGCTCACCGAGGGCATCCACAACATCTACTCCGGGGACTTCGACGAGTCCACCCGGAACCTCGGCCTCGGCGACGTCCGCTCCGACCACCTCTTCGGCTGGGCCATGGCCAACTACACCGTGCCCCGCCTCGCCGACCTCACCGACCGCGGCATCGCCCTGTTCTTCGGGCGCATCTGGATGGACGACGGCGAGGACTTCCACATCGGCCGCCGCCACATCCTCGACGGCAACCGCGACCCGCTCGTCCTCGACTGGCGCGCGCCCCTCTCCGAGCAGTACTACCGCGCCTCCGCCCACGACCGCCGCGACGTCGCCAAGCGCCGCCGCTTCGGCTTCAACAACGGGACCCTCACCGGCTTCGAGGACGAGAACCTCGTCTTCGGCGAAGAGGTCGCCTCCGACATCCTCACCGCCGAGATCGAGCGCCCCCGCACCGGCCCGATGCGCGACATCGTCGCCACCATCCAGCCCGAGCAGGACGAGCTCATCCGCCGCGACGCCACCACGAACCTGTGCGTCCAGGGCGCCCCCGGCACCGGCAAGACCGCCGTCGGCCTCCACCGCGCCGCCTGGCTGCTCTACAACTACACCGACAAGCTCAACAAGTCCGGCGTCCTCGTCGTCGGCCCCAACGAGGGCTTCCTCAACTACATCGCCGGGGTCCTCCCCACCCTGGGCGAGACCTCCGTCTGGCAGGTCACCGTCCAGCAGCTCACCGGCGCCCACACTGCCACCGGGACCGACACGCACGAGGCCGCGCTCGTCAAGCACGACGAGCGCATCGCCCTGGTCTGCGAGCGCGCCGTCTGGGGCCACATCGGCACCGCCGCAGACGGCGGCGTGACCGCCGACGAGGGCCTCCTCATCGCCGACGCCGGATGGCGCTGGCGCCTGGGCCTGCGGTTCCTGGAGGAGGCGCTCGCGAACGCCCGCAAGCACACCCGCACCTACACGGCCGGGCGCAAGGCCCTGGAGGACGCGATCGTGCAGGGCGTGCGCCGCCAGGCCGAGATCCGCTCCGGGCACTCCCCGGACGCCAAGTGGGGCACCAGGATCAAGCGGACCGCCGCGGTCCAGCAGTTCATGGACGCGGTGTGGCCGGGGCTCAACGCCAAGACCGTCATGAAGAAGCTGTACACGGACGCGGCGTTCCGCGCGGACGCGACCCGCGGCATCCTCACCGAGGACGAGGCCGCGCTGCTCACCGGGAAGCTCGCCAAGCCCAGCGCCGCCGACCTGCTCATCTCGGACGAGGTGGAGTCGCACCTGAAGCTGCGCGACCCGTCGGCGTCCTTCGGGCACATCGTGATCGACGAGGCCCAGGACCTGTCCCCGATGCAGTGCAGGGCCATCGCCCGCCGCTCCGGGAAGGGCTCGGTGACCGTCCTCGGCGACCTCGCGCAGGGGACCACCCCGTGGGCCGCGTCCTCGTGGACGGACCAGATGCGGCACTTGGGGAAGGACCAGGCCGAGCACACCGAGCTGACCACCGGGTTCCGCGTGCCCGCGGTCATCATCGAGCTCGCCAACCGGGTCCTGCCGCACCTCGGCGTCGGCGTCGCCCCCGCCCGCTCGATCCGCTCGGACGGGTCCCTCGACCACGTCAGGACTGCGGATCTCGAAGCGGGCGTTCGCGAAGCGGTCGCCAAAGCCCTCCAGGAGGAAGGCCTCGTCGGGGTCATCGCCGCCGACGCGCGCGCCGAGGCGCTGCGGCCGGTCCTCGAAGGGACCGAGCGGGTCGAGCTCGTCGCCGCGAGCCTCGCGAAGGGCCTCGAATACGACCACGTGGTGGTCGTCGAACCCGTCGAGATCGTCGAAGCCCCGGCCACCGGCGGAGCGACCGTCGAAGGCGTCGGCCTGCGCCACTTGTACGTCGCGCTCACCCGCGCCGTCTCGCGCCTCACCGTGGTCCACGCCCGGGACCTGCCGCCCCAGATGGCCTCGTGACGGGCGGTGGCCGGGTCGGCTGTGGCGCCCGCCTCCGGGCTCATACCGATTTGGTCACAATATGCTGACGCCGAGGCGAACGCCGGGATTGTCGGTGAAAGCGATGAAATCTACGGGTCCTTTACGGATACGCTCCACAATCGCCTCAACCTGCGGATATGCCCGCCCCAAGTCCCTCAAGAGTACCCATTGGACGGTCAATGAGGACACTTGGGGCGCAGTGGCACTGCATGCTCATATTCCCCATAGCGCCGCGAAATCTGATATGCCCGCGCGGCCCGGAATACGAGGAGAACGATGTTGCGAGCACGACGACCCGCAACCGGCGCCATCGGCATCGGCGCCGCCCTGGTCATGATCCTGGGCGGCACCACCGCCTGCGGCCAAGGACAGGCGGCCGGCGACCCCGGCTTCGAGGACTGCGCCACCGACCCCGTCTCCTGCAACTCCGGCGAACGCGCCGACGGCGGCGAGATCACCTGGGGCATCGACGGGTCCTGGACCGGATGGAACCCCAACCTTTCCGCCGAGTACACCGTCTACACCCTCCAGGTCACCGCCCCCTACTGGCCCGCCGTCGGCCAGTTCGACCAGAACGCCGACTTCGTCGTCAACGACGCCATATTCGCCGGCGAGCCCGAACTCATCAACCAGACCCCCATGCAGGTCGAGTACACCCTCAACCCCGACGCCAACTGGGGCGACGGCAACCCCATCGGCCTCGACGACTTCACCTACACCTGGTACGCCCGCTCCGGCAACGGCGACCTCTGCAAGGACTGCACCCCCGCCGCGGCCACCGCCGCCGACGTCGTCTCCATCGAAGAGGGCGCCACCGCCGACAAGATCGTCATCACCTACAACGACGAGTACGCCTCCTCCGAATGGAAGTACGAGCCCGTCCTCTCCAACCCCGCCCACATCGCCGACGAGCAGGGCCTCGACTGGAAGCACGACCCCGCCGACATGGCCGCCGCCGAGACCTACTTCTCCCAGACGGTCCCCACCTGGTCGGCCGGCCCCTTCAAGATCGACGACGCCGCCACCGGCGACTACGCGATCTTCACCCCCAACGAGGACTGGGCCGGCTCCACCGAGGTCACCCTCGACAAGCTCACCCTCAAGTCCTTCGACTCCCTCGAATCGATCATCACCGAGATCCGCCAAGGCACCGTCGACGGCTCCAGCCCCGGCAACATCAGCGCCGAGAACGTCGTCCAGCTCGTCAGCGAGGACGGCATCAACTTCAACGTCGACCGCGGCCCCCTCTGGCACCACATCGACATCAACGTCAACAACGAGTTCCTCTCCGACCCCGTCCTGCGCACCGCCGTCTTCCAGGCCATCGACGTCGAAGAGATCATCGCCCGCACCTACGCCAACGTCCAGTCCGACGCCGCCCGCAAACTCAACCACCTCTACCGCAACGACTCCGCCAACTTCCAGGACCACCTCACCGCCACCGGCCAGGGCGCCGGCGACACCGAGCAGGCCCGCGACGCCCTCCTCGACGCCGACTACTCCTGGAACGCCGACGGCAAGCTCCTCGACCCCGAGGGCGAGCAGGTCACCTTCAACTACCGGTACGCCGACGGCTCCGACGACCGCCAGACCATGGCCGACCTCGTCGCCTTCAACCTCGCCGACATCGGCATCGACGTCGAGCTCAAGCCCTTCCCCGCCGCCGACCTCGGGCCGACGCTCGACCAGTCGAACTTCGACATGGTCGCCTTCGGCTGGACCTCCCAGCCCGTCATCGTCAACTCCGCCCGCCAGTTCTGGGCCTCCGACGCGCCCACCAACTACGGCCGCCTCGACGACCCCGAACTCGACGCCCTCATCGACGCCCTCGCCCTCGAACCCGACCCCGCCGAGGCCGCCGAGATCGGCAACCAGATCGCCGAGCGCGTCGTCCAGGACGCCTACCAGCTGCCCCTGGTGAACACCCCCGTCGCCATCATCGCCACCCCCGAACTCGTCAACGTCCGCGACAACTGGGCCTCCCAGCAGCGCGCCCTGTACAACGTCGCCGAATGGGGCGTCAGAGCCGAATAATGTTCACGCGCAACAGGGCCGGAGTCCGCGACTCCGGCCCTGTTCTTTGCCGGAAACTCCCCGAAAACGGACCTCCCAGGTGTAACGATGTTCCAGTCGCGCCCCTCGGCGCGGCCCACAAGGGAGCAACAGGGGGAGTGGTCATATGCGACCTGCAAGGGCAACCGCGCTGGCGGTCGCCGGTGCGGCGGCGCTCGCGGCGGGGGCGCTCGGCGCCTGCGGCGGCGGCTCGTCGAGCGGCGGCGACAGCGACGTCACCTGGGCGATCAGCTCGGGCTGGGACTCGTGGAACCCGAACACCAGCGAAGGCAACAACAGCTACCTCAACCAGGTGCTCACCCCGCTGGCCGCGTCCCTGGGCGACTTCAACCCGGACGGCGACTTCGTGTTCAACGACGCGGTCCTCTCCAAGGCGCCCGAGCTGACCTCCGAGGCCCCGCTCACCGTGGAGTACACCCTCAACGAGAACGCCCAGTGGTCCGACGGCAAGCCGATCCGCGCCGAGGACTTCATCTACGTCTGGTACCAGATGTCGGGCAACGCCGACTACTGCAACCAGGAGCAGTGCGCGCCCGCCACCACCGACTGGGGCGCCAACGTCGCCTCCGTCGCCGAGGCCGACGGCGTCGTCACCGTCACCTACATCGACGGCTACCTCAACCCCGAATGGCAGTTCGCCTACCCGAACCTCCAGCCCAGCCACGTCATCGAGGACAACGGCTTCGCCGACTGGCAGAGCGACCCGGCCGTCATGGGCAACAGCGCCGACTGGCTCTCCACCACCGCGCCCACCTGGTCGGCCGGGCCCTACAAGCCCACCGACGCGAAGGTCGGCGAGTACGTCATCTACGAGCCCAACGAGAACTACCAGGGCAGCGTCGACCCCGGCCTCGACAAGCTCACCCTCAGGGTCGTCGAGGGCACCGACGCGATCGTCACCGCCCTGCGCAACGGCGAGATCGACGGCTCCTGGCCCAGCGAGTTCAGCCAGGAGGAGCTCGACAAGCTCGACGGCGACGACGCGATCAAGACCGAGGTCTACGAGGGCAACGTCTGGCTCCACATCGACACGAACACCAAGAACCAGTTCCTGGCCGACGAGGTGCTGCGCCAGGCCGTGTTCACCGCCATCGACAACCAGGAGCTCATCGACCGCGCCTACCCCGACACCGAGGTGGCGCTGCGGCAGAACCACTTCTTCAGCCAGACCAGCCAGTACTTCCAGGACAACCTCACCCCGACCGACCCGCAGCAGGGCTCGGGCGACGCCGACGCCGCCAACGCCGCGCTGGAGGCGGCCGGATACACCACCGGCGACACGCTCACCACGCCCGACGGCGACCCGGTCACGCTGGTCTTCCGCTACGGCGACGGGGACCCGACCCGCACGCTCATCGGCGAGGTCGTCCAGTCCCGGCTCGCCGCGATCGGCGTCGACGTGACGCTCACGGCGATCCCGGACGGCCAGCTCGGCCCGGTCCTGTCCGAAGCGGACTTCGACCTCATCGTCTACGGCTGGTCGGGCACGCCCGCGTTCACGACCGCGCCGTACCAGTACTTCGGCTCCACGTCGGGCTCGAACTTCGGCGGCTACTCGCTCGACGGGCTCGACGAGGCCATCGCCAAGGTCACCTCGACGACCTCGCTCGACGAGGCCGCCGGGTTCGCCAACGACGTCGACGCCATGGTCATGCCCGCGGCGTTCACGCTGCCGCTGTTCGACGAGCCGCAGTCGACGATCTACAACCAGAACAACCTCGGCGGGGTCACCGCGAACGGCAACAGCCAGTCCGGCCCGCTGTGGGACGTCCAGAACTGGAAGCCCGCCTAACAGCAGGCGCAGTCGGAAGGGGCGGTCCGCTCGGACCGCCCCTTCCGCGTATCGGTCGGGTAACAATGATCCGCCAAATCCGTACCGAGACATTCCATTCGTCCCGGCTCCGTGGAAGCCTGTGACCCAGTACTGCCGAGGCGGCCGTCCGCCCCCTCTGCGCCCGCGCGCGGCACCGACGCCGCATCCCCGCGGTCCGCGAACGGGCGATCCCTCGGTCGACACACCCAATGGAGGAGACACAGCAATGGCTCTTACCCGTAGAGCACTCGGCGGACTGACCATCGGCGGGTCGTCTGCGCTCATGCTGGCGGCCTGCGGCGGCAACGAAGAGGACGGCGGCGAGCCCAGCGGCGAGCTGGTCTGGGCGATCGCGTACCCGTGGGAAGCCTGGAACGAGAACACCAGCACCGGCAACAACATCGCCGGGCACATCGCCATGGCCCCGCAGAACCCGATGGGCGCCATCGGCTACGACTTCGACCCCGAGGGCAACGTCTTCTACGACGACGCCATCTTCGAGGGCGAGCCGCAGCTCATCAGCGAGGCCCCGATGCAGATCCAGGTGACCCTCAAGGAGGGCGCCCAGTGGTCGGACGGCAAGCCGATCCGCCTGGAGGACTTCATCTTCCAGTGGTACTCGCTGTCGGGCAACCCCGAGCACGCCAACCAGGAGAAGGCCCTCCCGGCCTCCACCGCCTGGGGCGCCACGGTCGCCTCGATCGAGGAGACCGAACCCGGCGTCATCGTCTTCACGTTCACCGAAGGCAACGTCGACCCGGAGTGGACCTTCACCGGCGGCGTCTACCTGCCCAGCCACTACGCCGAGGAAGAGGGCGGCTTCGCGAACTGGGCGACCGACCCCGAGGTCATGGGCGACGCGATCACCTGGTTCAACGAGAACCTCGCGACGGTCGGCTCCGGCCCGTACAAGCCCGTGGACTCCAAGCTGGGCGAGTACATCGTCTACGAGCCCAACGAGAACTACCAGGGCTCGAAGAAGGCCAAGTTCACCAAGCTCACGATGAAGCCGGTGACGGGCATCGAGGCCGAGGTGACCGAGCTGCGCCAGGGCACCATCGCGGGCTGCTGGCCGAACGACTTCTCGCTGGAGATCCTCCAGGAGCTCGACGAGAACCCCGAGGAGTGGAAGTACGAGACGTACGCGGGCGCGACCTGGTCGCACTTCGACATCAACGTGCGCAACGGCTTCCTCAAGGACGTCGAGCTCCGCAAGGCCGTCTTCACGACCATCGACATCAACGAGATCAAGGAGCGGGCGTTCCCCGGCACCGAGGTCCCGTGGCTCGGCAACCACTTCTTCACCGAGGAGAGCTCCTACTACGAGGACTACCTGACCCCGGCGAACTACGGCCTCGGCGACCTCGACGGGGCCAAGGCGATCCTCACCGCGGCCGGGTACACCTGGAACGCCGACGGCAAGCTGGAGAAGGACGGCGAGCAGGTCGTCTTCAACTTCCGCTTCGCCACCTCGAACGAGATCCGCAAGCTCACCGGCGAGATCATCCAGGCCCAGCTGGAGCCGCTCGGCATCGACGTCGAGCTCAAGGGCTTCGGCGACGAGGACTTCTCGGCGACGCTCGCCTCCGCGGACTTCGACATGATCGTGTTCTCGTGGGTCGGCTCCCCGGCGTTCACGGGCAGCCCGAACCAGTACTTCTCGACGGACTCGGCCTCCAACTACGGCGGCTACGACGACCCGGTCATCAACGAGCTGCTCCCGAAGGTCCGCGGCACGTTCGACCTCGCCGAGGCGGCCGAATTCGCGAACCAGATCAGCGCCCAGGCGGTCGCGCAGGCGTACACCCTGCCGCTGTACTCCAGCCCGCTGTCGGTCATCTGGAACTCGAAGCTCGTCGACCTCCCCGAGCCGGTGAACCCGAACAGCCAGGCCGCCATGGCGTGGAACCTCCGCGAGTGGAGCAAGCCGTAACGACCGGTCGAACGGCGCGTGGAATCCACGCGCCGATTCGCGATACTGCATCCCGATAATTCACTGAATTCCCCCGTGGGGCCGATGCCACATCGGCCCCACGGTCCATTCAGACCACACGCTCCAGGGCGCAAAGTCACGAATGCATCACGAATAAACTCCAGTTGGGCCCTCCGCCGTGTCAATCCGCTCACGTCTGTGCCAGTGTTTGTCACAACACCGCCGAGGGACGCACGCCTTCCCCCAACCCGTTTCGTCCGGACGCGAGGCATCGGCGCTTTCGCGGCCGACCGGAGGCCCCTCGGCATCGATATCTGGAGGAGAAACACAAATGGCTCTTACTCGTAGAGCTCTCGGCGGCCTGTCCCTCGGCGGCGGCGCCGCCCTCACGCTCGCTGCCTGCGGCGGCAACGACGGCGACGGCGGCGGTTCCGGCAAGACTGAGGTCGTCTGGGCGATCTCCTCCGCCTGGGCCTCCTGGAACGAGAACACGCAGGCCGGCAACAACTCCTACGGACACCAGGCCATGGTGCCGATGGCCGCCGGTTCCGGCGACTTCGACCCGAACGCCAAGTTCGTCTACGACGACGCGATCTTCGCCTCCGAGCCCGAGCTGGTCTCCGAGTCCCCGATGACCATCAAGTACGTGCTCAACGAGAACGCCCAGTGGTCCGACGGCAACCCGGTCCGCGTCGAGGACTTCATCTTCCAGTGGTACTCGATGTCCGGCAAGGCCGAGCACGCCAACCAGGAGAAGGCCCTCCCCGCGTCCGTCGACTGGGGCTCCCAGGTCGCCTCCATCGAGCAGGCCGAGGACGGCTCGATCGTCGTCACCTACGTCGAGGGCTACTCCGACCCCGAGTGGCTCTACGCCTCCACGATCTACCTGCCCTCCCACATCGCCGAGGCCAACGGCTTCGCCGACTGGCAGACCGACCCCGAGGTCATGGGCGACGCGATCCAGTACTTCGAGACCACCGCCCCGACCGCCGACGGCCAGGGCGTCCTCGGCACCGGCCCGTTCAAGGTCGTCGACGCCAAGCTCGGCGAGTACATCGTGTACGAGATCAACGAGAACTACCAGGGCTCCATCAAGCCCACCATCGAGAAGCTCACGCTCAAGGTCGTCGAGGGCACCGCCAACATCGTCACCGAGATGCGCCAGGGCACCATCGACGGCGCCTGGCCGAGCGAGTTCTCCGAGGAGGAGAACGCCAAGCTCGCCGAGGACCCGAACATGCAGATCGAGACCTACGCCGGCTCGGTGTGGCTGCACTTCGACGCCAACACGCAGAACGAGTTCCTCAAGGACGTCCCGCTGCGCCAGGCCGTCTTCACCGCGATCAACATCCCGGACATCTCGGCGAAGAACTACCCGGAGAGCGGCGTCCAGCAGAAGCTGAACCACTTCTTCTCCAACGACAACGAGTACTTCGTCGACCACATCGGCCCGACGGGCCAGGGCTCCGGCGACGTCACCAAGGCCGCCGAGATCCTCACCACCGCCGGCTACACCGGCGCCGAAGAGGGCGGCACCCTCACCACGCCCGACGGCAAGGCCGTGACCTTCCGCATCCGCTACGCGGAGTCGGACCCGGTCCGCAAGCTCGCCGCCGAGCTGGCCCAGGCCTCCCTCGCCTCCATCGGCATCGCGCTCGAACTCGTCGCGATCCCGGACGGCGAGCTCGGCAACGTCCTCGCCGAGGGCGACTTCGACCTGATCATCTTCGGCTGGTCCGGCTCGGCCGCGTTCACCGTCGCCCCGTCGCAGTACTTCCAGTCGGACTCCGGCTCGAACTACGGCAAGTACAACAACCCGGAGGCCGACGCGCTCATCGCGCAGGTCCGCGCGACGTTCGACATCGACGCCGCCGCCGAGGCCGCCAACGCGGTCGACGCGCTGGTCGTCCCGGACGCCTACACCCTGCCGATCTTCGACGAGCCGCAGGCGTTCTTCAACAACCCGCAGGTCCTGGAGGGCCCGGTCGTCAACGGCTACACCCAGGCCGGACCGCTCTTCAACATCCGCGAGTGGAAGCTGAAGTAGTCAGGGCTCGCTGAGCCCGAGCGGCGGAGCCCCTTTCCGGGGCTCCGCCGCTCGAATGGTTTCTGAGCGGGTTCCGATCCGGTGGCGAGGCGATGACGCACCGCCGCGGACGGCCCGCCCGGACCCCGGCCCGGTCTCACTGTCGCGACGGGTTTCCCCTGGTGGACTGTGAAAATCCCACCTTTCGCAGCCATTCTGGGAATGAACATCACGGGACTGTAACGAACGAAGCTCATCTCTGGTTCGGCTGTCCGAAACCTGCGATTCCCGTGGAAGGCTGTACCTCGCGTCACCCGACCGCCGTCACACGGAGCCCTCCCGCGGCCCCCGGCGGCGAATCGGCCAGGCAGGCACACCGCCCCCACCACGGTGCCCTCCCCGCCGACCGGTCCGGCGGCGCAAACCCACGAGAGGAACCATGAAGCGACACCACATGGCGGCCGTCGCCGCCTTCGCCTGCACCACCCTGGCCCTTGCGGGCTGCGGCCAGGGGAACGCGAGCTCGTCCAGCCTGGACGACTGCATCACCGATGCCGCCGGATGCAACGCCGGCGAGCGCGCGGACGGCGGCGAGATCACGTGGGCCATCGACGCCGGATGGAGCAGCTGGAACCAGAACACGGCCGACGGCAACAACGCGTACGTGAGCATCGCCCTCGCGGGCATGTGGCCGTACACCGGCCAGTGGGACCAGGACAACAACTTCATCGTCAACGAGGGCCTGTTCGCCTCCGAGCCGAAGCTCGTGAGCGAGAGCCCCGTGACCGTCGAGTACACCCTCAAAGAGGGCGCGAACTGGGGCGACGGCACCGACATCACCGTCGACGACTTCATCTACCACTGGTACGCCAGGTCCGGCAACAACGACCTGTGCGCCGAGTGCACCCCCGCGACCACCACCTACGGCTCCCAGGTCGCCGGCATCGAGGGCGACGGGAACACCGTCACCGTCACCTACGTCGACTCGTACCACTCCGCGGAGTGGAAGTACGAGGAAGTGCTCTCCGAGCCCGCCCACATCGCCGAGGAGCAGGGCTTCGACTGGAAGAACGACCCGGCCGCCATGGCCGCGGCCGAGCTGTACTTCTCCGAGACGACCCCCACCTGGACCACCGGCCCCTACAAGGTCGCCTCGGCGGCCATGGGCGAGTACGTGATCTACGAGCCGAACCCCGACTGGGCCGGCGACACCGAGGTCACCCTCGACAAGCTCACCTTCCAGGTCATCGAGGGCCTCGACAACATCGTCACCGCCCTGCGCAACGGCGAGATCGACGGCGCCTCCCCCTTCTCGGTCAACGCCGAGGCGATCACCCAGCTGGAGAGCGCTGACGGCCTCTCCTACTCGGTCGCGGGCGGCCCCTCGTGGGAGCACATCGACCTGAACACCAACAACGAGTTCCTCTCCGACGTCAAGCTGCGCACCGCGGTGTTCCAGGCCATCGACCTGGAGAGCATCATCTCCCGCACCTACGCGTTCGTGCAGTCCGACATCGAGCGGAAGAACAACCACCTCTTCCGCAACGGCTCGGAGTACTTCACCGACTACCTGACCTCCACCGGCCAGGGCGCGGGCGACATCGAGATGGCCCGCGACACCCTCGTGGACGCCGGGTACGAGTGGAGCACCGACGGCGCCCTCCTCACCCCGGACGGCGAGGAAGTGAAGCTGAACTTCCGCTACATCGAGTCCCGCGAGTCGCGCAAGATCACCGGCGAGCTCACCCAGGCGACCCTCGCCGACCTCGGCATCGACGTCGAGCTCAAGCCGATCCCCGACGAGGACCTGGGCACCGTCCTCGCCGAGAGCGACTTCGACATGATCAACTTCGGCTGGAGCTCGGACCCGCTGTTCGTGGGCTCCGCGTCCCAGTACTGGTCCTCCGCGTCGGGTTCGAACTTCGGCAACCTGAACGACCCGGAGCTGGACGCCCTCATCGAGGAGATCAACGGCACCCTGGACATGGACGACGCCGCCGCGCGCGCCAACGAGGCCGTCAAGCGCGTCATCGAGGACGCCTACGTCCTCCCGATCGTGGACTCACCGGTGGCGGTGATGGTCTCCGATAACTTGGTCAACGTCCGGGACAATTGGGCTTCCCAGCAACGAGCGGCCTACAACATCGCAGAATGGGGTGTGGCAGACACTGAGTAGTTTTTACCTTCGAGTCGCCCATTCCGGGCGAGAACCCGCTCGCTGGTGAGGCCGGAGCTTTGAGGCCGCAGAATGGGGAGTCAGTGAGCCCAATGAGGAGCCGCGCGGCAGCGCGGCGGGACCGGTCGGCAGGCGGACCGGGCCACAGTAGAGAAACCGTTAACGAGGCATTATGGTTGTATTCATAATCCGGCGCACCCTGATGATGATCCCGGTGCTGCTGGGGGCCACTATCCTGTGTTTCGCCCTGGTCGACTTGTCGAACGACCCGGTACAGGACAGGGTCTTCGAGATCGAGCAGTCCACCGGCGAACCGGTCCCCCAGAGCACCATCGACGCCCTCGAAGCGTCCTGGTACTACGACCGCTCGGTCCCCGAGCGGTACTGGATCTGGCTCACCGGGCTGGGCGACACCAACGACGACATCGGCCTGCTCCAGGGCAAGTGGGGCCCCTCCATCGAGGGTTCGGCCATGGACATCGGCACTGAGATCTCCAGCAGGTTCTGGATCACGCTCCGGCTGGTCCTGTTCGCCACCATCGCGTCGATCGGCATAGCCATTCTCGCGGGTGTCGTCAGCGCCGTCAAACAGTATTCGAGGACGGACTACACGCTGACGTTCCTCGGCTTCCTGTTCCTCGCCATGCCCATCTTCTGGCTCGGCTCCCTCTTCAAGGAGGGCGCCGTCCAGCTCAACAAGATCCTGGGCTCCACGGTCTTCCAGACCTACGGCTCCGGCACCACCGGCTTCCAGGGCAACGGCTGGGAGGTCTTCGTCGACTCCCTGCCCTACCTGATCGTGCCCACCCTGGTGCTCATGCTCGGCGGCTACGCGGCCATCTCCCGCTACCAGCGCGCCAGCATGCTCGAAGTCATGAACTCCGACTACGTGCGCCTCGCCCGGGCCAAGGGCGTCCGCAACGGCACCGTCATGCGGCGCCACGCCCTGCGGACCGCCCTCATCCCGGTCGCGACCTTCGCGCCCCTGGCCCTGTCCGGCGCCATGGGTGGCGCGATGGTCACCGAGTCCATCTTCGGCTGGAGGGGCCTGGGCGTGTACTCGCTCGACGCGATCAACGCGGGCGACACCTTCGCCGTCATGGCCTACGTGCTCATCTCCGGCGTCGTCGTCCTGATCGGCGTCCTGATCTCCGACATCCTGTACGGCGTGCTCGACCCGAGGATCCGCTATGAGTAACACCGCTGCCCCGCGCCTCGACGCCGAGGCCATCACCAGCAAGGAGCGCGGCCAGTGGGAGCTGGTGTTCCGCCGCTTCTTCCGCCACCGCGCCGCGGTCGTCAGCCTCGTGATCTTCGTGGTGGTCGTCCTGTTCGCGTACGTCGGGCCCTTCCTGTGGAAGTGGGACTACAAGATCCACTCGGAGATCCCCTCGTGGGCCGCCCCGAGCCTCGCCCACCCGTTCGGCACCGACAAGGCCGGCCGCGACATGCTCGGCGCGATGATGCAGGCGACGAAGCAGTCCCTGAACGTCGCCCTCGTCGTCGCGATCGGCTCCACGGTCATCGGCGCGCTCTACGGCGCCGTCGCCGGGTTCTACCGCGGCTGGGTCGACTCGGTGCTCATGCGCTTCCTCGACATCATGTTCGTGATCCCGTTCCTGGTCATCACGGGCGCGCTCGCCGGGGCCATCGACACCTCCGTGCGCTGGTACCACATGGCCATCATCCTCGCCGTGTTCGGCTGGACCTCCATCGCGCGCGCCGTGCGCGCCGAGGTCCTGTCGCTGCGCGAGAAGGAGTTCATCGAGGCGGCCCGCTCGGCGGGCGGCTCCGACTGGCACATCATCACCAAGCACCTGATCCCGAACACGATGAGCGTCATCATCGTGTCCGCGACGCTCCAGATCGCCTTCGCCATCCTGTCCGAGACGACCCTGTCGTTCCTCGGCCTGGGCATCCAGAGCCCCGACACGTCGCTGGGCCTGCTCATCGACGCGGCGGGCGCGTCGGCTTTCAACGAGCACTGGTACCTGTTCTACATCCCGGGTGTCATGATCATCCTGATCGCGCTGACCATCAACTTCATCGGCGACGGCATGCGCGACGCGATGGACCCGCGACAGACGATGGTGAGGCGATAGGCATGGCGAACATCTCGGTCTCCACCAGCGACAAGCGCGCCACGGGCACCAAGGGCGACACCGTCCTGGCGGTGAAGGACCTCGCGGTCGGCTTCCCGACCGACGACGGCCTCGTCAACGCCGTCCGCGGCGTCTCCTACGAGCTGCGCCGCGGCCAGAGCCTCGGCATCGTGGGCGAGTCGGGCTCGGGCAAGTCGGTGACCTCCATGGCGATCATGGGCCTGCTGCCCAAGACCGCCCAGATCACCGGCTCGGCGAAGCTCGAAGGCGAGGAGCTCCTCGGCCTCGGCGACGCCGAACTGTCCCGCATCCGCGGCAAGAAGATCTCCATGATCTTCCAGGACCCGCTGACCAGCCTCAACCCGGTCTACACGGTGGGCTACCAGCTCGCCGAGGCGATCCGGACCCACTACTCGGACATCTCCAAGTCCGAGGCCCGGGCCCGCTGCATCGACCTGCTCGACTCGGTCGGCATCCCGAACCCGCAGCAGCGGGTCGACGCCTACCCGCACGAGCTGTCGGGCGGCATGCGCCAGCGCGTCGTCATCGCCATCGCGATGGCGAACAACCCGGACGTCATCATCGCCGACGAGCCCACCACGGCCCTCGACGTGACCGTCCAGGCGCAGGTCCTCGAAGCCCTGGAGAAGGCCCGCGAAGAGGTCAACGCGGCCCTCATCCTGATCACGCACGACCTGGGCGTCATCGCCGGGCACACCGACGAGGTCCTGGTCATGTACGCCGGGCGCCCCGTCGAGCACGGCTCGGTCGACGAGATCTTCTACCAGCCGCGCATGCCGTACACGCTGGGCCTCATCGGCTCGCTCCCGCGCATGGACGAGAGCCGCGACCAGCGACTCACGCCCATCCACGGGACCCCGCCGTCGATGCTCAACCTGGCGCCGGGCTGCCCGTTCCGGGCCCGCTGCCCCATGCACCAGGACATCTGCGCGGAGGTCGAACCCGACCTGCTGCCCATCAACGGCTCCGGCCACGTGGCCGCCTGCCACTTCTCGGACCAGCTCGAAGGCAAGGCCCCCGACGACGTGTTCGCGCCCGTCGCCACGGACCTGTCCGTCGAGGCCGAGGTGGAAGCCATGGACGCCGAAGGCGCCGCGGCCGCCGACGAGGAGGACAAGTGAACGCCATGCTCGACACTCCGCAGACCGCGGCCAACCCGGTCATCGCCGGGAAGGACCTGGTCAAGGAGTTCCCCGTGCGCTCCAAGGGGATCCTGCGGCGCAAGGTGGGCGCGGTCCACGCCGTCTCCGGGGTGAACCTGGAGATCGGCGCGAACGAGACCCTCGCCCTGGTCGGCGAGTCCGGCTGCGGCAAGTCCACCACGGCGCGGCTGATGATGAACCTCATCGAGCCGACCTCGGGCCAGGTCCTCTACGAGGGCAAGGACCTGACGAAGCTCTCGCGCGCCCAGATGCGCCCGATGCGCCGCGACATCCAGCTGGTCTTCCAGGACCCGATGGCCTCGCTCGACCCGCGCATGACGGTCTTCGAGATCATCGCCGAGCCGCTGCGCGTGCACGGCCTGTTCAAGAACGGCGGCCGCGACCGGGTCAACAGCCTGATCGAGATCGTCGGCCTGAACCCCGAGCACCGCAACCGGTACCCGCACGAGTTCTCGGGCGGCCAGCGCCAGCGCATCGGCATCGCCCGGGCCCTGGCGCTCCAGCCGCGCGTGCTCATGCTGGACGAGCCGGTGTCGGCCCTGGACGTCTCCATTCAGGCGGGTGTCATCAACCTGCTTGAGGACCTTCAGGACGAGCTGGGGCTGTCGTACTTGTTCGTGTCGCACGACCTGTCGGTGGTGCGGCACATCGCGGACAAGGTCGCGGTCATGTACCTGGGCAAGATCGTCGAGGAGGGGACCACCGACCAGCTCTTCGCCGGTCCGGCCCACCCGTACACCCAGGCCCTCATGTCCGCGATCCCGCTCCCGGACCCGCGCAAGGAGCGGACCCGCGAGCGGATCGTCCTCCAGGGCGACGTGCCCAGCCCGTCGAACCCGCCTTCGGGCTGCCGGTTCCGCACGCGCTGCCCGCTGTTCAAGACGCTGTCCGAGGACCAGCAGGCCAAGTGCATCGACGTCGAGCCGCTCCTGCGGTCCGACCACGACGGCCTGACCCGCGCGGCGTGCCACTACGCGAAGAAGAAGCAGCTCGTTTAATCGCTGCCGATCGACTGGCCGTCCCACCTGCTGGTGGGGCGGCCTTTCTCGTTTGCCGGGGGAGCGGCGTGGCTGGGAGACTTCCGGCATGAGCGATTCCCTTGCGACCGTTGAAGCGCTGCTGGCCGAGCTCGGCCCCGAGTGGCCGACTCCCGAAGCCATCGCCACTGCCCGAGCGGCCATGATCGCCCGCATCCCGGGCTGGACGCTGCCTGCGGCGTACGCCCTTGCGGTGGAGGGGGCGGACGGTTTCGAGTTCCCGCGGGTCAACGCCGGCGTGCATCCGCTTCCGGCCGTTGTCATGTCGACTGTCCTGGGGCACGGGGGCGGGTCGGCCTCGTACGCGGTGGACCTTGAGCTGCTGGATCTTGCCATTCGGCTGCTGGCTCCCGCAGAGGTCTGCACGGCCTACGAGCACCCGAACCTGGCTGCTTGGCGGGAGGTTCGGGGTCTCCTGGTCGCTGGGGCTGCGGCTCGCATGGTCTTCGTGGGGGAGTTGAGCGACGACTCCGACGATCCTGCGGTGAACGCCTTGCGCGCCTTGATCTGAGATGCGGAAACGGCCGGGTGGTCTTCCACCCGGCCGTTCTGCGTCTGCGGTTAGTGCAGGTAGTAGTCGTTCATGCAGCCGACGTGGGCGAAGCCCCAGGTGTCATCGACGTCGACGGCCACCCAGATGTTGGAGTACTGCGCGCAGGTGGTGTGCTTGCCGCCTGTGGTGAGCGGGATGCACCAGGCGCCGTCCGCCCAGGTGTCGGCCGGGATCACTCCGAGGACTGCGGAGTCGGCGTAGGGGATCTCGCGGACCTTGGTGTCGTTCATGAACTTCACCGCGCACGAGACGCTTTCCGATGCGGTGTCCGGCGCGATCCGGTCGGTCTCGGGCTGCTGCTCGGCCATCGCGGGGGCTGCCCATCCTGCGCCGATCATGAGTGCCATCGCCGAAGCTGCAAGAACTCTTCGCATTTGTCCACCTTTTGGTGAGTAGTGCCAGGGTTGCCGACTCATGCTGGCAGCTCTGGCGACTCCGGAGTGGACTTAAGTCGCTAATGTCGGAAACCTGATAGTTCAGAGGGCCTTGGCGAGGGCGGTGAAGTCAGCGGGGGACAGGTCGAACACCGGGGACTCGGTGTCGAGCTTCGAGTCCCGGAGGTGGAACCCGTCCGACTCCGCACACGGGCTGACTTCAACGCAATTGTTGTCGTTGCCGCCGCCACCGCTGAAGCTGCTCTTCTGCCAGGAGCGCCGGACCTCGACGCAGTTGTTGTCGTTGCCGGTGCCGCTACGGGTGCTCTTACGCCAATCGGTCACGCCAGTATGCATCGCGGTACTCCTTGTATCCGGTCGCCCAGGGCCACATCGTGTTGCGCCAACCATCGTAAACCGCGAACCGATCCTCATCCTGGAAGACCCAGCTCGAATGAGGGAGTTCCGTGTACACGACTTCCGGTCCGGCTTCCGGGAACTTCTCAGGGTCTCCAGATTTAAAGAGGCTGAAGGTACTCACCGGGTTGAGGTGCGGGCGAGTCAGCACTCGGATGTCCCAACCGGGGATTTCCGCGCAGGCGGTCAGAAGGTCGAGCTGTTCGACCTGGAGCTTGCGTGGTGCTTTGCTCAGGAAGAAGAAGGCGGCTTCGCCCACGAGGTACTGGACTGTGGGCTTGTCCTTGCGCTCAACGAGGACCTGTTTCCGCTCCGTCCTGAAAACCAGACCGGATTTCCTTCGCGCGGCGGTGTCGTTGATGTCTGCCTTGGCCACGATCTGTTCGTAGTAGCTGCGAGATTGGACCAGTGCGGGGAACAGCGTCGGTGCCCACTCGAAGATCTCGCCCATGTACTGCTCGCAGAGCGACAGGTACAGCGCATTGAATCGCCCGTCCGCCTCGATGGGCGGCTCGTCTCCCTTGAGCGGCGCGATGATTCGCAGGTAGTCGGCCACATCATCCGGGATCTCAAGCACATCAATGAGATTGGTGATGATGCTCGCCGGGATCGGTGACCGTCGGCGTTCGTAGGCGCGGATCGTGTCCTTGGACTTGTAGACGCCGTCTGCGACCATCTGCTGAGTAAGTCCCCGCATGGTGCGGTACTTGTGCATCATCTTGCGCTTGAACCAATCGATCTGGCTCTCGCCCTGCTGCTCCTCATCCTGGCCGTTCCCGTCCTGCCGGTCCTCGGTCATCGATGCCTCCCACAAACCGCTGTACTTGGTGGATTTCCACTATCCCATGAGCACTAACGAAATCAACTTCACCGATTGCGTGGAATTCATTGCGGGAGAACCGAAGGGGTGAGAAATCCACTACCGATTTCTCACGCTCTCCAGGTTGCCAGGCGTGAATTGAAGCCGAAAGCGCTCCGGACGAACTGACCAGCGCCGCAAAGAGTCGGGTATCCGACAGTCCTTCAAGTCCATTCCGGTGCAGGTCTTGAGGCAGCGACAAAGAGGTGGAGGGGCGGGCGGGGCTGGGACTTGGGCCATGGGGCCCGATGGGGTACCCGGGCAAGGCCGGGTCGGGGAGGCGACGCCCTCCCCGGGAGGGCCGGGGTAAGCCGGGCGGGACTTTGAATCGCTCTCGGGCTTTGACAATGGCGGCCTGCATCTGCTTCTGGGCGTACCAGAGTGCGATGTCGGTCAGCTCCCGTTTATAGGCTGGCGACCATTCGCCCGAATCATGACCATTTGGCAAGTCCTTGAAGGGATCTGCTTCCCATTCCTGATCCGTGACCCCATTGAGGTGAACGATCTTTGCCTTGCCGGGCCCCGTCTTGGTGACTTCCCATTTGCCGGTATGTATGCGGCCGTGGTGGAATCGGCAAAGGAGGATCAGGTTGTCTGCGTCCGTTTTGCCACCATCTGCCCAGTGGGTGATGTGGTGGGCCTCGGTCCAGCTGACCGGGGCCCGGCAACCGGACCAAGCGCACCCATTCGGTTGTTCGAGTTCCAGCTTGTGGCGGAGGGCCGTGTTGGGGAGTCGCTTCTCCCGGCCCAGTTCGAGGGCTTCGCCGGTCTTGAAGTCGAAGACCGAGGGGAGGATCCCGGCCTCGCAGGCGAGGAAGCGGGCCTTGGAGACCGAGACCGGGCGGCCGTCGAGGATCGGGAGGCGGCCAGTCGCAGCCCCGCGAAGGGTCTCGATGTCGCACAGGAGGTTCAGAGTGGCCGTGTGGCCGTGCCGCCGCGGGGCGTCAGGAGAAGTCCCGTAGGCCGCCACCATCTGGTGCAGGGCCTCAGCGTTCCGGCCGGACACCCGGGGGAGGAGGCCGTCGTCATCAGCCTGGTCCTGGCGGGGCGGGGGAACCGCGGTCCGGAGTGCGTTGCTCAGGAGCTTCCCGGTGTCACCGGTGAGGCGGCCGTCCAAGTCCCACATGCCATCAGGACGCTCATTGACTTCCAGCCAGGCAAGGGACTGCTGGCTCATCTCGTCAAGCATCGACTGCTGGTCGAAGAGTTCTGCGCAGATCCGGTCGAAGTGCTCAGCGAGTTCGGATCGGACCGCATGGATGCAGTACTCCCGGATCAGTTCCTCGGGAGTCCGGCAGAGCAGGTCGGAATAGGGGGACTCGACCGGCTCCTGATAGGCGACCCTGGCGTAGACCGCAAGACCTTCTCTCTCGATGCGCCGCATGGCATATGCGATGGCGTCGAGGCTGGCAGTCCCAGAAGTAGCTGCCTCCGCCAAGTGCTTGAACTTTGGGGCGAGGCGTGCAATCGAGGCCATCTGCCCGGCGCTGGAAGCATTGAAGGAGTAGGTCTCCATGATCCAGTCGCGGATGCCGGAGAAGCCGTCGCGGGTCTTGTGGAGACCGGCGGAGGTGTAGGCGATGACCGCGCGGAGGGCCGCGGCCTCAAGGGCGCGGGCCTGAGAAGCCAGGGATTCGATGTCGGAGTGGAGAAGGGAGGCTTCGCGGTCTCTGTCGATAACTGCTGCGGACATCTGATCTTCTCCTCTCCTGTTGTGACTTCTGTTGCGGTAGTTCAATTGTGACAGGTAGTGAGGCTGGTGTCATCACCCATTCGAGTGAAAGTTAGTACTAAGTAGACTTAACAGATCCGCCCGCGCCGACCACACCGGACCCCAAAGCCCAAGTCTGACAAGGGCAAACACTCGCCTCTCTGTCGCCGCCGATTGAACCTTGTGGACATTCACGCCGAACGAAGCCAACGAACGGCCGGGAAAAATCCTGTCTTGTGTCGGGATGCTGACACTTCGCCGTCTCCGCAGCTAGAAGCGGTATACCCGTAAATCCAAGCCCCCGTGGCACCCCTGGAAGCCGATAGCGTGGCAGCATACGGGCCCGAGTGGTGGAATCTGGTAGACACAGTCGGCTTAAAACCGGCCGTCGGGAGACTTGCGGGTTCAAGTCCCGTCTCGGGCACCGGGCACAGCCCTCGTCTTGTCGGCCAACGGGATCGGACGGTATGGGACCGTCCGGTCCCGGGGTGTCGTTCCTCGCATTCGCGCGCATCCTGCATGTTCCGCCCGAACGGGTGAGTCGCCACTGCTCCTATGCAAGTGCTCACGCTCTGCAACCGCATGACCCCTGAGCTGCTCAACTACCACTGTGAACGGCGCGTTTCGCGGTCGGGGCCAAATGCATCGGCAGGTTGACTGCACAGGGCCGCCGTGCTATCCAGGGAGGCGAGCGCTGATACCATTCTGTCGAGCAAGCCGGTGGGGGCTAATGCCTTCCCTTCTGCTGCAACGACTTTGTCACTTCCCGGTATCGCGGAAGCCGATAGGCCAGTGTCGTGAGGATGGCGATGCCCGAAACACCTCGGTCCACAACTCATACGTTTCAACCCTCCGGGCCAGCGCCCCAAGGCTTCTCCGGCGAAGACGCCGGCGCCCCGGTGGAACTCAAACCCCGATTGATGCGCATCGCGCTGCTGCCCCTGACGGCGGCGGCGCTCCTCGGCGCGAGCGCGGCGGTCGTGTTCGCGGCCACCGATGCCGCGAGCCGTCCTTCATGGATGGTCCCGGCGGTCCTCGGCTCGGCGGTCGTGCTGATCGCAGTGGTCGCGTATTTCGCGTCCTCGGCCGCCTCGAAGGCCGAAGCCGATCTCACCCGCCAGGTCCAGACCGTCCGGCGCTCCACAGTGGAAACCCACTACAAGGTCTGGCAGATCCTGGACGACCTCCAGCGCGAGCTCCCGCAGGACCAGCGCTGGTCCGTCCCCCTCCCCAACCCCGGCGCCAGCGCCGCCTCCACCGAGGAGGCCCTGCGCCTCCTCGCCTCCGAGGCCCGCCACCTGCGCGCCGCCGCAGAAGCCGTTGCGGCGCGAGGAGTACGACCCACTCAGCCGCAACAACAGCTCCCGGCCAAGGTCCCGCCGCAGATCGTCACCTCCGGTCCGATCGACACGGTGGACGTCCAGGCCCGCGTGGGCATCTTCGTGAACCTCGCCCGGCGCCTGCAGTCCCTGGTGCACAGGGAGATCGAGCAGCTCGACGAGCTGGAGAACCAGGTCGAGGACCCGGACCTGCTCAAGGGCCTGTTCTCGGTCGACCACCTGGCGACGCGGATCCGCCGCCACGCCGAGAACCTGGCGGTCCTCGGCGGGGCGACCTCGCACCGGCAGTGGTCGCGCCCGGTCAACGTCTACGAGGCGCTCCGCTCCGCGGTCGCCGAGGTGGAGCAGTACGCGCGCGTGAAGCTGGTGCGCCCCATCGAGGGCACGCTGAAGGGCCACGCGGTCGCGGACATCATCCACCTGGTCGCCGAGCTGGTGGAGAACGCGACGACGTTCTCGGCCCCGGGCACGCAGGTGCTCATCCGGGTCCAGCGCGTGCGCACCGGCCTCGCGGTCGAGGTCGAGGACCGCGGTCTGGGCATGGAGAACCACGAGCGGAACCGGTACAACACGATGCTGGCGACGCCGGACCGCGTCGACCTGGACGAGCTGCTCGCGGACGGCCGCATCGGCCTGTACGTGGTCTCGTCGCTGGCCCGCCGCCACACGCTGACGGTCCAGTTGCAGTCGAACATCTTCGGCGGCACGCAGGCGGTCCTGGTGGTCCCCGAGGAGCTGCTCGGCGACGACACGCCGCCCGCGCCGCAGGCGGCCCCGCGGGAGCTTCCCGCCGCGCCGCAGGCGATGCCGGTGCGCCAGCCGGGTTCGCAGACGCCGCCGCAGCTGCCGTCCGTCCAGCTCCGTCCGCTCCCTTCGGCGGGTGCGACCCCCAGAAGCGCACCGATGCCGCAGCCGCGGATGGACGCCCCGGCGCCCGCGTACGCGGAGGCGGCGTCGTATCAGGAGAACCCGTCGTACACCCCTGCGAGCGTCGCAGTGGACACCGGCGCCCTGCCGGTGACCGCCGAGATGCAGGCGGTCGAGTCCCCGACCAACGGCTACGGCCCGGACGGTCGCCCCGCGCTTCCCAAGCGCACCAAGCAGACGCACCTCGCGCCGCAGCTGCGGGACGACCCGGGCCGCCCCGCCCGCGGGTCGGAGGCGGGGCACGACCCCGGGCTCATGGCGGCGTTCCAGCAGGGCCAGCAGCGCGCGGACGGGAGTCCGCAGATCCCCAACGATTCCGTTTCTTCTCCGTACAGGAATGAGGAGTTCTAATGGCAGGCGACGAGGCAGGCGCCCACACGGATCTGAGCTGGCTGCTGGCGGGCCTCATCAGGAAGGTCCCGCACACGCGCAGCGCACTGCTGCTGTCCTCGGACGGCATCAAGAAGGCGTTCCACGGCATGGGGACGGACCAGGCGGACCAGCTCTCGGCGATCGCGTCGGGGATGTTCTCGCTGGCGCGCAGCGCCGGGGCCCAGTTCGGGTCCCAGGGAGGGGTCCGGCAGGTGGTCGCGGAGCTGGACGACACGCTGCTGTTCGTGTCGACCGCGGGGCAGGGCGCGGTCCTGGCCGTGGCGGCCGGGCGGGAGGCGGACGCGGGGGTGCTCGGGTACGAGATGTCGATCCTCGTGAAGAGCGTGCGCCCGTACCTGGAGACACCGGTCCGGAGACCGAGCGGCGAAATGGTGAGTTGATGGCCGACTTCGAGCACCGGCCACTGCTCGACGAGGACGCGGGCCCGCTGGTCCGGCCGTACACCGTCAGCAACGGGCGCACCGCACCCACGGCGAAGCTGGACCTCTTGTCACTGGTCCGCTCCACCGGCCAGATGCGTCCCTCGCAGCTGGAGGCCGAGCACGCCGAGGCGCTGATCCTGTGCCGGGAGCCCATCTCGGTCGCAGAGGTCTCGGCCCACCTGCGGCTGCCCGCCATGGTCATCAAGGTCCTGCTGTCCGATCTCGTGGACTGCGGGGCCGTCACCGCCCACGCCCCCGACCCCGCCGTCGATCCCACTGACCGAACCGTATTGGAGGCACTCCTCAATGGCCTACAACGGCGACTCTGACCGAGCGCCCGCACAACAACCAGCCCTGCCCACCGCCATCAAGCTGCTCGTCGCCGGGGGCTTCGGGGTCGGCAAGACCACTTTCGTAGGAGCGGTCTCGGAGATCGAGCCGCTGAGCACCGAGGAGACCATCACCACGGCCTCGATCGGGACCGACGACCTCACGGGCGTCGGGGACAAGACGACCACCACGGTCGCCCTGGACTTCGGCCGGATCACGCTCGACCCGCAGCACATCCTGTACCTGTTCGGCACCCCCGGGCAGGACCGGTTCTGGTTCATGTGGAACGAGCTGTCGGACGGCGCGTTCGGCGCGGTGGTGCTCGCGGACACGCGCCGCCTGGAGGACTGCTTCCCGGCGCTCGACTTCTTCGAGCGGCGGGGGACGCAGTTCATCGTGGCGGTGAACGAGTTCGAGACCGGGTTCCACTACGAGCCGGACGAAGTCAGGGCCGCTCTGGACCTCAAACCGAATATCCCGATCGTCTGCTGCGACGCACGCGATCCACGTTCCGCAACCTTGGTGCTGGTCACTCTGACGAAGCACCTGATGTCGGCCGCTGCTTCGAGCGTCCGGTAAAGGAGCCTGCAATGTCCATGTCCGAGAACGAGTTCCGTCTCACGATCACGCCCGACGACCCCGGCGCAAAAGAACGGGTCGAACGCCTGCGCAAACTCGGGATCGGCGACCTGCCGGACCCCGAGTTCGATTCGCTCGCCAAGGAGCTCACCGAGCTCACGGGCGCGCCCTACGCGATGGTGAACTTCATCGACGAGGACCGCCAGTACTTCGCGGGGCTGGCGGCCCCGGACGCGACCGCCGGGAACCAGGCCGTCGTGGGCGCGGGGGAGGCGGTCGAGGTGGGCCGCGAGATGGACCGCGACCACGGGTACTGCCCGCACGTGGTGGTCCGCGGCAAGGCGCTCGTGCTCGGCGACGTGTGCGACTACCCGCGGTTCGCGGGGAACCCGGTGGTCGACAAGATCGGCATCCGCTCCTACCTGGGGGCGCCGCTCATCGACGACGACGGCAACACCCTGGGGACGGTGTGCGTGGTCGACACCGAGACGCACGACTGGGGCCGTCCGGGCCTGGACATCATCAAGGGCATGGCCGCCAAGGTGATGGACCGCATCCGCGAGCGCAACGAGGCCGAGCGCGACCCGTACGGGGGCGACAACCCGCTTCAGGGGTGAACAGCAGAGGAGGCGGCCGAAGCCGCCTCCTCTTCCACCATCCGGCCGATCCCTCCGGAAGGTGAGCGCTAACCCCTCGCCGTGACCGTCCCGGCCGCGATGCGCTCGGACCACTGGCCCTTGGTCCGTCCCATCGCGGCCTCGGCCAATCGGAGCCGCTGCACGTCGGAGGTGCCCGCCGGCGCGTAGATGTGGTACGCGTCCCGCAGGAACCGCTCGACGGGCCGCTCGGTGGTGAGGCCGATGCCGGCGTGGATCTCCATGGCCTCGCGCGCCGAGTCGAGCGAGGACTCGACGTTGACGAGCTTGGCGTTCATCAGCTCGATGTCGCAGGGCACGCCCTGGTCGAGCAGGTGCGCGGCGTGGTAGGCGGTGATGCGGGCGGTCATGAGCCGCGAGGTGATCTGCCCGATCTTCTGCTTGATGTTGTCGAGTTCGGCGATGGGCTTGCCGTACAGCTCGCGCTCCGTGGCGTACTTGACGGTCTCGTCGAGGATCGCCTGGTGGATGCCGAGTGCGACGGCGGTGAGGTTGGCCCGGCCGTAGAGGATCGACGAGGAGTAGGCGACGGCGAGGCCGTCCCCCTCGTCGCCGAGGCGGTTGGCGGCGGGGATGCGGCAGTTCTCGAAGAGCAGCTCCCCGAAGGAGAAGCCGTGGAGGCCCATCGTGGACTGCTGCGGTGCGACGGCGAACCCGGGCCGGTCGGATTCGACGAGGAAGGCCGTGAGCCCCTTGGGGCCCAGGCCGGTCCGCACGACCACGCCGTGGAGGTCGCCGACGTGGCTGTTGCCGACGAACACCTTGTGGCCGTTGAGGATGTAGTCGTCGCCGTCGCGGACGGCCCTGGCGCGCATGCCGAGGACGTGGCCGCCCGAGGCGGTCTCGGTGACGGCGATGGTGGGGAGGCAGGACCCGTCGGCGACCTTGGGGAGCCAGGTCTTCTTCTGCTCATCGGATCCGAAGTGGAGGATCTTGGCGACCCCGAGCTGGGAGGCCTGTACCATCGCGCCCATGGCGCCGGAGACGCGGGCGAGCTCCTCGATGATGATGGTCTTCGCCAAGTGGCCCATGCCCATGCCGCCGTACTCGGTCGGCACGGTGACACCCAGCCAGCCCTGCGCTGCGATGCGCCGGGACAGGCCGGTGTGGACGGTCTTCGTGGATTCCATTTCGGGGATGTGCGGGCGCACTTCGCTTTCGGCGAAGGCCCGCACCCGGGCTCTGAGGGCGTCATGCTGTTCGGTCGTGAAGTAGCCGGTCGTCAACGGGTAACCCCCCTGTGGGCGTGTCGCTCGTCGATGTCCGCACGTTGGTGCGGTGGTCCCCACCAAGTGACAAGCTGTATATGCGAAATGTTCTCGCAGTGACTGTAGCAACGCGAGTCGCATGGGGCAAGCGTCAGCAAAGTGGACGTAAGCCGGTTACGTGGCGGTAACGAACCGTTGGGGCCCAACGAAACCAAATAATCCCAAATCCCGGGAGTGAGGGTGTGCGAACGGTGACCGCGTGCTACGTTGCCGGTCCTTCGCCGAGCCGTTATGCTGCGTTGACTCGCGGGCAATCGTCCCATGATTGGATCTGGGGTGTCTGCCCTGCCCATCGACCCCCCATCCGTACGGAGAGCCATGTTCAACTTCAAACGCCGCGCCGTCGCGGCGGCAGGAGCGCTCGCCCTCGCGGCGACCACGCTCGCGGTCGGCGGCTGGTCCTTCGGGCCCGGCCACGGCAACGGCCACGGCCGCCAGGTCGACCTCCAGCTGCTGGCGATCAACGACTTCCACGGAAACATCGAGGCCGCCTCCAGCCTCACCTGGCCCGGCCACACCGAGCCCGTCGGCGGCGCCGAGTACCTCGCCACCCACCTGGAGCAGGCCCGCGAAGGCGAGCGCTACTCCACCACCGTGGCCGCCGGCGACCTCATCGGCGCCAGCCCCTTCATGTCCGCGGTCTTCCAGGACGAGCCGACCATCGAGTCCCTCAACGCCATGGGCGTCGAGGTCTCCTCCGTCGGCAACCACGAGTTCGACGACGGCTTCGAGGAACTCAACCGCATCATCGACGGCGACGAGGACTTCGAGGGCGCCGACTTCCCGTACCTCGGCGCGAACGTCGTCGACGAGACCACCGGGCAGCCCGTCCTCGACCCCTACTGGGTCAAGAACTTCGGCGGCGGCGTCAAGGTCGGCTTCATCGGCATGACCCTCGAAGGCACCGGCGACATCGTCTCCAAGTCCGGCATCGAGGGCCTCGTCTTCAAGGACGAGGTCGAGACCGCCAACAAGTACGCCCGTGAACTGAAGCGCCAGGGCGTCAACGCGATCGTGGTCCTCCTCCACGAAGGCGGCGTCCCCGTCGCCGAGGACACCGGCCACGACTGCGAGTCCGCCGACGGCACCGCCACCGGGATGTCCGGCCCGATCGTGGACATCGCCGAGACCATGACCCCGCTCGTCGACGTGCTCGTCACCGGCCACACCCACCAGGAGTACGTCTGCTCGGTGCCCGACCCGAACGGCAACCCGCGCCTGGTCACCTCCGCGTCCAACTACGGCCGCGTCTTCACCGAGATCGACGCCACGTACGACAAGCGCACCAAGGACATCGTGCGCTCCACCGTCGTCGGCTCCAACACGGTCGTCACCCGCGACGTCGACCCCGACGAGGACCAGACCGCGATCCTCGACCATTACGGGCCGCTCGCGGCCGAGGCCGGGGGCCGCGTCGTCGGCTACATCGCCGAGGACATCAAGCGCGGCGCCACGAGAGCGGAGGAGTTCCCGCTCGGGAGCCTCATCGCCGACGCGCAGCTGTGGAACACCTCCAGTGCCGAGACCGGGGGCGCGGAGATCGCGTTCATGAACCCGGGCGGAGTGAGAGCCGACCTGTTGTACGCGCAGGGGACGCCGGGCGAGGCGACCTACGCGGAGGTGTTCACCGTGCAGCCCTTCGCGAACTACGTGGTGACCCTCGACCTGACGGGCGCGCAGATCCTCCAGGCCCTGCAACAGCAGCTCCCGAGTGAAGGCCGCTCCACGACCCTGGTCCTCCAGGTCTCCGAGGGCTTCACCTACACCTGGGACAAGACCAAGACCGGCACCGACCAGATCGTCGCCGACTCGCTGTCGCTCAACGGCGAGCCGATCGTCGCCGACCAGGTCTACCGCGTCACCGTCAACTCCTTCCTCGCCGACGGCGGCGACTCCTTCGCCGCGTTCGCCGAGGGCGAGAACCGCCTCTTCGGGGCGCTCGACGTCGACGCGTTCGAGGACTACATCACCGAGTTCGGCACCACCGCGGCGCCGCTGGAGGCCCCCGAGCTCGGCCGCATCACCGTGGTCTCGTAGTTCCTGAGCACATTCACAGGCGGCGGGGGCGGAATGCCCCCGCCGCTTCTCGTATTCCCAGCCCGTACCGGATAATCTGGTACCACCCTGAACATTCGACGGAGGACCGCAGGTCATGGCAATCCAGAGCAGGAACTCATCCCTACGGAACATGGTGAAGACCCAGTACGGCGAGCAGCAGCACATGGGCGCCGCCTACGGGCCTTACGGGCAGATGACGCAGGCGCCGCCCGCCCAGACCATGACGATCGACGACGTCATCGTCCGCACCGTCGCCCTCGTCGGCGCGACCTTCGTGGCCGCACTGGTCACCTTCGGCATGGTCGGCAGCGGCGACGCCTCCTCGGTGGGTACCGCCGGAATGCTCATGGCGCTCGGCGGCGTCGTCGGCATCGTCGTCGTCATCTTCTCGATGTTCAAGCCGGTCACCAATCCGTTCGTGGCCTTCGCCTACGGCATCGGGCAGGGCCTCGTCCTCGGCGGGCTCAGCGCGATCATGGAGGCGCAGATCCCGGGCATCGTCGTGAACGCCCTCGTCGCGACCATCCTCGTGTTCTTCGGCATGCTGGCGCTCTACAAGTTCCGCATCCTCAAGAACTCCCCGATGTTCACCAAGGTCATCGTCGGCGCCGGCTTCGGCATCGCGGGCCTGCTGCTCGTGAACTTCGTCGCGAGCCTGTTCAGCGTCAACCTCGGCCTGTTCGCCGCCCCCGGCGGCGACCCGACGACGCTCCAGTGGGTCATCGCGATCGCCCTCACCCTCTGGGCCGCGTTCTCCTTCATCCTCGACTTCGACATGATCGAGTGGTCGGCAAACAACGGCGCCCCGAAGAAGTACGCGTGGGCCGGGGCCTTCGGCCTCACCGCGGGCCTCATCTTCCTGTACTGGAACCTGCTGCGCCTGCTGTCCTACTTCCAAGGCGAGTAACGGTTTTGAGCTCCGACATCGAGCGGGCGATCGGGCGCGTCGTCGAAGGCACGCGCCACTGGTCGCCCGCTCGCTGGTCTCCGCGGGCCGACGCGATGCACGCCCTCGTGCAGGAGATCGCCGACCTCGCCGCCGACGCGGAGGACCGGCCCCGCCGTCCCGTTCCGCGCCTCCCCAACGACCTGCACCTGCCCGACCAGCTCCAGGTCGTCGGGCTCGACCTCATCGAGCTCGAACCCCTTGCGCCCGAACGGCAAGCGGCCGCCGAGCGGGCCATCGCCGCGGCGAGAAGCGCCCTGTTCTAGTCGACCCAGCCGGTCATGACGTGCGCCGCGTCGTCGAGGGCGTCCACGAGGTTGTCCGACTCCCAGCGGAGCACGTTGCGGCGCGTGCGGGTCCCGCGGTCCTCAATGGCGCCAAGGGCTCTGTCGAGCCGCTCGGTGGCGTCGCTCAAGTCCACGCCGCGCGGCGGCGCCGCGTTCCGCGCGAGGGCCGCCAGCCGCATGTAGGCCGCGTCCAGCGCGTCCGCGAACTCGTCGACGCACGCCAGGCCCGGCGCGTCCTCCTCGCGGCCGAGGGTCGCGTTCACCGCGACCAGGGCCCGCGCGGCCCGCGACAGGGCCGCCTCCGCGCCGAGCACGTCGCCTGACAAGGGGCCCGGGCCGCCGATCGGCTCCGCCTTCGCCTGGTCCGCGGCCTGCGTGAGCGCGGCCCGGCGGGCCCGCACCTGGTCGATCGCGGCGTGCATCGTCTTGCGGTCGTAGTCGTCCGGATGGGCCTGGCGGTCCAGGACCAGGCGCGCATAGTCGCGGTAGGCGTCCACGAGGTCCCCGAGGAGGTCGCCGAGGCGCCGGGTCTGCCACGTCGGCACCAGCACGTAGAAGCCGATCGCGAGCGCCGCGCCCACGAGCGTGCAGGCGCCCCGGTCGAGGGCCGCCGACAGCGGGTTCTCGCCGGTGAGGTCGATCTGGAACACCGTGAAACCCGAGACCGCGGCGGTGAACACGAGCATCGACACCGGCCGCATCAGGTACGCGAGCAGCGCATAGGCGAGGATCGTCAGGCTGATCCACACCTGCCCCTGCGGGATCAGCAGCCCGAGGAGCGAGGCGAGGACGACGCCGCCGGTCGTGCCGGCCGCGCGGGTCACGCCGCGGGTGAGCGTCCCTGAGAAGTCCGCTTGCAGGACCAGCCACGCGGTCAAGGGGATCCAGTAGCCGTGGCCGGTGGGCCACAGCAGGCCGATGGTCATCGCGAGCGCGATGACCCCGGCGCGGCGCAGCGCGTGGTGGACGACCGGATCGTGCCGGTGGAGGCGGGCGCGCAGCTGCCCCGCGGCTTGGCGCACGGTCGAAGTGGCGTGCGCGAGCGCGGGATCGGCGACCACGGAGTCGCCGCCGGAGGTGATCCGCTCGGCGAACCCGCCGGTCTCGTGGAGGGTGCGCAGGAGCCCGCCGATCTCGGTGGGCATCGTGCCCGTCGCGGTCGCCATCGGGTTCTGCGAGAGGCCCGCGAGGAGGTCGTCCCAGTCGAGCTCGGCGGGGCGGCGCGCGGTGATCCGGCCCGCGAAGTGGGTGAGCAGCCGCGCGGCCATCTCCAGGGCCTCGGAATAGAACGCGACGGTGTCGCGGTCCTGCGCGTCGGCGCGAGCCCGCGCGGAGGCGGTGCGGCCGATCGCGGCCGAGACGGCGTAGATCTGGCGGCGCGCGTCGAGGATCGCGGCGGGCAGGACCCGCCGCCGGTCGAGTTCGCGCGCGGCCTCGTGGAGGGCCTCGGTGTCGAAGGGCGCGTCCGGGTTCGAGGCGAGCGCCTCGGCTTCGGCGGCGAGCGCGAGCCACGCCTCGGCGAGGGTGCGCCGGTCCTCGGCCCACCGGAAGTACGGCGGCAGCAGCGCCATGAGCGCCTGGAGGGTCCCGCCGGCGAGGACCGCGATCGCGGCGACGTGCGGCGTCGTGCCGACGGTGATGTGCTCGGCGAGGAAGAACATGATGCCGGAGACGGTGAACGTCACGCCCGCGACGTGCGTCACCGAGCCGGTGAACGTCAGCGTGAACGCGTACACCGCGGCGGCGGCCACCAGCAGCGCCGGGTTGTCGATCGCGCCGAGGACGACCCCGAGGGCACCGGCGAAGCCGACGAGCAGCGGCAGCGAGGGCCCGGTCCGCGTCCCGGGCGTGAGCAGCGCGACCCCGCCGAGCCACGCCCCCATGATCGCGGCCTGCCCCCAGCCCGGGTGCCCGAGGAGCGCCACGGCGGCCATCGCGACCGCGATCCCGCAGGCCGCGCGCACGGCGAGCACCGGCGCGGCCTCGCCTGGGGTCCACGACTTCAGGTCGTCGCCGACCCGGCGGACCGACTCGTCGACGCCCGGGTTGTTGAGCACGTCAAAAGGGTAGCCGCGCCTACGGGTGTGAGCACCCTTACCGGTTCGGTAAGGAGTTCGACCGTTTCCGTTGCAGTGTTCGATCGTTGTACAGGTGTGCAGCTTCGTTACCGGTTCCGGGTTTACCCGACCGCCCCGCAACGCCAGAGCCTGGCGCGGGCGTTCGGTTGTGCCCGTGTGATCTACAACGACTGCGTAGCGGCAAGGCGGCGCGCGCAAACGGAGGGCCTGCCCTATCCGACGGCAGCGGTCTTGTCGAAGACGCTGATCACCGATGCGAAGCGCACGCCCGCCCGGGCCTGGCTGGCCGAGGTGTCTTCGGTGGTGTTGCAGCAGGCATTGGCGGACTCCGACCGGGCCTACCGCAACTTCTTCGCTTCGGTCAAAGGGAGGCGGCGGGGGCCGCGTATCGGGCCGCCGCGGTTCAAGCGCCGGTCAGGGGCGCAGTCGATTCGGTTTACGCGAAATGCCCATTTCAGGGTGCTCGGTAATGGGCGACTCCGCCTACCGAAGGTCGGCGAGGTGAAGGTGGCGTGGTCGCGGGAACTGCCGTCCGAGCCTTCGAGCGTGACGCTCATCAAGTCCTCGACCGGCAAGTACTACGCGAGTTTTGTCGTTGCGGTCGACGATGATGCGGACCGGCTGGAGCCGCTGACCGATCCAGAGGCCGAAACCGGGATTGACCTGGGTCTCAAGGACTTCGCAGTGCTACGCGGTGGGCGGGTGATTGCGAACCCGCGGTTCTTCGCTCGGCTAGAGCGCAGACTCAAGAAGGCGCATCGGGAGCTGTCGCGGAAAGCGAAGGGCTCGGCGAACCGGGCGAAGGCTCGGCTGCGAGTCGCCAAGGTGCACGAGAAGATCAAGGACTCCCGCTCCGACTGGATCGACAAGCAGGTCAAGGCAGTAGTGGGTGAGAACCAAGCCCTCTATGCCGAAGGCCTCAACGTCAAAGGACTGGCCCGAAGCCGGGCCGCGAAGTCGGTGCATGATGCCGCGTTCGGGATGTTTTTGACTCGGCTCGAATCGAAGGCACACCGGGCCGGTCGGGTATTCGTGAAGGTCGACCGGTTCCTCCCTTCGACCAGGTTGTGCTCGGTGTGTGGAGCCTTGACCGGTCCGACCGGCTTGTCTGGGCTCAAGGTGCGCACCTGGGCGTGCGGGTGCGGCGCACGTCATGACCGGGACGCCAACGCCGAGGTCAACATCAGGCGTGAGGGAAGACGCCTTGCTGTAGAGCAGGGCTTGTTCGCCGCGGGGCTCGCGGAGAACTGAAACGCCTGTGGAGGGCCGGTAAGACCTGGGGAAGACCCAAGCGCGGCCCGTCGAAGCAGGAACCCGCCCGTAGCCGGTTCACATCAGTGATCCGAAAGCCGGGAGTCGCCTCCCTTCCCGGGAGTCGAGGAGGTCAACGGTTACGCTGGTGGCATGCGACAAACGGTGCTGGTGGTCGACTTCGGGGCCCAATACGCGCAGCTCATCGCTCGCCGCGTCCGGGAGGCCCACGTCTACTCGGAGATCGTCCCGTCCTCCATGCCCGCGGAGGAGATGCTCGCGAAGGAGCCCGCGGCGATCATCCTGTCGGGCGGGCCTTCGAGCGTGTACGCCGAGGGCGCCCCGCAGGTGGACCCGGCGCTGTTCGCGGCCGGGGTGCCGGTGCTGGGGATCTGCTACGGGTTCCAGGCGATGGCGAAGGCCCTGGGCGGGACGGTCGCGAAGACCGGCCTGTCGGAGTACGGCGGGACCGAGCTCGACGTGCTGTGCGCGTCGAAGCTCCTCGACGGGCTGCCCGAGCACCAGTCGGTGTGGATGAGCCACGGCGACTCGGTGACCGAGGCCCCCGCGGGCTTCGAGGTCGTCGCGCGCACGGGCGGCGCCCCGGTGGCGGCGTTCGAGAACCTGGAGTCGCGGCTCGCGGGCGTCCAGTACCACCCGGAGGTCGCGCACACCCCGCACGGCCAGGCCGTGATCCGGCACTTCCTGCACGACATCGCCGGGATCAAGCCGAACTGGACCAACTCGGCGATCATCGACGAGCAGGTCGCGGCCATCAAGGCCCAGGTCGGCGACAAGCGGGTCCTGTGCGCGCTGTCCGGCGGCGTGGACTCCTCGGTCGCGGCGGCGCTCGTGCACCGGGCCGTCGGCGACCAGCTCACGTGCGTGTTCGTGGACCACGGGCTGCTGCGCGCGGGCGAGGCCGAGCAGGTCGAGAAGGACTACGCGCAGCTCACCGGCATCGACGTGCGGACCGTGGACGCCTCGGAGCAGTTCCTCACCGCCCTGAAGGGCGTCACGGACCCCGAGGAGAAGCGCAAGATCATCGGCCGCGAGTTCATCCGCACCTTCGAGGCCGCGGCGCGCGGGCTCGCCGAGGAGCAGGGCGTCGACTTCCTCGTGCAGGGGACCCTGTACCCGGACGTGGTCGAGTCCGGCGGCGGCACCGGCACCGCGAACATCAAGAGCCACCACAACGTCGGCGGGCTCCCCGACGACCTCCAGTTCGCGCTGGTCGAGCCGCTGCGGACCCTCTTCAAGGACGAGGTCCGGGCGATCGGCCTGGAGCTGGGCCTGCCCGAGGCGATGATCTGGCGCCACCCGTTCCCCGGCCCCGGCCTGGGCATCCGCATCGTCGGTGAGGTCACGAAGGAGCGCCTCGACCTGCTCAAGGCCGCCGACGCGATCGCCCGCGCCGAGCTGACCGCCGCGGGGCTCGACCGGTCCGTGTGGCAGTTCCCGGTGGTGCTCCTCGCGGACGTCAGGTCCGTGGGCGTCCAGGGCGACGGCCGCACCTACGGCCACCCGGTCGTGCTGCGCCCGGTCTCCTCGGAGGACGCGATGACCGCGGACTGGTCGCGCCTGCCCTACGAGCTGCTTGCGAAGATCTCCACCCGGATCACCAACGAGGTCGCCGACGTCAACCGCGTCGTGCTCGATGTCACCTCGAAGCCCCCGGGCACGATCGAATGGGAGTAGTCGCCACGTGAACACGCCGTACAGTTGAGGGATGCAATTCCGGATAGCTGCGTACGGGGAGGTACGTGACGAGAACGGCCTGGTCCTGCTGACGCGCCGGAAGCGCGCGGGGAGAGATGCGGGGCCGTGGCACCTGCCGGGCGGGGTCATCGACCACGGCGAGCCCCCGAAGCGGGCCGCCGGGCGGCTCGTGGGGGAGCACACCGGCTACGAGGTGACCGTGGGGCGGCCCCTGGAGGCCGTCGCGGTCGCCCGCCGCGGCGTCCACACGAACGCGATCATCTACGCCGCCGACGTCAAGAGCGGGCCTGCCAGCGATTTCGCCGGCGAGGCCGCCGAGTGGGTCGACCCGGCCCGCGCCGCCGGCGAGGCGCATTCGCCGTTCGTGTCCGCGGCCCTCGGGCTCGCCGACGACCGGCTCGCCGGGCGCGTCGACAAGGCCCCGCAGGAGACCCGGCCCGTCCCGCCCGCGAAGGCCAAGAAGGGCCGCAGGCGCCGCGGCCAGCGCTTCGGCGCGTACGGGGTCGTCGCCGACGTCGACGGCCGCATCCTCCTGGCCCGGATCGCCGAGGGCTACCCCGGCGGCGGGACCTGGCACCTGCCCGGCGGCGGCGTCGACTTCGGGGAGTCCCCGGAGGCCGCGGTCGCGCGGGAGATCTACGAGGAGACCGGGCAGGACGCCCTGGTCGGCGGGCTGCTGAACGTCACGTCGTTCCGGCACCGCCGCGCGATCGGCCCCGAGGGGTACCCGCTGGACTGGCACGGGGTGCGCGCGATCTACTCGGCCACCGTGCCGGACCCGTCAGCCGCGCAGGTCGTGGAGGCCGCGGGCGGCTCGACGAGCGAGTCGCGCTGGTGGGACGCCGAGGCCCTCGACGACCTGCCGCTGTCGGCGGCCGTCGAGGACGCGCTCCAGGTCGTCGATTTGAAGAACCTGGCCGCGCAGGCTTAGCGCCAGCGCGCGATGACCGTCTCCCCCGCTCGGACCGGGTCGCCCGGGACGACCGCGGCTTCGGCGGCTCCGGCGGGGAGGTACACGTCGGTGCGGGAGCCGAAGCGGATGAGGCCGTAGCGCTCGCCCTTGGCGAGGGACGCGCCGGGCTTGGTGCGGTTGACGATGCGGCGCAGGACCGCGCCGGTGCGCTGGGCGACGACGACGCGGCCGCGGCGGGTCGCGACGACGGTGTAGCAGGCGGCGTTGTGCTCGGCTTCGGGGGCGGAGACCTTCGCGTAGCCGCCGCGCTCGGTGAACACGTCGACGACCTCGCCCGCGACGGGGGAGCGGTTGATGTGCACGTCGGTGATCGACAGGTACGCGGCGATGCGGAGCCATTCGGCCCCGGCGGCGCCGGTGGCGGCGCCGAAGCGCTCGTCGACGACGGTCTCGACGGCCATGATGCGGCCGTCGGAGGCGGCGAGCACCGCTTCGGGCTCGTCGTCTTCGCCGCGGAGATCGGCCTCGCGCACAGGGTCGCGGAAGAACGCGGCGACGGGGGCGGCGGCGAGCGCGGGCAGGAGCCAGGCCTTCGAGGAGGGCCGGATCTTCTTGGCGGCCCAGGCGGTCCCGAGGAGGAGTCCGGCGGCGATGACGCCGTTGGAGTCGAGGTGGGTGCTCGGGGTGATCGCGACGGAGGAGGCGCGCCAGGCGGGGGCGAGGTCCTCGGCGGGGGCGATGGCGCGGGGCTCGCCGTCGTGCTTGGACGCGGAGCCGATGCGGAGCTTGTGGATGCGGACGGGCGGGAGGGACCGGACGATCAGGTCGGTGCCGATGCCGTAGTCGGCGACCAGTTCGGCGATCTCCTCGCGCGCGGGCGCGGTGAGGGTGGCGGCGAAGGACAGGACCCCGCCGGGGGCGACCTTCTCGCGCAGGAGCGCGATGCGGTCGATGAACGCCTCGGCCTCGACGGTGACGGCCTCGGCGAGCATGACCTCCTCGGCGGGCTCGGCCTCGCTGAGGTCCGCGACGGCGGTGACGTTCCCGGCGGTCCAGGAGCCCTCGGCGGCCAGCGACGCGCTGAGGTCCTCAATGGAGGTCCGGTCGGCGACGACGGTGAGCCGGTCGGCGGGCATGAGCGCTTCGAGCGCGGCCGTCAGCACCGGGTTCCCCCAGGACGCGCCCACGACCAGCCCGGTCTTGGGGCCCCTCCGCCGGGCGAATTCGTCGGTGATGCCGCGAGCGGCGGCTTTCGAGATCGGCATGACTCCGACTATAGAGCGCGCCGCGGGGTGCTCCGGCCCCTACTTGCGTGTTGCGGAAGTGCCGTGAGCGGCCCTTGCCCCGATTCGTCCTCGTACTTTCGGAGGATTCTCCACATCGTTCGGTGGAGTGGCCGCGCCCGCCGGAGCGGGGGCCTCGTTTCCCTCAGTGACAGGCGCCGCGGCCGCTCACCTCACGTCCACTCCCAGGAGGACCGAATCACGATGAGACGCAACACGATCCGCACTCCACTCGCCGCCGCCGCGGTCATGGCCGCCGTCCTCACCGGCGGGCCCGTCTTCGCGCAGGAGGAGCCTGCGCCGATCACCGGCGACCCCGTCGCCGAGCCGGGCCTGGAGCTGCGCGGCCGCCTCGACGGCGACCGGTACGACGTGTGGGCCAACGTCCTCGGGCTCACGCCGCGCGGCGCCGAGGAGACCTACACCGTCTACTGCATCGACATCCGCACCCCGCTCGACACCGAGTCCCCCTACCAGGAGGGGTACTGGGAGGAGTCGGGCGTCGCGAACCTCGAAGCGGTGCGGTGGGTCCTGTTCAACGGGTACCCGAACGTCGGCGCCGAGGACCTCATCGAGGACGCCGGCGGCGAGGTGAACCCCGACTGGACCGACGAGGAGGTCCTGAAGGTCGCCTACGCGGGCACGCAGGCCGCCGTCTGGCACTTCACCGACGACTGGGACCTGTTGGAGGACAACCCGGTCAAGGGCGGCAACAACGGCGAGGACGAGGCGGTCCTCGCGGTCTACGAGCACCTCACCGAGGAGCCCGGGCGCGTGCCCGACCCCTCCGAGTACATCGTGGACCTCGAAGGCGAGGAGGACGCCGCGTACGTCGACGGGCGCTTCGGCCCGTACACGGTGCGGTCCAACGCCGGCCCCGTCGAGCTCGAAGCCGACGGCGGCCGCCTGGAGAAGGAGAACGGCGACATCGTGGAGTCTCTCGACGACGGCGAGGAGTTCTGGATCGCCCTCGACGACGGCAGCAGCGAGATCACCGTGACCGGCACGGCCGCATACGACCTGCCGGTGGGCCGGGTGTTCCTGGCGACCACCGAGGCGTCCCTGTCGGGCGGCGCCGCGAACCGGGTCATCTCCGGGGACTCGCAGAAGCTCATCCTCGCGCAGCCGCGCGAAGGGGAGGTCCCCGCCGAGTGGCGCTTCGCGCTCGACGCGCCCACCGACCGGCCCTCCGAGGCCGGCGGCGCGCAGCTCCCCAAGACCGGCACCAGCCTCACCGTCGCGTTCGCGGCGGGCCTGGCGCTGCTCATCGGCGGCCTCACGGTCACCGTGCTCGCCAAGCGCCGCAAGACGACGGCGTACTAAGACGGCAGCGCATTTAGACGGCACTGACGCGGGCGGTCCCCCAGGCCGGACCCGCTGCCGCAGGAGCGATCCGGACCATCTCCGACCGGTCCGGCCGGGCGCGCTCCTCGGCTCTCCTTCAGCCCGGCGCATGGTGCGGCCGGAACCGGGGCAAGCGATCCGCCCCGGTTCCGGCCACTCGCGTCCGCACCACCGGTCACGGTGGTCGCCCCCCGTCACCGTCCTGATCGCACAGCGTGAGTCGATACCGAATCGTTATAGTGGCGCACCTCTCCGAGGTCGCGCCGCTTTCGTTGCCCCGCAAGCGATCCCCAGGTCACGGAATTCGAGCCCCCTGATGCAACCGGCGGGAGGCCGCTAACGTGTCCGAAGGAAGATTCAACGCGTCAATCCCTCGGAAAAGCAAAGGGACTTCTACCAATGATGAGCAAAGCCCTGAAAGGGACGTTCGCCGCTGCGGCGGGCGTCATGCTCGGCCTCAGCGGTGTCGCCGCAGCCCAAGCGCAGGACGAGGAACCCACCCCGTCGGGTGCGTCCGGCTCGATCGTCTTCGAGTCCGACGGCATCCGCCTGCACGGCAACCAGAACCCGCAGGCCGTCGTCATGGGCATCGACCTCGGTGACGGCGAAGCCCGCACCGTCTACTGCATCCAGATCGAAGTGGGCCTCGAAAGCGACCTGATCCACGCCGAGCGCCCCTGGGACTCGATCGAGCTCGACAACCCCGACGCCCTGCCGCTCGTGCTCGGCGTCCTCCTGGAGGGCTACAACGGCAACAACGCCGCCGACCTCCTCGCCGCCGCCGGCGTCGACGGCGAGACCATCGACCCGTTCTCGCAGGACGAGGTCGCCTACGCCGGCACCCAGGCCGCCATCTGGGAGCTCACCGACGGCTTCGAGATCAACGCCTCCGATCCCACTGAGGGCGAGGCCGGCGTCGACACCGCGGTCCTGGCCGTGCACGACTACCTCCTGGAGATCGCCGAGCCCGTCGACGAGCCCGACTTCGAGCCCTACTTCGAGGTCGACGACTCCGAGGCCGTCACCGACGGCACCAAGGTCGGCCCCTTCACCGTCTCCACCAACTTCGACGAGCTGACCTTCAGCCAGCCCGAGGGCGCCACCGTCGTCGACGAGAACGGCGACGAGGTCACCTCCTTCACCGACGGCCAGACGTTCTACGTCGAGTTCGACGAGGCGGTCTCCGCCAGCGTCAAGCTCGTCACCGACTCGATCATCTGGACCACCCCCGCCGGGCGCACCTTCGTCCCGGTCGACGCCGAGGGCGCCGACGTCGTCGGCCAGCGCCTCATCCTCGCCGAGGAGCACTCCTCCGAGTACGCCGCCGAGCTCGAATTCGAGATCGTCGTCGAGGAGACCCCCTCCGAGTCGCCCAAGCCGCAGCTCCCCGTCACCGGCTCCAGCCTGACCACCGTCGCCTCCATCGGCGGCGCGGTCCTGGTCGCCGGCGTCATCGCGATGGTGCTCATGCGCCGCCGCGCCGCCCGCGCCGACTGGGGCTCGGACGCCTAGACACCACGCCTGAACACCAGGCGAACACTGCGTTATGCGCCACACGCCCGCTGGTCCGAACGGCGGGCGTGTGGCATACTTGCGGCGTGACTCAGAGCGCGCGATTTTACTTTTACTACGGCACGGACCACCCGAGCCGTAGGTCGCGCTGAGCTCAGACCTACAGCCCCGGGCGGATCGCCCGGGGCTTTTTTCGTCGCCTAGGGCCACCGCCCGGACATCGATCCGCATCCGTTCGCAAGGAGAAGCCCTGATGGCCGCCACGACCGAAGTCACCACCGACGAGCTCGACAGCCTCCGCAAGGAGATCAACGGGCTCGACGACGAGCTCATCCGCCTCTGGCAGCGCCGCGCCGCCGTCTCGAAGCGCATCGGCGAGATCCGCATGGCCAACGGCGGCACCCGCCTCGTCCTCGACCGCGAGCGCGCCATCCTGGAGAAGTACCGCACGGCCCTCGGCGAGGACGGCGTCCAGATCGCGATGCTGGTCCTGCGAGCCGGCCGCGGCCCGCTCTAACGAGTGATGGCCGCGCCGGATTGTCGTACCCGGCGCGGCATAATCAACGGTGATGAACGACCTCCTGACCGGCCTCAACGAACCGCAACGCCAAGCCGTCGAGCACGCCGGATCGCCGCTGCTCATCGTGGCGGGCGCGGGCTCGGGCAAGACCCGCGTCCTCACCCACCGCATCGCCTACCTCCTGGGGGAGCGGGGCGTCCACCCGGGCGAGATCCTCGCGATCACCTTCACGAACAAGGCCGCCGCCGAGATGCGCGAACGCGTCGACGGCCTCATCGGGCCGCGCTCGCGGGCCATGTGGGTCCTCACGTTCCACTCCGCGTGCCTGCGCATCCTCCGCCGCGAAGCCCACCGGCTCGGCTGGAAGCAGTCCTTCACGATCTACGACACCGACGACGCCCGGCGGCTGCTCACCCAGATCGTCAAGGACCTCGGCCTCGACTCCAAGAAGCACTCCCCGCGCTGGCTCGCCGCCGAGATCTCCCGGCTCAAGAACGAGCTCGTCGGCCCCGACCAGGCCGCGTCCAGCGCCGACGACGCCCGCGCGAAGCTCGTCGCCGACGTGTACTCGCAGTACGACGAGCGGCTGCGCCTCGCGCAGGCCGTCGACTTCGACGACATCATCGGGTCCACCGTGCACCTGTTCCGGGCGTTCCCCGACGTCGCGAAGTCCTACCGGATGCGCTTCCGCCACGTCATGGTCGACGAGTACCAGGACACCAACCACGCCCAGTACACGCTCGTGCGCGAACTCGTCGGCACCGGCGACGACCGGGCCGAGCTGTGCGTGGTCGGCGACGCCGACCAGTCGATCTACGCGTTCCGCGGCGCCACGATCCGCAACATCATCGAGTTCGAGCGGGACTTCCCCGACGCGAAGACGATCCTGCTGGAGCAGAACTACCGGTCCACGCAGACGATCCTCGACGCCGCCAACGGCGTCATCCGCAACAACACCGAGCGCGGCCGCGAGAAGCGCCTGTGGAGCGACGAGGGCCCCGGCGGCCGCATCCTCGGGCACACCGGGGACAACGAGCACGACGAGGCCGCGTGGGTCGCCGGGCGCATCGACGAGCTCGTCGACGCCGGGGACACCAGCTTCGGCGACACCGCGATCTTCTACCGCACCAACGCCCAGTCCCGCGCGTTCGAAGAAGTGTTCGTGCGCCGCGGCATCCCGTACAAGGTCGTCGGCGGCGTCCGCTTCTACGAGCGCAAAGAGGTCCGCGACATGCTCGCGTACCTCAAGCTCACGGCGAACCCCGACGACACGGTCTCGGCGATGCGCGTGGTGAACACGCCCAAGCGCGGCGTCGGCGACCGGGCCGTCGCGGAGGTCGAGGCGCTCGCGGCGCGGCTGAAAGTGTCGTTCCCCGAGGCGCTGCACCGCGCCGACGAGTCCGCCGGGATCTCCGGGCGGGCCAGGCCCGGGATCAAGCGGTTCTGCGAGATCATCGACGCCGCAACGGAACTCGCGAAGACCGCGCCGCCGGAAGAGGTCCTCGACAAGCTCATCGCCGACACCGGGTACCTCGACGGGCTGGAGCAGTCCAAGGACCCGCAGGACGAGGGGCGCATCGAGAACCTCCAGGAGCTCGTCGCCGTGGCTCACGAGTTCACCGAGTCGGTGATGCGCGGGACGACGGACGACGACGAGCAGGACCTGGCGGCGGACGTGCCGTCGTTCCTGGAGCACGTCGCGCTCGTCTCCGACGCCGACTCGATCCCCGACCCCGAGTCGCAGGAGGGCGGGGTCGTCACGCTCATGACCCTCCACACCGCGAAGGGCCTGGAGTTCGACACGGTGTTCCTCACCGGTCTCGACGACGGCCTGTTCCCGCACGAGCGGTCCATGAGCAAGCCCGGCGACATGGAGGAGGAGCGGCGCCTCGCGTACGTGGGTCTCACCAGGGCGCGCAAGCACCTGCACCTGACGCGGGCCGGGACCCGGAACGTGTTCGGGCAGCCGCAGTACTACGCGGCCAGCCGGTTCCTCGCCGAGATCCCCGGGGACCTCATCGAATGGTCCGAGTCCGCGCCGCCGCCGCGGGTCGTGAAGACGAAGGCGCCCTCGTTCGGGCAGCCGATCGTCATGCGCAATTCCGGCGACGTGCCGGTCCTGGACGTGGGTGACCGTGTCACGCACGACAAGTGGGGCCTCGGCCGCGTCGTCGAGCTCAAAGGCTCGGGCCCGCGGGCCCAGGCGCGCATCGACTTCGGCGACGGCGAGCCGAAATGGGTGATCCTGCGCCTGGCCCCGGTGACGAAGCTCTAGCGCAGGTCCAGGCCCACACTCGACAGGTAGCTCAGCGGCTCCACCGGCTCCCCGTTCACGTGGACCTCGAAGTGGCAGTGGGAGCCGAAGGAGCGGCCGGTGTTCCCGGCCTCGGAGATCTGCTCGCCGCCGTCGACCCACTGGCCCTCGGAGACGACGATCTTCGAGTTGTGCGCGTAGTAGGTCTCGATGCCGCCGCCGTGGTCGATGACGACGAGGTTCCCGAACCCCGTCTCCCAGCCCGCGTGCTTGACGGTGCCGGGGTAGGCCGCGTAGACCGGGTCGCCGGTCTCGGCGTCGAAGTCGACGCCGTTGTGGTTGCGGCCCCAGCGCTGGCCGAACAGCGACGTGATCGTGATGTGGTCGAGCATCGGCCGCCACTTCACCTGCGCGTCCTGCGCGGTCACCGGCGAGACCCGCCCGGTCTCGGCTGCGGCGACGGTCTCGCCGGGAACGGATCCGGCCGGGACGGCCTCGCCTTCCGACGCGTTCGCGGGGAGCGCGTCCTCGGGGACGCTCGCCTCGGCAGCGAGCGCGGCGATGTCGCTCACGGCCCGCGACGGTGCGGGGTCCTCGCCCGAGGGCATCCCCGCGGCGGTCGCCATCGCGACGATGGAAGCGCCCGCCACTGCCGAGCCGACGACGGCGGTGTAGCGGCGCTGGGTCCCCGCCAGCAGCGGGGAGAGTTCTGCGGCCCACGAGGCGCGGTGCTGGCCCCTCGTGCGGTGCGGCCGGGCGGCGTGGCGCCGAATCGCTTGGGCGCCTACCGGTCCGGTGTCGGACAACGATTCCTCCGGGTCCGGGACTGACTCATCGGACGGGACGGCGGGCCGCAGTCGAGTGCGGGCTCCGGGGGGCCGTCCGTGAGCTTGGCAACCGGGACACGGTAGCGCCGACGGCGCCGGGCGGGGGAGATTCGTCACCGCCCGGCGTGTCGCGACAATCAGGACATCGCCGACCGGTAAAGGTCAGCCGCCCAGCTGCTCCTTGGACTCGGTGAAGAGCCGCACGATCTCGGGCCGGACCTCCGCGCGCTCGGTCAGCGGGCGGGCCCAGTCGACGCGGAGCGGCACTTCCTCGTCGCCGACGGACGCCGCGAAGTCCGCGCCGTCGCCGTCGAAGCCGGTCATGCGGGCCGCGTGCGCCTCCGGCCGGCCGCCCGCGCCGCGGCAGATGACGAGCGTGTCGGCGGCGTGGTCGTGGTTCATGTGGTGGCAGATCGCCGCGACCACCTTGGGCGCGAAGGGGTTGCGGCCCAGGTTCGCGCCGAGCTCGGAGAGCACCGCGCCGTTGTGGTCGTAGGCGAGGAGCACTTCGTCGACGAGGCGGGCCTTCGCGTCCTCGTCCAGGTCGATCGCGTCCAGGCGCGAGCGGTACTCCGCTTTGAACGCCTTCGGGCTGCCGATCCCGGTGAAGTCGTAGAACGAGGCGCCCTCGCCGTCGAAGCCGTAGTTGCGGCGCGCGGCCTTCCCGAACGCCTGGCCGCCCGAGAGGTCCCCGAGGTAGCGGGTGTAGGCGTGCGCCACGTACCCGGCGGGCTCCGCCGCGGCCTCGGTGATGCGGTCCACATAGGCGCGCGTCGAGGGGAGGGGCTCGGCGCCCGAGCGCCACTTGGGGCCCATGAGGAACCGCAGGTCCGCCTCGATCGAGTGACGCCGGGCGAGTTCCGCGAACACGAAGGGCCCCGCGACGGGGTCGTCGGCGAGGCGGTCGCCCGCGGCCTCGATGGCCTCGTAGACGAAGAACTGCTGCGCGTGCCAGCGGGTGTAGTCGTCCACACTGAGCGTTCCGTCGAAGAGCCGGTCGAACAGGCCCGGTTCGCGCGTCGCTTCGGCGGAGGGGTCGAGGCCCTGGTGGCGAGACCACGACGCCTCGCGGATCCGGGCCGAGAACGACGTCGCGGCAGCGGTGTCAGCAGACATGGGCGTATTCCTTGTCGAGTTGTGGCCGTCTTCGAGAGTAAGGCAAGCCTAACCTACTGACGTGGTCCGTGTCATTGTGGCGAACGACCGACCCGTGGGCGAACGCCGCACGGTCATCGGCGACAATGGTCACGGACCCTACTCACTCGTAGGGCTGAACCAGAAAGAGCGCGAGAATCACGGTCGCAAGCCTTCCCTAGTGCGATCCGACTGTGGCACCATGGGCTCAACTGGTCCCCTTGACTGAACGTACCCACCACTCACGGGAGGCCCTGTGAAACCGGCCAGAATCTTGAAGAAGCTCGGCGCCGCCGTCGCCGCGGGCCTCATCGCGCTCGGCATCGTCGCCGGTTTCTCCGCCGCCTCGCTCGGCGGCGGCTCCGGCGAGATCAGCGCCCACGAAGACGGCGGCGGCTCGGGCGAGATCAGCTCCGTCGCCGACGACGGCGGCACCGACGGCGGTTCCGGCGAGATCAGCGACGACGAGGGCACCGCCGGCTCCGGCGAGATCAGCGACGTCTCCGCGCTTGGGGGCGGCTCGGGCGAGATCAGCCTGGCCTCCACCCGCGGCTCGGGCGAGATCAGCTAGACCCGGGCCCCGATGAGACGCCGATGACAGGGGAGCGCCGGACCGCACTGCTCCGGATCATGCCGAGGATCGTGACCGGCATCGTGATGGCGACGGGCCTGTCCGGGCTCCTCCTGTTCGGCCCGCCCGACACCTACCCGGTGGCGCAGCTCCTGCTGTTCGTCGCCGGGTTCTTCCTGTGCCAGGGCCTGCTCGTCCAGCACCACGCGCGCGGTCTGGGGATCTCGTTCAACCTCACCGACATCCCCATGGTCATCGCGCTGTTCTACCTGCCGCCGTTCTGGGTCGTCGCGACCAAGTTCCTCGCCGCGGCCCTCTTCTTCGGACGCCGCTACGTCCGCGAGGACATCGGCCTCCTCAAGCCCACGTTCAACACCGGCCTGACCGCCGCCGGGACCGTGTTCGCGGCGCTCTACGTGCAGTACATGGGACTCGGCCCCGCCGCCGACCCGCGGACCTGGCTCGTCCTGGTCTCCGCGATCCTGTTCATGGGCGTGGTCTCCACCGTCTTCATGTCGGCGATGCTGTACTTCCTGTCGGGCTGGGCCGCCGTCGTCAGGGCCTGGAGCGGGTTCCTGCTCACCATGGTCGGGCCCGTCCTCGCCGCATGCGTCGGCGTCATCTTCCTCGTGCTCCTCGACGCGACCCTCTGGTCCGGCATCCTCATCGGACTCGTCGTCCTCGCGCTCGTGTACCTCACCCGCAGCTACATGACCCTGCGGCGGCAGCGGCAGGTCCTGCGCGAGCTCAACGACTTCACCCAGCTCGTGGTCGACTCCGTCAGCTCCAAGCGGCTCATCGACGCCATGCTCGGACGCCTGCGCGACATCCTCTCCGCCGAGTCCGCGACCGTCTGGGTCCCCGCCTCCGGCCGGTACGCGCAGATCCGCCTCACCTCCGCGGTCGACGACGCCGGGCTCACCGACCTCGACCCCATCCCCGACTCGCTCCAGCGCCAGGTCATGGAATCGGGGACCGGCGTCCTCCTCAGCCCCAAGCACGGCACCGCCGAGCAGCTCGCCGAACTGGAGGCCGCGGGCCTGCGCGGGGCCATGCTCGTGCCGCTGCGCTCGGGCGACGAGGTGTACGGGTGCCTGTCGGTCGCCGACCGGATCGGCGGGGAGATCTCGCACTTCGTGCCCGTGGACCTGCAGCTGCTGGAGACGATCGCGGGGAGCGTCGGCATCGCGGTCCAGAACGAGCGGCTGCTGGACCAGCTCCGCTACGACGCCTACCACGACCCGCTCACGGGCCTGCCGAGCCGGCGCCGGTCCCTGGCGGCGCTCCAGGAGGCCCTGTCGATCACCGTGCCCGGCGAAGTGGTCGCCGTGTTCATGTTCGACATGGACTCGCTGCACGAGATCAACGACGCGCTCGGCCACGAGGCCGGGGACACCGCGCTGCGGGAGTTCGCGCGGCGGCTCAAGGAGCACTCGCCCGCCGCGTCGTTCATCGGGCGCATCGACTCCGACGAGTTCATCCTCCAGACCCGCCTGGCGTCCACCGACGCGGCCGTGGAGACCGCGCGGCGCCTCCGCGAGGAGGTGCAGGGGCCGTTCGAGGTCGGCGGCGTCGCCGTGAGCCTCTCGGCGGCCGTGGGCGTGGTCACGCACCCGGACTTCGCGGCCGACGCCGACGAGCTCCTCAAGCGCGCCGACGGCGCCACCAGGCAGGCGAAGGACTCCGCGGACGGCGTGCAGCTGTACCACGCGGGGCTCGAATCGGAGTCCCTGCGGCGCATCGGCCTCGCCGCGGACCTGCGCAAGGCCCTCGACCGGGGACGCCTCGAAGTCCACTTCCAGCCGAAGGTCCGGCTCGACCGGGAGCTCGACGCGGACGGGGCCGTCGTCGGCGCCGAAGCGCTCGTGCGCTGGTCCCACCCGACGTACGGGGCCGTCGCGCCCGAGGAGTTCATCCCGATCGCGGCGTCCACGGGCCAGCTCGGGCGGCTCACCGACACCGTCCTGGACGAGGCGCTGCGCCGCTCGGCCGAGTGGGCCGGGGAGGACGGGCCGCTGCCGATGTCGGTGAACCTGTCGCCGCGCACGCTGTCGGACAACGAGTTCCCCGACCGGGTCGCCGCGCTCCTGGAGCGCCACGGCGTCCCCGGGGACCGGCTCACGTTCGAGATCACCGAGGACGACGTGGTGTCCGGCGAGCCGCGGCTCACGCCCGCGCTGGAGCGGCTCCACGAGATGGGCGTGCGCCTGTCCGTGGACGACTTCGGGGCCGGGTACTCCTCGCTCGCGTACCTGCGGCGGCTGCCCGTGCAGGAGATCAAGATCGACCTGCGGTTCGTGCAGGGCATGGCGACCGACGACGACGACCGCGCGATCGTCGAGGCGGTGCTGGGCCTGGCCCGGCACTTCGCGATCGACGTGGTCGCCGAGGGCATCGAGACGCACCAGACCGTCGAGCAGCTCCGCGGGCTCCACTGCGAGGCCGGGCAGGGGTACTACTTCTCGCGGCCCCTGCCGCCGGACCGCTTCGCGGCCTGGCTCGACGGGCGCGGCTGGAACCGCGGCCAGGCCCGGCTGCGGGTGGTCTGAGCCGGGCCTGTGGCCCGCACCGCAAGGCGGGCCCCGGTTCGGCGGTCCAGGCCCGGTCATGTACTCTTGTCAAGGCCGCGGGGGAAGCCCCGCGAACGCCCCCTTAGCTCAGTCGGCAGAGCGTCTCCATGGTAAGGAGAAGGTCTACGGTTCGATTCCGTAAGGGGGCTCGGACACACCTCGAAGCGGAAGCGGACTGGTGTTGTACTGCTCACCCAGAGCCATCTGGCGGCAGTGAGCACACGGCGGTGTAGCTCAGTGGTAGAGCAAACGACTCATAATCGTTGTGTCGGCAGTTCGATCCTGCCCATCGCTACTTTGGCAATCGGCGACCACTGCGTTACGCTGGTCGCCGTTTTGTTTTGCAGGGAGAGCCCGCCGAGCGGCGGGTTCCGCTAGAGGAAGGCACTCATCGTGGCCAAGGCTACCGACGTCCGCCCCAAGATCACCTTGGCGTGCACGGAGTGCAAGGAGCGCAACTACATCACGAAGAAGAACCGGCGGAACGACCCCGACCGGCTCGAACTCAAGAAGTACTGCCCGCGCTGCAAGACCTCGCAGGTCCACAAAGAGACCCGCTAGTCTTCCCCGCCCCGGTACATGCTCAACGCTTCGTATGTGGGACGGTCCTTGCCGACCACCGAGCCGGTGGTGGTCACCGCCGAGTCGGTGACCCGCTTCGCCGAGGCCGTCGGCCTCCCCGACACCGGTGCGGTCCCCCCTACCTACTTGATCTCGCTGACGCTGCCCGCGGCGGACCGCCTCATCGACGACCCGGACTTCGGGCTCGACTGGGGCCGCGTCCTCCACCGCGAGCAGCGTTTCGCGTACCACCGGGACCTCAAGGCCGGAGACGCGGTGACGTGCACCGTCACCGTCGAGTCGATCAAGACCGTCGCCGGGAACGACCTCCTCTCGCTCCGCACCGCCGTCGACGACGCCCAGGGCCTCGCCGCCGAGGTGTGGACCACACTGTTCGTCGCAGGAGACCCCCAGTGAACCTCTCGGACCTCGCGGTCGGCGAGACCGTGTTCACCGCCTCCTACCCCGTCGGGCGCGAGCACCTCGCCGCGTACGCCGACGCCTCCGGGGACCACAACCCGATCCACCTGGACGAGGCCGCCGCGAAGGCCGCCGGGCTCCCCGACGTCATCGCCCACGGCATGTACACGATGGGCCTGGTCTCCCGGGCGATCCTCGAATGGACCGCCGCGAACGGGATCGACGCCCGCCTCGCCGACTTCACCGCCCGCTTCGCCAAGCCCGTCGTCGTGCCCGAGGCCGGGACGGCCGTCGAGGTCGAGGGCAAGGTCCGCAAGGCCGAGGACGGCACCGTGGAATTGGCGATCACCGCGACCAGCGGCGGCGAGCGGGTGCTGGCACCCGCCCGCGCCACATTGGTCCAGAACTTATCCACAACCCTGTGGATAACTCCGCGTAGTCGTAGAACCCCTTGCCGCTCTTGCGGCCGATCGCGCCCGACGCGACCATGCGGCGCAGCAGCGCCGGCGGGAAGAACTGCGGGTCCGCGGTGTCCTCGTAGATGTTCTCCGTGGCGTGCGTGATCACGTCGATGCCGGTGAGGTCCGCGGTCGCCAGCGGGCCCATCGGGTGGCCGAAGCCGAGCCTGCAGGCCGTGTCGAGGTCCTCGGCGGAGATCACGCCGTCCTCCACGAGCCGCGCCGCCTCGTTCACGAGCGCGCAGATCAGGCGGGTCGTGGCGAAGCCCGCGACGTCCCGGTTCACGACCACGCAGGTCTTGCCCGCCGCTTCGGCGAACGAGCGGGCGGTCGCCAGGGCCTCGTCGCTGGTGTGCAGGCCGCGCACGAGCTCGCAGAGCTTCATCATGGGGACCGGCGAGAAGAAGTGGGTGCCGACCACGCGCTCCGGGTGCGTGGCCGCGGCGGCGATCTCCGTGATCGGGATCGCCGAGGTGTTCGTGGCGAGCACGGTCTCCGGGGCGACGATCGCCGAGAGCTGACGGAAGACCTCCTGCTTGACCGGGAGGCGCTCGAAGACCGCTTCGACGGCGATGTCCGCGCCCGCGGCGGCCTTGAGGTCGGTGGAGACCGCGATCCGCGCGAGGGCCGCGTCCGCGGCCTCCGGGGTGGTCTTCTCCTTGGCGACGAAGCGGTCGAGGGACGAGCGGATCGCCGCCCGCGCCCGGTCGAGCGCCCCCTCGTCCGTGTCGATCAGTGTGACGTCGGAACCGCCGAGGCTTGTGACCTGAGCGATCCCGGAACCCATGAGTCCCGAACCGATTACCGCGACTTGTGTCATGGGGGGAGGCTATATGGTCGGGGGTATGGCGGTCAATCTCACCAGGATCTACACGAAGACGGGCGACGACGGCACGACCGGGCTCGCCGACTTCTCCCGCGTCCCCAAGACCCACCTCCGGCTCGCCGCGTACGGCGACGTGGACGAGGCAGGCGCCGTGATCGGCACGGCCCTCGCGCTGCAGACGGGGGAGATCGGCGAGCGCGAGCGGGAGATGCTGCTCGCGGTCCAGAACGACATGTTCGACGTCGGCGCGGACCTCTCCACTCCCGTGGCGGCGGACCCGAAGTACCCGCCGCTGCGCATCGACGAGTCCTATGTGACTCGTTTGGAGGGCTGGATTGACGAGGCCAACGCCGATCTGGAGAACCTCCGGTCGTTCATCCTGCGCGGCGGCACGCCCGGCGCGGCGCTGCTGCACCAGGCGTGCACGGTGGTGCGGCGGGCCGAGCGGTCCGTGTGGGCGCTGCTGGAGGCCGAGCCGGACACGACGCACGCAGTGCCCGTGACGTACCTGAACCGGCTTTCGGACCTGCTGTTCGTGCTGGCGCGCAAGGCGAACCCCGGCGGCGACGTGCTGTGGGCCCCGCGGGGGTCGCAGGAGTAGCCGCAGCGCTTCCCGAGGGCCGTTCACGCAGGTGGACGGCCCTCGGTGTTATACGGGTTGGCGAAACTCTCCCGCGGGTTGTAGTATGAGTGCTATCAACGATCGGAAACATACAACGGAGCGATCCATGGGACACCCCCGAACGCACGCCGGACCCGCCATCGCGGTGTCCGACCTGCGCATGCGCTACGGCGACAAGGACGTGCTCACCGGTCTCGACCTGGAGATCGAAGCGGGAGGCGTCACCGCCCTCCTCGGGCCCAACGGGGCCGGCAAGACCACCACCATCGAGATCCTCGAAGGCTTCCGCGGGCGCTCCGCCGGAGACGTCAGCGTCCTCGGCGTCGACCCCGCGCACGGCGACGAGCGGTGGCGGGCGCAGCTCGGCGTGGTCCTCCAGGAGTGGCGCGACAACGGCAAGTGGAAGGTGCGCGACATCGTCACGCACTTCGCCGAGTACTACAAGCCGTACACGAACCCCTGGGGCGCGGACGAACTGCTCGACATGGTCGGCCTCGCCGAGCAGGCCGGGCAGCGCGTGCGGACCCTCTCCGGCGGGCAGCGCCGCCGCCTCGACGTCGCGCTGGGCATCATCGGCCGCCCGGCCCTCCTGTTCCTCGACGAGCCGACCACCGGTTTCGACCCCCACGCCCGCAGGGAGTTCCACGAGCTCATCCACCGGCTCACCGACCTCGACGGGACCACGATCCTGCTCACCACCCACGACCTCGACGAGGCCGAGAAGCTCGCCGAGCGGATCCTCATCCTCGCGGGCGGCCGCATCATCGCCGACGGCTCGCCCGACCAGCTCGCCCGCGCCGCGTCCACCACCGCCGAGGTGAAGTGGATCCAGGACGGCAAGCTCCAGATCCACGCCACCGAGGACGCCACCGACTTCGTGCGCAAGCTCCTCGCCACCGACGACGGCAAGGTCACCGAACTGGAGATCCACCGCGCGAGCCTGGAGGACGCCTACCTCGAACTCGTCGCCCAGTTCGAGGCCGGGGAGGCCGCGACCGCCGTCGACGCCTTCAAGGAGGTCACCCGATGAGCGCCAACACCCTCCACGAGTACCGCACCGGCTGGAAGCGGGCCCTCATCGAGACCAAGGTCTCGCTGACGTCCATCGGCGACCTCATGGGCTTCATCATGCCCACCGGCATCGCCATCGTCGTCCTCCTGTTCATGCAGAACGCCGACTTCGAAGGGGCCCCGGTCTCCCTGGGCTCCATGAACATGCCGAGCCTCATCGGCATGAACGTCGTCTTCGGCGGCATCATGGGCATGGTCGGCGCGCTCGCCATGGACCGCACCAACGGCACGCTCCTGCGCGCCAAGTCCATGCCCGGCGGCATGACCGGCTACCTCGTCGGGCACCTCGCGTCCACCGCGATGTTCATCGGCGCCAGCGCGGTCGCGCTGCTGGCCGTGGGCCTGCCGCTGTTCGACGGCCTCTCGTTCGCCACCCCCGACCGGTGGATGACCTTCCTGGCGGTCCTCGTCATGGGCGTCGTCGCGACCCTCCCGATCGGCGCCGTCCTCGGCGCGATCCTCGACAACCCCCGCAACATGGGCCTGGTCATGCTCCCGGTCATGGGCCTGGTCGCGGTCTCGGGGATCTTCTACCCGATCACCGCGCTCCCCGGCTGGCTCCAGGGCGTCGGGCAGGTCTTCCCGATGTACTGGATGGGCCTGGGGATGCGGCACGCGCTGCTCCCGGACTCCATGGCCGCCGTGGAGATCGGCGGCGAATGGCGGACCGTTACCATGTTCGCCGTGCTCGCGGTCTGGGCCGTGGTCTCGATGGCCTTGGCGCCCAGGCTCCTGCGGCGGATGTCGCGCCGCGAGTCGGGTTCGGCCGTGGCGGCCCGCCGCGCCGACATGCAGAGGGACTGGTGATCGAGCCGTGGCCGGGGACGAGGTCTACAACCGGATCGCGATGCTGCGCGCCGAGCGGGGCGTCTCGCGCCGCCAGCTCGCGGAGGCCCTCGGCGTCCACTACCAGACCGTCGGCTACCTCGAACGCGGCGAGTACAGCCCCAGCCTCTACCTGGCGCTGAAGCTCTCCGAGTACTTCGAGGTGCCCGTAGAAGTGGTCTTCTCCACCAAGCCCTTCCCGCGCCTCGGCGCCTAGGGCTTCCCGCCCCGCGCTCCGGAGACACCCCGGCCCCAGGCCGTCCGGAGCGCGGGGCCTTTTTTGCGCCGCGCCGTGCCATACGTATGGCACAATGAGGGCATGTTCAAGACGACGGTCTACCTGACGGACGACGAGAAGGACGGCCTGCGCCGCAGCGCCGCCGAACGGGGGATCTCCGAGGCCGAGCTGATCCGCGAGTTCATCGACGCCGGGCTGGCGTCGAAGGCCCCGCAGTGGGACCTGCTGCCGGTGATCCACAGTCCGGAGCTCGCGGCGATCGACGACGAAGAGGAGTTCCTGCGGCTGGACGGTTTCGACCGTTGATCGTCTGCGACACGAGCTGCCTGATCAGCCTCGTCAACGATGCCGACCCCGACCACGCCGCGATCCGCGCGATCGCGGTGGCGCAGCCGCAGCCGCTCATCGTGAGCCCGCTCGTGCTCGCCGAGTTCGACTACCTCGTGCGGAAGATCGAGAGCGCCAAGGCGGTCCGGGCGATCCTCGCGCGGCTGCTCCAGGGCCGCATGATCGAAGTCCCGGCCCTGTCCCACACCGATCTGCTCACAGCGGTCAAGATCGACGCCAAGTACGCGGCGCTCGACCTCGGCCTCACCTATGCGAGCCTCGTCGTCCTCGCCTACCGGTACGGCACCGTCGACCTCCTCACCCGGGACGAACGCGACTTCCGCCCGGTCACCCCGCTCCAAGGCGGGGCGTTCCGACTGCTGCCCAAGGACGCCTGAGAGCGGGGCCTTCTGTTCACCTTCGGGCCACTCCGGTGCCACCGGGGTCTGCGAGCGTGAGTGGCGACCGCCGACACCCCGCTGACACTGGAGGCCCCCGTGCCGATCGACCGTAGGAAACTGCTCGCAGCCGGAGCCGGAGGCGCCGTCCTCCTGGGCACGCCCGGCATCTCGTACGCCGCGTCCCGGCCCCTGCTCACGCACGGCGTCCAGTCCGGCGACGTCACCGAGCGCGGCGCGGTCCTGTGGACCCGCGCCGACCGCGGCTCCCGGATGCGCGTCGAACTCGCGACCCGCCCGGACTTCAAGCACGCCAGGGAACTGCGCGGTCCCGCGCTCACCGCGGACTCGGACTTCACCGGGAAGCTGCGGCTCAGCGGCCTGCGGCCCGGGCAGACGTACCACTACCGGGTGCGCGCCGAGGGCGAGCGCGCCTCCGACGCCCTCGAAGGCTCGTTCACGACCGCTTCGGACGAGTGCCGCGACATCACGTTCCAGTGGTCCGGGGACCTCGCCGGGCAGGGCTGGGGGATCAACCCCGAGTTCGGCGGGTACCGGATCTTCCAGGCCATGGCCGACTCGGAGCCGGACTTCTTCCTGTGCTCGGGCGACTTCGTCTACTCCGACGGGCCGCTCGTGGAGACCGTCGCGCTCCCCGACGGGACCACGTGGCGCAACAGGGTCGTCGAGGAGAAGTCGAAGGTCGCCGAGACGCTCGACGAGTACCGCGGGCAGTTCAAGTACAACCTGCTCGACGAGAACCTGCGCGCGTACCTCGCGCGGGTGCCGATGGTGAACCAGTGGGACGACCACGAGGTCACCAACAACTGGTACCCCGGCGAGATCCTCGACCTGCCGCAGTACACCGAGAAGAACGTCGACGTCCTCGCCGCGCGGGCCCGCCAGGCGTTCGCCGAGTACACGCCCGGCGGCTTCGACGCCGAGGGCCGCATCTACCGGAAGATCTCGTACGGGCCGCTCCTCGACCTGTTCGTCCTCGACATGCGGACCTACAAGAGCGCCAACCCGGACGCCGACGGGCCCACCGGGCAGATCCTCGGCGAGCGCCAGCTCGCGTGGCTCAAGCGCGAACTGCGCCGCTCGAACGCGACATGGAAGGCCGTCGCCGCGGACCTCCCGATCGGCCTCCTCGTCGGCGACGGCGCGGGCGCCTGGGAGGGCATCGCCGAAGGCACCGGCGGCGCCCCGATGGGCCGCGAGACCGAGATCGCCGACCTCCTGTCCTACTGCAAGCGCGAGGAGGTCGCGAACATGGTGTGGCTCACCGCCGACGTCCACTACACCGCGGCCCACCACTACAGCCCCGACCGCGCCGCGTTCCAGGACTTCGACCCGTTCTGGGAGTTCGTCTCCGGGCCCCTGAACGCGGGCGCCTTCGGCCCCAACCAGCTCGACCCCACCTTCGGCCCCGAAGCCGTCTTCGTCAAGGCCCCGCCCGCCGCCAACACCTCCCCGGCGGTCGGCTACCAGTTCTTCGGCGAAGTCCACATCGACGCCGAGACCGAGGTCCTCACCGTGTCCCTCAAGGACCTCGACGGCGAAGTCCTCTTCACCCAGGCCCTCGAACCGGCCGCGTAGCACGACGATGCCCGCCTCCGTCAGGAGGCGGGCATCGGGTGGTTCAGTCCCGGTCAGAGTAGAAAGCCGCTCCCGGGGGAGCGGCTTCGAGCCAGGAGAGGAAGCCGGTGACGGCGGAGGTCGTCATCGCGAGCTCGACGTCGCCGGCGGCGTTCTTGCAGCGGAGGATCGCCACCTCCGGGGGGAAGATCTGGGCCTCCGGACCGGCCGGGACGCGGCGGTCGGCGATCTGGAGGTCCTGGCGCGAGAGCGAGTAGCGCGGCCCGAGCGCGAGGGAGAACATCCGGTACCAGCGGAGCGTGCCCCGCTCGTAGACGCCGAAGCCGGGGGCCCAGCCGCGGCCCTCCATGTGCCGCGACAGGCGGGCGGCCATGGCGACCGAGCCGGAGCGGGACAGGATCGAGCGGCGGACGTAGGTCAGCACGAGGAACACCGCGACGGCCGCCGCCAGCGCGGCGACGATCAGCAGTGCCTTCAGCATGTCTAGGCCGAAGCGGGGGCGACCGCTTCGGCGGTCTCGGCGAGGATGGTCACGCCGTCGGTGGTGACCGACAGGAAGCCGCCTTCGATCTTCCAGGCGAGCTCGCCGCCGCCGACCGGCTGCACGCGGACGGTGCTGTCGACGCGGAGTTCGCCCAGGAGCGGCTGGTGGTGGGGCAGAATGCCCAGCTCGCCTTCGGTGGTGCGGGCGTAGACGGCTTCGGCCGTGCCGGACCACACCTTCGAGTCGACTGCCACGACTTCGACGTTCAGTTGCCCTGCCACAACGCTCCTTCTGTCGGACTCCGGGATGGTTACGGGAAGTCTAAACGGCTGGACCTGCGGGCGTCCATGCGGCCAAGGGCGCTACGGGAGGTGATGAGGCGCACTACCAGGGGGACGACGAAGGCCCCCGGCGCCGCCGGGGGCCTCGAAGTTCGACCGGGAGTGTTACACGCGCGCGCGGCGGGCGAGGCGCTCCGGGTCCATGATGATGACGCTCTTGCCGTCCAGGCGCAGCCAGCCGCGGCCCGCGAAGTCGGCGAGGGCCTTGTTCACGGTCTCGCGGGAGGCGCCGACGAGCTGGGCCAGCTCCTCCTGGGTGAGGTCGTGGGTGACGCGCAGGACGCCGCCGTCGCGGGTGCCGAAGCGGCTCGCCATGTGCAGCAGGGCCTTGGCGACGCGGCCGGGGACGTCGGTGAAGATGAGGTCCGCCATGGAGTCGTTCGTGCGGCGCAGCCGGCGCGCTATCACCCGGAGCAGCTGCTCGGCGATCTCGGGCCGGTTCGCGAGCCAGGGCCGCAGGGCGGTCTTGGACAGGCGGGCCATGCGGGTGTCGGTGAGAGCGGTGGCGGTGGCGGTGCGGGGTCCCGGGTCGAAGAGCGCGAGCTCGCCGACCATGTCGGACGGGCCCATCACGGCGATCAGGTTCTGGCGGCCGTCGGCGGAGCGGCGCCCGAGCTTCACCTTGCCGGACATGACGATGTACAGACTGTCGCCCGGCTCGTTCTCGGTGAAGACGGTCTGGCCCTTGTTGACGTCGACGTACTCCATCTCTTTGATGAGCGACTCGACAGCTTCGGGGTCGACCCCCTTGAACAGGGCGGCCCTCGCCAATACGTCTTCCATGTCCGTTCGCACCTTTCTTCAACGCACCGCTAGTGCAAGTACTGAGTCTATGCCTCTTGTCCGCATTGCGGGAGCGAGACCCCCGTAAATCCACATGCGCACCGTCGCCGCCGGAATCGACATTCGTATCCGAATGAATGCCCTCCGTCCGTTCCGAGCGTCACCGCGTGAGACTCGCCGCGCCGTCTCAGCAGGGGTTTCGTTCCGGGGAGCGGAAAGCGTCGACGGCGACCGCTACAGCCTACCCGCATTGTGACGTCAAGCCCAACATCAGGCAATGGAGAGAATCCCCAAGATCGCACATCTCACGTGCACGAACCGGTCCCCACGGACCCGCTCGCGGTGCGCCCGGCGTCGAGGACTGAGGCGGACTCGTCCATGGTGAGCGCGTATCCGGTCTCGGGGTCGTCGACGGCGGCGGCGAAGACGACGCCGATGACTTCGCCGTCGGGGTTGAGGAGCGGGCCGCCGGAGTTGCCGCCGATGATCGTGGCGTACAGCTGGTAGACCTCGCGGGTGACGGTGCCGTCGTCGTAGATGTCGGGGCCGGTGACGACGCGCGCTTCGCGGACGCGGGCGGCGGTCGCGGTGTAGGGGCCGCCGCCGGGGTAGCCGAGGACGATCGCGTCGGCGCCGGACTCGGCGGTGTCCTCGTCGACGGGCAGGGGGTCGGCGTCGAGGTCGGGGACGTGGAGGATCGCGAGGTCCTTCTCCGGTTCGAAGACGATCACCTCGGCGTCGAGGAGGTCGCCGTCGGACTCGACGCGCACGTCCTCGGTCCCGGCGACGACGTGCGCGTTGGTGACGACGAGGCCGTCGGCGTACACGAAGCTGGAGCCCTCGATCTGGCGGTCGCAGGAGGGGGCCGAGCCGTGGACCTTCAGGACCGAGTCCTCGGCGTTGCGGACGACGGAGGACGCGGCGAGCTCGGGGTCCGGGGCGGGGACGTCGCGGACCTGGGTCGGGTCGATGCCGTAGAAGATGTTCGGCATGCCGGTGGTGTTCAGGGATTCGCGGAGCCGGTCGTAGACGCCGCGGACCGCCTCGGGCATGTTGTCGTCGATGCCGCCGACGATCGAGGAGTTGCGGACGGCGCCCGCGATGGCCGGGAGCGGCAGGCTCGCGAGCGGCGCGGCGGCCATCCACGTGACGAGGAGGACCGCGGCGATGGAGATGACCGGGCCGAGGGAGCGGTCGAGGCGCCTGGAGCCGTTGGACTTCAGCTTCCGGCGGAGCCGGTAGCCGATCGCGGTCATGAGGGCCTGGCCGCCGAGGGCGAGCGCGAAGACGACGACGAGCGCGACGACGAGTTTCGCGAGGGGCTCCTGGTAGAAGTCGGCGGCCCAGGGGGCGATCTGGATGCCGAGGAGCGCGCCGCCGAGGAAGCCGAAGAACGTGGCCGCGGAGAGGATGAAGCCCTGCCGGTAGCCGTTGATCGCGAAGAGGAGGGCGAGGAGCACGATGATCACGTCGACCAGGAGGCCGGATCCGCTCGGACTCATCGCCACCCCGCAATCGCTTGAGCGCTAGCGCCCTTCGAGTTCCATCGTGCGGCTCCGGTCCCAGGGGCGGGACCAGCCGCCCAGGTCCAGTAGCCACGACAGTACCCCGGCGGTGAACCCCCAAATCAGCGGCACGCCAGCGACCTGGAACCCCGGGCCGCTGCGCCCCGAGGGGTAGCCGACGGTGCCGCGCGCGTCCGGATCGGCGAGGACCTGCAACGGGACCTGGTGCGCGGCGGCCACTTCCGAGGCCGCCTGCGGGGCGACGGTGTGGGGTCGGCGCCACAGGGCGAGCACGGGTGTGACGGCGAAGCCGGAGACGGGGATCCACAGCGGCGGGAGGGTCGCGCCGACGAGCACGGTGGCCGGGTCGACGGCGAGTTCTTCGGCGGCTTCGCGCAGGGCGGTGGCGGCGCTGTCGGCGTCGCCGGGGTCGGCGGCGCCGCCGGGGAACGCGACCTCGCCGGGATGGTGGCGCAGGGTGGCGGCCCGCTGCTGGAGGAGGACCGAGGGTCCGGTCTCGGTGTCGGCGAGGAGGACCAGGACCGACGCGGTCCGGGCGTGCTCCTCGCTATAGGGCCGCAGGTGGCCTTCGATGACGCGCTCTGCGGTGGGGCCCTGGGCCGCTGCGGCCGCTTTGAGCAGCGGGCGCCACCAGTCGGGCTCGGGGGCCGCGGTCACGCCAGCTCCAGGCCGAACGCGGCGCCCGCGGCTTCGGCGAGGCTCTCGGCGGTGACGCCGGGCTGGACGATGAGGTCGGCGACCGTGCCGTCGGTGTTCACGAGCGCGACACCGGGGAGCGCGGGCACGCCGAGGCCGATGCGCACCGCTTCGTCGGGGTCGGCGACGGACGGGAAGGTCATGCCGAAGTCGTCGGCGAACCAGCGCCCGGCGTCGTCGGTGTCCGCGGTGTCGACGCCGAGGACGTCCACCTGGTCGCCGTTGGCTTGGAAGAACGCCTCGATCTCGGGGGCCTCCTGCTGGCACGGGACGCACCAGCTGGCCCACAGGACCACCACGAGCGGCTTGTCCGCGGTGCCCACGGCGGTCGCGGTCCCGTCGCCGAGGCAGTCGAGTTCGAGGTCGCCGATCCCGTCGACGGGCGTGGTGCCGGGGGAGCAGGCGACGGACCAGGTCGGCTCGTCGGCGCTGCGCGGCGTCTCGGCGTCGTCGGCGGTGTTCGGGGTGCAGGCGGCGAGCAGCAGCAGCGGCACCGCCGCGAGGAGCCTTCTCACGCGCCCACCGCGTGCTCGATGCCCGCCAGCTTGATGAGCTCGTCCACGTTGTCGCCCTTGAGGAGCTTCGCGGCCTCGGCCGGGTCCGTGGGGCCCTCGCCGAACGACGGGCACTGCGCGGCGAGCGTGCACGCCCCGCACGCGGGCTTGCGGGCGATGCAGACGCGGCGGCCGTGGAAGATGATGCGGTGGGAGAACATGGTCCACTCGCGGGGCTCGACGAGCTTCTGGAGCTGGAACTCCAGTTTCACGGGGTCCTTGCCGTCGACGAGCTTCAGGCGGTTCGTTATCCGGATCATGTGGGTGTCGACGGTGATGCCGGGGATACCGAAGGCGTTGCCGCGGATGACGTTCGCGGTCTTGCGGCCGATCCCGGGGAGCTTCACGAGGTCGTCCATGCCTTCGGGGAGCCGCCCGCCGTGGTGCTCCACCAGGGCCTTGCCGAGGCCGATGATCGAGCGGGTCTTGTTGCGGTAGAAGCCCGTCGGGCGGATGATCTCCTCGACGTCCTCGGGGTTCGCGTCGGCGTAGTCCGCGGCGTCGCGGTAGCGCGCGAACAGCGCCGGGGTGGTGAGGTTGACGCGGACGTCGGTGCACTGCGCCGAGAGGATCGTGGCGACCGCGAGTTCGAGGGGGTTCGAGTAGTCGAGCTCGCAGTGGGCGTCGGGGTGGGCCGCGGCGAGGAGGCGGTCGATCACGCGGGCCCGGCGCTTCTTGGCCAGTTCGGTTTCTTTGCCCTTTTTGGCGTCGGCGGCGGTCACCCCGCCATGGTACGCGCGCGCACCGTGAGCCGCCTGCGGCCTCGCAGCAGCAGCGCGGTCGCGCCGATGAGCCCGCCGCCCGCGGCGGTCGCGGCGGCGCTCCAGATCGTCGGCAGCGGCTCGGACTCTTCGGCGGGGGTGACGTCGGCGGCGACGGCCGCGCCCGCGTCCACGATCCCGGCCCCGAGGTCCGCGCTCCCGGGCGTCGCGGTCGAGGTGAGCGCCCGCCGGACCTGGTCGGCGGACCAGTCCGGGTGGGCCGAGCGCACGAGCGCCGCGGCGCCCGCGACGATCGCCGACGCGAACGAGGTGCCGGTGACGGTCTTGTGCCCGCCGGAGGCGTCGGCGGCGCTCAGGTCCGCGCCGGGGGCCGCGAGGTCGGTGCCCGCGCCGGTGACCGCGGTGCGCCAGTGCTCGCCGCGCTCGTCGGTGCCGGTGACCGCGAGGACCTCGTCGATGCGCGCGGGGAACCACACCTCTTCTTCTCCGGTGTCGTCCTGTCCGCGGTTCCCGGTGCACGCCACCACGACCACGTCGTTGCGCTCGGCGTAGGCGATCGCCTCGGCGAACGGCGCGGACTCGTAGTGGCCGCCGAGGGACAGGTTGATCACGTTCGCGCCGTTGTCGACGGCCCACTTCACGGCCGCGCCCACCATCGCCGAGTCGTGGTACTTGTTCTCGTCGTCGAGGACCCGCACGGGGAGGATCGCCGCGCCCGGGGCCATCCCGGGGTGGCCGTCGGCGCCGCGCCCGGCGATGAGGCTCGCGACGGCGGTGCCGTGGCCGACCGGGTCGGCCTGGCCGAAGGCCCGCTCGTAGACCGGGGACTCCTCGGAGCCGAACGCGAGGAGCCGCGGCTCGGCGCCCGGGTCGACGTCGACGTAGCTGCGGCCCGGGAGGACCGCCCCGGCGAGGTCGGGGTGGTCGGCGTCGACGCCGGAGTCGATCACGGCCACGACGACCCCGGTCCCGGTCGCGGTGGCCCACGCCGCGGGCGCTCCGGCCGCGGCGACCTGCCAGGGGACCGGCGCGGCGCCCCCGACGGGTGCGGACAGCAAGAGCGCCAACAGCGTCGAGCAGACGCAGGCCATCACGTATCGAGCAGCGCGGTTCCCCATCAGAGCGGGATCGTTACACAGCGGCAGGCCCACAGCGTGGGAATGACACGCGTTCGCCTTTATGATTTCGTTATTTTTGGCCTACTGAACGAAGCTTGACAACGCCCTCGCGTTACGGTGACCATCGCGAGGGGACGCCGCGTTCGCTCGACACCGCCCCATCCAAGACCGGTAGGGGGGAAGGGCTGAGTGGGATCGATGTGGGAACCCAGTAACGAGATCGAGCACCGACTCCGAGAAGCACTGCGAGCCGAGGACCAGGACGGATACTTCCGGATCCTGGCGCAGATCGAACTTGTGCTCCCACTGTCCTATGAGGGAGTGAACGGCACGGGCGCCGACACGTGGGCCACGTGGACCACGGACGACCGCACCCATATCCTCGCGTTCACGTCGGAATCGGCGCTCCAGGTCTGCTTGCGCGACAACGCGGGATCGTCGCGGAGGGTGACGTTCCAGTCGCTCGCCGAGGCGTGGCCCGACGAGGAGTGGTGGCTCGCGGTCAACCCGGGCCTCCCGATCGAGGGCTACCTGCCCGCTTGGTTCGTCTCCCAAGTGGCCCAGGGCATGACGACCGTCCCCGCCGACCCCGAGCCCCCGGCGCCGCCCGCGCCGGAGCCGTACCGGGAGGACCGCTTCGCGGGCGCGACCCGCCGGGATCCGTTCGGGGACGGCCAGGCCGACCCGTTCGCGAACCCGATCGCGTCCCCCCAGGCGCCCCCGCCGCAGCGCGAGAGCTTCATGCCCCCGCCGCCGCCGATCCCCGACGTGCCGCCCGCGCCGCGCCGCTCCTCGGACCTGAACGGCAGCACCGGGCAGCCGGGCTCGACGGTCGCCGGGACCACCTCGGCGGGCCTGCCGCTGCGCCAGCCGCCGCGCGAGGACGCCGAGCCCGAGGGCTTCAGCACCCCGTTCCAGTCGCAGCAGGACCAGTCGTACACGCCGCAGCAGGACTTCGGGTCCCAGCCGCAGGGCTTCGGCTCGCAGCCGCAGCACTACACGTCCCAGCCCCAGGGCTTCGGGTCCCAGCCGCAGCAGTTCTCGCAGCCGCAGGGTTACGGGTCGCAGCCGCGCGAAGGGGCCTTCCCGGCCGAGCCGCACTGGCCGTCCCCGCAGGACCAGTGGCCCGACGCGCCGGACTGGCTGCGCGACCAGCAGGCCGAGTCGCAGGCGCTGCCGACCCGCGAGCCCGCGCCCGTCGCGTACCCCGAGACCTACTCCTCAGGCGACGCGTTCGGCACGCCCGCATCGCACGAGGAGGAGCCGCCGCGCACCGCCGAGTCGTTCGCGTCGATGTCGAGCGCCTTCGGGCGCCGCCCCGCCGCGCCTGAGCCGGCCCCGCAGGCGACGGCCGCGCCGCAGCCCGTCGAGCTCTCCGGCGAGGCCGCCGAGCCGCTCCTGGCCGAGGCCGCGACCTCCGGCGACACCGCCGGGTTCCTCCAGACCCTGCTGTGCGCCAGCGTGATCCTCCCGATCGGCGACCCCGAGGCCGCGCACCTGCGCGTCGGCGACCCGGCGTTCCGGTGGGCCAGCGACATCGTCGACGGCAACATCGGGATTACGGTGTACACCACCGAGGCCCGCATGGCCGAGCGCGCGGGCGAGGGCACGCCGCACACCACCGTCCCGTTCGGGTGGCTCATCCAGCACTGGCCGGGCCAGGACTACGCGCTGTACGTCAACCCCGGCACCGAGGTCGGGGCGAACATGTCCGGCCCCGAGATCGAACCGCTCCTGAAGTGGGCCGAGGCGAAGGACCTCCTGGTCTTCGCCCGCGAGATGGAGAAGCGCCACGCCGCCGCCGCGCGCGCGGCCTCGCCCGCGCACCGCGTGCAGCCCGTGCTGTGGCAGAAGACCATCCCGCACCACCAGGTGCCGTTCTACCTGGAGCGCGGCTACGACCGCGTCGGCGGGTTCGTGCACCCGGCCGAGGCCGTGGACCACCTGCGCACGCCCGCGCAGCTGTACCTCGCGCTCGGGCTCATCCGCTCCAGCGAGGACTTCAGCCCCACCGACGACTCGGTGCACGTGCTGCGCTGGACCGGCTACCGCACCGACCTGTACCCGGCGGCCATCGGCGGCAACGACTTCCCGACCGCGCAGTCCCGCGGCGGCACCGTCGTCGAGCCCGGCCCGTTCCGCGGCGACGGGTTCGCGCCCTCGGAGTCCCCCGAGGACCGCATCCCCGAGCACAAGGTCGACTCGGTGCGGCTCCCGCACGGCGCGAAGATCCTCCGGATCGACTCCCGCGGCGAGGTCACCGAGATCGCGCAGTACGACTCGGACACCCGCGAGTGGGCGCCCGTGGACGGCGCGTTCGGCGGCCCCGCCGCGATCGAGGCGTCCTCCGTCCCGGCCCTGCCGTCCGCCCCCGAGTCCTCGGGCCCGCCGCCCGCCGGGCCGATGGGCGAGGCGTTCGGCTACGGCGGCGGCGCGTCCGGCGGCTACGACAGCGCGCTCGGCGACGCCTGGGGCGACGCCGACGGCCACTACGACCTGGTGCGGCCCGCGCCCGAGGACCGGGCCGCGTCCGTGCTCGACAACCGGACCAGCGACTGGAAGGACGCCTGATGCGCGACGGCTACATCGCCCGCTGGAAGGGCGCCGAGTACGACTCCAGCCCCGACGGGGCCCACGTGCGGCTCTACTCGCCCACCGGCGGCGACGGGTTCGTGCAGGTCGCCGAGGGCCGGTACCGCCGCGGCGTGCCGATCGGCGAGCTGGAGGACTTCTTCTACGTGCGCACGGTCTGCACCTGGCGCGGGGAGCCGTTCCTGCTGCTCGGCGCGTCCGGCGAGTGGTACCGCCTGGAGTACTCCGGCGGCCGCTCCGACGTGGCGCGCTCGCTGGGCCTGGAGCCCTACGACAACGGCGTGTACCAGATCTGGGCGCCCGCCGAAGAGGTCACCGACATCAGCGAGCAGTACCTCTAGCGCGCTTGTGAAAGCCCCGGTCCGGACGGGCCGGGGCTTTCGCCGTGTCCGGACCTGGACGCAACGTATTCACGTGTGTAAATCTGTGTAGAGACCGCTTTCAAATGCGACCGTGTTTGCTGTATGCTTCACAAGACTGTATGAAAGCGCTTGCCTGAATCGTCTGGAGCAGATCCCTATGGCAGAGAGAATCACCGTCGGCATCGCCCTCAACGGGGTGACCGGACGCATGGGCTACCGGCAGCACCTCGTGCGGTCGCTCCTGGCGATCCGCGAGCAGGGCGGCGTCCCCCGCGCCGACGGCGGCGTCATCTGGCCCGAGCTCACCCTGGTCGGCCGCAGCGAGGACAAGCTCAAGGCGGTCGCCGAGCGCCACGGCCTCGACAAGTACACGACGAGCCTCGACGAGGCGCTGAGCGACGACTCGATCGGCGTCTACTTCGACGCGCTGACGACGCAGCACCGCCTCGCCGCCGTCACCGCCGCCGTCAAGGCCGGCAAGCACGTGTACACCGAGAAGCCGATCGCCACGAGCCTGGAGGACGCGCTCGCGCTGGCCCGCACCGCCCGCGACGCCGGCGTCAAGAACGGCGCGGTCGCCGACAAGCTCTACCTGCCCGGCCTGCGCAAGCTCAAGCGCCTGGTCGACTCCCGCTTCTTCGGGCGGGTCCTGTCCGTGCGCGGCGAGTTCGGCTACTGGGTCTTCGAAGGCGACTGGCAGGAGGCCCAGCGCCCCTCCTGGAACTACCGCGCCGAAGACGGCGGCGGCATGGTCCTCGACATGTTCCCGCACTGGTCCTACCTGCTCGAAGGCACGTTCGGCTCGCCGATCAAGTCCGTGATCGCGAACGTGACCACGCACATCCCCGAGCGCTTCGACGAGCAGGGCAACGCCTACGCGGCGACCGCCGACGACGCCGCGTACGCGATCTTCGAGCTCGCCGACGGCACCGTCGTGCAGATGAACTCCTCGTGGGCCACCCGCGTCGACCGCGAGGAGCTCGTGGAGTTCCACGTGGACGGCACCGAGGGCTCCGCGATCGCCGGGCTCCGCAAGGCCCGCGCGCAGCACCGCGCGCACACCCCCAAGCCCGTGTGGAACCCCGACATCGACCAGCCGATCCCGTTCCGGCAGCAGTGGCACGAGGTGCCCGACAACGAGGTGTTCGACAACGGCTTCAAACTCCAGTGGGAGGAGTTCCTCCGCCACGTGGTGGACGACGAGCCGTGGCACCATGACTTCCTCGCCGCCGCCCGCGGCGTGCAGCTCGCCGAGGCGGGCTACCGCTCGGCCCGCGAGGGCCGCCGCATCGACCTTGAGGAGCTGGTCCTGTGACCCGCGAGTTCACCTCCCGCGTCATCTACTCTGCCGCGCACGTCGTCGCGGACCCCTTGGCCGACAACGGCCCCGGCCGCCCGGCGACGGTGGACTGGGACGCGACCATCGGGTTCCGCCGCCACCTGTGGGACCTCGGCCTCGGCGTCGCCGACGCCATGGACACCGCCCAGCGCGGCATGGGCCTCGACTGGGAGGCCACCAAGCAGCTCATCAAGCGCTCTGCGGAGGCCGCCGGGCCTGACGACCTCCTGGCGTGCGGCGTCGGCACCGACCAGCTCGGCGCACATCCGTCCACGCTGGACGAGATCCGGGCGACGTACCTGGAGCAGCTCGGGGTCGTCGAGGACGCGGGCGCGGGCACGATCCTCATGTGCTCCAGGGCCCTCGCGGCTTCGGCGAAGGGCCCGGACGAGTACAAGGCCCTCTACGCCGAGCTCCTCGGCGAGGTGAGCGGCAAGGCGATCCTCCACTGGCTCGGCCCGATGTTCGACCCGGCGCTCGAAGGCTACTGGGGGTCGACGGACCTCGAAGCCGCCGCCGACACGTTCGTCGAGATCATCACCGAGAACGCGGCCAAAGTGGACGGCATCAAGATGAGCCTCCTCGACGCCGACGCCGAGATCGCGCTGCGCCGCAGGCTCCCCGAGGGGGTCCGCTGCTACACCGGCGACGACTTCAACTACCCGCGGCTCATCGCCGGGGACGAGTTCGGGCACTCCGACGCGCTCCTGGGGATCTTCGACCCGCTCGCGCCGCTCGCCTCGCGGGCCGTCAAGCGGCTCGACGAGGGCGACGTGGCCGGGTTCCACGCGATCCTGGACCCGACGGTGCCTCTGGCGCGCAAGGTCTTCGAGGCCCCCACGTTCAACTACAAGACCGGCGTGGTGTTCCTCGCGTGGCTCTCGGGGTACCAGGACCACTTCAAGATGGTCGGCGGCCTCGAATCCGCGCGTTCGATCGAGCACTTCGGACAGATCGTGGACCTCGCGCTCGAAGTGAAGCTGTTCCCCGACGAGCACCTCGCCATCGACCGGTTCAACGCCCTGCTCAAGACCGCGGGCCAGCCCCCGAGGACCCTCGCGTGAGCGCCGCGGCACGGTTCTCCTTCAACCACGCCACCGCGAAGTTCTGGGACCAGCGCGAGGCCGTCGAGGCCTGCGCGCGGGCCGGCGCCGGGATCGGCCTGTGGCGGGAGCCGTTGCAGGAGATGGGCGTCGAGGCCACGGCGAAGCTCGTGCAGGACGCGGGCGTCGAAGTGACGAGCCTCTGCCGCGCCGGGTTCTTCACCGACCCGACCGCGGCAGCGCTGGAGGACAACCGCAAGGCGATCGACGAGGCCGCGGCCGTCGGCGCCCCGACGCTCGTCCTCGTCTCCGGCGGCATCCCCGACGGCGGCACCATCGACTCGGCCCGCGAAGGCGTGAAGGAAGCGCTCGCGCAGCTCGCGCCCTACGCGCTCGAACGCGGCGTCACGCTCGCGATCGAGCCGCTGCACCCGATGTTCGCCAGCGACCGCTGCGTCGTGACCACCCTCGCCGAAGCGCTCGACCTCGCCGCGCCCTTCGCCACCGCAGCGGTCGGCGTCGTCGTCGACACCTACCACATCTGGTGGGACCCGCAAGTGTGGCAAGGGATCGCGCGCGCCGGACGCGAAGGCCGCATCGCCTCGTTCCAGTTCGCCGACTGGATCACCCCGCTCCCCGCGGGCGTCCTCACCGGCCGCGGCCAGCTCGGCGACGGCTGCGTCGACTTCAAGCGCTACCTCGCCGAAGTCGACGCCGCCGGCTTCACCGGCCCCATCGAAGTGGAACTCTTCAACGACGCCCTCTGGGCCCGCCCCGGCGCCGAGGTCTTCCAAGAGACCAGAGCCGCCTTCGAGCGCGTCGTCGCCTAGCGGTCCGGGGCCGCCTCCGGGCGGCCCCGGCGCCTTTCGGTGTATTTCAAGTGGCGCGGGGCTGTCGACGCGGTGGCGGATCTCTTATATCTTCGGTCTTCGAACCTTTCCGCACCTCCTCTCGGGAGTACCAGAGCATGGCCGAAGACTCGGACATCACCAATGACGAGCCGCCTGGCGACAGCACGTTGGAGAAGGTCGGGAGCTCGATTCCCGGCGTCAAGCAGGTCCTCAACAGCGGCAAGATGATCTACGACGCGATCGAGTCCGACGAGGTCACCTCCTCGAACGCCGCCGCCACGGTCGTCGCCGACATCGCGAGCATCGGCCTGGAGGCGTGGGGCGCGTACACGAACCCGCTCGGGATGCTCGTGAACGTGGGCCTCGACTTCCTCCTCAACCTGGTCGAACCCGCGAACAAGCTCCTCACCTGGCTCTCCGGCGACCCCGGGGCGATGGGCGACCTCCAGGGCCGCTGGCGCCAGTTCAAAGAGGCGCTCATCGTCATGCGCGACGAGGTCGACGCCGCGTGGGAGTCCTCGCTCGCCACCTCCCAGTCGCCGACCACCGACGCCGCCAAGGACAAGGTCAACGGCATGGCCGCGGCCATCGCCGGGATCGCCTCCGCGATCGCGCAGATCGAGTCGCACATCGGCATGGCCCAGATGCTGTCGACCGCGGTCTACGAGCTCGTCAAGGCCCTCCTGTCGGCGCTCATCGAGCAGCTCATCATCTACGGCCTGACCGCGCTCGCGACCGCATGGGTCAGCGCCGGGTCCTCGATCGCGACGTTCCTGATGTGGGCGACCCAGAAGAGCGCCATCGACACCGCGACGATGTTCCTGCGCGTCTCGCTCGCGCAGTTCACCGGCAAGCAGCTCGCGCACCTCGGCACCGAGGTCCTCGACTCGACGTTCCGGCAGTCCTCCGCCGAGATGCTCGAATGGGCCGGCGGCATCGCCTCGAACTGGGCCGGCGCCATCCAGGGCACCGGCGTCCCCGCCAAGGGCAACCCCACGCCCGCCTCCACGAACCCCTCGGGCGACATGGCGACGTACACCAGCGTCGACCCCGAGGAGTTCGGCGTGGCGGCGGGGGAGCTGCGGCGGCTCCAGACCAACGCGGACTCCCTGTCGCAGGCCGTCAACAGCGACACCGAGACCGACTTCTTCACCTGGGGCCTGGCCTGCCAGGGCTGGGTCGAGGGCTACAACGAGCAGCGGTCCGAACTCGCCGGCGACGTCGCCCTCATCTCACCCGCCCTCGAAGGCAACGCCACCCGGTTCGACGAGGTGAAGCAGGCCTACGAGGACGCCGACATCCAGGCCGCCAAGGACATCACGGCGGCCGGAGGCAAGTAGTGCTGCACGACCTCGACCGCAAGGCCATCCCGAAGGACCTCGCCCGGTCCTACGGGAACAACGCGGGCCACTACACGGACCCGCTGGGACGGCCCCTGCGCTCGAAGCCGCTGCTCCACCGCGATCCCGCGGTCGCGGTCCTGCCCTCGCCGCACGAGACGGCCACGACCCGTCCGGTCCCGCCGGACGGGTCGGGCGTGCTCGAACTCGTCCTCGACTCGGCCGCGACCATGCCGGTCGCGGCCGTCGACGGGACCCCGGTGGCCGTCGGCGACGGCACCGTCTACGTGGTCCTGCCGGCCGGACCCCACGAAGTCGACGTCCAGAGCGGGGCGACCGCGAGCCCCGTCGTCGTCGACGTCAGTGCCGGCGCCACCGCGGCGCTGGTCTGGCGCGAAGAGGTCGACCGCGCCACGGTCCGCTTCGGCCCCAAAGCCGTCGACCCGCTCCCGCCCCGCTCGAAGGTCTACCTCTACGAGTGGGCGGTCATCGTCCTCCTCGTCTGCGGCGTGCCGCTGGCGCTGGTGAACGCGTTCAGCCTCGACGAGACCGGCAGCCGGATCGCCCTCGGCGCCGTCGCGGTCCTCGCACTCGCCCTGCTCCCGTTCGCACCGTGGCGCCGGCGCGAACGCGAGCGCCTCGCCGCGCTCCGCCTCGCGAACGAGGGCCCCGGCCTCGCCCGGCCCGTGCACTACCCGTGGGGCGGCCCCGACGCCGCCGACCGGCCCGCGCTCGTCGGCGACCGCCCCGAGGCCCTGCCGGAGTTCGCCCCCGGCCGCGGAGCGCTCCTGCTGCGCGCGCGAGGGCACCGCCACCTCTGGAAGGGCGGCGACGGCGTCGTGCCCCGCGACGCCGAACTCGCGTCGCGGCGCGCCGCACCCCCCGCCGTCCGCATCGACGGCCTCGAACTCCCCGCGACCTGGGGCAACTGGTGGTACCCGCTGCCGCCCGGGAAGCACACCGTGGAAGTCGAGGTCGAGACGGCGCGCTCCAGCGTCGAATTCGACGTGCGCGAAGGCGAGGCCACCGCGATCCGCGCCGACGCCCACCTGTACACCCGCCGCGGCGACGACCGCGGCATCGTCAGCGACGAACCGCGGCTGGTCCTCGACGCGGAGGAGTTCCGCCCCGAATGGATGGGCGACCCGGCGCGCCGGCTCGAATACTGGAGCTGACCGCCGCCCGAGCACCCGCCACAGGAAGGAGAGCCGTCGTGCACGGCGACATACACAGCAGGCTGGCCGAGGCGCAGCGGCTCGCCGCCGAGGTCACCGCCGAGGTCGAGTCCGAGGACGGCACCGTCCGGGTCACCGCCGGACCCGGAGGCGACATCAGGCGGATCGACCTGAGCATGAGCGCCTTCGACCTCAGCGGCGTCGAACTCGGCGAGACCGTCACCGCCCTCGTCAAGGCCGCCGCCGACGAGGCCGACCGCGAGCTGTCCGAGGCGATCCGCCAGACCCTCGCCGGCATGTTCAGCGCCGAGCGGCAGGAGAAGGACCGATGAGCGACGGGCAGCGCCTCACCCCCGAGCAGATCATGGAGCAGTTCGAGCGGATGCGCAGCGAGGCCGAGGCCACGCTCGCCAGGTACGAGGAGGTCAGCGCCGAGTTCGGCGCCGACGCCGTCGAGGTCGCCTCCGACGACGGGCTCCTGCACGTGAAGCTCGACGCCAACGGCAAGGTCGACGAGATCACCGTCAACGAGGCCGCGATGCGGTACCGGCAGTCCCTCGGCCCGAACCTCGTCGCCCTCATCCGCCAGGCCCGCGACGAGTACGCGCTCAAGTCCGCCGAGATGGCCCGCCGCCTGCTCGGCGACCGCATGGACGTCGATGCGATCCTCGGCCGGTACCTGCCGCCGAAGCGCCCCGACGCCCGCTGACTAGTCCCGGTCCTTGAAGTCGTCCCTGCCGTTCAGGGGGCGGGCGAGGTCCTGCTCGGTGGCCTCGCGGCGGCCCGCGTAGTCGGCGAAGACCACGATGTTCTCCGTGTAGTCGCCCGCTTCGCGGTCGAACTCGCCGCCGCAGGTGATGAGGCGGAGCACGGGCTTCGGGGCGATGCCGAAGACGTCCTCGTAGGGGAGGCGCTGCTTGGAGTACGACTCCACGTCGGTAACTTCGTAGACCACGATGATCCCGTCGGCGCGGGTCACCTCGATCTCGTCGCCCTCCTTGAGGCGCTTCACCGCGAAGAACACCGCCGGGCCGTTCTTCGTGTCCACGTGGCCCATGAGCACCGTCGGCCCGAACTCGCCGGGCGTCGGGCCCGGCTCGAACCAGCCCGCGTCCTGCGGGCGCCACATCGCCGGGACCTCGAAGTTCCCGCGGTAGTCCAGGCCCAGGGCCGTCAAGGGGGCGTGCACGTCGAGGCGGTCGATGTCCACGCGCGTGGGCTCCGAGCGGTCCAGCCAGTCGCCGCCCGCCGGGTCGGCCACCGCGAACGGGTCGTCATTGAAGGGGGAGTGGAACTCCGGCCAGCGCAGCGACGGCACCGGCACGACGCTTCCGAGCATCAGGCCCAGGCCCCCGGCGAGGACGATCGAGAGCACGACAGCGGCCACCGGCCGGAACGCGGGTTCCGGCCGGTGTGCGGGTCTCTCGTCGGCCTCTGGGGGCGCCGTGTCCATTTAGGCGGCCGTGACGCCGCTGCGGCGCTTCAGCAGCCACATGCCCGCGGCCGCCGCGAGCACCAGCGCCGCGCCCGACCACAGGACCACGGTGGCCGTGTCCGAGGCGGCGCCGCCGCCGCCCGTCGCGGGCGCCGCGCCCGACGTCACCGTGAAGTTCGCCGAGGCCGTGTCCCCGCCGCAGGTCACCTTCACCGTGTACGTCTTCGGCTTCATCGCCTCAGTGACGGTGAACGTGCCGGTCGCGTTGTTGTTGTTCTTCACCAGCGCGAAGCTCACGTCGACGCCCTCGATGTCGCCGGTCGCGTTGTCGTTGCAGTTGGAGGCCAGGACCCCGACCTGGGTCCCCTGCACGCCGGTGGTCTGCGTGAGTGTGACCATGATGGCCGCGTTCGCGGGAGCGGCGGTGGTCAGCAGGATCGCGGCGCTGAGCGCCAGCGCGGCGAGCGTCCCGCGGACGGGCTTCGTCATTCGCATGGCACGGTTCCTCCTCGGACGGTGCCGGGTCGCCCCGGCTCCATGTGACGTGTCAAGTGCTCACGGTAATGGCTCGAATGCGCGGTCCAAGGCGGTTCTGTGGAAAACGGGAACGCGTGCGGAGAGTCGGGAATCGGACAACGCCGGGCCCGCGGGTCTGGAAAACATCGGTGCCGTCTGCCACGATGAGGACATGAGGCTTCCCGGGAGCGGTCTGGTCGGCGGTCTCGCCGCGACCGCGCGCACAGCGACGCGCCGCGCCGTCACCCGCCAGTACCCCGAGCGCGAACCCGAACTGCCCGAACGCACCCGCGGCGTCATCGCCCTCCACGAAGGCAACTGCACCTCCTGCATGCTGTGCGCCCGCGAATGCCCTGACTGGTGCATCTACATCGACTCCCACAAGGAGACCGTCGAGGTCGAAGGGGCGGCCCGGCCCCGCCAGGTGAACGTCCTCGACCGCTTCGACATCGACTTCTCGCTGTGCATGTACTGCGGGATCTGCGTCGACGTGTGCCCCTTCGACGCCCTCTTCTGGGCCCCCGACTTCGCGTACGCCGAAGGCGACATCCGCGACCTGCTCCACGACAAGGAGCACCTGGGGGAGTGGCTCGCGAACGCGCCCCTCGCGCCGCGCGGGGAGGAGGGCGCGTGACGCTCGCCGACGTGCTGCTCGCCGCGTTCGGGGTCCTCGCGCTCGGCGCCGGGCTCGCCGTGGTCGCCACCGACCGGATCGTGCGCGCCGGGCTGTGGCTCGCCGTCGCGTTCGCCGGGATCGCCGGGGCCGCGCTCGTGCTCGCCGCGGAGTTCCTCGCGTGGGTGCTCGTCCTCGTGTACGTCGGCGCGATCGTGGTGCTGCTGCTGTTCGCGACGATGCTGACGAAGGCCCCGACCGACCCGTCCGAGGACCTCGATCGGGCGCGCTGGCCCGGGGCCGCGGTCGCGGGCGGGGTGGGGCTCGCGCTGGCGGCGGCCGTCACGGGTGCGTTCGGGTGGTCGAAGGCCGACCTGGACGCGAACGGCGCGGGGGACGCGGCCGCGATGGGGGAGGCGGTGTTCTCGGAGTGGGTGCTGCCGTTCGAGGTCCTGTCGCTGCTCCTGCTGGCGGCGCTCGTGGGCGCGGTGGCGGTCTCGACGAGGTCACGGTGAACGCCGATCTTGAAACAAACGCTTCCTAGCCGCGCGGTAAGCTAGCGCGCATGACCTCACCGATCTTCGCTCTCGCCGACGAGTACATCACCTCGTACGCGCGGCTCGACCCCGCCTTCGCCGGCTCCGCCGGCATCAAGGGCGACTTCGGCGTCGCCACCGACTACGGACCCGACGCCGAGGCCGAGCGCGCGCGGCTCTACCGCGAGACCCTGACCCGCCTCAACGCCCTCGAATCGACCGGCCCGGCCGACGACCTGGCCCGGCTGCACATGGCCGAGCGCCTCCAGGTCTTCGTCGACCGCCACGACGCGGGCGAGTGGCGCCGCGCCCTGAAGGTCCCGTACGGGATGCTCCAGAACATGGTCAGCTACATCGACCTCGCGCCGCGCGAGACCGAGAACGACTGGCGGCTCAACGCCGCGCGCATGCGCGCGATCCCCGAGATGCTCGCGACCTGGCGCCAGACGATGAACGCCGGCATCGACGCGGGCGAGACGGTGGCGCTGCGCCAGGCGCTCGAAGGCGCCAAGCAGGCCCGCCGCAACGCCGAGTCCCGCGTGTTCGACAAGCACCTGAAGGCCTACGGCGACGGCTCGCAGGCCGCGGACCTGCGCGGGGCCGCCGAGGCCGCGTACGCCGCGTTCGCGTCGGCCGCCGAGTACCTTGAGCAGACCTACGCGCCGCACGCGGACCCGAACGACGGCGTGGGCGAGGAGCGGTACCTGCTCGCGGCCCGCTCGACGCTCGGCGCGGTCCTGGACCCGCACGACGCGTACGCGTGGGCGTGGGAGGAGCTGCACCGCATCGAGGAGGAGATGGAGGCCGAGGCCGAGCGGATCCTCCCGGGCGCCGGGCTCACCGACGTCATCGCGCACCTCGACGCGACCGAGGCCGTGGAGACGTCCGAGGAGTACCTCGCGTGGCTCCAGGCGAAGCACCGCGGCGCGCTCGAAGCGCTCGACGGCGTCCACTTCGACATCGACCCGCAGCTGATGAACCTCGACGTGCAGCTCGTGCACGGCTCGTCGGCCGGGTCGGCGTACTACACGGGTCCTTCGGAGGACCTGTCGCGCCCGGGCCGCACCTGGTGGCCCGTGGCCGACCGCGAGCGGTTCCGCACCTGGGCCGAGCTGACCACGGTCTTCCATGAGGGCGTGCCCGGCCACCACCTCCAGATCGGGCAGTCGAAGGTCGCCGGGGACGGGATCTCGCGGTTCGCGAAGGTCTTCGGCTCGGTCTCGGGCCACGCCGAGGGCTGGGCCCTGTACGCCGAGCGGCTCTCCGACGACCTCGGCTGGTTCACCGAGCCGGGCACGCGCCTGGGGATGCTCAAGGGCTCGGCGCTGCGCGCCGCCCGCGTCGTCATCGACGTCGGCTGGCACCTCGACCTGCCGCTGCCCGCCGCCGAGGCGAAGCGCCACGGCGACCGCTGGAACTTCGACGTCGCGCTCGACGTGCTCACCACCCGCGGCCGCATCGCCGAGCACCGGGCCCACCCGGAGATCGTCCGCTACGCGGGCTGGCCGGCCCAGGCGATCTGCTACAAGCTGGGCGAGCGGGCGTGGGTCGCCGCGCGCGACGAGGCGAAGGCCGCCGCCGGCGCGGACTTCGACCTCAAGGCGTGGCACACCGCGGCCCTGAACCTGGGCCCGATCGGCCTCGACAACCTCGCGTCGGTGCTGCGCGGGAAGTAGCCGTTATACGACAGACGGCGGGCGCTCATGCGAGCGCCCGCCGTTCGCGTGTCCCCTTACTGCCAGCGGTCGATCATGTCCGCCACGGCCTGGTCGATCTGCTCGCCGAGCTGGTGCAGGTGCTCCTTCTCCAGGTCCGCGAGGCTCGCGGTGAGCCGGTCGGCGCGGTCGGCGCCGGGCAGGCGCAGGAGCCAGTTGCGGGCGATGACGGCCTGCCGGTACTGGACCAGCAGATGCCCCAGATCGGACACCGGGACGATGACGTCGTCGGCGCTGCGGCCCAGCGCGGGCGCGGCGGCCTCGGCGAGGAAGTGCGCGTCGCGGGCCGCGGTGCGCATCTGGTCGCGGGCCGCGACGAGGTCGGTCGCGTGGCTCATCTTCACGTACGTGTCGAGCAGGTGGATCTTCGCCTTCGAGACGACCCCCATGAGCGAGGACGCGGGCTTGTCGCCGTCGCGCGTGAACTTCGCGTGCTCGGCGAACATCCGCACTTGGCCCAGGAGCGCCGCGACCCACGTCTGCGAGTGGACGCGCTCGATCTGCCGGTAGGACTCCTGGACCTCTTCGTCAAGGGCGCCATACCATTTCGGGTACTCGGCGACCGTGAGGCCGAGCTGGTCGAAGCGGTCGGCGAAGTGGGTGCGGAGGCGCTCCAGGTCCTCGGTGTGCTTGAGCGCGGACAGGAGCTGGTCGAGCTGCACGCCCCCGTGCGGGGTGGCGGTGAACAGATGCTGGTAGCCGCGGATCGCCGTGCGCAGGCGGTGGATCACGGCGCGCACGCCCGCGGCGGAGCCCGGCGCGTGCCGTTCGGTGGCGGCGATCGCGCGGTTGAGCGCGTCGACCTGGCTGGAGATGTAGTACTGGATGACGGCGCCGGCGCGCGTGTTCGCCGACATGGAACCCGATGGCGCGGCCGGTTCGACGGCCGCAGTGGCTGCTGACATGGTTCCTCCCCCGGAAGACCTGCTGAAATGGAGTATTCCAGCGGGGTACCCGGGGGAGGAGCCGAAGCGAGGATTTTTCGACGATCGTTCAGGTTTCGGCCGTGCGGACGTCACCCGGAGCGATCACCGCGGTGTCATCCCTGCATGCAGTCCATCGCCGGCATCGTCGTCAACGTGCCGGTGACGTTGAAGCCGAAGGTCGCCGTGCCGTTCGCGTTGATGGTGCCGTTCCAGGCGGCCGGACCGGCCATCTGCATGTCGCCCATGGTGGTGATCGTCGAACTCCAGGAGTCCCTGATCGTGATCCCCGAGCCCGGCGGCCACATCCAGTGGACCATCCAGTTGCTGATCGCCGAGGACCCCGTGTTCTTCACGGTGACGTTCACCGTCGCGCCGCCGTTCCAGGAGGACACGGACGCGGTCGCCGCGCAGATCGCGGCCGGGTTGCCCGTGCCGGGGTCGGTCGGGTCGTCGGAGGTGGGGTCGTCGGAGGTCGGCGGGTCGACGACGCCGCCGTCGTTGCCCGGGAAGTCCGTGCCGGGGCGCACGCCCGAGATCTCGCCGTTGCCGCCGTCGAACACGACGTCGGAGCAGGCGTAGAAGTTCTCGTTGGAGTCAGAGCGCACCCAGTGCGTGAAGACCATGTGGTAACCGGACTTCTGCGGCAGCGTCAGGTTCGCGTAGTAGTAGTGGTCGTTGCTGCCGGGCCCGCCGTTGGAGGCCGGGTTGGTGAAGGTCTGGAACTTCTCCAGGTCGTCCCAGGCCAGCGGCTGCGACGGGTCCCACCCGTCCTTGGTGATGTACAGGTCGAAGCGGCCCGGGTGGTGCGCCCAGTTGTTGTAGCGCCACTGGACGGTGTCGCCCGCGGTCACGTGGGTCTTCGGCCAGTCCCCGGGGTCGTTGAACGCCGAGAAGTCGTACGGGCCGCGGCCGCCGCCGTCGCAGATCCGCCCGTCGGGGATGTACCCGACGGTCTGGCCCGCGCCGTTGGAGTCGAGGTTGCCGAACCAGTTGTAGAACGGGGTGGCCCCGCCCTGGTCCAGCGCGGACTGGCAGGCCTCGTTGTACGGGTCGAGCGCGCCGTTGCCGCTGAGCGCGTCGAAGTAGCACAGGTACTGCCGCGAGCCCGGGAACACAGTGGCGCCGTGGGCCTCCGCGTCGCTCTTGGTGAACAGCGTCGAAATGGTCATGGCCGCTACTGCGGCCAGCACCATCGACATGACGACGGCGATGCGGCGGCGTCTGCCGCCGAGCACCGCCGTGGCGGTGGTGGACATGGAGTTACTCCTCTGCCGGTCTGGAGCGCTCCCAACCAGGCCCTGCGAGCCCGCGCGCGATCTTGTGGACTGCTGCTGACGCGAATTCCTATATTCGAGTGTATCTATATTGTGGCGCGGAGCGCAATCACCCCCCTATCGGTGCGGATCGGACCGGTCTCCCGCGTCCCCCACGTGGATAGACTGGGCTCCATGGACATCGGAGACACCGCCCCGGCATTCACCCTCGCCGACGAGACGGGAGCGCCGCGCAGCCTCGACGACCTCGTCGCCGACGGCCCGGTCGTGCTCTTCTTCTACCCGCTGGCCATGTCGGCCGGCTGCACCGCCGAGGCCTGCCACTTCCGCGACCTCGCCAAGGAGTTCGGCGAACTGGGCGCGACCCCGGTGGGCATCTCCACGGACGCCGTCGAGCGCCAAGCGGAGTTCTCGCGCAAGCACTCGCTGGGCTACCCGCTCCTGTCGGACACGGGCGGCGAGATCGCCGAGGCGTTCGGGGTGCGCCGCAAGATCACCATCGCGCCGACCAAGCGCAAGACGTTCATCATCGGCGCGGGCCGCGAGGTCATCGGCGTGGTGAAGAGCGAGATGAACATGCGCGCGCACGCGGACAAGGCCCTGGAGCTGCTGAAGGCCCGCAAGTAGAAAGAGGCGGCCCGAAGGCCGCCTCTGTGCTGGATCTTGGTCGCGAGTTCGCGACTGTGCTGTTAGATTCTGCTCGCAAGCTCGCGGAATGCCTTGCCGCGGTGGGAGATGGCGTTCTTCTCGGCCGCACTGATCTCAGCGCTCGTCAGGTCGAACCCGTCGGGGACGAACAGCGGGTCGTATCCGAATCCGTTGGCGCCCCGGGGCTCCCGGATGACGCGTCCGGGCATCTCGCCGTGGACGACGGTCTCGCGCCCGTCCGGGTAGGCGATCACTGCGGCGCAGACGAACTTGGCGGTGCGAAGCTCGTCGGGGACGTCGGAGAGCTGGTCGAGCAGCAGCGCGTTGTTCGCCGCGTCGTCCTTCGTGCTCCCGGCCCAGCGGGCGGAGAGCACGCCGGGCATGCCGTTGAGGGCGTCCACGGCGATGCCGGAGTCGTCGGCGATCGTGGGGAGGCCGGTGTGCTTGACGCCGTCGCGGGCTTTGAGCAGGGCGTTGCCCGCGAAGGTCAGCTCGGTCTCGGGGGTCTCGGGGTACTCGTCCACGGCGTCGAGGCCGACGAGTTCGACGTGCGGGGCCGCTTCGGCGAGGATCTGGCGCAGCTCGTCCACCTTGCCCGCGTTGCGGGTCGCGAGGAGCACCTTCACGAGCTGAGGAGGGTCCGGGCCTGGAGGCCGGCGAGTTCCTTGCAGCCCTTGAGGGCCAGGTCCAGGAGCTGGTCCAGCTCGGTGCGGTTGAAGACCGCCTCCTCGCCGGTGCCCTGGACCTCGACGAAGTCGCCTTCGCCGGTGCAGACGACGTTCATGTCGACCGACGCGGCGACGTCCTCCTCGTAGGGGAGGTCGAGCACGGGCACGCCATTGACGACGCCGACGCTGATCGCCGACACCGAGGTGGTGAGGATCTTGTCGGGCTTGCGGGCGAGCTTCTGGTCCTTGAGCCAGTCGACCGCGTCGTGCAGCGCGACGTAGGCGCCGGTGATCGAGGCGGTGCGGGTGCCGCCGTCGGCCTGGAGCACGTCGCAGTCGAGGGTGATGGTGTTCTCGCCGAGGGCCTTGAAATCGACGCAGGCCCGCAGGGACCGGCCGATCAGGCGGGAGATCTCATGGGTGCGTCCGCCGATCTTGCCGCGGATCGACTCGCGGTCGGAGCGCGAGTGCGTGGAGCGCGGCAGCATCGAGTACTCGGCGGTCACCCACCCCTCGCCCGAACCGCGCCGCCACCGCGGCACGCCCGGCGTCACCGACGCCGTGCACAGCACGCGGGTACGGCCGAATTCGACCAGAACCGACCCTTCCGGGTGATCGGTCCAGGAGCGGGTGAACTTCACGGGGCGCAGCTCATCGGCGGCGCGCTTGTCAGGTCGAGTCATCCTGACCAGCCTACGGCAGCGTACAGGCGTGTGACACACTAGTTGCTGCTCAAATGAGAGCACCGGCACGCGACCCGACCGGCCCCCATCCCCGGTCGCTCCCGTGCCCGGAGCGCGAGCGGCGACCGCACTTCCGGTCCGCCACGTCGCGCTTCGCGCGAGTGGCGGAACTGGCAGACGCGCAGGATTTAGGTTCCTGTGTCCTAGGACGTGGGGGTTCGAGTCCCCCCTCGCGCACGGAATTTCTTATCCGAACCCGGCAGGTTCTCCTGCCGGGTTCGGTGTCCTAGTTACCAGTCCTGCTCGAAGGAGTCTTCGTCGTCTTGGGGTCTGCCGTTGTCGATGAGGAGCATGTCGCTGAGGAAGCAGGTCACGGCTCCGGTGTCGTCTCGGCCGATCCAGGTGGGGTAGGAGCCGTCGCCGTAGTAGCAGTTGTAGGCGTAGAGGTTGTGGTCGGTTCCGGGGATCGCGAACTCTTCGCGCAGTGGCATTTCGTCATGCAGCTGGTAAAGGTCACCGTCGAAATGTGCGATGAGTGGCTCTTGGGCGGAGTCGTCCATGAGGCAGCCCAGACCTGCGTCGACTCCGAATCCGTAGAAGTGCCCTTCTTCGAGGAGGCTCATGTCCTGCCCGGGGCGGAGGGCCATCTCCCATGTCGAGGTCGGCTGGTCGGAGATCCTGACCAGGTATCCAGCGCCTGCCCAGTAGTCGTTCGGTTCGCTGTGGATCTGGATCTCCACGACCGGGTAGTCGCCGGGTTCGACGGGCACGGTGAAGGGTTCGAGTGCCTTGAGCCAGGTCGGATCGCAGGCGACCAGCTTCCCGGTGGGAAGGCCGAGAAGACCCAGGTACTCGTGCCGGACACGCATAGGCGAGCCGGAGTCCTCGTGGACGACGGTCGCGTCCTCGACCAGTAGCTGGTCGAGATACGGCGCTTGGAACGGCAGGGGCGGATTCCATGGGCGCCCCGCACTCGCATCGAAGGGAAGAGGTTCGATCGGCGTGCCAACGGTGAGGGGCGGTGTGTCATCGCCTTCCAGGACAGCGTCCCATCGTTCGAAGGCGACCGCTGGGCGAATGAATTGCTCGGATGGCTCGTCCCTTGACGTGCTCATGCTTCCGCCGCCGCGGGAGCGGTGGTAGATCCCGGTGCGCCCGTTGAAGTCCCGTTTCAAAGTCCTGCGAGGCAAGGATGGAGTCCCGTCGGGTTCGCCCTCGTCGTACTGCCATTCGGTGAGCTTCCGCTCGAAGAGCGTGCCGCCGTCCATTCGGACGTAGACGGCACGGGTATCGCGCCGCTCGTGATCGTCGAAGGTCCAGCGGGCCAGGTAGTTCTGCCGCCAGGCGATGTCGAGGAGGAAGCGTGGGCGGTCGTCTTCAACGATCAGGACCGAGTAGGGGAGGCCCATCTCGTTTCTGCTTTGTGCCTCTTCACGAGAGATCAGGCCGATCGGTTTGCCTTCGGCACCGTCCCAGCCTTCGCAGTACGTCGCTATCCAAGTGTTACTCATGTGCAGCATGCTATTGATGAGGTGCGACATTGCAGCTGCGGGGCCTATAGCCGAGGTTGGCGGCCGGTGGATGCCTGCGTTACGTCCGTTTCAATCACGCCACGATGATGGCGAGACCGTCGACCTCATCGGCTACACGGGGACAGCGGATTCGACCCGGCCGCGATCCCCGAGGGCGATATCGCGCGGGTGTCGATCCCGGTGGTGGCGATGAACGCCGAGGGCGTCGAGGGCGGCTACGCCGACGCCGATGAACCCCTCGACATCGCGCTCGGACTCGTGACCGACCGGGGCGCCGAGCCCACCACCGCCGAGTCGATGACGTTCCAGGTCTCCTATGACGAGGGCGGGACCTGGATCGACGTTCCGATCGACCTCGACTGCGGCACCGCGACCGCGACCCTCGAAATCCCCGAGGGCGCCGAGGCCGTCTCGACCCGCTTCTTCGCGACCGACGACGCCGGGACCGAGGTCGGGCAGACCACGATCCGGTCCTTCGGGCTGAAGTAGACGAAAGCGGGTCCGGCGGGGCAACCCGCCGGACCCGTTGCGGCGTATGGACTGTGACGTGTGATTCGACCGAAAGGTGATCTTCATGTACGTTGCCAAGACCGCCAAGCGCACCGCCTTCGCCGCACTCGCGGCCGCCGCGGTGCTCGTTCCGGCGACCGCCGCTTCCGCGCAGGACACCGAGATCCCCGAGGAGGGATGGGAGTACTCCGAGAAATGGGACTTCGTCCAGGACGAGTACACCGCCGAATTCCAGGCCGACGTCGACGAGGCGCTCGCGGAGCACTTCGCCGATTGGGGCAGTGAAGCGGGTCTGGAGGCCACGCGGCTCCAGAACTACTACATCGACGGGGTGAACGAGACCCCGGTGCAGCGCAAGTTCAAGGTCGACTTCTGGGGCGACTCGGGGAACGACGGGCTTGAGGCCGGAATCTACCTGCCCGGCGGGATCACGCCGGGCATCCAGGACTCGACCGGCGGCGAGGAGTACGACGCGCACTACCTCCTCCGCTGCACCGCGGCGGACACCGCGTGCGAGACCAGCGAGACCGAGGACGGCGACGTGGTCGCCTACACGACCGACGGCACCTACGTCGAAGCCGCCGTGTTCCACGAGGACGGCTCGGTGAGCTGGGCCTGGTTCGGCGCCTTCGAAGGTGAGACTGACGTGACCCCCGACCAGCTCGTCGCGTTCGTGCTCGACCTCGACACCGAGCCGGTCTGGCACGCGCTCGAAAACGACTAGGAGCACCGCAGACCACGGCCCCCGCCGCCTCCCCGGCGGGGGCCGTTTTCATTGCGGCAGGCGGGATCTGACGGCGAGGGCCGCGCAGGCGACGACGGCGAGGCCGCCGAGGAGCGTGGGGAGGCCGAGCGGTTCGCCGAGGAGGAGCGCGGACCAGGCGATGGTCATGACGGGCTGCACGAGCTGGACCTGGCTCACCTGCGCCATGGGGCCCAGGGCGAGGCCGCGGTACCAGGCGAAGAAGCCGAGGAACATGCTCACCGCCGAGAGGTACGCGAACGCTCCCCACTGGACGGAAGTGGCCGAGAGCGGCTGGTCGACGAGCGCATAGGCAGTTGCGGCCGCCATCACGGGGGAGCCGAGGACGAGCGCCCACGAGATCGTCTGCCACGCACCGAGTTCCCGCGCGAGCAGGCCGCCTTCGGTGTAGCCCACCGCCGCGGCGGCGACCGCGGCGAACAGGAGCAGGTCGGGCCAGCCGAGGGAGCCGAGGCCGCCGTTCCCCAAGGCGGCGAACGCGACCGCCGCGACCGCGCCCGCACCGGCCGCGATCCAGAAGCGCCGCGGCGGATGCTCCCGCGTGCGCAGCACCGTCATCGCGGCCGTGGCGGCGGGCAGGAGCGCGACGACGACCGCGCCGTGGCTCGCCGACGTGTGCTCCAGCGCGAACGAGGTGAGCAGCCCGAACCCGGCGACCACGCCCGCGGCGACGAGCAGAAGGCGCCGCCACTGGCTGCGGGTCGGGAGCCGCTGGCGGGTCGCGGTCAGCGCGACCGCCGCGAGCACTGCGGCGATGGCCGCGCGGCCGGCACCGATGAACAGGGCGGGCATGCCGTCGACGGCGATCCGCGTGAGCGGCAGGGTGAACGAGAACGCCACGACGCCGAGCAGGCCCCACCACAGGCCCGCCCGGGTCCGCGATAGCGGTGGCGCCGCCAGGACAGTAGCGCTACTGTTGTCTCTCATGGTCAACGATAGCAGTGCGAGGATCGCCGCGGCACTGCGCGAACGCATCGCCGGCGCCGCCCCCGGCACCCGCCTGCCCTCCACCCGCGACCTCGTCGCCGAATTCGCGGCCAGCCCCGTCACCGTCCAGCAGGCCCTCCGGGCCCTCGACGCCGAAGGGCTCCTGGAGCGCAGGCCCGGCGTCGGCACGTTCGTGCGCGCCGTCCGCACCGCCAGGCCCAGCGACTACCGCTGGCAGACAGCGGCACTCGGCGCCCCGCCCGCCCGCGTCCCGCGCCTGCCGACCGCGCTCAAGACCGCCGGGAACGACGTCATCGCCCTCCACTCCGGCTACCCCGACCGCGAACTGCTCCCCGAACGGCTCGTCCGCGCCGCGTTCACCCGCGCCGCCCGCGGCGACGCCGCCATGAGCCGACCGCCCGCCGCGGGCCTGCCCGAACTCCAGCACTGGTTCGCCGCCGAACTCGGCGAGACCGCCCCCGCCGGAGTAGCGCCGCCCACGCCCGGCGACGTCATCGTCATCCCCGGCAGCCAGACCGGCCTCAGCTCCCTGTTCCGCGTCCTCGTCGGCCCTGGCCGCCCGCTGCTGGTCGAATCGCCCACGTTCTGGGGCGCGATCGTCGCCGCCGCAAGGGAACATGTCGACCTCGTCCCGATACCGACCGGGCCCGACGGGCCCGACCCCGACCTCCTCGACGAGGCCTTCGACCGCACCGGCGCCCGCGCGTTCTACGCCCAGCCGAACTTCGCCAACCCCACCGGCGCCCGCTGGACCGACCGGCTCACCGAACGCGTCCTCGACGTCGTGCGCGGCCGCGGAGCGTTCCTCATCGAGGACGACTGGGCCCACGAGTTCGGCATCACCGCCGACCCGCGGCCCGTCGCCGCCCGCGACGACACCGGCCATGTCGTCTACGTCCGGTCCCTCACCAAGAGCACCTCCACGGCCGTCCGCGTCGCCGCCATCATCGCCCGCGGCCCCGCCCGCGACCGCATCCTCGCCGACGCGCAGGTCGAGTCCATGTACGTCAGCGGCCTCCTCCAGGCCGTCGCCGCCGACGTCGTCACCCAGCCCGGCTGGCGCACCCACCTCAAGGGGCTCAGGCACCAGCTCGCCGCCCGCCGCGACCTCATGGTCGCGAGCCTCGCCGACCACGCGCCGCAAGTTCATCTCGAAGCGATTCCCCAAGGGGGCCTGAACCTCTGGGCCCGCCTCCCCGACGGCACCGACCTCCCCGCGCTCGCCCGCGCCTGCGAGGCCGCCGGCGTCCTCGTCGTCCCCGGCGACGAATGGTTCCCCGCCGAACCCACCGGCGCCTACCTGCGCCTCAACTACTCCGGCCCCAACCCCGCCGCCTTCCCCGACGCCGCCCGCATCATCGGCAGGGCCCTCGGCAGCGATTGAGGCCGCCCGGTGCGCCGCCGTTCACCTTGCCGCCACCGAGCGGACGACTCCATCGCGGAGATTCGAGGCATGAGTGCTGTCGATGAGGTGGACCGGGTGGCGGCTCTGGCGCTGGCCGTGGAGCGGTCCGGGTTGCTGCCGTTGGAGGAGCAGGCCGCGCTGCTCGACACGTACCGGCGCGCCCGCGAGCGGGTGCTGCGGCAGGGGAGCGGCGACGCCGTGCGGCGGCTGCGGGAGATCGACGAGGCCATGGGGCCCAGGCGGATGCTGAGCCGTCTCTGAGGGCCGGTGGGGGTGCGCCGCGGTGGTGCTCCGGCGTTCGGCGAGGCGATTCTTACAGTTCTTTGAGGTTGCTCACAGGAAGGGCGCGGCCTGCGGCGATAGGCATTCAGGGCACTGGAATGAAGGAGCCTGGAGTGAGCGAAGCGCCTGAACGCAAGGACCGCGTCCTCGTCGTGGACGACGAGGAGAACATCGCCGCGCTCCTGTCGGCGACCCTCCGGCTCACCGGATTCGAGGTCGAAGTCGCCCGCGACGCCGCCGGGGCGCTCCGCGCCGCCGCCGAGTTCGAGCCCGACCTCGTGATCCTCGACGTCATGCTCCCCGACATGGACGGCTTCGAGGTCGCCAAGCGCCTGCGCGCCGAGCGCGACCTCCCCGTCCTGTTCCTCACCGCCCGCGACGCCGTCCGCGACCGCGTCACCGGACTCACCGTCGGCGGCGACGACTACGTCACCAAGCCCTTCGACCTCGAAGAGGTCGTCCTCCGCATCCACGCGATCCTGCGCCGGGCCAAAGCGCCCGCGCCCGCCGAGGACCGCGTGCTGCGCTACGCCGACCTCGAACTCGACGAGACCGTGCACGAGGTCCGCCGCGCCGGGAACCCGATCGAGCTGTCGCCCACCGAGTTCAAGCTCCTGCGCTACCTCATGGTCAACGCGGGCAAGGTGGTCTCCAAATCGCAGATCCTCGACCGCGTCTGGAACTACGACTTCGGCGGCAACGGCCGCATCGTCGAGTCCTACGTCTACTACCTGCGCAAGAAGATCGACGTCGTCGAGCCCCCGCTCATCCAGACCGTCCGCGGCTTCGGCTACGCCCTCAGGCAGCCCCGCAGATGATCCGCCCGCGGCGCTGGCGGCACTGGACCGTCCGCTCCCGCATGGCGTTCACGATCGTGACGCTGTGCGCGCTCGCGCTGGCCGCCGCGATCCTCATCGCGACCGCGCTCCTCCAGAACGTGCTCACCGAGCGCATCGACTCGCAGCTGACCACCGCCGCGGACATGGCCCGCGGCGACAGCCACCGCGACGACCAGGCGTTCGCCGAGGACGGCGACTTCGAGCCGCCGTCGCCGCAGGCCGGGCTCCCGGACACCCCGCGCATCTACCTCTACGGCGCCGACGGGGAACTGGACCACACGGTCGGCGACGACGCCCCCGAGCTCACCGGCATCGGCGACCTGGCTGGGCGGGTCGGCGAGACCGCCACCGTCGACGACGCCGACGGGAACTCCTGGCGGATCCTCGTGGAAGAGGCGAAGGACGCCGACGGGTACGTCGTGTTCGCGCTGTCCTCCGAGTACATCGGCGCCGCAACGGAATCGCTGCTGCTCATCGGCGGCGGCACGGTCCTCGCGATCCTCCTCGTGCTCGCCGTCAGCGCCTTCTGGGTCGCGCGGATCGGCCTGCGCCCCCTCGACCGGATGGAAGCCACGGCTGCCGCGATCGCGAACGGCCGCATGAACGAACGCGTCACCGACACCGACCCGCACACCGAGACCGGCCGCCTCGGCCAGGCCCTGAACACGATGCTCGGGAGACTCCAGACGGCCCTCGACGACAGCGCCGCCTCCGAAGCGCGCCTGCGCCAGTTCCTCGCCGACGCGTCCCACGAGCTGCGCACGCCCCTGACCTCGATCAAGGGGTTCGCGCAGCTGTACCGGCGCGGGGGCGTCCCGCCCGGGCCCGTCATGGACGACACGATCGGCCGCATCGAGGCCGAGTCCCAGCGCATGGGGCTCCTCCTCGACGACCTCATGCTCCTCGCCGCGCTCGACCGGCAGCGGCCCCTCCAGCGCGGCCCCGTGGACCTCCTCGGCGTCGCCGCCGACGTCGTCGGGGACGCCCACATCCGCGCGCCCGGGCGCTTCATCGCCTTGGAGGCGTTGACGGGCGGCTCGGAGGAGTTCCTCGACGCGGTGGACATCAAGGGCGACGAGCCGCGCCTGCGGCAGGTCCTCACCAACCTCGTCGCCAACGCGCTGCGGTACACGCCCGCGGACGCGCGCATCGCCGTGCGCATCGGCTGGAGCCGCAGCCCCGGACCGCGCTGCCTCGCGCAGATCGGCGAGCTGCCCGCGCTGCCCGCGGCGGTCGTCGAAGTCGCCGACACCGGGCCCGGGGTCGCCCCCGAGCACGCCGAAGCCGTGTTCGAGCGGCTCTACCGCGCCGACCCGGGACGGGTGCGCGGCGGCGAGGGCGGCTCAGGGCTCGGACTGTCGATCGTCGCGGCCATCGTCACGGGCCACGGCGGGTGCGTGCGGCTCTCCGAGACGCCCGGCGGGGGCGCCACGTTCCGAGTGCTGCTCCCCGCCGACGGCGCGCGCGCCTAGCCGCCCGGGTCGCGATCGCCGGGGCCCCTAGTGGCCCTGGCCCCGGTCGCCCGGGCTCTAGTCGTCCAGGCCCAGCTGCTTCTTCAGGCGCGCGACGTGGCCGGTGGCCTTCACGTTGTACTGGGCCGACTCGATCTCGCCCGCCTCGTCGATGACGAAGGTGGAGCGGATGACGCCCGTGATCGTGCGGCCGTAGTTCTTCTTCTCGCCCCAGGCGCCGTACGCTTCGAGCACCTTGTGCTCGGGGTCGGACAGCAGCGGGAAGGTCAGGCCGTCGCGCTCGACGAACTTCGCGAGCTCCTCGGGTTCGTCGGGGGAGATCCCGACGACCGCGAAACCCGCGGCCTGGAGGCTCGCGAGGCTGTCGCGGAAGTCGCAGGCCTCCTTCGTGCAGCCCGGGGTCATCGCCCGCGGGTACGCGTAGAGGATCACCTTGCGGCCCTGAAGGCTCGACAGGGTCATCGTGTCGCCGGTGTCCGTGGCGAGCGTGAAATCCGGTGCCGTCTCACCGGGCTGAAGTCGTACGTTCACAGGTCGCAACCCTACCTTCCGTCCCTGACAATCGCCTGGGAGCACGCTTGACGCTCGCTGTCCGATCGAAGCGCCCCGCGACGCGTCCCGATATGTGCGACCGGGTTGACGCGCCCGGCTCCACTATTGCAAAATAATTGCAATAGCCTCACGTGGGTTGTTGATTCCAGCGTGGGCGCCTTGCAGCCGGCAGGGCGGCCGCCACAAATCCCCCCGGACACATACTGAAAGGCGCGCTGCCCGTGGAAGACCTCGCGCTGCACATCCCGACCGACGTCATCGACGGGCCCACGTCGCTCGTCACCGCCCTCATAGCCGCCATCGCGGTCGCCTGGTGCACCGTGGCCGCCCGTAGGGGACTCGACGAGCGCCTCGTGCCGCTCGCCGGGCTCGCCACCGCGTTCATCTTCGCCGCGCAGATGCTCAACTTCCCGATCGCCGCGGGCGTCTCCGGGCACCTCCTCGGCGGCGCGCTCGCCGCCGCGCTCCTCGGGCCCTGGCTCGGGGCCCTGTGCGTCACCGTCGTCATCGTCATCCAGGCGCTCCTGTTCGCCGACGGCGCCGTCACCGCCCTCGGCCTGAACGTCGCCAACATGGCCCTCATCGCCACGTTCACCGCCTACGGCGTGATCGCCTTGGCGCTCAAGGTCCTCCCGCGCACCCGCTGGGGCCTCGGCGCCGCGGTCTTCGCGGCGTCGATCGTCAGCGTCGTCGCCGCCTCGGCCGGATTCGTGCTCCAGTTCTGGATCGGCGGCGAGCCCGTCGGGCAGTCGTTCGGCGCCATCGCCGGGGCGATCCTCGGCACCCACGTGCTCGTCGGCATCGGCGAAGGCGTCATCACCGCCGGGGCCGTCACCGCCGTCGCGGTCGCCCGCCCCGACCTCGTCCACGCCCTCCGCGGCACCCCGCTCGCCCAGCCCGCCCCCGCGGTCAAGGAGGCCTCCTGATGAAGAAGCTCCTCATCGCCGGCACGATCGTCACGCTCGTCCTCGCCGGGTTCGTGTCCCTGTTCGCCTCCGCCTCGCCCGACGGCCTCGAATCGGTGCTCCTCACCGGCTGCGACACGTCGGAGGGCGAGATCACGGGCGGCACGTGCGTGCTCCAGTCCGCGGGGGAGCACGAGATCGGCGGGGCCTTCGCCGACTACGGGATGTCGTTCCTGGACAACGAGATCCTCGGCGCGTCGCTCGCCGGGATCCTCGGGGTGCTCCTCACGCTGGGCGTCGCCACCGGCCTGTTCTGGCTCCTCGCCCGCGGGAAGAAGCCCGCCGAGGACCGCGCGTGACCGCCCGCGCGGAGGGCCGCCGGTGAGCGCCGTCGACGGCCTCCACCGGCCCGGCGACTCCCCGCTCCACCGGCTCCGGCCGCAGGTGAAGATCGTCGCGCTCGTCGCCTTCACCTGCGCCATCGCCGCGACCCCGCGGGAAGCCGTGTGGGCCTTCGGCGTCCACGCGCTGATCCTGGCCGGGCTGTTCGCGCTCGCGCGCATCCCCGCGGGCTGGGTCTTCACGAGGAGCCTGGTCGAGTCGCCGTTCCTGGTGCTCGCGCTGGCGTTCCCGTTCATGGTCGAAGGCCCCGCCGTCCACGTCTGGTTCCTCCAGGTCTCCGAACCGGGCCTGTGGGCCGGGTGGAACCTCCTCGCGAAGGCCACGCTCGGCGTGTGGGCCGCGCTGCTGCTCGCCGCGACCACGCCGGTCGCCGGGGTCCTCGCCGGGCTGTCGCGGCTGCGCTGCCCCGAGATCCTCCTCCAGATCACCGCGTTCGCGATCCGCTACGCGCACTTGACCGTGGCCGAGGTGACGCAGATGCGGCTGGCGCGGCTCGCCCGCTGCGACGACCCCCGGTTCCTGTGGCAGGCCGGGGCGCTCGCGCGCAGCCTCGGCACGGTCTTCATCCGGTCCTTCGAACGCGGCGAACGCGTCTGGCAGTCCATGGCCGCCCGCGGCTACACCGGACGCCTCCCGCTCGAAGTCGGGCCCGCACCCGCGAGCGCATTGCAGTGGACGGCCGCGATGACCGCGCCCGCGGTCGCCGCCGCGGTCGCGGCCTGGACGGCGGTGAACGCATGAGCGCCTTGGACATCCGCGGACTCGGCCACGCCTACCCGGACGGGCACCGGGCCCTCGACGGCGTCGACCTCGTGGTGGAGGAAGGCGAGCGCGTCGCGATCCTCGGCCCGAACGGCGCCGGGAAGACCACGCTCATGCTGCACCTCGCGGGGCTGCTGACCGCGACCGAGGGGGAAGTGTCGGTGGGCGGTGTCAGAGTGGAGAAGAAGACGCTCGCCGACATCCGCCGCCGCGTCGGCATCGTCTTCCAGAGTCCCGACGACCAGCTGTTCATGCCCACGGTCGCCGACGACGTCGGGTTCGGCCCCGCGAACCTCGGGCTGCGGGGCGCGGAACTCGCCGAGCGCGTCGCCGCCGCGCTCGCCGCCGTGGACCTCGCGGACCTCGCCGACCGCCCGCCGCACCACCTGTCGGTGGGCCAGCAGCGCCGCGCGGCCCTCGCCGGGGTGCTCGCCATGCGCCCGGACATCGTGGTGTGCGACGAGCCCTCCGCGAACCTCGACCCGGCCAGCCGCCGCGACCTCGCGGCGATCCTCCACCGCACCGCCCCGACGCTGCTGCTCGTCACCCACGACCTGCCGTACGCGCTCCAACTCTGCGGCCGCGCCGTCATCCTCGACGCGGGCCGGGTCGCAGCGGACGCCCCGATCGCCGAACTCCTCGCCGACGCCGAACTCCTGGAACGCCACCGCCTGGAGCTCCCGTTCGGCTTCTCCCTGGAGACCGCCCTCGCCGCCCTGCGAGGCTGACTCACCTGCGGATCGATGTCGTACCCCGGGAGCACTATCGATCCGGGGGCGGCTCGGAACGGCCGCGCCCGGCTCTACCCCTGCCCGAAATTCGGCCGCCCAACCGATGTCGTACCCGCCGGGCACCCTTGAATCGGGGGCGACTCCGACCGGCCGCGCCCGGCTCTGCCCCTGCCCGGAAACTTCCGCATGAACGCCGGTGGGGCGCAGCCGAACGGCTGCGCCCCACCGGGTTCCGGTCGAGTCAGGCGGCGTCGATCGCGGCCTGGACCTCGTCGGCGAAGGAGGCGTTCTCGACGACCTCGCCGTTGACCTTGGCGGTCGGGGTGCCGGTGACGCCGCCGTCGCCGGTGGCCCACGCGGTGCCGTCCTGGACCCAGCCCTTGTAGGTGCCGTTCTCGACGCAGGTCTGCCAGGAGGCGTCGAGGCCCACGTCGTCGGTGCCGATCGCTATCAGCTCGTCGTCCGACAAGCCGGTCGAGTTCTCCGCGGGCTGGTTCTGGTACAGCGCCAGCGTGTAGTCGAGGAACTGCTGCTCACCGACGTCGGCGGCGCACACCGCGGCCGAGGCCGCGCGCGTCGAGTACTCGGTGCCCGACGAGAGCCGGTCGAGGATCGTGATCGGGTGGTAGTTGATCGTGACCGAGCCGTCGTCGAGCCACGACTGGAGGTTCTCCGAGTACGCGGACTCGAACTGGTTGCACGCCGGGCACATGTAGTCGATGAACAGGTCGATCTCGACCGGCCCGGAGCCGAGCGTCACCCCGTACGAGTCGCTGACCGCCGCGGTCGGCTCGTTCACCTCGTAGTCGTCGCCGCGGCTGTTGTACCAGATCCCCACGCCCAGGAGCCCGCCGATGAGCACCACCGCGGCGCCCACCGAGACCCACAGGAGGATCTTGCGCCGCCGCGCCTCCGCGGCCTGCTGCTTCCGCAGGGCCTCCGCGGCCTTCCTGCGCTCGTTCTTCCGCTCCGAACTGCCCATGTGCCTCGCTCAGCCTTTCTCAGGTCCAACACTCGATTCACGAAGCGGTTTCGAGTACGCTCAGCGGCGATGCACAGCCGTCTGACCACCCGACAACGTCCCCCCGCCCGGAAACGCCGCACCCCCTGGCACGGTGCGGCCGCCGCGCGGCGGCACGCCGTCCGCCTCGCCTGGTCGTCGCTCGCGGCGGTCCTCATCGGGGTCCTGTGGGCCTCCGCGGCCTCGGCGCACGCCGCGGCCACGAAGACCACCCCGGTGTCCGGGGCGGTCCTGGACGAGGCCCCGAGCGAAGTCGTCGTCGAGTTCAACGAGCCAGTCACCCCCGTAGACGCGGGCACCGGCGTCGTGGCTCCCGATGGTGACCGAGCAGACACCGAAGTGGTCCGCAGCGACGACGGCACCCAGGTCACGATCACCGTCGACGCCGACCAGGAGGGCACCTACCTGGTCGGATACCGCGTCGTCTCCGACGACGGCCACCCCGTCTCCGGCACGTTCACGTACTCCGTCGGCGCCGAGACCGAGGCCCCGAGCGCCGAAGCGCTCACCGCCGCCGGGACCGACCCGCTCGTCCAGGCGCTCCTGTATGGCAACCGCTGGTTCGGCTACGCCGCCCTCGCGCTCGCGCTCGGCGCCGGGATCCTCCTCGCCACCGGCGCCCGCCCCCGCGAGGCCGCCGCGAAGCTCGTCGCCCTCGGCCTCGCCGTCGTCGCCATGACCGCCGTCCTCGGCCTGCCGCTCCAAGCCGCGTACGAGAACGGCACCGGCGTGTCCGACCTCGACGCGGTCGGGCTCCAGTCCGTCATGCAGTCCAACATCGGGCTCTCGGCCCTGCTCAGACTCCTCCTGGTGCTGCTCGCCCTGCCGCTCATGCGCGTGTTCGTCACCGCCGAGGAGCAGCCGGGAAAGCCCGTCATCGCGGGCCTCGCCGCCGTCGGCCTCGCCCTCGGCGCCACCTGGCCGCTCGCCGGGCACCCCATGGCCTCCGACCCCGTGGCCGTGGCGTTCATCGCCGACTGGGTCCACCTGACGACCGCGCTGGCGTGGGGCGGCGGCGTGTTCGCACTGCTGATCCTGGCGCTGCGGGGGGACACCGAGATCCCCGACCGGACCGCCGCGACCTGGCTCGCGCTCGTGCCGTGGCTCATCGCGAACCTCATCGTCGCCGGGATCGCGTCGTCGCTCCTCCACATCGACTCGATCGACGCGCTCACGCAGACCCAGTACGGGAAGCTCGTGCTCCTCAAGTCCGGGATCCTCATCGTCACCGTCGCCATCGGCCTGCTCACCAGGCGGGCCATGCTGCGCGGCAGGGAAGGCCGCGCGCGGCTGCGGCTCATGGCCGGCGTCGAGACCGTGTTCCTCGCGGTGGTCCTCGGCGCCGTCGCGGTGCTCGTGCAGGCCGTCCCCGCGAAGACCGCGCTCCTGGAGGCCGAGACCACCGAGTCGGCCTCGACGGAGACGGCGACGCTCGTGACGACCGAGGCGTTCACCGCGCAGGTCGTCCTCGAACCGGGCAGGCCCGGCGCGAACAGCGTCCGCATCCTCGCCGACGACCTCGAAGGCGCCGCGTTCGAGGCCGTCGAATGGGAGGCCGTCTACGGGCTCGAAGGCGAAGCGCCCCAAGAGCTCCGGCTCATCGAGCTGCGCACCGGCATCCTCGCGGGCGAGGCGAACCTCGGCGAGGCGGGCCGGTGGGTCTTCACGTTCACGCTCACCGACGCCGCAGGCAACACGGCCACCGCCGACGCCGAGATCGACGTGTCCTAGCGGCTCACCAGTCGCCGAACGCGGCCTCGGTGTTCCGCCACAGCCGCTCGCACCACGCTTCGAGGTCCCGCTCCAGGTACTCGGCGAGGAACCGGGCCGTGTAGTTCACCAGCGCCGGGTGGTTCCGGTAGCCGCGCACCGGGATCGGGGCCATGAACGGCGCGTCGGTCTCCACGAGCACCAGCTCCGCGGGGGCCACGGACGCGGCGTCGCGGAGGTTCTGGGCGTTCTTGAACGTCACGTTCCCGGCGAAGCTCATGTAGAACCCGCGCCGCGCGCACTCCTTCGCGAACGCGAAGTCCCCGGAGAAGCAGTGCAGGACCACGCGGTCGGGCGCGCCCTCGGCGTCGAGGATCGACAGGACGTCCTCGTGGGCGTCCCGGTCGTGGATGACGAGGGTCTTGCCGCGGCGCTTCGCGATCTCGATGTGCGCGCGGAACGACCGCTGCTGCGCGGCCCGCCCGGCCTCGTCGGTGCGGAAGTAGTCGAGCCCGGTCTCGCCGAGGGCCGCGACGCGCGGCAGCGCCGCCAGCTCGTCGATCGCGCTCAACGCCGCGTCGAGGTCGGCGAGGCGCGGCGCCTCGTTCGGGTGCAGCGCGGCGGCGGCGAGCACGCGCGCGTCGGCGTCCGCGAGGGCCGCGGCCCATCCCGAGGACGCGACGTCGGTGCCGACCTGCACGACCCGGGCGACCCCCGCGGCCTCCGCCTCGGCGAGGCGCGCGAGCACCTCGGGCGCGTCCGGCGCGGGCGTCGGGAGCTCCTCCTCGGACCCGAACACGTCGACCAGGTCGAAGTGGGTGTGGCTGTCGGCGATGGGGAACGGGAGCGGCTCGGGGAGCGGCGCGGGCTCGGATCGGTACACGTGACAACCATGCCACGCCGAGCGCGCGGGCACTCGCGTGTGCCGCCCGTAACATCTTCTTCATTTCATGGACATCCCGGCCTGACAGGACCGGCCTACGTTGGCGGACAGCCGGTTCACCGGCAGTGAGGAACCGACACGTATATAAGCCTCTGAATACCAGGCGACATCGCCGTCGCACCGCGCAGACGAATCGAGCCGCACATGACCCGCGACCTCGCGTCCCGCCGCAACCGCGCCGCAGCGCTCCAGCAACGCCGCCCCGCCGTCCCGGCCGACCAGGACCAGCCGCTCCAGATCACCACCGTCGAATGGCAGGGCGAGAAGTTCCCCGGCGCACCCTACGCCGACGGCGCCGCCTGGGAGCTGTTCTCGGCGCTCCCGCGCCCCGACTTCCTGCCGAACCACCGGCACGGCAGCGAGTACCCGTACCGGCACGTCGTCCACGCCGGGGAGGTCCTGCGCGACGGCGTGCCCGCGGCCGTCGCCGACGAGCGCTTCCTCACCGTGCCGCTCGCGCCCGGCGTCGACCTCGAATACGTGCGCCGCCTGACCCAGACCCCGCACCTCGAACCCGCCGCGCGGGCCCTTCTCGACCGGGTGCGCGAGTCCGCGGCGCCCGGGGTCGGCGAGGTCATGGAGCGGCCCGTCACCGCCGCGCAGGCCGCGCGGCTCCTGGAGACCGCCGCGGTCCCGGGCGGGTTCTGCTACCGCCGCTGGGACATCGCGCACCTGTGCACGCCCGCGTCCCGGGCCTCGCTCGGCGGCGAGACCGAGTCCTCGGAGCCGTGGACGCTCGCGCTGCGGTGGGCCGCCGCCGACCCCGCGGACTACCAGGCGCCGGTCGCCCCCGACTACGAGGGCCTCACCGCGATGCCGTCCTCCGACCGCCGCGGCACGCCCGTGCTCGGCACCGGTTTCGCGATCTCCACCGCGCACGTGCTGCCCGAGCACGTCACCGCCGACCTCGCCGACCTGCCGCTCCCCGAGGGCGCGAAGCTCGTCGCGTACACCGCGAGCGGCGTCGAGACCGCGCTGTTCTCCTACGCGGGGCAGCAGTGGACGCCGCTGACCCTCGAACGCCGCGTGGACATCCCCGGCGTCGAGATCGGCCGCGCCTACCAGGTGCGGCGGGTCCTGCGCGAGGCCACGCGCGTCGTCTGGAACGGCATCGCCGGGACGCTCGTCGACGCCGACGACGAGTGGGGCCGCTTCCGGCTCTCGCGGCCCAGCCCCGACATGCTCTCGCGCACCGGCGCGGAGGCGGTGCGCCGCGGGATCTACGAGAAGTGGGTCAGCCGCGCCGAACTCGCGCCGGCGGTGTGAGCAGCACTGTCTCAAAGGCGCGGCCTGAAAGCTCGAACGCGCAGCGGCCCCCGGCGGTTTCGCCGGGGGCCGCTGCGTCTGCGGGCCTTACGAGTTCAGCCGCTCGATCTCCTCGTCGACGATCGACGGGTCGAGCTTCGCGAACACCGGGACGGGCTTGTCCAGGGGCGTCCCGGGCGCCAGCGGCACGGACTCCCACTTCGGGACGTCCGAGTAGTCGCCGGTGAGGATCGGGTACGGGCCGTCGGTCGCGCCGCCCTCGTCGAGGTCGGCGACCTCCTCGATGCGCGGCATCGGCGCGAACACGCCCGTGCCGCCGAGGAGCTCGTGGACCTTCTGCGAGGAGTGCGGCAGGAACGGGCTCATCACGGTCTTCAGGTCCGAGACGGCCTGGAGGACCGTGTACAGGACCGTGCCCTGGCGCTTCGGGTCCTCCTTCATCTTCCACGGCGCGGTGTCGGCGAGGTACTTGTTCGCCGCGGCGACGGTCTTCATGGCCTCGCCGATCGCCGCCCGGACCTTGTTCTGCCCGATGAGGTCCCCGACGGTGTCGAAGGACGCCTTCGTGGCGTCGAGGAGCTCGCGGTCGATCGGTTCGAGCTCGCCGGGCTCGGGGACGGCCCCGAAGTTCTTGGCGGCCATGGCGACCGACCGGTTCACGAGGTTGCCCCATCCGGCGACGAGCTCGTCGTTGTTGCGGCGCAGGAACTCCGCCCACGTGAAGTCCGAGTCCTGGTTCTCCGGGCCGGCGGCGCAGATGTAGTACCGCAGCGCGTCGGGGGAGTACCGCTCCAGGAAGTCGCGCACGTAGATGACGACGCGCCGCGACGACGAGAACTGCTTGCCCTCCATCGTCAGGAACTCCGAGGAGACGACCTCGGTCGGCAGGTTCAGCTTCCCGAGCGCGCCCGGCTCGCCGCCCTTGCTCCCTTCGCCGTTGGCGCCCAGGAGCATCGCGGGCCAGATCTCGGAGTGGAAGACGATGTTGTCCTTGCCCATGAAGTAGTACGAGACCGCTTCCGGGTCCTGCCACCACTGCTTCCACGCGTCGGGGTCGCCGGAGCGGCGGGCCCACTCGATCGTGGCGGACAGGTAGCCGATGACCGCGTCGAACCACACGTACAGGCGCTTGTCCTTGCGCTCCACCCACCCGTCGAGCGGGATCGGCACGCCCCAGTCGAGGTCGCGGGAGATCGGGCGCGGCTGGAGGTCGTCGAGGAGGTTCTTGGTGAACCTCACGACGTTCGTGCGCCAGCCGGTGCGCGTGTCGAGCCACGCGTTGAGCGCGTCGGCGAACGCCGGGAGGTCGAGGAAGAAGTGGTCCTCCTCCACGAACTTCGGGGTCTCGCCGTTGATGCGCGACTTCGGGTCGATCAGGTCGGTCGGGTCGAGCTGGCGCCCGCAGTTGTCGCACTGGTCGCCGCGCGCCGAGTCGAACCCGCAGTGCGGGCAGGTGCCCTCGATGTAGCGGTCGGGGAGCGTGCGGCCCGTGGACGGGCTGATCGCGCCGAGCGTCTTCTTCTGGAGGATGTAGCCGTTGCCGTAGAGGCTGGTGAACAGCTCCTGCACGGTCTTGTAGTGGTTGCCGGTCGTGGTGCGCGTGAACAGGTCGTAGGAGAGGCCCAGGGCGTCCAGGTCCTCGACGATGATCCGGTTGTACTTCGCGGCGGCCTCGGCGGGCTTGAGGCCCTCGGAGTCGGCCTGCACCAGGATCGGGGTGCCGTGCTCGTCGGTCCCCGAGACCATGAGGACGTCGTGACCGCGCATGCGCATGTAGCGGGCGAAGACGTCGGCGGGGACCCCGAATCCCGCTACATGTCCGATGTGCCGGGGGCCGTTGGCGTAAGGCCAGGCCAGCGCGGTCAGTACGTGAGTCATGCGCCCCATGGTATCCGTCCTGACATCTGGACATGCCGCCCTCCGACCGCGTCGGCGGCCAGGTCACGGCCGGGTCGCCACCCGTTCGGGCGGTGACGACACACTATCCCTGCGCGATTGCGCCCGGCTTCGCCGATTCGGTGATGCAATAGCCCGTATGTCTGGAACACACCGCGCGGCCGACCAGCCCCAGTCCGCCGGCTACGGCGGCGCCGACCACGGCGTGCCCGAGGTCCCGGCCGCCTACGGCGCGGTCGAGCACGACACGGTTGAACGGGGCACGGTCGAACGGGGCGCTGCCGAATACGGTGCGGTCGAGCACGCCGAGCCGATCGGGCCCGTCGACTGGGACCCCGCCGAGGACGCGCCCCGCCCGGTCGCCCAGCGCAGCCCGCTCGGGTCCCAGGCCGACGGCATGGCCGCGATCCGCGCCGTGTGGGAACGCGCCGCCGAGACCGAGAAGCGCCGCCCCGCCAAGCCCGGCCGGCCCCAGCGCCGCCGCGAGCCCAAGCGCCTCGGGCCCGCGCTCCTGGGGGTCCTGGTGTGCGCGTGCCTGCTCATGTTCTTCGCGTGGGCCGCCGCGCCCGCGCTGTGGATCAGCATCGGCCACGCCGACCACGGCACCGTGACCGTTACTTCGTGCAAGGACGGGTTCGCGCCGTCGTGCAACGGCCGCTTCGCCACCGACGGCTGGTCGAAGGACCTCGCGCTCACCGGCGAGGTGTCGGCGGCGGACGTCGGGACCGAGCTCTCCGCGCGCTCCACGGGGCCCGACGCGCACAGCGCGTACGTCGGCGGCACCGGCGGGCTGCTGCTGCGCTGGGCGCCCGCGCTGGTGCTGTTCATGGTCGTGGCGATGTCGATGGTGTCGGTCTCGGGCGCGACGCGCCTGTACGAGGGCCGCTCGGGCGCGATCGGCCTGTGCTGGGTGTTCGCCGGGGCCGTGCTCGCGGCCGCGCTCGCGTTCGCCTGGTGAGGCGCCGCACCGCCGGTCCGTCCCCTTCCGGTAGCAGCCGGTGCATGATCGCCGCGGGCGGCGCGCCCGCGGCCGCGCCGCGCTGTAATCGCCCCCACCAGTGCCGGACTGCGTCAGAACCGCCCCCCTGGCGCGTCGTAGAGTTGGGGCGCCCCCGGAACTCCGCCTGAACGGCGCTTGGCCGCGCCCAACTGAAATGACCGTTCCTTCCCCGCAGCGGGGCTTTGGGAGACAGCGTGAGTGATTCTTCGAAACCGGTGGCGCAGACCTGGTTCGGACCCATCACCGCCGTGCAGCGCCGCGCCATGTTCGCGCTCGTGCCGGTGGCCGTGGCGTTCGGCCTCGTCGTCGGACTGGCGTTCCTGCCGGTGACCAGCGGCATCGGCGGACTGGCCAAGGTCGGCTCCGAGGCCGTCCTCGACCTCCCCGACGAGCTCGTCCTGCCTCCGGCGCCGGAGGCCTCGACGCTGTACGCCTCGGACGGGAAGACGGTCATCGCGACGTTCGGCGACCAGTACCGGGTGCAGCTGGAGTACGACCAGATCCCCGACTCGGTGATCCAGGCGCTCGTCGCCACCGAGGACTCGAACTTCTTCGAGCACAACGGGGTCGACCCCGAAGGCGTCATGCGCGCCCTGGTCACGAACATCGCCGACGGCGGCACCTCCGAGGGCGCCTCGACGATCACCATGCAGTACGTGCGCCAGGTGCTCTCCTACACCGCGACCACCCCCGAGGAGGTCGCGGCGGCCAGCGAGGTCACCATCGACCGCAAGGTCAAGGAGATGGGGTACGCGCTCGCCCTCGAAGAAGAGATGTCCAAAGAGGACATCCTCACGAACTACCTGAACACCGTGTACTTCGGCAACGGCGCGTACGGCATCGGCGCGGCCGCCCAGGTCTACTACGGGAAGGTCCCCGCCGACCTCACCGTCGCCGAGTCCGCGATGCTGGTGGGGCTCATCCAGTCCCCGAGCGTCTACGACCCGATCAACGGCTCCTCCGAGGCCGCGCTGGCCCGCCGGAACCACGTCGTCAACCGCATGGTCGACGTCGGCTACCTCACCTCCGACGAGGGCGAGACCGCGAAGGCCGAGGACCTCAACCTCAACCCGCAGGAGGCGAACAACACCTCAGGCGGCGCGATCGACTCCGACTACGGGTTCTTCGTCGACTACTTCGAGAAGTGGTGGGAGCAGCAGGAGGACTTCGGCGACTCCGAGGAGGTCCGCAAGGCGCGCCTGTACCGCGGCGGCTACGAGATCACCTCGACGCTGAACGTGGAGCTCCAGGACGCGTCCCAGGAGGCCATCGAGAACCAGCTGGAGACGGGGTCGGAGTACGCGCTCGGGTCCGTCGTGGTCGAGCCGGGGACCGGCGCGATCGAGGTCATGGCCGTCAACCGCAACTACTCGAACGACGTGTCGGACAACGGCCCCAACACCGCGAACGGCGACTACAAGGGCTCCTACCCGAACACCACGAACCCGCTGCTCAGCGGCAACGCCGACGTCAACGGGTACCAGGCGGGGTCCTCGTTCAAGATGTTCACGATGCTCGCGGCGCTCGAAGCGGGCATGCCGCTGGACACCACGATCTACTCGCCGTACCAGTACACGTCGAAGTACATCGTCGGCGACGGCGAGGCCGCGTGCGGGAACCACTGGTGCCCGAAGAACGCGTCCCAGTCGGAGGTCGGGAACTACAACATGTGGACCGGGTTCGGGGAGTCGGTGAACACCTACTTCGTGCAGCTCGCCGAGCGCGTCGGCGTCGACAAGGCCATCGACGTGGCCGAGCGCCTCGGCATCAAGTTCCGCAACCAGCAGGACCTCGGGCACGTCGAGAACAACCCGGAGTCGTTCGGGCCGTTCGTCCTCGGCGTCACCCAGACCACGCCGCTCGACATGGCCGCCGCCTACGCGGCGCTGCCCGCCGACGGCGTCTACTGCAAGCCCACGCCCGTGACGTCCGCGCTCACCAACTCCGGCGGGATGATCGCGTTCGCGAGCGAATGCGACCAGGCCGTCAGCGTCGAGGTCGCGCGCGCCGCCGTCGACGCTGCCCGCTGCCCGACCGGGTACGGCGCCGCCGAGGGCAACTGCACCTGGGGCACCGCCGAGCAGGTGAGCGCCGCCGTCGACGGGCCCGTCGCGGGCAAGACCGGCACCACCGACTCCAACTCCACCAACTGGTTCGTGGGCTTCACGCCGAACGCCGCCGCGGCCGCGTTCGTCGCCGACCCCGACAGCCCCCAGAACTACGTGGGCAAGTCGAACCTCGGCAAACCCGCCAACGCCGTCGCCGACATCCTGGCGGCCCAATGGGAGATCAACGGCGAAGGGGACTTCACGCCTCCGAGCGAGCTGGTGCACTGACCGTGAAGGGAAGGCCCTAAACTCGGGCCGGTGAGCGCCACCGCAGTCCGGCCCGAGCAGCCGCCAGCCGCCTGGCGGCCGACCCCGCTCCCCGGCCCCCTCCCCGCCGTCCGGGCGCGCCTCGCGGGCACCGTCCCGCCAGACCGCCGCCGCGCCCTCTGGGTGACCCTCGCGGTCACCGGGATCGCCGCGGTCCTGCGCCTGATCGGCCTGAACCACCCCAAGGGCCTGATCTTCGACGAGGTCTACTACGCGCAGGACGCGCACACGATGCTCTCCCATGGCGTCGAGTGGGACCCGGGCGCGACCGGGTCGGCGTACGTCGCGCACCCGCCGTTCGGCAAGTGGCTCATCAGCCTCGGCGAGATCGCCTTCGGCTACGACGAGGTCGGCTGGCGCATCGCCGCGGCCGCCGCCGGGATCATCGGCGTCGCGATCCTCATCCGCCTCATGCGCCGCCTCACCGGCTCGACGCTCCTCGGCGGCACCGCCGGGCTCCTCCTCGCCGTCGAGGGCTCGCACTTCGTGCTCTCGCGGACCTCGCTCCTCGACATCTTCCTCGCGACGCTCATCCTCGCCGCCATGTACTGCGTCGTGCGCGACCGCGACTGGCGCCGCGCGCGCTGGCTCGCCGCGATCGAGGACGGCCTCGACCCGCGCCGCCGCCGGCCCCGCCTCGGCGTCCCGTGGTGGCGCGTCGCCTCCGCGGTCCTCCTCGGGCTCTCCATGGCCACCAAGTGGTCCGCGCTGTGGTACATCATCGCCGCGATCGTCCTCTACATCGTCTGGGACTGGCGCCTGCGCGCCGACGTGGGCGCCCGCAAGCCCTTCCGCGACACCGTCATCTACGAGTTCGGGCAGAACCTGTGGTTCGGGCTCCTCGCGATCGGCGTGTACGTCCTCTCCTGGACCGGCTGGTTCCTCAACGACACCGGCTCCTACCGCCACTGGCTCCTCGACCAGGGGCGCTCCGAGCCGCCTGTGTTCGGCGCGCTCGTGAACTGGTGGGAGTACCACATGAGCGTGCTCGATTTCCACGAAGGGCTCTCCTCGGAGCACGCCTACCAGTCCTGGCCGTGGCAGTGGCTGTTCGACCTGCGGCCCGTGGTCTTCTACTGGAGCTCCGACGTCAACTGCGGCACCGCCGACTGCGCCTCGGAGGTCCTCCTCCTCGGCACGCCGCTGCTGTGGTGGACGTTCGTGCCCGCGACCCTCGTCCTCCTCGTGTGGGCGATCGCGCGCCGCGACTGGCGGGCCTGGTTCCTGCTCACCGGCGTCGGCGCGGGCATCCTCCCGTGGTTCCTCTACCCGGACCGGACGATGTTCTTCTTCTACACCGCCCCGGCCGTCCCCTTCTTCATCGGCGCCGTCACCTGGTGCCTCGGCCTCATCATCGGCCGCCACCGCCGCGGCGAGCTCTCCCTGGCCTCCCCGGAGCGCCGCCTCACCGGCGCCCTCATCGCAGGGGCCTTCGTCGCCGTCGTCGTCCTCTGCTTCGCCTACTTCTGGCCCATCTACACCGGCGAGGCCCTGCCCCGCGACGAATGGCAGGCCCGCATGTGGCTCGACTCCTGGATCTGACGGGCCTCCGGATACCCCCGGAGGCCTCCGAGAGACCGGGCCCACACAACACCCCCGCAGCCCCCTTCCGCGGCCGTGCTAATCTTGTCGCCGCAAGGGGCTTTGGCGCAGTTGGTAGCGCGTCTCGTTCGCAATGAGAAGGTCAGGGGTTCGAATCCCCTAAGCTCCACCATATGAAGAACGGCACCTGCCTTCGGGCGGGTGCCGTTTTCGTTGTGTCCGGGTCAGCGGGCGGTTCTGGCGGTGCGGGCGAAGAGGGCTCCGAGGCCGATCATGCCGATGGCGAGGAGCAGGTGGAGCCAGTTGTCGGCGTTGTTGAGCGGGACGAAGTTGGCTGCGGAGTCGAGGTCGATGAGCAGGCCGTAGATCCACAGGACGAGGTAGATCGCGCCGCCGGTGACGAGATAGGTGACGGCGGTGGAGGCGGTGCGGGCCATGAGGAGGCCCACGACGCCGAAGAGCAGGTGGACGATGTTGTGGAGCGCCGACACCGCGAACACGCCCAGCAGGTGCGCGTCGGAGTGGTGCCCGGCGAAGGTCATCGAGTCGAATCCGGTGGTGATGCCGGGGACGAAGCCGAGCACTCCCACCAGGAGGAACACGACCGCGATGACCATCGTGACGACCTGCACCGGCGTGCGGCCGCGCGTCTGTTGAACGGTCATTTTCGGACTCCTTTTCCATTGGGCGGGGGACGGGCGGGTACCCGTCGCCATAACCGGCATTCGGAGCCGCGGCGGCCTCGGATGGGTTCGGTCCGAGTGTCTTCTCGGCGGGCCGGAGCCGGGTTGCATCTATACCCCCAGGGGGTATAGAGTCACGGCTGATCGGCTGTCGATACGGGAGGAGCCTCTGATGAGCGACCATCACGAGCACGGGCATGAGCACCATGAGGGACACCATGTGCAGCATGCCGAGGCGGAGCATGAGCACCATGACGCGCATCAGGGCCATGGCGGGCATGACAAGCACGCCGGGCACGACCCCGAGGCGTTCCGGCGGAAGTTCTGGTTGAGCCTGGCGTTGACCGTGCCGCTGGTGGCGACCAGCCACATGATCATGGACTGGTTCGGGTACACGCTGGAGTTCCCCGGGATGGAGCTGGTCGGGCCCGTGCTGGGGACGGCCGTGTTCGTGTACGGCGGGTGGCCGTTCCTCGCGGGCGGGGTGCGGGAGGTCCGGGACCGGGTGCCGGGGATGATGCTGCTCATCGCCACCGCCATCTCGGTCGCGTACATCGCTTCGCTCGCAACGAGTTTGGGCTTCTTCGACCTGGAGTTCTGGTGGGAGCTCGGGGCGCTGGTGACGATCATGCTGCTGGGGCACTGGCAGGAGATGAAGGCGATCGGGCAGGCGCAGGGGGCGCTCGCCGCGCTCGCGGCACTGCTCCCCGATGAGGCCGAACGGGTCAAGGAGGACGGGTCCGTCGAGACCGTGTCCGCCTCGGAACTTGCAGTTGGCGACGTCGTGCTCGTGCGGTCCGGTGCCCGCGTCCCCGCGGACGGGGAGGTCGTGGACGGCGAGGCCGAGATGGACGAGTCGATGATCACCGGCGAGTCCAGGCCCGTGGCGCGCGGCCAGGGGGAGCGGGTCGTGGCCGGGACCGTCGCCACCGACTCGGCGATCCGGGTGCGCGTCGACGCCGTCGGCGACGACACCGCGCTCGCGGGCATCCAGCGGCTCGTCTCGCAGGCCCAGGAGTCCCGCGGCCGCGGCCAGGTCCTCGCCGACCGGTTCGCCGCCGTCCTGTTCTACATCGCCATGGTCGCCGGTGTTGCGACGTTCGCGGTCTGGTCGCTCCTCGGCGACCTCGACTCCGCGGTCGTCCGCACCGTCACGGTGCTCGTCATCGCCTGCCCCCACGCCCTCGGCCTGGCGATCCCGCTGGTCATCGCGATCACCACGGCCGTCTCCGCGAAGGCCGGCATCCTCGTGAAGGACCGCCTCGCGATCGAGCGCATGCGCACCGTCGACGCCGTCCTGTTCGACAAGACCGGGACGCTCACCAAGGGGGAGCACACCGTCGCCGGCGTCGCGGGAACCGAAGGCGCGGATCCGGATGCGGTCCTGCACCTCGCCGCCGCCGTCGAGTCCGACTCGGAGCACCCGCTCGCCCGCGCCATCGTCGCCCACCACGGCCACGAGCACGGCGAAGGCGCCCGCGCCTCCGACTTCCGTTCCCGCACAGGGCGGGGCGTCGAAGCCACCGTCGACGGGAAGCGGTACGCCGTCGGCGGGCCCGCGCTCCTGCGCGAACTGGAACTCGAAGCGCCCCAGGTGCTCTCCCGGGACGTCGACGCCTGGTCGGGCCGCGGCGCCACCGTCCTCTACCTGATCGCCCTCGGCAGTGCTCACCACGACGGCGACCCCGAAGTCCTGGGCGCCATCGCCCTCGAAGACGAGGTGCGGCCCGAGGCGAAGCAGGCCATCGCCGACCTGCGTTCCCAAGGGGTGCAGAAGATCGCGATGATCACCGGCGACGCCCGTGCGGTCGCCGAGGCCGTCGCGGCCGACCTCGGGTTCACCGACGCCGACGAGGTGTTCGCCGAAGTGCTGCCCGCGGACAAGGACCAGGCCGTGGCGCAGCTCCAGGAGCGGGGCCTGCGCGTCGCGATGGTCGGCGACGGCGTGAACGACGCGCCCGCGCTGGCGAGGGCCGACGTGGGGATCGCGATCGGGGCGGGCACCGATGTGGCGATCGAGTCGGCCGGGGTGGTGCTGGCGTCGTCGGACCCGCGCGGGGTCGGCGGCGTGCGGCGCCTCTCGAAGGCCAGCTACCGCAAGATGATCGAGAACCTCGCGTGGGCGGCGGGCTACAACATCGTGGCGATCCCGCTCGCGGCCGGCGTGCTCGCGGGCGTGGGGGTCACGCTGAGCCCCGCGGTCGGCGCGGTGCTCATGTCGGCCTCGACGATCGTGGTCGCGCTGAACGCGCAGCTGCTGCGGCGCGTCAAGCTCGCCCGGTGAGCGCGGGTCCCGGTGCGCTAGGCGTGCACCGGGACCCGGCGCAGGTCCTCGACCACGGTGGCGTACGGCAGCTCGGCGAGCTCCTCGCCGGAGAAGAACCGGGTCATGAGGTCCACGAGCTGCGCGGGCCGCTCCAGGTGGATGAGGTGGTCGGCGCGGGCGATCTCCACGTACCAGCTTTCAGGGCAGGTGAACGCGAGCTCGCGGCACAGCGCGGGCGGCGTCAGGTTGTCGTGCTCGCCGGTGGTGAACAGGATCGGCGCGGCGGGCGGCACGGACGGGTCGATGAGCTCGCGCGAGAGGAGCCGGTGCGTGTTCGCGATGAACTTCGCGAGGTCCCCGTCGTCGGCGGAGCCGAAGCGCATCGACATGATCCGGCGGACCACGGCCTTGCCGACGATGTCCGGCTCGGGGCTCATGAGCGCCTCGATCGCCGCCGGGCCGAACCGCTCGCGCGGCCCGGACTCGGCGAGGGCCACGGCGGCGCGCATCATCGGCCGCGACTCCGCGGGGATGCCGCCCATCGTCCCGGCCAGGACCATCCGGCCGATCCGGTCGGGGTGGGTCTGCGCCATCCGGTACCCCACCGAGGACCCGTAGGAGCCCGCGAAGACGTTGGCGCGCTCGATCCCCAGGTCGTCGAGGAGCCGGACCAGGGCCTCGACCGGGACGTCCGGGCCGAGGTACGGCGGCAGCAGGTCGGCCTCGCCCCAGCCGGGCAGGTCCGGGCACAGCACGTCGGCGGCGGCGAGCATCCCCTGCTCGACGCGGCCCCAGTCCTCCTTGCGGTGCAGCGCGCCGCCGATGAGCACCACCGGGTCGAGGACCGGCACCTCCGCGCACGCCATCCGCGACCAGTACGTGTACCCGGCCCAGCGGTGCTTGCGGACGTGCGGGGGCAAAGTGGTGCGCGGCATGGGATCTCCCGGATCGAGGTGCGCGGCGCCGCAGCGCCGCGGGTACGGGAGACCACCTTAGTGTCGCAAATGCGAATTACTGGTATTTTGTGGCGCGGCTACGCGTATGTCCTTCGATCAGGGGAATCAGGGTCCGCAGAGCCGCGGTTCACGCAGCGACGCCCTTCCACGCCGTCCACAGCGCCGCGTACACCCCGCCCGCCGCGAGCAGCTCCGCATGCGTGCCCTCCTCGGCGATCCGCCCCTCCTGCACGACCGCGATCCGGTCCGCCGACTCGGCGGCTTGGAGCTGGTGCGCGATCGCGATCACCGTGCGCCCGTGCAGGGCCGCCGCGAGCGACGCCTCCACGTTCCCCGCGCTGCCCGGGTCGATGCCCGCGGTCGCCTCGTCGAGGATCACCACGTCCGGGTCGGCGAGGATCACGCGCGCCAGCGCGAGCTGCTGCGCCTCGGCGAGGTTCAGGCCGTGGTGCTCCTCGCCGAGCATCGTGTCCAGGCCCTCCGGGAGGTCCGCGACCCAGCGGGCGTCGACGGTGGCGAGCGCGTCGAGCAGCGCCGCGTCGCCGGCCTCGGGGGCCGCGAGGTTCAGGTTCTCGCGCAGGGTGGCGGTGAAGACGTAGTGCTCCTGGGTCACCAGGATGACCTTGCGGCGCACCGTCTCCAGCGGCACGTCGGCGACGGGCACGCCGCCGAGGGTCACCGAACCCGAACGGGGCCTGTCGATCCCGGCGACCAGGCGCGCGATCGTGGACTTCCCGGCCCCCGACGGGCCGACCACGACGAGCCGCTCGCCCTTCTTGGGGTGCAGGGAGAGCCGGTGCAGCACGTCGGGCCCGTCGCCGTACCCGAACGTGACGTCGTCGAGGCGCACCTCCGCGCCGTCAGGTACCGCGTCGCGGACCTCGTCGGGCATGAGGTGCACGCCCTCCACGCGGGCCATCGCCGCCCCGCCCATCTGGAACTCGCTGAGCGCCATCGTGGTCCGGAACACCGGACCGTCGAGGCGCAGCGTCAGCATCGCCACCGCCACGACCTGCCCGACGGTGACCCACCCTTCGAGGTACCACAGGCTCCCGACGACGGTGACGAACACGGCCGGGAGCAGGAACGTCAGGTCCACCGACGGGAAGAACCAGGTCTGGAGGCGCACGATCCCGCGCAGCCGCTCCATGTGGGTCGACGCCCGCGCGTACCCGGCGTCCCCGCGCTCGGTCTGCATCCGGTAGGCCGCAACAGTTTGCGCGCCAGCGGCGGACGCGGTGAGGGTCTCGGCGATCTCGCTCATCGCGGCCCGCTCCGACAGGAACACCGGGCTCGCCAGGCGCAGGTACCGGCGGGAGGTGAGGATCAGCGTCGGCACGCCCACCAGGAACAGCACGCCCAGCAGCGGCGAGACGACGAACGCGGCCGCGACGAGCACGACCGCCTCGATCGACGACACCGCGACCTCCGGGCCGGTCTTGCGCAGCAGCTCCGCGACCGCGCCCACGTCCCCTGACGTGCGAGTCGCGAGGTCGCCGGTCCCGGCCCGCTCCACCGTCCCCAGCGGCAGGCGCAGGACCCGGTCGATGAACGACTCGCGCAGCCGCGCCGCCGCCCGCTCGCCGAGCCGGTACCCGAGCCTGCGGCCCGTGCGCATGAGGATGAGCTGCACCAGGACCAGCGCGACGATCACGCCGCACACGAGGTCCACGCGGGAGGCCGTCCAGCCCCCGCCGATCCCGTCGATGACCTCGCCGAGCATCACCGGCAGGGCCGCGCCCGCGCCCGCGGCGGCCGCATAGAGCGCGACGACGCCCGCGAACGCGGCCTTGTCGTCCAGGACGAGCCGCTTGATCGCCTGGAACATGGCGGCGCGGTCGGCGACGGGCAGGCGGCCCGCGGTCTGGTCGCTCATCGGGACTCCTGCCGGGAGGTGAGGGAACGGTACTCGGCGTACTTCGACAGCTCCGCGTGCGAACCGGCGGCCCGCACCTTCCCGTCGACCATCCACGCGACCGCGTCGGCGCGGGCGAGCCACAGCGGCGACGCCGTCACCACGGCCGTGGTGCGGCCCTTGCGGGCCGCGCCGATGCGGGAGGCGATGAGGTTCTCGGTGTGCGCGTCGACGGCGCTCGTGGGCTCCACGGCCAGGAGCACTTCGGCGTCCGCGGCGAGGGCCCGGGCGAGGCGCAGGCGCTGGCGCTGGCCGCCGGATAGGTTCCGGCCGCCGTTCGTGACCTCGCCGTCGAGGTTCCCGCCGAGGCTGGAGTGGACGTCGGCGGCGCAGGCGGCCTCGATGGCGGCGAGGGCCTTTGCTTCGTCGACGCGGAGGGTCTCGCCGAGGGACTGGGCGAACAGGTAGTCGTCGCGCAGGAGGAGGACGCGTTCGCGGACCTCGTCGAGGGCGAGCGCGTCGAGCCTGGTGCCGCCCCATTCGGCGCCGGACTCGCGGTAGCGGCCGAGGCGCTCGACGGCGGCCTCGGCGGGCTTGGCCTCGGCGCTGACGATCACGGTGAGGCGTCCGGGTTCGAGTTCGAGCGCGGACTCGGGGTCGCGGAGGGCCCCTTCGGCGCCGCGGCCGGTGCCGGTGTCGGTGATGTCGCTGCGGGTGCCGAAGAACGCGGTGAGGCGGCGGGAGGCGACCTGGGCGGCGATGACGGCCTGCGCCATGCCGATCATCGCGCCGGAGTGCTGGGCGACGAGCGCGGTCATGCCGAACGCGGCCGACAGCTCGCCGACGCTGATCTCCCCGGCGATGGCGAGGCGGGCGGCGACCCAGGTGATGGCGGCCATGAGGGCGAGGGGGAGGCTGGTGCGCAGGCCCTGCACCCACGAGTCTGCGCGGGCGACGCCGTACCCGGCGTCGCGCAGGTCCGCGGAGGCGGTGCGGTAGCGGCGCGAGAACTGGTCCTCGCCGCCGACGCCGCGCAGGACCCGCAGGCCCCCGACGACGTCGGAGGCCTGCCCGGTGAGGGTGGCGACCGAGGCGCGGTAGGCGATCTGGTGGTGCTGGAGGCGGCTGAGGACGGGGCCGACGACGAACCCGATGAACAGGACGCCGCCGAGGATGACGCCGCCGAGCGCGGGCGCGATGTTCCACAGCATGCCGGTGCCGACGCCGAGCATGACGATGCCCATCCACCCGAACCCGAGCTGGAAGATGAACGACCCCGTCTTGTGGGCATCCTCAGTGGACAGGTTGACCATCTCGCCGGGGGAGACCGCGCCGCGCACGCCCGTCCCGGCGAGGTTCAGGTGGTCGGTGAGGTTGCGCACCGTGCGCACGCGCGCGTGCGACTCGGCCAGGAACAGCGCCCGGTACCCGGCGATGAACACCCACGACGACGCGATGGCGACGAGGACGAGCACGATGCTCCACCGCAGCAGCGGCTCGGCGCTCTGCGCCGCGATGACCTCGTCGACGATTTTCGCGATGGCCCACGGCAGCAGCACCCACGCCGTGCCCGAGACGCTCAGGCCGATGAACCCGAGCGCGACCAGGCCCGTGTGGGACCGGGCGACGAACAGCAGGTACCGCCACGGGTCGGCGGGGATGTCGGACGGCGGCGGACGCAGCGGGCTCGGCTTCACAACACTCAAACGTAAGCGCCGCGCTTGCCGGGCGGCAAGCCGATTTCCCCGGGCCGCCCGGTGATTCAGGACTCGCCGACCGCGCCCTGCACCCTCACCAGGGCCTCCGCGGCCGCGTGCAGGCCCGCGGTGAACCGGGGGTTGCCCGACATCACCGGCTCGGCCCGCGCGACCGCCCGCCACGCGTCGTCCTTGTACGACTCGTCGCCCGTGGCCGCGTACGCCTCCAGCAGCGCGGACGCCGCGAGCGCCCAGCCCGAGGCCGTCGGCCCGTCGTGCACGTCCGCGGGCCGCGTCACCAGCGCCTCCGCGTCGGACGCGGTGTCGTAGAACCCGCCGAGGCCGTCGCCGAAGTGCGCGCGCACCTGCTCCAGCAGCGCCGTCGCCCGCGCCGTCCACTCACCCCCCAGACGCAGGAACCCCAGCGCCACGGCCGCGTAGTCCTCCAGGATGCCCGGCGCCACCGACACTTCCCCGGACAGCGACGCCCGCGCCAGGCGCCCGTCCGCGCCGATGTGCCGCTCCGCGAGGAACGCCGCCGCCCGCTCGGCCGCCACCAGCGAGTCCCGGTGCCCCGTGCGCGCCGAGTACTCCGCGAGCGCCGCGATCGCCATCCCGTTCCACGCCGCCACGACCTTGTCGTCGCGCCCCGGCTGCGGCCGCTCCCGCCGCGCCGCCAGCAGCCGGTGCCGCACCGCCGCGAACCGCGCCCCGTCCGCCGGGTCCTCCGGCAGCTCCAGCACGTTCGCGCCGTGCTCGAAATTCGGTACCGCCGTGTCGATCCCGAACGCGCCCATGGCGAACACCGCATCGTCGCGGCCGAGGACCGCCTCCAGCTCCGCCGCCGTCCACACGTACGTCAGGCCCTCGACCCCGTCGGTGTCCGCGTCGAACGCCGCCGCGAACGCCCCCTCCGGCGTCGAGAACCGCTCCAGCAGGAACGCCGCCGTCTCGTCCGCGACCCGCGCGAACAGCTCGCCCTCCCCGGCGAGGCGCGCGTACAGCCACAAGAGCTCCGCGTTGTCGTACAGCATCTTCTCGAAATGCGGCACCGTCCACGACGAGTCGACGCTGTAACGAGCGAACCCGCCCTCCAGCTGGTCGTAGATCCCGCCGCGGGCCATCCGCTCGGCCGTCAACTTCACGTGATCCAGCAGCCGCGCGTCGCCTGTGCGCACGTACGCGTCGAGCAGGAACCGCAGCGTCGGCACGCTCGGGAACTTCGGCGCCGACCCGAACCCGCCGTTCACCCCGTCCGCCGACGCCAGCACCGCCGCCGCCGCGCCGTCGAGCATCGCCGACCGCACCGGCGGCGCCGGCGGGCACGGCCCGTCCAGCGGGCACGCCACCGTCACGTCGGCGAACGCCGGACCGCCCGCCGCCGCGGCCTCCACCACCGCCGCGCCCTGGTGCCGCAGCTCCTCCCGCTGCGACGACCACGCGTCGTGCACCGCGTCCAGCAGCCGCAGGAAATGCGCCTTCGGGAAGTACGTGCCCGCGAAGAACGGCGTCCCGTCCGGGAACGCGAACACCGTCATCGGCCACCCGCCCTGCCCCGTGATCGCCATCGTCGCCTGCATGTACACCGCGTCCAGGTCCGGCCGCTCCTCCCGGTCCACCTTCACGGGAACGAACCGGTCGTTGATCGCCGCCGCCACCGTCCGGTCCTCGAACGACTCGTGCGCCATCACATGGCACCAATGGCACGTCGAATAGCCGATCGAGATCAGCAGCGGCACGTCCCGCGCCGCCGCGTCCGCGAGGGCCCCGGGCCCCCACTGGCGCCACGCCACCGGGTTCCCGGCGTGCTGGCGAAGGTACGGGGACAGCGCTCCGGCCAACTCGTTCATCCCGCAAGCCTCGCACACCACCGCCCGCGCGGCACGGGTCCGGGGAGGAGGCCCCGGGGTAGGGCAGGCGCTACCACCGGCCGGGTGCTGGCGGGGGGACCGATTCGGGTGTCCGCGTCACTGATTCCGGGGCCGAAAACAAAGAGGCTATTACACATGGTTTCTTTTGCCCCCGCAGCGAACCGGACCGCGACAGCGACGGTCCCCAGTGGATTCATCGGCGTCGGGAACGCGTCCCTCGCGGCCGGCCTGGTCGCCATGGTCGTCCTCCACGCCACCTCGGGACTCAACCCGCTCTACAAGGTCATCAGCATCCACCTGTACACGCCGCTCGGCTGGCTCCTGCCCGTCGCGCTCGGCCTGTTCTCCCTCGGCGCCTCCGCATTCGCGCTCCAAGCGCGGCACACCGGCGCCCCGAAATGGCTCTCCTGGTCCCTCTTCGCGTGGGCAGCCGCCATCGCGATCGTCGCCGTCGTCCCCTCCGACCGCGACGGCGTCACCGAGTTCAGCGCCCACCACCTGGTGCACCGCTACTCGGCGTTCGCCGCCTTCTGCATCATGGCCGTCCTCGGCATCGCCTTCGGGCGCTGGCTGCGCCGCACCGAGCCCGAGCGCGCCAAGCGCGCGAACCTGGTGATCGGGTGCGCGTGGTTCTCCGTGGCGGCCCTGTCGTTCACGTCGCTGCCGTACGTCCTGGAGTGGTTCTCGATGCCGCGGCCGCACTGGCTGGAGATGGCGGGCCTGCTCCAGCGGCTCACGATCGCCTCGGGGATCGTCGCGCTCGTCGTCATCGGCGGCTACCTGAAGGCCTGCGCCGGGTCAGTAGAAGCCCTCGGCCTCGGAGTACGCCCAGGCGTCGCACGGGGTCCCGTACTTCCCCTCGATGTAGCCCAGGCCCCACTTGATCTGGGTGACGGGGTTGGTCGCCCAGTCGTCGCCCTCGCTGACCATCTTGGAACCGGGGTAGGCCTGGGGGATGCCGTAGGCGCCGATCGAGTTCTCGGCGAGCTCGTTCCAGCCGGACTCCTTGCTCCAGAGGAGCTCCAGGCACGCGAACTGCTCCAGGTCGTACCCGCGTTCGAGCGTGATCGCGCAGCCGGTGGCCCGGTTCCCGGAGTACTCGCCGCAGCTCGACGGGACCTCGACTGACGTCGGGTTCGTGTTCCGGGCGGCCTCTTCCGCGGCCTGGTCGGCGCCCTCCTGGGCGTCGTCCAGGCCTTCGGCCTTGTCGACCGCGTACTCCGCGACCGCCGCGGCCTTGACGGTGACGTCGGCCCCGGCGGTCGCGGCGATGTAGTTCATGTGGTGCGAGCGGGCCTCGTCGAACGCGGCCTCGGCCTCGGCCTGGTTCTCGGCGGCGGCGTTGCTCGGGTGGTTCGCGTCCTCGTCGGCGGGCCGGTCGGTCGCGGCCATGACCGCGATGACGGCCCCGAGGGCCAGCACGAGGACCGCGGCGATCCGGGCGGCGTGGCGGGTCAGCTTCGGGATCACAAGGGGCTCCTGGGGGAGGAGGAGGAAAGGAAGGGGGGTGCGGAACGGGGCGGGCGCATGAGCGCCCGCCCCGTCTGTGCAGCTAGTACCAGCCGACGTCTTCGGAGTGGGCCCACGCGCCGCACGGGTCGCCGTAGCGGCCCTCGATGTAGCCGAGGCCCCACTTGATCTGGGTGACGGGGTTGGTCTCCCAGTCCGAGCCGGCGCTCTCCATCTTCGAGCCGGGCAGCGCCTGGGGGATGCCGTACGCGCCGATGCCGTTGGCGGCGTACTCGTTCCAGCCGGACTCGCGGTCCCACAGGGCCACGAGGCAGCCGACCTGCTCCAGGTCGTGGCCGTTGTCCAGCGCCATCGCGCAGCCGGTGGCCTTGTTCCCGGAGTAGTCCGAGCAGCTCGACGGGATGTCGACGGACGTCGGGTTCGAGTTCGCCTCGGCTTCGGCCTCGGCCTCCGCTTCGGCCTGGTCGGCGTCCTCCTGGGCGCTGTTCAGGCTCTCGGCCCGGTCGGCGGCGAAGTCGGCGAGCGCGTCGGCCTTCACCGCGACGTCGGCGCCCGCGGTCTCGTCGATGTAGTTGACGTGCAGGTAGCGGACTTCCTCGTACGCGGCCTCGGCCTCGGCCTGCTGCTCGGCGGCGGCCTGGCTGGGGTGCTGGGCGTCCTGCTCGGACGGGTCGTCGGTCACGGCGTTGACGGCTATGACGGCCCCGAGTGCGAGGACGAGCACGGCGGCCAGACGGGCGCCGTAGCGGGTCAGCAGTGGGATCATTCGCTCTACTCCTGTGTCCCGGGCGTCTGTCCACAGACGCCCGGGACACAGCATGCCAGAGCTTTCCCGTCAGCCTTCCAGCAGGTTGGTGACCATCTCCGCGATCTCAGAACGCTCACTGCGCGTAAGCGTCACATGCGCGAACAGTGGGTGGCCCTTGAGCACGTCGATGACGCTCGCGACGCCGTCGAAGCGGCCCACCCGCAGGTTGTCGCGCTGCGCAACGTCGTGGGTGAGGACCACTTTGGAGCCCTGACCGATGCGCGAGAGCACCGTCAGCAGCACGCCGCGTTCGAGCGACTGCGCCTCGTCGACGATGACGAACGCGTCGTGGAGGCTGCGGCCGCGGATGTGCGTCAGCGGCAGCACTTCGAGCAGGCCGCGCTCGACGACCTCGGAGATCACGTTGTCGTTCGTGACCGCCCCGAGCGTGTCGAACACCGCCTGGCCCCACGGGCTCATCTTCTCGTTCTCGGACCCCGGCAGGTAGCCGAGCTGCTGGCCGCCCACGGCGTAGAGCGGGCGGAACACGATGACCTTCTTGAAGACCTCGCGCTCCAGGACCTGCTCCAGTCCCGCGGCCAGGGCCATCGCCGACTTGCCCGTGCCGGCCTTGCCGCCGAGCGAGACGATCCCGATGTCCGGGTCCAGCAGCAGGTCGATGGCGACGCGCTGCTCCGCGGAGCGGCCGTGGACGCCGAAGGCCTCGCGGCCGCGCACCAGGCGGATCTGCTTGTCGACGGTGACGCGGCCCAGCGCCTTCGAGCTGGCGCCGGTGAGCACCAGGCCCGTGTGGCAGGGCAGGTCCACATCGTGCGGGAGGTCCACGTCGGCGCCGTCGAACAGGGCGTCGATGACCTCGTCCGACACCGCAAGCTCGGCCATGCCCGACCAGGTCGGGTCGACCGCCTGCCCGTGCCGGTACTCCTCGGTGGGGATGCCGACCGCGGAGGCCTTCACGCGCAGCGGCATGTCCTTGGTGACCAGGACCGCGTCGGCGCCTTCGAGCCCGAGGGCCCGCGTGACGGCGATGATGCGGGAGTCGTTGGTGTCCAAGGCGAAGCCCGCGGGAAGACCCGAGGTGTCGACGTGGTTGAGCTCGACCCGGATGGAACCGCCGTGGTCCCCGATGTCGATCGGCTCGTCGAGCCGGCCGTGCTTGACGCGCAGTTCGTCGAGGCGCCGCAGGCACTCCCGGGCGAACCAGCCCAGCTCCGGATGGTGGCGTTTGGCTTCCAGCTCGCTGACTACGACGAGCGGGATGACCACGTGGTGTTCGTCGAACCGTGAGAACGCTCCTGGGTCTGACAGCAGAACCGAAGTGTCGAGGACGTAAGTGCGTTGCACTGGCACGGTCGCCTCCCGGGTGTCGATGTGTGGGGGACCTGGCCCCGTTGGTACTCACACTGTAGTTGGGAGGTACGTCACTGCGCCACCCAAAAATGCATCGAAAGCAACACTGGTTGTCACTGGACAGTCGGGAATCCGACAAACCAGACACGCCGGGTTGCGACATCATCACGGAAAGTCGGCGGAATCTCCGCGAGAATAAGCGTCGTGTCCACCGTGAGCGTCGCCGAACTCAAGTCCGCCATCGCCGCCGCCCTCCAGCAGGTCCGCGACGGCCAGGCCGCCATCACCGCCGCCAGCCAGAACATCGAGGCGGCCCAGGGCGGCCTGACCGCGGTCACCGCCGGGTCGGGCCACGACTCCGTCGCCACCGCCCAGGCCGCGCTCGCGCAGGCCGCGGCGGAGCTGGAGCAGTCCCTGGCCGCGACCTTCGCCGCCGCCGAGCAGGCCGAGGCGTACGCCGCGACCCTCTAGAACGGAGACCCCTGTGGACGTCGCCGCCCTCGCCGGGAGCCTCAGAGCCCTCGCCGCCGACCTCCCGCTGCCCGCGCTCGACACCGCCGACCACTGCTTCGAGGCCGCGCAGACCGAGCTCACCGAGGCGTCGCGCGAGTCGAACGCCGAAGTGGGCCTCCACAAGCTGGGCGCCGCGCGCGAACGCCTCGACGCGGCCCGTACGCGCCTGGGCGAGGCGTCCGAGGCCCTCGACGACTACCTTGCGGCGATCGGCGCGGGCGGCGCCGTCCCCACCCAGTCCGCCGGGCCGGTCCGTCCCGGGCCGACCGCGGCACCGGCCCCTGTGGACCCGCGCCAGTGGTGGACCGACCGCGTCAACGAGCTGTGCGACCGCGACGGCGAGGCCGTCCCGGAGAAGGTCCCGCCGACGCGCCTGTTCAACGACCTGCTCAAGGCCGCGGGGGAGGGGAACGCCGACGCGTACTGCAAGCGCCTGCGCGACGCGGGCCCCGAGACCGGCGTGAAGCTCCCGGGCCTGGCGTGGCCGCTGGTGCGCAGCCTCGCCGCGGAGCACTTGGGCCGCAACCCGAACGCGAGCGATGTTCCGGGCCTGCGCGACAAGTGCGTCGCGAAGGTCCGCGCGCTGGTGCCGAAGGCCGAGCCGGTGCATGTGGCCGAGGCGCTCGCGTCGGCGTGCACGCTCGGGGTCGGCACGGGCGACGACGCGGCGCGGACCGCCGCGATCGGGCCGGTGCTCGTCGCGGCGATGCACCGCCTGCCGCGGCAGGCCCCCAGCGATGAGCGCAGCACGACCGACCGGAGGGCCTGACCATGAGCAGCTGGCGCAGACGACTGGTGGCGGCCATGGGCGACGAGCTCGGCCGCGCCCGCGGCGAGGCCCGGCTCCTCGCCGAACGCACCGCCGAGCGGGCCGAGTCGGAGCGAGGCCGCGCCGAGCAGGTCATCGGCGACGCCACGCGCAAGCAGACCCAGCTGCGGCACATCCACGAGAAGATGACCGCGACGCTCGAAGCGCGCAAGGCCGCCGCCGTCGAAGGCAGCCACCGCGCCGCACTCGACGCCGCGGCCGCGGCCGCCCCGGCGGCCGCCGGGGCCCGGTGGTCTGAATGGCGGCTCGAATCCGGGCTGGCCCGCGGAGCGGCGCCGCTGCTTCGCGTGGGCCGCATCGCGGACAGCGAATCGACTGCTGCCTCCTCTGCTGCTGAAGCTTCCGGGGGGCCCTCCCTCCCCCCTCCCCCCGCCCCACCCACCACCGCCACCACCTTGCCGGGGACCGCCTCGACCGGGCGCGCTCCGGTCGAGAGTGGCGATGACCTCGCTGCCGCCGGAGGGATCCCTCCGGGGGCCTCGACTGCATCAGCCGGCTCGTCCATTGTGGCAGGGGGGTACGACAATCCAGGACCCTCAGTGACCGAGACCTCACTGCCTGCGTTGATCCCGCTGCTCGACCGGTCGCATCTGCGGATCGATTCCGATGCGGCGCATGCGCTTCCGGGGCTGCTGCTGCGGGCCGTGGGGAGTGTGCCGGCGGGGCTGGTGCGGCTGCACGTGTACGACCCTGAGCGTCTGGGGCGGTCGCTGTCGGCGTTCGCGGCGCTCGGGAAGGCCGGGCTGCTGTCGTTCGTCGGGCCCTCGGGGCTGCGGGAAGAGCTGGACTCGCTTGTGGAGACCGTGCGGCGCGTCAACGCCGAAGTGCTCGCGGGGGAGCACGACTCGCTCGCCGCGCTGGCCGCCGCGACCGGGCGGCGGCCCGAGCCGTGGCGGGTGCTCGTGCTGCTCAACGCCGACCTCGCCGCGTGGCCCGCGCACGACCAGGCGCAGCTGGCGCGGCTGCGCCGCACCGGCGTCGCCGCCGGGGTGCACCTCGTCATCGTCGGCGACGACACCGCCGGGCCCGCCGACCTGCCGCGCCTGACCGCGTCCGCCGCCACCGCGCTTCCCGGCGCCCCCATCGAACTCGACCCGCCGCCGCCTTCCACCACCGTCACCGAGGCCGCGAAGGCCGTGGCGGAGAAGCACCTCGCCGGGAAGGAGCCCGCCCGGCTGGTGGACCTGCTGCCGCAGCGGCTCTGGAACGCCTCGTCGGCCGCGGGGCTCCAGTCCGCCATCGGGGAGACCGCCGCCGGGGACGTCGCGAAGCTCAGCCTCGGCGACAACCCGCCGCACGCGCTCGTCGGCGGGCCCTCCGGGTCCGGGAAGACCAACCTCCTGTACGCGTGGATCGCCGGGCTCGCCTCCGAGTACAGCCCCGACGAGCTCGCGCTGTACCTCCTCGACTTCAAGGAAGGCGTCTCCTTCGCGCGCTTCGCCTCCGGGCGCCGCGACCCCACCTGGCTCCCGCACGTGCGCCTCGTCGGCGTCAACATCAACGACGACCGCGAGTTCGGCCTCGCGCTCCTGCGCCACCTCAAGGACGAGCTGCGCCGCCGCGCCGAGGCCGCGAAAGCCCACGAGGCCACCAAGCTCGAAGAGCTCCGCGCCGCCGACCCCGGCGGGCACTGGCCCCGCATCGTCGCCGTCGTCGACGAGTTCCAGGTGCTCCTCGAAGCCCGCGACGCCGTCACCGAAGAGGCCGTGCAGCTCCTCGAAGACCTCGCCCGCCGCGGCCGCAGCCAGGGCATCCACCTCGTGCTCGCCTCACAGGACGTCGCCGGGATCGAGGCGCTCTGGGGCCGGCCCAGCCTCGTCGCCCAGTTCACGCTGCGCATCGCGCTCCCCAAGGCCCGCAGGGTCCTCGCCGAGTCCAACCACGCCGCCGACACCGTCGTCCGCTTCCACGCCGTCGTCAACGACGAGTCCGGCCACGCCGGCGCCAACCGCATCGTCGCCATCCCCAACGCCGGGCACGCCGAAGCCTGGGAGCCCCTCCAGCAGCGCCTCTGGGAAGCCCGCCCGCCCGGGAACGAGCCGCCCGCGCTCTTCGACGGCGACCACGTCCCCGACCTCACCACCGCCGTCCCCGCCGCCGAGACCGCGCTCCTGGGCCAGACCATCGACGTCGCCGCCCGCGGCGCCGAACTCGCCCTCCACCGCGCGCCCGGCCGCAACCTCGCCGTCGTCGGCACCCGCACCGGCGAGGCCGCCGACATCCTCGCCGCCGCCGCGCTCACCGCCGCCCGCGGCGCGCACGAGCGCGGCCAGCGCATCGGCGTCGACATCTGCTGCCTCGAACCCGACGCCGCCGCCTCCGCGCTCGCGCTCGCCGCGGCGCTCGAAACCGAAGGGGCCGAAGTCGACTGGCACGACGACCTCGACTCGGCGTGCAAGGACTGGGAGTCGCGCTGCGACGGGACGCTGCGGCTGAACCTGGTCCACGCCGTCGACGCCGGGTCCGCGCGCCTCGACGCGCCCGGGTCGGCCCGCCTGCGCGCCATGCTCATCGACGGCCCCGAACGGCACCTCCACACGCTCGGGTGGTGGCGGTCGGTGCCGCGGCTGCGCGAGGACCTCGGCGGGTTCTCGGCGCGGTTCGACGCCGTCGACGCGTGGCTCGCGCTCGACGTGCAGGGCCCCGAGCTCGCCCCGCTCTCGCCCGCCTCCGGCGGCCCCGCCTGGTACCCGCGGGTGCGCCGCGGCCTCTACTTCGACCGCGCCCGGCACCGGGTCCCGCAGGTCGTCATCCCGTACCGGACGACCGCGCTCCTGCCGAACCCGTCGGCCGTCCTCGACCTTCCCTAGCGCCGGCACGGACCGTGCCGAGAAGGAGCACTCCATGACGACCGACACCGCCGGCACGAGTTATGCGGACGCCGTCGCCGCCTACCTCAAGGACCGCGCCGACGCCGACGCCGAGATCCGCGCCGCCGACGCCGCGTACCGGGACGAGTCCGCGCGGCTGGCCGCCGCCGTCGACCAGGCCCGCGCCTCGCGGGACGAGGCGAACCGGGACTCCGTGGCCGCCGCGACGCTCGTGGCCGAGACCGACAAGGCCGTCGCGATCCTGTGGCGGTCGCTCGGGGACTTCGTGGGCCACCGCCGCACCGGCCCGACCCCCTCGGCGGGGGAGCCCGACCCGGAGCCGGACGCCGAGCGCGTGCGGATGCGGCTGGAGCGCTCGGGGCGGCTGCTGTCGCTCGCCCGGCAGGGTGAACTTCCCATCGAGGCGCCCCGCCACACCGAGGTGACGGCGGCGCTCATCGGGGCCGCGACAGGGGCGCTCGCGGTCGCGGTGGCGCTCGGGGTGCTGCGCGCGGACGGGTCGGCGGTGCGGCAGGCGTTCGCGGCGCTGACGCTGTTCCTGGGGATCGCGGCCGGGCCGGTCGTGCTCGGGGTGTGGCTGTCGTGGCAGTACCGGGTGCGCCCGCGGCCGGGGCAGACGCTCGCGTGCGTGGGCGCGGCCGTGTTCGCGGTGTGCGCGCTCGCGGGGTTCTTCATGCGGGGCCTGTGACAGCGGGGCGCGCCGGACCCTCGGTCGGCTCCGCTTGACTCGATGGGGTACACCTGGAGCGTTCCTGAAACGTGAGGAGACCCGTCAATGGCCGCCATCGACGACACCGGCTCGTGGCACTACGGCCCGCTGCCGTCCACTGACGACGCCCCGGCCTGGATCTACGGGATCGTCCCCGACGGCTGGATCGCCGGGATGCCCGAGGTCACCGTGGACCGCGACGAGATGATCATCATCTGCCCGCTGCCGACCCCGGACCACCCCGCGGACGCCACCGAGTCCGACCGGGCCGCCACCGAGGAGGGCCGGATCTCCCGGTTCCGGGAGGCCACCCGCGACATGCGGGTGCAGATCGCGCAGCAGCTCCAGTACCGGTACCACCGGCAGGCGTCCTGGGGGGCGCGCTGCGGGTCCACCACGATGGTCTTCACGCACCAGTCCCTGCCGGTGACCACGCGGCTGCGCCAGCCCGAGCGGCTCGTCCTCGACACGCTCGTGGGCTCCGGGGTCGCCGCGTCGCGCCAGGACGCGCTCGCGTGGTGCGTGCGCCTGGTCGAGCAGCACGCCGAGGACTGGCTGAAGGAGCTGCGCGAGGCGATGCTGTCCGTCGACGACCTGCGCCGCCGGGGCCCGTCGGTCTGACTTCGAGCACGGAACGGGCGGGGACGCGACGCGTCCCCGCCCGTTCTTCGTGTTCAACGCATGAGGAAGTAGACGAGCACGATCGCCAGGACCGCGGCGAGCGCGACCGCGAACGCCACGACCCCGGCCCTATTGCGGCCCTGCTGCGGTTCCGGTTCACGGTGCGCCATCGACGTCTCCAAATGGTTCGACCCTGCGTGCCTGCGGTAGATCGGTGCTGCTGTGCATCTTCACCCAAGACGCCCCCCGGTGTGGCCGTTCACGGCAAATGCCGCCCGTCGCGGGCCTGTAACCGTTTCGCGGCGGCGATCTAACGCGCTCGTTCCATGATCGAAACCGATCGCGTTAGTTGAGAGCAGCGGTCAAATTCTGCCTTCCATGATCGGTTCTGCTCGGTGACGCAGAATCAGCAGGTATTTGTGATCGCTGCGAGCCCGAATGCGCACAAGATCGTCTTCGGCAGGCGGAGCGCCTGTTCAACGCCCGTGCAATCACGCACGAGTTCCTGCGCGGTCGCGCCCGTTCCCGTAGCGTCCGAAGGACCGGCCCCGGCCGGAGCGCCCGCGTCCGTGCCCAGAAGCCGACCGAAGGAGCCACCGTGAGCATCGAAGTCGCCACCGCCGCCGCCGAACCGACGGCGTCCGCCGCCGACCCCAACACGGGCCTCAGCGACCCGCCCACCCGCCACCACCGGCTGCTCGCCTGGGTCGGGGAGGTCGCCGAGCTCACCGACCCCGACCGGATCGTGTGGTGCGACGGCTCCCGGGCCGAATGGGAGCGCCTGACCGGCGAGCTCGTCGCCTTCGGGACCCTCGTCCCGGTCCCCGCCAAACCCGACTCGTTCCTCGCCCGCACCGACCCCGGGGACGTCGCCCGCGTCGAGGAGCGCACCTTCATCTGCTCCGAGGACCCCGAGGACGCCGGCCCCACCAACAACTGGACCGCGCCCGACTACATGCGCGAGACCATGACCGGCCTCTACCGCGGCTCCATGCGCGGGCGCACCATGTACGTGATCCCGTTCTGCATGGGCTCCCTCGACGCCGACAAGCCGATGTTCGGCGTCGAGCTCACCGACTCCGCGTACGTCGCCGCGTCGATGCACATCATGACCCGCATGGGCACCGAGGTCCTCGCGAAGATGGGCCCCGACGCCGACTTCGTCAAATGCCTCCACTCCGTGGGCGCGCCGCTCGCCCCCGGCCAGGCCGACGTCCCGTGGCCGTGCAACGAGACGAAGTACATCTCCCACTTCCCCGGCGACCGCGAGATCTGGTCCTACGGGTCCGGGTACGGCGGCAACTCCCTCCTCGGGAAGAAGTGCTACGCGCTGCGCATCGCCTCCGCCATGGGCAGGGACGAGGGCTGGCTCGCCGAGCACATGCTCATCCTGCGCCTCACCAGCCCGCAGGGGAAGGTCTACCACGTGACCGGCGCGTTCCCCTCGGCCTGCGGCAAGACCAACCTCGCCATGCTCGAACCGACCATCCCCGGCTGGAAGGTGGAGACCCTCGGCGACGACATCGCCTGGCTCCGCTTCGGCGAGGACGGGCGCCTGTGGGCCTCCAACCCCGAGTACGGGTTCTTCGGCGTCGCCCCGGGCACCGACTACCGCACCAACCCCAACGCCATGCGCACCATCGAGCAGGGCCACACCCTGTTCACCAACGTCGCCCTCACCGACGACGGCGACATCTGGTGGGAGGGCATGGGCGAGCCCCCGGCCCACGCGATCGACTGGAAGGGCCGCGACTGGACCCCCGACTCCGAGGAGCCGTCCAGCCACCCCAACAGCCGGTTCTGCACGCCCATCAAGCAGTGCCCGGTCCTCGCCGACCAGTACGACGACCCGCGCGGCGTCCCCATCGACGCGATCCTGTTCGGCGGCCGCCGCGCCACCACCGTCCCGCTCGTCGCCCAGGCCCGCGACTGGGTCCACGGCGTGTACATGGGCGCGACCCTCTCCTCCGAGACCACCGCCGCCGCCACCGGCAGGGTCGGGGTCGTCCGCCGCGACCCCATGGCGATGCTCCCGTTCATCGGCTACAACGCCGCCGACTACTTCGGGCACTGGATCGAGATGGGCAAGGCCGCCGCCGACGAGGCCCTCCTGCCGCAGGTGTTCTACGTCAACTGGTTCCGCCGCGGCGACGACGGCCGCTTCCTGTGGCCCGGCTTCGGCGAGAACTCCCGCGTCCTCAAATGGGTCGTCGAACGCCTCGAAGGCCGCGCCGAAGCCGTCGAGACCCCCATCGGGCACTGCCCGACCCCGGGCGCGATCGACACCGACGGCCTCGACCTCGACCGCGACGACCTCGCCGCGGCCCTGAAGGTCGACCCCGCCGAATGGGCCGAGGAGGTCCCGCTCGTCGAAAGCTGGTTCGCCCGCTTCGGCGACCGCCTCCCCGCCGTCCTGTGGGCCGAGCTCGACGCCCTCAAGCAGCGGCTCGACGGATAGCCGCACACCCCGGGAACGGGCAGGACAGGCCCTGGGCCGGGGCCGCGAAGGCCCCGGCCACGGCGAAGCTCGCGAGCCGTGAAATTCGAGGAGCCTACAATTGCCGGTTGTGGCGATCTCGAACCTGCTTTACCGGATATACGAGCGTCGGCTCGCACGCGAGCTGACCGGACAGCCGCTGCCCAGGCACATCGGCGTCATGGTCGACGGCAACCGGCGCTGGGCCCGCGACATGGGCCTCACCGACCCCAACGACGGGCACCGCGCCGGCGCCAAGCACATCGAGCGCTTCCTCGGCTGGTGCGACGAACTCGGCGTCGAGCACGTGACCATCTGGCTCCTCTCCACCGAGAACCTCTCCCGGCCCAAAGCCCAACTCGACCCCCTCCTCGACATCATCGACGAACTCGCCGGCGAACTCTCCGACGACGACCAGCCCTGGCAGCTGCGCATGGTCGGCGCCCTCGACCTCCTCCCCGAAGACCACCAGAACGCCCTCAAGCACGCCCAGCAGCGCACCGCCGACAAGCGCGGCATGCAGGTCAACCTCGCCGTCTGCTACGGCGGCCAGCGCGAGATCGCCGACGCCGTCCGCTCCTTCATGCTCGAACAGGCCGCCGCCGGCGCCAGCCTCGAACAGGCCGCCGAAGCGATCGACGCCGACTCCATCGCCCGCCACCTCTACATGACCGGCCAGCCCGACCCCGACCTCGTCATCCGCACCTCCGGCGAGCAGCGCATCTCCGGGTTCCTCCTCTGGCAGTCCGCGTACTCCGAGTTCTACTTCTGCGACTCCAACTGGCCCGACTTCCGCCGCGTCGACTTCCTCCGCGCCGTCCGCTCCTTCGCCACCCGCGACCGCCGCTACGGCAAGTGAATCCCCAAACTGTGAACTAGAACTCCACACAGGAGTGCGTCAACGCCCTCCCGGCGCTCGTGTATCTCATGCGGACCCCCAAGCCGCAGCACCGTAGCCGAGGAGCCCCCCATGACGCCCACCCGCGACAGCTCTGCTCCACCAGGGGAAGGAGGCGGCGCCGCCGCGCAGCTGCTGCCGATGCGCGCCAGCCTCGAATTCGACGACTTCTACGCCGCCAACGTCCGCGTCATCACCGGCCAGATCTTCGCGTACACCGGCGACCGGGCCGAAGCCGAGGACCTGGTGGCCGAGGCGTTCTGCCGCGCGCTCGCCCGCTGGAGGAAAGTGCGCGAGTACGAGAACCCGACCGCGTGGGTGCGCCGCGTGGCCTGGAACCTCGCCACCAGCCACCTGCGCCGCCGCGGCGTCGTGCAGCGGTTCCTCAACCGGCAGCGCGAGACCCACGAGAAGGCGCCGGACGGCGACCGCGTCGACCTGATGCGCGCGCTCGCCGGGATCGGCGAGCACCACCGCAAAGCCGTGATCCTCCGGTACATGGCGGGCCTGACCGTCGCCGAGATCGCAGAGCAGGAAGGCGTCGCCGAAGCCACCGTCCGCTCCTGGCTCACTCGGGGGAAGGCCGCGCTCGCGGGCCGACTCACCGTCCAAGACGAGATGGAGCAGCGATGAGCACGCCAGACGAGACCCTCTTCGAAGAGGCGTTCGCCGAGTTCGCCCACGCCGCGGAACTCATGGTCGACCCCGTCGACTCCGCCGTCATCCACGGCCGGGTGCGGCGCCGCCGGACCACCAAGGGCGCCTTGGCCGCCGCGCTGGCCGCGCTCATCGTGGCCGTGCCCGCGGTCTGGTGGCTCCAGGACTCCAACGGCCAGGAGGTCGACCCGCGCCCTGCGGAGGAGACCACCGACGAGACCTCCACCGCGGAGACCTCGCCCGCCGAGGGCGGCACCGGCACCGGGGCGGTCCCGCAGGGCCAGGAGTCCGAGACCGAGCCGGTCCTGCCGACGTTCGGCGACCTCGTCGGCGCCGAGATCGACCTGCCGTCCTTCGGGTCCGTCTACGACTCGTCGTGCCCGACGGCCCCGGCCCGCCCCTCGGACGGCACGCCCGACCCCGAGAGCGGCCAGTGGTTCCCCGACGTGGACGCCGGTCCGGTCCGGCTCCTCAAGGTCGTCCACACGACCCTGGAGGACGGCGGCCCGGTGCGGGCCGTCGCGCTGTTCGGGTGCACCCCGAGCGAGCAGACGATCCGCCAGGCCGTGGTCGTCGCCGGGGACGGCGACGGCGGCTGGGAGGTCACCGAAGAGATCGCCGTCGGCGACTCCGGCTTCGCGCTGTGGGACATCGCGCCCGCGGCAACCGCGGGCGTGCTGCTCCTGGTGCCCGAGCAGGAGCCCACGGGCAGGTACCTGGAGATCGAGCTCGACTACGAGGTCTTCCGGTACCGCACGGGGGAGGAGCTCGCCGACGTGACCGCCGACGCGTACCTGTGGGGCGTCACCGACCTGGCGGTCTCGGTCGAGAAGACCGCGAACGGGGACGGGACCTGGACCGCGGCCGTCACGGTCGCCAACGACGGCGACCACGAGTCGCAGGCGATCCAGTTGGCGATGTGCGCGAGCGAGAGCCTCGGGACCGACGGCCCCGAGACGGTGCCCGAGTGCAACGGCGAGATCCAGGGCGTCGCGGTCCTCGAACCGCTCGTCCCCGGCGACTCGACCACCATGGAGTGGACGCTGACCCCGGAGCCGTTCGACGACTGGAACGGCGACGAGCAGGCCGGCGGCCTGTACTTCTCGGTGTGGATGCGGCCGGTCGCGTACAGCGTCGACGGGTTCGTGTTCGACCCCGACGGCGAGAACGACTACGACGACACGTCGATCATCGTCGACGACATGCCCACGTCCTGACGGGCGGGACGCCGGACGGGCCGGGGCACCAGCCCCGGCCCGTCCGCGCAGGTCTACTCGACCGCGACGCCCGCCTGCTCGAAGTCGGCGAGGGCCTTCGCCCGCGTCTCCTCGGCGACCGCGGCCGTGTACTCCAGGAGCACCGTGACCGCGAAGCCCTCGGCCTTCGCGTCGAGGGCCGTGGCGCGCACGCAGTGGTCGGTGGCGATGCCGACGACGTCGACCGCGTCCACGTCGCGGGTCCGCAGCCACTCGGCGAGGCCCGTCTCGCCCGAGGAGCCCTCAAACCCCGAGTAGGCGGCCTCGTAGGCGCCCTTGTCGAACACGGCCTCCGCGAGCGTGTGGTCGAAGTCCGGGTGGAAGCCCGACCCGGCCGTGCCGACCACGCAGTGCGGCGGCCACGAGTCGCGGAAGTCCGGCTCCGCGGAGAAGTGCAGGCCCGGGTCGATGTGCCAGTCCCGGGTGGCGACCACGTGGTCCCACCGGCCCGGGGCGGCCTTGATGAGGTCGGTGACGGCCGCCGCTACGGCCGCGCCGCCCGCGACCGGCAGCGACCCTCCCTCACAGAAGTCGTTCTGGACGTCTACCACGATCAGTGCCCGGCTCATGCCTCGATCCTATTGCCAACGGCGGGGCACCTCAAGGGCAGTGCGAGTGCGGCGGATCGTAGATCCTATTTCCTATAGGATATGCGATCCGCGCACGCGAAAGGCCCGGGAGCCGCGGCTCCCGGGCCTTCACGCGAGGTCGCGGGCTAGTGGCCCTTGACCTCCTTGACCAGGTGGCCCCACTTCTCGTCGAAGACGGGGCGCTCCGAGCGGATGCGCGGGAGGCGGTCGAAGTTGCGCAGCGGCGGCGGACAGCTGGTCGCCCATTCGAGCGAGCCGCCGTAGCCCCACGGGTCGTTCGTCTCCACGACGCGCCCGGCCTTCCAGGACTTGAACAGGTTCCAGATGAACGGCAGCGTCGACAGGCCGAGGATGAACGCGCCGATCGTCGAGACCATGTTCAGCGTCGTGAACCCATCGGACTCCAGGTAGTCGGCGTAGCGGCGGGGCATGCCCTCGGCGCCCAGCCAGTGCTGCACCAGGAACGTCGTGTGGAAGCCGATGAACGTCAGCCAGAAGTGGACCTTCGCGAGGCGCTCGTCGTACATGCGCCCGGCGACCTTCGGGAACCAGAAGTACACGCCGGCGTAGACCGCGAACACGATCGTGCCGAACAGCACGTAGTGGAAGTGCGCGACCACGAAGTACGAGTCGGAGACGTGGAAGTCGACCGGCGGGCTGGCGAGGAGGACGCCCGAGAGGCCGCCGAGGAGGAACGTCACCAGGAAGCCGATGCTGAACAGCATCGGGGCCTCGAACGTCAACTGGCCCTTCCACATCGTGCCGATCCAGTTGAAGAACTTCACACCGGTCGGGACCGCGATGAGGAACGTCATGAGCGAGAAGAACGGCAGCATGACCGCGCCGGTCGCGTACATGTGGTGCGCCCACACCGCCATCGACAGGCCCGCGATGGCGAGCGTCGCGGCGACGAGCGTCTTGTAGCCGAAGATCGGCTTGCGGCTGAACACCGGGAAGATCTCCGACACGATGCCGAAGAACGGCAGCGCCACGATGTACACCTCGGGGTGGCCGAAGAACCAGAACAGGTGCTGCCACAGGATCGCGCCGCCGGTGTCGGCGTCGAACACGTGCGCGCCGAGCGTGCGGTCGGCCATGACGGCGAGCAGCGCGGCGAACAGGATCGGGAAGACCAGGATCATCAGCAGGCTGGTGATGAGGATGTTCCACGTGAAGATCGGCATCCGGAACATGAGCATGCCCGGCGCGCGCATCGTCACGATCGTGGTGATCATGTTGACGGCGCCGAGGATCGTGCCCGCACCGGAGATCGACAGGCCCACGAACCACATGTCCGCGCCGATCCCGGGGGAGTTCACGGCGTTCGACAGCGGCTGGTACGCGAACCAGCCGAACGAGGCCGCGCCGCCGGGGGTGACGAAGCCGGCGACCGCGAGGGTCGAGCCGAGCAGGTACAGCCAGTACGCGAACGCGTTGAGGCGCGGGAACGCGACGTCGGGGGCGCCGATCTGGAGCGGCACCAGGTAGTTGCCGAACGCGAACACGATCGGGGTCGCGAACATCAGCAGCATGATGGTGCCGTGCATCGTGAACAGCTGGTTGAACTGCTCAGAGGACACGATCTGGAGTCCGGGCTGGAACAGCTCCGCGCGGATCAGCAGGGCCAGGACGCCGCCGATCGCGAAGAACGCGAACGACGTCACGAAGTAGAGCAGGCCGATCTGCTTCGCGTCGGTCGTGCGGAGCGTGCGGGCGAGCCAGGAGCCCTTGGGCTCGCGGCGCACCGGCCAGGGACGCGCGACGATAGGCGTTGGCTCAAGCTTCGGCTCAACCGTGGTCACCTGTGGGCCTCCATGATTCATTTCCAGGTAGCGAACGCAGCATAGCCCCGTGAAACGCCGCCTACGCGGAGGGGCGCAGCCTCAGCGGCGTGGCGCAGCGTGACGGAATGCTGCGCATTCCGTGGTTGTCGCAGGTCGACCATGCCTTTAAAAACTGCGACACGTCATAGCGGTGGGACGCCCCGCGCGGGCCGTCGATGGGCGCGGCCCGGCGCGGGTGAGCAATCTCCTACGCGGTGGTTCAGACCCCGCCGCGCGCATCGGGTTCGAGCGCGGCGTAGACCCGCTTCACCAGCAGCGCGGTCTCGTAGCCGACCTGGCCGAGGTCGCAGCCGGCGTTGGCGAGGACCGCGAGCTGGGCCCGGTCGCCGACGGCCATGAGCAGCAGCACGCCCTCGTCCATGTCGATCACCGACTGGCGGATGCGGCCCGCGTCGAGGACCTTCGCGGCCCCCGTCGTCAGGCTCGCCAGGCCGGAGGTGATCGCGGCGAGCTGGTCGGCCCGGTCCGTCGACAGGCCGCGGGACGCGGCGATGGCGAGGCCGTCGACGGACACCGTGAGCGCCTCGGAGACGTCCGGCACCTTCTCCACGAAGGAGGTCAGGAGCCAGTCGAGTTCACCGACGTTCTTGTCCTTGCTATCCATCTCGCTGCTTTCTATTGGCGTTGTTCGTGCGCGGCGGCCGCCGCGATGCCGGAGGCGAAACCGGCGAGCCGGTCCCGGATCTCCGCCGGGTCGAGATCGGCGCCGCCGCCCTGCCGGGCACTGGGGACGGAGCCGGGGAGCAGTCGGGAGCCCGGCGCGCGACGGGGCAGTTCGGCGCCGTTGGTCCTGCCGGAGTTTTCGAGTGCTCGGTTCACCTTCCTGAAGGTAACATCCAGCGTCTCGGGAGCGGGGCCCGCAGGGGCCGCCACCGGCTTGCTTCCGTTGAGTGTTCCCCCAGCTACGGGGCGTGGCTCGGGGGCCGGGCCGGCCTTGCGCGGGCGCGGCACGATCGGCTCCACGGCGCCTGAACCGGCCGCCTCGGCGCCCGTCCCGGTCACCGGCAGGTTCGCCGCCCGCGCCGACAGCGCCAGCCGCGCCGCCGAACCCTGGTCGGGCGACAGCCCCACCGGGTCCTCCGCGTGCGCGCTCGCCGGAATCCGCACCAGCGCCAGCGTGCCCTTGCCCATCGTCGAGTGCAGTTGCACGCTCACCGAGTGCTCCGCGGCCAGCCGCCCCACCACCAGGAGGCCCATCGTCGCCGTCAGCTCCGAGTTCAGCTGCGTCGGCTCGGCCAGGCGGCGGTTGATCGCCGCCATCGGCTCCGGCGCCAGGCCGATGCCGTCGTCGGCGATCGAGATGACGATCTCCGAACCCGAACGGCGCGACGTCACCCGCACCGACTGCGTCGGCGGCGAGTACGCGGCCGCGTTGTCGAGCAGCTCCGCGAGGATGCGCACCAGGTCCCCGGCCGGCTTGGTCTCCAGCCGCGCCGACACCTGGTTCTCGACCATGACGCGGCCCGCGTCCTCGATCTCGGCGACCGCGTCGCGGATGATCGTGTCCAGGTTCGCCGGGTGGTTGTAGCGGCGCTGCGGGTCACCGCCCGCCAGGAGCAGCAGGTTCTCCTCGTTGCGGCGCATGCGCGCCAGCAGGTGGTAGACCGAGCGCCACTCGTCCGGGACCGCGTGGTCCGGGGCCTGCTCCACCAGGGACTCCATGACCTGCTGCTGGCGGCGGATGAGGCTCTGCCCGCGGCGCGCGAGCGTCTTCATCATCGCCTCGACGTCGATGCGCAGCAGCGCCTGGTTCGCGGTCTGGCGCAGCGCCTGGTGGTGCGCGGCGCTGAACGCCTCCGCGAGCGAGTCGAGCTCGTCGGCGTACCGCGAGTCCGTGCTCATCACCGTCTGCCGCTTCGCCGTCTGGAGCAGCCGGTCCACCTCGTCGGCGTTGGCCGCCTGCGACACCGCCGCCACCGTCTTCGGCAGCGTGTCGTACGCCGCGGTCAGCGTCGCCTCGCGGACGCCGTCGACGCGGAGGCTGATGCGGCGGGCCAGCATCGCCGCCGAGATGATCGACGTCAAGGCCAGCACGATCACCAGCGCGAACGTCGTCAGCAGGGTCCGCGAGGAGGCGTCGCGGATCTCGTCCACGTCGACCTGCATCGCGTCGAGCACCGACTCCTGGCTCGTGTCCAGCGCCGCGATGATCGACCCCTGCGCGTTCGAGAAGTCCTGCGGGCTGATCGTCGGCACGTTCCCGCGCACGTACACCCCGAGGGCCTCCTGCGCGGTCTCGATGTCCTCGGAGTCCATGGCCGCCTTGTAGACCGCGCTCGTCTCCGACGACGCGTTCGCCTGGAACTCGGTGATCTGCCGGTCGAAGTTCCCCGACAGGTACGCCACGTTCGACAGCTCCGCGCGCCCCACCACGACCGCCTGCGCCTCGCCGAGGCTCACCAGGTCCGTGGAGACGGTGAACTGGATCTCCGCGGCGATCCGGCTGGCCTGCATGAGCGCCGCCAGCGAGTCGAGGTGCGCGGCGACGCCCGCGTCGTCCACCATGCGCGGCAGGATCGCCGCGATGGACACGATCTTGTTCGCCACGTCCCGGTACACCAGGTACGCGTCGGCGACGTCGTCGTCCGTGAAGTCGGCCTCCCCCGCGGCCAGCCGGTCGAAGGCCGCGCGCGCCGTCTCCAGGCCTTCGGCCTTCGTGAACAGCGACTCCAGGTCGTCTTCGAGATCGGGGAAGCGCGCGGTCACCCCCGGCGCCGCCTCCTCCAGCCGGTCGAACGCCCAGTCGGTCTCGCGGCGGGCCACCGCCGAGTCGAACTGGCCGCCGCCCCCGTTGATCACCGACTCCACCAGCGGCCCCGCCTCCATCCGGTGCGCCTCCAAGGCGTCGTTCAGATCCGCGGACAGCCCCGCGAGCACCTCGGCGTCCGTCGCGTTCTGGTACTCGTCCCACACGCTGACGGTCTGGAACAGCCCGAGCACCAGCATCCCCATGAGCGCCGCGGCGATCGGGAGCATCAACTGCATCCGGATGGGGAGACGACTGGTGCGCTGCCGGGCTTTACGGGACATCGGGGGGCGTCCTTTCTGGGGGCGACGATCCGCGTGGCGGCGTGCTGGACACCATCTTCGCTTGTCGTCGCAGGGGCAGTTGAGGCGGGGCTCACCCCACGAGCGGGCGCGCCGAAGGGTACCGGTATAGCCGTTTTCGTGTACGAAGGGCCAGCGACGCGGCGAAAAGCACGGGTCCGACGCGGCCCGTGTACATCGCGATCGTCAACAGCCACACCGAAGGCTCCGACAGGTCGTACGTGATGCCCGTCGACTGGCCCATCGTCGCGAACGCGCTGGTGACCTCGAACATGATCGACGTCAGGTCGATGTGCGGCTCGAACCGCTGCATCAGGAACACGCCGAACGCGTTGCACGCCACGTACACCAGCGCCACCGTGAGCGCCTCGCGGATCACCGGCGGGTCGATGCGGCGGCGGAACACCGTCACGTCCGGCTCGCCGCGCACCTCCGCCCAGATCACCAGCAGCAGCAGGAAGAACGTGGTGACCTTGATGCCGCCCGCCGTCGAGGCCGAGCCGCCGCCGATGAACGCCAGGATGATCGAGGCGAGCAGCGAGTCCTCGCGCATCGCGCCGACGTCGATCGAGTTGAAGCCCGAGGCGCGCACCATCGCCGACTGGAAGAACGCGGGCAGGATCCGGTCGTACCAGGGCCACTGCCCGAACGTCGCCGGGTTCGACCACTCGATCACCAGGTACGCGGCCCAGCCGCCGACGATGAGGATCGCCGACCCGATGAGCGTGAGCTTCGTGTGCACCGACCACTGGCGCCGCCCCCAGTGGCGGCGCGTCACCTCGTAGATCACGGGCATGCCGAGCGCCCCGAGGATCGACCCGAGCGCGATCGGCACGCAGATCCACGGGTCCGTCGCGTAGCTCATCAGCGAGTCCGAGAACAGCGCGAAGCCCGCGTTGTTGAACGAGCTCACCGAGTGGAACACGCCGTACCAGACCGCGTCCCCGAGCCCGAAGTCCAGCGTGGAGAACCGGATCGCCAGCGCCAGCGCCATGATCGCCTCGCAGATCAGCGAGAACACGATGGTGCGCAGCAGGATCGCCTTGAAGTCGCCGAGGTTCAGGGCCTGGCTGACCTCCATGCGCGTCGCGAGCTTCGTGCGCAGCCCCAGCTTGTGGGTGACGAGCAGGGCCATGAGGACCGCGCTCGTCATGATCCCGAAGCCGCCGATCTGGAACAGCAGCATGATGACGAACTGCCCGAACCACGACCAGTGGACGGGCGTGTCCACCACGGCCAGGCCGGTCACCGACACCGCCGACGTGGACGTGAACAGCGCGTCGGCGAACGAGGTGCGGTTGTCGCCCAGGTGCGCGACCGGCAGCAGGAGCAGCAGCGTCCCGGCCAGGATCACGCCCATGAACAGCAGCGGGATGAGGCGGCCCGGGTGGCGGAAGAACGCCTTGACCTTCGGGATCATGTGGTGGAGGCGAACGCCTCGACCTTGGTGGTCGCGCCGGAGACGATGAGGGTGTCCCCTTCGGAGACCACGGTCTCGGGCGTGGCGTACGTGAAGTCCCGGTCGGGCTGCTTCACGCCGACGACGGTGACCCCGTACTTCGAGCGCAGCCGCGACTCGGCGAGGGTCTTCCCCACCGCCTCGGTGGGCGCCTTGGTCTTCACGATCGCGAAGCCGTCGTCGAACTCGATGAAGTCGAGCATCCGCCCGCTCACCAGGTGCGCGACCCGCTCGCCCATCGCCCACTCGGGGTAGACGACGTGGTGGGCGCCGGTGCGGTGCAGGATCTGGCCGTGCTTGGCGTTGATGGCCTTCGCCCAGATCTCGCGGACCCCGGCCTCCTCGCACGCCAGGACGGTGAGGACGCTCGCCTCGATGTCCGTGCCGATCGCGACCACGACGTGGTCGAACTCGCCGATCCCCAGCTGCACGAGGACCGCCGACTCGGTGGAGTCGGCCTGCACGACGTGCGTGAGGGTCTCGGAGGCGCGCTGGACGATCTCGGGCCGCTCGTCGATCGCGAGGACCTCGTGGCCCAGGCGGGTGAGCGACTCGGCGACCGCGGACCCGAAGCGGCCCAGGCCGATCACCGCGATGGACTCCTCGGGGAGGTTGTTCTCGCCCCGGCCGAACAGGTTCATCCGCGCATCCCCCGGACTGGATCAGGTGCTGACACGAAGACTGATTCTGCCACCCGCCCGCACCCCGCGGGCGCCGCGCCGCCGAGAGGGCGCCGGGTCCGGGCAGAGGAATGAGGAGGGCGGTCGATAACCCCTCATGACCGCCCCCCTCGAACACCCCTAACACTCTCCAAGGATGGAGGAGATCCCAAGCCTACTCCGCGAGAACGGCTCTGAGGAAGTCCTGAGTGCGCGCTTCTTGCGGCTCGGAGAACATCGCCTCGGGCGGGCCCTGCTCGACGATCCGGCCGCTGTCGAACATCATCACGCGGTCCGAGACGTCCCGCGCGAAGCCCATCTCGTGGGTCACGCACAGCATCGTGATGCTCGTGGTCGCGGCGACGTCGCGCAGGACCGCGAGCACGTCGGCGACGAGCTCCGGGTCGAGCGCGCTCGTCACCTCGTCGAGCAGCAGGATGTCGGGGTCCATCGCGAGCGCGCGGGCGATCGCCACGCGCTGCTGCTGGCCGCCCGAGAGGCGCGAGGGGTACTCGCCGGTCTTGTCGGCCAGGCCCACCAGGTCGAGCAGGGACAGGGCCTTGGCCTCGGCCTCCTCCTTGGAGCGGCCCGCGACGTGGACCTGCGCCTCGGTGACGTTGCGCAGCACCTTCATGTTCGGGAACAGGTTGAACTGCTGGAAGACCATCCCGACGCGCGAGCGGCGCTGGCGCAGCCACTTCTCGTTCGCGGGGACGAGCCTCCCCTTCTTCTCCATGTGGGAGTAGGGCCGGCCCTCGACCCACACGACGCCGCCGTCGGCTTCCGGATCCGCCTTCGGCGTCACCGTCTCCAGCGTCATCAGCAGCCGCAGGATCGTGGTCTTCCCGGACCCGGAGGGCCCGATGAGCGTCACGCGCTCGCCCGGGTCGACCCGGAAGCTCAGCTCGTCGAGGACCTTCAAGTCCCCGAACGACTTGTCCACGCGATCGAACTCGATGATGGGTTCAGAAGTTGGACTTGGCAAGACGGTTCTCCAATCTGCGCATCGCGACCGCGACCGGGTACGAGGCGGCGAGGAACAGCAGCCCGGCGAGGGTGTAGCCCTCGACGGCGCCGGTGTAGTGCTGGCCCTGGAAGGCCCGTGCCTCCGCGATCATCTCCATGACGCCGATGATGAACAGGGTCGGCACCTCTTTGAACATGGCGATGATCCAGTTGCCGACGGCCGCCGCCGAGCGGCGCGCCATCTGCGGGAGGACGATCGCGCCCCACACCCGGTGGGACGGGAGGTTCAGCGCGGTCGCCGCCTCCCACTGGCCCTTGGGGATCGCGTCGATCCCCGCCCGGTAGGACTCCGAGGTGTAGGACGCGTAGTGGAGGCCCAGCACCGTCGAGCCGACGGCGAAGGCGCTCCAGTCGGGGTTGATGTAGAGGCTCGTCGCCGTCCAGACGATGAGCACCTGCACCAGCAGGGGGGTGTTGCGGATGAACTGGAAGACCAGCGACAGCGGCCTGCGCAGCCACGCCGGCCCGTTCCGCTCGCCGATGGCGACGAGCAGGCCCACGACGATCGCGATGATCCCGGCCACGAGCGTGACCTGGAGGACCACGATGAAGCCGTCCCAGATGGCCGGGAAGATCTCCCGGAGGGTCTCGTTGCTCCAACCGGTCTGCATCAGTCGACGCCTCCAGCCGCGACGGCCGGGGCCAGGCGGCCCTTCTGCACCTTCGCCTCGATGCCGAGCCCGCGCTTGGCGCGGCGCTCCAGCGCCCGCATCCCGGTCCAGATGAGCCAGGCGAGCACGAAGTAGATGACCAGGACGACCGCGTAATGCAGCAGCCGGTCCTGCCCCGGCTGCTTGCCGAGGAGCCCCGCCAGCCAGGTGATGTCGAGGACGCCGATGACCGACACCAGCGCCGAGGCCTTGAGCAGCATGATCGCGAACGCGCACAGCGAGGGGATCATCTCCGGCCACGCCTGGGGGAGCACCACGAGCCGCAGCTTCTGGAGCGGGGTGAGGTTCAGGGCCGTGGCCGCTTCGAGCTGGCCCTTGGGGACCGCCGCGATGGCGCCGCGCACCACCTCCGACGAGTAGGCGCCGTAGTTGAACCCGAGCGCGATGATCCCGGCGACGATCAGGTAGTCGAACTGGATGCCCAGCACGACCGGCATCGCGAACGCGAACCAGAACAGCTGCACCACCACCGACGAGCCGCGGAAGAACTCCACGAACACGCGCGCCGGGGTGCGCACCGCGAGGTGCCTGGAGCCCGTCATGAGCCCGAGGCCGAACGCGAGCACGAGGGCCAGCGCCGCCGACGCCACGGTGACGCCGACGGTGACCAGGAGCGGTTCTCCGTATCGGGGGAGTGATTCGATGACCGCTTGGAAGTCCATGGACCCGCCTCCTACTGGTAGGTGTCCGGGCAGAGGTCCTCGGCCGTGAGGCCCTCGGGGTGGTTCTCGTCGAGCGTGAAGCCGTACGGGCTGGTCAGCTCCTCCCACTTCGCGTCGTCCGCGAGGAGCTTGTCGAGCTCCTCGTTGACCGCGTCGCGGAAGTCGGTGTCGGAGGGCTGGAACACGGCCGCGCCGGCGCCGATGATGTCCTCGCCGGTGTCGGGGTCGATGAGCCAGAAGCCCTCGGAGACCTCGACCTCGGGGTCGGACTCGGCGGCGAGGCGCAGGTTCGCGCTGGTGAGCGCGATGGCGTCGCAACGGCCGGCCTTGAGTTCGAGGATGAGCGAGTCGAGGTTGGCCTGCACGTTGATGCGGTCCTCGCCGAAGGTCTTGTCGGCGATCTCGTGCTCGCTGGTGCCGTTCATGACGCCGATGACGCCGTCGCCCTCGGCCATCGTGTTGAAGTCGGTGTACCCGCCGGGGTTCCCGGCCATGGTCATGAGCGCGTCGGGCATCACGTAGTCGGGGTTCGCGAACGCCACGGCCTCGCACCGCTCGGGGGTGATGTACATGCCGGCGATGACCATGTCGTGGTTGGTGCCCAGGCCGGTGATGAGCGAGTCCCACTCGGTGAGCTTCCACTCGATCTGGTCGGCCTTGATGCCCAGCTGGTCCAGCAGGTAGACCTGGGTGTCCACCGACTGGCCGGTGACGGCGCCGTCGTCGCCGGTGTACGCGTAGGGGGCCTCGTCGGCGTAGGCCACGCGGATGGTGCCGCCGTCCTGCGCCTCGCCGAGCAGTCCTCCGTCACCGCCGCCGTCCGTCCGCGAGCAGGCGCCCAGCGCGAGGGCGGCCGCCCCCGCTGAGCTGCCGAGGAGCAGATGACGGCGGTTCAGATGCAATTCGTTCGACACGTTGGTCGCCTCCTGAGTCGGACTCGGGTGTCTTGCCGACCCTAACGTTCTATTGTAAGTTTGTCGACAATCTGATTATCGACGTTCGATAACGAAAGCGCAAGCAATCCGGAGCGGCCCGCGCGACATCCCCGCCGGACCCGCAACCGGGGCACGACGCGGAACGTGGTGTACGGGTCGGCAGTAAGATGCTGCCCAGAAGAGACAGAGGGGAATCGGACACACGTGGCGACTCGCAGCAGCGGATTGAGCGGCCTCGAAGGCAACCGCAAGGTAGGGCGGCTCGCCCCCGTGCGCCGCACCTCGACGGTGGACCTCATCGCCGAGCGGCTCCGCGAAGCGGTCGTCGACGGCTCGCTCCCGCCCGGCACCGTCCTCGGCGAGGCCGAGCTCGCCTACCAGCTGGGCGTCAGCCGCGGGCCCCTGCGCGAGGCCATGCAGCGCCTCACCGCCGAAGGGCTCCTCGTCATCCCGCGCCGCCGCGGCCTCGCCGTCAAGACCATGACGCCCGAGGACGTGCGCGACATCCACTGGCTCCGGGCCACCATCGAGCCCGAGCTGGGCCGGCGCATCCTCACCCTCGCCGCCGCCGACCGCCGCACCGTCCTCGCCGAGCTCGGCGCCGAGGTCAAGCGCATGCAGCGGGCCCTGCGCAAGGACGACGCCCGCGCCCTCGGCGACGCCTACCTCGACTTCCACCGGGTCCTCGCCGGGTGGGGCGGGTCGCTGCGCCTCGCGCGGATGCTCGGGACGCTCCTCATCGAGACGCGCCTGTGCACCTTCTCGATGTTCGAGCACTTCGAGGTCCACCGCGACCTCGTCCCCGAGCACGTCGCGTTCGTCGAGGCCCTCGCCGCCGACGACGGCGAGCGCTTCGGCATCCTCATGCGCGCCCACCTCGAAGCCGAGGTCCGGCGGCTCCTCGCCGAACCTGAGGACGCCAAAGAGGACGAAGCGGACCGCCTGCTCGCCGAGACCCCAGACGAGCCGCAGCCGCTGGACCGCCTCGACCTCCCCGAAGGGCTCTGAAAACCCCTGCCGCCCAGGGGGTATCGAACGAAGTAAATTTTCCGACTTGGCATGCTCCGTTTCTGGACTGCGGTCGGTGCAGCCGATATAACTAAAGCTCCCAGTTCGGACAAAATTCGAGACGGAGCCCATAATGTCCCTCCCCCGGCGAATCTCCACAATGGCGGCAGCGTGCGCTGTCGCCGTCGTGTCGCTCCTGGCGCTGACCAGCGGCGCCGCCCAGGCCCAGACCATCGAGTACGTCGCCCTCGGGGACTCCTACGCCTCCGGCGTGGGCACCCGCTCGTACATCGACGACGGGAGCGGCTGCTCCCGCTCCGAGTCCGCCTACCCGTCGCTCTTCGCCGACGCCGCGGGCGCCGACCTGGAGTTCGCCGCCTGCTCGGGCGCGAAGACCGGCGACGTCCTCTCCAAGCAGCTCGGCTCGCTCTCCTCCTCGACCGACCTGGTGACGATCACCGTGGGCGGCAACGACACCGGCTGGGCCGGAGTGGTCCAGCAGTGCGCCTACCCGTACCCGTGGACCTGCGACGAGGAGATCGACGACGCGGAGGCGTTCATCCGCGACCAGCTCCCCGCCAAGCTCCACGCCGTCTACGACGCGATCGAGTCGGCCGCGCCGAACGCGCAGGTCGTCGTCCTCGGCTACCCGCGCCTGTTCAACGGCGAGGAGTGCAACGCCATCACCCGCATCAGCCCCGGCGAGCAGTCCCAGCTCAACGCCGCCGCCGACCTCCTCGCCACCACCACCGGCCAGGTCGCCGCGAGCCACGGCTTCGACTACATCGACGTGCGCGACGCCTTCGACGGCCACGCCGTCTGCGACGACACCGAGTGGCTCAACGGCATCTCCTACCCGATCGGCGAGTCCTACCACCCCAACGCCGCCGGCCAGCGCGACGGCTACTACCCGCTGCTGGACGCCCTCGTCTGAGGCGCCGACGCACGAAGGGCCCCGCGCCGGAGATCCGGCGCGGGGCCCTGCAACGCATTGCGGCGCTTACGAAGCGTCGCAGGCCTTCCAGACGCCGTCCTCCTTGACGAAGTTCATGGAGTCCGCCTCGTCCTCGACGCGCTCGGAGGTCCAGCCGGTGACGCTCATGCCGTCGTCGCCGAACTCGGGAACGGCCGAGTTGTAGCTGATGGTGTAGTCGACGGTGGCCGTGTCGCCGTCCTCGCTCGAACCGGTGACCTCGTAGGAGAAGTCCACTTCGATGTCGATCGGCGGCACGTCCGTGACGCCCATGTCCTCCGCCTGGGCCTCGAAGTCGAGATCCTCGGCCGTGCCCTCCATCTCCGACTGCATGCTCTCGCACATGAACGGCGCGAGGTCGTCGATGACGCCCTGGACGGCGTCGGGGTCGTTCGCGTAGGCGGCCTCGAACAGGTCGCCCATCAACGGGAGCGCCTTGTTCGCCACGTCCTCGGGGGAGTCCGAAGCCGTCGGCGCGCCGGCGCCCCACGGCTTCAGCACGAGCAGGACGATCGCGATGATCAGCACGACCGCGCCGCCGCCGATCCCGAGGATCAGCGGGGTCTTCGACTTCGGCGCGGGCGGCAGCGCGCCGTAGCCGGGCTGCTGGCCGTAACCCGGAGGCTGCTGCCCGTACCCGGGCTGGGCGCCGTATCCGGGCTGCTGCGGCTGCTGGCCGTACCCCGGCTGCTGCCCATAACCGGGCTGCTGGCCGTAACCGGGCTGCTGCGGCTGGGAGCCGTACCCGGGCTGCTGGGGCTGCTGCCCGTATCCCGGCTGCTGACCGTACCCGGGCTGCTGGCCGTACGGAGGTTGCTGATTCGGGTCGAACCCCGGCTGCGGCGGGTAGGACATGACGGTTCCTCGTTTTGTCGGGAGTGTGTCGCGCCAGGCTAACACGTGCGGACCCTCCCTGAATCCCCAGAAAACGCCAAAGCCGCCGGGAACCCGAAGGCCCCCGGCGGCACAGGCGTGCACGATGCGTCAGCCTCCGGCCTCCGCCGAAGGCTCGGCCGACTCGTAGGCGGGCACGTCGTCCGCGTCCGAGTACATCTGCTTCCTCGCATCCCGCGGGTCGAGCGGGTTGCCCTCCGGGATCAGCGAGATCATCGCGTCCGGCACCGAGATCGGCTGGACGTCCGCGTACCCGAGCATCTTCTGCGTCGAGTCGGTCTCGCCGTCGTCCACCAGGCCGTGGCGGATGCCCTGGTCGCTGATCAGGTACGTGAAGCCCTGGATCGTCGAGCCCTGGTCGGTGCGCGAGTCCGCCAGCGCCGCGGTGCCCTGCGGCAGGACCGTCTGCGCCACCAGGTTCTCGACGTCAGAGAAGATCTCGCCCTCGTCGGTGAACTCCACCGACTCGGCCGGGCCGGTCAGGTCGTCGGGGGCGTCCTCGTACATCGCGATCTTGATCGACGTCGCCTCGTCGTGCTGCTCCGTCGGGTCGTAGACTGCGCACACGGCCGGGCGGGCACGGTCGACCGACCAGGTCGAGCCGCTCAGGTCCGCGTCCGGGAAGTTCTGCGGCATGTACACCGCGTCGGAGCCGGTCTCGCTGCGGACGGTGGGGTCGACCTCCGCGGTGCCGCCGTACGTCGCGGCCAGGAGGAGCTCCATGGTCGGCGTGATCCGCGCGAACTCGTTCCCGTCGGAGGTCTTCAGGAGCACGTACAGCTCGTTGCCGGACCTGACGGGCTGCCCGTATTTGAGCGGCTCGTTGTCGTCGGTCAGCACGTCCGAAGGCTCGCCGAAGCCGTCCTTGACCGGCGCCGCGATGTCCGCGCCCGCCGGGATCGGGCGGAGCATGCTCTCGTTGAGCGGCATCGCGTCGTTCATGCTCAGGTTCAGGTTGTTGATGAGCGTCCGCGCGGACTCGACGTCCGTCCCGATCTTGTGCTTCATGCCGTTCCACAGCAGGAAGTAGTCCGGGACCTCCCCCTGCTCCTCGTCGACGGCGGTCTTGGCGAGGAGCCAGTGGTCGTCCCCGAGCCACTGCGAGGGCTCGGGGAGGTCCTGGAGGATCAGCTGCGTCAGCTGGAAGTTCGCGGTGCCGCCGTCGGTGCGCGGCATCGAGCAGGCGTTCCAGTTCTCGTTCTGGAGCAGCTCGGCGGGGTCCGGCGGCTGCGACGGGATGCTCTGGATGCCGATCGTGAAGCTGCCGCGCTTGATGTCCTTCAGCGACGACGCCTTCAGGTCCTGCACCGGCGGCTTGCCGTCGGAACCGGGCTTGACCAGCAGGAGCGCCGAGGTGAAGTTCGCGACCTGCCACAGCCGCAGCGGGTCGTCCTCGGTCTCCTCGCCGCCGCTCTTCGTGGTGTACACGTAGACGGCGTTGCTGCCCTTGATGGTGATGATGTGGCCCGGTTCGGGCAGGGCGTTGCCCTTGCCGAACAGCGTCGCGATCGCGAAGCCGCCGAAGACCAGTGCCAGCACCATCACCGACGCGAAGATCGACACGCCGATGCGCCGCAGCGGCCGCTCCACCGAGTCGGGGTTCGCCAGCACCAGCGCCTGGTTCATCCGCGAGGTGATGAACTTGTGTGCGTCCACCTGCTCGCGGCGGGAGCGCATCTGTGGCATCGGAATTCGCCTCTCAGGTCGAAGGGGGAGTCGGGGCTAGCCCCGCAGCGACAGCGCGATCTCGTAGAGGTTGCAGACCCAGCCGACCAGCGGCAGGATCGACACGATCAAGAGCGCCTCGATGATGTCGAGGCTGCGGCCCCACGTCGGGGCGATCTTCTTGCCGGCCACGGCCAGGCCGTAGACCATCGCGATGAGCGTCAGCAGCGTCAGCACGCCGAGGATCACCGTCAGGCGCACCAGGATGCTGTCGCCGCTGGCGACGAACACCGCCGCGAGGGTCGCCGCGAGGCCGCCCATGCCGCCGGTGAGCATCACGATGCGCGCGGGCCGGTCCTCGATCGTGCGGGCGCGGCTGAGGAGCACCAGCGACAGGATCGTCGCGAGGATCAGGCCGGGGACGGTGCCCGAGAACGCGAGCGCGATGGCCGAGATCAGCCCGGTCACGGCCGCGAACGAGTACAGGGCCTCCAGGTAGTTCCCGGCGTGCTCGGAGAGCTTGAGGATCCGCTTGCCGTCGATGGCCTCGGTGTCGCCCTCCTTCAGCTCCTCGGTGGTCGTCGGGAGCGTCGGGGTCGGCACCATCGCCATCGTCAGCGACAGGCGCGGCGCGGCGGGGAGGACCGCCAGCGCCAGCGGCGCGGCGATGCCCGCGGCCGTCGCGGCGCTCCCGCCGGGGATGATCAGCATCAGCGCGGTCGAGACGCCGAGGACCACGGAGCCGAGGATCGTCACGATGAACACCGGGGCCGAGGCCATGTCGCCCACGGCGACCATCGCGAGCACGCTGAACAGCAGGATCGCGGACGCCGCGATGAGCACGTTCTGCCCGGTCAGGTCGAACAGGCCGCCGTCCGCGGCGATGAGCAGCCCGCCGACGCCGGAGTACAGGACGGCGGTGACGCCGAAGTAGGTGGCGGCCCGGGAGTCGCCGACCGCGCGCGAGAGCAGCGCCGAGGCGCCGACCAGGATCAGCGCGATCGACAGGCTCACGATGGCGCTCGCGAGGTGGACGGTCAGCAGGAGCGCGACCGCGCCGACGCCGAGGGCGGCGGTGCCGACGCCGACGCTGAAGCGCTTGGTCGCGAGGTGGTCCCAGCGGTTGCCGCGCTGCTCGGTCGCGGTGGCGACGGCGTCGATGACGTCGTCGAACACGATCTCGGGCTTGGCCGCGTCGGCCGGGTTCAGGTACAGCATCTCCCCGTCGCTGATCGACAGCTGCGAGCAGGAGTGCCCGGTGTCCAGGGCGTCCTCGCCGAGCCGCGAGAGGATCCAGCCGCCGTTGTCGCCGGCCTCGTCGATGTAGTACTCGCCGGCCTGGTGCAGGATCGTGGGCAGGAGGTCGGACAGGGGGATGTCAGAGGGCAATGCGAGGTCGATCCTGGTGCGAGGACTGACGATCGTCACCCTGGAGAGGGTGGCCGACTTGGTGCTCACCGCGCGAACCTCCGGGTCGGGTCGGAATCGGGGGGACTGTAAAAGGATAAATCCCGCATGCCACGGCCGGTGTACCGCCCGAGTGGCGATGCGGTTCTACCCTGTTAGTGCGATACTCGACAGAGCGCACTTATATCTTTTATACGGCAGCGCCCAGGCCGCGGCTAGCAAGCATCCTCGCCGACGCTCGCAAGGCGTCGTCTGGGCCGGCCGTTGGCAGGCGCATCCCCCGGTGAGTACAAGGACCCTCTGTGACGACCAAACTCTTCCGCAGACCGCCGCGCAAGCGCGGGCCCCAGGCCCCCCGCGGCGACATCCTCCTGGAGTCGCCGCCGGACATGCCCGATCCGCAGCCGAAGAACATCGCGCAGTATCTGATGATCCTGCCGATGCTCGCCGGCGCGGCCGCGATGGCGATGATGATGATGACCCGCGTCGGCACCGGGTCCTCGGCCAACAGCGGCAGCAACACCATGCGCATCGCCATGGGCGCCATGATGGGCATCTCCATGGTCGGCATGATGGCGACCAACATGGGCGGCAACCGGGCCCAGAAGAAGGCCGAGTTCAACGCCGACCGGCGCGACTACATGCGCTACCTCAACCAGGTGCGGCGCCGCGCCCGCAAGGGCGCCGAGCGGCAATGGCGCGCGGCCCGGTGGCGCCACCCCGACCCGAAGGCCCTGTGGTCGCTGGTGGGGTCCCGCCGCATGTGGGAGCGCCGCAGCAAGGACGACGACTCGCTGGACGTGCGCGTCGGCATCGGCAAGCAGCGCATGACGATGAAGCTGGTGCCGCCGGAGACCAAGCCGGTCGAGGACCTGGAGCCGATGACGTCGATGGCGCTGCGGCGGTTCGTCGCCGCGCACTCGAACGTGATCGACATCCCCCGGTCGATGAAGTACACCGAGGCCGCGCGGCTGGTGCTGCGCGGCGAGCGGCAGGTCGTCATGGACAACCTGCGCGCCCAGCTCGCCCAGCTCGCGGTGCTCCACTCGCCCGACGACGTCATCATCGCGGTCGTCGCGGACAACGAGCGGATGCCCGAGTGGCACTGGATGAAGTGGCTGCCGCACCTCCAGCACCCGTCCGCCGAGGACGGGGCCGGCCCGGTCCGCATGTTCTTCAACACGACCACGCAGCTGGAGAACTCGCTGCGCGACCAGCTGTCGAGCCGCGGCGCGTGGTCGCCCGGCGCGACCGCGGGGGAGGGCCAGGCGCACCTGGTCGTCGTCCTCGACGGCGGCGAGGTGGACCCGACCGGGATCATCGCCGCCGACGGCATGGCCGGCGTCACCGTGTTCGACTTCTCCGGCTACCTGCCGCGCAAGCCCGGGCCGCAGATCAAGCTCTACGACGTCACCGCGGAGGAGATCTACACGGACCAGGCCGGCCGCCGCCGCGTGCTCGGCAAGCCGGACGCGCTGTCGTACAACCAGGCCGAGGGCATCGCCCGCTCGCTCGCCCCCTGGCGGCTCACCCTCAAGGGCGCCTCCGGGGCCACCGAGACCGGCGACGAGGACGCCTCGCCGATGGCCGCGCCGTCGAGCCTGCCGGAGATGCTCGGCTTCAACGACGCCGCGGCGCTCGACCCGGCCGTGCACTGGCGCGAGAAGCCGATCAAGGACTACCTGAAGGTCCCGATCGGGCCCGGCCCGGACGGCGCCATCGTCGACATCGACTTCAAGGAGTCCGCGGTCGGCGGCATGGGCCCGCACGGCCTGCTCATCGGCGCCACCGGCTCCGGCAAGTCGGAGGTGCTGCGCACCATCGTCGGGTCGCTCATCGCCACCCACTCCTCGGAGGAGCTCAACTTCATCCTCGTCGACTTCAAGGGCGGCGCGACGTTCGCGGCCCTCGACGAGCTGCCGCACGTCTCCGCGGTCATCACCAACCTCGCCGACGAGATCGAGCTGGTCGACCGCATGGCCGACGCGCTCGAAGGCGAGCTGGTGCGGCGCCAGGAGGTGCTGCGGTCGATGGGCAACTTCACCAACCGGTGGGAGTACGAGAAGGCCCGCAAGGCCGGGCAGCCGATGGACCCCATGCCGACGCTGCTCATCATCGCCGACGAGTTCTCCGAGATGCTCGTCGCGAAGCCCGAGTTCATCAACCTGTTCCTCCAGATCGGCCGCATCGGCCGCTCGATCGGCGTGCACATGCTGCTCGCCTCGCAGCGGCTCGAAGAGGGCAAGCTGAAGGGCCTGGACACGTTCCTGTCGTACCGGGTGGCGCTCCGCACGTTCTCCGCGCAGGAGTCGCGCACCGTCATCGGCTCGGGCGCCGCCTACGAGCTGCCGCAGGCCCCCGGCCACGGCTACCTCCAGGTCGGCACCCAGGACCTGGTGCGGTTCCGCGCCGCCTACGTCGGCGGGTCGTACAAGCCGCCGAAGCGGGTCGCCTCGCGCGCCGAGCGCATCGCGGCCGTCCAGCACAAGGTGCAGCGGTTCCTGCCCGGTTTCGTGGAGCTCCCGCCGGAGCCCGAGATCGAGGAGGAGCCCGAGGAGGAAGTGCCCGCGGAGGCCGAGTCCGAGGACGAGAACGAGAAGCTCTCCGAACTCGAAGTCATGGTCAACAACTGCATCGGGATGGGCCGCCCGGCCCACCAGGTGTGGCTGCCGCCGCTCGCTGAGCCGCCGACCCTCGACCAGGTGCTCCCGCCCCTGGAGGTCGACCCGGTCCGGGGCCTCACGCCGAAGGGCTTCTCCCTCAACGGGAAGCTCCACGCCGTCCTCGGTGAGGAGGACCGCCCGTTCGAGCAGAAGCGCAGCCCGTTCATCGTCGACCTCTCCGGCGCCCAGGGCACCGTCGCCATCGCGGGCGGCGCCCAGTCGGGCAAGTCCACGATGCTGCGGTCCATGATCGGCTCGCTCGCCCTCACCCACACCCCGCGCGAAGTGCAGTTCTACTGCCTCGACTTCGGCGGCGGGACCCTGCGCGGCCTCGAAGACCTCCCGCACGTCGCGGGCGTCTTCGGCCGGCAGGAGGAGGAGGGCGTGCGGCGCACGATCCAGGAGGTCACGAGCATCCTGGACGAGCGCGAGGCGTTCTTCACCGCGAACAAGATCGACGGCATGGGCTCCTACCGGCGCATGAAGGAGCAGGGCCGCTTCCAGGACGACCCGTACGGGGACATCTTCCTCGTCATCGACAACTGGATGACCCTGCGCGAGGACTTCGAGCCGTTCGTGGACCAGGTCCGCGCGATCGGCAACCGGGGCCTCGCCTACGGCGTCCACGTCATGGTCACCTGCACCCGCTGGGGCGACATCCGCATGAACATGCGGGACATGTTCGGCCTGAAGCTGGAGCTGAAGCTCACGGACAACATGGAGTCCGAGATCGACCGCAAGGCGGCGGCGAACGTGCCGAAGAACCGCCCCGGGCGCGGGCTGTCGCTCGCGAAGCTCCACATCCTCGCCGCCGTCCCCCGCATCGACGGGATCCGCGACGGCGACGACCTGCTCCCCGGCGTCGAGGACTTCGTCAAGAAGGTCAAGCAGGCGTGGCGCGGGCAGCCGTGCCCGCCGGTGCGCCTCCTGCCGAAGCAGCTCCACGTGGCCGACTTCCTCAAGGCCGTCGACCGCACGAAGCCGGGCATCCCGATCGGCCTCAACGAGGCCGGGCTCAAGCCGGTGTACCTGGACTTCGCGAACGAGCCGCACATGCTCATCTTCGGCGACTCGGAGTCGGGGAAGACGAACCTGCTGCGGCACATCGCGCGGCAGATCCAGTCGACCTACACCGCCGACGAGGCGAAGATCATCATGGCCGACTACCGGCGCGGCATGCTGGAGGAGATCCAGAAGCCGACGCTGCTCGACTACGCCATGTCCGGCAAGCACTTCGAGGGCTCGGTGAAGAACCTCAAGGGCCCGATCGAGAAGCGCCTGCCGGGCGACAACGTCACGCCCGCGCAGCTGCGCGACCGCTCCTGGTGGACCGGTCCGGACCTGTACCTGCTCGTCGACGACTACGAGATGGTCGCCCAGCGCGTGAACCCGCTCGTGGCCATCCAGGAGCTGATCCCGGTCGGGCGCGACATCGGGTTCCACGTCATCATCGCCCGCCGCTGCTCCGGCGCCGGGCGCGCGATGATGGACCCGATCGTGGGCCAGATCAAGTCGCTCGAATCCCCGGGCCTGCTCATGAGCGGCCGCAAGGAGGAGGGCGCGATCTTCGGCAAGCTCAGGCCCAGCCCGCAGCCCTCGGGCCGCGGCACCCTGGTGCGCCGCAAGGACGGCGAGCAGCTCATCCAGACGACGCTGCTCCCCCCGAACGGCTCGTCTTAAGGCCCGCCCTAGACGCGAGGGACGCGGGGCCGCCCACCGGTGCAACCGGGGGGCGGCCCCGCGGCGTACTACGCTCGTACCGGTGCGAGCCCCCTTCGCACTCCCGCACACCGAGGGCCCGAATGAACCCACTGCTCACGCCCCCCGAGCTCGACCCTGCGCCGCTCGCGCGACCCGGCCGCCCGGCCCGGCCGCCGCTCGGGGTGCTCGCGATCCAGGCGCTCCTGCTCGCCGAGGCGGCCGCGGTGATCGCGGTGTGGCTGTGGTCGTGGCGCGGCGTCCAGGCGTACGCGTGGCCCGGCGTCGACAACGGCCTCGCCGAGCGCGGCCTCGCGTACCTGCTGGTCCTCGCCCCTTCGGTGCCCGTCAACGTCCTCGCCGCGATCTGGCTCGGCCGCGGCGGGCGCCGCGCCCGCCTCTACCTCGCCGCCGCCGGCTCCCTCGCGCTCGTTCAGGTCGTGCTGCTCCTGACGCCCTCGGCGATGCCGGTCCGGCAGGCCATGAGCGACGGCGCCGCCGAGGTCGCGGGCGTGTTCCTCGCCGCGACGGCCCCGATCGTGTTCCTCGGCGCGGTCCTCGCCGTCACCGCGAAGGCCCGCGGCTGGCTCGGCGCCGAACCCGACCGCCCGCGGGGGCGCATCGCCGGGATCGAGACCGCCGTGTGGTCCCTCGCGCTGCTCCTGGCCGTCGCCGCCGGGGCCGAGGTGCGCCAGTGGGCGCTCGCGGCCGCCGAGCCCGGCGACCCCCGCGGCGTGTACACCGAAACGGGCACTTGGCAACGGCTCGAAGACGCGGTCGGCGAGACCACCGGAGCGCTTCCCGCGTTCTCCGGGTTCGCGGCCCGCACCGTCGAGGTCGCCTCCTGCGGCTACCGCACGCCCGCGGGCCTGGAGACGTTCCGGTACAGCCTCACCTACGAGCTGCGCACCGCGGACTTCCCCGCCTACGAGGCGGCCGTGCGCGACTTCTGGGCCGAAGGGGACTACGCGATCACGTACGACGGCGCGACCCTCGACGGGGTCCGCCGCATCACCGCCGAGCGCTCCGACGAGATCGCCCTCGGCTACACCGGCGGCGACGCGCCCGTGCTGACCGCCGCCAGCGGCTGCGTCGAACGCGTCGACCGCGAGCCCGCATGCGTGCCGCCCCAAGGGGACCCGACCACCGACATGGTCCGCGGCATCGCCTGCCGGGACTGAGTCAGAGCGACGAGTAGTCCGCGTCGCCGTCCGCGGCGCCCTTCGGAATCCCCTCCGGGAAGTACTCGCCGACGAGGTCGCCCGGGCCGCCCGGGGCGATCCCGCCCGCGGGGGGCACGTACTCGATCTCCCCGCGGTCGCTGCGCGGCACGCACCCGGACTGCACGACCAGGCCCACGACGCCCGAGACGCGGTACCAGAGGTTGACGCCGTCCTCGCGGAGCGCCTCCACGTTCCTGTCGGTGCGTCCGGACGCGAGCGTCACCGAATCGTCCCGGTGCACGTCCAGCCCGTCCTCGGCCCACCGCCCGCGCAGCGCGTCCGCGTACGTCTCGCGCACCAGCGGATCGGACCACAGCTCCTGGTCGAACATGTACGAGATCTCGACGCCCACATGCGAGGGGTCCTCGGCGCCTTCGTGCGTGCAGGGCAGCTCGTGCCAGGTGCGCGAGGCGAACCCGGGGAAGTCGGGCAGCGCCGCGACCGCATCGGCGACGGCGGCCTCCATGGGGGCGTACGCCTCGGCCTGCGTGTAGCGGGCCTCGGGCGGTTCGGGTGCGGTCATCGAGCATCCTGCGAGCGGTAGTAGGAGTGCGAAGGCAAGGGACTTCACCAGACGCCGCTGGTCTGACCGGTGACGATATACGCCATGTTGTCGCGGGCGGCGTTGCGGGGATGCCCGTTGTCGCCGTCCCAGTAGGAGGAGTGGTTCTCCACGTTGTCCTTCCACAGCTCCTCGATCCCGTCGGCGTCCCGGGTCGCGTCGCTGCGGAACGTCCTGCCGCCGAACGCGTCCGAGACCGGGTCGGTGCCGTGGATCAGATCGTCGTGATCCGAGGTGAAGTACCCGACCGCGCCGCCGATGAGCCCCCCGACCGGCCCGCCGAGCAGCCCGCCGCCGCCTCCGCCGAGGACGGTGCCGATCGTGTCCTCGCGGGCCCAGCCGATGATGTCCTCCTCGTTCCTGGTGGCCCACACCCGGTCCGGGGGGATCCCCAGGTCCGCGGCCGAGTCCACGCCGACCCCGGGGGAGCCGACGAACACCATGTCGTCCACGTCCAGCCCGGCGTCGCGCGCGGCGATCCCCACCGTCGTCGACCCGTAGGAGTGGCCGGTCATCGTCACGTGCGAGCTCCCGTCCTCGTCGACGGCGCGCATCCCCGCGGCGAACGACGACAGGTCCTTCGCGGCGTCCTCCGCGTACTGCTTGTCCATCGCGTGCGGCACGACCTCGTCGGGCGCGTCGTAGCCCAGCCACAGCACCGACGCGGTCTTCGCGTCCGGGTCCGCCCAGTACGCGTCCGCGGCCATGAGCCCGGCCCGGTCGACGCTGCCGCCGACGTTCCCCAGGTCGGCCCCGGTGCCCGGCACCAGCACCGACACGTTGTCGGCCTCGTCGGGGTTCCCGATCGCGACGATCGCGCGCCCGTCCTCGGCCGAGGAGTACCCGAGCAGGTAGTGGTCGAGCGCGGGCCCGCCCGCGCCGATCCGGTACGGCTCCTCGATCCTCGACTGGAGGCCCGTCAACCGCTCCTGCGTCCCTTGCAGGTCCGCGAGCCGCTTCTGGAGGTCCTCGTTCCCGGGGTCGGCCGCGAGCCGGTCCTCGACCGCCTCGATCTCGTTCTCGCGCCGGTTGATCTCGCCCTCCAGGAGGGTCCGGTTCGCGTCGTCCCTGATTCCCGAAGGGATGCCGTCGACCTGTGCGAGGAGCTCGGGCCGCGCCTCCAGCAGGCCCTGCTGCTCGAACGGCGACAGGCCGTCCCACCACGCGTTCACCTCGGCCGGGCTCGCGTCCCGGTCGAGCATGTCCTGGAAGTCGTCGGCCAGCGCCACCCCCGCCGCGAGCTCCGCGCGCTCGCCCGCATCGGTGGTCCCGGCGATCGCGGCCACCGCCGCGTGCAGGGTCTCGTCGGCCTCGGCGACCGCGTCGAGGATCGCGTCCATGCGCTGCTCGAACGCCGCGACGTCGGCGGCCTCGCCGGTCGCGACGCCGTCGGCGTCCACCGACAGGCCCTCCGGCACCGACGCGAGCAGCTCCAGGAGCTCCTCCTGCCGGTCCTTGAACACCGCCACCGCGTCCTCGATCGCCGCCGCGATCCGGCGGCACTCGCCCGCCCGCTCCACGGTGTCGTCGCCGATGAGCTTCACCCGCGACCGCACCTCCTCGGCCACCGTCCCGGTCCACTGGGACTCGCCGATCTGCCTGCGCCGCAGGTCGTCCAGCTCGGACTCCCGCTCCTCCATGCGCCCGGCCTGCGCCCGCCACTGCTCCCCGACGGCCGCGAGCGGCCCGAAGTCGGCGTCCCGCAGCGCGCCGTACGTGATCCCCACGGCCTACTCCGGCGCCGGCGTCGTGCGCGAGCCCGGATCGACCGGGAACACCTCGGGGTCCGCGTACTGCGCGAACAGCTCCGCGGTCATCCCGTCCAGCTCCACGTGCTGCACCGAGTACACCGCCAGGAACGCCCCCAGCTCCTCCACCCGGCCCCGCAGCCCGGGCACGATCGCGCCCTCCCACCGCTCGACCGCCTGCGCCACCTCGTTCACGCCGGTGAACACCCCGGTGTCCACCGACTCCTTCAACGCGCCGCCTTCACTGGCGACCTGTTTGAAGTCCTCGTACAGCCCGTCCGAGGCCGCGAACATCGAGACGCCGCCCCGCTTGATCTCCTCCGGATCCAACGACAGATCAACCATGTTGGGTCCCAAGGGAAGCGGTGCGGGCAGGGCGGGTCGAGACCGGTGGGGCGCTCACGGGGGGTCCAATCTCTCGTGTGCCGATCAACACACAGCGTACAAATCCCAGGCAAACGGCCGATAGTGGCGGCACCTGGAACGTCCTCTCTGTGACCATATCGTTATGTTCCCTTGGCGATCCTCCGTGGCTCGCGGGGCTGAAACAGGTCCGGTATGTTGTGGGGCAGAGCGGACAGCGCTGTAACGACCGGCACACGGAAGGGGTCCAACCCTATGTCCACACCTCTCCCCCCACCCCCCGCCCGGACCCGGCCCCGCGGCCTCCGCACCGCCCTGGCCTCGGGCCTCACGGCCCTCGCCGCGACCGCGGCGGTCACGGCCGCACCGGGTGTCGCGCTGGCTCAGGACACGAGCTTCAACGAGATGAACTCGTGGGTCACCGATCTGATCCAGGCGCCCGCCGCATGGGAGACCTCGAAGGGCGCCGGGGTCACGGTCGCCGTTCTGGACACCGGGATCGGCGAGCACCCGTTCTTCGAGGACAAGGATGTGCTGCCGGGGTACTCGACGCTGTCCGGCGAGACCGACGCCTGGAACGACACCGACGGCCACGGCACCGCCGTCGCGGCCGGCGTGCTGCTCGCGGCTCCGGAGGCAACGCTCCTGCCGGTGCGGATCACCACTGGCGCCACCGACTTCGGCGGCGTAATGGGAGAGGCCGAGATCGAAGCGTTCCATTGGGCGGTCGACAACGGCGCCGATGTGATCGTGACGCCGTGGGGCCTCGTCGGCAACATCTCGGACAGCGACACCGAACTGGCGCAGTACGTCATCGATAGCGGCGTGATCATGGTCAGCGGCGCCGGCAACGATCCCAGCTTCGATGTCGCGTTCCCGGCATCGGCTCCCGGCGTCGTCGGGGTGACGGGTACCGACGACCAGGGTGAGATCTGGTACGAGAACACGACTGTCGGTCCGGAAGTCGACGTGGCGGCGCCCGCGTACACGATGACGGTCCCCAATCCCCAACAGGGAGGCCTCGGGGAGGACGACCTCTACCGGGACATCGGCGGCGGCACCTCGATGGGCTCCGGTATCACGGGCGGGGTCGTCGCCCTCATTGCCGCTGCTCATCCAGATCTCGACGAGAACAACGTGATCCAGCGCCTCATCCAGACCGCTGGGGACGGGTCCGGAACCGTCAGCGAGGACGCCGGCTACGGGCTGATCAATGCGGACCAGGCCGTCAACGCCGAAAGCATCGAGCCGGTCGATGAGAACCCGCTCGGATACCCGATGGGAGAGGCCGGTGCCAGCGGGGCCACTCCGCCCGGCGACTCCGACCCGTCCGAATCCGCGCAGGAGCCCGGCGCCGCCACCGGCGGCCCTTCGGCTGCGGCCGAAGGGAACAAGGAGTCGAACCTCAACGCGATCATCGTCGTCGCCGCGGCCGTGATTCTCATCGGCGCGGCCGTCGCGGTCTGGCTGGTGCTCCGCGGCCGCAGCCGGAAGGCCGCCGCGCAGCAGCAGGGCCAGTTCAACCCGGGGAACGGCCCGGGCCAGGCGCCGTACCAGCAAGCGGCGCAACAGCAATACGTCCCGCCGACCGGCGGCGGGCAGAACTACGGCGGTCCGCCTCCCGGCCAGGGCTACAGCAGCCCGCCGCAGGGGTTCAGCCAGCCCGGCAACCCCGGCGAGCCCAGCCCGCCGTGGCGGCCGAGCGAACCCAACCAGCGATGATCGACGAGTAAGGGCCGCAACCGATGCACATCGGTTGCGGCCCTTGCCGTTTCCGGGAAACGCAAGAGGGGCGGGCGGTCAGTTCCGCTCGCCCCTCATCGACTGCTCAGGACCGGCTAGTCCTCGTCGAGTTCGTCGCTGCTGACCCGGTTGCGGCCCCAGTCGACGTCGTCCTCCCGCAGCCAGGTCTCCCTGGTGTAGGTCTCGTCGTCGTCATCGTCGTAGTAGCCCGAACGCGTGCCGCCGCGTCCGCTGCTGCTGCCGGGACGGCTGCCCGAGCCGGTGCCCCGGCCGCCGCTGCCGTTGTTCAGGCCGCCGCGTCCGGTGCCGGAACCGCCACGGCCCGAACCGGAGGAAGCGCCCGCACGGGCAGGGCTCGTGCTGCCCGCGCCGCGTCCCGGAGCGTTCCCGGCACCGCCGACGGGGGTGGCGCCGCGTGCCGGGCCGAAGAGGCCCGCTCCGCCGCCGAGACCGCCGCCGCCGAGGCTGCCGCCGCCCATTCCGGTGGTGTAGCCGGCTCCGCCGCCGGTGGGGACCACGCCGCCGCCGCCCGCGAGACCACCGGCGAGCTGACCGTCGGTGTCCTCGTAGGAGCCCGGAGACCAGTCGCTGTCAACGGGGTCGAGGTCGTCGTCGGTCCCGACGACGCCGTCCGCGCCGGCCGTGTCGCCGCCCGCGATGTCGTTCGGGGAGTTGCCCACGTCGTTGGAGTTCGAGAGCGCGTCATCGGCGAAGACGCCGCCGGTCGGCTTCTCGTAGGTGCTGTTGCCGGGCATGTCGCTCGGAGGCGGCGACGGGACCTCGGTCTTGAATTCGTGCGCCGTGATCGCGTACTGGTCGCCGAGGTCCGCCACGATCTGCGCCATCAGGTCATGGCGCCCGTCGACGTACTCCTCATACTGCCGCTCGTACTGGGTCTTCTTGGCCTCGTACTCCGGCTTGGTCTTGTCGATGTTGTTGCTTTCGAGCCAGTCGTCGTACGTCTCAGTGGAAGTCGGGTAGAGGTCCGCTCCCTGCGCGTCGGTCTGGGCGGTCTTGAGGGCCTGCGCGAGCGCGGGGATCCGCAGCTCGCCGAGCTGCTTCATGCCGTCCTCGGACACGACGCTGTAGTCCTCGACGACGCTCATGCGGTACTCGAACTCGTCGGAGGCGCTCCCGGTCCACTGCGTGCGGAGCGACTGCACGTGGACGACCATCTCTTCGCGGGCGGCCTTCATGCCGCTCGCCGCGGAGACCCAGACGGAGCCGCCCTGTTCGACCGCCCAGTCGTCGCCCTCGTTGAGCATGTTCCACAGCTGCTCGTGGGTATACGTGCTCTTGTAGAAGTCTTTGCCTTTGCCTTTACCGTTGCTGGCCATCCTCAGCTCCTTCCTAGGGGTTCGTCAGTGGTGCGACCGGGTTAGAGCATCTCGGTCGGCTCGTCGTCACCGGCCGGCTGGTCCGCTGACGGGGCGTCCTCGGAGCCGCGGGTGTTGTCCTCGCGCGCCTGGTTCACGTCCGCTTCGGTGATGCCGCCGCCGCGCGTGTCGAAGTCGTTCCCGATGGTGGTGACGCTCGCAGTGATGTCGCCGTCGGACTCCAGGTAGCTGGTCTTGATGTCCTCGCTGATGATCTTGCCGGTGTTGAGACCGTGGGCCACGCGGTCGATCTGCTCCGCCCGGGTGGGGTACACGATCGACTTGTACGCCTCGGCGAGCTCCTTGGCGTCGTCGAAGCCGCCGAACGGAAGGTTCACGGTGTCGACGTCGCGCAGACTGCCGGAGTTCATGTACTCGGGGTTCGCGTGCTCGCTCAAGCGCACGACGGTCCCGCCCAGGACTTGGCTCCGGTAGTACTCCAGGTCGCTGAGCGTGAGGCCCATGTCGGAAATGAAGTCGTTGAACGACTCCTCGGTCATCTGGAACCTGGTGCCGCTGGAGTCGGTAACGGTGTAGGAGCCGTCGCGGTTCTGGACTGCACCGCCGCCCATGTCCTCAGGAAGCAACGTCATCACCTCGGGTATGAGATTCGTCAGGGGGTATGGTCGGGCGCTCGCGAACCTCGACGCGCTGCGATGGGCACGCGGCCGCTCCGATCTGTGCTAGGTCCAGCATACCGATGCGGCGCAATCCGGACGCCGCGGCGGCACGACATGGCACGAACGGGGGAGATCGGGACACAAGGGAGTCCCGTCGATGTCTCGACCTGGGACGGAAGCCGCGATCCTGTGCCGACGCGCTCCGGAGCAACTCCCGCATCAGTGGCGAGGACTCGTCCCTTTCGACCCGACTACCCGAGGGTCCGCCCGGGTTGCCCCGTACGCCCGACGTGGCACTAAGTGGGGATACACGGGCCCGGTCACTACTAGTAAACTCGGAGGCGCACCGCCAACCCGGTGAGTTTGCACGGACGGGTTATGGTGACTGCGGAATCGATGAAAAAACTCACTGGGATACCCCTGACGGCCTCTGTGCCGCAGCCCCCGGTTCGACGATCAGGAGGTGTTTATCCATGGTCAAGATGACAACCGAGACAGTTCAGCAGGCCGCTATCGACACGCTGAACACGCGTCAGGACGTCGGCGGGACCCTTTCCGGTCTCAAGTCGCTGTGCGACATGCTCGCGTCCGCTTGGACGGGTGCCGGCGCCAACGCGTTCCAGACGGTCATGGCCGACTGGGACAAGGAAGCCCAGGACCTGATGGACGCGCTCGAGAACATCGCGACGATGCTCGACGCCAGCGCGACCGCCACCGACGACCAGGACAGCGAGAGCGCCAGCGACTTCGGTGGCCTTCTCTAACAGGCCGTTAACCCCCGAGACTTTAAGGAAAGAGGTGACTTGACATGGGTGCGATTTCACTTGATTACACCACCATGGAGGAGTCCTACTCCCGGATCATCAACGACTCCCAGTCCATCAACGACGCTCTCGCCGACCTGGGCGCCAAGCTCGACGCCCTTGAGTGGGAGGGTGAAGACCAGGCCGCTTACGACGCGCAGCGCGCCGAGTGGAACCAGTCGATGGACAAGCTGAACCAGATCCTGGAGGCGGTCGGCAACGCTGTCGACAACGCCCGCCAGCGCTACCTCGACACCGAGCAGGCGAACGCGCGTCGGTTCGCGTAGGACCGCACTTCTCCAGCGGTATCAAGCTGAACGAAGACCCAGGCAGATCCTCGATCGCCTGGGTCTTCGCGCGTGTCCCGCACCGATCCGACCCGCCGCACGCCGTCGGCCGTCCCACTGCCGCGGAAGACGAAGCGGGGGTGCGGACCCCCGTCCGCACCCCCGCTCCTTCAGCTCTGGATCCGGTCAGTCGCTGTCGGCGCTGACCAGGGCCTTCTCCGGCTCGCGGGTCCCCGGCCGCCAGCGGCGGCGCCTGCCCTTCGGGATGATGGTGCGCAGCACCAGGACCAGGGTGACCAGCACGATCGAACCGCCGACGCTCGCCCACGCGATCGCCTTCTGGAGCGCCAGCGGGTCGTAGTCGACGTCGAGGGCGCCGATCTCGTCGCGGTCCTCCTCCGACACCGGCGCCGACGTGGCGCTCTCGGTCGGAACGGCCTCGACGTCATCGGAGCCGACCTCGGAGGCGTCGTAGGGTGCCGTCAGCGCCTTCGCCACGTTCAGCACGCCGTAGCCCTGGTAGATGTTGAACGCGTCCGGCGGGTGGATCGCCGTCTCCTGCAAGCGCGCCTGGATCCATGCGGGCGTCGCCTCAGCGCCGAACTCGCCCTTCAGCAGCGCCGCCGCGCCCGCGACGAACGGCGTCGCGAAACTCGTCCCCTCGCCGACCCGCCACTCGCCGCCCGCGTACGGGAACGCGAGGCCCTGACCGGGCGCCAGCAGGTCGGTGTGCTCGCCGAAGTTGCTGCTCGCGTACCAGTTCCCGACCTGGTTGTGCGCCGCCACCGCGATCACGCCCGGATAGTTCGCCGGGTAGAACGTCTGCTGGTCGGCCTCGATCGAGGTGTCGTCCATGTTCTTGTTCTCGTTGCCGGTGGCGCCGACCACGACCACACCCGCGGCGAGCGCCGCCTCGACCGAGGTCTTCAACTGCGGCGTGTCCACGACCACCAGCGACAGGTTGATCACGTCCGCGCCGTTCGCCACCGCATCGTCGATGGCCCCCGCGACCACCATGCTCTTGGTCGCGTCCCCGCCCTCGTCCTTCGCGCCCGAGAACACCCGGATCGGCAGGATGTTCGCCTCCGGGGCGACACCGATGAAGTCGCTGTTGGCCACCAGTCCGCCCGCGGCGAGCGCCGCCACCGCCGTGCCGTGGTACGCGGAGTCGCACTGGCCCTTGGCGTCCGGGTCCCACCAGTCGTATCCCGACAGCAGGCGGTCGCCGAACACGTCGTCCCGCTGGGCCGCGACGCCGGAGTCGATGACCGCGATCGTCACCGGATCGCCCTCTTTCGAACCGGTCTCGAACGTGCCGCGGTTGTACTGGTGGGCGTCGTCGAGGCCGATGAAGTTCTTCGCCCACGGCTGGGTGTTCAGCGGCTCGCCCGGTTCGGACACCGGCTCGCACGGCGCCTGCTCGTCCGCCGGCGCGGGTCTCAGGTTGAACTCGGCAGACGCGGGCGCCGTCGCAAGCAGGATCGACCCGGCCGTCGCCATCGCGACCGCCGCGGAATAGAGAGGTATACGCGGGAGGATTCGCACCCGCACAGTCTAACGCCGCAGCGCCAAAGGGCCGGTCCGCCGTATACCGGGCCGAAACACCGCAAGGGCGGGGGACCAAGAGGTGGTCTCGTCCGCTTACGATAGGTACGACCACTCACCTTCATGATGGAGACGTCGCCAATGACGATGCTTCAGGGGCAGCAGCAAGCACGCGGTACCGCGTCCGTGCAGGCCCAGCAGCAAGGCGGCCCGGTCGCCGGCGAGTCGGTCGTGTTCACGACCCGCTCCTCGGGACGGCTCGGCCCGCTCACCGTCGCCCAGCTCATCGCGGTCGAGCTCGCGCTCACGATCGCGCTCGCGAGCCTGGCGCTGGGGATGATCGCGCTGGCCGCCGGAGGCGCCGTCGCGCTCATCGTGCTGGTCGTCGTGTTCTGGCGCAAGGGCGACTACTGGTGGTACCAGACCTGGCCGCTCAAGTCCCGCATGCGCCGGCGCATCCGCGCCCTCGACCCGCAGCAGCTCACCGAGGTCCTCCACCGGATCGCCCCCGACCTGGGCATCACCGGCGTCGAGGACCGCGACGAGAACGTCGGCATCGGCCACGACAACGGCGGATGGTTCACCGTCATCGAGATCGGCACCACCGACGAGGGCACCAAGGCCGTCCCGCTCGAACGCCTCGAACGGCTCTTCGACGAGACCTCCGTCCCCGTCACCGCCGTGCAGCTCGTCGGCCACACGACCCCCGTCGGCCTCGCCGCCTACGACAACAGCCCGGCCTCCCGCTCCTACCGCGAACTCCTCGGCGACTACCCCGCCGTCGTCCACCACAAGGCCTGGCTCGCCGTGCGCCTCGGCGCGCGCGACGCCCGCGAGGCCACCGCCGAGCGCGGCGGCGAGGTCGACGGCGTCTACAAGGCGCTGGCCTCGACCGCGCAGCGCGTCAGCAAGCTCCTCGGCAACGTCGGCGTCCCCAACCGGATCCTCGACGCCGAGGGCGTGCGCGAAGCGGTCCAGCAGTCGCTCGGCGTCGCGTTCGCGCCGGTCCCGGGCGAGCGCACCGCGGAGGAGTGGAACCACTGGTACGCGGACGGCCTGCGCCACGTCGCCTACCGGGTCGTCAAGTGGCCCACCGACGCCGTGTCGCTGCACCGCACGACCGACGCCCTCTCCGGCGTCCCCGCCGCGTTCGTGACCGTGTCGACCGTGGTCACCGCGGGCGCGAACGGCAAGGTCAACCCGGACGGCCGCATCACCGGGCGCCAGCTCGCCGTGGACGGGATCGTGCGCCTCGCGCTCGACCAGGCCTCGTGGGAGTCCGCGCAGAACCAGCTGCTCAACGTCGCCGACCAGCTCGGCGTGCGGTTGCAGCGCCTCGACGGCGAGCACGGCCCCGCCGCCTACGCATCCGCCCCGACCGGAGGAGGACCCCGATGAGCGACCGCGGCAACGTCTATGGCGGCGGCACCTACCAGGGGGGCTCGTACCAGAGCGGGAACCAGCGCCCCGGCGGCCGCCACTCCGGCGACGAGGACGAGCAGCGCCCCGTCGACGACGACCAGGGCGGCACCCTCAACGTGCCCCGTCCCGGCCAGCAGCAGGCGGGCTCCCCGCCCCAGTCCCCGCAGTCGCCCCAGCAGCCCGCGGCGCGCCCGCCCCAGGGCGGCGCCGTCTACGGCCAGCCCGGGCAGACCGGTCAGCAGGGCGCGGTTTACGGTGCGCGCCAAGGACAGCAGCCCCCGCAGGCGCCGCCGAGCGCCCGCGGCGGCGCACAGCCCCCGCAGCCGCCCGCCGCTGCCGCGCGCCCGCCCCAGTCGCCGCAGCAGCAGCCTCAGCAGCCGCAGTACCAGACGCCGCGGCCCCCGGAGATGCGCCCGCCGCAGCCTCCGCAGGGCCGACAGCCGCAGCAGCAGTCCTCGCCGCCGCAGTACCAGCAGCCGCAGCGCCCCGCCGGCCCCCCGCCGGCGCCGGCCTCGCAGCCGCAGCGCCCGGCCCAGCCGGCCGCGCCGCCGACGTCCCAGCCGCAGTACCAGCTGCCGACGTCCCAGCAGCAGCGCCCGTCGCAGCCGCCCGCGGCCGCACCGGTGTCCGCGGCCCCGGTCTCGGCCCAGCCGGTCTCCGGCCAGCCCGTGTCCGGCAGCCCGATCTCCGGCGGCCCGGTTTCCGGCCAGCCGTACTCGGCGCAGCCCGCGAGCGCCCAGCCGTACTCCGGCGTGCCCTACTCGGGCGCGGGCGCCCCGATCACCGGCGGCCCGGTCAGCTCCATGCCGACCTCCGCGGGCCTGTTCGGCGTCTCGCAGGTCTCGGCGGGCCCCACCGAGGGCACCGTCTACGGCCTGCCGATCACCGACCGCGCGGTCGAGACCGCCCGCGACGCGGGCAAGCCGATCGAACCGGTCAAGTCCGCGCCGCAGATCCCGACCGCCCGGGCCCTGGAGCTCATGACGTCGGCGAGCCCGCCCGCCGGGCTCGTGATCGGCCGCGACGCCGAGCAGGTCCCGGTCGTCGCGCCGTTCTTCCGGCCCGAGGAGACCCGCATCAACCTCATCGGCGGCGTGTACCTCGCCCGCCTGCTCGTCTTCCGCGCCTTGGCGATCGGCACCCGCGTCGCGGTGTGCACGACCCGCCCGCAGGAGTGGAACGGCCTGGGGGAGACCGCGACCGGCCGCAACGACCGCCTCGCGGTCCTGCACGGCGACCAGCCGGTGACCGTCGAGGCGAGCCAGCACTCCCCGGCCCTGTACGTCTACGACGTCGGCGAGCGCGGCTCCCAGACCAAGCCGGTCCTCGGCCCGTGGCGCACGCAGCTCACGGTGCTCCCGCGCCTGACGAACTTCGCGGACGCCCTCACCGGCGAGGCCCACATGACGGTCCTCCAGCGGCTCACCGCCGAGGAGGCCCAGATCGCGCGCTCGGCGATCCGGGTCAACCAGGAGGTCCTCCAGTGGCTCCAGATGCTGCACGACGACATGATCGCGATGCTCCGCAAGGGCCAGAAGGAGCGCTACCTGTGGTGCGCGCCGACCTCCATCGAGTCGCAGATGTTCGGCGCCCCGATGCGGACCTACTAGCGCCGCAGCGCTTTCACCCGAACGAGTGAGAGGGCCGATCCCGTTCCACGGGATCGGCCCTCTTGGCTTGTCGGACCCTTGCGGTACTTTCGAACCAGGGGTCCCTTTTAGGTCCGTTTTGTTATGAAATGCGATTCACGTCAGCTGGCGTCGCGCCAGTTCGCCAAGTACGCCTCGGCGAGTTGCGTCGTCATGTCCGTCAGCGCCGCCTCGTCGACCCCGGCGTCCTTCGACACCGCGAGCCGCACCACCAGGTAGGCGTTGTCGTCCTGGACGTGGAGCTGGTAGTTCGACGTCCCGTCGGTCACCACGCGTGAGATCGCCGCGGCCTCGTCGCCGACCGACGGGGCCGGGTCCACGATCGTCCACAGCTCGGGCATCTCGCTCATGTCGCCGGTGCCCAGATCGAAGTTGACGCTCGCCATGGCGTCGGATTCGTACACGGACCCCTCGATCGTCAGCATCGCCGCCGCCTGGTCCGGCTCGCCGTACGTCAGGTCGCACTTCTGGTGCCAGCTGCCGGTCTTCTGCTCGGCCACCGCCGACTCCGCCGGCTCGGCGCCGCCCGTCGCCGGCTCCAGCGCCGCCGCGTCGACCAGCGAGCACGGCTCCTCGGAGCCCGCGTACGTCAGGCCCGCATCGGCCGCGCCGCCCTGCTCCTCGCCCGAGTCGCGGTTCATGAACCACCACACGCCGCCGCCGACCAGGCCCAGCGCCACCACCGCGGCGATGACCTTCGGCCACGGGCTCGACTTGCGCGCGCGACTGCGGACCTTCTGGAAGTCCGAGCGCCGCCGCGGCTCCCTGGAGCCGAGGCCCTTGATCGCGGTGGTCTCCCCGCCGCCGCCCCAGTCGTCCCCGCCCCGCTCGTCGCCGAACGCGGCCTCCTCGAACGGCTGGTCCTGACGCGGCCGCGGCGAACCCTCCGGAGCCCCCGGCCGCGGCCGGTACTCCCGGCCGCCCTGCACCGTGCTCCGCGGGTCCGTGCGCGGCGTCGACCCCGTCACCGGCCCGCCCGAACGGCGCGACTCGTAGCCGCCCGGCTGTGCTTCATACCCTCCGGGTTGCGCCTCATACCCGCCCGGCTGCGCCTCGTACCCGCCGTGCTGCGGCGAGAACTGCTGCTGCGGGGACTGGTACTGCCCGGCCTGCGGCCCGCGGCCCGCCGAAGGACCGCCCGCCCGCGGCGTACCCGCCTGCGGCGACGGCCGCCCGGCCTGCGGCGAGGGGCGCCCCGCCTGGGGCCGCCCCTGCTGCTGCCCGTAGCCGCCCTGCCGGCCGCGCCCCGGGGACGGCTGCCCGCCCTGGTACTGGCCCTGGTCGCCTTGCTGCGCGGAGTACGGCTCGCCCGACCCCTGCGGACGGCCCGCCCGGGGCCGCCACTGGCCGGAATCCGACCGCCGCCCGTCGTCGGGCTGCTCGTCGTATGCCGGGCCAAAGGGTGGTGTGGCGCTCACGATGATCCTCCGCGAATGGTTGCGGCGTGTCGACTTGACGCCGCGGTAGTCACGGTCAGCTTAAAGGGAGCCGCCTAATTCCCCGCCCGGGGGAGTGAGTCGAGGAGACCCGACGACAGGTCCTCCGCCAACACCTCCACATCGCCGCCCTCCGGCGGCGCGCCCGTCACGAACACGTTCAGGCTCAGCGTGGTGTTCGCCTCTTGCGCGTGCAGGCGCACCTCGGTCTCCTCGCCCTCGGCGATCACCGCGGTCGCCGCCTGCTCGCCGACGTCCCGCACGTCCGCCGTCGCGTGGCCCTCGGACGCCTCGAACTCCAGCACCCCCGCGTACGCGGCCCGCGCCTTCGCCGAGTCCTCGTACACCTGCACGGTCGCGAACAGCGTCACGAGCCGGTACGCGTCTCCCCCGGCGTACTCCGCCGAATAGGTGCAGTCGAACTTGCGGACCTTCTCGTCCGCGTCCTCCGCGGGGTTGCGCGCCTGCTCGGTGTCGGCCCACGGGCCCAGCAGCTCGGCGTTCACGGCGCGCTCGCAGAGGTCGCCGATCGCGCCGGCGTCCACCGGCGGCTCCTCGTCGCCGATGCCGGAGCTCCAGAACAGCACGGTGCCGCCGCCGAGCAGCAGGACCGCGACCACCGCGAGGACCCATCCGACGCTGGTGAGCTGCCGGAAGAGGTCGGCACCGCGATGGCGCCCCTGGTAGGTGGAGGGTTTCCCGTCCGCCCGGGGCTCCTCGGACCTGTCCGAGTCGATCACCTGGAGTGCGATGGCTCTTTCCTTACTCTGGGGGCCTCTGCTGCCGCGCCAACCGTCAGCTTATCGAGTACATGGGACACGGGCCACGGGCGAACCGTGCCAACCACGAGGAGTCGTGTTTTCTCACCCGATCGTGACCGGCCGCACTGAGAGGCACCGCACCGGCTTGTCCACCTGTTCGGCGAATGACGCAGAGTGTGCGATACTCGACCTTGTCGTACCGCACATTTTTTCGGACGGTGCGACCCGCAGATGTCCTGTCCGCGTCCCTCACGACGGCGACGGACTTGACGACTCGGCTGGGGGCAGAGGTGTTTCCCCAGCGCGAGTTGAGGCTTTACAGAGCGGCCCGAACGGCAGGGGACAGCGCCGGAACAAGGCTCGCGAGCCTGCTGGGCGACGCGAGCCGGAAGCCGGCCCCCGCCCGGCCGGGAGGACCGCACTGCTGATGCCGCGCCCGTGCGGCAGCGGACGCAAACCGCGTCACGCGCCCGGGCGGCGGCTGGAATGGAGATTTATTCGTATGCGCGAGAATGAGCCGCGCGAACAGGTGCCCGCGATCGCGGTGACCTTCATGGCTCCTCAAAAACCCAAGAGCGACGACCCGGCGCCGGAGGCGCCGCGCAGCGAGCGGCCCCGCACCGCCGCTTCGACCGCCGCGATGTTCGCACCCCCGCCCAAGACCGCCCCCAAAGCGGCCGAACCCAGGTCCGAGCGCTCCCGCTCCGACTCCCGCGACCAGCAGGACGACGAGCCGCGCCGCGGCCAGGACGCCGAGCCCCGCCGCCAGGCGAAGAAGGCCCCGGCCAAGAAGGCCGCCCAGAACCAGCAGGAGCAGCAGCCCTCGCGCAAGCGCACGCGCAACCGCGGCGAGCAGCGCTCCGGCGACAAGCCCGCCGACAAGGGCCCCGAGGACAAGGCCGCCGAGCGCGAGCCGAAGGCCGACGAGCCGGTCGCCGAGGACTTCGACGACGACTACGACGATGACGACGACTCCGAGGCCGGGCGCCGCAGGCGCGGCCGCCGGGGCCGCCGCGGCCGCGGCCGCGGCAAGGGCGTCGACGGGCCCGAGGGCTCGGACGACGAAGACGACGACGAGGACGAGCAGGCCGACGAGGACGACGAGGAATCGGGCGCCGACGGCCCCGAGGTCACCCGCCGTCGGCGTCGCCGCCGCCGCAGGGCCGGGTCCGAGGACTCCGACCGCTCCTCGCGTCCCGACGACTCTGACGATGACGCCGAAGTCGTCGTCAAGGTCCGCGCCCCGCAGCGCCGCACCTCGTCCAACGAGGAAGTGCGCGGCGTCTCCGGGTCCACGCGCCTCGAAGCGAAGCGCCAGCGCCGCCGCGACGGCCGCAAGTCCGGCCGCGGCCGCGTCCAGGTCGTCAGCGAGGCCGAGTTCCTGGCCCGCCGCGAGGCGGTCGAGCGCCAGATGGTCGTGCGCGTGCGCAACGGCCGCGCCCAGGCCGCCGTCCTCGAAGACGGCATCCTCGCCGAGCACTACGTCTCCAAGTCCGGGGCCCAGGGCCTGGTCGGGAACGTCTACCTCGGCAAGGTCCAGAACGTGCTGCCGAGCATGGAGGCCGCGTTCGTCGACATCGGCCGCGGCCGCAACGCCGTGCTGTACGCCGGCGAGGTGAACTGGGACGCGACCGGCCTCGCGGGGAAGGCCCGCTCGATCGAGCAGGCCCTCAAGCCCGGCGACTCGGTGCTCGTTCAGGTCACGAAGGACCCGGTCGGCCACAAGGGCGCCCGTCTGACCAGCCACGTCGCGCTCTCGGGCCGCCACCTGGTCTACGTCCCCGGCGGCAACGCCTCGGGGATCTCCCGCAAGCTCCCCGACCGCGAGCGCACCCGCCTGCGCGCGGCGCTCAAGAAGCTCGTCCCCGAGAGCGCGGGCGTCATCGTGCGCACCGCCGCCGAGGGCGCCGGGCCCGAGGAGCTCGCCCGCGACATCTCCCGCCTCCAGATCGAGTGGGAGGAGATCCAGTCCAAGGCGAAGAAGAGCAACGCCCCGGCGGTGCTCCACTCCGAGCCCGACGTGCTGATCCGCGTGGTCCGCGACGTCTTCAACGAGGACTTCAAGGAGCTCCTGGTCGAGGGCGACGAGGCGTACGACGAGATCCACAAGTACCTCGAATCGGTCTCGCCCGAGCTGCTGCCGCGGCTCAAGCGCCACACCGGCACGAAGGACGTCTTCGCCGAGAAGCGCGTCGACGAGGGCCTGCTCAAGGCGCTGGACCGCAAGGTCTACCTGCCTTCGGGCGGCTCGCTCGTCATCGACCGCACCGAGGCGATGACGGTGATCGACGTCAACACCGGCCGCTTCACCGGCGAGGGCGGCAACCTCGAAGAGACCGTCACCAGGAACAACCTGGAGGCGGCCGAGGAGATCGTGCGCCAGCTGCGCCTGCGCGACATCGGCGGCATCATCGTGATCGACTTCATCGACATGGTCCTGGAGTCGAACCGCGACCTGGTGCTGCGCCGCCTGACCGAGTGCCTGGGCCGCGACCGGACCAAGCACCAGGTCACCGAGGTGACCTCGCTCGGCCTGGTGCAGATGACCCGCAAGCGCGTCGGCCAGGGCCTCATCGAGGCGTTCTCCGAGCCGTGCGACCACTGCAAGGGCCGCGGGGTCATCGTCCACACCGACGAGATCCTCGGCAACGGCCGCAAGAAGGGCAACGGCGGGGGCGGCTCCGGCCAGCACCAGGCCCAGCAGAACCAGGGCCAGGGCCAGAGCGGCAAGAAGAAGAAGGACAAGTCCAAGTCCGGCCAGCAGCAGCAACAGCAGCAGTCGAAGAAGCAGGACAAGTCCGAGCCGCAGTCCAAGTCCGTCGCCGACGCGACCGCGAAGATCGCGGCCGCCTCCGACCACGGCCACGAGGACGTCGAGATCGAGATCGTCGACGAGACGACCTCCGAGCCGATCGCCGAGGCCACCGGGTCCGGCGACGAGCTCGTGGTCGAGACCGAGACGACCGACGCCGTCGCCTCCTCCGAGGACGCGGTCCCCGCGGACGCCGAACCGGACAACGGCGGCGAGCCCGGGACCGAATCGGCACCGGCTTAGGTACGGGCGGCGCCGCGGACTGTGACGTTCGCGGCGTCCGCCTGGTACCGATGCCGGAACCAGCGGGTACATGACGTACCCTAGTGAGCGGCCTATAGAGCCCTCAGCTTTTCGCCTCCGTTCGCGCGGGGGCGAGCGCGGAGCTCGATCGGCGGGCCAGCCCAGGCGACGTTCGCGAAGCCGGAGTTGGCACGGTGCGTGACACCGCGAAATTGACAGACACCGTTCCCCTGCGGGGAACTGACATCATGTCCCCGCATCGGGGAGGACCCAAGGAGACCAGCGTCGACATGTACGCAATCGTCAAGACTGGCGGAAAGCAGTACAAGGTCGCCGAGGGCGACGTCCTCGAAGTCGAGAAGCTTCAGGGCGAGTCCGGCGACACGCTTACGCTGCCCGCGGTGTTGCTCGTCGACGAAGGCACTGTGGTCACCGACGCCTCCGGCGTCACGGTGAGCGGTGAACTTCTCGAGCACACCAAGGGCCCGAAGATCAAGATCCACAAGTACAAGAACAAGACCGGCTACCACAAGCGCCAGGGTCACCGCCAGCCGCTGACCCGCGTGCGCATCACCGGCATCACCAAGTAGGGGTTGAACCATGGCACACAAGAAGGGCGCATCCAGCTCCCGCAACGGGCGTGACTCCAACTCCAAGCGACTCGGCGTCAAGCGCTTCGGCGGTCAGCACGTCAGCGCCGGCGAGATCCTCATCCGTCAGCGCGGCACCAAGTACCACCCGGGCGAGCTCGTCGGCCGCGGCGGCGACGACACCCTCTTCGCCCTCGCCGAGGGAGAGGTGCTGTTCTCGCAGAAGCGCGGACGCAAGCTGGTCAACATCGTCCCGACCTCCACCGAGGTCGCGGCTTAAGACCGGAGCGGCAACGCTCGAAGACATAGAGGGCCGGCCCCGTCGAAAGACGGGGCCGGCCCTCTATCCGTGCCCGCCATACAGAGCAGAAGCCGAACACAGATCGCATCCAACCGTTAACGCCGACGACAACAAGATGTCGGACCCCTCCGATAGGTTCGGACCGGGAACCCCCGCACGAGCGCGGATCGGCGATTCCGATTGCGGTGCAGCCATATCCCCGCAGGTCATCGCGGCCGCGAGCGGAAAGGGACCCCCCTGTTTCGTGCGCTCAAAAGGCCGTGTATTGTTGTCTTTGCCCGCGGGGGAACGGAACAGCCGAGAAGGCCTGGTCCGGAAGCCACCGGAGACCGGCGACAGACTCATAGAGTCAGGCGCGGTCCGGAAGCTGAATCGCGGGACATCTCAGAGACTCACTAGAGGCTCGATCGTGTGTGACACAGGTTAATCGACCTGAAGTTTGCAGAGCGATCCGAGACTGTTAGAGTTGAGAGGTTGCTCCGGCTGAGGCCGAATCCCTAAAGTGGATCACTTCAGTTGGCGTGTTGTTTGAGAACTCAACAGGGTGTTTGGATGGTCAGCGTGTGGGCTGATTGAAGGGGTTCGGCTTTGGTGCTGGATGTCTGGAGATCGGTACTGTTTTTGACTGTCTTTTCCTTGGGACACTTGATCAAGGGTGTCTCGTGAAAATCGGTCAGGACA
>NZ_JBAGKG010000007.1:0-284066 GCF_037034145.1 Glycomyces sp. MUSA5-2
TTAACGTACAGGGAAGGCCCCCACCGCAAGGTGGGGGCCTTCTCGCATGCCTACGAAGAAGTCGAGAGCGCGTCTCTGACCTTGGCGACTCCGACGCCGATCCCGAAGATCGCGCCGGTCACCAGGAATGTCAGTAGCGACACTGTCACTAGCGCGATCGCGATTCCGATAGCACCGACGACACTGAAGAATGTGCTCACGTTGGCCTCCTCCGTTGCAGGCTCTGGGTGTTGCCCTTCAGGTATTGTCCCACATCGATAAATCAATGATGGTGGGCATCACAAGTTAGATGGGTCACAGTAGTGGACTCTGGTCTGATCCCGTGCTTCCCCGTCGCTCCGCTTTCATCGATGAGCCGCTCAGCGGCTCATCGGGGTTGATCCACTCCTGCCCAGGGTAGGTCTCGGATTCCGGCAATTCGTGATCTTCAAGGCATTAGCAGCTTAGGATTCGTGCACGTGTGGTATCGGTTCAAGTCGCGTACGGGAGTGAGTGATGACGACAGACAATGAGGGTCTGCTGCGCGGTGAACCCGAAGGGCCGACCGGGTCGGCGCTGTTCGTGTCGATCGCCGCGGCCCTGGGCGGCTTCCTGTTCGGATACGACACGGCCGTCATCAACGGCACGACCGGCGCGCTTGAGCGGCAGTGGGGGATCGGCTCGGTCGAGACCGGCATCGTCGTCTCCTCGGCCCTGCTCGGCTGCGCGGTCGGCGCCTGGTTCGCGGGCTCCCTCGCGAACCGGATCGGCCGGCCCAAGGTCATGATGCTCGCGGCGATCGTGTTCTTCGTGACCTCGCTGGGCAGCGCGTTGGCGACGGGCCCGGTGGACCTCACGATCTGGCGCATCATCGGCGGTTTCGCGATCGGCGCGGCGAGCGTCATCGCGCCCGCGTACATCGCGGAGATCTCTCCCGCGCACCTGCGCGGCAGGCTGGGTTCGTTGCAGCAGTTCGCGATCGTGCTCGGCATCTTCGGCGCGCTGATCGTCAACTACGGCATCCAGGCCTCGGCCGGCGGTGCGAGCGGCGAGGTGCCGTGGGGCGGGACCGCGTGGCGGTGGATGTTCGCGGCGGCCGCGATCCCCGCGTTCGTGTACTTCATGTTCTCGCTGAACATCCCCGAGTCGCCGCGCTACCTGGTGGCGAAGCAGCAGCTCGACCGGGCGCGCGAGGTGCTCCTGAAGTACGTCGGCGGGAACGTCGACCACAAGATCATCGAGATCCAGGGGACGCTCTCCAGCGACCACCCGCCGCGCATCTCGGACGTGCGCGGTCCGCGCCTCGGCCTGCTGCCGATCGTGTGGGTCGGGATCTTCCTGTCGATGTTCCAGCAGTTCGTGGGCATCAACGTCATCTTCTACTACTCGACGTCGCTGTGGCAGTCCGTCGGGTTCAGCGAGAACGACGCGTTCCTGACCTCGGTCATCAACTCGATCGTGAACATCGCCGGTACGATCCTCGCGATCTACCTGGTCGACCGGATCGGCCGCAAGAAGCTGCTGCTGTCGGGCTCGGCGATCATGTTCGTCGCGCTCGGCACCATGGCCGTGATCTTCGCGTCGTCGCCCGTGGACGCCGAGAACAACCCGGTCCTGAGCGACGGCGCCGGCGTGACCGCGCTGATCGCGGCGAACGTGTTCGTGTTCGGGTTCGCGTTCACGTGGGGCCCGGTCGTGTGGGTGCTCCTCGGGGAGATGTTCCCCAACCGGATCCGCGCCTCCGCGCTCGGCGTCGCCGCGGCCGCGCAGTGGATCTCCAACTGGCTCATCACCGTCACGTTCCCCGAACTGGCCCAGACCGGCCTGTTCCTGGCGTACGGCCTGTACTCGCTGTTCGCGCTGATCTCGTTCATCTTCGTCTGGAAGATGGTGCGGGAGACGAAGGGCATCGAGCTGGAGGACATGGAGAGCCTGGAGCGGGGCGAGCTCGCCACCTGACGCACGCGCAGTGAAGCGGGGCGCCCAAAAGGGCGCCCCGCTTCTGTTTCCCCCGCTGTCGAGAAAGGCCCTACTCGTAGGAGATCGCGCCGAGGATGTCGACCTTGGAGGCCCGCACCGCCGGGGCGATGGCCGCGAGGAGTCCGACGAGGACAGACGCGGCGAGGTAAGCGGCGATGAGCGCGGTCGGGATCGCGAAGGACTCGATGCCGGTGGGCACGAGCGCCTGCTGGACGATCCAGCCGAGGAGCAGGCCCGTGCCGATGCCCAGGAGGGCGCCGAACAGGGCGATCGTGACGCTCTCGACGGTGACCATGCGGGTCGTCTGCCCGCGGGTCATGCCGATCGCCCTGAGCATCCCGAGCTCGCGGGTGCGTTCGAGGACCGACAGGACCAGCGTGTTGATGACGCCGATGACCGCGACGATCATCGCCAGCGCCAGCAGCAGCTGGATCGCGATGATGGCGTAGTCGAAGAACACCGTGACCTGCGAGAGGTACTCCTCGTGGTTCTGGACGCTCACCGAGGGCTGGTCGGCGATGAGGTCCTCGACCTCGGCGGTCACGTCCCCGACGTCGGCGCCGTCGGCGACGTCGACCAGGGCCATGTTCGGTTTGGGCGTGTAGAACTCGGCGGTGTAGGCCGGGTCCACGTAGAAGCCGTCGCTCTCCTCGTTGTCGGCGATGATCGCGACGAGGGTGAACTCGTGGGCCTCGGTGCCGCGGCTGAACGTCGCGGTGACGGTGTCGCCGATGCCGATGCCGAGCTGCTCGGCCGCGGAGTCGTTGGCGGCGATCTCGCCTTCGCCGAGGCCCTCCATGGACCCTTCGGTGACGACGCCGCCGAACTGCGTGACGGCCCCTTCGATGTCGGAGCTGGCGTTGACGTACTGCTCGGTGCCGTCGATCTGGGCGAGGTCGTAGTAGAGGTCCACGGCGGCCTCGACGCCGTCGACGGCCCGGATCTCGTCCATCACTTCGGGGTCGAACGTGGCCGGGACCGAGGCGGTGACCGGGCCGGTGACGAACAGCTCGGCCTTGATGGTGGTGTCGAAGCGTTCGGCGAGGCTCTCCTTGACGCTGGTGAGCAGTGTGGCCGTGGCGGTCACGAGGGTCACGCCGATCATGAGCGCGGCCGCGGTGACGGCGGTGCGCCGCGGGTTGCGGGAGGCGTTGAGGCGCCCCAGCCGCCCGGCGAAGGACCAGGACCAGATCGCGCCGAGGAGTGCGACGACGGGCTTCGACAGCCATGCCGTCAGGAGCGCGACGCCGACGAACACGACGCCCGCGCCGACGGCCGCGGCCATGAGGTTGGCGTCGTCGGTGCCGAAGGTCTCGTTGAGTCCCAGGACGATCCCGGCGGCGCCGAGCAGGGTGACGACGAGGCCGGTGACGGTGACGCCGGTGATCGGCTTGTCGGCCTTGACCGCTTCGCGCATGGCCTCGACGGGCGGGGTCTTGGAGGCCCGCACGGCCGGGACGAGCGCGGAGAGGACGGTGACGCCGAGGCCGACGCCGACGGCCGCGAGCGGGGCGCTCCAGGGGATCGCGACGCTCGTGGTGGCGGTGTCGAGGAAGCCGTTGGCGACCACCGAAGTCAGGCCCGCGCCCGCGGCGACGCCGAGGCCGGCGCCGACGACCGCGGCGGCCGCGCCGAGCAGGCCCGCTTCGGCGAGGACGGAGCAGATGATCTGGCCGCGGCCCGCGCCGATGGCGCGCATCATCGCGATCTCCTTGAGGCGCCCGGCGATCACGATGGAGAAGGTGTTCGCGATGAGGAACACCGACACGAACACGGCGATGAGGCCGAAGCCGAGCAGGAAGTAGCCGATGACGCTGGTGACTTCGGCGCTCTCGGCGTTCAGGTCGTCCACATATGCCTGGTGGGTGATGGCCTCGGACTCGGCGCCGACGGCCGGTTCGAGGGCCTTGAGCAGCTCGTCGGCGCCCACGCCGTCGGCGGCGGTGACCGCCACGGCCGAGTAGACGTCCTCGCCGCCGAAGACCAGGCGCTGCGCCTCGGTCGTGGTGAACGCGAGTTCCGTTGAACCCGAGAGGGAGTCGCGGCCTCCGGCGTAGCCGTAGACGCCGACGATCTCGTACGGGGTCTCGTCGGTGGACAGGGAGTAGGCGGTGACGGTGTCGCCGAGGCGGAGCCCCGATTCGGTCGCGAACTGGGCCGAGACCGCGACTTCGCCGTCGGCCTCGGGGGCGCGGCCTTCGCGCATCTCGCGCTCGACGGACTCGTCGCCCCAGTTGACGGCCATGGTCGGCGCGAAGCCGCCGACGATCTTGCCGTCCTCGCCGAGGGCGTTGACCATCCAGGTGACGGTGGTGCTGACGTCGGCGACGTCGCCGTTCGCCTCGATCGCGGCGAGGGTCTCGGCGGCGACGCCGTCGCGGACGAGCCGGTCGCCGCGGTTCTCGGGCTCGACGGGCTGGACGATGACGTCGGCGCCCTTGTATGCGTCGCCGCTGAGGTCGTCCACCGTGGCGCGGATGGACGCGGTGAGGACGAGGGCGGCGGCGATGAAGGCCGAGCCGAGGACGACGGCGAGGCTGGTGAGGATCAGGCGGGCCTTGCGGGCCGCCATGCCCTTCAGGGTTGCGCGGAGCATGTGCTTAGCGGGCCTCTCCGGCGAGCGGGACGCGGTTCTCGAAGCCGCGCATGGTGTCGATGACGGCGTCGGCGGTGGGCCGGTGGAGGTCCTCGACGATCTGGCCGTCGGCGAGGAACACGACGCGGTCCGCGTGGGCCGCGGCGCTCGGGTCGTGGGTGACCATGACGATGGTCTGCCCGAAGTCGTCGACGGACCGGCGCAGGAACCGCAGGACCTCGCCGCTGGAGCGGGTGTCGAGGTTGCCGGTGGGCTCGTCGGCGAAGACCACCTCGGGGCGGGTGGCGAGGGCGCGGGCGCAGGCGACGCGCTGCTGCTGGCCGCCGGAGAGCTCGGTCGGCTTGTGGGTGAGGCGGTCGGCGAGGTCGAGCGTGGCGATGATGCGGGCGATCCACTCCGGGTCGGCCTTCGCCCCGGCGATCGAGGCCGGCAGGAGGATGTTCTCCTCGGCCGTCAGGGTCGGGAGCAGGTTGAACTGCTGGAAGATGAAGCCGATCTTGTCGCGGCGGAGCTTCGTGAGGGCCTTGTCGTTCAGGCCCGTGATCGCGGTCTCGCCGATGTGGACGGTGCCGCGGTCGGTGGTGTCGAGGCCGGCGAGGCAGTGCATGAGCGTCGACTTGCCCGAGCCCGACGGGCCCATGATCGCGGTGAACGCGCCGGAGGCGAACTGGACCGAGACGTCGCGCAGGGCCACGACCTGGGCCTCGCCGGAGCCGTAGGCGCGCCACAGGTTGGCGGCCGTGACGGCGGAGCGGGTCCTGGTGAGCTGCGGGGCGGGGGGATTCGCGAGTGGCACGGGAGCGCCTTTCTGATCGGGTGACTGTCCTTTCAAGGCTATGGACGCGCCCGCATATGCGCTTCGGTCCGCGGGCCAGAGCTCGGCTCCTCCGCAGGTCGGAGCCCCGCGCGCGGCCTCCGTCTTTCGGCCGAGGGGGAGCGGGCAGACGGGAGGGGCGGCGCCTTCCGGCGCCGCCCCTCTCCTGGTTTCCTGTTGGGGTGAAGGCTTATTCGTAGGCGATGGCGTTGAGCACGTTCAGCTTCGCCGCGCGGGCCGCCGGGGCGATCGCGGCGAGCAGGCCCACCGCGACGGCCGCGACGAGGTACGTGACGATGAGGTCCCATGGGAGCGCGAAGCTGGTGAGGCCCTCCTCTTCGAGCGCCTGCTGGACCGTCCAGCCCAGGCCGATGCCGACGGCGATACCGAGCACCGCGCCGAACAGGCAGATGATGACCGACTCGACGGTGATCATGCGCCGGGCCTGGCCGCGGGTCATGCCGATCGCGCGCAGGAGCCCCAGCTCCCTGGTGCGTTCGAGGACCGACAGGACCAGGGTGTTGACCACGCCGATGATCGCGATGATGATCGCCAGCGCGAGCAGGATCTGCACCGAGTTCAGCAGGACGTCGAGCTGCGAGGTCTGCTGCTCCACGAAGTCGGCGTTGTTGGTGACGCTCACTTCGGGCTCGTCGGCGAGGATGTCGTCGACCTGGTCCTGGACGGCGTCGACGTCGGCGCCGTCGGCGACCTGGATGTACGCCTGCATCGGCTTCGGCACGGTGAAGTGCTCGATCTGCGCGGGCGCGACCCACCAGCCGTCGGTGAGGAGCGCGTCGTCGAGGATCGCCGAGACGCGCAGCGGCACCTCGGTGCCGTCGGCGAACGTCACGGGCACGGTGTCCCCGAGCTCGACGCCGTAGTCGGCGGCGGCGGACTCGTTGACGGCGAGGCCGTCGTCGGGGAGGTCGGCCGAGCCCTCGGCCACGGTCCCGGAGAAGATCCCCAGGCTCGTGGGGAGGTCCTCGCTGGCGAGCAGCGCGGTCTGGCGGCCGTCGACTTCGGCGCCGAAGAACTCGCCGTACATGTCGCCGACGGCGGACACGTCGGGCAGGGCCTTGATCTCGGCGAGCGTCTCGGGCGCGAACGTGGGGATGTTGGCCCCCTGCTGGCCCATGACGATGAGGTCGGAGTCGAGGTTCTGGTCCGCGAGCTCGGCGGTGGTCTCCTTGAAGCTGGAGACGATCGTGGCGATGCCGGTGACCAGCGCGACGGCGATCATGAGCGCCGAGGCGGTGATCGCGGTGCGCCGCGGGTTGCGCCCGGCGTTGAGCTTGCCGAGGCGGCCCGAGAACGACCACGACATGACTGCGCCGAGGAGCGCCACGAGCGGGCGCGACAGGATCGGAGTCAGCAGCGTGATGCCGACGAACGCGATGCCCACGCCGGTGAGGAACCCGGTCAGGCCGAGGTCGCCGAGGTTGTCGGTGAGGCCCAGGGCGACCAGGACGCCGCCGACCGCGGTGACCGCGAGCCCGGCGATGGTGATGCCGCGCAGCGGTTTCGGCGGGTTGACCGCCTCGCGCATGGCGGCGACCGGCGGGACGCCTGAGGCCCTGACGGCGGGGATGATCGCGGACAGGACGGTGACGCCGATGCCGACCGCGAGCGCCCACAGGGACGTCGGCGGGACTTCGAGTTCCACGGGCAGTCCGCCCATCGCGGAGGAGCTGACGAGCTGGGACAGGCCCCAGCCGAGCAGCACGCCGAGGCCGAGGCCGGCGATGGAGGCGATGACGCCGATGACGGCGGCTTCGGCGAGGACCGAGCCGACGACCTGGCCGCGCGCGGCGCCGATGGCCCGCAGGAGCGCGAGCTCGCGCTGGCGCTGGGCCACGATGATGGTGAAGGTGTTGATGATGAGGAACACCGACACGAACACGGCGACGAGGCCGAAGCCGAGGAAGATGTAGCCCATGATGTCGGCGACGGCCGCGAAGCCCTCGGCGGCCTCTTCCGAGGCCTCCTCGCCGGTCTGGACGCGGTAGTCGGCGCCGATCGCATCGGCGATGTCGCCGGTGGCGGCGTCCCCGGTGACGTAGATCGTCATGTAGGCGTTCTCGCCCTGGGTGAGCAGGCGCTGCGCTTCGGCGGTGGTGAAGCCCATCTGCGTCTCCCCGGCGAGGGAGTCGCGGTCGCCGCTGAGGCCGAAGACGCCGACGATCTCGTAGTCGGCGCGGTCGGCGGAGTAGGAGTAGGCGGTGACGGTGTCGCCGATGGACAGTCCGGCGTCGGTGACGAACTGGGCGGAGACGATGACCTCGTCGTCGGCCTGCGGGCCGCGGCCGTCGCGGATCTCGTTGTAGCCGGTGGACTGGTCGTTCCAGTTGAAGCCGATGGTGGGGGCGAAGGCGCCCACGAGCTTCCCGTCGTCGCCGATGGCGTTGACCTGGCCGGAGACGTCGCCGTCGGCCGTGTCGACGCCGTCGACGCCGCGGACGGTGTCGAGGACGTCGGCGGGGATGAGGGTGGCGCTGGGGGTGTTGCCCTGGGCGGCGGCCGGGTCTTCCGCGGAGGTGACGACCGCGTCGACGCCGGTGAAGGCGTCGGCGATGACCCCGGAGACGGACTTCTCCATGGTCGCGGTGAGGACCATCGCCGCGGCCACGAACATGGTGCCCAGGACGACGGCGAGGCTGGTGAGGACGAGGCGGGCCTTGCGGCTCGCCATCCCCTTGAGGGTGGCACGGAGCATGGCTAGGCGGCGGCTTCCTGGGCGGCGGCGACGAGTTCCTCGAAGTGCTTCATCTTGTCGATGACCTTGTCGGCGGTCGGGTCGGTCATGTCCTCGACGATCTGGCCGTCGGCGAGGAAGACCACGCGGTCGGCGTAGGCGGCGGCGCTGGGGTCGTGGGTGACCATGACGATGGTCTGCCCGAAGTCGTCGACGCTGGTGCGCAGGAACCGCAGGACCTCGGCGCCCGAGCGCGTGTCGAGGTTGCCGGTGGGCTCGTCGGCGAACACGACCTCGGGCCGCGAGGCCAGCGCGCGGGCGCAGGCGACGCGCTGCTGCTGGCCGCCCGAGAGCTCGGTCGGCTTGTGCGACAGGCGGTCGGTGAGGTCGAGGGTGTGGATGATCTTCTTGATCCAGTCGGGGTCGGCCTTGGCGCCCGCGATGGCGGCGGGGAGCGTGATGTTCTCCTCCGCGGTGAGCGTGGGCAGCAGGTTGAACTGCTGGAAGATGAAGCCGATCTTGTCGCGGCGGAGCTTCGTGAGGGCCTTGTCGCTGAGGCCGGTCACGGGGGTGTCGCCGATGTGGACGGTGCCGCGGTCGGTGGTGTCGAGCCCGGCGAGGCAGTGCATGAGGGTGGACTTGCCGGACCCGGAGGGGCCCATGATCGCGGTGAACGCGCCGGAGGCGAACTGGACGGAGACGTCGCGGAGGGCGACGACCTGGGCTTCGCCCGTGCCGTAGGCCTTCCAGACGCCTTCGGCCGATACGGCGGTGGTCTTGACGGGGGATGCGGTGGACACGACGCTCTCGCTTTCGGGTGAAGGTGTCGGGTTCCGAGGGATTCGGTGTGCTGGTTTCCTGCGCTCCGCGGGGCGCCGCCCCGTGGAGCCTTGCTGCTGTTCGCGATGCGAACCTGTGACGTCGAAACGCCGGATTCTGACATCATAGCTGATGTCATTCGGCATCGTGGCCCGCATCATCGGTTTCGACGATATGCGTTCCCCGGGCCGCCCGCATCCGCTTCGAGAACGGTCTTCGCCTACGCCCGCAGGCGGAGGGGGCGGCACCGTGGGAGGAGGCCGGGCAGGTCAGCCGGTCGTGCCGGGCTTGACGAGGCCGGTCTCGTAGGCGAGGACCACGGCCTGGACGCGGTCGCGGACGCCGAGCTTGGTGAGCAGGTGGCCGACGTGCGTCTTGACGGTGGTCTCGCCGACGGTGAGGGAGTCGGCGATCTCGGCGTTCGTGAGGCCCTTCGCCAGGAGCATGAGGACCTCCTTCTCGCGGGCGGTGAGCGCGCCGAGGATCGCGGGGGTGCGGTCGTCGTCGGCGCCGCGGTGCTGCGCGAAGCGCCCCAGCAGCGTCGAGAGGATGTGCGGGGCGACGACGGCGCCGCCGCGGTGGACGGTGCGGATCGCCTCGACGAGGTCGGCGGCGGGGGCGTCCTTGGTGAGGAACCCCGCGGCCCCGGACCGCAGCGCGCCCACGACGTACTCGTCGAGGTCGAACGTGGTGAGCACCAGGACCCGCGTCGGCAGGTTCGCCTGCACGATGTCGGCGGTCGCCGCGACGCCGTCGCGCCGCGGCATGCGGATGTCCATGAGGACCACGTCCGGCACCAGCCTGCGGGTCAGCTCGAACGCCTCGACGCCGTCGCCGGCCTCGCCGACGATGTCGATGTCGGTCTCGGCGCCGAGCACCATCTTGAAGCCGGCGCGCAGCAGCTGCTGGTCGTCGGCCAGGAGGAGGCGGATCGGCCGGTCGCTCATGTGGTCACTCCCTGGAGGTGGGCGTTCTTGGGGAAGCGGGCCTCGACGAGGTACCCGCCGCCGGGCCGGGGCCCGACCTCAAGCGTGCCGCCGTACAGCGTGGCGCGCTCGCGCATGCCGATCAGGCCGTGGCCGCCGGAGAACCCGGAGGCGGCCGGCGCCCCGGTCCCGGAGTCGCCCACGGAGATCCGGAACTCCTGGTCGCCGTAGTCGACGACGACGCCGGCCCTCGCGTGGGGCCCGGCGTGCTTGATCGTGTTCGTCAGGGCCTCCTGCGCGATCCGGTAGACCGCCAGGCTCACGCCCGTCGGCAGCGGGTACTCCTCGCCGCGGACGGTGTAGCGCACCGGCAGGCCGGCCTCCTTGGTCTGCGCCACCAGCGCCCGCAGCGAGTCCACTGTAGGCTGCGGTTCGAGTTCGGCGCGGTCGCTCTCCTCATGGCCGTTGCGCAGGACGGTGAGGATGTCGCGCATCTCGCGCAGCGCGGTGCGCGCGGTCTGGTTCACCGTCGTCAGCGCCTCCTCGGCCGCGTCGGGGTCGGTGCGCAGGACCCGCTTGGCGCCCTCCGACATCACCCCGATGACCGAGATGTGGTGCGCGACGACGTCGTGGAGCTCGCGGGCAATGCGCCGCTGCTCGTCCGCGACGGCCTGGGCCGCGAGGGCCTCCTGCCGCTCCTCGGCGAACCGGGCCCGGTCCGACAGCTCCTCGACCTTCTCGCGCCGGTTCCGCACGACCCACCCGATCCAGAACACCGTGGCGGCCATGACGAGGTTGACCATGACGAGGATCGTGGCGGTGATGTGGTCGATCTCGGCGCCGACGCCCGCGTAGATGACCCCCGCGACCGGCACCCAGATCGCGGCCGACGCGAGCAGCGCCGTCTTCGCCGGCCGCCACGCGGCCGCGGTGTACGTGAGCACGAAGAACCCGATGCCGCTGTCGGCGCCCATGACCTGCGCGGGCTCCCAGAACACCGCGACAGCCATGATCGCGAGGCCGAGGACCACGCCCGCCCACAGCGCCCGCCGCCGCAGCGCGATGACCGAGAACGGCGCCAGGATCAGCAGCGACTGCGGCCACTCAAGCGCGTAGTCGGGCGCGAGCTGCGCCGTCGCGGCGAAGAACCCCGTGTACGCGACCCCGAGGACCACCGCGAGCAGGCAGTCGGCGAGGAAGGGCCGCTCGTGGAGCCAGTAGCGGAAGCGGTGGAAGGCGGAGGCGGCGTGCACGCTCTATACCGTATCCGCCGGTCACTCCCGTTTCATCGAACGTGGGAATGATTCGCGGATCCGTCTCAGGGAGGAGGCATCTCCAGTCCTGGAAGGACGGTCGTCAGCGGGTACGCCGGGGGCTCCCCGCCGAACTCCGGGCACAGCTTCTGGTGCGCGCACCAGCCGCACAGCTTCGACTTCTGCGGCCGGAACAGGCCCGTGGCGATCGCCTCCCGCATCGACGCCCACAGCGCCTTGAGGGTGCGCTCGAACTGCTCCAGCTCCCGCTCGGTCGGCGAGTAGTCGAGCACCTGGCCGTCGCCGAGGTACATCAGCCGCAGCAGCGTCGGCACCTTCCCGCGGGTGCGCCACCACACCAGCGCGTAGAACTTCATCTGGAACAGCGCCTTGTCCGCGAACCGGTCCGGCGGGCGCTTCCCCGTCTTGTAGTCCACCAGGCGCACCAGCCCCGCCGGGTTCACGTCGGCCCGGTCGATGAACCCCTTCAGCTGCGTGCCGTCGTCGAGCGTGGTCGTCACCAGGCACTCCGTGCGGTGCGGCTGGAGGCGCTGCGGGTCCTCCATCGCGAAGTACGTCTCGACCAGGCGCCGCACCCCGCGCAGCCAGTCGGACTCGTCGCTCAGGCCGTCGAACAGCTCCGAGTACTCCTGGGACGCGTTCAGGCGCGTCCACTCCGGCTCGATGAGCGCCAGCGCCTCCTCAGGGGTGCGCCGCCCCGCCTCCAGCTCGTACAGCCGCTCCAGGACCGCGTGGACGAGCGTCCCCTGCACCTGCGCCCTTGAGGACGGCTCGGGCAGGCGGTCGACCGCCCGGAACCGGTACAGCAGCGGGCACTGCTTGAAATCCCCGGCGCGCGAAGGGGACAGCTGGGTCGGTCGGGTGGCGTTCGACATCCCTTGAGCATAGGACGGGGCGCCGACATGCCTTCGGGCCGCTGGACTTTTTAACATAACGCACGTACGGTTTAGGTATGACGAACCAGCAGCAAGCGCGCTCCTTCGGCCAGGCCGCCGACCTCTACGACGCCGCCCGCCCCGCCTACCCCGCCGAGGCCCTCGCCTGGCTCGCCGGGGACGCGCCCGCCGACGTCGTCGACGTCGGCGCCGGGACCGGCCTGCTCACCCGCGGCCTCATCGCCCTCGGCCACCGCGTCACCGCCGTCGACCCCGACGAGCAGATGCTCGCCAAGCTCACCGCCGCCACCACGGGGCTCGTCGACGCACTGGTCGGCAGCGCCGAAGCGCTTCCGCTTTCCGAGGCGAGCGCCGACGTCATCACCGCCGGCCAGGCCTTCCACTGGTTCGACCGCCCCAGGGCCCTCCCCGAGCTGCGCCGCGTCCTGCGCCCCGGCGGCGTCCTGGCCCCGATCTGGAACCTCCGCGACGAGTCCGTCGACTGGGTCGAGCGCCTCACCGAGATCGTCGGCTCCTCCAAAGGCGAGCAGATGGCCACCCGCGCCGCCGAGCCCGGCTACTTCGAGCCCGGCTTCGGCGAACCCGAGGTGCGGGTCTTCCGGCACGAGAAGCCCCTCGACGCCGACGGCCTGATCCGGCTCGTCCAGTCCCGCTCCTACTACCTCACCGCCGACGCCGACCGCCGGCGCGACCTCGTCGCCCGCGTCGAGGACCTCATCGCCACCCACCCCGACCTCGCCGGACGCGAGACCTTCGCGATGCCCTACCGGACCCACGCCTTCCGCGTCAGGCCCGTCTGACCCGGTCCAACCGCGCCCGGACCCCACGGGTCCGGGCGCGTAGCATTGCCGCCGATGTCGACCAACGTCCTGGCCTTCCGCCGCTCCGGTTTCACGCTCGTCCGCGTCAAGGGCATCCCCGTGACGCTCGGTTACACGTGGCTCATCCTCGCCGCGATGGTCGTCGCCGTCTACGCGCCGATCGTCCAGCGCTCGGTCCCCGGCATCGGCGCGGGCGCCTCGCTCGCGGTCGCCGCCCTGTTCGCGCTCACCCTGCTCCTGTCGGTGTTCCTGCACGAGCTCGGGCACGCGCTGGTGAGCCTGCGCGCCGGGATCGGCGTGCGCCAGATCAACCTCGACGCCCTCGGCGGCTTCACCGAGATGGACCGCGAGGCGCCGAAGCCCTCGACGGCCGCCGCCATCGCGCTGGCGGGCCCGGCCGTCTCGCTGCTGCTGGGCCTGGCGGGGCTCGCGGGCGTCGCCGTCATCGACGTGGGCACGCTCGGCTGGCAGCTGAGCTTCCAGGTGTGCGTGGCGAACCTCCTCGTAGCCGCCTACAACCTGCTCCCGGGCCTGCCCCTGGACGGCGGCAAGGCCCTCCAGGCGGGCATCTGGGCCGCCACGGGCGACCGCTGGAGCGGTTACCGGGTCGCCGGGTGGGCCGGGCGCGTCGTCGCCGTCGGCACCGTCGGCGCGGGCCTGTGGCTGTTCTCCAACCGCATGTTCTCCTGGATCGGCCTGATCCTGCTGCTCATGGTCGCGTTCGAGCTGTGGCGCGGCGCGACGGGCGCGATCCGCGCCGCCCGCATGGGCCCGCGCGTCAAGGCCCTCGACGCCGCGCGGCTCGCCCGCCCGGTCGTCGTCGTGAGCGCCTCGGCGACCCTCGGCGAGGCCCTCGCCGCGGCGGGGGACAAGGAGGTCGTGGCCGTCGACGGGCGCCCGGTGGGCGTGCTCGACCGCGCCAGCGCCGAGGCCGTGCCGCCCGACCAGGTCGCCGCCATGCCGCTGGCCGGGCTCCTGCGCTCGGCGCAGCAGATCCCCGGGCTCGGGGCCGGCCTGACCGGCCAGGCGCTCGTCGACGCGATCGGCAAGAGCGGCGCGGACCGGTTCTTCGTGGTCGATGAGGGGCGCCTGACAGGGCTGCTCTACACCGCCGACGTGGTCAAAGCCCTCCGTTAAGATGCTTCGGACCTGAACCGAAGGAGACACGAGGCAAAGTGGCATCTGACCTGCTGGCGCCGGGCGACCGCGTCCAACTGACCGACGCGAAGAACCGGAAGGCCACGATCACCCTCGCCGAGGGCGGCGCCTTCCACACCCACCGGGGCAGGCTGTTCCACGACGACCTCATCGGCAGGCCCGACGGCGTCACGGTCACCACCGAGGGCGGCACCGCCTACCTGGCGCTGCGCCCGCTGCTGCCGGACTACGGCCTGTCGATGCGACGCGGCGCCCAGGTCATCTACCCCAAGGACATCGCGCAGATCCTCACGTTCGGCGACATCTACCCGGGCGCGCGCGTCGTCGAGGCCGGGGCGGGCTCCGGGGCGCTCACGAACTGGCTGCTGCGGGCCGTGGGCCCGACCGGCCGCGTGTTCTCGTGGGAGCTGCGCGAGGACTTCGCGAAGATCGCGCAGGAGAACGTCGCGGGCTACTACGGGGAGCTGCCCGAGCAGTGGACGCTGACGGTGGGGGACGTGGCCGAAGCCGAGCTCGACGCGCCGGTCGACCGGGTCGTGCTCGACATGCTCTCCCCGTGGGAGGTACTGGACACAGTAGAGCGAATCCTGCGGCCCGGCGGTGTCTTCATCGGATACGTCGCGACCACCACGCAGATGTCCGAACTCGTCGAGGCCCTGCGAGAGCGCAAGACCTTCACCGAGCCCGAGGCGTGGGAGTCGCTCATCCGCGGCTGGCATCTGGAGGGCCTGGCGGTCCGCCCGGACCACCGCATGATCGCCCACACCGCGTTCCTCATCACCGCGCGCAAGCTCGCCCCCGGGACGGTGGCCCCGGCGCGGAAGCTGAAGCCCTCGAAGGGCCAGCAGGCGCTGCGGGAGCGGAACGCGCGGATCGCCGCCGAAGCCGGGGCGGCCCCCGATGAAGAAGTAACGGAACAGTAACAATCCGCGGTTTTCGAGAGTCGGATTCACGACTTCCCAAGTGCTGAAACAAGATAGCGCGGCTCCGCATAAGCGGGGCCGCGCTTCGGTCGTTCGGTCTAGTCGTCGGCGCCGGGTCCGGCGACGGCCTCCTTGCTCGCGCGGTCGCGGACGTAGATGCACTCGCCGGGGCAGTCGTGCGCGGCGTTCACAATGTCCAGTCGCAGGTGCTCGGGCACGCTGACTTGCGAACCCGCCGTAGTCAACAGCTCGCCCTGAGTGTCCTTCACGTACGCGAGGCCGTCGATGTCGAACTCGAACACGTCGGGGGCGTACTGCACGCAGAGCCCGTCCCCGGTGCACGCGTCCTGGTCGATCGAGACTTCGAGTTCACGTTCCACAGCCATGGCTCCCACATTAAATCGCATCGAGAATGTAGCGCAATGTCGGTGGCGAGCCTTACTATTGGCCTCCCCAGCCAGCTACGGTTGGAGTAGCAACACTCTCCTGGGAGGTGTGACCCGTGGCACGAAGCAACGATGACCGTCGACAGAACCTGGGCCAGGGCTCAGAGCGCGACGAACTGTCAGGACAGGTCGAAGAGCTCCAGGAAGAACTGGCCGCGGCACGGCGCCGTCTCACCGAAACGCCCCGACACATGCACATCCTGGAGGAGCGGCTCGCCGCCGCCCAATCCCAGATCGACCGCCTGTCGGAGCAGAACGAGCGCCTCGTGGCGACCTTGAAAGAGGCCCGCGAGCAGATCGTCTCACTGAAAGAGGAAATCGACCGGCTCGCCCAGCCGCCGTCCGGGTACGGCGTGTTCCTGGGCGCGCGCGAGGACGGCACCGTAGACGTCTTCACCTCCGGTCGCAAGTTCCGGGTGTCCCTCGCCCCCTCGATCGACCCCGAGGAGCTGGAGCGCGGCCAGGAGGTCCTGCTCAACGACGCCATGAACGTGGTCGAGGTCCTCGACTACGAGCGCATCGGCGAGGTCGTCACGCTCAAGGAGCTCATCGAGAACCCGAGCGGCGGACCTCCCGACCGGGCCCTGGTCACCAGCCACGCCGACGAGGAGCGGGTCGTGCTGCTCTCCGACGCGCTCATCAACGGGCCGCTGCGCGCCGGCGACTCGGTCATGATCGAGCCGCGCGCGGGCTACGCGTACGAGCGCATCCAGAAGAGCGAGGTCGAGGAGCTCGTCCTCGAAGAGGTCCCCGACGTCGACTACTACGACATCGGCGGCCTCGACGGGCAGATCGAGATGATCCGCGACGCCGTGGAGCTCCCGTTCCTGCACGCCGACCTCTTCCGCGAGCACGAGCTGCGCCCGCCGAAGGGCATCCTGCTCTACGGCCCTCCCGGCTGCGGCAAGACGCTCATCGCCAAGGCCGTCGCCAACTCGCTGGCCAAGAAGGTCGCCGAGATGCGCGGCGAGGAGACCTCCTCCAAGAGCTTCTTCCTCAACATCAAGGGCCCGGAGCTGCTGAACAAGTACGTCGGCGAGACCGAGCGGCACATCCGCCTGGTCTTCCAGCGGGCCCGCGAGAAGGCCAGCGAGGGCATGCCGGTCATCGTGTTCTTCGACGAGATGGACTCGATCTTCCGCACCCGCGGCTCGGGCGTGTCCTCCGACGTCGAGAACACGATCGTCCCGCAGCTCCTGTCGGAGATCGACGGCGTCGAGGGCCTGGAGAACGTCATCGTCATCGGCGCCTCCAACCGCGAGGACATGATCGACCCGGCGATCCTGCGGCCCGGCCGCCTGGACGTCAAGATCAAGATCGAGCGGCCCGACGCCGAGTCCGCGAAGGACATCTTCTCGAAGTACATCACCCCGACCCTGCCGCTGCACGACGACGACCTCGCCGAGCACGACAAGGACCGGGACGCCACCGTGGCCTCGATGATCCAGGCGGTCGTCGAGCGGATGTACTCCGAGGTCGACGAGAACCGCTTCCTCGAAGTGACCTACGCCGACGGCGACAAGGAGGTCCTGTACTTCAAGGACTTCAACTCCGGCGCCATGATCGAGAACATCGTGGCCCGCGCCAAGAAGATGGCCATCAAGGACTTCCTCACCTCGCAGTCGCGGGGCATCCGGCTCAGCCACCTGATCGACTCCACGGTGGACGAGTTCCGCGAGAACGAGGACCTGCCGAACACCACCAACCCGGACGACTGGGCCCGCATCTCCGGCAAGAAGGGCGAGCGGATCGTCTACATCCGCACGCTCGTCTCCGGCAAGGGCGCGGACTCCGGCCGCAGCATCGACACCGTGTCGAACACCGGACAGTACCTGTAGCGAAGCGGAAGGTACCGGGCTGCGCGGCCTCTAAACAGCAGATCAAAGGGATCGGTCGGCGGATTCGTCCGCCGGCCGATCGCTCCTGCGTCCGGCGTGTCGCGCGCACGCATCCGGGTAACCGCCGTCCATGAAGCCGCAGCCATTGAACAACGTGCACATCGAGTCCGCGGAAATCCAGTCGAGCGCACTCCGAGGGGGCGCAAAGGGGCCGGGACGGACTAGGCTCGAAGGCATGACCGTTCGCCGCATCATGGGCACCGAGATCGAATACGGGATCTCCGTGCCGGGCCAGCCGGGGGCCAACCCGATGGTGACCTCCTCGCAGATCGTCAACGCCTACGCCGCCCGCCCCGAGCTGTCCAAGGGCGGACGGGCCAGGTGGGACTACGAGGAGGAGACCCCCCTGCGCGACGCCCGCGGCTTCACGTACACCGGGGCCCTCTACGACCCCGCCGAGAACCTCGCCGACGAGGACTCCGGGCTCGCCAACGTCATCCTCACCAACGGCGCGCGCCTCTACGTCGACCACGCGCACCCCGAGTACTCCACGCCCGAGGTCACCAACCCCCGCGAGATCGTGCTGTTCGACAAGGCCGGCGAGATGACCATGGCCGAGGCCGCCCTCCGGGCCGCCCACACGCCCGGCATCGGCCCGATCAACCTGTACAAGAACAACACCGACAACAAGGGCGCCTCCTACGGCGCGCACGAGAACTACCTCATGTCGCGCCAGACCCCCTTCGCGGACATCGTCGCCCACTTCACGCCGTTCCTGGTCACCCGCCAGGTCTTCGCGGGCGCCGGGCGCATCGGCATCGGCCAGGACGCCTCCGAGCACCGCTACCAGATCTCCCAGCGCGCCGACTTCTTCGAAGTCGAGGTCGGCCTGGAGACCACCCTGAAGCGGCCCATCATCAACACCCGCGACGAGCCGCACGCCGACGCCGAGCGGTACCGCCGCCTCCACGTCATCATCGGCGACGCCAACCTCGCCGAGCACGCCACGTTCCTCAAGACCGGCACCGCCTCGATCGTCCTCGCGATGATCGAATCGGGCGCCTTCGACGGCTCCCTCGGCATCGCCGAGCCCGTCGCCGAGCTCCGCGCCGTCTCCCACGACCCCACGCTCACGCACAAGATCGAACTGCGCAACGGCAAGCGGCTCACCGCGGTCGAACTCCAGCAGTCCATCCTGGAGCAGGCCGAGGCCTACTGCGGCGCCGACGCCGACCCCGACACCCGCGAGGTCCTCGACCTGTGGGCGTACGTCCTCGACGCGCTGGCCCGCGACCCCATGGAGCTGGCCGACATGCTCGACTGGCCCGCGAAGCTCTCCCTGCTCGACCGCTACCGGCAGCGCGAGAACCTCGACTGGGGCGCCGCGAAGCTCCAGGCCATCGACCTCCAGTACCACGACGTGCGCCCCGAGAAGGGCCTCTACCACCGGCTCGTGGCCCGCGGCAAGATGAAGCGGCTGCTCACCGACACCGAGATCATCAACGCGATGACCGAGCCGCCCGCCGACACCCGCGCGTTCTTCCGCGGCCGGTGCCTCTCGCGCTACCCCTCCGAGGTCGTCGCGGCCTCGTGGGACTCCGTCATCTTCGACGTCGGCGCCGACTCGCTCGTGCGAGTGCCCATGATGGAGCCCGAAAAGGGCACCAAAGCCCATGTGGGGGAGCTGTTCGAGCGCTGCGAGGCCGCGAAGGACCTCCTCGACGTCATCACCGCCGATTAGCCGACACCGCTCCGCCGCGGGAATATTACAGAGCGGTACAGCGTCGTATCTGGCGTGCTGTCGTACTCTCGCGGTACGGTTTATGCACCGTCGAGGTAGAAGGGAACAGCTATGGCAGCGAAGGACTCCGGCGGGCAGTCGCAGTCGCAGCGGTCACGGCAGGAAGCAGACGCCGAGACCACCGAGGCCGCTGTAGACCCCGAGATCGCCGAACGCCACGAGGCGATGACCGAAGAAGTCGACGACCTGCTCGACGAGATCGACGAGGTCCTGGAGACCAACTCCGAGGAGTTCGTGCGCTCGTTCGTGCAGAAGGGCGGCCAGTAGCCGCACCTGCGGTCGACAGGGCCTGGTGTGACGCACAGGCGCACCGGGGCCTGGCACCGTCCAGTCGGAACTCGGCCGAGCGTCGAAAAGAATAGAGAATCAGGGAGGTCATGTCGTGACAGGTCAAGGATTCCCAGGCAAACTGCCCAACGCGTATATGACGGCTGGAACCTCCTCCTTCTCGGAGTTCCTCATGCAGACGGCGCCTGAACTGCTGCCGGGGCGCAGGCCCCTGCCCCCCGGCGACTTCGCCGAGATGAGCGCCCACGCGACCACGATCGTGGCGCTCAAGACCGCCGAAGGCGTCGTCATGGCGGGCGACCGGCGGGCCACGTCCGGCAACTACATCGCCAGCCGCGACATCGAGAAGGTCTTCCCCGCCGACGGCTACTCGCTCGTCGGCATGGCCGGCACCGCCGGGCTCGGCATCGAGCTCATCAAGCTCTACCAGGTCGAACTCGAACACTACGAGAAGCTCGAAGGCGCACCGCTCACCTTGAACGGCAAGGCGAACCGCCTCGCCTCCATGCTGCGCGGCAACCTCGGCATGGCCATGCAGGGCCTCGCCGTCGTCCCCCTGTTCGCGGGGTTCGACAACGACGCGCCCTCCGTCGCCGAAGCCGGGAAGATCTACAGCTTCGACGTCGTCGGCGGCGTCTACGCCGAACGCGACTACGACTCGATCGGCTCCGGCTCGATCTTCGCCAAGGGCTCGCTGAAGAAGCGCTACCGGCGCGGCCTCAGCACCGAGGACGCCGTCAAGGCCGCCGTCGAGGCGCTCTACGACGCCGCGGACGACGACTCCGCCACCGGCGGACCCGACCCGATCCGCGACCTCTACCCCGTGGTCATGTCCGCCACCGCCGAGGGCTCCAGGCGCATCGACGACGCCGTCGTCGCCGACCTGGCCCGCTCGGTCATCGCGGCCCGCACCGAGAACCCCTACGGATAAGGAGAGGAGCCTGACATGGCCATGCAGTTCTACACCAGTCCCGAGCAGATCATGCGGGACCGGGCCGAGTTCGCCCGCAAGAACATCTCCCGCGGCCGCAACGTCGTCGTGCTCTCGTGCGCCGACGGGGTCCTCCTGGTCGCCGAGAACGTCTCCTCGGCGCTCCACAAGGTCTACGAGCTGTACGACCGCATCGGCTTCGCCGCCGTCGGCAAGTACAACGAGTTCGAGAACCTCCGCACCGCGGGCGTGAGGATGGCCGACCTGCGCGGCTACTCCTACGACCGCCGCGACGTCACCGCCGCCAGCCTCGCCAAGGCCTACGCGCAGACGCTCGGCGCGATCTTCTCGGAGCAGACCAAGCCCTTCGAGGTCGAGATCTGCGTCGCCGGCGTCGGGGCGTCCCCCGAGGCCGACGAGCTCTACCGGCTCACCTTCGACGGCTCGATCAACGACGAGCCCGGCTACCTCGCCATGGGTGGCGCCGCCGAGCAGCTCGTCGAGGTCCTCTCCGAAGGCCACGACGCCGACGCCCCGCTCGCCGACGCGTTCGCGCTGGCGCTGCGGGCGCTCTCCTCGGACGGCGGCAACGGCACCCGCCGCGAGCTGACCACCGACGTCCTCGAAGTGGCCGTCCTCGAACGCGCCCGCCCCGGCCGCGCCTTCCGGCGCATCGAGGGCCTCGCCCTCGACGCGCTCATGCCGCGCGCCGACGACGAGCCCTCCGAGGTCGACCCCGACGACGTCATCGGGGACGACGACCCGGCCGCCGAACCGGACACGCCCGACAAGGGCGAAAGGCCCGAGCCGAGCGAATAGCAACGGCCCGAGCCGCATTCACGGACAACGAAACTCCCGCACGCAAGTGGACGGTCGCGGGGGCGCCAGCGCCCCCGCGACCCCGCCAAGACCGTCAACACGCCCGTCGCGGAGCGAAACCGTTCGACCGCGAGGGGTGTTCTCCTCAACCGAATCGGGGTAGGGTTTCGACATGGACAGGCGCATTTTCGGACTGGAGACCGAATACGGGGTCACTTGCACCTTCAGGGGACAGCGCCGCCTGTCTCCGGACGAAGTGGCCCGATACCTCTTCAGGCGTGTGGTCTCCTGGGGCCGCTCCTCCAACGTGTTCCTCCGCAACGGCGCCCGCCTCTACCTCGACGTGGGCTCCCACCCCGAGTACGCCACCCCCGAGTGCGACTCCGTCGAGGACCTGGTCAAGCACGACCGGGCCGGCGAGCGCATCCTCGAAGGCCTCATGATCGACGCGGAGAAGCGCCTCCACGACGAGGGCATCGCCGGGGACATCTACCTGTTCAAGAACAACACCGACTCCGCCGGGAACTCCTACGGCTGCCACGAGAACTACCTCGTCAGCCGCCACGGCGAGTTCGGGCGCCTCGCCGAGGTCCTCATCCCGTTCCTCGTCACCCGCCAGCTCATCTGCGGCGCCGGCAAGGTCCTCCAGACCCCGCGGGGCGCGCGCTTCTGCCTGTCGCAGCGCGCCGAGCACATCTGGGAGGGCGTCTCCTCCGCGACCACCCGCTCGCGCCCCATCATCAACACCCGCGACGAGCCGCACGCCGACGCCGAGCGGTACCGCCGCCTCCACGTCATCGTCGGCGACTCGAACATCAACGAGATCACCACGATGCTCAAGATCGGCTCCGCCGACCTGGTGCTGCGGATGATCGAGACCGGCGTGACCATGCGCGACCTCACCCTGGAGAACCCGATCCGGGCCATCCGCGAGATCAGCCACGACACGACCGGGAAGCGCCTGGTGCGCCTCGCGAGCGGACGCGAGGCGTCCGCACTGGACATCCAGCGCGAGTACCTGGAGAAGGCGATGGACTTCGTCGACCAGCGTGGCGCCGACGCGACCACCAAGCGCGTCATCGAGCTGTGGGGCCGCGTCCTCCAGGCCGTTGAGGACGGCAACCTCGACACGATCTCGCGCGAGATCGACTGGGTCGCGAAGTACAAGCTCATCGAGCGGTACCGCGAGAAGCGCGGCCTGCCGCTGTCGAGCCCGCGCGTCGCCCAGCTCGACCTCGCCTACCACGACATCCGGCGCGGGCGCGGCCTGCACCACCTGATGGAGAAGCGCGGCGAGGCCGACAGGATCACGCAGGACGTCGAGGTGTTCGAGGCCAAGGAGGTGCCGCCGCAGACCACGCGCGCGCGCCTGCGCGGCGAGTTCATCCGCAAGGCGCAGGAGAAGCGCCGCGACTTCACCGTCGACTGGGTGCACCTGAAGCTCAACGACCAGGCGCAGCGCACCGTGCTGTGCAAGGACCCGTTCCGCTCGCGCGACGAGCGCGTGGACAAGCTCATCGCCAGCATGTGAGCATTGGGGCATGTCCTCCGAGACCCCTGAGACCGACACGGCCGCCGAGCGGCGGCCCCACGAGCGCGAGCAGGCTGGCCGGTCCGGCCTGCTCTCCTCGCTCGACCCCATGGCCGCCTACGAGCGGCGCACCGCCCGCATCCGCGAGGAGATCGCCCGCAACCGCCGCGGCGAGTACAAGGTCCCGACCTGGGTCCTGGCGCTCGCGCTGGCGGGCGTGATCGGCCTGTGGATCGTGGTGCTGTTCGTGCTCTAGCGGCGCTTGGCGAGGTGGGCCGCGTGGCGGCCCGCTGCGGCTTCGGCGACGAAGTAGACGCGGTCCTTGTCGAGGCCGCGGCCCATCGTGGAGAGCTTGACCGGGAGGGACTCCATGGCCTCGACGAGGCCGGAGCAGTCGACCTCGATCTGGCGGTGGCGCTCGGGGAGGGTGGCGAGCTGGGCGCGGATCTTCGGTTCGAGGTCGGCGGGGAGCTCGTCGGGGACCGGGATGTCGGCCGGGGCCAGGGCGACCCTGCCGTAGGCGGTCATCGAGTGGTGGGAGACGCCGCGGTGGCGTTCGCGGGCGTCGCCCTCCGAGATCCGCAGGGAAGCGACCGGGCGGCCGCCGAGGACCGACGCCGCGTTCACGGCCTCGCCCGCCGCAGTGCCCGAGAAGCCCCACACGGTGCCCGTGCCGAGGTTGCCGGGTCCCTGGGCGACGATCGCGATGTCGGCGCCGCCGACGACGCGGGCCGCGATGAGCGCGTTGTGGATGTTCGTGGCCTCCAGGTCGCCGCCGAAGCACTGGCCCGCGGTGACGACCGTGCAGATCCGGTCCGAGAGCTGGTCGAGCTGGCGCGAGAACCACGCCGGGAGCGCCCCGCCGTCGGTCATCACGTACGCGACCTTCGCGCCCGGAGCGGTCGCGTGGATCCCCGCCAGGACCGGCGCGAGCGCCGAGTGCAGGTCCGCGACCACCACCGGCATCCCGCCGAGGTCGTCGCACGCCTCCACTGCGGCGCGGTGCGGCGAGTCGTCCTCGTCGACCGCCAGGCGCATCGCCTGCATCGGCGTGTAGCGGGCCTTGACGATGTGGCCGGGGACGTCGACGTCCGCGGGGAGCCGGTCGGGGACCGCGATGACCAGCGCGTACCCGCCCGTGCCGAGGCCCTTTGCGATGGCGTTGCAGTTGAGGAGGACCCGGTCGCCGACCTCCGGGACGCCGACGAGGCCGTCATAGGCGAGGCCCCGGCACGAGAACGCGTCCTCGCCCTCGCGGGCCTCGACGTCGACCTCCAGCTCGGTGCAGCCGTTCCAGCCGCCGCGCACGCCCGAGACGGTCCCGTATCGCCATCTGATCACGCCCGGACACTATCAAAGCGGGCGCGGAGCCCGAGGGCCCGACCGTGCCGCCCGCAAGCCGGCGCCGCCGCGGGGCCGGGCGTGATGGCGGCCCGCGAGGGCGCTGGCATAGGCTGGGCAGGTGTCCAACGATCGCACTGAACGACTGGTGAACCTGGTGCTCTGCCTGCTGTCCTCGCGGCGCTTCCAGACCGCCGGCAGGATCGCCCGGACCGTGCCCGGATACGAGCACGACCCCGAGGACAAGAAGGCGCACGAGGCGTTCCAGCGCAAGTTCGAGCGCGACAAGGCCGAGCTGCGCCGCATCGGCATCCCGCTCCAGTCCGGCAACGACTTCCTCGCCGACGGCGAGCCCGGCTACCGGATCGCGCGCTCGGACTTCGAGCTGCCGCAGATCGAGTTCACCGACGCCGAGGCCGCCGCCGTCGCGGCCGCCGCGCGCCTGTGGCAGCAGCCCGAGCTCCAGTCCGGGAGCGCCGAGGCGCTCCTGAAGCTCCGCGCCGCCGGGATCGACGTCGAGTCGCACGCCGCGACCGCCACGGTCAAGTCCCTGCCCGGCGCCGAAGCCGCGCTGTCGCCGTTCTTCGAGGCGATCGCCGTGCGCCGCGCCGTCGTCTTCGACTACCTGGGCTCGCGCGACGAGTCCGCGCAGCAGCGCCGCATCCAGCCCTGGGGCTGCGCGGCCTGGCGCGGCCGCTGGTACGTCGCCGGGCTCGACCTCGACCGGGACGCGCAGCGGTGCTTCCGGCTCTCGCGCATCAGCGGGAAGGTCCGGCTCACCGGCCCCGAAGGCGCCTACACCATCCCCGAGGACGTCGACGTGCTCGCGTTCGCCTCCGAGTCCGAGTCCCGGCTCATGCCCGTGCGCGCCACGGTCATGGTCCGCCCGAAGCGGGCCTGGGGCGTGCGCCGCCGCGCCGACCAGATCGGGCCGCGCACTCCCGAAGGCGACCAGGTGTGCTTCTCGTACACCGAGACCGCGCCGACGGCCGCGTGGCTCGCGTCGTTCGGCCCCGACGTGCTCGTCGTCGACCCGCCCGAGCTCGTCAAGGAGACCGTCGCGTGCCTCCAGGCGCTCGCGGCCGAAGAGGGGGACCACTGATGGTGACCAACCGCCTGGCCCGGCTGCTCAACCTCGTCCCGTACCTGGTCGCGCGCCCCGAAGGGGTGCCGATGTCCGAGATCGCCGCGGACTTCGGGGTGGACGTCGAGCAGGTGCAGGCCGACCTGACGATGCTGTGGATGTGCGGCCTGCCCGGGTACGGGCCCGGCGACCTCATCGACATCGCGTTCGACGCCGACGCCGTGCGGGTCCTGTTCGCCGCCGGGATGGACCGGCCCGTGCGCCTCGCCGCCCACGAGGCCCTCGCCCTGTCGGTGGCCCTGCGGGTCCTCGCCGACACGCCCGGCGTGGGCGACCGCGCCGCCATCGCCTCCGCGCTCGACAAGCTCGCCGCCGCCGCGGGGGAGGCGCCCGCCGACGTCACCGTCCGCGACACCGTCACCGACCCGGCCGCGGAGAAGTACGCCGCGCTCGTCGCCTCCGGGCACGCCGCGCGCATCACCTACTACTCCGCGCACCGCGACACCACCTCCGAGCGGGTCGTCGACCCCATCGAGATCGTCGTCGCCGAAGGCCACGCCTACCTGCGGGCCTGGTGCCGCACCGCGGGGGAGATCCGCCAGTTCCGCATCGACCGGATCGACGCGTGCAGCGAGCTCGACGAGCCCTCCGAGCCGCTGCGGCTCACCAACCAGCCCGCGCCGACCGCGTTCCTCGCCTCGGAGCTGCCGCGCATCGAACTGCTGCTCGGACCCGGCGCCAAGGGCGTCTCGGACTCCTACCCGTGCGAGGAGGTCGCCGGGGAGCCCGACGGGCGCCGCCGCGTCGTCATGCGCGTGCGCGACCTCGACTGGGCCCGCCGCTTCGTCCTCGGACTCGGCGGCGAAGCCGAGGTCGTCGCCCCCGCCGAGCTGCGCGACGCGGTCCGCCAGACCGCGGCCTCCGCGCTCGCCCGCTACGCCCCGGCCGCCTGAGCCGGGCCCGCGTCCGCTTAGAATGTCCCGATGATCTGGGCGATATCGGTCGTGCTGGCACTCGCCGGACTCGTGCTCCTCGCCGTCGCGGCGTGGCGCCTCCTCGGCGGCCTGAGCGAACTCAAATCCGGCCTCGACCGCGTCCAAGAACGCGCCGGCCAGGTACAGGACCTGCAAGAACGCTTGAACGAGACGATGGCGGAAGTGCAGCGCACGACCGCCGCGCTGCCCGAGAAATGACACGGGCCGGTCGCACTCGCCACATTCTGATAAAGATCGGCGATCCCGAAGGCTCCAGTGTTGACGGAAGTGTCAAACGTCGGTCATGCTTGTCCGGCTCGACGACGTCGTAGCCGCGCCTACCAACGGTGACCACGGGGTGAACCCGGTCTCAGGCTCCGTGGCGGCAGCCTCGACCGAGGCATACGATGGTAATCGTCACCGACAGATATCCGGAGGGACCGAACAATGGGTGCACTGAAGCCCTGGCACATCATCATTCTCGTCGTTGTCATCCTGCTGGTGTTCGGCTCCCGGAAGCTCCCGGACATGGCCCGCGGTCTGGGTCGCTCCATGCGCATCCTCAAGTCCGAGACCGAGGCCATGAAGAAGGACGGGAACAACCCGGACGAGGACGGCGACACCCGCGCCGAGCCCAAGCACACGCGCGAGCCGCTGGAGCCGCCGCAGCCGGTCAACGAGTCCGTGATCGACGGCGAATCGGTCGACCGCAAGCAGACCCGCTAGCCTGGATTCGACCGTTACGGACATGGCGGACGAACCACCGCGCCGCAAGGGCAAACGGCAGACCAAGTTCCAGCGCGCCGCCGACGGCTCCATGACGCTCATGGAGCACCTCATGGACCTGCGATCGCGCCTGATGATCGCGGTCCTGGTGATCCTGGTCGGCACCGCGCTGGGCCTGATCTTCTCCAAGCAGGCCATCGAGTTCCTCGCGCAGCCCTACTGCAACACGTCGGGCACGAACGTCGAGTCGGGCGAGGAAGTGCTCTGCAACTTCACGCTGAACTCGCCGGCCTCGCACATCGCCCTGTACCTCAAGGTGTCGCTGTACATGGGCCTGGTCGCGACCTCGCCGATCTGGCTGTACCAGCTGTGGGCGTTCATCGCCCCCGGCCTGCACCGCAACGAGCGCAAGTACGCCTACACGTTCATCGGGATCGCCGCGCCGCTGTTCCTCGGCGGCGCGACCCTCGCGTACTTCGTGGTCAGCCACGGCATCCAGTTCATCATGGTGCTCCAGGAGGGCACCGGGTTCACGATCGCCCTGAACCTAGAGGAGTACATCAACTTCTACCTCACGGTGATGGTGGTCTTCGGCGTCGGCTTCGAGTTCCCGCTGATCATGCTGATGCTCAACGTCATGGGCATCGTCACGGCCAAGCGGATGCGCGGCTGGTGGCGCATCGTGGTCGTCGTGAGCTTCATCTTCACCGCGATCTTCACGCCCACGCCCGACCCGTTCGGCATGACGGCGCTGGCGATCTGCATGCTCTTCCTCTATGGACTCGCGCTGATCATCGCCCACCTCAACGACAAGCGCAAGGGCATCACTGACGAGGAGAACTGGGACGACGAGGAGGCCAGCGACATCGGTTCCTCCAGCGATGTCGACGCGGCGACCTCGATCCGCGCGGGCGGCCTCGACGACGAGGACTACCCGGCCGAGAACGACCGGCGCAACCGGCTCGGCAGGCGCGTCGACGGCTACGACGACATCACCTGAGTCCGGTTGGGACGCAGGTAGCGCGATAGCGAAAGGCCCCGGGTCGATACCCGGGGCCTTTCGCAGTTCTCGAAGCGCCTAGCAGCCCGCGCGGACGAGCCGCAGGACCGCGTCCAGGCCCACCGCCCGGCCCGCCTCGGCGTGCGGCAGCAGGTAGCAGCGCGCCCCGACCCGGGCCGCGCCCGCGTCGGCCATCGTGTCGCCGACCATGAGCACCCGGCCCGGCTCGACGTCCAGCGCATGGCACGCGGAGTAGAAGATCTTCTCGTCCGGCTTGCAGTAGCCGACCTCGTAGGACAGCACCCACGCGTCGATGAACCGGTCGATGCCCAGGCGCCGCAGGATCGGGCGCGCGTCGAAGCCGATGTTCGACACCAGCGCGATCGGATACCCCTGGGCCTTGAGCGACACCAGGGTCGCCAGCGTGTCGGCGAACGCCACCCAGCCTTCGGGGGAGGCGAGCCGGTCGTAGAGGGCCTCCGCGAGGCCGTCGAACACGCCGTGGGCCTGCGCCGCGAGCGCCGTGAACGCCTCGCGGTGGGCGTCCTCGTCGAGGTCCCGCTCCGCCCACGCCTCGGCGAAGTGCGGCCGCACCCGCGGCTCCATGCCCGAACCGAGCCAGCCCTGCGCGCCGATGGCGTCGGCCAAGGCCGTCACCGCGAGCGGCGAGAGCTGCTTCCCGCAGGCGTCCGCGGCCAGCGCGACCGACCTGGTCAAGGGTTCGAGCTGCGCCAAGGTGCCGTGGAAGTCGAACAGGACCGCGTCGACCCCTCCGCGTCCCGCATCGTCGTCTCCTGGTGAGGAATCACGGTGCACATCCGGGACGATACCCGGCCGTGTAGGCGTCGTCACAGCCGGGTGCGCCGGGCGCGTTACCGGGATGCTCTTGTCGGGGCGGCAGACTAGTGTTGGGACCATGGTTAACGCCGACGTGCCTTACGCCGACGACCGCTCCCCGGCCGAACGCCACGCCGCCGCTCAGGCGCGTCGGCAGTGGCCCCAGCTGGCGGCATTCGCGGGGGACTACTCCTTTGAGCTCGACGACTTCCAGGTCCAGGCGTGCCGCGTCCTGGAAGCGGGGCACGGCGTCCTCGTGTGCGCGCCCACCGGCGCCGGGAAGACCGTCGTCGGGGAGTTCGCGGTCCACCTCGCGCTCGCGGAGGGCGCGAAGTGCTTCTACACGACCCCGATCAAGGCGCTGTCGAACCAGAAGTTCAACGACCTCGTCGAGGCCCACGGCGCCGAGAACGTCGGACTCCTGACCGGCGACACGGTCGTCAACGGCGAGGCCCCGATCGTCGTGATGACGACCGAGGTCCTGCGCAACATGATCTACGCGGGCTCGGCGACCCTCCAGGGGCTGCGGTACGTGGTCATGGACGAGGTGCACTACCTCGCCGACCGGTTCCGCGGCGCGGTGTGGGAGGAGATCATCATCGAACTCCCGCAGGAGGTCCGGGTCGTCTCGCTGTCGGCGACGGTCTCCAATGCGGAGGAGTTCGGCGACTGGCTCAAGAGCGTGCGCGGCTCCACCGAGGTCGTGGTCTCCGAGACGCGGCCGGTCCCGCTGTGGCAGCACATGATGATCGGCGGCGCGCTGCTCGACCTGTTCGAGCCCGGCGCCGACTACGTCTCCAAGGAGCTGCTGAAGAAGGACGCGCGGATGCGCGAGCGCGGGGAGCGCGCGGGCGGCGGTCGCCGCCGCGGACGGCCCCATGTGGACCGCGGCCGGGTCGTCTCCCGGCTCGACCAGGCCGCGCTGCTGCCCGCGATCTACTTCATCTTCTCGCGCGCCGGATGCGATGCGGCCGTAGACGAATGCGTGCGCGCAGGGCTCCGCCTCACCGACGGACGCGAGCGCGACGAGATCGTCGACTACGCGACCGCGTCGGTCGCCCACATCGACCCCGCCGACCTCGACGCGGTCGGCTTCGACCGGTGGCTCGCGGGCCTCGCGGCCGGGATCGCCGCGCACCACGCCGGGCTGCTGCCGGTGTTCAAGGAGGTCGTCGAGAAGCTGTTCGAGCGCGGCCTGCTCAAGGCGGTGTTCGCCACCGAGACGCTCGCGCTGGGCATCAACATGCCCGCCCGGTCGGTGGTCCTGGAGCGGCTCATCAAGTACGACGGCTCCGACCACGTCATGCTCACGCCCGGCCAGTACACGCAGCTCACCGGGCGCGCCGGGCGCCGCGGCATCGACGTCGAGGGGCACGCGGTCACCGTGTGGGCCGAGGACGTGCGGCCCAAGGAGCTCGCGGGGCTCGCGTCCAAGCGCACCTATCCGCTGAACTCCTCGTTCGCGCCGTCGTACAACATGGCCGTGAACCTCATCGGCGCGGCCGGAGTCGAACGCGCGCAAGAGGTCCTGGCGTCCTCGTTCGCGCAGTTCCAATCGGACGCCGAGGCCGTCCACATCGCCGAGCAGGCCCGGTCGCTCGGGCGCCGCGCCGCCGAGGCCGCGAAGGGCGCCGAGTGCCACAAGGGCGACTTCCTCGCGTACTTCGAACTGACGCATGAGCTCTCGCAGGCCGAGCGCGCGAACCAGAAGCGCCGCAAAGGCGCCCTACGCGACGAGGCCCGCACCCGCCTGGAGGAGCTGCGCGCCGGCGACGTCGTGTGGATCTCGCGCGGCAAGCGCGCCGGGTGGGCGGTGTTCCTGCGGCCCACCGGCGGCTCGCGGCACCACGACCCGCGGTGGGCGGTGCTCACGGCCGACGGGTGGGCCGGGACGCTGGAGACCTCCGCGTTCGACGGCGGCCTGGAGGTCGTGACGAAGATCCGCGTCGACAAGCGCTTCGACCGGCGCGATCCGCGGTCGCGCAACGACCTCGCGGCGAGCCTGCGCGAGGCCACAAGGGACCGTTCGCGGCCGACGCGCCGCGGCGGGGCCGCCGAGACCCCCGAGATCGCGCGCCTGCGCGAAGAGGTCAAGAACCACCCGTGCCGCACCTGCCCCGACGCCGGGCAGCACACCGTGCACGCGTCCCGCTGGTCGCGGCTCAAGCGCGAGGAGGACGCCTTGCGGCGCCGCTCCGAGCGGCGCGAGCACTCGCTGGCGCGGCAGTTCACGGCCGTGCGGGAGGTGCTCACCGAGTTCGGGTACCTCGAAGGCGAGACCGTCACGGATTCGGGGCGGCTGCTGCGGAACCTGTTCGTGGAGACCGACCTGCTCGTCGCGCAGTGCCTGCGCGACGGGATCTGGGAGGGGCTCGAACCCGCGGCGCTGGCCGCGGTGGCCTCGACGGTGATCTACGAGTCGCGGTTCGAGGAGGACGAGTTCTTCGTGGCCGTGCCGGGGCAGATCACCGAGCATGTGGCGAAGACCGTGCGGCGGTGGGAGGCGATCCGGCGCACCGAGAACCAGCGCGGCCTGTCGCTGATCTCGCGGCCGCAGCTCGGGCTGGCGTGGCCGATCTACCGGTGGACCAGCGGCGAGGAGCTCTCGAAGGCGCTCGCCGCGGCCGACGGCCCGTGGCCGATGCCCGGCGGCGACTTCGTCCGCTGGGCCCGCCGCACCGCGGACCTGCTGCACCAGATGGGGACCGCCGCGCGGTTCCTCGGTACGGAGTCCTCGAACAAGCTCGCTGATGCGGCGTTCGACGCGGTGGACGCGATCCGCCGCGGCGTGGTCGCCGACGTGTAGGACCAGGGAGGCGAGCCCCGCTCGCGTTCAATGTCGCCCCCGCTTGCAAGCGTGCCTGCGGGGGCCGACATTTTCTTGGCCGGGAGGCCGGTCGGCCGCCTCGGGTGGGCGGCGATCATGCGGTGAACGGGAGCGGATCTCGCGTTCGGTGGCGCCCCCGCTTTCGACAGTGCCCTGGGGGGCCGACAATTCGGGGCTTGGCGGTCACCTGGGCGGGGGAGGTCAGGTGGTGGGTGTGGTGATGGCCTCTTGGAAGCGGGTGAGGGCTGAGGTGACGTTCCATTCTGCTGCGAGGGCTTCGACGAGGGCGGGGTCTTTCGGTGCGGTGGGCAGGGCGGCGTCGGTGAGGGGGACCTCGACGTCGGATACGACCGAGGAGACCTTGACGGCGCGGTCGAGGTAGTCGGCGGCGTCGGTGATGGCGGCGCGCTGGCGGGCCGGGAGGTCGGAGGCGGGATCGGCCGCGGCGGCGCGGATGCCGGAGATGCCGCCGAAGGTGTTGACGAGGGAGACGGCGGTTTTGGCGCCGATGCCCTTGACGCCGGGGAGGCCGTCGGAGGGGTCGCCGCGGAGGACGGCGAAGTCGACGTAGTGGCTGGGGGCGACGCCGAATTTCGTGGCGACCGCCTCGCCGTCGAACAGTTCCGCTTTCGAGATGCCCTTGGCGAGGTAGACGACGTGGCGGGCGCGGTCGTCGTCGACGAGTTGGAAGAGGTCGCGGTCGCCGGTGACGACGAGGACCGGTTCGGCGGTGCGGGCGGCGAGGGTGGCGATGACGTCGTCGGCCTCGAACTCGGGGTGGGTCGCGGTGGCGACGCCCAGGGCCGGGAGGAGCGCTTCGATGGCCGCGACCTGGTCGTCGAGGCCCTCGGGGGTGGCTTCGGAGCCGTCGGGGTTCGCCCGCTCGGCCTTGTAGGCGGGGAGCTGCTCCAGGCGCCAGCCGGGGCGCCAGTTGCCTTCGAGGCAGCAGACCATGCCGGTGGGGGAGAAGCGGCGGGCGAGGACCGCCAGGCCGTCGAAGAAGCCCCGCACCGCGCCCGAGCGCCGCCCGTCGGGGGCCTTGATCGAGGAGGGGAGCCCGTAGTAGGCGCGGTACCACAGGGACGCGGCGTCGATGAGCATCAGCATCGGACCACTCTCTCACGGCGGGATGACAGCGCGCGCCAACGGCGATTCGGCCGGTCCGAACTGCGAAACCTGCCACATTGCGGACCAGGTGGCATGAGTATGGGTGCATCCGACCGGAATGATCGGCGAATCCGCAAACGCATAGGAGCCTTCAGGTGAACAAGCACACCCGCCGCGCCGCGGCAGCCCTGGCCCTGATCGGGACCGGGCTCGCCGCAGCCGCTTGCACGTCCGGATCGGACGACGACTCCACGCTCACCGTCTGCACGAACGTCCCCTTCGCGCCGTTCGAGTACAAGGACGGCGACGAGTACGTGGGCTTCGACATGGACCTCATGAACCGGCTCGCCGACCGCCTCGACCAGACCGTCGAAGTGGTCGAGATCAGCTTCGACTCCATCAGCTCCGGCGAGGCCCTCAACGCCGGGACCTGCGATATCGCCGCCGCCGGGCTCTCGATCACCGAGGAGCGGCAGGACGCCATGGGCATGTCCCAGGCCTACTACCGCGCGGACCAGGCGCTCGTCGTGCCGACCGGCTCCGCGGTCGCGAGCCTCGACGACCTCTCCGGGCTCCAGGTCGCCGTCCAGTCCGGCTCCACCGGCGAGGCGTACGCGAACGACAACGCCGAGCAGTACGGCTTCGAAGTGCGGGCCTTCGAGTCCATGGGCGACATCGCGTCCGCGCTCTCGACCGGGGCCGTCGGGGCCTCCATCGCCGACCTCGCCACCTGGAACGAGATGATCGAGACCGCCAGCGACCTCCAGCTGGTGCAGACCATCGAGACCGCCGAGCACTACGGCTTCGCCGTCCAGAAGGACGACACCGAGCTGCTCGACGAGGTCAACACCATGCTCGACGAGATCTTCGCCGACGGCACCTACGCCGAGCTGTACGAGAAGTGGATCGGCGAGCCGTACACCGGGGACCTCGACCAGTAGTGGACGCCGCCACCACCGACGCCGCGCCCGCCCGGAGCCGCATGACGGCCCGGCAGCGCCGCCGCCTCGCCCGCGGCGTCCAGTACGCCGTCATCGTCGCCGTCGTGGCGGTGCTCGCCGCCGTCGCCGACTGGAGCCGCATCGCCGAGTCGTTCTTCCAGCTCGACATCGCCGCGGACATGTTCCCCGAGGTGTGGGCCTCGTTCTGGAACACGATCGTCTACACGCTGCTCGCGTTCGCCTTCGGCATGGTCGTCGGCGTGCCGATCGCGCTCATGCGCGTCTCCGAGTTCGCGCCCTACCGCTGGTTCGCGGTCGTGTACGTCGAGGTCTTCCGCGGCCTGCCCGCGCTGCTCGTGCTGTTCCTCGTCGGCTTCGGCGTCCCGCAGGCGTTCCCGGGCATCCAGTACCCCGGCGGCGTCTACGGGCAGGTCGCCATCGGCCTGGGCCTCACCTCCTCCGCGTACATCGCCGAATCGGTGCGCGCCGGCATCCAGGCCGTCCCCAAGGGCCAGGTGGAGGCCGCCAGGTCGCTCGGCATGAGCCGCACCCGCACCATGGTCACCGTCGTGCTCCCGCAGGCGCTGCGGATCGTGGTGCCGCCGCTGACGAACGAGCTCGTCATGCTCACCAAGGACTCCTCGCTCGTGTTCGTCCTCGGCGTCACCACCGCAACCATGGAGCTGTCGAAGTTCGCCCGCAACGAGCTCACCGACACCGCCAACGCCACCCCGCTGCTCGTCGGCGGCCTGCTCTACCTCCTGCTGACGATCCCGCTGGGCCTCCTGGCCCGCCGCCTTGAGAACCGGGAGGACCACCGGTGAACGCGCCCATCGTCAAGGTCGAAGGACTGCACAAGCGCTTCGGCGACAACGAGGTCCTGCGCGGCATCGACCTGGAGATCGAGGAAGGGGAGGTCGTGTGCCTCATCGGGCCCTCCGGGTCCGGCAAGTCCACGCTGCTCCGCTGCGTCAACCTCCTTGAAGAGCCGACTGAGGGGACCATCGAGGCCGCCGGCCACGACATGACCGGGCCCGACGCGGACCTGGACCTCGCCCGCCGCGACATCGGCATGGTGTTCCAGCAGTTCAACCTGTTCAGCCACATGACGATCCTCGACAACCTCGTCATCCCCCAGCGGCGCGTCTGCAAGACCCCCAAGGCCGAAGCGGTCGAGACGGCGCGGCGCCTGCTCGCCGAGGTCGGCATCGAAGGCAAGGAGAAGGCCAAGCCCGCGCAGCTCTCTGGCGGGCAGCAGCAGCGCGTCGCCATCGCCCGCGCGCTGGCCGTCGAACCCCGGCTCATGCTCTTCGACGAGCCCACCAGCGCCCTCGACCCCGAGATCGTCGGCGAGGTCCTCGCCGTCATGAAGGGCCTTGCGGCCGAAGGGATGACGATGCTCGTGGTCACCCACGAGATGGGCTTCGCGCGGGAGGTCGCCGACCGGGTCCTGTTCCTCGACGGCGGCGTCATCGTCGAGCAGGGGCCGCCCTCGGAAGTCCTCGCGAACCCGCAGACGGAGCGGGCGCGCAGCTTCCTCCACCGCGTCCTCCACCCGGCGGACTGACATCATTGGGGGCATGAGCCTCCTCGACAGCACCGAGCGAACCTCGGAACGGACACTGTGGCGCGGCGGGCGGGTCCTGAGCCCGACCCACCCGGCCGCGACCGCCCTGCTCACCGACGGCGACAGGATCGCCTGGATCGGCGACGAGACCGACGCGCCCGCCGCCGACCGCACCGTCGACCTCGAAGGGGGCCTGGCGGCCCCGGCGTTCGTGGACTCGCACGTCCACCTCACCGGCACCGGGGCCGCACTCATCGGCCTGCACCTCGCCGGGCTTCCCTCGGCGGCCGTCGTCCTCGAACGCGTCGACAGCTTCGCCGCGAGCCTGCCCGCGGACGGGATCGTCCTCGCCCACGGCTGGGACGAGACCGCCTGGGACGACCCCGCGCCGCTCACCTCCGAGGCCCTCGGCAAGGCCGCCGGAGGCCGCCTCGCGTACCTGTCGCGGACCTGCGGCCACACCGGCGTCGCCGCGCCCCGGCTCCTCGCCGAGCACCCCGAGCTCGCCGCCCTCGACGGCTACGACCCGTCCGGGCTCCTCACCCGCGCCGCCCACCGCGCCGCCCGCGCCACCCTGAACGCGGCCGTCCCGCTCAGCCAGCGCCTCGCGATCGCCCAGGCCGGGCTGACCCATGCCGCGAGCCTCGGCATCGCCGCGATCGCCGAGATGGCGATCCCGAACGACGCCGACCCGCTCACCGAGGCCGAGTTCTCGGGTCTCGTGAAACTGGGCCGCGATCCCGGGAACCCCGCCGTCTACGGCTGGTGGGGCGAGCTGCGGGCCACCGAGAAGGCCCGCGACCTCGGCGCCCACGGCAGCGGCGGCGACCTCTCCGCGGACGGGTCCCTGGGGGCCCGGACGGCGTTCCTCCGCACGCCGTACGCCGACGAGGACACCCTCGGGGCGCAGTATCTGACCGCCTCTGACGTTGCGGCTCATCTTCGCGATGCCCATCGTTTCGGGCTTTCCGCCGCATTCCACGCCATCGGGGACGGCGCCATCGCGGCCGTCCTGGACGGCCTCGACCGGGTCGAAGCGGAGATCGGGCTCGACGCCGTGCGGCACGCCCGCCACCGCATCGAGCACGCCGAGCTGCTGGACGCGCAGCTCATCGCCCGGATGGTCCACCACGGCGTCCACGCGTCCGTGCAGCCCGCGTTCGACGCCGCCTGGGGCGGCCCCGACGGCATGTACGCGGCCCGGCTCGGGCGCGACCGGGCGCTGGCGGCGAACCCGCTCTCGCGGCTCGCCGGGGTCGGCGTGCCGCTGGCGTTCGGATCCGACTCGCCGGTGACCGCACTGGACCCGTGGGGCGGTGTGAGGGCCGCCGTGCGGCACTGGAACCCGGTGTCGCGGCTCCCGATGGCCGCGGCGTTCGCGGCGGCCACCAGAGGCGGCTGGAGGGCCCTGGGGATCGACGACTCCGGGTCGCTCGTCCCGAACACCCGAGCGAACTTCACAGTGTGGGACCTCACCGGGACCGGTCTCCCCGACTTGAGTGATCCCGATGCCCCCGAGCCGGAGTGCCGCCTCACGGTCGCCGAAGGATCGCTCGTGTACACGCGCGCCTGACCTGGCACTGCGCTTGCGGCGGTGCTGACGCGAGAAAAATTGCTGGACCAAAATTCCGACCCGGTCGACGCCCTCGGCGCTGTTTGGCTTACGGTGGTCTGGTCCTCGGCGGACGACCTGAAACGGTGGCCCGCCGAACGTCGGGGGCGACTCGACTTGCTTTGCTCCCACGCAGACTGGACAAGGTGACAGCGCGGCCGCACTGTCACCGGCGGCCAGGTCCAGATCGCGGGGGTCGGCGGAGGAAGGCGGGCCGGTCGCCGGTGGTGGACCCGCGGCGGATGCAGGTGATCCCTAGACAACAGCTCGTAGACGCTCAGCCAGACGGGTGCGAGTTGGTCCGAAGATCACCGGTGAACGCGGCAGGGGACACCGGCCGTACAGGGACTGGGAGAAACCCGTGCGAGGGGCGTAGCCGGACACAGCTACGCCCCTTTGCCGTGTCCGCAGTACGCTAGAGCCCCACCGGGCGCGAATTCCGCTCGCGCCGGTCGCATCCCAGGCCAGCGCACGAGCGAGGAGCGCCCTTCTTGAGCACCGTGATCGACGACGACCGCGACGCGCCTCCCTCGGAGGACGCCCCCGCGCCGCAGCCCGTCAAGGCCCGCCGCGGCCTCCTCCTGGTCGACTCGCCGCTCGGGCGCCGCCTGAGCCTCCCCGCCGCGCTCGTCCTCGCGATCGCCTCCGGCCTCCTCGCCGTCCTCGCGTTCCCGCCCTACGGGGCCTGGCCGCTCGCGGCCGTCTCGGTCGCCGGGTTCGGCGCGGCCGTCCACCGCAGGCGCCTGCGCGGCGGCCTCGGCGTCGGCTTCGTGTACGGCATGGCGTTCTTCATGCCGCTCCTGGCCTGGTCCTCGACGCAGGTCGGCCAGTGGCCCTGGATCTTCCTGTCCGCGCTCGAAGCGCTCGGCACCGGCATCCTCGGCGCCGGGCTCGCCGTCTGCTCGCGCCTCATCGACCGCCACCGCTGGACCTGGGCCCCGCTCACCGGCGTCGCCTGGGTCGCCCAGGAGGCGCTGCGCGACCGCCAGCCCTTCGGCGGCTTCCCCTGGGCCCGCCTCGCGTTCAGCCAGGCGGACGCTCCCACTGCGGCCGCCGCCTGGCTCGGCGGCGCGCCGCTCCTCAGCTTCCTCGTGGCGCTCACCGGCGGGTTCCTCCTCGTCGCCGGGTACGCGGTCGTGACGCGCCGCCTCGGCGGCATCCGCAAGGCCGCCGCGTTCGTCGCCGCGGCCGCCGTCGCCACCATCGCGCCGCTCGCGCTTCCGATCGGGACCACCGCGCCCGCGGGGGAGACCGTCAACGTCGCCGTCGTCCAAGGCAACGTCCCGCGCCTGGGCCTGGGCTTCAACGAGCAGCGCCGCGCCGTGCTCGACAACCACGTGCAGGCCACCCTCGATCTCGCCGACGCCGTCAACGAGGGCCGCGCCGAGCGGCCCGACCTCGTCGTGTGGCCCGAGAACGCCTCCGACATCGACCCGATCGAGAACCAGGACGCCTACGACGAGATCAGCCTCGCCGCAGCCGCGATCGGCGCGCCGATCGTCCTCGGCGGCATCGTCCACAACGACGACGGCACCGTCTCCAACATGAGCATCGTGTGGGACCCCGAGGACGGGCCCGTCCACATGTACTCCAAGCGCCACCCGGTGCCGTTCGCCGAATTCGTGCCCTACAAGGACTTCTTCTCCACCGTCGCCGGGTGGATCGACCCGCGCATGTCCGAGGGCCTCGACAGCGTCGCCGGATTCGAAGCGGGGGAGAGCGACGGCGTGATCCCCGTCGACGGCGCGGAGATCACCGGGCTCATCTGCTTCGAGATCGCCTTCGACGCCGAGACCCGCGACTCCGTCCTCAACGGAGCGCAGCTCATGGTCGTGCAGACCAACAACGCCACCTTCGACACCAACGAGGCGCAGCAGCAGCTCGCGATGGTCCAGATCAGGTCCATCGAGCACGGCCGCGACGGCCTCATGGCCTCCACCGTGGGCGTCTCCGCGTTCACCGACCACACCGGAGCGGTCTCGCAGGCCACGGAGTTCAACACCGCCGCCGTCATCCAGTCGGACCTGACGCTCTCGGACGCCTCGACTCCCGCCACTGTAGTGGGTATCCTGCCTGAAGCGGTCCTCACCGGAGCGGCACTGGTGGCACTGGCCTGCGCAATCGCCATCAACATCCGGCACCGCCGCGGCCAGGTCTAGAAAGCCGACGCCATGTCCCAGAACCCGGACCGGAACACCCCCGGCAGCGATGCCGGTCCGGCCGTCGTCGCGATCCCGACGTACAACGAGCGCGACAACATCGAGACCGCCGTCCGGGCCGCCCTCGACGGCTGCCCCGGCATCGACGTGCTCGTCGTCGACGACAGCTCGCCCGACGGGACCGGCGAGATCGCCGACGCCATCGCCGAACGCGAATCCCGAGTCCACGTCCTCCACCGGGCCGAGAAGCAGGGCCTCGGCGCCGCCTACCTCGCCGCGTTCGCGTGGGCCGCCGAGCGCGGCTACCGCGTCGTCGTCGAGATGGACGCCGACGGCTCCCACGACCCCGCCGACCTGCCGCGGCTCCTCGACGCCATCGCCGAAGGCGCCGAACTCTCCATCGGGTCCCGGTACATCCCCGGCGGGTCCGTGCGCAACTGGGCGCTCCACCGGCTCGCGCTCTCCCGCTGCGCCGGGATCTACACGCGCGCGATGCTCGGCCTGCGCGTCCAGGACGTCACCGCCGGATATCGCGCCTACCGCCTCGACGCGCTCCAGAAGCTCGAACTCGACACCGTCAACTCCGTGGGGTACTGCTTCCAGATCGACCTCACGTGGCGGGCCGTCAAGGCCGGTTTCACCATCAGCGAAATCCCGATCGTGTTCACCGAGCGGCGCGCCGGGGCGTCGAAGATGAACGGCGCCATCACGATCGAGGCCCTGTGGAACGTCACCGTGTGGGGGTTCGCCCACCGCGCACGGCAACTGCGGCGCGCCTTCACGCGTGGCAGAATCGAGGAGTGACGCACCAGCAGCCGCCGCAGGCACCGAAACGGGCCCCGTTCGCCGTCAGGCTCGCGCTGGCGGTGTGGATCGTCGCCGAGGCCGCCGCCTTCTTCGGGCTGGCCTACCTCATCGGCTTCGCGTACACCCTGATGATCTTCATCGGCACGACCTTCCTCGGGATCGCGCTCATCCAGTACGTCGGCGCGAAGTCCTTCCGGGCCGCCCGCGACTACCTGAACTCCGGCGGCGACCCGTCCCGCGAACTCCCCAACGGGTATGCGCTCGCGGGCGCGTTCTGCCTCATCATCCCGGGCTTCGTCACCGACCTCATCGGCCTGCTCCTGCTGTTCCCGCCGACCCGGTTCCTGTTCCGGGGCCTGGGGCGCTGGATCGCGGCCCGCACGCCCGTGATGCGCTTCGGCGGGGACGTCATCGACGGCGAGGTGGTCGAGGAGCGGGACTACGCGGACACGCCGTTCCCGGACGACGAGCCCAAGCGGTACGACAACGGACCCCGGTCGATCGACCAGGGTCCGTGAGCCTCGCTGACTTAGCGCTCGCCGCGGCGGGCGCGCATCTCCTGAAGGCGCTCGTCGAGGATCTCTTCGAGCTCCTCCATCGAACGGCGCTCCAGCAGCATGTCCCAGTGGGTACGCGGCGGCTTGACCTTCTTCGTCTCCGGCTCCTCGCCGTCGACGAGCTTGGCCGTCGTCCCGTCCAGGCGGCACTCCCACGTGAGCGGGATCTCCGCTTCGACTGCGAAGGGCACCTCGAAGCGGTGGCCCTGCGGGCAGACGTAATCACGGGTCTGGCGGGGCGCCAGCTCCGTGTTGCGGTCCGATTCGTAGCTGACGGCGCCGAGACGGGAGCCCCTCAGCATTCTGTCGCCCATGTTCCCCTGCACTTCCTTTGAGCACTTGCCCTGACCCTCGCAGCCGGACCGGTCGGCCCCCGCTGCTTGCGCGCCCCGCCGATCACGCCGAATCGGGGGGCTTTCGCTTCGTACAACGCCGGGACCTGGCCGGATCCTTCCCGGCACCGCCGTCCGCTGATGCAGCCGTTCCGACGCGGACCCCCAAGTGTGGCCCGGCGCGGCCGCGGCCGCCACGGGCGTCCCCTTGAAGTGTGACACAACACGGGCCCCGATCCGCGCGGGCGAGCACGTGAGATGCCGCTCGCAGCCGGGGAGAATGCGGTGCGAACGGTGCGTGAGCGACTGGTGAACTCGAACGGGTCGCATCCGGCGGGGACGCGCACAGTAAGGTGTGCACCAGACAAGGAGTTCTCACATGCACGTGCTTGGAATCGACTTCGGAACCTCGAACACCGTCGCCGTGCTCCGCTCGGCCGACGGACGCGTACGCCCCCTGCTGTTCGAACCCGAAGCGCCGCATCGACGACGGCTCGCTGTTCCTCGGCACCTCCGAGATCCCGGTGCCGCAGGTGTTCGCGTACGTGCTCCAGCAGGTGGCCCTGGAGGCGCAGCGCCAGGCCGGCCAGATGCCCGGCCAGGTCCGGCTCACCCACCCCGCCCGCTGGGGCGAGCGGCGCCGCGCGATCCTCGTGGACTCGGCGCGCCTCGCCGGGCTCCCCGCCCCGCAGCTCATCCCCGAGCCGGTGGCCGCGGCCTCCTACTTCACGTCGGTGCTCGGCACCGCCGTCCCGCCCGGGCGCTCGCTCGCGATCTACGACCTCGGCGGCGGCACGTTCGACGCCACCGTCGTGCGCCGCACCCAGACCGGCTTCGAGGTCCTCGCCGAAGAGGGCGTCGGCGACATCGGCGGCCTCGACTTCGACCACGGGATCGTCGAGCACCTCGGCAAGACCTACGGCGCGTCCCACGCGGCCGACTGGCAGCGGCTCCTGAGCCCGGCCGACGACCGCGACCGCCGCTACCGCCGCATGCTCTACGAGGACGTGCGCGGCGCCAAGGAGACGCTCTCGCGCACCGCGAGCGCCGACATCCACCTGCCCGCGCTCGAAGTCGACGCGCACCTGACGCGCGCCGAGTTCGAGGACATCGCCCGCCCGCCGCTGGAGCGGACCGTGGACTGCCTCCAGCGGGCCATCAGCGCCGCGCGCATGAACCCCGCCGACCTCGTCGGGATCTTCCTCGTCGGCGGCTCCTCGCGCATCCCGATGATCTCCCAGCTCATCCACTCGAAGCTGGGCGTGCCGCCGCAGACGTTCGAGCAGCCGGAGACCGTCGTCGTCGAAGGCGCCGTGCGCGCCGCCTCCGGCCCGGCCCCGGCCGACCAGCCGCTGACCCGGCCGACCTCCGGCGGGCCCGTCTCGCCCGCCGGGCACTCGGTGCCGCGCCCGCCCATGCAGGCGCCGTCGATGCAGGCCCCGCAGGCCCCGCCGCAGATGCTGCCGCCGCAGACGAACTACCAGCCCGCGCCGCAGCCGCAGCCGGTCTACCAGCAGCAGCCCGCGAAGCGCCCGCTGACGCAGGAGCCGGCCGTCCTCGTGACCGGCGCGGCCGTCATCATCCTGTTCGTCATCTTCTTCGTGATCCTGTCGACGATCATCTAGGCAGGCCGTCCCGCAGCCGCTTGAGGCCCTCTTCGAGGACCTCCCGCGGCTTGCAGAACGTGAAGCGGACCTCCGGCCGCGGCGCCGCGGGGTCCGCGTAGAACACCTGGTTGGGGATCGCCACGACCCCGCACCGCTCGGGCAGCTCCAGGCAGAACGCCAGGCCGTCCGCGTACCCGAGCGGCGCGGCGCCGGCCGTCACGAAGTAGGTGCCCTGCGGGCGGTGCACGGTGAACCCGAGGTCGGCGAGCCCCGACGCGAGCAGGTCGCGCCGCTCCGCATAGTCGGCGACGTACTCCTCGTAGAACACCGGGCCCGACGCGAGCGCTTCGGCGATCCCGTACTGGAACGGCGTGCCCGACGCGAACGTCAGGTACTGCTTGACGCCCTTGAGCCGCCCGACCAGGTCCGCGGGGCCGGTCGCCCAGCCGATCTTCCAACCCGTCACCGAGAACGTCTTCCCGGCCGACCCGATGCTCACCGTCCGCTCCCACATGCCCGGCAGCGACGCGAACGGCACATGCGCGAGGCCGTCGAACACCAGGTGCTCGTACACCTCGTCGGTGACCACCAGCAGGTCCCGCTCCGCGGCGACGCGCGCCACGGCCTCCAGCTCGGCGCGGTCGAGGACCGTCCCGGTCGGGTTGTGCGGCGAGTTCAGCAGCAGCACCCGGGTCCGGTCCGTGACGATCTCCTTGAGCCGCATCAGGTCCGGACGGAACGCGGGGGCCTCCAGGCGCCATGGCACGATCGTGCCGCCCGCCAGCTCCACCGACGCCTTGTACGAGTCGTAGAACGGCTCCATCGCCACGACCTCGTCGCCGGGCCGCACGAACGCGAGCATCGCCGCCGCGACGGCCTCCGTGGCCCCCGCGGTCACCACGACCCCGTCGTTGACATCCGGTTCGAGCCCGTACCAGTGCCGCTGGTGCGCCGCGATCGCCTCGCGCAGCTCGGGCACGCCCGCGAGCGGCGGGTACTGGTTGCGGCCCTCCCGCATCGCGGCCGCCGCGGCCTCGATCACGCGGGCCGGACCCGACTCGTCGGGGAAGCCCTGCCCGAGGTTCACGGCGCGGTGCTCTAGCGCCAGCGCCGACATGACGGTGAAGATCGTGGTCTGGGGTACGGCCGGGCCCGTGCGGTCCATGAAGCGCCTCCTTAGCGGACCCGGCCATCATTCCCGCTCAGTCGCGTCGCGGCGCCGCCGCCCCCAGCGATGCGGCGATGCGGGCCGCGATCCGCGCCCGCGAGGCCGCGGTGCGGGCCTGGAGCAGCGGGAGCATGAGCGTGTACCGCTCGCTCCGGGGGAGCGCGTCGAACGCCGCCGCGGCGGCCGGGTCGAGCGCCGCGGTCAGCTCGGGCGGGACGGCGGCCGTGGACTGCGGCTCGTACGCCGCCGCCCACCGGCCGTCGGCCTTCGCCTCCGCGACCCGCGCGAGGCCCGCCGGGCGCATCCGGCCCGCGGCCGTGAGCGCCTCGATCTTGGCGCGGTTGACCTGCGACCAGGCGCCGGCGGGCCGCCGCGGGGTGTACCGCTGGAGGAACGAGTCGGCGTCGAAGGCCTTGCGCTGCCCGTCGATCCAGCCGAAGCACAGGGCCGCGTCGAGCGCCTCCTCGATGCGGACGAGCGCGAGGGCCGTGCGGCGCTTGCCGATCCGCAGCCACGCCTCGGTCCCGTCCGCGTGGTGCGCTTCGAGCCAGTCCTCCCACGCGGCGCGGTCCGCGAACTCCAGGGGCGTCACTTCGCCTCTCCCGCAAGGACGTCGAGGTAGTGCTGGTTGAACATGACGCCGAGGACGTTCCCGAACGGGTCGGTGAACGAGGCGGTCTCGAAGCCCTCCCCGCGGACCTTCCGCGGCTCGTACTCCTTGGCGCCCAAGGTGGTGAGCCGCTCGATCGCCGCGTCGAGGTCGTCGACGTGCCAGTACGCGATGGCGCCGCCGGGCCGCGGCTCGTGGGGCGCCCAGGCCCCGGCGATGATCCCCAGCTCCTGGCTGTGGTCGCCGATCCGGAACTCGGCGTACCCGCCCGGGACCTCGAAGTAGGGCCCGAAGCCGAGCAGCTCGGCGTACCAGGCCTTCGCGGCCTCCAGGTCCTCGGCGAAGTAGGTGATGGTGGCGAATCCCCGCAGCATTGGTGCTCCTTCGTTGTCGTTGCACCCCACGCTATGGCCTATTGCGGAAGACCAGCTTCCGCAATGCGTGCGAGAATCCGGGAATGCTGGAGACCTCCGCGCGCCTGCTGCGCCTCCTCGCCCTCCTCCAGGCCCGCCGCGACCGGACCGGGCCCGACCTCGCCGAACGGCTCGGCGTGTCGACGCGGACCGTGCGCGCCGACGTCGACAAGCTGCGGCAGCTCGGGTACCGGGTCGCCTCCACCACCGGGAGCGCGGGCGGGTACCGGCTCGAAGCGGGCAGCGAGCTGCCGCCGCTGCTGCTGGACGACGAGGAGGCCGTGGCGGTCGCCCTGGGGCTGCGCGCGGCGGCGTCGGGATCGGTGGCGGGCATCGAGGAGACCTCGCTGCGGGCGCTCGCGAAGCTGGAGCAGACGATGCCCTCGCGGCTGCGGCGGCGCATCGAGGTGCTGCGGTCGGCCACGGCCGCGGCGACCGCGGCGGGCCCCGCGGTGGACGCCGAGGTGCTCACTTCGATCGCGGAGGCCGCGCACCGGTGCGAGCAGCTGCGCTTCGACTATCTCGACCGGGCGGGGGAGGAGACGCGGCGGCGCGCGGAGCCGCACCGCCTCGTGTACACCGGGCGGCGCTGGTACCTCCTCGCCTGGGACGTCGACCGCAGGGACTGGCGCACGTTCCGGGCCGACCGCATCCGGCCCCGGATTCCCAACGGCCCCCGGTTCGCCCCGCGCGAGCCCCCGGAGGGCGCGGTCGACCACGTGCTCAAGGGAATCGGGCGCACCGCCTGGGAGCACCGGGCCCGCGTCCGGTTCCACGTGCCGCTGGAGGCCGCCGCCGAGCGGCTGCCGATCGGGAGCGGCGTGCTCGAAGCGGCCGGGGCGGACGCGTGCCTGTGGGAGACCGGCAGCGACTCCCTGGAGGACCTGGCGCGGTTCACCGCCGGGCTCGGCCTGCCATTCAGCGTCGAAGCGCCCCAGGAGCTCCGAGAGGAGCTGCGGCGCCTCGCCGAGCGGCTCCGTGCCGCCTTATCCGGCCGCTTGCGCGAGCTTCGCGAGGAGCCCGGCGAGGGTCTGCCGCTCGGCGGCGGTGAGCGGCTCCAGGAGCCGCGCCTGGTTCGCGAGGTGCACGCCCATGAGCCGGTCGGTCATCTCCTTCCCCTTGCGCGTCAAGGAGATCTGGCGCCCGCGCGCGTCCTCGTCGGCCACCGACCGCTCCACGAGGCCCTTTGCTTCGAGCCTGTCGACGCGCTTGGTGATCGCGCCGGTGGTGACGAGGACCGTGCGCGAGAGGTCGCCCGCGGAGAGCGCGTACGGCTCGCCGGAGCGGCGCAGCGCCGCGAGGACGTCGAAGTCGCCGTTGCCGAGCCCGGCCTCGGCGAAGGGCGGGCGCAGCTCCCGATCGAAGCCGTCGGCGAGGCGGAACAGGCGGCCCACCACCAGCATCGGGGAGGCGTCGAGGTCGGGGCGCTCGCGGTGCCACTGGCCGACCATGTCGGCGACGGCGTCGTTCCTGTCGTTCGGCATGGCTTGCATTCTACCTTCCAAGGAAGATAAAATGTCTTCCATGGAAGACAACTCCGCAAGCCCCTCAGTGCCGGCCCGCCGCCGGTTCATCGCCGCGAGCTTCACCGACGCCCTCGGCCAAGGGGTCTACGTGCCCCTCACCATGCTCTTCGTCCACGCCCTCACCGGACTCACCCTCACCGCCATCGGCACCGGCCTCACCCTCGCCGGGCTCGGCGCGCTCGCCTCCATGCCCGCCGTCGGCGCCCTCGTCGACCGCTTCGGCGGCAAACGCGTCTACGCCGCCGCGCTCGCCCTGCGCGCCATCGGCTTCGCGCTCTACCCCCTCGCCCACTCCTACCCCGCGTTCCTCGCCGTCGCGCTCGTCGTGGCCGTCGCCATGTGGGCCGCCCCGCCCAGCCAGCAGTCCCTCATCGGCGACATGGCCGAAGGCGCGGAACGCGACCGGCTCCTCGCCTGGGACCGGAGCCTGCGCAACGGCGGCATGGGATTCGGGGCCCTCGCCGCCGCCGGGATGCTCGCCGTCGACGGCGACGCCGGCTTCTTCGCCGCCGCCGCGCTCCTCGCCGCCGCCTGCGCCGCGGCCGCGCTCACCGTCACCACCATCCCGGTCCGACGCCGCGTCACCGCCGCGCCCCGCGAAGCCCGCGGCGGCTACCGCGAAGTCCTCGCCGACCGGCCCTACCTCGCGATCACCGCCGCGAACTTCCTCATCGGCTTCGGCTACACCGCGCAGGCCATCGCCCTGCCCGTGTTCCTCACCCGCGACGTCGGCCTCCCCGGCGCGCTGGCGGGCGGCGTGTTCGCCGTGAACACCGCGCTCGTCGCCGTCCTCGGCGTGCCCGTCGCCCGCGCCATGGCCCGGGCCCGCCGCGCCCGCGGCGCCGCGCTCGGCACCGCCGTCTTCGCCCTCTCCTTCGCGGCCTTCGCAACACTGCCCGCCCTCGGCGGCGGCATCGTCGCGGTCCTCATCGTCGCGATCGTCTACACCGCAGGGGAGCTCATCCACTCCGCGCCCGCGCAGAGCCTCTCCGTGCAGGCCGCCCGCGACCACGTCCGCGGCCGCTACCTCGCGGTCTACCAGCTGTCGTGGTCGCTGTGCCGCACCGTCGCGCCCCTGGTCCTCGGACTGCTCCTCGACGCCGGGACGTGGCAGCTGTGGGCCGTCCTCGCCGCCGCGGTCCTCGCGGGCGGGCTCCTCCTGCTGCGCACCGAGCGGGCCCTCCCCGCGCACGCGGCCGCCGGTTTCAGCCGTTCGGCGGATACGCAGCGCACCCACGCCGTCACCGCCTCCGCGTAGCCTGAGGAGACGGCCACCCGGCGCTCCCCTCCGGAAGAAGGCACCCATGCCGAAGCTCCTCGTCACCCTGCGCACCCCCGGCGACCGCGACGCGGTGCGCGACACCGGGGTCGAAGTCCTCGCCGAATACCCCGACTCCCTGCTCGTCACGTCCACCTCGGGCCAGGCCCGCGACCTCGCCGACCGCGGCGTCGAGACCGCGCCGCTCCCCGAGCAGCCCGTCCAGACCGCGGGCGCCTCCTTCCAGTTCGCCGCCGCGGTGGACGCGCAGGAGACCGCCGCGATCGAGCCCGAGCCCGGCCGCACCGCCTACTGGCTCGTCAAGCTCATCGGCCCGCCCACCGCCGACTGGCTCGGCGAGCTCACCGACGCGGGCGCCGAGATCCACGGCAGCCTCTCCGGGTTCACGCTCCTCGTCGGCGCGCTTCCCGAACGCGTGCAGGCGATCCGTGACCTCCCGCGGGTCGAGGAGGTCACCCCGTACCGGCCCGCCATGAAGGTCTCGCCGAAACTCCACCCGCGGCCCCGCCGCGACCTCGACGCCGCCTACCTCGCCGCCGTCGACGCCGACGCGTTCACCGACGACGCCCTCCAGATGGTCGAGGTCTCCGTCTTCCCCGGCGAGGACTCCGGCGCGCTCGTGCGCCGCATCCGCGAGTCCGGCGGCACCGTGCTCACCGTGCTGCCCTCCTCCGTCGTCGCGAGCCTGCCCCGCACCGTCATCGCCGACCTCGCCGACCTCCAAGGAGTGCAGGCGATCGTGCCGTACGCGTTCTCGCAGACCAGCAACGACCGCGCCGCGGCCGTCATGGGCGTGCCCGCCGTCGCCGAGGCCGTCGGGCTCACCGGGACCGGGCAGATCGTCGGCATCGCGGACTCCGGGCTCGACAACGGCGACCCCGAGACCCTCCACCCCGACGTGCGCGGCCGCGTCGCCGGGATCACCTCCTGGCCCACGCGCTCAGTCCTCGCGCCCTTCACGAACGACCCGCCCGCCCACGACGACGGCCCCGCCGACGTCGAGTCCGGCCACGGCACGCACGTCACCGGCTCCGTCCTCGGCAACGGCGAAGCGGCCCGCCTCGCGGGAGCCGGGCCCGTCCCGGCCGGGACCGCCCCCGCCGCGCAGGTCTTTTTTCAAGCGGTGAACCAGACGATCCGGTGGAAGTCCCGCGCCGAACTCGCCGCCTCCGGCCTCCAGCCCTTCACGTTCCCCTGGCCCCCGCCGGCTTCCGGGCTCTACGGCATCCCCGGCGACATCGCCGAGCTGTTCGCCGAGGCCTACGCCGCGGGCGCCCGCGTCCACACGAACTCGTGGGGCGCGCCGCTCGCGGGGGAGTACAGCCAGAACGCCCGCGCCGTGGACGCCTTCACCTGGGAGCACCCCGACATGCTCGTGCTCTTCGCCGCCGGGAACGACGGCGAGGACGTCGACAGCGACGGCCAGATCGACCGCGACTCCATGGGCTCGCCCGGCACCGCCAAGAACTGCCTCACCGTGGGCGCCACCGAGAACGACCGCCCCGCCGGGTCCGACCCGGCGCCCGGCCTCGACCGGAACTGGAGCGACTGGTCGAGCTACCCGAAGCTCGGCGCCGCCAGGCACGTCTCCGACAACACCGACGGCATGGCCGCGTTCTCGTCCCGCGGCCCCACCGACGACCTGCGCATCAAACCCGACGTCGTGGCCCCCGGCACCAACGTCCTCTCGCTCCTCTCCTCGGTCTACGACGGCGACGGCGAGCCCCTCTGGGGACGCCTCCCCGAAGGGCACCCGCTGCGCGACAAGTACTGCTGGAGCGGCGGCACCAGCATGGCCACGCCGCTCGTCGCCGGGGCCGCCGCGCTCGTGCGCCAGCGCCTCGCCGACGCCGGGCACGTCGAGGACGGCCGCCGCCCCTCCGGCGCGCTCCTCAAGGCGCTCTTGGTCAACGGCGCGGTCCCGATCCCCGGCCAGTACCCCGGGGAGGTGCCCGCCGGGCCCAACCCGGTGTCCGGGTTCGGCCGCATCGACGTCGGCGCCGCCGTCGGCCCCGACAGCAGGGTCGGGTTCGCGGACTCGCCCGCGCACGCCGTCGCCACCGGTGAGATCCGCGCCTTCCGCGTCGCCGCCTCCGGCGCCGAGTTGAAGGCCACGCTCGCGTGGACCGACGCGCCCTCGCTCGAAGGGCTCGGCGGCCTCGTCAACGAGCTGTACCTCCAGGTGGAGACGCCCTCGGGGGAGGTCCGCAACTGGGACGCGAACCCCGTCACCCGCGTCACGAACAACGTCCAGCAGATCACCGTCGACGACCCCGAGCCCGGGGTCTACACGTTCCGCGTCCGCGGCGTCTCCGTCACCAGCCACGCGCCCGGCGCGGCCCCCGCCGGCGACCTGCGGCAGGACTTCGCGCTCGTGGTCGCCGGGGCCGCACCGGAGGCGGGGGACGGCGGGGCGCTGTGGGCGATGGACCCGGCTACTGCGGCCGGGTGACGTCCCGGCGGGCCATCGGGGGCCGGAACAGGATCTCGACATAGACGATCCGCTCGTTCAGCACGTCCAGGACGAGCATCCCCTCGTCGGGGTCGAGCAGCACGTTCCGGTGCCCGGGCCCGTACGGCTCGCCGGGCGGGTGCGGGGCGGTCCTGATGCTCTGGCAGTGGGGCTCGCCGCACCCGCACTCGGCGACGATCCGCAGGTCGTGCGCGAGGATCGACAGGTTCCGCTCGCCCTCGTCCTCCAGGAGCCGCTCCAGCTCCGCGACGAGGTCGGGGTACACCTCGCGCAGCAGCGGTCCGTCCTCCTCCATGAGGCCGATTCTAGGACCGGACGCGAACGGTTATCGGACCTGCGGTCCGCAGAAGCGCTGGCGGACCTCCGGTCCGCAGGGGCACTGCCGGACCTCCGGTCCGCGGCCCGGAATGTCGCACCCGCCGGGTACCGTGGTCGGTCGACCGGAAGGGGGCGAGGGGTGCAGGCGATCGTCGACGGGTTCTTCGCGCCCCTCGGTGCCACGGCCCAGGCGCACATCCGCGACCTCGGCGACGGCCGCGGGATCGGCGTGCGCGAGGACGAGCCGGTGATCCTCGTGTCCGTCGTGAAGCTCTTCATCGCCTGGGAGTTCCGCCGCCAGGTCGAGGAGGGCCTGGTCGACCCGGCCGCGCCCGTCCGCACCACCGCCGCCGACCGCCTCGGCGGCACCGGCACCGCCGGGTTCCGCTACGACTCGCACATCAGCGTCTGGGACCTCGCCGCGCTCATGATGGAGGTCTCCGACAACTCCGCGGCCGACCTCGTCACCGCCCGCATCGGCGCCTCGTCCCTGCGGAGCCTCCCGGCCCGCCTGGGGCTCAAGGGGACCCGGCTCATCGGCCCGCCGCGCACGATCCTCGAAGACGTGGCCCGCGACCTCGACGTCTCCGACCTCCAGGCCCTCGCGCACGTCCTCAGCGCCGGGGCCGTCACCACCGCCGAGCTGCGCGCCACCAGCGCCTGGGACCCCGCCCGCACCAACGTCTCGACCTGCGCCGACCTCACCGCGTTCATGCGGCACATCTGGAACGGGCCCGAGCCGATCGCCGGCGACCTGCGCACCTGGACCGGCCGCCAGCTCACCGGCGGGCGCCTGTCCCGCCTGGCCCCCAGCGAGGTCCAGGTCTTCGGCCGCTCCGGGTCGCTCCCGGGCTGGCTCAACGAGGTCGCCGTGTGGGAGTGGCCCGACGGCCGCCGCCACGCCATCGCCGTCTCCGCGCAGCCCGCTGAACGCAACTTCCGCGAAGTGGAGCTCGCGATGAGCCGCACCGCCCTCGCGCTCACCGAGGCCATGGGGCGGTAGGGGTCAGTAGATCGCGCTCCACGGGCGCGGCGGGTCCGCCGGGTCGGCCTCGGCCGCGCGCTTGACCAGGGACCGCATCCGCTGGTGCTGGCGCAGCAGGGCAGGGGCCTCCCGCATGAGGACGTCCCCGGCGGCCGTCAGCGCCACCTGCCCGCCGCTGCGGTCGAACAGCTCCGCGCCCAGCTCCTTCTCCAGCCGCCGGATGCGCTGGCTCAGCGGCGGCTGCTCCATGCCGAGCCGCTCGGCCGCCCGCCCGAAGTGACGTTCTTCACCTACCGCCAGGAAGCACTCCAGATGCCGCATGAGGTCCACCGAGCCACGATATCAACGCGCGTATGAGGCGATACGCGCGTTGATATTGGACGGATGGGACGATCCGGGCTTGACTGTCGCGATGACCGAGAAACGAGACCGGACCCCGGCGCTCCAGCGCCGGAACCTCCTCAAGGGCACCGGCGTCGCCGCCGTCGCGGCCGCGGCCGCCGGGGGCGGCGTGGCCGCGGCCCAGACCGACACCGCGGGTGTGCGCCTGCGCTGGCTCGGCACCAACGCGTGGGAGTTCACCACCGAGACCGCGACGGTGCTCATCGACCCGTGGGTGAGCCGGTTCCCGACCGGCGCGTATTCGAGCGGCGGCGCCGACCCGGAGACGGAGATCGAGGTCCACGAGGATGTCATCGACGAGCACCTGCCGAAGGCCGACACGATCCTGGTGACCCACGGGCACTGGGACCACATCGCCGACGTCCCGTACCTCGCCGGGAAGACCGGCGCGACGGTGCTCGGCACCGAGACGCACCTGAACCTCATGCGCGCCATGGGCGCCCCCGACGACCAGCTGTGCCAGGTCGGCGGCGGGGAGCTGTACCAGTTCGAGGGCTACTCCGTCGAGGTCTTCCGCTCCTCGCACTCCGCCAGCGGCGAGCACAAGCGGATCCTGTTCGGCGGCACCCGGCCCGGCGAGGTCCCGAAGCGCCCCAAGCGGATCAAGGACCTCATCGAGGGCGGCAGCCTGACGTACCTGGTGGACTTCGGCGGCGTCTCGTTCTTCAACATGGGGTCGGCGAGCTTCCACGAGGCCGAGATCGCAGGGATCCGCCCCACGGTGCTGTTCCTCCAGCCCGGCGGCGGCCACACGCCCGCCTTCGTGGAGCGCGCCCTCGAAGCGACCGGGTTCCCGCCGTACGTGGTCGCCTCCCACTGGGACGACTTCGACGAGCCGCTCACCGAGCCCGCCGTCAAGGGCGGCGACTGGGAGGCCCTGCGCGACCGCGTGGCCGCCGCGAGCCCTGAGACCGAGTTCCTGCTCCTCGACCACCTGGAGAGCCATGACTTCTGAGGTCACCGTCCGCTGGCTGGGCACCAACGCCTGGGAGATCACCGGGAACGGCACCACGGTGCTCGTCGACCCGTACGTCTCCCGCACCTACACCGGCGCCACCGTCCCGGGGCAGTTCGATCCCGACACGCCGATCACCGTGGACGAGTCCGCCGTGGACGAGCACATCGGGGCCGCCGACTCGATCCTCATCACCCACGCGCACTTCGACCACATCGCCGACGTCCCGTACGTCGCGGAGAAGACCGGCGCGACGGTCCTGGGCACCGAGACGCATCTGAACCTGCTGCGCGCCATGGGCACGCCGGACGAGCAGCTGTCGCAGGTCGGCGGCGGTGAGCTGTACCAGTTCGACGGCTACACCGTCGAGGTCTTCCGCTCCTCCCACGGCGTCTCGGGCAAGCACAAGACGCTCCTGTTCCCCGGCACGCGCCCCGGGCCGGTCCCCGAAAAGCCCGAGGCCATCAAGGACCTCGTGGAGGGCGGCAGCCTCGCGTACCTCGTGACGTTCGGCGAGACCTCGCTGTTCTTCAACGGCCTGCCGTCGTTCCACGAACGGGAGGTGGCGGGCGTCCGGCCCACGGTGCTGTTCATGCAGGGCCCCAACCCGGCCTACCCGGACTACGTGGAGCGGATGCTCGCGGCCACGGGGCGCCCGCCGTACATCGTGCCGACCCACTGGGACGACTACGAAGCGCCCCTGAAGGAGCCGGCCGTGGACCTGTTCGGCGCGGCGGCCCTCGGCGAGCTCGTGGCCGAGGCGAGCCCGGACTCGGAGTGGGTCCTGCTCGACCACCTGGAGTCGCACACCTTCGGCGGTTAGCGGCGGCGGACCCTCCTGCGGGCCCTCGTGGCGGCCCTCGGCGCCTGGCGCGGCCGGGGGACCACGGGCTTCGGGAGGGTCCCCCGGATGGTCCACTCGCCGTTGTCGAGGGCGTGCTCGACGGACCCGCCGGCCTCGTCGAACCGCTTGGCGAGCATCGAGAGCCCGTTCCCGCCTTCGGTCGCCTCCGGCGCGCCGTCGTTGACGACCGTGACCGTCACCTGGGCGTCGACCTCCACGATGGACACGTTCGCGGACGTGGGCTCGGCGTGGCGGATGAGGTTCGTGGTCGCCTCGCGCACGAGCAGGCCCAGCAGCCGCTCGGTGTCCTCGTCGAGGTCCGGCGCCTTGTCGGGCACCGACGCCTCCACGCCCGCGGACTTGAGGAGCCTTGCGGCGGAGTCGATCTCGTCGGCCAGCGCGGTCTTGCGGTAGCCGCCGACGACGGCCCGCATGTCGCGCAGGGCCTCGCGCGCGAGCTCCTCGACCGCCTGGACCTCGGCTGCGGCCAGCTCCGGGTCCGTGTCGCGGAACCGCCTCGCCACCTGGGCCTTGAGCATGATCGCCTGGAGGTGCCCGCCCTGGACGTCGTGCAGCTCGGCCGCGAACCGCAGCCGCTCCTCGGCCACGGCGAGGTCGGCGGCGAGCCCGCGGGCCTGCTCCAGCTCCTGCGCGACCCGGTAGTGCCACAGCTGGCACACGATCCCGACGGCGATCGAGGGCACGAGCACCGCGGTCGTCAGCAGCGTCCCGAAGTTCATGTAGCCCAGCTGCATCGCGAGCGCCGAGAGGGCGCCCGCGGCGGCCGTCCCCAGCAGGACCGCGAGGGAGCGGCGCCCGGGGCGCGACCACAGCAGCGCGCCCTCGGCGGCGATGAGCCCGGCCGGGGCGCCCCACGCGGGGCCGATCTCGCCGGAGGCGGCCTCGGCGGCGACGCCCGCGAACAGCAGTGCGAGCGAGGCGATCCACAGGAGGCGGCGGCGCCACGGGCCCTGGCCGTGCCAGTGCAGCGCGAGCCCCGCGGTGCACAGCGCGACCGACCCGACCGCCGCGCCCGCGGCGAGCGGGCGCACGCCGTCGTCGGCCCCGGCGAGGAACAGCGCGGCCATGGCGAGGGCCAGCGGGCCGGAGCCGATCACGGTGAAGAACGTGTAGGTGCGCAGGCGGCGCAGGTCGCGCGCGGGGGCCGGTTCGGGGGTCACCCGGTGATTCAACCACCCGGCGGCGCGGCCCGCGGTGGCGGAGGCCGACGGCGCGGGCCGCGCGGATCGCACGTTCTTTGCGGCATTCGTTCCCGCCGTTCATGCGAAATGCGAACGAATGGCCGCAGCGGACGCGCCGCGGCCGTTCCGGACGGCGATCGTTTGCCGCAATTCCGGCGGGACCCCGCCGCACCCGGCTTGCCGATAGCATCTAGTGAGCAGGCTGACGCACCGTGTGCACCAGCGGCGCTCCTGGCTTCAATAGTCCACATTATTCAATCTCGGGACTTGTTATACCCATTCGGGACCGCTCTGTGAAAGACGCGGATTCTACCACTCGGGCACTACTGAAACTGCCCTCGAATTGGTCCGTACGGTCAATTGTGCGGGCGCTTCCATCGTATTACGCTCCGTTATCAGGCACCTCCCGAGTGCCTTTCAACCGCCTTTCCCAGCAAAGGGGCCGCGATCGTGGACGCCTACCGCGGCGGAGCCGACCACCCGATGCGGCCGCCGGGCACGCCCTTCCCCGGCGGGCCCGAGAGCGCCCACATGCCCGGCGCGCCCGAGCTGCCCACGGTCGGCAACCCGCCCGGGCGCCTCGGCGAGACGTTCCAGACCAACCCCGCCACCGGCTCGGCCTCGATGTCGTTCCCGCTGCCCTTCAGCGCCGGCCGCGGCGCCCCCTCCCTCGCGGTCGCCTACGACTCCTCCGGCGGACCCGGCCTCTTCGGCTACGGCTGGGACCTCCCCGTCCCGCGCATCAGCCGCCGCACCGACCGCGGCGTGCCCCGCTACCGCGACGCCGAGGACTCGGACGTGTTCCTCGCCGACGGAGCCGAGGACCTCGTCCCCGACGCCGCGCCCGCCGCCGTCCGCACCGTCGCCGGGACCGCCTACACCGTCCAGCGCTACCGGCCCCGCATCGACGACGGGCTCACCCGCATCGAGCGCTGGAGCGCCGTCGCCGACCGCGCCGACGTCAAGTGGCGCACCCTCTCCAGCGACAACCAGACCTCCTGGTTCGGCGAGGGGCCCGAGAGCCGGATCGCCGACCCCGCCGACCCGGCCCGGATCTTCGCCTGGCTCCTCAGCTTCGGCCACGACGACAAGGGCAACGCCGTCGCCTACGAGTACGCCCCCGAGGACTCCGCGGGCGTCCCCCGCTCCGCCGCCGAATCCGGCCGCACCGAGCAGTCCCGCACGGCCGCAAGGCACCTCAAGCGCGTCCGCTACGGCAACGCCGTCCCCTACCTCCCCGTCCTCGACCCCGACGCACCCCCGACTCCCCGGCCCGGGCAGTGGCTGTTCACCCTCGTCGTCGACTACGGCGACCACGACAGCGAGACCCCAGCCCTCGAACCCGACCGGCCCTGGCCCGCCCGCCCCGACCCCTACGGCACCTGCCGCCCCGGGTTCGAGATCCGCTGCCACCGCCGCGGCGAGCGCGCCCTCATGTTCCACGACCTCCCCGAACTCGGCGACACGCCCACGCTCGTCGCCTCCCTCGACTTCACCTACGACACCGCCCCGCACGCCGGGGACTCCCTCCTCACCGCCGTCCACTCCACCGGCTACCTCCGCTCCGGCGACGGCTACGACCGCGCCCACACCCCGCCCACCACCATGCGGTACACGCCCGCCGTCCTCGACCCCGAAGTGCGCGACGTGCGCGCCGAGCACCTGCCCGCCGGCCTCGACCCGGTCGACTACACCTGGGTCGACCTCGACGGCGACGGCGTCGCCGGGGTCCTCGCCTCCCGCGCGGGCGCCTGGTACTACCTCCGCAACCACACCCCCCTCGAACCCGAAGGGCCCGTGCGCTTCACGACCGCGCAGCACGTGGACCCCCGCCCCGAGACCGGCCGCCTCAACGTCGGCACCGACCTCCTCCTCGACACCGACGGCTCCGGCAGGCCCGACTTCGTGCGCCTCGACGGACCCGTCACCGGCATCGCCGTCCGCGAGGAGGACGGCCGCTGGCGCGCCGCCGCGCCCTTCGCGCAGCGGCCCGCGATCGACGCGTTCGGGGCCGACGTCCGCGTCGCCGACATGACCGGCGACGGCCTCCCCGACCTCGTCCTCGCCGACACCGCGGGCGCCCGCTGGTGCGAAGGGCTCGGCCTCGCCGGATTCGGCCCGCCCCAGCCGATCGAACCCGGCGCCGAACCCCTCCGGCCCTCCCTCGTGGAGACCTCCGAGCGCGTCGCCGTCCAGCTCGCCGACATGACCGGCGACGGCCTCCCCGACCTCGTGCGCATCGCCAACGGCGCCGTCTTCTACCGCCCCAACCTCGGCCGCGGCCGCTTCGGACCCGCCGTCGCCATGGACGACGCCCCCTGGTTCGACAGCCCCGAGCGCTTCGACCCCCGCCGCGTCCTCCTCGGCGACACCGACGGCAACGGCCGCACCGACCTCGTCTACCTCGCCGCCGACGCCGCCCGGATCTACGCCAACCGCTCCGGCGACTCCTGGGCCCCCGCCCGCGACCTCCCCGGCGCCCCCGCCGCCGACAACCGCCGCATGGCCGCCGTCGTCGACCTCCGCGGCGCCGGCACCGGCTGCCTCGTCTGGTCCACCGTCCTGCCCGGCGGCACCGCCGCCGCCATGCGCTACATCGACCTCGCCGCCGCCGGACGCCCCCACCTCCTCGCCGGGTACGAGAACGGCTTCGGCGGCGAGACCACCGTCGAGTACCTGCCCTCCACGCACTTCGCGCTGGCCGACGAGCAGGCCGGGCGCCCCTGGCCCTCGCGCCTGCCGTTCCCCGTCCCGTGCGCCCACCGCGTCACCCGCGCCGACCACGTGCGCGAGACCGCGTTCACCTCGACCACCAGCTACCACGACGGCTACTTCGACCCGGTCGAGCGCGAGTTCCGCGGCTTCGGCCGCGTCGAGGCCCTCGACACCGAGGCGTACGAGACCGGCAGCACCTCCGAGAACGACAGCGCCGGAACCGACCTCGACCAGCCGCCGGTGCTCACCCGCACCTGGTTCCACACCGGGGCCGCCGCCGCGGCCGGGCAGCGGATGCTCCACGCCCGCCGCGACCAGTACTGGGAGAACACCGTCCTCCCCGAGCCGCCGCTGCCCGAACCGCGGCTGCCGCAGGCGCTCGGCGACGACGAGTACCGCGAGGCGTGCCGCGCCCTCAAGGGCCTCGTGCTGCGCACCGAGGTGTACGGGCTCGACGGCGCCCCCGAGGCGGCCGACCCGTACTCGGTCAGCGAGTCCGGCTACGACGTGGCCCTGCGCCAGCCCAAAGGGGCGCGCCGCCACGCGGTCTTCCAGGTCCTGCCCACCGAGGCCGTCACGTACGCGTACGACCGGAACCCCGCCGACCCCCGCGTCTCGCACTCCCTCGCCCTCGAACTCGACGACCTCGGGCTGCCGGTCCGCTCCGCCGCGATCGCCTACCGCCGCGCGGTCGCCGACCCGTCACTGCCGCAAGCGGTCCGCGACGCCCAGGCCCGCACCCGCGCCGGGTACAGCGAGGCCGACTACACCGCCGACATCGACGAACCGGACGCCCGCCGCCTGCGCCAGGTCTGCGAGGCCCGCTCCTTCGAACTCGCCGGGCTCCCCGACGGGCGGCTCACCGCCGCCGACGTCGACGCCCTCGTCGCCGCCGCCGAGCACGTCCCGTACGAGCAGGTCGACGAGGACGGCGCCGTGGACGCCGCCGGACCCGCGCTGCGGCTGCTGTCGCGCGCCCAGGCGTTCTTCCGCTCCGACGACCTCGCCGGGCCGCTCCCGCACGGCGTCCACGGCCGCCTCGGCATCGGCCACCGCAGCCGCGGCCTCGTCCTCACCGACGGCCTCGTGGCCGCCCACTACGACGGCACCGTCACGGCCGACGAGCTCACCGCCGCCGGGTACGAGCACTTCGACGAGGGCTGGTGGGCCGCCGGGCCGACCGAGGTCTACGCGCCCGACGCCCCCGACCGCTTCTACCTCCCGACCGGCTCCACCGACCCCGCGGGCGTCACCGCCACCATCGAGCGCGACCCCCGCGACCTCATGGTGGTGCGCGCGACCGACGCCGCCGGGCGCGAGATCCGCGTCGAGCCCGACTACCGCGTCCTGCGTCCCCGCCTCGTCACCGACGCGGCCGGGAACCGCGCTGAGGCCGTCTACGACGCCCTCGGCGCCACCGTCGCCACCGCGGTCCTCGGCCGCCCCGGCGACGCCGACGCCGACACGGCCGACGACCCGACGACCACGATGGACTACGACCTGTTCTCGTGGATCGACGAGCGCAAACCGATCAGCGCGCGCAGCCGCCGCCGCGAGCGCCACGCCGACCCCGGCACCCCCTGGCAGGAGACCCGCACCTACTTCGACGGCGCGGGCGGGACGGTCATGACCAAGGGCCGGGTCGCCCCCGGGCCCGCGCTCCAGTACGACCCGGACACCGGCACCGCGACCGAGGTCCACGCCGACCCGCGCTGGGTCGGCAACGGCCGCACCGTGGTCAACAACAAGGGCCTGCCGGTCAAGCAGTACGAGCCGTACTTCTCGACCACCGCCGACTTCGAGTCGGAGGCCGCGCTGGTCGAGACCGGCGTGACCGCGATCCCGCGCTACGACCCGCTCGGGCGCGTCGTGCGCACCGACCGCCCCGACGGCACGTTCACGCGCACGGAGACCACGCCGTGGTCCACGGTGTCCCACGACGCCGACGACACCGTCCTCGACTCCGCCTGGTACGCCGAGCGCGGCAGCCCTGACCCGGCCGGGCCCGAGCCCGCCGACCCGCAGCAGCGCGCCGCCTGGATCGCCGCCCAGCACGCCGGCACGCCCGCCGTCGCCCACTCCGACCCGTCCGGGCGCACCGTCCACACCGTCGCCGACAACGGCCCCGCGGGCCTGCGCACCAGCCGGGCCGCCGCCGACGCCACCGGCGGCTTCACCCGCGAGTACGACCACCGCGGCCGCCTCGTGGGGGCCGCCGTCGCCAACCTCACCGGCGGCGCCGTCTCCGGGGAGTCCGCCGAGCGCGGGCGCCGCTGGCACCTCGCCGACACCGTGGGCCGCCTCGTACGCGCCTGGGACGAGCACGGCCGCACCCTCCGCGTCACCTACGACGGCCTCCACCGGCCCGTCACCACCCGCCTCACCGACCCCGACCGGCCCGAGACCGTGCTCAGCCGCGTCGTCTACGGCGACGCCCACCCCGAAGCCGCCGAACGGAACCTGGTGGGCCGCACGCACATCGTCTTCGACGGCGCCGGGGCGGTGGTCTTCGACCGCTACGACCGCCACGGCAACCCGCTCCGGGTGCTGCGCCGCTTCACCGCCGACCCCGAGACCGAGCCCGACTGGTCCGCGCTCGACGGGATCGAGGACCCCGCCGCCGTCATGGCCGCCGCCGCGCCGCTGCTCGAACCGCTCGCCGACCAGGTCGAGACCGGAGGCGCGTTCGACGCCCTCGGCCGCGCCACCACCGCGGTCCTCGCCGACGGCACCGTCGTCACCCCCGCCTACGACGAGGCCAACCGGCTCGCCCGCCTCGACGCGCAGATCGGCGGCGCCGGTCCGGTGAGGACCCTCATGGCCGGGCAGGAGTACGACGCGCTCGGACGCCGCGCCACCGCCCGCTACGGCAACGGCCTCACCACCGCCTACACCTACGACCCGTTGAGCCGCAAGGTCACCGAGATCCGCACCGCCGCCGACGGCGCCGCGGACGCGATCCAGCACCTCCACTACGTCTACGAGGCCGCCGGGCGGCTCGTCGAAGCCGACGACACCGCGCAGCAGTCGCTGTTCTTCGCGGGCGCCTTCGTGCCCGCCGCGATGCGCTTCCGCCACGACGCGCTCGGCCAGCTCGTGCGCGCCACCGGCCGCGAGCACGCCGGCACCGACCCGAACGCGCCCACCGGCCCGGCCGACGCGGTCGGCGCCCCGCTGCCCCACCCCAACGACACCGCCGCGGTGCGCCGCTACGAGCAGGTGTACGACTACGACGACCTCGGCAACCTCCTGTCCATGCGCCACATCGCGAACGGCGGCGGCTGGACCCGCCGCTACCGGTACGCGCACGACGACGACCCCGCCGACCGGCGCAACCGGCTCACCGCCACCAGCGCCCCCGGCGACGCCCCCGACGGCCCCTACAGCCACCAGTACACGTACGACGCCTACGGGAACCTCGCTACCGCGCCGCACCTGGCCGCGCTCGCCTGGGACTGGAACGACCGCCTCCGCGAGGCCGACCTCGGCGGCGGCGGGACCGCGTACTACTGCCACACCGGCGGGGGGTCCCGCGCCCGCAAGGTGGTCCAGCGCCAGGGCGGCCTGCGCACCGAGCGCCGCCACCTCGGCGCCGTCGAGGTCTACCGGGAGTGGATGAACGGCGTGCTGCGCCTGGAGCGCCGCACGATCCAGTTCACCGACGACGCCGGGCGCTTCGCCCGCGCCGACGTCCTCGTGACCGACACCGCCGGGACCGACGGCGCGCCGCTCGGCGAACCGGTCTTCCGGTACCAGTACGGCAACCACGTCGGTTCGGCCACAGTGGAGACCGGTGAGGACGGCGCGGTCGTCTCCTACGAGGAGTACCACCCGTACGGCTCCACCGCCTACCGCTCCGCGAAGCCCGGCGAGCACCACAGCCTCAAGCGCTACCGCTTCCACGGCAAGGAGCGCGACGAGGAGACCGGCCTCTACGACTACGGCTCGCGCATGTACGCGCCGTGGCTCGGCAGGTGGACCGGCGCCGACCCCGCCGGGACCGGCGCGGGCCCGAACCTGTACGCCTACTGCGGGAACGACCCCGTCGGCAGGATCGACCCGAAGGGCACCCAGGACACCCCGGCCGACGCGCCCGCGACCGCCCCCGGCGACAAGGTCCACGTCCCCATCCCCGACGGCGACCCCGAGATCTGGGCCAACCCCGACGCCGACCCCGCCGACGTCCTGCGCGAGGCCCAGCGGTACTTCCCGTACCTGCACACCCTGCCCACCTGGGAGGACGGCTCCTGGTACTTCGCCGAGCCCTACCAGGACCCCGGCGAGGCGACCAGCGACGACATGGAGATCACCGTGCACGCCGACGGCGGCGCGGACGCAGGGCAGGCCCCCGACGCCGGAGCGGGCGCGAACGGCACCGGGTCCGGCGACGCGGGCACCGGCGCCGACGCGGGCACCGGGACCGGCGCCGAGACCGGCGACGGCGGCGAGACCGGGGAGGGCGCGGGCGCACCGGCCGGACCCGGCGTCGGCGCCGCCGGACGCGAGGCGTTCCGCGCCGGGCCGCCCGGCGAGACCCTGGAGGTGCCCAACAACTTCGACGACGCCAAGATCAACGCCTACCGCCAGCGCATCCAAGGCGACCGCGGCGTGGGCCTGCGCTCGGCCGACCCCGCGCACACCGGCCGCGGCTCGGCCCGCACCTCCGACATCCGCGCCGCCAACGAGGGCCTGATGGACGCGTTCGACGCCGCCAACGGCGGCCTGCGCTCGCCCGCGAACCCCGTCGACCACATGGTCGAGCTCCAGCACATCGTCCGCCAGCCCGGCGAGTTCGTGCGCCCGGCCGACCACCGCTACTGGCCCCGGGGCATCAACAGCTCCCAGGGCTCCAGTGCGATGCACGCCGACCGGCGCGCCCGCGCCGCCGGAGCCGTCGAGGACGTCCCCGCGGGCGGGGTCGCCCGCACCGCCGACATGGGCCACTGGAGCAACAGCACCCGCCTGCGCACCGGCCTGCGCTGGGGCGGCAACGCGCTCATGCTCGCCGGGCCCGCCGTCACCGTCTGGGGCGCCTCGTCCATCGAGAACCGCGCGGTCCGCTACGGCGCGTACGGCGCCGCCGGGGTCGAGTTCGCCGCCGGGGCCACCTATGTGGGCGCGCGCACCGCGCTCGGCGTGCGGGGGCTCCACTCCGCGAACCTCGCCCGGACCGCCGGGATCGCCCGCGGGGCGGCCGGCGTCGCGGGCGGCGTCGCGCAGGCCCTCATCTCCGGCTACCTCGCCTACGAGGACTACCAGCGCGGCGACTGGACCTCGTTCGCGTTCAACGCGGCCGCCGCCGTCGGCGGCGTCGCGCTCGTCATCGGCTGCATCATCGGCTCGCCCGTCCTCATCGGGATCGGGATCGTCACCGGGATCGCCGCCGGGCTCTACGGCCTGTACCGGATGTTCACCGACTGATCCCGAACCCTCCGACCCCCTAGCGCCACAACGGCACCGACCACCGCGCATTCACCCCGCTTGCGAGATCCACGGGACCGCCGCAGCACAGAGAGGACCCGACATGACCCAGCCGAAGCGGCACTTCAGCCCCGAGGCGATCCGCAGGCTCGCGCTGCCCGTCGAGACGGCCGCGGCCCCGCCCGGCGCGGACCCGGACCGCACCATGGCGATCCAGCTCCCCGGCTTCGTCGAGGAGCCCACCGGCGGCGACGTCGCCGCCCTCCAGGCCGCGCTGGCGCGCCTGCGGCACGCGATCGACCCCGCCGAGGTCGCCGAGTCCCGCCTCGGACCGTCCACGAGGGACGCCGTGCGGCGCCTCCAGGCCGCCGCCGGGCTCGTGCGCACCGGCGTCGTCACCCCCGAGACCGCCGGGCAGATCAAGCGCGAGCTGGAGCACCGCTACTTCACCGACGCGCCCCACCGCGCCGCGAAGGTCCAGGCGCTCCTGACCTCCCTCGGCCACCGCATCGACCCGGCCGAACTCGCCTCGCGCAAGGTCGGCACCTCCACGGCCGCCGCGATCCAGCAGTTCCGCCAGCGCACCAAGGCCCGCGGCGTCTCCTGGTGGCTCGACGAGGCCCTCGTCGAACGCCTCCGCGCCGAAGCCCTCAACGCCCGCCTCGGCTCGCGCACCCAGTTCGGCAAGGCCCAGCGGACCCTCCTGCGCGCCTTGACGATCGCGAAGCTCGACGTCCCCATCGGCGCCGACGAGCTCAACGCCCGCCAGGCCGGGCCCGGCACCCAGGCGGCCCTGCGCGCCTTCCAGGCCAAGTACCGCCTCCCCGCGTCCGGCCGCTTCGACCTGGCCACCATGGACAAGCTCGACGCCGTCGCCGCCTCCAAGCCCGCGCCCGTCAAGACCCTCAAGGTGAAGTCCGCGCTCGGCCTGTCCCCGCTCAAGCGCGGCGCGAAGCTCAACATGCGCGGCGGCCACGTCGCCGCCGCCCAGCAGGCCCTCGCCCACTTCGGGTACGCGATCCCCATGGGCGAGCACGGCGAGGCCCGCTTCGGCAAGGCCACCCGGCAGGCCGTCCTCGCGTTCCAGGCCGCCAAGCGCCTCCCGCAGACCGGCGCGCTCGACGGGCCCACCGTCAAGGCCCTCAACCGCGACCTCCTCGCCGCGCTCCCCGCATCGGAGCAGCCCCTCGCGCACTACCGGCTCCGCGGCTCGGTGCGCGACGACCGGTGGCGGCCCGTCAAGGGCGCGAAGGTCCGGCTCGCGTTCCGGTCCCTCGCGGGCGAAGGCGCGACCATCGCCACCCGCGTCACCGGCGAGACCGGCTTCTACGACCTCCCGTACGACCCGCCGCGCGACCCGAACACCAAGGAGGTCGTCAAGCCGCTCCACCTCGTCGTCACCTTCACCGGCCCCGACAGCGCGCCGCTCGGGTCGCGGATCCTGTTCAACCCCACGCCGATCCAGTGGACCAACCAGACCGCTGGGGACCGGCCCTACCGCGGCCCCTCCCTCTACGAGACGCAGCGGGCCGCCCTCGACGCCGTCCTCGGGGGCCTCGGCGTCACCGACCTCGTCGAGGACGGCGAGCGCAACGACGTCACCGTCGCCGCGCTCGAATCCGGGCTCACCCAGTACGAGGTCATGCGCCTCGTCCTCGCCGTGCGCGCCGCCGAGCACGTCGGCGACACCGCCCTCGGCGCCGCCGTCTACTTCGGATTCATCGCTCAGGGCCTGCCCGGCACGCTCCCGGAGGAACTCCTCGCCGCCACCGACGAGTGGACCCGCATCGGCGAGCTCACCGCCGCCACCGCCGACGGCATCCTCCTCCTCGGCCCCGAGCGGCAGGCCGAGGCGTTCGCGCGCGCCGCCGACGACAACCTCGTCCCCATCGGGATCGTCCGCGACGAGGAGGCCGTGCTCGCCGCGCTCACCACCCGGTCCGTCACCGCCGTCCTCGACGCCCCGCCCGTCGGCGGCGACGCGTCCCTGCGCCAGCTCCTCGACTCCTCGCAGCTCGACGCCGCCCACTACGACGGCGTCGCCGCGATGCTCCTCGCCAGTGGCGGCACCAGCGAGGCGTTCTGGACCGACCTCACCGGCGCCGCAGGCGAACTCGGCGGCGACGACGTGGTCGCCGACGTCGCCGCCGCCGTCGAGGCCGCCGCCATCGCCGACGGCTACGCGCCCGTCGCCGCCCTCCTCAAAGCCCGCATCGACGACCCCGGCGAACCCGACCTCACCGCTACCCGCCACCTCGCGCGCCTCTCCAGCGCCGACTGGGACGCCGTCGTCGCCGACGCCGGACACCCCGCGGGCGAAGCCGCGGAGACCTACGCCCGCAAGCTCGAAGCGACCGCCGCCGCCCACTACCCGACCACCGCGCTCATCGCCGAACTCGGCCGCACCGACGGCCACGGCCTCGCCCTCCTCGCGCAGTCGGCCGCGTTCATCGACGACCACCCCGACCTCGAACTCAAGGCCACCGGCCTCGACGCCTACGCCAGGACCGCCGGACTCGACCTCGACCCCGACCTGCGCGCCGAACTGCGCGTCCAGCAGCGCGCCGTGCGCCTCGCCCCCGACCACAAGACCGGCGCCGCGCTCCTCGCCGAGCACCTCCACTCCGCGGGCCAGATCGCCGCCCTCGACCGCGCCGAACTCGCCGCCAAACTCAAAGGCCACGGCGTCGACGACCTCGCCGTCGCCCACGTCCACTCCGCCGCCCAGATCGCCTACGCCCACGTCCTCGGCCAGGTCGCCGCCTTCCGCTCCGACCACGCCCCCGGCCAGGCCCAGGCCCTCGGCCCGCAGCAGATCACCCTCGCCGACGCCACCGGCGTCCTCGGCGACGTCCCCGACCTCGCGCTCCTGTTCGGCGGCCTCGACTACTGCGACTGCGGGCACTGCGAATCCGTGTACGGCCCCGCCGCCTACCTCGCCGACCTCCTCCGCTTCCTCTCCACCCGGCCCGCCAAGACCCCCGGGACCGACACCGTCCTCACCGTCCTCCAGGCCCGCCGCCCCGACATCGACGACCTGCTCCTCAACTGCCCCAACACCGACACCGCCCTGCCCTACATCGACCTCGTCAACGAACTCCTCGAACGTGCCGCCGCCCCCGGCGCCGCCCAGCCCCAGACCACCCGCACCGCCGCCGAACTGCGCGCCGTCCCCGAACACCTCCACGCCCCCGCCTACGAGACCGTCAAGGCCGCCCGCTTCCCCGTCCGCGGCGCCTTCAACGCCTGGCAGGAGGAGGCCCGCGTCCTCCTCGCCCACCTCGGCGTCCCCCGCCACGAACTCATGCGCCTCCTCGGCCCCGGCACTGCGACCGCCCTCGCCTCCGCCGCCGCCGAGTACTTCGGACTCTCCACCCTCGACGCCGCGCTCATCACCGCCCCCGCCCCGAACCAGGCCGACCAGGACGACGTCTGGGGCCTCGACACCACCGACGCCGAGACCGGCGTCCTCGGGTTCATGCACCATGCGGGCGTCACCTACGCCGAACTCCTCGACCTCCTCGACACCACCTGGATCCACGCCGCCGGGACCATCACCCTCGAACGCCCCGACGGCACCTGCGACCTCGAACTCCAGACCCTCTCCGGCCTCGGCCCCGCCCGCTACGACCGCGTCCACCGCTTCATCCGCCTCTGGCGCCACACCTCCTGGACCCCAAGGCAACTCGACCGGCTCCTGCGCGCCCCCGGCATCGGCGGCGGCACCCTCGACGCCGCCGCCCTGCGCCGCCTCGCCGCCTTCGCCGAACTCGCGAAGCGCCTGCGCCTCCCCTTCGAAGCCGCCATCACCCTCTACGCGCCCCTCAGCACCGAACCCGGCCCCGACGGCGCCCGCTCCCCGTACGCCGACCTCTTCGCCAACCCCAACCTGCTCGACCCGCCCGACCCCGCGTTCGACCTGCCGCTCCCCGGCACCGAGCCCATGGCCGACCACCGGCCCGCCCTCGCCGCCGCCTGGCGCGCCGGGGAGGCCGACCTCGACCTCCTCCTCGCCCGCACCGGCCAGAACCTCACCGTCGCCGACCTCACGGTCCCGCTGCGCCACACCGTCCTCGCCGAGGCCCTGCGCCTGCCCGTCGCCGAGTACCTCGCGCTCCTCGACCTCGCCGCCGCCGACCTCCCCGACCCGTACGCGGGCCCGGACGCGACCCTCGCGCTGGCCGACCGCCACGCCGAGGCCAAGGCCGCGGGCCTGACGGTGTCCGAACTGGACTGGCTCCTGAACGACCGGCCGGACGCGCCGTTCGGCCAGCGGGCCGAGGCGATCGCCGAGCAGCTCGACGCCCTGCGCGAGAGCCTGCGGACCACCCCCGCCGAGGAGGTGAACGGCCAGATCGCCGCCACCGTCGCGGCCACGTTCTCCCTCCCGGACGAGCAGGCCGTGACCCTCCTCGACCTGCTGCGCCCGGCCCCGTGGGACGTGTTCGCGAACCCCGACCTCATGGCCCAGAACGAGGACGGCGAGTACGCGCACCCGCTCACCGAGGCGGCGTTCGCCGAGCTCTTCCACACCTGGCGGCTCCTCCACAAGGCCGCGTACCTGGTGCGGCGCATGCGGATCGACGCCACCGACCTGCCGTGGCTCATGGACCGCGCCGCGGCCTCGGGGTGGCTGCACCCCGGCTCGCTGCCCGCCGGGCCCGCCGATCCGCCCGCGTCCCTTCAGGAATGGCGGCGGCTCGCGGCGTGGCTGGTGCTGCGGCACCGGTACCCGCGGCCCGAGGAGTCCGGCTGGCCGGAGGTCTTCGACGCCGCGGCCGCGGGCGACCCCGTCGCCGACGTGCGCGCCGCCGTGGAGGCCCTGACCGGCTGGCACGCCGCCGACCTCGCCGAGCTCGACGGCGGCGACCCCGCGTTCTACGCCGACGTCGACGCGCTCACCCGCGTGCGCGCCGCCGCCGAGGCCCTGCGCCGCCTCGCCGTCCCCGCCGCCGACGCCCTCCGCTGGGTCGACCGCGACGACGACACCGGCGGGGCCCAGCGCCTCGCCGCCGAGCACCTGCGCCAGACCATGAAGTCCAAGTACGACACCGGCGCGTGGCTCGCCCTCATGCCCGAGCTGCAGGACCCGCTGCGCGAGGCCCGCCGCGACGCCCTCACCGCGTACCTCGTGGAGCACTCGCTGCGCACCACCTCGCCGACCGTCCTCGCCGAGGGCCGCGAGTGGGCGAACCCGCGGCACTGGAAGGACGCCGCGGACCTCCAGCGCTGGTTCCTCCTCGACACGGAGATGACCTCCGTGCAGCTCACCTCCCGCCTCAAGCAGGCGATCAGCTCGGTGCAGCTGTTCGCGCAGCGGTGCCTGCTCAACCTGGAGCTGCCGCTGGTGCGGATCACGGCCGCGCAGACCGCGGACACGACGTCGCTGGACTCGTGGAGCCAGTGGGAGTGGATGAGCGGCTACCGGCTCTGGGAGGCCAACCGGAAGGTCTTCCTCTACCCGGAGAACTGGATCGAGGCGGAGCTGCGCGACGACAAGACCCCGTTCTTCAAGGAGCTCGAAGACCGCCTCGCCCAAGGGGAGCTGACCGACGCGAACGCCGAGGCCGCCTACCGCGACTACCTCCGCAAGCTCGTGGAGGTCGCGCACATGCAGACCCTGGGGATCTACCACCAGCGGACCGCCTCGGCGGACCGCCTGCACGTGGTCGCCCGCTCGGCCTCCCAGCCGAGCCACTGCTACTACCGCTCCCTCGACCTCGCCTACAACGAGTGGACCGGCTGGGAGCGCATCGACGTCGACATCGCCTCCGACCAGGTGATCCCCGTCGTCTACCGCGACCGCCTCCACCTGTTCTGGCTCCAGTTCGAGGAGAAGACCCAGTCGCCCAAGCGCCAGCCCCCGGCCCAGATCACCGACTCGCCGAACCCGACCGCCGACCCGGCCCGGACCCTGGAGATCGAGCTCGCGTGGTCCGAGCGGACCCCCGACGGGTGGACGGCGCGGCGCACCAGCGGCGAGAAGCTCATCCACCCGTGGCCCCGCCCGCGCTCGTCGTACACGCTCAAGCCGCGGCACCGCGCGAACCAGCTGTGGCTCGACGTGTACATCTCCTCCTCGATCGAGTTCAACGACGGCCGCTTCTACGACGAGTTCACCGACTCGCACGAGCGGCTCACCCGCCGCGCGTACTCGGCGCTCCACTGGCCCTGGCACTCCTCGTCGTACGTGTTCACCGGCGAGGTCCTGGACCTGAAGATGAAGCCCATGTACGGCAACTACACCCGCCGCTCCGACGGGACGCTGTTCACCGCCGACTCGCTGTGGCACGTGCAGACCAACTTCGGCGAGAAGGGCCGCGGCATCACGGCCCTGACGTCCGCCGAGCGCTCCCCGAAGCTCCGCAAGCCCGCGACGATGCGCTTCGCGAACGGCCGCCTCGCCGCGCTCGGGCCCGCAGTGGACGTCATGGTCGGCTGGGACGACACCCGCAAGCTCCTCTCCGCCGCGCGCACGCCCGCGGAGCTGGTGCTCGCCCCGCACGCCCGCCAGTTCAACGACGACCCGGCGTCCCCGATGGTCTTCCAGGACCGCGAGCGCGCCTACTGGGTCAAGCGCACCCAGGTCGTCACCACGGTCCCGATGCGCTTCCACGGGGTCGCCGGGGACTTCTGGATCCACGTGCCCGTGGCGACGCTCGGGCACCGCTGGTACCCGTTCTGGCACCCGCACGCCTCGGACTTCCTCGCCTCCTTGGACACCAAGGGGGTCGAGGGGCTCGTGACGCGCCCGCAGCAGAGCATCGCGCCGACCGCGCAGACCCAGTTCGCGTACGGCCCGCAGCCGGGCAACGCGATCGACCCGACCGCCCAAGGGGGCGTGGACTTCACCCGCGGCGGCGCGTACTCGGCGTACAACTGGGAGCTGTTCTTCCACGTGCCCATGCTCATCGCCGCGAAGCTCACCGCCGAGCAGCGGTTCGAGGAGGCGATGCGCTGGTACCACCGGATCTTCGACCCCACGAGCACCGACGGCGACGAGGCGCCCCAGCGGTACTGGGTCACCAAGCCGTTCTTCGACCACACGAGCGAGGACTACCGGCAGCAGCGCATCGAGTCGATCCTCGGCGACATCGGCGACCACCTGGACGAGCTGCGCGCCTGGAAGAACCACCCGTTCTCGCCGCACACGATCGCCCGCCACCGGCCGGTCGCCTACCAGAAGGCGATCGTCATGAAGTACCTCGACAACCTCATCGGCTGGGCCGACCAGCAGTTCCGGCGCGACACGCTCGAATCGATCAACCAGGCCGTGCTCCTGTACACCCTCGCTGCGGAGATCCTCGGCCGGCGACCTGAGAGCGTGCCGCCGCCCGAGCGCGCCGACAAGTCCTACGCGCAGCTCACCGCCGAAGGCGCCCTCGACCCGTTCGGGAACCAGGACGTGGCCGCGGTCCTCGAAGGCTTCGCGCCGCCGCTCGACATCGCCGCGGGCCCCGACGAGGGCGGGGGCGAGCCGCTCCCGCACCTGGAGGTGAAGTACTTCGGCATCCCCGTGAACGACCGGCTCCTCGGCTACTGGGACACCGTCGCCGACCGGCTGTTCAAGGTCCGCCACGGCCTCAACATCGAGGGCGTCTTCCGCCAGCTCCCGCTGTTCGAGCCGCCCCTGGACCCGGGGATGCTCGTCAAGGCCGCCGCCGCGGGCGCCGACCTCTCCAGCGTCCTGGGCCTGTTCACCGCCGCCGACACCCGCTACCGGTTCAGGGTCCTCGCCGCCCGCGCCGCCGAGCTGCTCTCGGAGCTGAGAGCCATGGGGGAAAAGCTCCTGCGCATCCTGGAGACCCGCGACGCCGAGGAGCTCGCGCTCCTGCGCGCCACCCAGGAGGCCGCGCTCAACCGCGCGATCCAGGCCGTGCGCGACCTCCAGGTGGACGAGGCCGCCGCGGACAAGGCCGCCCTCGAAGCCGGGCGCGCCGCGATCGACACGCGGATCGCGTTCCACGGCTCAGTGCCGCGCATGAACGGCGAGGAGATCGCCGCGGTCGTCATGCAGAGCCTCGGCCTCGCCGGGAACGCCGTGTCCGCCATCATGTCCGGCATCGCCGGCGGCGCCAGCCTCATCCCCGACTTCAGTATCGGCATCGCCGGGTTCGGCGGCTCCCCGAACGTGAGCATGTCCATCGGCGGCTCCAACATCTCCGGGTACCTGTCGAACACCGCCGCGATGATCGGCGGCTTCGCCGGGATGCTCATGACCGGCGCCGCCATGGCCGAGACGCAGGGCCGCTACACCCGCGACTTCGACGACCACCAGTTCAACCGCGACGTGGCCGTGAACGACCTCGCCCAGCTGGAGGCCCAGCTCGCCGCCGCCGCGATCCGCGAGCAGATCGCCACCGCCGAGGCGAACAACCAGCTCCAGGCCACCGCCGACGCCGAGGCCGTCGAGGAGTTCCTGCGCTCCAAGTACACCGACAAGGAGCTGTACGACTGGATGCTCGGGAAGGTCGCCACGGTCTACTTCCAGGCGTACCAGATCGCGTTCGACACCGCGATGCTCGCGCAGCAGTCCTACCAGTTCGAGCTGGCCGAGCCGGACGCCTCGTTCATCCAGTTCGGGTACTGGGACTCCCTGCGCAAGGGCCTCCTCGCCCCGGAGCGGCTCACGAACGACCTGCGCCGCATGGAGTCCTCCTACATGGAGAAGCACCTGCGGGACCTCGAACTCACCAAGCACGTCTCGCTCGCGCAGGTCGACCCGCTCGCGCTGCTCGCGCTCAAGCTCACCGGCCAGGCCTCGATCCTGCTGCCCGAGTGGCTGTTCGACCTCGACTACCCCGGCCACTACCGCCGCCGCCTGAAGTCCGCGGCCCTGTCCGTGCCGTGCGTCGTCGGCCCCTACACCTCCGTGAACTGCACGCTCGCGGTCACCAACAACGGGGTGCGCCTGACGGACTCGGTCGCGGGCGGCTACGGCGACCCGCTCGCCGGGGGCGACCCGCGGTTCTGGAAGAGCCCCGTGCCGACCACCGCCATCGCCACCAGCCACGCCGTCAACGACCGCGGCATGTTCGAGCTCCGCTTCGACGACGAGCGGTTCCTGCCCTTCGAGGGCGCCGGGGCGGTCAGCGAATGGACGCTCTCGCTCCCCAAGGCCCACAACCAGTTCGACCTCGGGTCCATCACGGACGTGGTGCTCCACCTCGACTACACGGCCCGCGCGGGCGGGCCCGGCCTCGCGGGCCTCGCCGTCGACAACATCGACGCGGTGCTCCCGACCTCCGGCGCGGCCCTGTTCGCCCTGGAGGAGCAGTTCGGCACCGCCTGGCACCGGATGCTCCACCCCGAGGACGGCGAGGATCAGGAGCTCGTCTTCACGCTCACCCCAGAGCACCTGCCGTTCTGGGCCCGCGTGCGCGCCGCCAGCGAACCGGTCAAGGTGAGCGCCGCCGACCTCGTCATCGACACCGTCCACACCGACGCGTTCACCGTCAAGTGGCGCCTCCCCGGCCAGCCCTCCTCCAGCGAGGTCCCCGGCGCGAACGACCCCGGATTCGGCGGCGCCCCGCACTCGGCCGTCGCCCCCGTGCCGGCCCCGCCGATGCTGGGGGAGTGGCGCATGGGGCTCAAGCGGGCGGGCGCCGCCGAATACGACTCGCTGCTGCCCGAGGACGTGCGCCGCGCTTACCTGTTGGTGCAATTCGACATCGGCTGAACAGCCGATTTACGTAAAGCACGGCCCGGACGCCTTGACCGCAAAGGCGTCCGGGCCTTACCCTTGAGAGGTCTCGGTGATACTTAAAGTTAGTGTATGTAGTGGACAAATAGTCTGTGGAAAGAAAAAGCGTTAGCAAAAGAAGGTCATCGTTTCATTTCTAAGGCTTTCGTCGTTTCGGTTCGTTGCGGTGGGGCCTTTTTTCTTGCCCTGAAACAGCTTCCGGTGCCCGCTCCTCAGATCCGGGGGAGCGGGCACCGGCTCGTCAAGCGGCCCTTCTGATCACGCAGTGGAGCACGTCACCTGCGGCGTCGCCGTCGCCCCGTTCGCTATGAAGCCGAACGCCTCACGCGACTGGCCCGCCGCCACGGCGCCGTTCCAGCTCACGTTGGTCGCCGTCACCGCCGACCCCGACTGCGACCACGTCGCGTTCCACGCCGAGCTGATCGTCTGCGAGCCCGGCCAGGTCCACGTCAGCTTCCAGGAGCTGATCGCCGCCGACCCGGCGGTCACGGTGACCTTGCCCTGCCAGCCGCCGTTCCAGCTCCCGGCCACCGACACCGCCGCGGTGCAGGCGCCTCCGGTCGGCGGGGGCGTGGTCGTCGGCGGGTCGGAGGTCTCCTCGCCGCCGCCGCAGCCCGGGGCCGTGTTCGTCTGCGTCAGCAGGCCCAGGCGCCACGGCAGGCTGTTGTAGTCGCCGCCCGCGCTCGGATCGACGCCCTGGTACAGGTACCGCATGTTGCACGGGCTGATCTCCAGCTTCTGGTTCACGCCCGCGCGCACCATCTCGCCGTGGCTGATGTCCTCCGTCCACGCCCCGCCCGGGAACGTCACATTGGACGCCGCCATGAACGGGTTCGCGTTCGAGTCCGCCAGCGGCGTCCACGGCCCGGCGATGCTCGTCGACGTCCAAGATCGGAAGTACCGGCCCACGCTCCCGAACGCCTCCACCAGCAGCAGGTACTGGTTCGAGCCCTGCACCTTGTACACGTTGCTGGCCTCCCACAGCGCGTACTTGTTGGAGTCCTGCATCGCGATCACCGGCTCGCTCATCCCGTTCGGGAAGTTCGCCACCGAGGTCTGCGACCGGTACAGGTGCCCGTTGTCGTCAGAGGAGAACAGGTGGCAGTTGACGTCGTCGCAGGTGACCCACATGTCCACCCAGTAGCCGCTGCCGATGTTGTCCCTGATGATCTGCGGCATGCCCGAGTAGAAGTGCTTCGGCGCCGTCCAGCCCGCGGGGTTGTTGATGTCCGCGTTCGTCGAGTACGCCGCGTTCCCGTCCTGGTACACCAGGTACCAGAGGTTCTGCGGCTCGTAGAAGAACACCTGGGGCGCGGCCCGGTACCCGGTGCCGATCCCCGACCGGTCCAGGTAGTAGTGCGTCGCCGACGCCGCCTGCGACCAGTCCGTGAAGTTGAAGTACACCATGTTGTACCCGCCGGAGTTCGCGATGGACGCGAACACGTGCCACTTCCCGCCCGAGTACACCACCGACGGGTCCTTCAGGCCCGCGATGCTCGGGTGGGACGAGTCGGGCTTCGGGCCCGCCAGGACCCCGCTGGAGCTCCACGAGTAGCTCGTGGGCAGCGCCTCGGCCTGCACCGGGTCGGCCGAGTCGTCGCCCTGCGCGCTGGCGCTCAGCGCGGCGGCCGCCATCGTGGCGGCCAGGGCGGCCGCCAGCAGCGCTGCGCGCACCGCCTTGAGCCTCGTTCTCACTGGGATTGCCATTGCCTCGCCTCTCTCGATGCGGCGCGGGCCGGAAGTTCCAAACAGTTCCGGAATGCACCCGGCCGCAGGACCAGGTTACCGATAAACATCGAGGTATGTAAATAGCTTGACCAGTGTCGCCATGCTCCGGAACTTCCGGAAACCGATTGCGCCGCAGCCCCGCGCACCGGTCCGCTAGAGTCCCGACATGACGATCATCGACGACCACGGCCGCCCCGAGCCGCCCGCCGCCGGGGACGAGGCCGCCACCCTCATCGGCTTCCTCGACTTCCAGCGGGCCACCTTCGAGTGGAAGACCCGCGGCCTCGACGCCGCCGGCTTCTACACCTCGCTCCCGCCCTCCAAGATGACCTTGGGCGGCATGATGAAGCACCTCGCGCTCGTCGAGGTGAGCTGGTTCTCCCGCAGCCTGTTCGGCCGCCCCATGGGCGAGCCGTGGGACGACGTCGACTGGAAGGCCGACCGGGACTGGGAGTGGCACTCGGCGGCGCAGGACACTCCTGACGAGCTCCGGGCCCTGTGGGCGGCGCACGTCGAGCGCGCCCGCGCCCTCACCGCCGAGGCCCTCGCCGACGGCGGCCTCGACCGCCTCGCGCACGGCTCGTGGGAGGACGGCCGCAAGCCGTCGCTCCGCTGGATCCTCACCCACATGATCGAGGAGTACGCGCGGCACAACGGCCACGCCGACCTCCTCCGCGAATCCATCGACGGCGAGACCGGCGAATAGTCTCGCCTTCCGTCATCAATTGCACTAATCCGATGGAATGAATCGGAAATACAGTTCAGACCCGCGCGGTCCGCCTGCACGTGACAAAGGCGACGCGCGGGTCTTTTCCGTGCGCACCGATTGCGCTACGGTACGTGGGAATCCGCCCGATCCGGTGTCCAATGCCGACGGAGAGAGGACCCCTTATCCATGCGCCGCACCACCGCGAAGATGCGACTCGTCAACACCCTCACCGCCCCCGCCGCCAAGGCCCGCCGCGACCCCGACCGGGTCTTCGACAAGATCCTCCTGACCGAGCGCTCCGACCTCGACGGGGCCGTGCTCACCGAGGAGGACGAGCGGTCCCTGGAGCACCTGCGGTGGTTCCTGCACCGCATCGCCGCCGTCGAGTCGCTCAGCGGCGTCGGCTGGCTCTCGGTCCACGACATGATCAGGACCCGCATCGGGAACCTGTTCCGCGTCCGCCGCCTCCAGGCCCGGCATCCGGAGGTCAGGCGCGAGCGGATCGAGGCGCCCGTGTTCGTGATCGGCCTGCCGCGCACGGCGACCACGCTGACCCACAAGATCCTCGCGAACGCCCAGGGCGGGCGCGGGCCGTACATGTGGGAGATGGACAACATCGGGCTCGCCCGCACCGTCGAGGAGGAGCAGCGGCTGCGCCGCCGCACCCAGCGCAAGCTCGACCAGATCCTCACCCTCAGCCCCTCGTGGGGCCGCATCCACCCGGTCCGCTCCGACTGGGTCGAGGAGATCTACTTCCTGCTCAACCAGAGCCGCCTGCACAACACCATGGCGCCCATGCCGGAGTACATCGAGTTCATGTCGACCTACGACGCCCGTCCCGACTACCGGTTCGTGCGCGACACGCTCCAGATCCTCCAGTACCGGCGCCCGACGCCGCGCTGGATGCTCAAGCACCCGGACTGCCTCGGCGAGACCGCCGCGATCCACGCGGTGTTCCCGGACGCGAAGTTCGTGTGGACGCACCGCGACCCGCACACCGTCATGGGCTCGATGTGCTCGATGGCCGAGTCCCTCGCGTACCTGCACAACCGGCCCGGCTCGGTGGACCCGCACGAGATCGGCCGCACCTGGCTGCGCATCCTCCCCGAGATGGTCGACCGGGCCCGCCGGGAGCGCATCAAGATGCCCCGCGAGACCACCGTGGACGTGTCGTACCACGCGATGATGGCCGATCCGACCCGCGCCGTCCCCGCGCTGTTCGAGCAGCTCGACCTCAAGTGGACCGACGCGGACGAGCGGAACCTCGAAGAGGCGCTGGACCGCCCGCGGGACCAGCGCGGCCACGAGTACTCGATGGTCCACTACGGGCTGCACCCGGCGATGATCGACGACGCGTTCGGCGACTACGGCCTGTTCGTGGACAACCTGACGGCGAAGCGCTAGTCCGCGTACTCCACGGCGGTGAGCGCGGTGCCGCGGAAGGCCGCGAGCCGCTCGGCCTCGACCCCGATCGCCTGGCGGTCCAGGGACTGCTCCCACGGTTCGAGGAGCACCGTGAACTTCTTCCCGGACTTGCGGGGCCGCCACAGCCCCGCGATCCGGCCCCCGGCGAGGACCGCGCCGGGGCGGCCGAGGACCGGCCACAGCGCCTTCGCCTTGGCGGGGTCGTCGACGAGGAGCTTCCGGTCCCGCGACTGGAGCAGCAGGTCGTAGGGGCCGACGAGCCTCACGGCCTCGGCGTCGGCCCCGCGCAGGGCCGCCTCGTCACCGGCGAGGATCCACCGCTGTTCGCCCGCGACGTCGATCTCGACCGCGTCCGCGGGCCAGTGGGCCTTGACCTCCTTGACGGGGGAGTCGAGGTACTCGGCGACCTCCTTGACCGTCGCGGGCCCGCACAGGTGCAGGTAGGCCCGGACCGGGTCGAGCCGCTGCGGGAACGCCTTCGCGGGTTTGAACCCCTTGACGGGCTTGAGGACCGGCGGCGAGGTGTGCGCCTCCAGTTCGAGCCCGGCGTGGACTGCGGCGAGGCGGAACGGCATCTCGTACAGGTGCACCGCGTCGCACGAGCGGCAGTACCGCTGGTACGGCTCCGGCAGCGCCTCGTGCAGCCGGGTCGACATCTCGCCCTTGACCATCGGCGCGGTGACGATCCGCTTCATCTCGGCCGCGACGGTGTCGAGCGCCTCCAGGACCGGGATGCCCGCGGCCTTGAGCGGCTTCGAGGCGTCGAAGATCCGCTTGGCCGCGTCGGCGTCCGACCACGGGGCGACCGCGGCCGCCACCGCGGCCATGTCGGCGCGCCGGTACGCGTGCGGGGCGCCGCGCAGCGTCCACAGCCACACCAGGTCCTCCTCCGCGATGTCGGCGCCGCGGACCGCCAGCGCCCACATCGCGCCGTCGGGGCCGGTGTCCTGCACCCCGAGGTCGAGCACGGCCGTGTCGGCGGCCGTGCCGTGCTCGCGGTCGAGCTGCTGGACGTGCGTGCGGTATCTCAGGACCTGGCGGCTGTCGATCATGCCTTCACCGTATCCGCGCCCCCCGACACCCGCTCCGGAAAAACTTCGGCGGCGGCGATGAATCCCGGCGCGCCCCCTCGTCTTCACTTTCGAGAGCCCGATACTCCCGGAAGGTACGAGACACTATGAGCACCAACGACATCGCCATCGAGAAGACCGTCGACGCCGAGCGCCCCGCCAAGGGCCTGCACGTGACCCTGTGGGTCCTCCAGGCGCTGCTGGCCGCGTTCATGATCGCCGCCTCCGGCGCCCCGAAGCTGTTCGGCGTCGAGTCCGCCGCCGAGGGGTTCGCCCTCATCGGCTGGGGCGACTGGTTCATGTACGCCGTGGGCGCGCTCGAAGTCGCCGGCGGGGTGGGCCTGCTGATCCCGCGCGCCTGTGGCCTGGCCGCGATCGGCCTGAGCCTGCTCATGGTCGGCGCCGCGATCTTCAACGCCACGATCCTGGACTACCCGGTCTACACCCCGCTGATCCTGCTGGTCCTGTTCGCGCTCATCGCCTGGGCCCGCTTCTACCAGACCCGCCGCTTCCTCTCCCGCGGCTTCAAGGCCGTCTGAAGCGGACCCGAAAGGGCCGGTGGCACCGCCACCGGCCCTTCGCCGTGCCTTCGGAACTTGCGGGAGGGGCCGCCGGGTTGCAGGCGGGGCGGCCCCTCCTCCGGAGTGAGGTCTTACGCCTGGAGCGCGCGGCGGCGCGCCAGGACCATGACCGCGGCGCCGCCCGCGAGGAGCACTCCGGCCGCGGCGATGAACAGGGTCAGCGGGGAGCCGGTCACGGGGAGCTTGGGCGAGCCCGCGCCTCCGGCGCTCGTGGTCGTGCCCTCGCCGGCGCTGCCGCCGCCGGGGGTGCCGGTCGGCTCGCACGAGGTGTCGGGGGCGCCGTCGATCTGCACGGTGAAGCTGACGGGGTCGAGCTCGGTGCCCTCGGTGTAGAAGCCGCCGAAGAAGTCCACGCCGCCCGCCGCGACCGTGGCGGCCGCGCCGTCCACGGTGACCGCGCCGCCGGTGATCGCGAGCTGCTCGACCGCGACGTCCGCGATCTGCGTCGCGCCGGAGAACACGGCCAGCCCGCCGTCGACGCTCTTGACGCTCAGGTCGGCCAGGTCCAGGTCGAGTTCGCCCTCATGGCCGTAGAAGTTCACGGCGCCCGCGAAGGACGCGTCGAGGTGGCAGGTCTCGGCGGTGAAGGTGCCCGCGGCCTCGGGGAAGCGGTAGGTCCCGTCGGCGTTCTCGGTCGCGGGCTCGGCGACGGTGATCTCGCCGTTCGCGATCGGTCCGGTCACGTAGGAGCGGAACGACTCCTTGACGCCCCAGTCGGCGTCGCCGCCGGTCACGTCGTAGACCGTGCCGCCCGGCTCCTCGCTGCTCGGGCCTTCGGAAGCGGGGTCCTCGGAGGACGGCTCCTCCTCGGAGGGCTCCTCCCCGATGGGGTCGGTCATGTCGGTCTTGACGGCGATGGTGATCGGGTCGAGCGCGGTGCCCGCCTGGTAGAACCCGGCGAACGCCTCCGCGCCGTCCGCGGTGAGGACCACGGGCGCGTCGGTGAGGGTCGTGAAGCCGTCCACGTAGGTCCAGGCGCCGACGGTGAAGTCCGCGAAGTGGACGTCCTCGAAGACCTCGCCGCCGGAGGTCACGTCGGCGTAGATCGCGCCGGTGTAGGACTCGGTGTCGCTGACGGTCTCGATGTTCTCGATGAGCAGGTCGAGGTCGCCGTGGTGGCCGGTGAAGTGCACGCCGCCGGGCGCGGTCGTCTCGGTGGCCTGGTTCGGCAGGTCCGAGACGCCGGTGACGGGCGCGAACGTGAACGTCCCGTCGTCGTTGACCGTCGCACCGTCCACGGCCTCGATCGCGCCGCCCGCGATCGGGCCGGTGACGTAGTTCCGGAAGGACTCCTTGACGCCCCAGACGACCGATCCGTCCACGATGGGGTACTTCGCGAGTTCCTGGGCCTGGGCGGGGAGCGCCGCGAGGCCGACGACGCCTCCGGCGCCGAGGGCGATCGCGGCGAAGGCCGCGATGCGCTTGCGGGTGGGGGTTCTCATGCGTTCTCCTTGTCTGCGTCCGGGCCGTCGGGCCCGTCCTGGGTGGGGTCGGGGGTGTCCCCGGCGGTCTCGGCCGCGGGGGAGTTCACTGCGGTCCGCTTGCGGCGCTGGACGACCGCGACGATCACGGCCCCGGCGCCGAGCAGCACGGCGACGGCGGCGGGGACGATCCACACGAGCGGGTTCATGCCGGTCTCCGCGGAAGCGGTGTCGGCGCCCGCGGTCGCGGGCTCGCTCGTGGTCGGCTCGACCGGGTCCGATCCGAGGTCGGGCAGCGCGGGCAGGACCGCGTCGGCGGTGAGCGGCACGGCGATGAGCAGCGGGTCCATCGGGTCGCCCGCCTGGTAGAACCCGCCGAAGACGGGCACTGCGGCCTCGGTGAGGACCGTGGGCACGTCCTCGGCGAGGAGCACGCCGTCGCTTTCGGCGAGTTCGGCTTCGAAGGACACGAGGTCCACGCGGGTCCCGTCGACTTCGGCCGACAGGACGCCCTTCCCGTCGACCGCGCTGATCGCGGGATCGGTGAGCGCGAGGTCCACGTTCGTGCCGGTGAACGCCACGGTGCCTTGGAACGCCAGCTCGTAGTCGGCCGCGGTCGCGGTGCCCGCGCCCTCGGCGAAGCGGAAGACCGCGCCGCCGTCGGCCGCGCCGTCGGCGACGGTCCACGCGCCCTCGGCGATGTCGCCGGAGACGTACTCGCGCCACGAGGTGCGCACGCCCCAGTCGACGACCGCGCCGGTCGCGGCGTCCCCTGCCGCCTCCGCGCTCGCGCTCTCGGACGGCGCGGCGGTCTCCTCCGGCTCGGCCGCCACGTCGGCGCTGAACGACACCGGGTCCAGCTCCTGCCCGGCCTCGTAGTATCCGGCGAACGCGGTGGCGCCGTTGGCGGTCAGGGTCGCGGCGGCGCCGCTCACCGAGACCGTGCCGCCGCCCGCCTGCAAGGCCGCGCCGCTGAGGCTCGCCATGTCGGTGCGGGCGCCGTTGACGTACACGTAGAGCGTCCCGGAGGACCCCGAGTACTCGACGGACGGATTGGCGAACGTGAGGTCCAGTTCGCCGTCGTGGCCCCAGAAGTAGACCCACCCTTGGTAGTCGACGACGGCCGTGCCGTCCTCATATGTGCCCGAAGCGGAGTGGAACCGGTAGGCCCCGTCCGCGGTGGACGCGCCGTCGCCGGTCTGGACCTCGCCCTGGGCGATGGGCCCGGTGATGTAGGTCCGGAACGACTCCTTGACGCCCCAGTCGAGCCGCCCGCCGGAGAGCTCGTCGGCGTGTGCCGGTGCGGCCCAGAGGAGGAGCGCCGCGGCCAGGGCGCAGGCGGCGGTCAGCGATCCCGTCGCGAGGCGGGTGGCGTGGGGCATGGGGGACCTCCGTAGGCGAGTGCAACAGAGGTAAGGCTAACCTAACTAATGCCGTCGGAGCAAAGGGGATGCTAACAATTATTAGCGAAGCCTAACCTATGCTCGATCGGCCGCCCGACGACAGAACTGGAGAACGCCGTGCGCCCAGACCCCCGCCGGACCGCCCGCGCGACCGCCGTCGGCGCCGCGCTCCTCCTCGCTCTCACTGCCTGCGGTGCAAGCGAATCCGAAGCGGACACCACCGTCGAAGAGGCCGTCGACCGCGTCGAGCCGATCGCCGACGACGCCGAGCCCGCGCTCCCGACCACCGTCACCGACGCGACCGGCGCCACCCTCACCATTGACGCCGCCGATGCGATCGTGCCCCTCTCCGGCTCCCTCTCCGAGATCGTCTTCACGCTCGGCCTCGGCGACCGCGTCGTCGCCCGCGACATCACCGCCACCTTCGAGCAGGCCGCCGACCTCCCCGTCGTCAGCCACGGCCACGACATCTCCGCCGAAGGGGTCCTCTCCCTCCAGCCGGACCTGATCCTGGCCGAGACGAGTTCCGGCCCGCAGACCGCGCTCGACCAGATCGCCGCCGCAGGCGTCCCCATCGTCGTCTTCGACCCCGCCGACGGCATCGACGCCGCCGCCGAGCGCATCACCGCCGTCGCCGACGTCTTCGGCGTCCCCGACCTCGGCGCGCAGCTCGTGGAACGAACCGAAGCGGGCATCGCCGCCGCCACCGAGGGCATGGACCTCTCGGACCCGCCGCGCGTCGCCTTCCTCTACCTCCGCGGCTCCGCGTCCGTCTACATGATCGGCGCCCGCGACTCCGGCGCCACCTCCCTCATCGAGGCCGCGGGCGGCATCGACGCGGGTGCCGAAGCCCTCGAAGGGGACTTCCTCGAACTCACCCCCGAGGCCCTCGCCGCGGCCGCCCCCGACGTGATCCTGGTGATGGACAAGGGACTCGACTCCGTCGGCGGCGTCGCCGGACTCCTGGAGATCCCCGGCGTCGCCCAGACCCCCGCAGGCGAGCACGAGCGCATCGCGCACCTGCCCGACGGCATCATGCTCAACTACGGGCCCCGCACCGGCGACGTCGTCGCCGACCTCGCCCGGCAGCTCCACGGCGACGCCGAATGACCGCCGTCAAGATCGAACCCGACACCGCCGCAACCGGAACCGCGGCCCCGGCACGCCGCCGGACCGTCCCCGCCCTGCTCGGCCTCGGCCTCGCCGCCGCGCTCGCCCTCGGCGTCCTCGTCTCCGCCTCCACCGGCGCCTTCGCGATCCCCTTGGGCGACATCACCTCCTCCATCGGCCACCGGCTCGGCCTCGGCGGCGCGCCCGTCGACGGCACCGGGGAGTCCGTCCTGTGGAACATCCGCTTCCCGCGCGTGGCCCTCGGCGTCCTCGTCGGCGCGAGCCTCGCCTGCGCGGGCGCCCTCATGCAGGGCATGTTCGGCAACCCGCTCGCCGAACCCGGCGTCATCGGCGTCTCCTCCGGCGCCGCCGTCGGCGCCGTGTGCGCCATCGCCTTCGGGTTCACCTTCGCCGGGAACTGGACGATCCCCGTGTGCGCCTTCGCCGCCGGGCTCGCCACCGTCTCCGTCGTGTACCTGCTGTCCCGCTCCGGCGGGCGCACCGAAGTCGTCACGCTCGTGCTCACCGGCGTCGCCGTCAACGGGCTCGCCGGAGCCCTCATCGGCGTCTTCATCTTCTACGCCGACAACGACGAGATCACCGCGATCACCTTCTGGCAGATGGGCAGCCTCTCCCAGGCCACCTGGCCGAAGATCCTCGCCGTCCTCCCGCTCGCCGCCGCCGGGCTCCTCCTGGCCCCCGCCTACGGCCGCCGCCTCGACCTCCTCGCCCTCGGCGAGCGCCCCGCCCGCCACCTCGGCGTCGACGTCGAACGGCTCCGCCTGCACCTCATCGTCATCGTTGCGCTCCTCACCGGCGCCGCCGTCGCCGTCTCCGGCGTCATCGGCTTCATCGGACTCGTCGTCCCGCACCTCGTCCGCATGGCCGCCGGACCCGGCCACCGCGCCCTCCTGCCCCTGTCCGCCGTCGGCGGCGCAGCCGTCGTCGTCTGGGCCGACCTCGCCGCCCGCACCCTCGCCGCCCCCGCCGAGATCCCCCTCGGCATCCTCACCGCGCTCGTCGGCAGCCCCTTCTTCTTCTGGCTGCTGCGCCGCACCCGACGCCGCCAAGGAGGCTGGGCCTGATGCGCCTGCGCCGACAGCACCGCGTCCCCGACGCCGTCCCCGACCGCCCCGCCGCCGCCGAGGACCTCCACGTCCGCCTGGGAGGCAAGGACATCCTCCGCGGCGTCGACCTCGACGTCCGCGCCGGAGAAGTCCTCAGCCTCGTCGGCCCCAACGGCGCCGGGAAGTCCACGCTCCTCGCCGCCCTCTCCGGCGACCTCCCGCCCGCCTCCGGCCGCGCCCTCCTGTGGGACCGCCCCGCCGCCGAATGGAGCCCCCTCGACACCGCCCGCCGCCGCGCCGTCCTCCCGCAGGCCCACCGCGTCTCGTTCCCCTTCACCGTCCGCGAAGTCGTCGGGATGGGCCGGGCCCCCTGGGCCGGAACCGACCGCGCCGCGCACGACGACGCCCGGATCGCCGACGCCCTCGCCCGCACCGAGACCGAGCCGTTCGCCCAGCGCCACTTCACGTCCCTGTCCGGCGGCGAGCAGGCCCGCGCCATGCTCGCCCGCGTCGTCGCCCAGGACACGGGGCTCGTCCTCCTCGACGAGCCCACCGCCGCCCTCGACCTGCGCCACCAGGAGCTCGTCGGCCGCCGCTGCCGCGAACTCGCCGCCGAAGGCCGCGCCGTCGTCATCGTCCTCCACGACCTCGACCTCGCCGCCGCCTACTCCGACCGCACCGCCCTCCTCGCCGAAGGGCGCATCGCCGCCTGCGGCCCGCCCGCCGAGGTCTACACCGCCGACCGCCTCGGCGAGGTCTACCGCCAGCCGGTCACAGTGGATCACGACCCCGACACCGGCGCACCGAGAGTGACCCCGGTCCGCCGAATCTGCTAGACATCTCCCATGACCGACAAACCCGGACTGCCGCTGCGCAGAAGCCTCTCCCAGAGCCCCCCGCTCACCGCGGGCATCCTGCTCGGCCTCGGCCTCGCCGTCGCCTACGCGCTCGTCTGGTCGCTCCAGGAGCTGAGCACGGTCATCACGGCCCTGGTCGTGGCGGCGTTCCTCGCGATCGGCCTCGAACGCATCATCTCCACCATGACCCGCCGCGGCATGCCCCGCTGGCTCGCCATGACGATCCTGTTCCTCGGCGTGTTCCTGGTCTTCTGCGGCGGCATCGCGGCGATCATCCCCGCGCTCGTGCGCGAGACCGCGCAGTTCGTCGAGCACGTCCCCGACTACTACGACGCGATCATGAGCAGCAAGCTCGCCGCCCAGTTCGGCGGCGAAGCGGGCCTGGCCGAACGCGCCCAAGGCGTCCTCACCGCCGAGAACATCTCCAAGGCCCTCGGCGGCGTCGCGGGCGGCGCGGCCTCCGCCGCCAACGGCCTGGTCTGGACCGTCACCACGATCCTCCTCACCGTCTTCATCCTCGCGTCCTACACGCAGCTGCGCCAGGGCTCGCTGCGCCTGGTCGCCGCCTCCAAGCGCGAGCAGACCGGCCGCATCCTCGACGGCATCCTCAAGCAGGTCGGCGCCTACCTCATCGGCGCGCTGGCGATCGGCCTGTTCGCGGGCGTCTCGTCGTGGATCTTCATGGCGATCGTCGACATCCCCTACGGCGCGCTGCTCGCGCTCCTGGTGGCCCTGCTCGACCTCATCCCGCAGATCGGCGCCACGATCGGCGCGGTCGTGGTGACCCTGGTGGCCCTCGCGGTCTCGCCGATGACGGCCGTCGCGTCGGCGATCTTCTTCATCGCCTACCAGCAGCTGGAGAACTGGGTCATCTACCCGACGGTGATGCGCAGCGCGGTGAAGGTCTCGAACCTGGCCGCGATCGTCGCGGTCCTGGTGGGCGGCACGCTCTTCGGCGTCGTCGGCATCGTCCTGTCGGTCCCGATCTACGCTGCCGTGCGCCTGATCGCCAAGGAGATCGTGATCCCGCGCCTCGACAACTCGTGAGCGAAGGGGCCGGCGGCGCATACCCGCACGCGCCGCCGGCCCCGGTCGCCACAGCATAGGGCCCCGCCGCAACGGCGCGCTAGGCTGGGACCGTTGAGCCGCGAGCGCGCGGCTATTTCGATGCGTCCCCCGCGTTGAGAGGAAGCGCCCGTGTTCGGCACCGTCGACCTGTGGACCTATGTCGTCGCCTCGGTCCTCGTCATCCTGCTCCCCGGCCCCAACTCGCTGTATGTGCTGTCCGTGGCCTCCCGGCGCGGGCGCCGCGACGGGTTCAAGGCCGCGGCCGCGGTCTTCTGCGGCGACTCGGTCCTCATGATCGCCACGGCCGCCGGGCTCGCCTCGGTCTTCGCGACCTCGCCGCTGATCTACAACCTGGTGCGCTGGGCGGGCGTCGTCTACCTCGCCTACCTCGCGTTCGGGCTCATCCGCGGCGGCGTGAAGTCCTGGCGCGCGGCCCGCCGCGGCGACGCGGTCGAGGAGGCCCCCGCGCCCGCCGCGTCGCCGAACGAGCGGCCCTTCACACGCGCGCTCGTCGCGAGCCTGCTCAACCCCAAGGCCATCCTGTTCTTCGTCTCGTTCTTCGTGCAGTTCGTGGACCCCGGCTACGCCTACCCGGTCCTCAGCTACGGCGTCCTGTTCGTGATCATCCAGGTCCTGTCGATGACCTACCTGACCACGCTCATCCTCGCCGGGGACGGCCTCGCCCAGGTGTTCCGGCGGCGCCGCCGCCTCGCCGCGGCCGGGAACGGCCTCGTCGGCGCCGTCATGATCGGCTTCGCCACCAAGCTCGCGGCGGGGTAGCGGCCCGGCCTAACAGGCGCTCCCGCGGCGGCCCCGCACCATCCCGCGCAGCAGCCGCTTCGGCGCGGGCGCCTCCGGCAGCGCCTCCTCGGCGCCGACCGCGAACGCCCGCAGCATCTGGCCGACGAGCCGCCGCGACGCCTCGCCCGCCGCGTCGGTGGCCGCCGCGAGCACGCCCGCGTTCGCCATCAAGAGGATGAGCAGGTCCTCGGGCGCGAAGTCCTCGCGCAGCCGCCCCTCGGCCTTCGCGCGGCCGATGAGGTCGGTGAACGCCGCGAACGCCTCCTGCCGGTGGCGCTCAAGCACTTTCGCCGACCCGAAGTTCATCGTCAGCACCTCGGCGAACCCGCGGTTGTCCGCCTGGAGCCCGCACACGGTCTCCACGTACTCGCGGAACCCGTCCCACGCCGACGCGCGCTCACCGGCCGCGAGCGCCGCGGCCCGGTTCCGCTCCATGGCGTCCTCGAAGACCGCGGCGATCAGCTCCGTCCGGGTCGGGAACCGCCGGAACAGCGTCGCGATCCCCACCCCGGCGGCGCGGGCGATCGACGCCATCGAGGCGCTCAGGCCCTCCCGCTCGTAGACCCGCCGCGCCGCCTCGATGATGCGCTCGCGGTTCTGCTCCGCGTCGCAGCGGAGGCGGCGGGGGCGCTTGCGGTCGGGTTCCATGCCGCAATCCTAACCAAGTGGAATGCCCTATCCGCTTGCGTTGTTACACTCAGCGCCAACAACCGGATAGACCGCTCCGCTTGGGAGCGGCGCCCGTCGATTCGTTATGGAGACGCCCGCATGAACGTCCTGCTCTGGATCCTGCAAGGCCTTCTGGCCCTGGCCTTCCTGGCCGCCGGTGTGATGAAGGCGACCCAGCCGAAGGAGAAGCTCGCCCCGCAGATGCCGTGGGTGAACGACTTCTCCGCCGGGACCGTCAAGTTCGTCGGCGTCGTCGAGTTCCTCGGCGCGCTCGGCCTCATCCTGCCCGCCGCCACCGGCATCGCCGTGGTCCTGACGCCGCTCGCCGCGGCGGGACTCGCGCTCACGATGGTCCTCGCCGCGGCGTACCACGTGCGCAAGGGCGAGTACTCCGCCCTCGTGATCAACGGCGTCCTGTTCCTCATCGCCGCCGTGATCGCCTGGGGCCGCTTCGGCCCCTGGTCCTTCTAGAGCCGCCCGAGCGTCCGCAGGCCCGGCAGCGGCTTCCCGTCGAAGTCGAACAGGGCCTGGTTCTCCCAGCCGTTGCCGCTGGACGGGTCGGCCGGGTCCCACCCGGCTCCCGCGACGCCCGTCCAGGTCGGCTCCCAGTAGACGACGCCCCTGCCGAGGCCGTCGGGCACGTTCCTGACGACCTCGGCGATCTGCTCCAGCCAGTGGACCTGGTTCTCGGGGCTCGACGGGTACCCGGCCACCGGCTCGGGGTCGGTGACGATGTTCGCGAACCCGTCGGCGTCCTCGGTGGTGAACGGGTACGCGGTCTCGACCACGTAGAGCGGCTTCCCGTACCGGCCCGCGAGGTCGTTCAGGTTCGCCTCCAGCCCCGAGAGCGGCCCGTGCCAGTACGGGTAGTACGAGGCGCCGATCGCGTCGAACGGCACCCCGTTCGCCACGGCGTTGTCGAAGAACCACGTGAACGCGCCGTTGTTCCCGCCTTCGGCCAAGTGCAGCACGGCCTTCGCCTGCGGCGCGGTGTCGTGGACGGCGTCGCACCCGGCGGCCAGCAGCTCCGCCATCTGCTCCAGCTGGTCCCACCTGCCGTCGGGCCACAGCAGCCCGCCGTTGGTCTCGTTGCCGACCTGCACGAGCGTCGGCTTCACCCCGGCCCGCCTGAGCGCCCCGAGGACGTCGGCCGTGTGCTCGTACACCGCGGTCTTCAAGTCCGCGAAGGACAGTTCGGCCCAGGCGGCGGGCTTGTTCTGCTTCCCGGGGTCGGCCCAGGCGTCGGAGTAGTGGAAGTCGACCATGAGATCCATCCCGGCGCGCTTGGCGCGCTTGCCGAGCGCCACCACGTGGTCCTTGTCGTTGTACCCGTCGGCCGGGTCCACCCAGACCTTCGCGCGCAGCGTGTTCACGCCGCTGTCGGCGAGGATCTGCACGGCGTCGCCGGGGCGGCCGTTCGCCTTGCGGTACACCGCGCCGTAGTCCTCGTTCTTGAGCAGGCCGGAGACGTCCGCGCCGCGCACGAACCTCCCGCCGGGCTTTCCTCGGTCGTCGCCGACGGCCTTGGCCAGAGCCGGGACGGCCGCTGCCGCGGCGATGCCGAAGACGCCTGCGCCTGCGGCGGTGAGGGCGGTTCTGCGTTTCATCAGGGGTCGCTTTCTCTTGCGGGGGTTCGGGGGCCGGCCGCGCGGAGTGCGCCGCGGCGGCCGGCCCCGACCAGGGGGATGGAGGTTCGGTCTAGAGGGTCCCGAGGGTCTTCAGCGCGGGAGTGACCTTCCACGCGTAGTCGAACAGCGCCTGGTTCTCCCAGCCGTTGCCGCTCGACGGGTCCGCGGGGTCCCAGCCGTTGCCCTTGACGGCGGTCCAGGTGGCCTCCCACCAGAACACGCCCGCGCCGCGGCCGTTCGGGACGGCCTTGACGACGTTCGCGATCGCCTTGAGCATGTTGGACTGCCCGGTCGTGCTCGCCGGGTAGCCGGACACCGGCGTGGACGACGAGACGATGTTCGCGAACCCGTCGCTGTCGCTCGACGTGAACGGGTACGCGGTCTCGACGACGTACACCGGCTTCGCGTACCGCGCGGCCACGTCGTTCAGGTTCGACTGGAGGCCCGAGAGCGAGCCGTGCCAGTACGGGTAGTAGGACGCGCCGATGGCGTCCCACCACACGCCGCGGCTCTTCATGGCGTCGAAGAACCACCGGAACAGCGAGTTGTTGCCGCCCTCGGCGAGGTGCAGCATGACCTTGATCCCGGGCACGGTCGCGTAGGCCGCGTTCGCCCCTGAGATGAGGAACTGCGCGAGGTTGTCGAGCTGGTCGTAGCGGCCGGTGGGCCACAGCATCCCGCCGTTGAGCTCGTTGCCGATCTGCACCATCTGCGGGGCCGCGCCCGCCGAGACCATCGCACCGAGCACGTCGGCCGTGTGGTTGTAGACCGCGGTCTTCAGCTGCGCGACGCTGTAGTTCGCCCACGCCGCGGGCTTGGTCTGGCTGCCGGGGTCGGCCCAAATGTCGGAGTAGTGGAAGTCGACGAGCACGTTCAGGCCCGCGGCCCTGGCGCGCTTGGCGATCGCGACGACGCGCGCCTTGTTGTTGTAGCCGTCGGCGGGGTTCACCCACACCTTCAGCCGGATCCAGTTGACGCCGCTCTTCTGGAGGATCCAGATCGCGTCCTCCTTCCAGCCGTCCGACCACATGTAGACGCCGCCGAGCGCCTCCGACTTGGCCAGGCTGGAGATGTCGGCGCCGCGGGCGAACGCGGTCTGCGCGGAGGCCGCGGTGCCGCTGCCGAGGACAGCGAGTGCCGGGGCGGCGACTGCCGCGGTGAGGGCGGTTCTTCTCTTCATTGAGACACACTCCCTGAGGGTGATTTTCTTGGCGGCGGCCCCGCGGGAGTGCGGGGCCGCCGGGGCTTCTAGGCGTCGGCGAGGACCACGACCCCTCCGGCGCGGACCGGGACGCGGCCGTCGTACGCGGTGCCGTCGAGCGCGTCCACGCCCGCGCCCGGCACCTGCACGTCCTGCCCGGTGTGGTTGATGAGGAAGCGGTGGGCGCCGCGGCGGACCACCTCGACGCCGTCCGGGACGCCTTGCGGCCGTTCGACTCCGGCGGCGTCCATCGCGGTCGCCAGCAGCTCGTCCAGGCCCGTGCCCGCGTCGAGCGCGGTCGCGGCGTACCACGCGGTGCCGCGCCCCAGGTCGTGCCGGGTCAGCGCTGGGCGCCCCGCGTCGGGACCGGACGCGAAGCGCGCCACGGCCTCCGCGCCGTCGAGGCGCACGTGCTCCGACCAGATGCGGCCCGCCGCACCGGAATCGAGACTCAGCGACTCACGCTCGTGGAGCGGGTGGAACTCCTCGATCCACAGTCCCAGGGTCTCCCGCAGCGCGCCCGGGTGCGCCCCGGGGTGGACGGTGTCGTGCTCGTCGACGATCCCCGAGAAGTACGAGACCACCAGGTGGCCGCCGTTCTCCACGTAACCGCGGAGGTTCTTCGAGGCCGCGTCGGTGAGCACATAGGACGACGGCGCGACCACGAGCCGGTACCCCGACAGGTCCGCCTCCGGGTGCGCGAAGTCCACGGTGACGTGCTCGCGCCACAGGGCCGCGTAGTACGCCTCGACGCGCTCGCGGTACTTCAGGTCCACCGAGGGGCGCCATTCGAGTTCGAGGGCCCACCAGGACTCCCAGTCCCACAGGACCGCCACGTCCGCGGCCACGTCGGAACCCACCACGGCGGACAGCTTCTTGAGGTCGTTCCCGAGCGCGGCGACGTCGCGCCACACCTCGGTGTCGGTGCCGCCGTGGGGGAGCATCGCGGAGTGGAACTTCTCGGCCCCGGCCCGGGAGGCCCGCCACTGGAAGAACATGAGCCCGTCGGCGCCGCGCGCGACGTGCGCGAGGGAGTTGCGGCGCAGCTCGCCCGGGGTCTTGGCGATGTTGCGCGGCTGCCAGTTCACCGCGGACGTGGAGTGCTCCATGACCATCCACGGGCCGTTCGCCACGGCCCGGGCGAGGTCGGCGCTCATCGACAGCTCGATCTGGTGGTCCGGGCGCTCGGCGATGAGGTAGTGGTTGTTCGAGACCACGTCCACAGTGCCCACCCAGCGCCGGTAGTCCATGCCCTGGCAGTTGGGGATCATGAAGTTCGTGGTCGCGGGGGCCTCGGAGTGCCGGGCGATGACCTCGCGCTGCATCCGGTAGTTGCGCACGTGCTCGTCGTTGGAGAACCGCTTCCAGTCCAGCTGCAGCGCGGGGTTGACGCCCGGCGGCGCGGCCGCGGGGGCCTCGACCTGGTCGAAGGACCGGTACACCAGGCCCCAGAACGCGGTGCCCCACGCGTCGTTCAAGCGGTCCACGTCGCCGTACTTCTCGGCCAGCCACCCCTGGAACGCCGCCGCGGACGCCTCGCAGTAGCACTCCACGTTGGCCCATCCGTACTCGTTGTGGATGTGCCACAGCTTGACCGCCGGGTGCTTGCCGTACCGCTCCGCGATCTTGTCCACGATGGACTCGCATGCCTCGGCGTAGGCGGGGGAGGAGGGGCACACGCCGTGGCGCGAGCCTCCGGCGAGGGTCCGGCCCTCGGCGTCCACGAGCCTGATCTCCGGGTGCGCCTTGCGGAGCCACGCGGGCGGCGAGGAGGTCGGGGTCCCCATGTTGACGCCGATCCCGTTGGCGTGCAGCAGCTCCACGATCGCGTCGAGGCCGCTCCAGTCGTACTCGCCCGGGGCGGGTTCGATGATCCCCCAGTTGAAGACGCCGAGGCTGACGAGGTTGACGCCCGCCTCGCGCATGAGGCGCACGTCTTCGAGCCAGATCTCCTCCGGCCACTGTTCGGGGTTGTAGTCGCCGCCGAAGCGAATGTCCTGCACTGCGGTCTCCTGTGAGGTTCCTTGCATCAATGCCTGTGAACGTGCACAGTACTCCACGCCTAGCCGCCGTGCAACCTGTGGTTCAGTCGGTCCTCGTTTCGAAATTGTGATCGTTTCATGAAGTACGTTTCACGTGAAACGGATACAAGCGGACATAGATATGTTGCTAACTGCGACGTGAGTCGCTAGATTCGTGTAAACGTTCACAGTCCGGTGGCACGCCTCTCTCAGCCCAGCGGGCACTGGACTCCCTCTCACCGAGACAAGGACTTGACATGCGCAGCAACGGTGCTTACGCGGGACCCTCGATGAACCGCCGCCGCCTCTTCGCCGCGGGCGGCGGGGTCGCCGCGGCCGGGACCCTCGCGGCCTGCGGCTCCCCCGAGGAGGAGCCGGAGGAGAACGGCGGCCTCGACTGGGACGCCGACGCACAGCAGTACGTCATCGAGGAGGACATCGCCTCCGGCAAGGTCCCGCTCAAGCTGTGGTTCGAGAACGAGGACCTCGCCAAGGCGCAGATCGACGCGTTCAAGACGGCCTTCAAGGACGTCTACCCCGACATCCAGTTCGAGTACGAGCTCGTGGCCCAGAACGACGCCGTCTCCGAGATGTCCCTCGCGGGCGAGGCCGGCAACGGCGGCGACGTCTTCATGAGCTTCTACGACCAGATCGCCCGCGCGATCGAAGAGGGCACCGCCGCGCCCCTCGGCGAGTACGAGACCGTCCTCAAGGGCCGCCTGGCCGAGACCTTCACCAGCGCCGTCTCCGGCGAGGACGGCCAGATGTACGCCGTGCCCGTCACCACCGAGTCCATCGCGCTGTTCTACAACAAGCAGCTCCTGACCGACCTGACCGGCTCCGACCAGCCGCCCGCCACCTGGGAGGACGTCAAGGCCATCGCCGCGGGCTACAACGACGCGGCCGCCAACACCTGGACGATCCGCTGGGTCCCCGGCGAGATCTACTACTCCTACTCCGTGCTCTCCTCCATGGGCTGGCAGGCCTACCCCGGCGGCGACGTCGCCGCGCCCGGCTTCGACGACCCGGCCCTCGTGGAGGCCCTCGACTACTACAAGGGCCTGCGCGAGATCTGGAACGTCCCGTCCGCCGACGCCACCCCCGAGACCGTCGAGGCCGAGTTCGCCGCCGGGAACACGCCGCTCATCATCACCGGCCCGTGGGCGTTCTCCGCGTTCGACGCCGGGGCCGCGGAGAACGGCTTCGAGTACGGCGTCACCACCATCCCCTCCGCGCCCTCCGGCGACCCGGCCTCGTCCTTCGCGGGCATGCACGTCATCGCCGTGTCCGCGTACACGAAGTACCCGGCCGCCGCGCGCGTCTTCGCGAACTTCCTCGCCTCCGACGCGGGCGCCGCCGCCCTCTACGCCACCACCGGCCAGATCCCGGCCCTGAACGCCGACCTGCTCGCGGGCATCGAGGGCCTCTCCGAGGACCCGCACGTCGCCGGGATCGTCGCCCAGTCCACCCAGGCCGACCTGTTCCCGCAGCTGCCCGAGTACTTCTGGTCGACCGCCAACGAGATGACCGTCGCCGTCTGGGACGACCTCTCGTCCTCCGCCGACGCCGCCGCGGCGGCCGTCGCCGGGTACGACGAGCTCGCCGGACTCTAAGGGACGCAACCACAGATGGGTACTGCTCAAGGGCTCCCCGCACCAGTGCCGGGCGTCGCCTCGGCCCTGGTGTGGGGCGCCGGCCAGCTCATGAACCGGCAGGTCGGCAAGGCCGCCTTCTTCTTCGCCTTCTTCGCCGCCCTGATCGGCTGGGAGATGGGGACCGGCAACTACTACGCCGGGATGGACTTCGCGCCGCGCTCCAACGGCGGGTTCTTCATGAAGGGCCTGTGGGGCCTGCTCACCCTCGGCACCCAGCCGCGCCAGATGACCGTCACCGGCCTCACCGACGGCGACAACTCGATCGTCCTCATGGCCAACGGCCTCATCGCGCTCCTCACCCTCGCGCTCCTGGCGATCGTGTGGGTCTGGAGCATCCGCGACGCCCACGCCTACCGCCGCCGCCTCATCGAGGGCGGCCCGCGCGAGACCTCCCTCGCCTACTTCAAGCGCGTCTGGGAGGGCGCCTTCGCGTACATCGTCCTGTCGCCCGGCCTGATCCTCATCGTGTTCATGTCGGTCCTGCCGGTGCTCTTCGGCATCCTCGTCGCCTTCACCGACTACAACCGGGACAACCTGCCGCCGAAGAACCTCGTCAACTGGGTCGGCTTCGACAACTTCGCCACGATCTTCGCCGTCCCCTCCTGGACCGCGACGTTCCTCGGCGTCCTCGGCTGGACCTTCGTGTGGGCCATCGTCGCCACGGCGACGACCTACGCGGCCGGGTTCCTCCAGGCCGTGCTCCTCGCGAACAAGAAGGTGAAGTTCCCGCGGGTGTGGCGCTCGGTGTTCCTGCTGCCGTGGGCCGTGCCCGGCATCGTCTCGGCCCTGGTGTTCCGCTCGATGTTCAACGGCCAGTTCGGACCGATCAGCCAGTGGCTCGTCGACGTCGGCCTCACCGACGAGCGCGTCTACTGGTTCACCGACCCGTCCCACCCGAACCTCGCAAGGGCCGTGGCACTGCTCGTCAACCTGTGGCTGGGCTTCCCGTTCTTCATGGCCCTCGTCGGCGGCGTGCTCACCAACATCCCCGACAGCTACTACGAGGCCGCCCGCATGGACGGCGCCGGACCGCTCCAGCAGCTGCGCCACATCACCTTCCCGGTCGTGCACCGCACCGTCGCGCCGCTGCTCATCCTCGCGTTCGTGTCGAACTTCAACAACTTCGGCGTCATCTACTTCCTCACCCAGGGCGGCCCCGACAACGCCGACTACCGGTTCGCCGGGAGCACCGACCTGCTCATCACCTGGCTGTTCAACCTCACCCTGGACAACCGGCTCTACAACATTGGCGCGGTCATGAGCATGCTCATCTTCGTCATCGTCGGCACCATCTCGGTGTGGAACCTCAACCGCTCCAAGGCGATCCGGGAGCTCTGATCACATGACCACCGAAACCGCAGCACCGGCGCGCAAGCGCCGCCGCACCTCCCCGCGGGGCGAGAAGGCCGCGAGCCTCTTCCTCCACCTGGAGCTCCTGGTCGTCGCGATCATCGTGATCTTCCCGCTCATGTGGATCGTCGGCGCCTCCTTCAGCCCCGGGACGGGCCTGGCGAACGCCAGCCCCATCCCCACCGACGCCACCCTCGACCACTACGTCAGCCTCTTCACCGAGACCGACTACGGCCGCTGGTACCTCAACTCCCTGTACGTCGCCGTCCTCAACATGGTCGGCTCCGTCGTCCTGTCGGCCCTGTGCGGCTACGTGTTCTCACGCATCCGCTTCCGCGGCCGCAAGGCCGGGCTCCTGGGCATCCTCATCCTCCAGATGTTCCCGACCTTCCTCACCGCCATCGCCGTCTACATGCTGTTCCTCAACTTCGGGCTGCTCGACTCCCTCACCGGTCTCGCGCTCGTGAGCATCGCCGCCGCCCTCCCGTACAACACGTGGCTCATGAAGGGCTACACCGACAACCTGCCCGCGAGCCTCGACGAGGCCGCCGCGATCGACGGCGCCAGCCGGTGGACCATCTTCGTGAAGATCGTCCTGCCGCTCATGCGTCCCATGCTCACCTTCGTGGCCATCACGCAGTTCACCGTGCCGTGGATGGACTTCATCCTCCCGCGCCTGCTGCTCCAGAGCCCCGAGAAGCAGACCGTCGCGCTCGGCCTGTTCGCCATGATCGAGGACGTCTACCAGAACGCGTTCACGACCTTCGCCGCCGGCGCGGTCATCCTCGCCGTCCCGATCACCATCCTCTACATCGTCCTCCAGCGCTACCTGGTGACCGGCGCGTCCGCCGGCGCCGAGAAAGGCTAGACATGTCCCTGCCGCCCATCCGAGGCGCCGACGTCTCCATGACCGCCGAGATCGAGGAGCGCGGCGCGGCCTTCCGCTCCGGCGGCGCCGAGCGCGACCTCTTCGAGATCCTGGAGTCCAACGGCGTCAACTGGATCCGCCTGCGCCTGTGGGTCGACCCGCGCGACGAGACCGGCGAGCCCTACATGGGCGGCACGAACGACCTGGACACCACGATCGCGCTGGCCCGCCGCGCCAGGTCCGCGGGCCAGCGCCTCCTGCTCGACCTCCACTACTCGGACTTCTGGACCGACCCGAAGAAGCAGTCCACCCCCAAGGCCTGGCGCGGCCTGAAGGGCGCGGACCTCCAAGCGCGCGTGCACGACTGGACCGCGGAGGTCCTCGCCGCGATGAGCGCCGCCGACGTCTACCCGGACATGGTCCAGGTCGGCAACGAGATCACCAACGGGATGCTCTGGCCCGAAGGCAGGACGCCCAAGTTCCTGGACGCCGAGCGCCGCTTCGACGGCGAGGACCCGGCCGCGTTCGACCGCCTCACCGGCCTCCTTCAGGCGGGCGCGGCCGCCGTGCGCGAGTCCGGCGGCGCGCAGGTGATGGTGCACCTCGACTTCGGCGGTGCGAACGAGCTCTACCGCGGCTGGTTCGACCAGGCGACGGTGCGCGGCCTCGACTTCGACGTCATCGGCCTGTCGTACTACCCGTACTGGCACTCGACCCTTGAGGACTTGGGCGCCAACCTGAACGACCTCGCGCTGCGCTACGGCAAGGGCCTCGTGGTGGTCGAGACGGCGTACGCGTGGACGACGGCCCAGCCGGAGGGCCACCACCAGGTCTTCACCGCGAAGCTCGCGGAGGGCCTGCCGTGGGAGGTCTCGCCCGAGGGCCAGGCCGCGTTCCTGCGCGACCTGTACGCGACCGTGGCCGTGGTCCCGAACGGCCTGGGCCTGGGCATCGTCTACTGGGAGCCCGCGTGGCTCCCGGTGGCGGGCACGACCTGGGCGTCGCGGGCAGGGATGGAGTACGGCGACGACGTAGTGGACGAGGCCGGGAACTCCTGGGCCAACCAGGGCCTGTTCGACTTCGACGGCGACGCGCTGCCGTCGCTGCGGGCGCTCGGCGGCGCCTGACCGCGGAACCGGGGAACGCCGTCACCCCCTTGGGCGGCCTCCCCGATCATCCGCGCCCCGCCCGGTCGCCGGGCGGGGACATAATGACCGGGACACAAGGGAGAACTGAGCAACTTGGCAGCACGGAAACGACCGACGATCCACGACGTCGCCGCGGCCGCGGGGGTCTCGCGCGGGACGGTCTCGCGGGTCCTCAACGGCAAGTCGAACGTCTCGCTCTCGGCCGAGACTGCGGTGCGCCGCGCGGTCGCCGAGACCGGGTACGTCGTCAACCGGGCGGCGCGCAGCCTCGTGACCAGCCGGACGGGCTCGATCGTCATGGTCCTGTCCGAGCCGCAGGAGCGCCTGTTCGAGGACCCGAACTTCTCGGTCCTCATGCGGGTGGCGACGAACCAGCTCGCCGAGCGCGACATGTCGCTGGTGCTCATGATCGCCGGGGACGACCGCGGCCGCGACCGCGTCGCCCGGTACCTGCGCGGCGGCCACGCCGACGGGGCCCTGCTCGTCTCCACGCACGCCGGGGACCCGCTGCTCGACGAGATCGAGCGCTCCGGCATCCCGGCCGTCGCGTGCGGCGCGGTCCTGGGCCGCGAGTCGGTGATCCCGTACGCGGCCGCCGACGACCGCGGCGGCGCCGCCGCCATGACCGAGTACCTGGTCGGCCTGGGCCGCCGCAAGATCGGCATGATCACCGGCCCGCTCGACACGCCCGGCGGCGCGCTGCGCCTCGAAGGCTTCACGGGCGTGCTGGGCCGCAAGGCCGCCAAGCAGCTCGTCGTCCACGGCGACTACACGCAGGCTGCGGGCGAGGCCGCGATGCGCCGCCTCCTCGCCGCCGTCCCCGACATCGACGCCGTCTTCGTCGCCTCCGACCTCATGGCGGCCGGGGCCCTCCAGGCCCTCCACGAGGCGGGTCGCCGCGTCCCCGAGGACGTCGCCGTCGGCGGCTTCGACGACTCGGTCATCGCCACCGCCACCCGCCCGGCCCTCACCACGGTCCGCCACCCCCTCGCCCGCGTCGCCGAGGAGACCGTGCGCCTCCTCATCGAACTGCTCGACGAGCACGAGGTGGCACCGGTGATCCTCCCGACCGAACTGGTCGTCCGCGACAGCGCTTGAGCCGGAAGGCGCCTGAACCCGAACGCATCCGGCCCCGGCCGACCGGCTCCCCGCGGTCCAGGGAGCGGCCCGCCTGAACCCGAACGCACCCGGCCCCGGCCCGCGCCGCGGTGCGCTGTCGCACCCCCGCGCCACACTCGAAACGGGGGGCGCTCCGCATCGAGCACTCCTCGCGTTTCCTTCCCGAGCCGCCGCCGTGTCGCGCAGTCCTTCCCACGTCTCGCTCCGCTACAACGGACCCCATGCAGCACTGGAACCTGACGGCCGCCCTCGCCTGCGGCCTGGCCGCGGCCGTCCTCACCGGGGCGGCCGCGCAGGCGGGCCCGATCGCGGTCACCGTGGAGCGCACCGCCGACGCCAACGTGGTCCGCGAAGGCGAGACCGTCGAGTACGCGATCACCGTCGCCAACACCGGCGACGAAACCTACGAGGACCTGCGCGTCTCGCACCTGCTCCCGTCCGGGTTCACCCTCGCCGGGTCTGAACCCGCGACCGAGCCCGAAGGCGGCGCGGCGTGGCGGATCTCCCTCGGCCCCGGCGAGACCGTCGCGATCGGCGACACCGTCGAGGCCGGAACGGGGGAGCAGCTCCGCGAGGGCCGCCTCGTCGCGGTCGAGGAGCACGACCTCGGCCCCGCGGGCCGCGGCACCGGGTTCACCACCACGGTCTGCGTCGCCACCGCCGACGAGGTCCACATGCTCGACTGCGACAGCGACGAGGCCGCGCTGGTCGCCCCCGTCGAGTCCACCGCCCACTGGTGGCTGTGGGCCGCGGCGGCGGGCGCCGCGGGGGTGCTCGCCGCGGGCCTGTGGGTCCTGCTCACCCGCTCCCGCCGCGCCCGCGCCTGAATCCCTTGCGCCTCAACGGCTCTCTAGGAGCCCGCGCACGTACGCGGCCTGCCCGCCGTGCTGCTGGTTGTCGTCGATGACGCTGACCAGCCGCACTCCGAGCGTCACGTGCGGCGTCCAGTTCGTGTCGACGACCCGGTCGAGGTCGGCCGCGGTGAGCCCGCCGATGTATTCGAGCGTGTTCGCGTGGACCGCCTCGTAGTACGCGAGGAGGTCCGCTGCGGACACCCCCGCGACCTTGCCGACGTCCTTCGGGCCGTGCCCGTACCCGGTGTCCCCGGGCGGCAGGTCCAGGCCGAACCGCTCCTCCCAGCCGCCCGCGGTCCAGGCCTGCTCGCGGCCGGCCACTTCGGACACGTGGTCGTCCTGGACGCGGGCGATGTGCCACACCAGCCACGCGATCGAGTTCGCCTCCGGGCCCGGCCGGGCCTCCAGGTCCTCCTGCGACAGCCCGTCGAGGACCCCCGCGACCTCGCCCTGGACCCGTCCGAACGCGTCGGCCAGCAGCTCGTTGACCTCCATGCGGCCTCCCTTCTCTCCGCCTGGAAACCTACCGCGCCCGACCGACGTCAGCGCCCGAAGCCGTCGACGCCCGTCAGCTCCGCCGACAGCGCCCACAGCCGCTCGGCCTCGTCCGGGTCCACCGCGTACTCGGCGACGCCGCCCTCGCCGACCTCCGCGACGTCGCAGTCCTGGAGGTACACGCCGCCCTTCCCGTCGAGCTGCGGCGAGAACGCCGCCCACGTCTGGGTCGCGGCCCCCTGCTCGGGGGTCTTGAACCAGTCGGCGACGGGGTTGCCGTCGGCGTCGATCCAGCCCAGCTCGACCTGGTCCTCGCGGGAGACGTGCCGCTGGAGCGGCGTGAGGATGCCGCCCGGGTGCAGCGCGAACGCCCTGATGCCGCGCTCTTGCGCGAGCCGGTCGAGGTGGACGGCGAACAGCACGTTCGCGGTCTTCGACTGCCCGTACGCCTCCCACCGGTCGTAGCCCCGCTCGAAGTGCGGGTCGTCCCAGCGGATCGCCGACCTGCGGTGGCCGCCCGAGGACACCGAGACGACCCGCGCGCCTTCGCTGACGAGCGGCGCGAGCCGGTTCACGAGCGCGAAGTGCCCGAGGTGGTTGGTCGCGAACTGGAGCTCCCAGCCCGGACCGACCCGCGTCTCGGGGCAGGCCATGACCCCGGCGCTGTCGATCACGGCGTCGAAGGGCCGCCCGACGGCGATGCGCCGGTCGGCGAACGCCTGGACGCTCGCGAGGTCGGCGAGGTCGAGCTCGTCCGTCTCGACGCCCGCGATCCCGTCGAGGGCCTCCTCGGCGACCTTCGGGCGCCGCGCGGGGACCAGGACCTCCGCGCCCGCGGCCGCGACCGCCTTCGTCGTCTCCAGGCCGATCCCGGAGTACCCGCCGGTGACGAGGACGTGCTTCCCGGTCAGGTCGATGCCTTCGAGGACCTCGGCCGCGGTGGTCTTCGCGCCGAATCCGGAGTTGATGCTCTGCTGCGGTGTGCTCATGGACCGAGCGTAGAACCTAGAGCGCGCTCTAGGTCAAATGCTTCGCGAGACGCGTTCCGCGCGAGGGGCTCCCAGGCTCCATACTGGTCCCGTGCCCTCGACACCGCAGCCCGCGCGCCGCAGCCCCGCCGCCGCGATCCTCCGATTCCTCCTCACCGCCGCGTTCGCCGTCGCCGCCTGGCGGCTCATCGAATGGGGCGTCAGCGTCGGCCACCTGGTCCAGTGGGAGTGCTGGGGCGGGGAGTGCTCCACGAACGACCCCCGGTCGCTCCTGCCGATCGCCGGGATCATCTGCAACGTCGTCCTCATGGTCCTGCTCCTCAAACCGGCCCGGGCCTTCGGCTTCGGGCTCGCCGCCCTGGTCGGCACCCTCGCGGGGCTGAGCGGCTGGAACGAAGCGATCACCGAAGGCGGCGTCGACCCCGCGGCGGTCCTCACCGAGCGGCGGGTCGTCACCGCGGCCGCGGCCCTCGCCGCGCTGATCGCCCTCCTCGGCCTGCTCTCGGAGCTGAAGACCACCGGCTACGGCGCCCGCCTCCTCGGCGCCAGGCGCGTGCCCGCCGTGCTCGTCGACTACGGCGCCGCCGAAGGCGACTACGGCCGCATCGGCGCGAAGGACGCCGCCGCCCTCGGCTTCGGCACCGCGTACCTGACGTTCACCGACAACGGCCGCCGCCACCGCGTCAAGGTGCGCGCCCGCGAGCAGTGGGTCGGCCACCCGCTCTTCGCGGTCTTCCGCGAGGCCCGCCCCGAGCGCGCCAGGATCGCCCTGCCGTGGATCAGAAGCTTCCCCGCCCTGGAGCGCCCCGAACCGGACACCGCGGCCCCGGCCGCCGCTCCCGGCACGTTCGTCGCTGAGCTCGAACGCCTCGCGGCCCTGCGCGCCGCGGGCCACCTCACCGAAGAGGAGTTCGAGGCGGCCAAGCGCCGCCTCCTGGAGCAATGAGCAGCGGCGGCACCGAGGTGCCGCCGCCGGGTCTCCGGTCCGCCTAGAGCGAGCCCTTCCAGTCGGTCCGGGACTGGACCGGCTCGGGGATGTTCGCGGCCAGCGCGAGGACGCACCCCGCCGCCAGGAGCAGCAGCCCGACCGCGGCGACGACCTCGCCCGCGCCCTGGGCGCTGCCGGCGATGTCCTCGCTGATGCGCAGGTCGCCGCCGTAGAGCAGCATCGCCCCGGTGAACCCGCCGAACGCCCAGGCCATGCGGGTCTCGTGGGTGCGCCACGCGAAGAACATCGCGCACCACAGCACGAGGAGCGGGATCAGGGCCACCGAGATCCCGTAGGTGCGGGTGTCGCCGTCGCCGTCGACCAGGTCCGAGAGGCCCCAGAAGTTCACCGTCCCCCCTCCCGCGTCCGCCCACGGGAGGAACATCGATCCGGCCACGAGCATGGAACCGCCGAGGGCGGCCAGGCCGCCGGCGCGGGAGTACGGGGTCGAGGGAGTGCGCTCCATCATCCACCTCCGATTGCGATTCGCTTGACCTCTCAAGCGCACCACCGCAATTGACCTGCGTCAACGGACTTGACAATTTCTTGACACCGAAAGGGTGAAAGCGTCCAGACCGCCAGAACCCGCCGATATCGACTAGGGTCAATACTTGCGGCAGCCGTCGTATCCACCGCTGTGAATGCGGCCCCACTGCACGCGCGCGGAGTCCAGCAGCCCGTCCAGTGAGTCCACCGCGTGCTCGCGCTGCTCGGCGAGGAGCACGTTCGCCGCCGCCCGCGCGTCGGCCTCGGCCCGGTGGTGGTCGCCGAACGCGATCCCGGCCGCCCGCGCCACCCGCGGCAGCGTGTACGAGTCGAGCTCCCACGTGCGGCGCGCGATGACCAGCGTGCACGCGTACCGCACGCTCGGCGCGTCGATCCCGGCCGCCGCGTTCGCGCCGCGGATCACCGAGGTGTCGAACGCGGCGTTGTGCGCGACCAGCGGCGCGTCCCCGATGAGGTCCCGCAGCTGCGACCACGCCTGCCGCCACGTGGGCGCCCCGACGACGTCGCCGCGCCTGATCCCGTGGATCTGCGTGTTCCGGTAGTCGAACCGGTCGTGCCCGGCGGGCGGGCGGATGAGGCTCGCGTACGAGTCCGCCTCCTTGCCGTTCTCGACGCGCACCGCGGCCACGGAGCACGCGCTGGCGCGGCTGCCGTTCGCCGTCTCGAAGTCGATCGCCACCCAGGCGTCCACAGGCGTGCCCCCTCTGCTGCGCCGCTGACGGTAGCAGCTCAGGCGCGCGCCGCCAGACGCCGCAGGTGCTCGTGCGCGTACTCGCAGATCACGGCGTGGCGGTACACCGCGTGCGGCACGTCCGCATTGGAGTCGACCCGCACCGACAGGTCCCCGTTGCACCACCGCAGGAACGCCGGGTCGCCGGTGATCTCGGCGAGGATCGCCAGGATCGAGTCGTCGAAGCGCATGGAGTGGACGGCGCGGCGGTACTCCTCGGGCGTCAGGCACGCGGCGAACGGCAGGTTCATGAGGCACAGGGCGGTCTGGATGTCGAGGTGCATGAACCGGAACCGGTCCGGCTCGGGGTCGAGCTCGGGGACGTCGAGCCCGGAGTAGTCGGGGCCGGCGTCGTACACGAGCGGCCCGATCCCGGCGAGCACTACATAGACGTTGATGTCGTGCTCGATGACGGCGTTGTCCCCGAGCCCCGCGAGCGTGGTGGGCCGCAGCGAGACCGGCTCGACGTCGGTGTCGCAGTTGCGGACGATGAAGTTGAGCAGGTTCGTCTCGATCACGAAGTGCCTGATGAGCAGCTCCACCGCCTGCGGGGACACGAAGCGGCGCAGGAACCAGATGCAGAGCCGGTCCATGAGCCGGTGCGCGGTCCAGCGCACCGGCGTGAGCCGCTTGAGCACCAGGATGACCAGGGCCAGGACCCGCGAGACGGGCCGCGCGAGCGGGTACAGCCACGTGCGCGTCCACCGCTGCTGGTCCGCGGCGATCTTGCGGGCGGTCTCGGGGTCGAGAACCAGCGACGGGTCCCCGACCACGGCGTCCCACAGCGGCGGCCCGGCGAGGTCAGACATTGTCCAGCTCTTCGAGTTGCAGCGCGTACAGGCGGGCGACGGCCTTCGCCGTGGAGACGATCGCGTCGGCCGCGGCGTCGTCGACCCGCGGCGAGGCCAGGATCGCCTGGAGCTTCGCGAAGTGGTCGTCGTCGGCCTCCCCGTGGTAGGCCAGGAAGCTCACCTGGTCGTCGCGCAGGCCCAGCTGCTCCTTGAACTGCGCGGCCCACCCGGCGGCCTTCCCGGTGCCGAGCCCTTCGATGATGAACATCGCCCCGAGGAGCCCGACCGGGTCCGGCTCGCTCGCCTTGCAGAACATGTACGCCGACAGCGCCTCCGAGCCGATGTTCTTGCGCCCGTTCCGGATCGCCTCGATCGAGCCGCCGCACGCGGCGTAGTCCCGCTCGATCATCATGAAGTCGCGGTGCTCCTCCTGGGCGTGCCCGATGGCGGCGCTGCGCAGGTCGAAGTAGTCGACGGAGAAGTTCGAGGCGGCCCGCGCGATCCAGCGGGCGCCGTCGGCGACCTGCTGGCGCAGGTTGAACAGCAGTCGCAGATAGTCGTCCAGTGTGGATTCGCCGTCGGCGAGGCGGCGCATGACCGGCACGTCGTCGAGTCGCTCCTCGAAGTCCTGCCACACCGCGTCGAGCCGCGCGAACACGTCCCCCTCCGCGGCGGCCACCGGTTCGCGGACCGGCGCCGCGGCCCGCGCCGGGACCTGGACCGCCTGCGGCGCTTCGGGTCCCACACACGTCAGGTGCGCGAACCCGAACGAGAAGCGGCCCGACTCGGGCACGGCCAGCAGCACGGTCTGCCCCGGCTCGAACCGCCCGGTCCGCCAGCACTCCTCCAGGGCGATGAAGATCGAGGCCGCCCCGGTGTTCCCGCGCGTCTCCAGGTTCGAGAACCACCGGCCGGTGTCGATCTGCGCGCCCGTGGCCGCGAGCTGGTCGAAGACGATGTCGCGGAACGCGTTCGTCGAGTAGTGGCACAGCACGTGGTCGAGCCGCTTGAGGTCGATGAGGCCGCGCTGCGCGAGCGACGCGAACTCCTTGAGCCCGGCTTCGGCGAGTTGCCCGAGCGCCGAGGTGTCCTGTCGCAGCAGCATCATCCCGGCCTGCTCGGCCGCGGCGGCGCTGCCCATGTCCTGCCAGGTCCGCCCGGCCGCGGGGGAGGACCCGTCGGTCCCGGCCCGCATGCACACCGCGTGCTCGTGGGCGAGCGACACGGTCCGCACCCAGTCCACGCGCAGCGACGGCCGGTCCGGGCGCGGCCGCGCCTCCACGAGCACCGACCCGGCGCCGTCGGAGAGCATCCACCGCAGGAAGTGCGCGTCGGTGTCATTGGCGCCGTTGAACCTTGAGGCTCGCAGCCACCGGGACGCCAGCTCGCTGCCGACCACGCCCACCCGCTCGCGGTCCCCGAGCCGCACCTTCGCCACGGCCGCGTCCAGGGCCGCCATGCTGGACGCGCACACCCCCGCCGCCGACAGGAGCTGCATCGGGCCGCCCCCGAGCCGCCCGTGGACCATCGACGCGAACCCGGGCACCAGCAGGTCCCCCTGGGTGGTCGCGGTGGCGAGCATGTCGAGGTCCTCGGCGATGTACCCGCGGTCGCCGAGCATGGCCCGCAGCGCGTGCGCCGCGAGCTCCTCGTTCAGCTCGGTGGTGCGCCCGCGCTCGTCGAGGGCGTAGTGGCGCTTGGCGATCCCGTTCGCGGCGAGGATGCGGCGGCGGAGCCGGTCCCCGCGCCCGTCCACGCCCCCGAGGCGCGCGGCGATCTCGTCGTTCCCGACAGGGTCCCCGGGGAGGTACGCCCCGGCGGCGGTGATGAAGGCGTTCATGCCTCCATTGGGCCCCATCCGGGGGCCGCCCCGCATCCGCCGGATCGCTCATTTCGCGGGGGCGAAAGTACTCAGTCCCCGTCGATGCCCTGCTCGATCGCGTACCGCACCAGCTGCGCCCGGTTGTGCAGCTGGAGCTTCGCGAGGATGTGCTGCACATGGTTCTGCACCGTCCGCGGCGACAGCGTCAGCTTCGACGCGATCTCCTTGTACCCCAAGCCCTTTGCAACGAGCCGCAGCACCTCGGTCTCGCGGTCGGACAGCCGCGGCCGCTCGTCGGGCTCCGGCGTGTTCGCGAGCCGCCGGTACTCGCCGAGGACCAGGCCCGCCAGGCCCGGCGTGAACACCGCGTCCCCGGCCGCGACCCGCTCCACCGCCTCCGCCAGCTCCGCGGGGGACGCCGACTTCACGAGGTACCCCCGCGCCCCGGCCTTGATCGCCTCCAGCACGTCCGTGGACTCGCCGCTCGCCGACAGCACCAGCACCGCCGTCGGGCAGTCCTCTTCGAGGCCCTGGAGCACCGCCACCCCAGACAGGTCCGGCAGCTGCAGGTCCAGGATCGCCACGTCGGGGCGCAGCGACCTGATGCCCTGCAGCGCCGCCCGGCCCTCCCCGAACGCCGCGAGCACCCGGTGCCCGGCCCCCTCCAGGTCCCTGGCGATGGCCTCCCTCCAGATCGGATGGTCATCGACCACGACGAGCGTCGCCACCGGCACCTCCTTCACCCCTCGGCACCCGCATCTCCACTTCCGTCCCCTCCCCGGGCGCCGAGACCACGGCGGTCGTGCCGCCGAGCTCCCGGATCCTGCCCTCGATCGACTGCGCCACACCGAGACGGCCCTCCGCGGCCGCCGCCGCGAGCCGCCCCGGCTCCATGCCCGGACCGTCGTCCCTGACGGTGACCTGCACGGCCTCCCCGTCGTCCTCCACCAGCAGCCACACCTTCGTGCCCGCCGGGCAGTGCTCCCGCACGTTGTCCACCGCGCTCGCCACCGCCGCCGCGAGCTGCCGGGCCGTCTCCGCAGGGAGCGGCACCGGCGTCGCCGGGGCCGCCACCGTCACCGTCGCGCCCGCGTGCCGCCCCACCAGGCTCCGCAGGTCCCGCTGGCCCCCGAGGGGATCGCGGTACGACTCGGAGCGGATGAGCGCCCGCAGCGCCTCCTCCTGGCCCCCGGCGAGCCGCCCCAGCTCCGCGGCCTCCCCGCCGATCTCGGCGCCCCTGCGCTGCACCAGCGCCAGCACCTGGAGCACCGAGTCGTGGATGTCCCGCGCCAGCCGCTCGCGCTCGCGCACCGTCGCGCTCCGCTCCGCGGCCTCGCGCATCCGCTGCTCCGCGACCACCCCGAGCCGCACCAGGTGCCCGGCCGCGAACCCGGTGAGCACCAGCAGCACCGTCTCGTTCACCGTGCTGGAGTGGACGCCGCCGCGGAACACCATGCCCGCGGCCGCCACGACCGCGCCCGCGACGGCCCCCGACCGCCGCCCCCACGCCGCGGCCCACGCCAGCACCGCCCCGGCCATCCACGGCCCCACCGACACCGGCACGCCGGTGTCCGTCGCCAGCGCCCACGACGAGGCCGCGACCGCGCACACCGTCACCGCCAGGTCCGTGTACAGCGCCTTCGGCTCGTACCCGCGCCGCCGGTACCACTCGGTCGCCGCCCACGTCCAGCCCAGGAGCACCACGACGAGCAGCGCCGCCCACAACGGCCGCACCAGCGCGTCGAAGGCGAGGCCGCCCAGCAGCACCGGGTAGCCGAGCGCGACGAACCGGAACACCGTGTTCGCGCGCCGCAGCTGCGTCTGAATTCCCACTGAGGAATTCTCGCAGCCGCCCGCCACCACGCCGGTTCCCGTCCCCCGCGCCGTTGACCGCGGAAACTACAGTGACCTCATGTCCTTCTCCAGCCCACGGCCCGCCGCGATCGGCATCGACTTCGGCACCTCCCATACGGTCGCGACCATCCGGCGCGCGGACGGGCGGGTCCACCAGCAGTTGTTCGACGGCTCGCCGCAACTGCCCTCCGCGGTGTTCATGAACGACGAGGGCGGACCGGTCGTCGGCGCCGACGCCGTCCACTCCGGACGCCGCCGCCCTGACCGCTTCGAGCCCAACCCCAAGCGCCGCATCGACGACGAGTCGATCCTCCTCGGCGAGACCGAGATCCCCGTGACCAGCGTCATCGCCGCCGTCCTCTCCCGCGTCGCACGCGAATGCGAGCAGACCCTCGGCGCGCTCGGCCCCGTCACCGTCACCGTGCCCGCCGCATGGGGCCCGACCCGCCGCCACGTCGTCGCCGACGCCGCCGCGGCGGCCGGCCTCGGCCAGGTCGACCTCGTCGCCGAACCCGTCGCCGCCGCCTCCTACTTCATGGAGACCCTCCGCGTCGACGTGCACCCCGGCAACGGCGTCGTCGTCTACGACCTCGGCGGCGGCACCTTCGACGCCACCGTCCTGCGCCGCAACGCGAACGGTTTCGACGTGCTCGCCGTCGACGGCGCCGACGACCTCGGCGGCCTCGACTTCGACCAGGCCCTCGCCGAGCATCTCGCCGCCACCGTCCAGTCCGACGACGAGCGCTGGCAGCGCCTGCTCCACCCGGTCGAGCCCGCCGACCTGCGCCACCGCACCGCGTTCATGGACGAAGTGCGCCAGGCCAAAGAGCGCCTGTCCCGCTCCATGACCACCGACCTGACGATCCCGCTGCTGGACGTCGACACGCACCTGACCCGCGGCCAGCTCGAAGAGGTCTGCGCGCCGCTCGTGGCCCGCACCATCCGCGTCACCCAAGGCGTGATCCGCGAATCAGGTCTCGCGAAGGAGCAGATCACCGCCCTGTTCCTCGTCGGCGCCGCCTCCCGCATGCCCCTGGTCGCCACCAAGCTCCACCGCGAGCTCGGCATCGCACCGGCCGCCATCGAGCAGCCCGAACTCGCCGTCTCCGAAGGCGGACTGGTCGCCCAGCACACCATCTCGTCCCCGGTGAACATCCCCAGCCCGGCCCTGCCCCCGCAGACCGCCGCCCCGCAGTCCGCTGTGCCGCAGCCGACCCCGGTCCTCCCGCCGCCCGCGCCGGACACCAACCAGACGATGCCCCTGATGCATCCCTCGGCGCCCCAGCCCACCCCGCAGGCCGTCCCGTCCCACCCGAGCCCGGTCACCCAGCCCGCCATGGCCGCGCCCCAAGGCCCGCCCCCCGGCCCGCCGCCCGTCCAGTACCCGCAGGGCCCCGCCTACCCTGCGCCGCAACCGGAATCCACCCCGTGGATCAAGTCGAAGCAGGGCCTGTCCGTCGTCGGCGCGGCCGCCGCGGTCGTGGTCCTCGCTCTCGCCGTCCTCATCGGTCTCCGCTACCTTCGCGACGACACCACCTCCGACCAGGCCGGAGGCTCGGACCCGCAGAGCGAGAACAGCAGCACCGAGGAGGACCAGAACGCCTCCTCCAACAACGGCGAGGACCAGAACAACGCCGAGGCGTCTGACGGGCTCGTGCCGCTCGCCGACGCGGAGCAGGGCGACCTGGTGGGCGAGTTCGAATCGGCCCACGTCGGCGCGGTCACCAGGGTCGCAGTCGGGAAGGCCGACAACGCGCCCGTCGCCATCACCGCCGGGGACGACTTCATCATCCGCATCTGGGACCTGAACTCCGGCGAGCTCAAGGACGAGTTCCGCGGCCACACCGACACGATCGAGGTGCTCTCCACCTTCGAGTTCGAGGACCGGACCGTGGTCTTCTCGCGCGACTACGGGACCGAGGCCGTCTGGTACGCCGACGACCCCGACCACCCGATCGCCACCCGCGAAGCGGACTACGACACCGTCTACTGGACCGGCGTCTGGGACGGCGTGCCCGCCTACATCTCCGGGTACGAGGTCGTGCAGATGTTCACGGGCGAGCCGATCGCCGACGTCTCCCTGGCCTACGCCGATCTCTCCGGCATCGTCGACGTCGACGGGACCCTGCGCTTCACCGGCGTCTACGAGAACCGCGTCTTCGTCGCGGACCTCGCGACCGGCGAGCCGACCACCGGCACCTTCGACCAGCTCAGCTACGACGTCACCGCCTACGCCGCGGGTGGCGCGGCCGGAAAGGCCCTGAGCCTCACCGTGGCCGCCAACGGATCGGTCCAAGGCTGGGACCTCGCCGCCGCCGAACCGTACGGCACGGCCGGTATGGAACTGCGCCAAGCGGTCACACAGGCGCAGCTCATCGAACTCGGCAGCGAGGCGATCGCACTCCTCCAAGGCGACCAGGGCCTGAGCATGTTCGACCTCGGCACGGGTACGCAACTCGGCGAAGCCTTCGCCCCGCACTCGGGCGAGGACCTCATCCAGTCCACCGCTGTGACCGAAGTGGACGGCTACCCCGTCGCCGTCACCGGCTCCATGGGCGGCGACGTCCAGGTCTGGTCCCTCGAATAGCGCGAAGGGCGCGGCGGGAGTCCCGCCGCGCCCTTCCCTCACCGCCTAAGCCCGCTTGAGCCACACGGTCGTCTCGCCCGGCAGCTCGCCCGAGTCGAAGGGGCCGCTCGACAGCAGCGGCGTGCCCTCGGGCAGCGGCAGCGTCTCCTTCCCGAAGTTGGCCACGGCCTCCCAGCCGTTCGCGCGCCGCACGTGCAGCACGTCCGGGGCGGGGTAGCGCACCCACTCCAGCGTCTCGTCGGACTGGAGCTCCCGCCGCAGCTCCAGCGCCCGCCGGTACAGCGACAGCGCCGAGGCCGCGTCGCCGTCCTCGGCCTCCACCGAGACCTTCCCGAACCAGTCCGGCTGCGGCAGATGCGCAGGGCCCGAACCGAATCCGAACGAGGGGCCCTCCACGGTCCACGGGAGCGGCACGCGGCAGCCGTCGCGGCCCACGTCCACCCCCGGGCTGCGGAAGAACGTCGGGTCCTGCCGCGCCTCGTCGGGGATCGTCGCGACCTCCCCGAGCCCCAGCTCCTCGCCCTGGTACAGGTACGCCGACCCCGGCAGCGCCAGCATCAGCAGCGTCGCGGCCCGCGCCCGGCGCAGGCCCTGCGCCGCGTCCAGCTCCGGATCGGCCCCCCTCGACAGCAGCCACGCCCGGTTGTACTTGCGCGGCTCGTCCCCGTTGGGCGGCAGGCCGTACCGGGTCGCGTGGCGCACCACGTCGTGGTTGGAGAACACCCACGTCGTGGAGGACCCCGACGCCGCGGCCTGCTCCAGGTTCTCGGTGATGATGCCCCGGAACGCCGCCGCGTCGAAGTCCGCTTCGAGCAGGTCGAAGTTGAACGCCTGGCCCAGGCCCGCGGCGCTGGCGTAGCGGGCCCGGCGCGAGGCGGGGCTGACCCACGCCTCGGCGACGGCGATGCGCGGCGGGTCGTACTCGTCGAACACCGCGCGCCAGCCGGTGTAGATGTCGTGGACCTCGTCGCGGTCCCACAGCGGGTGCAGGCCGGTGGCCTTGTCCATCGCGTCGAGCTGCGCCTGCGACGGCAGGTCCGCGGGGAGGTCCTTCGCGAGCGCGTGCGCGACGTCGACGCGGAACCCGTCCACGCCCCGGTCGGACCAGAACCGCAGGGTCTTCAGGAAATCCGCGCGCACTTCTTCGTTGTGCCAGTTGAAGTCCGGCTGCTCGGGCGCGAACAGGTGCAGGTACCACTGGCCGTCGCCGACCGCGGTCCACGCCGGGCCGCCGAACATCGAGACCCAGTCGGCGGGCGGCAGCTCGCCGTTCTCGCCGAGGCCGTCGCGGAAGACGTACCGGTCGCGCTCGGGCGACCCCTTCGGGGCGGCGAGGGCGGCCTGGAACCACTCGTGGCGGTTCGAGGAGTGGTTGGGGACGATGTCCACGATGAGCTTGATGCCCGCCCCGTGGAGGGCCGCGACCATCGCGTCGAAGTCGTCGAGGGTGCCCAGGCGCGGGTCGACGTTCCGGTAGTCGTCCACGTCGTAGCCGCCGTCGGCGAGCGCCGACGGGTAGAACGGGCTGAGCCACACGGCATCGACGCCGAGGCGCGCGAGGTAGTCCGTGCGCGAGGTGATGCCGGGCAGGTCGCCGATGCCGTCGCCGTTCGCGTCGGCGAAGCTGCGCGGGTAGATCTGGTAGACGGTGGCCTGGCGCCACCAGTCGGCGCCGGTCTGAGCAGCCATCTTGGGTGCCTTTCGGTGGTGGTGGGCCGCGCCGGGGCGCGGACCGGAATGATCGCGTGATTAAATCTAGTACCAAAATCAAATCACCCACGCCATACTGAGGCAGCGAAGGCGAGGTGTCAAGACCCGTGACGGAAACCGAGGACCGGACCCACCCGCAGCGGCGCGCGAACGCCGCGGCGGTCCTGGACCGCGCCTGGGACTGCGCGGCGTTCACCGCGAGCGACGTGATCGCCGCGACCGGCCTGACCCGCTCGACGGTGATCGCCCTGTGCGACGAGCTCGTCGACCGCGGCTGGCTCGCTGAGCTCCCCAACGCCCGCGCCGCCGGAAGCGAGTACCGCAAGGGCCGCCCCGCCCGCCGCTACGAGCTGCGCGCCGACGCCGGGACCGTCCTCGGCGTGGACGCCGGCCAGCACTGCATCACCGCCACCGCCGCCGACCTCCGCGGCCGCGAGCTCGCCCGCGCCCACCGCGACGTCGACCCCGACGGCGACGACCCGGCCGCGCGCCTCGCCGTCGCCGACGCGACGATCGCCGAAGCCCTCGAACGCGCCGGCGCCCTGCCCGAATCCGTCCTCTGCATCACCGTCGGCGTCCCCGCCCCCACCGACCTCGACGGCGCCTCGCCCGAAGGCGAGCGGCGCTTCTGGGCCCGCATGAACCCCGGCTACGCCGCGCACTTCCGCGGCCGCGGCTGGCGCACCGAGGTCGAGAACGACGCGAACCTTGCCGCGCTCGCCGAAGGCGCGCACGGCGCGGGCGCGGGGGCCTCCTCGTACATCGCGCTCGTCTCGGGCGAGCGCTTCGGCGCGGGCTACGTCGTGGACGGCCACCTCGTTCGCGGCCGCTCCGGCGCGGCGGGGGAGCTGCGGCTGCTCACCCTCGTCGAAGGCGTCGGCTCGACCCACGGCATCGGGAACCTGCTGCGCCGCTGGGCCCTCGAAGCCCGCGCCGCGGGCACCGCCGACTCGGGCAGCCCGATCATGACGGCCCCCGCCGAGTCCCTCGGCGCCGAACTCGTCCTCGCCGCCGCCGCGGCCGGGGACCCGGCTGCGCTCGGCCTCGCCGAGCGGATGGCCGAGCGGCTCGCGCGGATCTGCGCGGTCCTCGGCGGCCTGCTCGACGTGGAGCGGATCGTCCTCGCGGGCGCGGTCGCCGCGTCCCTCGACCCGGTCCTCAAGCGCGCGGCCGAGCGCCTCGGCGAGCTCGCCCACCCGCCCGGGCCCGAACTGGTGGCCTCCACGCTCGGCGGCGGGGTCGTCAGCCTCGGCGCGGTCGCCCGCGCCCTGGAGGTCGTCAGGTCCGACGCCCTCGATTTGGAACCGTTGCGGCCCTTAGGGCCTGGCCTGCGGATCAGAACGGTCGGCATCCGGCCCGTTCGCCCGCTCGCTGCGTTGTCGGGGCCTCCCAATACAACACCGGTATTGGGAGGCCCCTCCGCCTTGCGAGCGAACGAACGGACTCGGATCCCGCCACGCCCTGATCCGCAGGCCAGGCCCTAACGGATCGACGCCACCAGCTTCGAGTAGTCGCCGAACGCCGCGTCCACCATGTCCGCGTCGAGGCCGTACCGCTCCAGCGAGTACTCGTGGTTGCGGCGCATGCCGGGCCGCGCGAGCACGTCGTCGAGGTTCCCCTCCTCGCGGTGGCTCCAGTGCAGGCCCAGGCGCTCGAAGATGCGGGGGAGCTGCCCGTACGGGTCGGCGGTGAGCGCGTGGTACGACACGTCGACCATCCGCTCCGGCGGGATGTCCAGGCGCGACATGCGGCCCTGCTCGACCATCCACGACAGCGAGTCGAGCCATTCGCGGCCGATCGCGTAGGTGTCGTAGTGCCGGTTGCACAGCGCCGTCCCGGTCTCCACAAGGGAGCACCAGGACCCCATGACGGTCTGCGGGTCGCGGTGCGTCCACAGGATGTGCGCGTCGGGGAAGACCTTGAGGAGCGCGTCCAGGTTGTAGAGGTGGAACGGGGACTTGAGGACCCAGCGGCGGGTCCGGTCGCCGGTCTGGAGCACCTGGAGGAACTCCTTGAGGTACCGGTAGTCCGGCACGAAGTCGCGCTTCGCGAGCCACTCCCGGTACCCGTTGAGCTTGAAACGCGTGCCCCACTGGAGGCCGTGCGGGAGCGCGAGCACGCACTCCTCGGGGGTCTCGGCGGTGCTGGGGTGGATGGTCTCCCAGATCGGGGTGATCACGTTGACCGCGGCCGAGATCCGGCGGGCCTTCTTCAGGCGCTGCTCGCGCAGCTTCGGGTCGATGTCGAACCGGTCGGCGTGGTGGAACTCCCACATCATCGGCGCCCGGTTCCCCTCCGGCGCGGCGATGACCTTGTGCGCCAGCGTGGTCGCGGTCCGCGGGAGCCCTACTACCACGATCGGCCGGTCGATGGGCTGGTGCGCGATCTCGGGGTGCTCGGCGTGGAGGCGCTTGATCCGCAGCCGGTTCTCCATGCGCATCTGGAGCTCCGAGACCGTCGCGGTCCAGCCGAGGTACGAGATGTCGCGGACCTTCGCGAAGCGGCGCATCAGGTCCCGGTAGTCCTCGATGAACGCGGGGTCGATGTCGGCGCTCGCCCCCGCAGCCTGCTCCGCCTTCGCCACCGCCTGCTCGAAGGCCTTGTCCGGGTTGCGGACCGCCCTGGCGAGGGCGGGGGACATGACGGTGTTCAGGGGTTTGACCCAACCGGCGACGCGGCGCATAGGGGTACGTCCTCTCGGGGCAGTGGACCGAACGCGAGCCAGTCTCTCACGACCGGCCCGCGGGGACGTTTCGGGCGCGTCTCAGACCCGTTCCCTCGGCAGCGGCGGGGCCTGCGGGAGCGGGGCCGCCGCCGCGGGCGCGGCCTTGCGCCGCTTCGCGCGCCACCGCAGCGGCACCAGCACCGCCGCGAACCCGAGCGCGACCAGCGGCAGGAACGGCAGGATCACGCCGACCGCCACCGACAGCCCCACGACCAGGGCCAGCGCCCCGTCGAAGCCCACCACGAGCCCGTCCCAGAACGAGTCCGGCCCGGTGTAGCCCGCCTCCGCGCGCTCCTGGTACGGCGCGGTCACCGTGAAGTCGATGGTGGACAGCGCGATCCGGTCCTCCAGGTCCGCGAGCTGCTGCTGGAGCGAAGCGAGTTCGCCCTCCCGCGTCGCCAGCTCGGACTCCAGGTCCAGGATCGCGGTGACCGAGTCCGCTTCGGCGAGGAGCTGGCGCACGCGGTCGACGCTGGCGCTCTTGGTCGCGATGTACGACTCCAGGTCCACCACCGCCTCGGTCACGTCCTCAGTGGTCACCGACCGGCTCACCTCGGTCTCCGCGAGCGCGGTGAGCCCGTCCATGGCCTCCTGGAAGTGCTCCGACGGGATGCGCATCGTCAGCCGCGCGGTGCCCGCGACGCCGTCGTCCGTGGCGGTGAGGTCCCGCTCGTCGGCGGTCACGTACCCGCCGAACGACTCGGCGAGGTCCCACACGTCCTCGGCCACCCGGTCCGGGTCGGGGTCCTCGACGGCGAGCGCTGACTCGTACACCACGGCCCGCTCACCGGCGCTGACCTGCGGATCGGCGATGCCGCCGGTCGCACCGTCCGCAGGGTCGACGGCGCCTTCGTCGACGGCGGCACCGCCGTCCGCGTCGTCCGCCGCCTCGTTCGACCCGCCGCCTGAGTCGCCGCAGCCGAAGAGGAGCAGCGCCGCCGCGGCGGCCACAATGGATATCCTGAAGGTGCGCATGTGCTGCCTCGCAAGGGGGTAGGAGGGGTGGCGGCCAGGGATCCGCCGCCGCTTCCAACGATCCTCGCGGTGCGTCACGGTCCGGGAACGAACCGCTATCGGTCGGGAGGGATCCGACATCGCTCCGGATACTGTTGCCATAGACTTGCAATAAGCATCGCGACCGAACCGAGGAGCACCAGTGACCGCCAGCGACCCGAGCACCGGACCGAACCCGGGCGACACCGGCGCCGTCCGGCCGATCGTCCACTACGGGGACCCGGTGCTCCACCGCGCGTGCAGGCCCGTCGAGGACTTCGACGACGCGCTGGCGTCCCTCGTCGAGGACATGTTCGCGAGCATGTACGCCGCCAACGGGGTCGGCCTGGCCGCCAACCAGATCGGCGTCGACGCCCGCGTCTTCGTCCTCGACTGCGAGGACGCCGACGGCGAGCGCACCGTGGCCGCGGTCGTCAACCCCGTCCTCATCCTGCCCCCGCCGCCGCGCGACCTCATGGTCGGCGACGAGGGCTGCCTCTCGGTCCCCGGCCCGTTCACCGACACCCCGCGCGCCTCCACCGCCGCCGTGGAGGGCTTCGACCCGGCCGGGAACCCGATCCGCATCGACGGCACCGGCACCCTCGCCCGCTGCCTCCAGCACGAGACCGACCACCTCGAAGGCACCGTCTACGTCGACCGCCTCCCCGCCAAGACCCGCAAGCGCCTCCTCGCCGAAGCGGGCCTGCGCTGAGGTGTCGCACCCCTCGGGCACCATCGGTCCCATGCGATACGAGGAAGTGAAGGCCGACCTGCGCGCGGCCTACGACGCCGGCGCCGACGACCGCGCGGGCATGGACGACGCCCCCTGGAAGCGCGCCGAGCGCGCCCGCTTCGCCGCCCACCTGCGCGAGGCCGGAGCGAAGTCCCTCCTGGAGATCGGTGCGGGCCACGGGGTCAGCGGCCGCGCCTTCGCCGACGAGGGTTTCGCGGTCACCTGCACCGACCTCTCGCCCGCGCTCGTCGCCCACTGCCGCGCGAACGGGCTCGACGCCCGCGTCATGGACTTCGCGCACCTCGACTTCCCCGACGGCGCCTTCGACGCCGTCTTCGGCATGAACTGCTTGCTGCACGTCCCGAAAGTGGAGCTGCCCGGCGTCCTCGACGGCATCGCCCGCGTCCTCGCGCCCGGCGGCCTGCTCTACTGGGGACAGTACGGCGGCGAGGACTCCGAAGGCGTCTGGGACGGCGACGCGTACGAGCCGAAGCGGTACTTCTCGTTCTTCACCGCCGACGCGATCGAGCGCCTCGCCCGGGAGCACTTCGCCCTCGTGGAGGCCGTCTGCCTGCCGATCGACCGCGGCATCGACCAGTACCAGGGCCTCGTCCTCCGCAAGCCCTGAGCCCCAAGGGCACGCATTCGGGTCTGGGCAAGGGCGCCGATCCGGCTCTATCCTCGGCTCAGGCCGCCTCGGCGCGGCCCCAGGGCCCGGAAGGGGGATGCGCGTTGTCAGCTGAGCGCCACCAGATCGCCGAACTCGTCGCGACCGGCAAGGACGGCCGCATGTACGCGACCGAGCCGGACAAGCTCCGCCGCCTCGTGCACTTCGAGCTCGCCCGCGAACCCCGCCTGCCGCAGCCGGAGCTGCGGCTCGCCGGGGTCGGGCTCGTCGCCCTCGGCGACTACGCCGCCGCGCAGCGGGTCCTCGCCGCCGCCGTCGAGCGCGCCGAGACCCCGAACCAGGAGGTCGCCGCCCTCGTCAACCTCGGCGACGCCCACCGCTACCCCGGCGCCCTCGACGCCGCCGAACCGGTCTACCGCCGCGCCATCGAACTCGCCCGCACCCGCTGCCCCGAGCTCGTCCACTTCACGCTCCAGCACTACGGCAAGCACCTCATCGACGCCCGCCGCCCGCACCTCGCCGTCGACGTCCTCACCGAGGTCCTCCAGATCCGCGAGCGGCTCGGCGACCCCGCGCTGATCGCCTCGACACAGGACGCGCTGAGCCTCGCCCGCGCGGCCGTCGGGCAGCGTACGATCTGACCGCGCCGCGAACCGAAGCGAAGGAGCACCATGCCCGCCGACACCGCAGACGCGAACCTCAAGGCCGCCAACGGCCTCGCCCGCCTCTCGGGGATCCTCCGCGCCGAGGCCGCCAACGGCCTCTTCTGGGGCGCCGGACCCGACGAGGAGGCCCGCCTGCACCGCCTGCGCGAACTCGCCGCCGCGCTCCTCGCCCAGATCGACCACCGCCCCTACGAGGCGATCCTCGCCGTCTACCGGGCCGACACGGGCCTGCGCACCCCCATCCCCGGCACCGAGCTGCGCATCGACTGCGCCGACGGCACGCGCCTGGTGCGGCGCCGCCGCCTCAGCCACACCTCCGGCACCCTCGGCCAGCGCCTGGAGACCGTGGCCGCGGCCCTGCGGACCCGCGCCCCCGCCGAGCCGGTCGCCATCGCGGACACCGACCTCGCGGGCCTGCCGTGCCCGCACACGTTCCTGCTCGTGTACGAGCTGGAGACCCACCTCGACGCGGCCGCCGCGGCGGCCCTCCTCGAACCGACCGAGCCCGACCTCGAAGGGGACGTGCCGAGCCTGAACCCCTCGGCATCCGCGCAGGAGCCGGACCACGGACCGCTCGCGGTCGGCCCGGTCGTGCGCCAGCTCCTCGACGCGGCCGCCGCGCTCGCCAAGGAGTCCCTGGCGGTGAGCGACAACTTCTACGAGCGCGAACGGCAGCAGCGGGTCCTGTCCCTCTGCGACTCGGCCGTCGCCGCCGACGTCGACTACCCGCGCATCGACTGCGGCGACCTCGCCGCCGACTGCGTCGCCACCGGCGCCGACGCCGCGATCTTCGACGAGACCGGCCGCCTGCTCGTCATCCAGCGCACCGACACCGGCCAGTGGGCCGTGCCCGGCGGCGCCGCGGAGGTCGGCGAGCCGGTCGGCCTCGCCGCGGTCCGCGAGGCATTCGAGGAGACCGGCCTCGACGTCGAGCTGACGGGACTGTCGTGGGCGTTCGACAAGCGGGACACCAAACTCGGCGACTCCCGCATGCCGATGATCATGAGCTTCACCGCGGCCGCCCTCGACCCGGAGCAGCCGCTGCGCCTCGCCGAACTCGAAGCGTCCGACGCCCGCTGGATCACCCGCGAGGAGGCCGGAGCCATGGACCTCTTCCGAGGACATGAACTCCGCATCCCCGCGGCGTTCGCCCGCCACCGCGGCGAGCGGTAAGGACTGCCGGAGCAGCGCTGCTACCAGAGCCAGGTCGCGCACGACTCCTGGAGCGCCAGCTCGGCCTGGGCCTCCTCCTCGGACTCGGCCTCGGTCGCGTAGTACCAGTTGAGGTCGTCCAGGCACGCCCGCATGGACTCCGCGTCGGCGGCCTGCACTTCGAGGTCGCCCACCTGCGTCTCGGCGGCCTCCAGGTCCTCCTGGAGCTGCGCGATCTCGGCTTCGCGGTCCTCGATCTGCGCGGACACGTCGTCGAGGTCCCCGCTGGTGCGCAGCCACAGCGCCAGCGACAGGGCCGCGCCCGCGAACCCGATCACCGCCACCACGGCGAGGACGGGCACCATCGCGGAGCGCCGCTGCGGCGGCGGTCCGGGCGCGAGCAGGGGCTGGGTGAGCGGCTGCGAGAAGCCGGGCTGCATCGGCACCGGCTGGGTGGGCACGTACCCGGGGGCGGCGGGCTGAGCGGCGGGGGAGTAGGCCGGCGGGGCGCTCTGGGGCTGCGAGTACCCGGGCGGGGCGCTCTGCGGCTGCTGGGGCTCGCCGTCGCCGAGGCTGTAGTGCGGGGGCGGGTTGTACGTCATGACGGGCTCCTTCGACGGGTGTTGTCCGTCCACCGTAGGACGGCGGTGCGAACCGGGACGGTCGCCGGTGGTCCGACGACCGCTCGTGCGCCGCGGTTGCACCCGTGATGCAACCGTGACACAGGGGTCCGACAGTCCCTTTCTCGCACACCCCCGCGAGGACCCGCGCCGGAGCGGGCGCGGCCGTGACCGCGCCCGCACTCCGCTACGCGGCCTTGAGGGTCCCGCCGTCGATCACGTGGTCGGCGCCGTGGATGTTCAGCGCCCGGTCCGAGAGCAGGAACGCCACCAGGTCGGCGACCTCCTCGGGCTCGCCGATGCGGCCCGACGCGATCCCGAACTGCGACGGGATGCCCGCCAGCAGGTCCGCGTGCGGCACGCCGAACGCCTCGGCCACCTTGCCGCCGAACCGCTCCTCGTCGCGCCACAGCGGCGACCCGATGACGCCCGGCGACACCGTGTTGACGCGCACGCCCAGTGGCGCGACCTCCTCGCTGAGGCGCTTCGAGAACAGCGTCAGCGCGGCCTTCGCCTCGGCGTACGCGACCGGCGAGCCGGTCGGCACCCGCGCGCTCCCCGACGAGATGTTCACGATCGCCCCGCGCCGCTCGATGATCCCCGGCAGCGCCGCGCGAGTGGTGCGCACCGCGCTGAACAGGTTGAGCCCGAACACCTCCGCCCACTGCTCGTCGGGGATGTCGAGGAACCCGCCGATGACCATCCGGTCGGCGTCGCCGCCGCCGACGTTGTTGACCAGGAAGTCGATCCCGCCGACCGCCTGCACGGCCTCGGCCACGATCCCCTCGGCCCCTTCGCGGGTCGACAGGTCCGCCGCGACGGCCGCCGCCGCGGCCTTCTCCAGTTCCGGCGTGACCGTGCGGGCCGCGCCCACGACCCGGACGCCTTCGGCCGCAAGGGCTTCGGTGATCGCGAGGCCGATGCCGCGGCTCGCCCCGGTGACGAGCGCGGTCTTGCCGTTGAGTCCCAGTTCCATGGTGTCGCCTCTCAGTGGTCGAACTTATTCTTGAACTACAGGTCAAAAATCAGGGTGAGAAAAACGCCCTCTCGCGAGGGCGCGGTTCGAGCTAGAAGCCCGCCAGGGCGGACTCGATGATCCCGTGCAGCACGGGGCCGTCGTACGTGCGGGCCATGACGCGCAGCCCGACGATCGTGTTCATGAGCAGCAGCGCCTGCGCCTCCGGATCGACCTCGGCCGCGACGTCGCCGTCGCGCTGGCCGCGCCGCAGCCGCTCGGTGAGCAGCTCGATGGTCCGGTTCGTCATGCGCAGCACCGCTTCGGTGGCCTCGGCGTCCCGGCCGCCCAGCTCCAGCGCGGTGTTCGCCGCGAGGCAGCCGCGCCGCACCGGGGCGTCCAGGTCGGTGTCCACCAGGAACTCCAGGTAGGCCCGGATGCGCTCCTTGGCGGTCCCCGGCTCGTTCAGGTACGCCTGCGTCAGCTCGTCGCCGCCGCGGCCGTACATCTCCAGCGCCTTGCCGAACAGCTCGCGCTTGGACCCGAACGCGTGGTACAGGCTGCCCTTGCCCACGCCGGTGGCCTCGGCGAGGTCGGCGGGGGAGGTCCCCGCGTACCCGCCGGTCCAGAACGCCTCCATCGCCTGCGCGACGACCGCGTCCGGATGGAATTCCTTCGGCCTGCCCATGCGGAGAAGCCTAACCTGTTCTTGACTTGAAGGTCAACAAAAACATGCTCCCGATCACTGGAATTTCGCAACCCTTTGGGCCCCAACGGGATGAGCCCTGATGAACACCGCGTGTCGGCTCCCCGACGCGGCGGTTGCCGCGCTTGCCGGGCCGGGCGATACTAGAGCGGTGCTCAAACCCCTAGCCATCGCCTCCGATCTGGACGGTACGCTGCTCGCCCCCGGCGGCATCCTCTCCGAGCGGACCCGCGACGCACTCGCGGCCGCCCGCGCCGAGGGCGTCGCGATCGTCGCCGTCACCGCCCGCACCCCTTACGGCGTCGACGTGCTCACCGACCTCCTGCCCCTCCTCGACGGCGCGATCTGCGCCAACGGCGCCATCGACTACGCCCCCGCGACCGGCCGCATCCGCGTCCTGCGCGCGATCCGCCTCGGCGCCGCCCGCCGCGCCGCCGCGGCCGTCGCCGAGCGCCTGCCCGACGCCGTCTTCGCCGTCGAGACCGGCACCGGCATCATCGGCGAGGAGGCCTACCGCCCGCTCGTGGGCTCCACGAACTGGGACTTCGCCACCGGTGTCGACGCGGTCTTCAAGCGCGCCAAGCGGGCCGTCAAGCTCAAGGTCTACTGCGCCGAGCGCACCGGCGAGGAGATGGCCGCCGCCGTCGCCACCGCCGACCTGGGCGGGCTCTCCATGTGCCACTGGGGCGACTTCGGGATGCTCGACTTCAACGCCCGCGGCGCCGACAAGGCCTTCGGCCTCGCCTCCTGGTGCAAGGAGCGCCGCATCGGGCCCGACGAAGTAGTGGCCTTCGGGGACATGCCGAACGACGTCCCCATGCTCGCCTGGGCCGGGCGCTCCTACGCGATGGGCGACGCCCACCCCGAGGCCGTCGAGGCCGCGACCGACCGCACCGCCACCAGCGCCGAAGACGGCGTCGCACAGGTCATCGAAGCCCTCCTCGCAGGTGACACCGCCGCCGCGGCCTAGAGAACCCAACGTCCACAACCGAATCCACTGTGTCCGAAATTGTCGGAAGTATCGGGACTTGTCGGTCAATTGTATGATTAGACTCCCTTTGGCCTCCCCTTCGGCGCGGCGTCACGATCGCCGCGCCGAGAAAGGAACGGACACATGCACATGAAGCGAAGGCTCGCCGCGGCCGGCGCCGCCCTGGGGGTCGCCGCGGCGGCCACCGGCGCCGCCGCGTACACCGCGCAGGCCGACCCCGCCGGTCCGTCCACCTCAACCGAACCCGTCACCTGGACCGTCGACGGCCTCACCGCCGACGACGTCGCCGAACTCGAAGCCCTCGGCTTCGACATCGCCGCCGAGCACGGCGGCGAGGCCCAGATCATCGGCGACGAGAGCGTCGCGGACGACCTCCGCGCCCTCGGCCACGACCCCGAGTTCTTCGACACCGTCTACAAGGAGCTCGGCGCCACCGCGCAGCAGGAGGGCACCTACTACGGCGGCTACCGCACCGTCGACGCCATCGAGTCCCACCTCCAGGAGGTGGCCGACGCCAACCCGTCGCTCACCCGCCTGTACGACATCGGCGACTCCTGGCTCAAGACCCAGAACGACGGCGGCCACGACATCTACGCCATCTGCGTCACCGCCGTCGCCGACGGCGACTGCGAGCAGAACCCCGACTCGGCGAAGCCCCGCTTCTCCCTGATCGCCCAGATCCACGCCCGCGAGATCGCCACCGGCGAGATCGCCCTCCGCTGGATCGACAAGCTCGTCGCGGGCTACGGCACCGACGCTGAGGTCACCGACCTCCTCGACACCACCGAAGTGTGGGTCGTGCCCGTCGTCAACCCCGACGGCGTCGACGTCGTCTCCTCCGGCGGCGACGACCCGGTCCTCCAGCGCAAGAACGTCAACGACTCCGCGGGCAACTGCGGCTCCAGCGCCGGCATCGACCTCAACCGCAACTCGTCGTTCGAGTGGGGTGCCGACTCGACCAACCCGTGCTCCGAGACCTACCAGGGCGCCTCCGGCGCCTCCGAGCCCGAGACGCAGGCGATCGAGGACTGGCTCCGCGCCCTCCACCCCGACCAGCGCGGCGAGGGCCAGAACGACGCGGCCCCCGACGACGCCCGCGACGTCTTCCTCACCCTCCACTCCTACGGCGAGTACATCATCGTCCCGTGGGGCTTCACCTCCGACGCCGCGCCGAACGACGCGGCCCTGCGCGCCCTCGGCGCCGACATGTCCGAGTCCAACGGCTACCTCGTCGGCACCAACGACGACACCGTCGGCTACAGCACCAGCGGCACCACCGACGACATGGCCTACGGCGAACTCGGCGTCGCCTCGTTCACCTTCGAGGTCGGCCCCGACTTCGGGAACTGCGGCGGGTTCTTCCCCGCGTTCTCGTGCGTCGAGGAGACCCTCTGGCCCGAGAACGAGGGCGCCATCATGACCGCGGCCCAGGCCGCGGCCGCGCCTTACGCAGGCTGAACACGCGTCCCGGCGGGCTCCGGCCCGCCGGGACGCCCCGATTTCCCCGAACCGCCGCCGCGCCCCGCCGACCCGCCCATACTGACCGGACACCGGCACGAGGCGAGGAGCGGGCGATGGCCGACGCAGGCGACGGCAAGAGCGGCAGGGGACTGCGCCGCCTCATCACGGCGGTCGTCATCATCGCGCTGGCCGTCTGGTTCATCCTCGCCAACACCGAGACCGTCGGCGTCAAGCTGTGGGTCGTCCGCGTCGAGACGCCCATGTGGATCATGTTCGCCATCATCTTCATCGCAGGCTGGGCCGTCGGCGCCCTCCTCCGCCGCCGCTCCGCGAAGAAGAACGCCTAGCCGATCGCCGCCAGCAGCCGCCGGTACGTCGCCTCGACGTCGCCCGGCACGCTCTCCACCCCGATCGCCTGCGGCCGTTCCCGAACCAGCGCCTCCATGCGCTCGTGGTACTCCCGCAGCCGCGCTTCGCCGCCGTCCAGGATCTCCCGCGCCTCGACATGCACCGGGTCCACCGCCGCTTGAGCCCGCTCGGCGAACCGGCGCACGAGCCGGTCGGCGTCGTCGCGGAGGTACACCTCGTCGAACCCCGCGCCCGACTCCGCGGCCGCGGCCGCGAGCCGCTCGATGAACTCCACCCGACCCACCAGCTGCGGCACCACCGCGTCGTACCCGGCCGCGAGGTGCTCGCGCACCATCGCGACCGCGATCGACCGGGCCCGCAGCCCGGCCCCGCCCGGATCGTCCCGCCAGCGCCCCAGCGTGCGGCGCAACTGGTCCAGGTCGAGCACGAGCGCCAGCGGCCGGTCCGCGGCGTACCGCCGCGCGAGCGTCGACTTCCCGACCGCCGGGGCGCCGTTGAGCAGGATCAGGCGAGGCATGCGGCGACCTTAACGGCAGCGGTAGAAGACGAGCCGCTTCTCGAAGTCGAACGTGCCGTGCGCCGCGAAATACTCGTCGAGCAGCCGCCCGGTCGCGAGCATCGACGCCTCGTACACCTCGTCGCCGCAATCCATGAGCGATCGCGCGGAGCGCAGGTAGGCGAGGAGCGGCTCCGGTTCGGGCACCGAGACGAGCCCGGTGTCCTCGAATGCCTCGACGGTGTCGAAGCGGGCCTTGAGGAGCGCCGGCGCGTTCGCGGAGTCGAAGTTCGGCAGCGGGCCGCGCGGGTCGTAGCGGTCGGCTTCCGGCAGCGTTTCGATCGCCTTGCGCCACAGGTCGTACAGCGCACCCATGTCGTCGGCGGCGTTGGTGGCGGCCAACAGGACGCCGCCGGGCTTGAGGATGCGGCGGAACTCCGCGACGGCCTTGGCGACATCGGGCACGTGGTAGAGCATGTGCAGCGCCAGCACCCCGTCGACACCGCCATCGGGGTACGGGATCGCCTGCGCGTCGGCGACCATCGCCGGTTCGGGGACCTCGGCGAGCATCCCCGGAGCCTTGTCGACCGCGACCACGGTCGCCTCGGGCCGGTCCTCGCGCAGCCGCCGGGTGTAACGACCGAACCCGGCGCCGACATCGAGGATCAGGTCCAGTCCGCGGGGGAGAAGCCCCGCAGCGTGCTCGACGGGGTCGAACGCCTCCCGCCGGTACTGGTAGATGCTGATGCGGGTCTTCAGGTTCCCGGCGTCCCGGTAGTTCTCCATCGTGCGCTCGACATCGACGACCATGCAGTGTCCCTTCGCGAGTGGAGCCGACGAGAGTACCGCGCGGCTCCGGGGGCCGCAACTGCTGCGGGGCGGCGCGGGGCGGGTTAGGGTGGGCCGTATGCATGTCGTCATCGCCGGAGGGCACGGACAGATCGCGCTGCTCCTGACCGAGATCCTGGCCGCAGAAGGACATTCCGTCACCGGGCTGATCCGCAAGCCGGAGCAGGCCGAGGACATCGCCGCGATCGGCGGGCGCCCGATCGTCCTCGACCTCGAACAGGCCGACGCCGAGCACCTCGCGGGGCTCCTCGCCTCCGAGACCGAAGGGGCCGTCGACGCGGTCGTGTTCGCCGCGGGCGCCGGGCCCGGGAGCGGGGCCGCGCGCAAGGAGACCGTCGACCGGGCCGCCTCGGTGCTCCTCGCCGACGCCGCGGTCGCGGCGGGCGTGCGCCGCTTCCTCCAGATCTCCAGCATGGGCGCGGGGAAGGACCCCGACCCGTCGCGCGACGAGGTCTGGACCGCCTACATCGAGGCGAAGACCGCCGCCGAGGAGGACCTCAAATCGAGGGACCTCGACTGGGTCATCGTGCGGCCCGGCGCGCTCACCAACGACCCGCCCACTGGCAGGGTCCTGCTCGCCGACCCGCCCGCGGGACGCGGCGAGGTGACGCGCGCGGACGTCGCCGCGGTGCTCGCCGAGATCCTCAAGACCCCGTTGGTGACGCGACGCGTGCTCGAACTGCGCGGCGGCGACGACGCCGTGCCGGACGCCGTGTCCGCCTTCGCGTCCTGACACCGTCCGCAGTGGTCTGATTCCCGCCTGCAAACGCATATGCGGATTGCGTCGGCGAATCCGAGTGCTCGATACTGTACCGATGCGATTTGGTGTGGTTCCTTCCTCTGTCCGCCGCGACGTCCTCAACTGGCACGGCGAGTCGGGCCGCGCGTGGCTCGACGACCTCCCCAGGACGGTCTGGAGCCTCAAGCGCACATGGTCCCTCCGCATGGACGGGCCGCCCTACGACGGCGGGTCGCACTCGTACGTGGTCCCGGTGCGCCGCGAGGACGACTCCCCGGCCGTCCTCAAAGTGATCTACCTCGACGACGAGAACCGGGGCGAACCGACTGCGCTGCACCGGTACCAGGGGGACGGCGCCGTCGAGCTGTACGACTACGACGCCGCGACCGGCGCAATGCTCATGGAGAAGGCCGTCCCCGGCAACCGGCTCAAGTCCACCCGCTTCTTCGGCCACAAGACGCCGGCGGCCGCCTGGCGCCGCATCGGGATCGCCACCGGCCTGTACCGGCGCCTCTGGCGCCCTTACGAACCCGCGGAGGGCTTCCCGGACCTGCCCGCCGCCACCGAGATGCTGGACGCCTGGCGCGCGGAGTACCGCGAGCCCGACGCGGACGTGCGCCGCCGCCTCGGCGACGACCGGCTCCGCGAGGCGCTGGCCCGCTGCGACGACCTCGCGGACGCGCCCGAGACCGGCATCGGCAACCGCGACACCCACTTGACGAACATCGTGTCGGCCGAACGGGAGCCGTGGCTCGTCATCGACCCGAAGCCCTACCTCGCCGAGCGCGCCTTCGACGGCGGGTACTTCCTGTTCACGCAGGAGCTGTACGGCCCGCACAGCGGCCGCGACCTGCTCCGCGCGGTCGCCGACGGCCTCGGCGCCGACGCCGAGCGCGTCAAGGCCTGGGCGCTGCTGCGCTTCGCCGCCCACCTCGCCCACGACGCCGACGAGCGCGAGCTCGACGAGGTGTCGAAGGCGATGCGGGAGCTGGAGGACGCCTGACCGGGGCCGCCGGGCCCCGGTGCGGCGGCGCGTCTTCGGAATAGAGCGCTTTCCGGCCCGATCGGGTGAAAAAGATCCGCGTCGGATTCCCGACTCCGCGGCGAGTCGCCAACGGGTCGGAACGTCCCTTCAGGATTCAGTCGCGGCCTGCGCGGCGGCTCGCCAGGAGCCCCCGCAGGCCGATCACCCCGATCGCGACGCCGAGCCCGAACGAGGTCGCGGCGAGCGCGAGGTGCACCCAGAAATAGCCCGTCGGATCACCCGCGGCGTCGAACGCGAGGCCGCTGACGTCCTTGAACAGATTCTTTACGAAGGTCGACCATACGATCAGCGACCACACGCCGAACGCGAGGAGGAACACGGAGACGCCGCGACTGAGCTTCATCCGCCCAGTATCGGCGCACCGCAAGGGCCCGGACATTCCGGGCGCGCCCCACCGGTCGCCGGTCACGTCCCGGCCCTCCGCGGCCCGCTTCCGCCGACCGACCCGTCTGGTGCGCCTACTATCCTGGGCATTGGAGACCCGGTGTCACTCTGTGCGGCAGTTGCGTGCATACCGTGGTCTGCGATGATGGAGACCGGATTGTCATCAATGCATGGAATGGCGGGCCCGGAATGAGCGGACCTGAGAACCCGATGCCCGACGGGTATCCCGACGCCGAGGCCCTGGGCTGGCTTCGCACCGCCGACATCGAATACCTCGGAGTCCACATCAGAATGACGATCAAGCCCAACGACCGCATCGTCGAGCTGTGGGAGCTCGACGGCGGCCACCCGACCCGCTGGCTCGGCAACGTCTTCCGCATCGACGCCGCCCTGCCCGGCCTCTACCTCAACCACAAGTTCGAGGCCGTCCTCAAGAGCCGCACGCAGCGCGACGGGCTCGCCCACATCGCCGCCAAGTTCTGGAAGTCCTGACCCCGCCGCCATGGCCGTCGAACCCGTGGCCGTCAAGCCTGCGACCGTCAGGCACCCGGCCGTCAAGCCCATGGCCGCCAAGCAGGCCCGCGGGCGGGAGACCGTCGAGCGGCTCCTGTCCGCCGCCCTCGACCTCTACGAGCGCAACGGCCCCGAGGGCTACACGATGACCGGCGTCATCAACGCCAGCGGCGTCAGCGTCGGCAGCCTCTACCACCACTTCGGGTCCTTCAACGGGCTCACCGCCGCGCTCTACGCGCGCCTCAGCGGCGAACTCCTCGACCGGCTCGTCGCGGCCGTCGAACCGCGCCGCACTGCCCGCACCGGCGTCCAGGCCTGCGTCACCGCCTACCTCGCCTGGTGCACCGAGCACCGCGCGAAAGCGCACTTCCTGCTCGGCATGCCCTACCAGGCGCACCTGGTCGGCCCCACCGAGGCGATGCTCGCCGAGACCGCGCCGCAGCTCGCGGCGATCCTCGCGTGGATCGCGCCGCACGTGGAGGCCGGGCGGATCGTCGACGTCCCCGACAGCCTCCTGGGCTGCCTCCTCATCGGACCGGTGACCGAGGCGGTGACGCGCTGGCTCGTGGGCGTGCCCGGCGCCGACGACATCGCCGAGGCCTTCACCTACCTGCCCGAGCGGATCTGGGCCTCCGTCAAGGGCCCCAACGGCTGACGGGATCAGCCGAGCCGCTCCAGCGCCTCCACGAGCGGCTTGAAGTCCGGGTCCGAGCGGGCCTCGTCGAGCGCCTCGCGCAGCGCCGCGTCATGGGTCGGCGCCGCCTCGGCGAGGAGCTCGCGGCCCGCGGCGGTGACGTCGGTGTAGATCCCGCGCCGGTCGTCCTTGCAGATCGTGCGGGCGAGGAGCCCGCGGTCCTCCATGCGGGTCACCAGGCGCGTGGTCGCGCTCTGGCTCAGCACGATCGCGTCGGCGACCTGCCGCATCTGGAGGTGCCTGCCCTCGCTCTGGCGGTCGAGCACGGTGAGCAGCGACAGCTCGCGCACGCTCAGCCCGTGCTCGGCTTCGAGCCGCCGCCCGATGCGGTCGGCGATGCGCTCGTGCAGGACCGACAGCGCGCACCAGTGCTGCGCCAGCGCGGTCGTGGTCTCCGGGGCCGCGGTCACGGTCATCCTCCCTCGGGGCCGGAACGGTACCTCATCGTAGCGCACGACGGTATAAGCCATGCAACAAATACCACCGCTTGCAATTAGCCCGCGTCTGCAAGTATCGTTGGCGGCGGAACGGGGCACCCGCGGCCCCGGAGTTCGGCAGACTCGACGCCGCGAACCGAAGGAGAACCGATGAGCGAACAGCTGCACGTCACCGTGCTCGGCACCGGCATCATGGGGGCCGCCATGGCCCGCAACCTCGCCCGCGCCGGACACGCCGTCACCGCCTGGAACCGCAGCCGCGACAAGGCCGCGCCCCTCGCCGCCGACGGGGTCAGTGTCGCCGACACCCCCGCCGAGGCCGTCGCGGACGCCGACGCGGTCCTCACCATCCTCTACGACGGCCCCGCCGTCCAGGAGGTCATGGCCCAGGCCGCGCCCGCCCTCAAGCCCGGCGTCCGCTGGATCCAGTCCACCACCGCGGGCCTCGACGGCGCGAGCGCGCTCGCGGCCGTCGCCGACGAGCACGGCCTCGTGTTCTTCGACGCCCCCGTCCTCGGCACCAGGGCCCCCGCCGAGGCCGGGCAGCTCACCGTCCTCGCCTCCGGGCCCGCCGACGACCCGGTCGCGAACGCCGTCTTCGACGCGATCGGCGCCAAGACCGTGTGGACCGGCGCCGACGGGGCCGACGGCAGCGCCTCCCGCCTCAAGCTCGTCGCCAACAGCTGGGTCCTCGTCCTCACCCACGGCATCGGCGAGGTCCTCGCCCTCGCCAAGGGCCTCGGCGTCGACCCGCAGGGCTTCTACGACCTCATCCAGGGCGGCCCGCTCGACGCCGGATACGCCCACGCCAAGGGCGCGCTCATCCTCGACGGCGCCACCGACCAGGCCAGCTTCGGCCTCGACACCGCGCTCAAGGACACCAGGCTCATCGTCGAGGCCGCCGCCGCGAACGGCGTCCGCCTCGACCTCGCCGAGGCCGGCGCCGAGCGCTTCCGCCGCGCCTCCGCGCAGGGCCACGGCGACGAGGACATGGCCGCGACCTACTTCGCGAGCTTCGACGAGTAACCAGACCGAACCACAGGGGGAGAAACCATGGCGAAGATCCTGTTCATCATGACCGGTTCCGACGAGTGGACGCTGAACGACGGCACCAGGCACACCACCGGCTACTGGGCCGAAGAGGCCGTCGTCCCGCTCCAGGCGTTCAAGGACGCTGGGCACGCCGTCACCGTCGCCACGCCCGGCGGCGTCGTGCCGCCCGCCGACCCGGTCAGCCTCGACCCCGGCCTCGCCGGAGGCGACGAGGCCGCCGCCCGCTTCCGCGACGCCGTCGCCACCGCGCCCGAGTTCGGCGCGCCCGTCGACCTCGCCGCGGTCGACCTCACCGGCTTCGACGCCGTCTACGTCCCCGGCGGCCACGGCCCCATGGAGGACCTCTCCGGCGACCCGCACGCCGGGGCGCTCCTGGCCGACGCGCTCGCCTCGGGCAAGCCCGTGGGCCTCGTCTGCCACGGCCTCGCCGCGCTCCTGCCCGCCACGGAACCGGACGGCGTCAACCCGTTCGCCGCCTACCGCATCACCGGGTTCACCGACCGCGAAGAGCACCTCGGCGCGTTCGGCGACAAGGCCCCGTGGCTGCTCCAGACCCGCCTCGAACAGGCCGGGATCGACTTCCAGGCCGGGGAGCCGTTCGCCTCCCACGTCGAGGTCGACCGGAACGTCGTCACCGGCCAGAACCCGCAGTCCTCGCAGACCGCGGCCGACGAGCTGCTGAAACTCATCGGATAGACGTACCCTTGGGGCCGCCGGGCCGGCGGCCCCGCCCCCCGAAGCCGCCCCCCAGGAACCGCCCGCACACACTGAAGGAACCATGACCAGCAACCTGTTCACGCCGCTCACCATCCGGGGCACTGAGTTCCCCAACCGCGCCTGGATGGCCCCGATGTGCCAGTACAGCGCCGACACGACCGGTCCCGGCACCGGCGCCCCCAACGACTGGCACGTCCAGCACTACGGCTCCCGCGCCGTCGGCGGCACCGGCCTCATCCTCGTCGAGGCCACCGCCGTCACCGCCGAAGGCCGCATCAGCATCGGCGACCTCGGCATCTGGAGCGACGACCAGGTCCCCGCCCACCGCCGCCTCACCGATCTCATGCGCGCCCACGGCACCGTCCCCGGCGTCCAGCTCGCCCACGCGGGCCGCAAGGCCACCTCCGACCTGGAGTTCAACGGCGGCCGCGCCCTTGCCCCCGACGAAGGCGGCTGGGTCCCCGTCGCCCCCAGCGCCGTCGCCTTCAGCGAGTCCCGGCCCGTGCCGCACGCCCTCACCCGCGAGGAGATCCAGGACGTCGTCGCCGCGTTCGCCGCCGCCGCGCGCCGCGCCCTCGCCGCCGGATACGAGGTCGTCGAGATCCACGGCGCCCACGGCTACCTCCTCCACGAGTTCCTCTCGCCCGTCTCCAACCGCCGCGACGACGAGTACGGCGGGTCCTTCGAGAACCGCACCCGCCTCGCCGTCGAGGTCACCGACGCCGTCCGCGCCGCCGTCGGCGAGACCGTCCCCGTGTTCTTCCGCGTCTCCGCCACCGACTGGATCGAGCCCGAGGGCTGGACCGCCGACGAGACCGTGCGCCTCGCCGCGGTCCTGCGCGAGCACGGCATCGACCTCCTCGACGTCTCCTCCGGCGGCTCCCTCCCGAACGCCGCCGTCCCCACCGGCCCCGGCTACCAGGTCCCGTTCGCCGCCCGCGTGCGCAGCGAGGCCGGCCTGCCCGCGGGCGCGGTCGGCCTCATCACCGAAGCGCGCCAGGCCGAGAAGATCCTCGCCGACGGCGAGGCCGACGCGGTCCTCATCGGCCGCGAGCTCCTGCGCGACCCCTACTGGGCCCGCCACGCCGCCGCCGAGCTCGGCGACGAGGCCTACAAGCCCGCCCAGTACCGCCGCTCCTGACGGCCCCGCCGGCTCCCGGCCCGCGCCGGGAGCCGGCGGCGTCCCCAAAGGACCGTCCACCAGCGCCGCTCCTCAATAGACCGGAACGGTGCAATTCCGGCAACCGGACCGTACGGCGACCGCACCGGCCGGTGCGGAACCAGGACCACCCCGCGCGCATCGAGGACCGCCGCACGTCGCGGCCCGGACCGGAGTACGCTCCCGCCCAGGCGGAGAGGAGCGCACCATGACGGACCCGCGACCGGAGGGCGGACGCCCCATCGAGGACTACGCCCTCCTCTCCGACCGCCACACCGCCGCCCTCGTCGGCACCGACGGCTCCATCGACTGGCTCTGCCGCCCCCGCTTCGACAGCCCCGCCGTCCTCGGCCGCCTCCTCGACCCCGACGCGGGCCACTGGTCCCTCACCCCCGCCGCGCCCTACCGCACCGAACGCGCCTACGTCGGCGAGACCTTCGTCCTGCGCACCGTCTTCACCACTGGCACCGGCACCGCCGTCCTTACCGACGCGCTCGCGCTCGGCCCCGCCACCGACCGCGGCCGCATCCGCCTCGCCTCCCGCGCCCCTATCGCCACCCTCCGCACGATCGAATGCACCGCAGGCGAACTCGACGTCGACTTCGCGTTCCGCCCCCGCCCCGAATACGGCCTCGTCAACCCGATCTTCACCCGCATCCCCGGCGGCGTCCTCGCCACCGGCGGCCCCGCCCGCTTCGTCCTCACCAGCCCCGTCCGCCTCGACTTCGGCGACGACGGCGCCACCGCCCGCCTCAGCCTCCGCGAAGGAACGAAGCTCCACTTCTGCGTCCAGACCGCCGACCTCGCCCAGGACCCGCTGCCCGCGTGGACCCCCGAAGCCGTCGAAGCCGCCCTCGACGAGACCCTCATCGGCTGGCAGGACTGGCACGACGCCCACCCCGACTGGGACGGGCCCCTCGCGCCCCTCGTCAAACGCTCGGTCCTCGTCCTCGAAGCGCTCCGCTACCAGCCCACCGGCGCGATCGTCGCCGCTCCCACCACCTCCCTCCCCGAAGCCGTCGGCGCGGGCCGCAACTGGGACTACCGCTACTCGTGGGTGCGCGACGCCAGCTTCACCGTCCAGGCCCTCGCCGAAGCCGGTTGCCACGGCGAGGCCGTCGAGTTCTTCGAGTTCATGACCCGCGCCGCCGCCCACTACCAGCCCGAGCAGCCCCTCCAGATCATGTTCGGCATCGGCGGCGAGCACGACCTCTCCGAACGCGAACTCGGCCACCTCGCGGGCTGGCGCGGCTCCCGGCCCGTGCGGGTCGGCAACGCCGCCTGGCTCCAGCCGCAGCTCGACGTCTACGGCGAACTCCTCGACGCCGCATGGCATCTGCGCGGCCACCTCCAAGGCCTCGACGAGCCCGCCCGGCAGTTCCTCTCCGGCATGGCCGACGCCGCCGCCGACCAGTGGGAGCAGCCCGACCAGGGCATCTGGGAGTCCCGCGGCGCACCGCGCCACTACCTGTACTCCAAGCTCATGTGCTGGACCGCCCTCGACCGGGCCGTCATGTTCGCCGACCGGCTCGACGTCGCCGCCGACCGCGTCGGTACCTGGGCCGCCGAGCGCGACCGCGTCCGCGAGGCCATCGAGACCCGCGGCTGGAACCCCCGCATCGGCGCGTTCTGCGCGGCCTTCGGCGACGACGACCTGGACGCCTCGGTCCTCGCCATGCCCGCCTCCGGGTTCCTGCCCGGCACCGACGAGCGCCTCAAGTCCACCGTGGACGTCATCGACGCGAAGCTGCGCGACGCCCGGGGCCTCCTGCGCCGCTACGAGACCGGCACCGACGGCCTCGACGGCACCGAGGGCTCGTTCGTCATGTGCACGTTCTGGCTCGCCCAGGCACTGGCGCTCACCGGCCGCCCCGACCGCGCGGAGGCGGCCTTCGCGCTGGCCGCGGACTGCGCGAACGACCTCGGCCTGCTCTCCGAGGAGGTCGACACCGCGACGGGCGCGATGCTCGGGAACTTCCCGCAGGCGTTCAGCCACATCGGGCTCATCAACGCCGCCATCGCGATCCGCGACGCTCGCCGTTCCCGGCCCGGGCGGTTACCCTCAGTGCCGTGACGCTCTTGATGATCGACCTCGACAACACCCTTATCGACCGCGACGCGGGCTTCCGCACCGGCCTGACTGCGCTCCTCGCCGCCCACGGCCACGCCGCCGACCACGTCGACTGGATCATGGCCGTGGACGACTGCGGTTATGCGCCCCGCCCGGTCGTCGCGCAGGCCATGTTCGACCGGCTCGACTTCGACCTCACCGAGGACGAGCTCATCGACGCGCTCTACCGCGGCTCGCGCGACAACGCCCGGCTCGACCCCGCGACCGCCGACGCGATCGGCCGGGCCCGCGGTGCGGGCCACCGCGTCGTCATCGTCACCAACGGGCCCGTCGAGGGCCAGTTCGGGAAGATCCGCAACGCCGGGCTCGACCGGCTCGTCGACGCGTGGACGATCAGCGGGGCCGTGGGCGCCGACAAGCCCGACCCGGCGCCGTTCCGCGCCGCCGCGGCCGCCGTCGACGGCTCGCTAGAGGACGCGTGGATGATCGGCGACCGGGACGACGCCGACATCCTCGGCGCCCACCGCCTCGGCGTCCCCAGCGTCTGGCTCCACCTCGGCCGCGACTGGACCGCCGCCGACTACCGGCCCACGCACACCGCCGACTCCATCGTGGAGGCCATCGACCACGCCGCGAACGCCCCGCGACTGTCGTGAATCCGTCTCGGCCGCATCGCGAAAGCCCCTCAAGCTGCCCGCCGCGCTAGCTAGCGTGGGTGTGAACGGCCCACCGATGCACCGGCGGTGACCGTGCAGCGGCCGCGGGCGCAAGCCTGCGGCCGCTTGGCGCTCAGCGAATGGCGAGGTACGCGCTCAGCTGCGCGGCCGCGTCGAGCATCGCCAGCCCCCGCTTCGTCAGCCGCCCCCGCCAGTCCGCAAGGGACTGCGCCAGCGCCTCGGTGCCGCCCGCGGTCCGCACCTGCTGCACGACCGCCGCGATGTGCTCCAGCGGGTAGCCGCCGCGGCGCAGCAGGTGCGCGAGCTCGGCGTCCCGCACGTCCTCCCACTCGAACCGCCGGTACCCGGTCGCGCGCTCGCGCGCGGGGGAGAGGATCCCGGCCCGCTCCCAGTTCCGCAGTGTCGCGGGCGTGACCCGCAGCCGGTACGCGAGTTCGCCGACCGTGTAGGGCGCGAAGCGCTCCGGGACCTCCGGCTCGGCCAGCCGCGCCACCGAGGCGGTGACCGCGTCGAGCGTGGCCCGGTCCCGGAGCAGCTGCTCGTGGCCGCGGTCGATCACCATGAGCACCTCGTCGATCCGTCCGCTGTGGACCGCGTGCATGGCCTCGCCCGCCACACCGTGCCCGTACGCGCGCACCAGCGCCAGGAACGCGCGGAGCGCCGCCGCGTGCGCCTCCGTGTAGACCCGGTAGCCGCTCGGGGTGCGCTCGGCGGCCGGGAGGAACCCTTCGCGCTCGTAGTTGCGGACGGCCTGGGCCGTGAGTCCGTGCTCGCGCGCCAGGTCGGAGGGACGCAGTTTCACCACGGTTTGAGACTTTACCGCAGTGGTCCAACGCCAGACCCGATCGAAGTCTCAACCGTTCTTTCAACGATACGTTTCAAGCCATGAACACCGACCAGATCACCGCGTCCCATGACGTCATCGGCCTCGGCGAGCGCGCCCACGGCGACTCGCCCCAAGCGGAGGCCCGCGCCGACCTCGCGCTCCGCCTCCTCGGGCACGGCGCCCGCTCGATCGTGTTCGAGTCCGACCGGGTCGCCGCCTTCGCCGTGGACGACTACGTGCAGGGCCGCACGGATTCGCTCGACACCGCGATGGGGGAGGGCTTCACCCACGGGTTCGGCGCGTTCGCCGTCAACCGCCGCCTCGTCGCCCGACTGCGCGCATGGAACGAGGGCCGCGACCCGGCCGACCGGGTCGCCTTCCACGGCATGGACGCGCCCCTCGAATTCACCGCCGCCAGCCCGCGCGCCTACCTCGAACACGTCCGCGACTACCTCGGCCGCGACCTCGACATCGCCGCGCTCACCGGCGACGACGAGACCTGGAGCCGCATGGAGGCCGTCACCGACCCGGCCGCATCCCCCGGCGACACCCCTCCGGCCCGAGCGCTCCGCATCATCGCCGACGACCTGCACGCCGCGCTCTACGCCGCCGCGCCGGAGCGCATAGCCTCGACCTCGCTGACCGACTGGCACCGCGCGAGGGTCAACGCCGCCACCGCCGCCGGACTCCTGCGCTACCACCGCCAGGCCGCGCAGCCGCTCCCCGAAGCCCACCGGTGGAGCCGCCTCTCCGGCGTTCGCGACGCACTCATGGCCGAGCACCTGCTCGACATCCGCGCCCTTGAAGCGGGCCGCGGGCCCACGGTCGTCCTCGCCCACAACGTCCACTTGCAGACCACCGAGAGCCGCATGGAGATGGCCGGCATGAACCTCGTCTGGGCCGGGACCGGCGCCATCATCGCGGCCCTCCTCGGCCCGAAGTACGCCTTCATCGCCGACGAAGACTGACCCCTGCCGAGGTCCCGGACCCGCTCGGCCTCCGCGCTTGACATCGCTTTATCGATATACCAACCTGGTACGGACGTTCGCACCTGCCGCCCCTCCCGGCCGGTCGAGAAGCCGTGCTCCAGAGGAGGAAGCCGATGAACGAGTCCCACGCGCCCCGGACGGTCCCCGTCCCCCCGGGGCCCGCAGCGCAGTCCGCCGCAGGCGACCCGTGGGTCGCCGAGGTGCCGGACAACCCGGTGCGGGACGTGTACCGCTTCACCGTGCCCGCCAGGGCCGTGCGCGAGGCGACCGGCGTCGAGGACGGCCAGGTCGCCGTGCAGGGCGACTTCGGGCCGGGCGGGACCTGGACCGAGTTCCACGCCGACGGCGACGCCGACCGCGTCGCCACCCTCGGCCCGCTCGACCCGGGCCTGTACTGCTACCGGTACGTGGTCCGGCCCGCCCCGGACGCCGAGGCCGTCCCGTTCCGCGATCCGGAGACCGCACGGCCGCGCCTCGGCACCCTGTTCGTGCACGGCCCGGGCGCCGACTGGCTGGCGGACACCGCCGACGGCGGCGCGCTCGACACGGTCGAGTACGGCGGCGGCGCGGCGTCCGAGGCGCTCGTGTGGACCCCGCCGGGCTACGACGCCGCCCGCGCCGCGCCGTACCCCGCGCTCTACCTCCTTCCGGACGCGGGCCGCAGCCATCGCGAATGGGCGGAGCCGGGCCGCCTCGCGCAGATCCTCGCCCGCCTCGTGCTCGACGGCGACGCCGAGCCGATGGTCGTCGTGGCGGCCGACGGCTCCTCAACGGCGAAAGACCTCGTCGAGGGCCTCGTTCCCGCCGTCGAGGCGGCGTTCCACGTCGCCGCCGACCGCGCCGTCGCCGGCATCGGCCGAGGCGCGTCGACGGCACTGGAGGCGGCCGCCGCGGCGGCGTTCACCGGCGTCGGCGCGCTCTCGGGCGGCCTCGGCCCGGACACCGGCCCCGACACGCTGCGCCGGGTCGGCGACCGCACCGCGCTCATCCGCGTTTACGGCGGCAACGTCACCGACTCCGCCTACGACGAAGTCGGGGCGCTGGAGGCCGTGCTGACCGCCGCCGGCGTCGCATTCGAGTCCGACGGCTCTCACCCCGCCTCCGGCGGCACCTGGAGGACCTGGCGGGCGGCCCTGCGCGACTTCGCCCAGCGCCTGTTCCGGCCGGTCGCCGACCACGGCCCGAGCGAGGGCCACCCGCCCTTCACCGCGCACGAGCCCCCCGCGCCCGGCACGGCGCCCACCCCGTGGACCGACGCCGACGGCGTCGTCACCTTCGAGGCCGGCCCCGAGTTCGCCGCCGCCTCGCGCGTCGCCGTCTGGGGCAACTTCGGCCCCGCGGGAAGCTGGCCCCGCACGCCCATGACCCGGCAAGACGACGGCTCGTGGCGCCTCTCGATGCCGCTCGAAGGCGGCACCTACCACTACAAGTTCGAGGTCGACGGCGCAGGCCGCAAGGACCCGCGCAACCCGACCTCGGTGCGCTCCGAACCCGCCTGGAGCACCTTCGCCGTCCCCGGCGACACCCTCAGGGGCCGCTACACCGCACCGGTCCCCGCCGGTGCGCGCGGCGAGGTCGACGTCATGGCCTACAACAGCACCGCGGCCGATCCGGACCGCTCGGCGCACGTGTGGACGCCCCCGGGCTACGACCCCGCCCGCGCCGAGCCGTACCCCGTGCTCTACCTCCAGCACGGCGGGGGCCAGACGCGGTCCGACTGGATCGAAGTCGGCTACGCCGACCGCATCCTCGACAACCACCACCGGAACGGCACCACGGTGCCCATGGTCGTGGTCATGGCGAACGGCAACGGCGTCGACTTCCCGACCGAGATCACCACGCGCATCGCCCCGGCCGCCGAGGAGCGCTACCGCGTGAGCGCGGACCCGCGGCGGCGCGCGCTGGCGGGCCTGTCGATGGGTTCGGGGCAGACGCTCAGCACCCTGTGGGCCCATCCCGGCGCGTTCGCCTACATCGGCGCCATGTCGGCGTTCGGCGGTCCTCCCGAAGGGACGGACACCGCCGCCGTCAACGCCGGCACCGAACTGCTCCGGGTGTACTCCGGCGACCGCCAGGACTTCACATACGAGCCGACGCTCGACCTGATCGCCGCCATGGAGCGCAGCGGGGTCGAGCACGAGTTCGCGCCGATCATCCCCGGCCCGCACGGCTGGGACGTGTGGCAGCGGGCGCTGATCGACCTCCTGCCGCGCCTGTTCAAGGCCGCGCACTAGCGGAGCGGGCCGTCCGGGGCCGAACGGCCCCGGACCGCCTCGCGAGCTCCGCACGGGCCCTAGGCGCTCGCCTCCGCCTTGGACTCGCGGCCGTCGGTCTCCTGGAACGACTCCTGCTCGGCGATGTCCCGTGCGAGGTGCGCGACGGACCGGTTGAAGACCTCGCGGTCCTGCGGGTCGGCCAGGTTCCAGTCGTCCAGGTGCCGGTCGAGCCAGCGCTTCCAGGCCGAGACGAACAGCTCGAACTCGGCGCGCCCGCGCGGCGTCAGGCTGAGGCGCCCGGCGTCCACGGCGAGGAACCCGTCCCGCACGGCCTGCACGAACACCGGTTGCAGCACCTGCGGCGGGAGCCGGTGGGCTGCGGCGATCTTCGGGAGCGTCGCGTCGAACCCGGCGGTCTGCCTCATGTAGACCTGCCGCAGCGCCCACGACCCGGCCCGGTCGAGCGCGCTCGCGCCCGACGCCGCCTCGTACACCTCGGTGTAGACGGTGCGCCGCTCCCGGCGCATCACGTCGGCGACCATGCGCGCGAGCCGCTCCTCCGACGGGGACGGGTCGGGGGCGGCGAAGCCCTCGCCCATGTCGACCGCGCGGCCGCGTGCCGCGTCGTGCAGGGGCCGCTCCTGGAGGAACCACGCCACGAGGAACCCGAGGACCGCGACGGGCACGGTCCAGAAGAACACGAAGTTGATCGAGTCGGCGTAGGCGTTCACGACCGGCGCGATCACATTGTCGGGGAGTTGGTGCAGCGCAGCGGGACTGGCGGCCGCGGCCGGGTCGATCCCGGACTCGGCGTACGCGGTCGCCAGCAGCGGCGTCAGGTGGTTGGAGAACATGGTCCCGAAGATCGCCGTCCCGAACGTCGAGCCCACGGTCCGGAAGAACGTCACGCCCGAGGTCGCGGCGCCCATCTGCGCGTAGGGGACCGTGTTCTGCACCGCGATCGTGAGCACCTGCATCGCCAGGCCCAGCCCGAGGCCCAGGACCAGCATGTACAGCGACTCCAGCCAGATGCTCGTGCCCGGCCCCATCGTGGACATCAGGTACAGGCCGACGGCCATGAACGCGGTGCCCGCGATCGGGAACGCCTTGTACCGCCCGGTGCGGCTGACGAACGCGCCCGAGAGGATCGAGGTCGTGAGCATGCCCGCGACCATCGGCAGCGTCCGGTAGCCCGAGACCGTGGCCGAGACGCCGTCCACGTACTGGAGGTACGTCGGCAGGAACGTCATCGCGCCGAGCATCGCGAACCCGACGATGAAGCTGAGGATCGAGCACACCGTGAACACCGGGTTCCCGAAGAGCCACATGGGGAGGATCGGCTCGGCGGCCCGCCGCTCGATGAACACGAACACCGTCAGCGCAACGGCCGCGCCCGCGAACATCCCGAGGATCGTCGTCGAGTCCCACGCGTACTCGTCGCCGCCCCACTCCAGTGCGAGGATCAGCAGCGACGTGCCGATCGCGACGAAGATCAGCCCCCAGTAGTCGATGATCGGCTTCACCGCGGACCGCACGCGCGGCACCGTGGCCGCGGCCATCGCGATCATGACCACCGCGATCGGCACGTTCACGTAGAAGCACCACCGCCACGACAGGTGGTCGGTGAACAGCCCGCCGAGGGTCGGCCCGAGCACGGTGGTCACGCCGAACACCGCGCCCATGGCGCCCTGGTACTTCCCGCGCTCGCGCAGCGGGATCACGTCGGCGATGAGCGCCATCGCGGTGACCATGAGGCCGCCCGCCCCCAGGCCCTGCACCGCGCGGGCGACGATGAGGAACACCATGTCGTCGCTGAACCCGGCGAGCGCCGAGCCGCCGACGAACACGACCGCGCTGATCTGGAAGATCGCCTTGCGCCCGAACATGTCGCCGAACTTGCCGACCACGGCCGACGCGATCGCCTCCGCCAGCAGGTACGACGTGACGACCCACGCCATGTGCCCGGCCCCGCCGAGGTCCGCGACGATCGTCGGCAGCGCCGTCGACACGATCGTCTGGTCCAGGGCCGCCATGAGCATGCCGAGCATGATCGTGGTGAACACGAGGTTCCTGCGGGACTTGCTCAGGACCGGCGGCGCGGGCTCCGCCGCGGCAGGGCGCTCGGCGGTGTCGACAGTGCTCATAGGCGGAACGATAGCGGCAAACCATCCCATAAATGCAGGTTCCAGCGCCGTTGACGCGGCCTAAGATCGCTCCAGGCACAACCGAACCGGAGGCCGGATGGAACTGGTGGCGATCCTGTTCGCCCTCACCGTGGGCGGGCTGCTCCTCACCGCCGCCGCCGAGTGGATGCGCGTCCCCGCGCCCGTGCTCATATGCCTCTACGGGCTCGCGCTCGGCCTCGTCCCCGGCATGCCGGCGCTGCAACTGAATCCGGAGCACCTCCTCCCGGTGCTCCTCCCGCCCCTGCTGTGGGCCGCGGCCCGCAAGTACTCGTGGCGGCACTTCGCCGCGAACTGGCGGCCCATCATCTTCCTCGCGGTGGTCCTCGTCTTCGTCACCGCAGCCGCGGTCGCCCTCGTTGCCGCCACCATCAGCCCCGTCCTGCCCGTCACCGCCGCGATCGTCCTCGGCGCGATCTGCGCCCCGCCCGACGCGGCCGCAGTCAGCGCCATAGCCGACCGGCTCGGCCTGCCCCGCCGCCTCGTCACCATCCTCGAAGGCGAGGGCCTGTTCAACGACGTCACCGCCCTGACCCTCTACAACGTCGCCGTCCTCGGCGTCGTCACCGGCTCGGTCTCCGCGATCTGGTCCGCGGGCTTGTTCGCCTACTCAGCGGCCGCCGCGGTCGCGATCGGCCTCGGCGTCGGCTGGATCCTCGTCAAACTCGGGTCCCTCGTGGACGACAGCCGCGTCGTCACCGCCCTCGGCCTCACCGGCCCCTACATCGCCTACCTCCTCGCCGACGGCGTCAAGGCCTCCGGCGTCCTCGCCGTCATCTGCGCCGCGTTCTACCTCGTCGCCCGCTCCAACGACCCCGAGGACTACGAGGGCCGCCTCGTGCAGGGCTCGGTGTGGGAGGTCCTGGAGACCGCCCTGAACGCCCTCACGTTCGCGCTCGTCGGCATGGAGCTGGTCGACATCATCCAAGCGGTGGGCGACGGCGTCGACGAGCTGCTGTGGAAGGCCCTCGCCGTCGCGGGCGCCGTGATCGCCGTCCGGGCCCTGTGGCTCGGCCTCGCGATCGTCCTGGGCCGCACCGGCATCGGCTGGAAGCAGCTGGGGGAGCACCCGCGGCTCGCCGTCGTCACCGCCTGGGCCGGGATGCGCGGCGTCGTCACGATCGTGACCGCGCTGGCCCTCCCGGAGACGATCGCCGACGGCTCCCCGTTCCCCGGCCGCGAGCAGATCCAGTTCCTGTCGGTGGTCGTGGTCATCGCGACGCTCCTCGCGCAGGGCCTCACCCTGCCCGGCCTCATCGCGTTCCTCGGCGTCAAGGCCGACACCGACAAGGAAACCGAGGCGGTGCGCGGCATCATGGCCGAGGCCGGGAAGGCCGCCACCCGGCGGCTGCGGCAGCTTCGCAGCGAAGGCGAGGTGGACGACGAGGTCGCCGCCCGCATGGAGCAGTGGTACGACCGCCGCGCCGAGAAGATCGCCGCGCTCGTCGAGGACCGCGAGGACCCCGAGACCGAGCGGATCGTGGAGCGCTTCGACGCCATGCAGCGCATCGAAGGCGAGATGATCGCCGCGTCCACGGCCCGGCTCCTCCAGATGCGGTCCTCGCCCGGCCACGACCCGGCGCTCATCGACCGGGTCCTCGCCGCCCTCGACCACCGGGCCGTGGGCCGCAGCCGCGGCGCGTGATCCTCGCCAACCGGTATGTCGCTGCCGGGACCGGCGCCCGTCCGCCCGTACGGTGGCGCTTGTGGAGAGACGAGATGCGAGCGCGGCCCGGCGCGCGGCGGCCGCGGCGATCGGGGCCGCGGCCCTCGCACTGGCCCTGACCGGGTGCGGCGCAGGCCAGCACGCCGAGACCAGCAAGATGCAGACGGCCATTTCCGGGATCGACGCGGACGCCGGGAAGATGGTCCTGCGCAACGTCCAGATCGACTTCGGGGTCAACGGCTCCTACCCCGAGGGCGGCCAGGCGCCCCTGCGGGTCTGGATCGGCAACAAGTACGAGACCGCCGTGACCCTGGAGTCGGTGACGAGCCCGGACGCCGAGGCCGTGACGCTCGCGACCGAGGTCGTCGCGGTCGAGGAGACCGAGAGCCCGACCGACGCGGCCTCGGAGAGCCCGAGCGGCGAGGCCTCCCCGGACGCCTCGGCGTCCCCGAGCGCCGACGCCTCCGCGAGCCCCGGGACCGAGGAGGAGGTCGTCGACGAACTCGTCGGCGAGCGCGACTTCACCCTGGAGTTCGCGCCGGGCGAGATCATGCGCCTGGCGCCCACGGCCGGTTCGTTCCTGCTCCTGGAAGGCCTGAAGAAGGACGTGGACATGGGAACGAGCGTCACGCTCGTCTTCACGTTCTCCAACGGCGAGTCCGCCACGATCGCCGTCCCCGTGGGCGACCCCGACGTCTCCCCGGAGCGCTCCTACTTCGGCGACCCGGGCGAGCACGCCGCCGAATAACAACGGCCGCAACGGCATCGACGGCGGCCCCGCACCAGCGGGGCCGCCGTCGCCGCGCTCACCGGGCCTGCGAGCCCGGCAGCTGCATGATGAGGACCGTGAGGTCGTCGGTGCGCACGTACCCGCCGCCCTGGAAGTCCGCCTTCAGCTTGCGGTGCAGCCGGTCCGGGTCCCGGATGCCCGCGGCGACATGGGCGTTGAGCATCGAGATGAGCGGGAACATCTGCCCATCGGCGTTGCGGCCCTCGATGAACCCGTCGGTGAACGCCACGATCACGTCGCCGGGCATGAGCGCCGCCTCCCGCACCACGGTGCGCTGCAACCCGAAGTCCGTCAGCCCCAGCGGCGGCATCGGCCGCGCCGAGATCGGCTCTGCCGTGCCCCGCACCAGCAGCGGCGCCGGATGCCCGCACAGCACTACCCGGATCGTGTCCCGCCGCGGCGTGATCTCGATGAGCACCGCCGTCGCGAACGACTGCTCCCACTCGTCGAGCCCCCGGTTGTGCAGCCGCACCCGCCGCTCCATGCGCGCGGTCAGCGTCGCCAGGTCCGGGTCGTCGAGCGCCCGCTCCCGGAACGTCCCCAGCAGCGCCTCCGTCAGGTGCACCGTGTTCAGGCCGTGCCCCTGGACGTCGCCCACGACCGCCCTGATCCCCGCGTCCGTCTCCTGCACGTCGTAGAAGTCCCCGCCGACCAGGCCCGGACTGCCGTCGTGCGTCCGGTACGCCACCGCCACCTTCACGCCGCCGACCACCGGCGGCACGTCGGGGAGGATCGCGCCCTGCACCGTCTCGGCCACCAGCGTCATGTCGAGCAGCCGCGCCACGATCCGGTTCCTCGCCCACGCCAGGACCGTGCACAGCACGCCGACCGCGATGATCGGCGGCAGGTCGCTCCACGCCGACTGCGGATAGGGCAGGAACCCCATGGCGTCGCCGCCCGCGCTGACGATCGCGACCACCGCCAGCGTCGCCGCCGCCGTCGCGACCGGCCCGTTCACCAGCGCGGTGAACGCGGGCAGGAACACGAGCGCGTAGTCCGCGAACGGCGCCATCTCGGGGACCACGAACGCGAGCGGCATCGTCGCCGCCAGGAGGATCAGCGGCAGCAGCCGCAGGAGCAGGGCCGATCCCGGGTGGCCCGAGGAGATCCGGGCCCACACGGTGTTGGGGGCGACATAGGACCGCTTGTAGCCCTGCATCTCCGCCCCCTCCGACCCCCTGCGCATGCCGAGAGCCTAATCAGAACCGGGGCTTGAAGAGTTCTCAACAGGGAAAACGGACGGCGGGCGGCGCTGGGAGCCGCCGCCCGCCGTTCCCTCGATCTTGTCAGGCGCGCTGAGCCTGGACCGCGTCGATGGTCTCGCGCAGCCGCTCCTCCTCTTCGGCGGAGAGGTTCGTCTGGAGCAGCTTGCCCTGGTACTGGCCGCCGAGCTCCTGCACGACCTTGTCCTCCGTGGCCGAGACGACCAGGAGGACCAGCGCGGCGGTCCCGGGGGCCAGCTCGGTCCCGAGCTGCTTCATGAACGAGTCGTCCACGCCGATGTCGGTGAGCGCGCCGCCCGCGGCCCCCGCGGCCGCGCCGACCGCCATCCCGAGCAGGGGGGCGAAGAACAGCAGGCCGATGAGGCCGCCCCACAGCGCCCCGCCCGCGGCGGAGACGCCGACCAGGGACGTCGACTGGTGCAGCTTCACCTTGCCGTCCTCGCGGCGCTCGACGACCACCGCGTCGGCGAGCTTGATGAGCTCGCGCTTCTGCATGTCCGCGAGCTTGCCGAGGACCGTCTGTGCGGTGGGGACGTCCGGGTAGGCCACGGCGATGAGTTGACTCATGGGCGCCTTCCTTCCTGCGATGCGCCGCCGGGCGGCGGCTTCTCGGGCCGATTCTGGCCCCCGTGCGGGGCCGTGTCCGGCGATCGGGCGGAAATCCCGGAACGGGCGACCCGCCGGACCACTCCCGCCACGCTGATCCCAGGATGCGCCGCGCGATCCCGCGTTTCGGGACCGGCGGTTGACGTTCACCCGCAACCTGTCTATATTTCCCATAGATTTGGTAGAGATCTTTGCCCGGTTACCGTCTCGGAAGGCAACCCCGTGAAAACCCTCGTCCTCCTTGGGATCGTCGGCCTGGTGGCCCAGCTCGTCGACGGCAGCCTCGGCATGGCCTACGGCGTCACGTCGACCACGCTGCTGCTCGCGATCGGCACCAACCCCGCCTCCGCCTCCGCCACCGTCCACCTCGCCGAGATCGGCACCACCCTCGCCTCCGGCGCCTCCCACTGGCGCTTCGGCAACGTCGACTGGAAGGTCGTCCTCAAGATCGGCATCCCCGGCGCCGTCGGCGCCTTCGCGGGCGCCACCTTCCTCTCCTGGCTCTCCACCGAGCTCGCCGCCCCGGTCATGTCGCTCATCCTGCTCGGCCTCGGCCTCTACCTGCTCATCCGCTTCACCCTCCGCGGCCTCGACAGCCGCAACCTCGGCAAGCCCCTGCGCAAGCGGTTCCTCGCCCCGCTCGGCCTCGTCGGCGGCTTCCTCGACGCCACCGGCGGCGGGGGCTGGGGCCCGGTCGGCACGCCCGCGCTCCTCGCCAGCGGCCGCATCGAGCCCCGCAAGGTCATCGGCTCGATCGACACCTCGGAGTTCCTCGTCGCGCTGGCCGCCTCGCTGGGCTTCCTGTTCGCGCTCGGCAGCCAGGGCATCGACTTCGCGTGGGTCGGCGTGCTCCTGCTCGGCGGGCTCATCGCCGCGCCGATCGCGGCCTGGCTGGTGCGGCACATCCCGCCGCGCGTCCTCGGCTCGGCCGTCGGCGGCGTCATCATCCTGACGAACACGCGCACCCTCCTGCGCTCGGACTGGATCGCCGCCTCGAACACCGTCCAGGTCATCGCCTACATCGCCATCGCGGTCGTGTGGATCGCCGCGGTCTGGTACTCGGTGCGCCGCCACCTCGCCGAGCGCGACGTGGGCGGGCCGGTCCTCGACAAGGCCAACAACCCGGCGCCGGAACCGGCCCTGGAGAAGGACGAACCGGCCGCCGAGACCGCCTGAGCCGCTTCCGAACAGCGGTTTCACCGGACTCCGTCAAGCCGTGCGGGCCCGCATCCTGGAGGATGCGGGCCCGTTCCGCATTCCCGCTCGGACCGTCCCTATCGGATTTGGGGGACGACGCGGGGCCCGCGCTCCAGTAGCATGTTCCCTCATTACGGCCGCCGAGGGACCGCTGGAGGCACAGTGACGCTGTTCTACCAGGCAGTGCTCCGCGACGGCGGGCAACGGCTCGGGCCCCGGCTGCGGCGGTGCTTCGCCGCGTGGGCGCGCGTCGAGGACGACGGGTCGCCGCTGCTGGAGCACTCCCGCGGCCGCACCCGCGCCACGTTGGCGGACACGGAGGTCTGCGGCCGGTACGTCCTCGACGTGCCGACCGGCGCCGGGCGCCTGCGCACCACCGCGACCTGGGCCGCCGGGCGCCGCCCCGATCGCTCCTGGGTCCTCGTCACCGTTGAGGGCGACCTGTCGCCCACGGCCGAGCCGGTCCGCGCCCCCGGTTTCATGCCCGCGTACCTCGCCACGGGCCGGGCCACCGACGGGGCCGTCCCGGTCGAGGCTGGCGCGCACCTCGTCGGCCCCGAGGAGGTCAAGGACCTCACTCTGCGGCTGGCGAACCGGAACCGGGCCGTGCCGCTCATCGTCCTCACCGTCGACCGCACCGACCCCGCCGTGGCCGCGGCCTGCGCCGACCACCTGGCCGAGGCGCTCGCGGGCGTCGCGTCCGTGGCGCGCCTCTACGACACGAAGACCCAGGAGGACCTGAACGCCTGGCTCGGCCCCGACCTGAGCGTCTTCGGCGGCGGCCTGCGCACCTACCTGCCGGGCGTGCGGCCTGGCGAGGAGTCGTACGCGATGCGCCACCAGCCGCGCGGCGGCAACGCGATCCGCCAGCACGGCACCGCCGCGCTCGACGTGGTCGTCACCGGCGTCGTCGAGCTGTCGGCGCACCGCCAGGTCCCCACCGACGTCCGCCAGGTCGAACCGCGGGTCGCCCGGGTCTTGTCCGGCGCGCTCGACCCCGCCGACCTGCACGCGGCCCCGCCGAGCCCCGCGGCCATCGCCGTCCCGCGCCCGCCGAAGATCCCCAAGCAGGCCGCCCCCGCCGACCCCGAGCCGGAACCGCCCGCGCCCGAACCCGCCGAAGCAGTGGCTCCGGCCCTCGATCCTCCCGTCCCCGACGGCGCCTCAGCGAACGACGACGCCCCAGCGAACGACGACGCGCCCGCCAACGACGGCGGCCTCGCGGCCGCCATCGCCGCGCGGCTCGCCGACCACCTCGACGACGCCGTCCTCGAAGCGCTCGTCGACATGGCCCGCGGCGGCGACTCCGAGACCACCGCGCTCATCAAGACCATGTCCGCGCACCTCCAGGCCCTCACCCGCGCCGTCGAGACCACCGGCCTGCTCGGGCGGCGCGGGCGCGGCGACGAGCTCGAACGGCTCCGCCGCGAATACGACCGGCTGGAGATGGACTACGTCGAACTCCAAGAGCACGAACGCAAAGCGCAGGACCGCATCCGCTGGCTCGAAGGCCGCCTCGCCGAGCACGCCGACCCCGTCTACGGCGTCCAGGACGACGGCCCCGAAGGTCCCTGGGACGCCGAGTGCCTCATGGACGTCGTGCAGCGCGCCCGCAAGCGGCTCCACCGCCTCGACCTGCCCGACACGCTCGACACCGAGGTCTCGCGCCTCGACGTCACCTACCCGCGGCAGCGGCGCCGCTGGACCGCCCGCGCCTGGGACGCCCTGCGCGCCCTCGACGCCTACGCCGCCGCCCGCGCCGAGGACCGCTTCACCGGCGGGTTCTACGACTGGTGCTCGCGCCCGCTCCCCGGCGAGCCGCACATCATCCCGACCATGGTGTCCATGAAGGAGTCCGACTCGGTGTCGGGGAACCCGAAGTTCTACCGGGCCCGGGTCTTCCGCGTCCCGACCGAGCTGGACCCCTCGGGCCGCGTCTACATGCCCGCCCACATCAAGCTCCAGCCGATCGGCTCGCCCGCGCCGCGCCTGCACTTCCTCGACGACGCGGGCGGCGCCACCGGGAAGGTCTGGATCGGCTACCTCGGCGACCACCTGCCCAACACGCGCACCAACTTAGGCCCGACCCCGCTCAGCGAGGCGCTCCCGTAGGCTCGGGGGGAACCCGGGAGGAGCGCCGATGGACTTCATGAGCCGCAACGCGCGGTGGATCGCCCTGACTGCGGTGCTCGTCGTCATGGCCCCGTTCTTCGCGTGGGGCCTCAACGCCCTGTTCGCGGTGGACACCTTCCTCGTGGCCGTGATCCTGCTCGTCGTCATCGTGGTCGCCGTCGTCCTCCTGGCCCGGTCGCAGAACGACGAGGAGTAGACATGGCACGAAGGAGCCACCGCCTCTTCGCCCGCTGGTACCCCAAGGCCGCCGAGTCCATCGAGGACCGCGGACTCGGCGCGCAGCGGGCGCGGCTCCTGGCAGGACTGAGCGGACGCGTGCTGGAGGTCGGCTGCGGCCACGGCGCGAACTTCACGCACTACCCCGAGGCCGTGACCGACCTGGTCGCGGTCGAACCCGAAGAGGCCCTGCGGGACCTCGCCGCCGCCCGCGCCGAGGAGCTGGGCCGCAAGGCCGTCGTGCTCGAAGGGCAGGCTGAGAAGCTCTCGTTCGAGAACGACTCGTTCGACGCCGTCGTCGCCACCCTGGTGCTGTGCTCAGTGGAGGACCAGGGCCGGGCGCTCGCCGAGATCCACCGGGTCCTCAAGCCCGGCGGCCGCCTCGTGCTCCTGGAGCACGTCGCCTCCGCCAACCGCAACATCCGCGCGCTCGAATACCTCTTCGACGTGGTGTTCTGGTCGCACGTGTTCGGCGGCTGCCACACCTCCCGCGACACCGGCGCGAACCTCGCCGCCGCCGGGTTCGACACGTCCGGCCTCGAACCCCAGCGGCTCCCGTTCCTGCCCTACCCCCTCAAGGTCAGCCCCCACCTCGCGGGCGAGGCCCGCAAACCCGCTTAGCGCCGCGACCGGCCCCGCCTCGCGAGGCGGGGCCGTCTCACTGCTCGATGCGGCCGTACGCCTTCAGGGTCTTCAGCCGCGCGAGCGTCAGGTACCCGCCCCACTCGTGGACCACCACGGGCGTCCACATCGTGAAGTTCGGGGCCCAGCCGCCGTCCTCGCCCTGGTCCTCGACGATCCGGTCCAGGTGGAGGTCGATCTCCTCGTCGCTGAACAGCCGCCGCGCCATCAGATCGGGCCGCGGGGCGAGGTCGACGGGGGAGTGGACGTGCCCGGGCGCGTCAGGGTCGAGCGCGGCGCTGTCGCGCAGCGGGCCGCGCAGGCGCTGGAACTCGGCTTCGGCGCGGTCGCGGTCGGGGACGCGTTCGAGGAAGTTCAGGATGCACAGCGCGTCGTACGCGCCGATCTCGCCGGCCTCGGCGATCGCCTTCCAGCAGTACTCGGTCGCGGGCCCGAGCCACGGGTGGTCGACGCCGAACGCGTGGAGCAGCCCGGCGAGGGGCGCGGTCGGGTTGAGCGCGGCCGGGGGCTTCTCGCCCTGCGGCTGCCACCAGGGCCCGCGCGGGTCGTCGAGGACGCTCGGGAGCACCCACGGCACCCCGCCCTCCTCAGTGGAATGCTCGGCGAGCCAGTCGCAGGCGCGCAGGAGCAGCGGCTCGTCGGACGCCGCGATCCCTTCGAGCATCCCGAAGGCGATCTCCGCGCCCTGCGGCTGCCCGCCCGCCCCGCGCAGGTCGGGCTCGATCGCGTGGCCGAAGCCGCCGTCGAGATTCTGGTAGGCGGCGACGGCGTTGCGCACCAGCTCGCCCGGCGCGCTGCGGAACGCGTGCGCGAACCGGAGCCGGTCGACGAGTCTGGCGTGCAGTTCCAGGTACCGCTCGGCGGCGGCGAACGCGTCAGGGTCGAGGGTCTTCATGCGGTCCCCTTCGGTCGGTGGCGGGCGTCCGACGGTACCGCCGGGGTACGACAGCTCAGCCCATGGCCCGCTCGAAGGCCGCGTAGACCTCGTCGTTGAACAGGACGAACCTCACGTCGTCCACCCGGGTGTCCGTCTCGCGCACGGTCGCCACGGCGATCCGCGCGGCCGACTCGGCGGGCCAGCCGTATACCCCCGCCGAGACCGCGGGAAACGCGACCGACGCCGCCCCCAGCTCGTCGGCTACCCGCAGCGACTCCCGGTAGCACGAGGCCAGGAGCGCACTGCGGTCCTCGGACTCGGAGTAGACGGGGCCGACCGTGTGGATCACCCAGCGGGCGTTGAGGTTCCCGGCGGTCGTCGCGACGGCCTGCCCGGTCGGCAGGCCCCGCCCGTACCGCGACGCCCGCAGGTCCCGGCACTCGTCCAGGATCGCGGGGCCGCCCGCCCGGTGGATCGCGCCGTCGACCCCGCCGCCGCCCATGAGGGACGAGTTCGCGGCGTTGACGATCGCGTCGACGGCCTGCTTCGTGATGTCGCCTCTGAGGATCGAGATGCCCATGCCCGCATTCAAGCACGGATCGGCCCGCGGTTCCCGGTAGCGTTGCACCGAAGCGAATCGGAGGTCCGCATGATCGTCACGGTCACCGCCAACCCCAGCCTCGACCGCACCATCGCGGTCGACCGGCTCCTGCGCGGCGAGATCCACCGGGCCACCGGCGACCGCGTGGACCCGGGAGGCAAGGGCGTCAACGTCTCCCGCGCGCTGGTCGCCAACGGCCACCGCACCTGCGCGGTCCTCACCACCGGCGGCCACGCCGGGGCCGAACTGCTCGACCTCCTCAGCGAGGCCGGCGTCGCCGTCGAGGAGGTGCCCGTCTCCCAGGCGATCCGCTCCAACCTCGCCATCGCCGAAGCCGACGGCACGGTCACCAAGCTCAACGAGACCGGCCCCGTGATGCGGCCCACCGAGATCGAAGAACTCCTCATCGCCGCCATCACGCCCACACTGGACCGCAGCGCCTCCTGGATCGCCGGGTGCGGGAGCCTCCCGCCCGGCGTCGACGCCGACTTCTACGCCGTGCTCGTCGAGCGCACCCGCGACGCGGGCGCCCGCGCCGCCGTCGACACCTCCGGCCCGGCCCTCGCCGCGAGCCTGCGCGCCCGGCCCGACCTCGTCAAACCCAATCGCGAGGAGCTCGCCGAAGCCGCCGGGACGGCCGTCGCGACCCTCGGCGACGCCGTCGACGCCGCGCAGGCCCTGCGCGCCGCGGGCGCCGGAGCGGTCCTCGCCAGCCTCGGCCCCGACGGCGCGATCCTGGTGGACGGCACCGGGGTCCACCACGCCCACGTCCCGCGCCCGCGGCCCCTCGTCAGCGCCGTCGGCGCCGGGGACGCCACCCTCGCGGGCTTCCTCGCCCACGGCGGCTCCGGGCCCGAGGCGCTCGCCGCGGCCGTCGCCTGGGGCGCCGCCACCGTCGCCCTTCCCGGCAGCGTCATGCCCGGCCCCGGCGACATCGACCTCGGCATCGTGGAGCTCACCGCGACCCCTGAGACGGACTGGGTTCTCCGGTAGAGCAGTGTCCCGCGGTAAACCGGTGGCGCACCGCGCGCCCGCGATGGTTCGATCACCGGTATGACGATCCGACTCGACACGCCCGAGGACGCCGCCCCCGTCCTCGCCGCCCTCCGCGACTGGCAGCGCGAGGGCCTCCCGGTCCAGCTCCACCCCGGCGACGTCGGCTGGTACTTCCGCTTCGGCGCCGACGAGACCGCCGCCGCCCTGCGCACCTGGAGCCGCGGCGGGACGATCCTCGCCGCCGCCCTCCTCGACGGCCCCGGCCTCGCCCGCATCGCGACCGATCCCGAAGCGCGCCAAGACGAGGAACTCGCCGCGCGGCTCGCCGACGACCTCACCGACCCCGCCCGCGGCGTCCTCCCCGAGGGCGGCGCCGACGTCGAGGCCCCTGCCGACGCGCTCCTGCGCGACGTCCTCGCCTCCCGCGGCTGGGCCCCCGGCGAGGCGTGGACCCCGCTCCACCGCAGTCTCACCGAGCCCGTCGCGGACCCCGGCATCCGCGTCGAGACCGTCGGCACCCGCACCGCCGACGCCTACGCGGCCATCGTGCGCGCCTCCTTCAAGGGCTCCAGGTTCAACGCGGACCGCTGGCGCGCCCTCGCCTCCCAGGCCGGCTACGCCGACGCCCGCAGCCTGCTCGCCTACGACGCGGGCCTGCCCGCCGCGGCGATCACCGTGTGGTCCGCCGGGCCCGGCCGGCCCGGCCTCGTCGAACCCCTCGGCGTCGCCCCCGCCCACCGCGGCAAGGGACTCGGCCGCGCGATCACGACCGCCGGGGCCGCGGTCCTCCGCGAGCTCGGCGCCTCCAGCGTCGAGGTGGTCACCCCCTCCGACCTCCCCGGCGCCGTCGCCACCTACCGGTCCGCGGGCTTCGCGCCCGGCGCCGAGCGCCGCGACCTGAGCCGCCCCGCCGAGTGACACAATGTGCGCCCTGAGGAAGGAGCACACCGCATGGCCCAACCGCGCGACTACATCACGATGCAGGCGCTGTCCCGCATCGAGTACAAGCTCGACATGATCATGGCCCACCTGGGCATCCCCCAGTCCGCCCCGCCCGAGGAGCCCTGGCTCGCCCAGGTCCGCTCCGAGATCCGCTCCGGCCGCACCATCCAGGCGATCAAGGTCTACCGCGAGCACACCGGCTTGGGCCTGAAAGAGGCCAAGGACGCCGTAGAGCGCATGGCGAAGGGCTACTAGTGCGCGATTCGTGACGGAACGGGAATGTCGCACCGATTGTCTATCCTCGGTGCGGTATTCCCGGCCGAGCGAAGGACGCAGATGACGAAACCCCGTGTGCCGCAAGAGGACAAGCTGAAGATCCCGGCCTCCTGGGCCACCCGGGTGATGCCCCGCCGGGGGCGCCCCGCCAAGAAGCCCGTGGAGCTCGCCGACGCGAAGGTCCGCGCCGACCTCGCCCGCGAGCGCGCCGACCGCGACGGCGAGCTGCGGGCCGCGCTCGACCTCGCCGGGAACGCCCCGTACGCCGCCGCCGGACGCGCCCATCTGGACGGCGCCCCCGACCCCCGCGGCGCGGCCGCCGTCGCCGCGCTCCTCACCGAACCCGATCAGCTGTACGGGAGCTCGTGGCTCCGGCCCGCGTTCGACGCCTGGGTGAGCGACCACGGCCTGCCGTTCGCCGCCGCCGCGGCCGTCGAGTTCCTCGTGGTCAAGGAGCAGACCGAGACCTACCTCGACCTGCCGCCGCTGCACCGGCGCGTCCTCGCCGAGACCCCCGCAGGGCACCTCGAAGTCCTCGACCGCGAGATCGACCACGGCGTCCCCGCCGTCCGGGCCCTCCTCGCCGCCGCCTCCGACGACGAGTACGCGGCCGCGGTCGCCGCCGTCGCCGCGCATCGCGACACCCCCGCCAAGCGCATCGCCGCCATGGTCCTCCTGCCCGACGAGCCCGCGTGGCTCCTCGAAGCCGGAGCCGACTTCATGCAGGCCCGCGAGCACTCCTACAACGACGACTTCCTGTGGCTCTCCTTCGCTAGCGCCGACCAGATCGCCGCCGTCGGCCTCGCCGACGCCGACGACCCGTGGCTCGGCTACAACGCCCTGCTCACCCTCGTCGCCACCCTCGGCACCGACGCCCTCCCGGTCCTCACCGGACCCGTCGGCGACGCCTACCCCGACTACCACGGCCGCGGCGACCTCATGCACGCCATCGCGATGCTCCCCAGCGACGACGCCGCCGCGCACCTCCTCACCCGCCTCGACAGGCCCTCGGCGTTCAAGGCCGCCACGAAGGTCGCCGCCGCCTTCCCGCTGCGCACCCTCCGCGCCGCCGCGCGCCTCGCCACCGGCATCCCGGAACCCGCCGAGCTCGCGGCCATCGCCGCCCTGCCCGACCCCGCGCTCCGAGTCCACCTCACCGACGCCGAGCGCGCCGCCCTCGACCGCCTCGCCGCCGCGACCGGCCGCGTCCCCGACGCCGACGACCTGCCCCCGCTGCTCACCTCCCCGCCCTGGACCCGCAAGCGCCCCAAGGCGATCGTGATCGACGGCCTCGAACCCCCGGCCGAGGCCCGCCTGGTCTGGGCCGAGGGCGAACGGGACGCCTGGAACGCCCTCCCCGACCCCGACGACCACAACGCGTTCTGGCTCCGCAGCTTCGGTGAACTCCCCGGCCTCGACGCCTACGACTGGCGCCTGACCCCGTTCCTCGCCTACGGCGACATGGAGCAGGCCGCGCCCCGCCTCGCCGACTGGACCGGCACCGAACCGCCCGACCACCCCGGCGACCTCCGGCGCATCCTCGCCCGCTTCGGCGAGCAGGTCCTCGACCGCGTCCTCCTCCAGGCACCCGGCCCCGAACTCCCCGGCCCGATCCTCAGCCTCACCGCCGCCCGCCTGACCGCCGCGCGGCTCGACACCCCCGACCGGGCCCACGCGCACCGCTGGCTCGACCGCCACGGCCTCGCCGCCGTCCCCTACCTCGTCCCCGACGCCCTCGGCGCAGACAACGACCTCCGCCGCTGCGCCGCGGCCGCCCTCACCCATCTCGCCACACGCCACGGCACCGACGCCGTGGTGTCGGCCGCACCGTACGGACCCGAAGCGGCCCAGGCGCTCCGGCCCCTTCTCGGCGACAACCCCCTGACCCCGAGCGTCAAAGTCCCCAAGCCCGGCGCATGGTTCGTGCCCTCCGCGCTCCCGCAGGTCCTCACCGCAGGCCGCGACCGCGCGCTCCCGATCGACGCGGTCGGCCACCTCGCCACCGTGCTCGCGCTGGCGACCCCGGACTACCCCTACCCGGGCCTCGCGGTGGTCGCCGAGACCTGCGACCGGGACTCCCTCGCCGCCTTCGGCCTCGCCCTGTTCGAGCAGTGGTGCGCAGCGGGCGCCCCAGCGAAGGACGGCTGGGCGCTCACGCAGCTCGCGCACTTCCCGAGCGACGCCGCCGCGGCGCGCCTCGCCGAACTGGTGCGCGCATGGCCCGAGGCGAACAAGCACAAGCGGGCCGCCGCGGGCCTGGCCGTGCTCGGCTCGATGGGCACCGAGGCCGCCCTCCGGGCCCTCCACGGACTCTCAGAGAAGCTGAAGTTCAAGGGGCTCAAGGACGAAGCGGGCCGCCGGCTCACCGCGGCCGCCAAGCGGCTGGGGCTGCGCCGCGAGCAGCTCGCCGACCGGCTCGTCCCGGACCTGGGGCTCGGCGCGCCGATCGTCCTCGACTACGGCCCCCGCACGTTCACCGTGGAGGCCGACGAGCACCTGGCGCTGCGCGTCACCGACGGCACCGGGAAGGTCCTCAAGGCACTCCCGAAGCCCGGCGCCAAGGACGACGCCGAGATCGCGGGCGAGGCGTACCGGCGCTACACCGCGCTCAAGAAGGACCTCCGCACCGTCGCAGGGGACCAGGTCCGCCGCCTCGAAGCGGCCATGGTCGCGGCCCGCACCTGGTCCGTCCCCGAGTTCGAAGCGCTGATCGCGGGCCACCCGCTCAACCGCCGCCTCGCCCGGCGCCTGGTCTGGTGGACCGGGACCGGCAGCGCCGCAGCGGGACTCCGCATCGCCGAGGACGGCAGCTACGCCGACGCCGACGACGCCCGGGTCGCGCTGCCCGCGGACGCCCGGGTCCGCCTCGCCCACCCGGTCCTCCTGGGGGAGCGCACGGGCGACTGGATCGCACTGTTCGCCGACTACGAGCTCCTCCAGCCGTTCGACCAGCTCGCGCGTCCGGCGCTGGCGCTCACCGACGAGGAGCGCGCCACGGGCCGCCTCGCCCGCGCCGAAGGCGCCGTCATCGAGGCCGTGCGGGTCCTCGGCGCCACGGGTCAGGGCTGGCAGCGCGCCAAGCCCGAGGACGCCGGGGTCGAACCGGGCCTCACCTGGTCGCCCGGCGGCGGCCTCACGGTCGCCGTGGCACTGGAGCCGGGGATCTGGGCGGGCGCGGCGACGCAGTCGCCGGACCAGACCGTCAGGAGCGCCGTGGTCTCGCGCGGCGAGCCGTGCTGGTGGTTCGACGAGCGGCGCCCGCCGCGCCCGGTGGACCTCGACCCGGTGACGGCCTCGGAGATCCTGGCGCGGCTGGAGCGGCTGACTACCAGCGGTGGTGGACCTGCGGCCTGATGAGGTCGTCGTAGACGGCGCGGACTTCGGTGTGGAGGTCCGCGTCGAGGGGCGCGAACGCGGCGGCCGCCGCGTTCGCCGCGGCCTGCTCGGCGTTGCGGGCCCCGGGGATGACGACGGTGACGCCGGGCTGGTCGAGGATCCAGCGGAGAGCGAACTGCGCCATGGTCATCCCCGCGGGCACGAGCGGCCGGAGGCGCTCGACCGCTTCGAGGCCCGTCGCGTAGTCGACGCCGGCGAAGGTCTCGCCGACGTCGAACGCCTCGCCCTTGCGGTTGTAGTTGCGGTGGTCGTCGGGTGCAAAATGGGTGTCGGCGGTGTACTTGCCCGACAGGAGGCCCGAAGCGAGGGGGACGCGCGCGATGATCCCCACGCCCGCCTCCGCGGCGGCCGGGAGGACCCGATCGAGGGGCTTCTGCCGGAACGGGTTCAGGATGATCTGGACCGTGGCGACGCCGGGCCGCGCGATGGCCGCGAGGGCCTCGTCGCAGGTCTCGACGCTGACGCCGTAGTGCGCGATGCGTCCGTCGGCGACCATCGCGTCGAGCACCTCGAAGACGGCGTCGTCGCCGTAGACGCTCGCGGGCGGGCAGTGGAGCTGCACCAGGTCGAGCGTGTCCATGCCGAGGCGCTCGCGCGAGTCGTCGTTCCAGGCCAGGAAGTGCTGCTCGCTGTAGTTCCCGTGGACCTGCTCGGCGCGGCGGCCCATCTTCGTCGCGACGAACACCCCCGGGTGCCGCTTCCGGAACGCGCCGACGAGGCGCTCGGAGCGCCCGTCGCCGTACACGTCGGCGGTGTCGTAGAAGGTCACGCCCGCATCGGCGGCGGCCTCCAGGGCCGCGGTCGCGTCGTCCTCGCCGACCTCGCTCCAGTCCGCGCCGATCTGCCACGCGCCGAAGCCCACGACCCCGACGCTCGCGCCCGTCCTGCCCAACGTCCGTGTCTCCACTGGAACGGCCCCCTTCAACTAACCCATTTACAAAGTGGCGCACCCGCCGTAGCATTCAGCCATGAAGTCCACCTCGCGCGATATCCGCCTGCGCAACTGCTTCGCAGTGCTGCGGCACCTCATCGCGGACGCCCCGACCTCCCGCCAGATCCTCGCCCGCGAGACCGACCTGTCGGTGGCGACGGTGTCGAACCTGGTCACCGACCTCATCGAACTGGGCGTCGTCGTGGAGGTGGGACGCGAGGACTCCGGCGGCGGACGCCCCCGGGCGCTCCTGGCCCCGAACGCGGGCGGCGGCGTCATGATCGGCGTCGACGTCGCCGAGACGTACGTGCAGCTGGAAGTCTACGACCTGGCCCTGACGGTGGTGGACCGGGTCGAGGAGCGCATGGAGGCCAGCGAGAACAGCCCCGACCAGGTCATCGGCCACATCGCCTCCGCGATGGACCAGGTCCGCTCCCGCCTCGGCGACCGCTCGATCCTCGGTGTCGGCGTGAGCCTCCCCGGGCAGGTCGACGTCGCCTGGGGCGTCTCCGGGTTCGCGCCCAACTGGAACTGGCACGACGTGCCCTTCCGGCGCCTTCTGACCGAGCGCCTTCAGCTCGACGTCCCCGTCTACCTGGACAATCCCCTGAAGACGATCACCGTCGGCGAGCTCTGGTTCGGCGACGGTCGCGGCGTCGACCGCCTGGCCGTGCTCATCCTCGGCACCGGCGTGGGCGCCGGGCTCGCCTTCGGCGGGCAGCTCTACCGCGGCGCCACCAACTCCGCGGGGGAGTGGGGCCACACCACCATCAACCCCGGCGGGCCGCAGTGCCGCTGCGGCGCAAAGGGATGCATCGAAGCCTACGTAGGAGCGCCCGCGATCCTGTGGCAGTGGGCCCAGCTCGACGGCCGCGCCGCCGAAGGCTCCCAGACCGAGGCCATGGCCGCGCTCGCCGCCGCCTGGGAGGCGGGGGAGCCCTCCGCGGTCCGCACCGTCGAGACCGTCGCCGAGTCCCTCGCGGCCGGGGTCGCGAACCTCCTCAACCTCGTCAACCCCGACCTGGTCGTCCTCGACGGCTGGGTCACCTGGGCCCTCGGCGACGCGCTCGTCCCCGAGTTCGAGCGCCGCCTCGCCTCCCACGCCATGGAGGCTCCGCTCAAGGCCGCCCGCCTGAAGCGGAACACGCAGGAGCGCAACATGGTCGCCCTCGGCGCGGCCGCGCTCGCCCTGGAGGGCCACCTGAACCGGCTGAACACCGTCGGGTCCCGCAGCCGCCGCTGACCCGATCGGCCGGTCATCCCACAAAAACCGAGCGCTTTCAACGGAACCGCGCACGAATCGTTACCACGAGGCTTACTTCAACCCATTGACAAAGTGAGTGACCCTCGCAACACTGAGAGGCGAATCGACGGATGTCGAATCTCCGCTGCGGCGTCGACCATGACCCGGAGTCGCGCGGGAGCCCTTCCGACCTCTCAACGTAGCGAGGAGCTAGAAATGGCCTTCAGCACTGACCGTCCGTCCAAGCAGGCGCTTGCCGGCCTGGCGTTCAACCGTCGCCGCATGCTCGCGCTCGGCGGCCTCGCCGCCGGAGCGGGCGCACTGGGCGCGTGCGGCTCCAACACCGGCCGCGGCGACGGCGGCGACGGCGTCAACCTCTACCAGTGGTACCACCAGTACGGCGAGGCAGGAACCCAGCAGGCCGCCGAGAAGTACGCCGCCGCATACGAAGACGCCACCGTCACCATCAACTGGGTCCCCGGCGACTACGACACCGCCCTCTCCTCCGGACTCCTCGCCGACAAACCCGGCGACTACCCCGACGTCTTCGAGAGCCACCTCAACCGCTCCATGGTCGACTCAGGGCAGATCGTGCCCCTCGACGACCTCTTCGACGGCGTCCTCGACGACTTCACCGACATCGACGTCAAGCGCAACTCGATCGACGGCAAGGTCTACGGGATCCAGATGATCGACGACCCGCAGTTCCTCTACTACCGGCCGTCCCTGTTCTCCGACGCCGGGATCACCGAGCCGGCCACCTTCGACGACCTCATGGCCGCCGCCGCCGAACTCACCACCGGCGACGTCAAGGGCCTCTTCCTCGGCAACGACGACTCCGCCACGAAGCTGTTCCAGCCCATCGTGTTCTCCGCCGGGCAGACCCTCCTCACCGAGGACCACCAGATCGGCTTCGACAAGGACACCGTCATCGCCGGCGCCCTCCAGGTGAAGGCCCTCCACGAGTCGAACTCCCTCCTCATCGGCGCCCCCACCGAGGCCTGGGACCCGTCCTCGATCATCCAGGGCCTGTGCGCCATCCAGTGGTGCGGCCTGTGGGCCCTCCCGCAGATCATCGACACCTACGGCGACGACATCGCCGTCATGCCGTTCCCCGGCTTCGGCGGCGGCGCCCAGACCGTCTACAACGGCGGCTGGTCCACCTTCGTCAACGCCAAGTCCGAGCACGTCGACGAGGCCAAGGCCTTCGCCAAGTGGCTGTGGATCGACAACGAGGAGTACATTCAGGACTGGTGCCTCTCCTACGGCTTCCACATCCCGCCGCGCAAGTCCATGGCCGCCAACGCCGACGCCCTCGCCGAGGGCCCCGCCGCCACCGCCGTCCAGATCTCCCAGGACTTCGGCTGGGGCGACGACCCCAACTGGACGCCCACCATGGAGACCGCCGTCGACGACATGATGACCCACATCGTCCTCGAAGGCGCCGACCCGTCGGCCGAGTTCGACACCGCCGCCCAGACCATCCAGACCGAGCTCGACTCGATCTTCGGCTGACCGGGGGCACCGTGGCCGTCTCGACCGAGACCGCCGCGCCCGGGACGGCGGGCACCGGGGGCCGAGCCCCCCGGGCCCGCCGCCGCACGGGCGGTTGGCGGACCGCACTCACCTTCTGGTACTTCGTGGGGCCCTTCTTCATCGGGCTCCTCGTCTTCACCTACATCCCCGTCGTCTGGAGCGCGTACCTGTCGTTCTTCGACGCGCGCAACACCGTGACGCCCCTGCCCGAGGACTTCGTGGGCTTCGGCAACTACGTCCGGATGCTCCAGGACGCGGCGTTCACCGACAGCCTCGTCACGTTCACCGTGTTCGCGGCCTTCATCGTCCCGCTCACGTTCGCGTGCTCGCTCGCGCTGGCGCTGCTGCTCAACCGGGTCCGGCTCATGCGGGCGTTCTTCCGCTCGGTGTTCTTCCTGCCGTTCGCGTGCTCCTACGTGGTCGCCTCGCTGGTGTGGAAGATGTCGATCTTCAACGGCGTGCGGTACGGCATGGCGAACTCGATCCTCGACCTGTTCGGCATCGAGGACGTGCCGTGGCTGTTCGACCCGAACCCGCCCTGGTACTGGCTCGTCATCGTCACGCTGCGCCTGTGGATCCAGTGCGGCTTCTACATGATCCTGTTCATCGCCGCGCTCCAGCAGATCCCCGAGCACCTCTACGAGGCCGCCTACGTGGACGGCGCCAAGCCCGGCTGGCAGACGTTCTGGCACATCACGCTCCCGCAGCTGCGGGCCACGTCCGTGGCGGTCCTCATGCTCATCCTCATCGCCGCCTACCAGGCGTTCGACGAGTTCTACAACCTCATCGGAAACCAGGCCTACGCCCGGCCGCCCCTGATGTACCTGTACACGACCGCGCTCGGGACCCAGCAGGACCTGGGTCGCGGCTCCGCGGGGGCGCTGATCCTGGCGCTCATCATCGCGATCGTGACGGTCCTCCAGGGCAGGTTCCTCGGATTCGGCAACGCGGAGGAGAAGTAGCCATGGCATCGAGACCCTTGCGCGCCAAGCCGGTCGGCTACCGGCCCGGGATCGGCTCGAAGGGCGCGAACGTCGCGGTCTTCATCGTCCTCGCCGTGCTCGCGCTCCTGTTCCTCATCCCGTTCTACCTGATCCTGCGGAACGCCTTCGCCACCGACCAGGAGATCACCGCCCCCGGCTGGATGTGGTTCTCGTCCGACCCCGCCTGGGACAACCTCTCGCGCCTGTTCAACGACCCTTCAGTGCCGATGGCCCGGTCGCTGTTCAACTCCGCGGTCGTCGCCGTGCTCACCACCGCGGGCACCCTGTTCCTGTGCACCACCGCCGGGTACGGGCTCGCCCGCGTCCCCTGGCGGCACGCGAACAAGGTGTTCTACCTGGTCCTGGCGACCCTCATGATCCCCGGCGCGATCACGTTCGTGCCGAGCTTCGTCATGGTCTCCAGCCTCGGCTGGCTCTCCGACTACCGGGGCCTCATCATCCCCGGCCTGTTCTCGGGCTTCGCAGCGTTCCTGTGCCGCCAGTACTTCCTGGGCTTCCCGCGGGAGCTGGAGGAGGCCGCCCGCGTCGACGGCCTGAGCCACTGGGGCGCGTTCTGGCGCATCGTGATCCCCAACTCCGGGAGCTTCCTCGCGGCCATCGCGGTGATCACGTTCGTGGGCGCGTGGAACTCGTTCCTGTGGCCCCTGGTCATCGGCCGCTCCCCGGACTCGTGGACCGTGCAGGTCGCCCTCTCGACGTTCCTGACGGCGCAGACGGTGAGCCTCTCGCAGCTGTTCGCCGCCGCGCTCGTGGCGATCCTGCCGCTGGTGTTCGTGTTCCTGTTCCTCCAGCGCTTCCTGGTCCAGGGCGTCGCCCAGACCGGCCTCAAGGGCTGAGACGCGGGCCCCCGGCTCCGGCCGGGGGCCTGAAGCCGCCCGGCCCGCCCGCTAATGTTGCCGTCGTGGACCTGACCGAATACGTGCCCGTCGTCCCCGACTTCCCCGAACCCGGGGTCGGCTTCCGCGACATCACGCCGCTGCTCGCCGCCCCCGACGCGTTCCGCGCCTCGATCGACCTCCTCCAGGAGGCCTGCGAGCCGTACCCGTACGACTCGATCGCCGCGTTCGACGCCCGCGGGTTCCTCTGGGCCGCCCCGCTCGCCGACCGCGCAGGGAAGCCGCTCCTGCCGATCCGCAAGGCCGGCAAGCTGCCCCGCCGCGCCGCCGTCGAGACCTACCGCGGCGAGTACGCCGAGGTCCGCGTCGAGCTCCACGCCGACGCCGTGAACGAGGGCGACCGCATCCTCCTTGTCGACGACGTCATCGCCACCGGCGAGTCCATGGCCGCCGGGGTCCGCCTCGTCGAAGGCCTCGGCGGCACCGTCGCCGCCTGCGCGGCCCTCCTGGAGATCGCCGCCCTCGGCGGCCGCGGCCGCCTCGACGGGTACCCGGTCGTCTCGCTCCTCGGCAAGCTCTAAGCGGCGCAAGCGAATGCGCGGAGTCCTCGGACTCCGCGCACTGTCGTACCTCCGCGGCAGGGTTGTGCAGGGGACCCAGCGGTAATGCGTCACATACCACCGGGCCCGTCCGCCCTCAGCCCAGCAGCTTCTCGATGTTGGCCGGGTCCGCCAGCGCCGACCCCATGCCGATCACCGACGCGCCCGCCTTGCGGTACGCGTCGACCTCGTCGGGCCCGACACCGCCCGTGGCCACGTACTTGACGTCGGGGAACGGCCCGCTCATCGCCTTGAACCAGTCCCTGCCCAGCGACGATGCGGGGAAGACCTTCACCCACGTGCAGCCCAGCTCCCGCGCGAGGCCGACCTCGCTCGCGGTCGCCACGCCCGGCAGGTGCGGCAGGCCCGCGGCGTGCGAGGCCGCCAGGACGGCCGGGTTCAGGCCCGGCGCGATCGTGTAGGCCGCGCCCGCGGCGGCGGCGCGCTCGACGTGCCCGGCGGTGACCACGGTCCCGGCGCCCACGAGGTGCCCGCGCGGTTCGGCGGCCTTCACGGCCGCGGCGAGCGCCTCCTCCTGGCCGGGCTGCCCGATCGGGACCTCGACGAGGTCGATCCCGGCGTCCCACAGCCGCTCGGAGAGCGCGACGGTCTCGTCGGCGGGCAGGCCCCGCCAGATCGCCATGACGCGCTGGTCGGCGAAGAGGCGGTCGAAGAAGGCGCCTTGGTCAACGGTCACTGGTCCTCCAGGAGGGCTCGAACGGTCTCTGGTGCGGGCGGGGGCGCGAGGTCCCCGACGGTCTGGAGGGCCCCGGCGGCGAGCCGGTGGCCCAGGCGCATCGCGGCGGCGACGGACGCGTCCTGCAAGCGGCCGTAGAGGAAGCCGGCGGCGAAGGCGTCCCCGGCGCCGACGGGCTCGACCACGTCGACCGGTTCGGCGGGGGCGTAGTGCCGCTCGCCGCCGTCGAACGCGGTGACGCCGTTCCCGCCGTCCTTGACGACGAGGACGGGGGCGTTCGGCACGTGCTCGCGCACGTCCTCGGGGGTCTTGACGCCCCACAGGGTCTGGGCCTCGTCGAGGCCGACGAACGCGATGTCGGCGGCATCGGCGAGGCGCGCGAGCGCGGGCCCGGCTTCCTCGACCGGCCACAGGGCCGGGCGGTAGTTCACGTCGAAGCTGACGGTGGCGGGGGCGAGGGCGCGGTCGACCAGGAGCTCCTCGACGAGGGCCGCGCAGGTCGCGGACAGGGCCGGGGTGATCCCGGAGAGGTGCAGGATGCGGGGCGGCTCCAGGCCCGCGAGGTGCCCGGGGGCCATGGTCGAGGCCGCGGAGCCGCGCCGGTAGTAGTGGACGACGGTGCCGTCCGGGCCGGGGTCCTTGAAGTAGACGCCCGTGGGGCGGGCGGGGTCGGTGGCGATGCCGGCGCAGTCGACGCCCGCGTCCTCCAGGACGTCCTTGATGCGCAGGCCGAACGGGTCGTCGCCGACCTTGCCGTGCCAGGCGGCGCGGGCGCCGAGCCGGGCGAGCGCGACGGCGACGTTCGACTCGGCCCCGGCGACGCCGGCGTGGAGTTCGACCGCCGTGCGCAGGGGTCCGGCGGTCGCGGGCGCGAAGACGCACATCGACTCGCCGAGGCACAGGACGTCCAAGGGGGCTCCCTTCGGGATGGGGGACGGGCCCAGCCTACCGACCGGAAAGCGCATTCACAAAGCCGCGGCGCGCGGCGTCCCGCGTAGACTGGATCGACGGACCGCTCGCGATGGGGGCGAACATGATCGACGTGCGCCTGGTGAAGCTCTTCGCGTGGACCATCGGGATCCTGCTGGTCCTGTGGATGCTCGCGGAGTGCATGGGCGGCGCCGACGAGGCGGACGAGGACAACGAGGACCTCCAGCGCGACTCGGAGCAGTACGCCGCGGACTGCGACCGCGCGTGGCAGGCGCTCGACCTCGCCTCGGAGGCCGCGGGCGGCGACGTGGAGACCGTGGTCGACCAGATGGAGGCCCTCGGCAACGAGATCGAGGACCCCGACCTCAAGTCGCTCACTGCGGTCTACGTCTCGCAGGTGCAGGACCTCGCCGCGGGCACCGCGCCCGAGGACCTCGAAGGCGCGATCGCCCAGTACCAGGACTCCGCGGCCTTCGACCTGGCGCTGCGCTGCCCGCTGTCGTGAATCCGCGATGCGGAACAGGCATTGACAGTGTTCGAAATTACCGCTAACTTCGACACGTTTGCACAGCCTTCTGTCCGAAGGATGCCCACTCGACCTCAATGTGGAGGGACGCGGTGCCGCGCTCGCGCGGGCCGCGCGGCGGCCCTCCCGCGGACTTTGCTCTGGGGTTGACGGGGCGGGGCCGTCCGGAGCCGAAGCCGACGCGGGAGACCGCGGCGGCGGCCGCGGGCGGACCCGCCCCGTTTTCGTCCTCCCATTCCCCCGAGAAGCCCCCAAAACCGCCTATACCGGTCCGAGCGTTTGGGTCCGGGCCCGTGCTTGTGGCAAAATGGCACGTCTGCCTTCCCACCGTAGGAGCCTCGTTGCCACCCAGCGAACTGCACGCCACCTTCCTGCCCGACCACGCCTCCCCGGCCGACGGGCGGCTCCTGTTCTTCGGGGGCGGGCGGCCGGAGGCCGCGGTGGCCGAGCTCGGACTGCCCCCGGGCGACCCGGTCGCGGCCGAGCTGTACCTCGGCGGCGAGCTGGCGGAGGTCGAGGGCGTCGCGACGCCGGTCCGGCCGGTCCTGCCCGCGCTCACCCGCATCGCGTCCCGGCCCGACATCACCGAGTCGGTGGCCGTGTGGGCGCGCATCGCGAACGCCGTGGACGACGACAAGTTCGACGACCTCGACCGCATCGCGGGCGAGCTCCCTGCCGAGGGCCACAGCGCCCCGCACTCGGAGGGCCACGTGTGGACCGCGAAGGCCCTGGTGGGCGCCTTCGTCGAGTCCTACACCGAGTTGCTGCGCTCCGACTCGGGGCTCAACCTGCGGCTCATCACCGCCCAGCACGCCGACCCCGGCGAGGTCCGCGTCAACGCCGACCTGCGCAAGTACCAGTCGCACGGCATCGCCTGGCTCGAAGCCGCGGCCGACGGCGGTGCGGGCGTGATCCTCGCCGACGACATGGGCCTGGGCAAGACCCTCCAGTCGATCGGCCTGCTCGTGCGCCGCGCCGGGATCGCGCCGCACCTGGTGGTCTGCCCGACGTCCCTGGTCGGCAACTGGCAGCGCGAGATCGCCCGCTTCGCGCCGCAGCTGTCGGTGCACCTGCACCACGGCCCGGCCCGCACGAAGTCCGCGGCGCCGCTCACCGACACCGACGTGGTCGTCACCTCGTACTCGATCGCCTTGCGCGACATCAAACTGCTGCGCTCCATCGGCTGGGACACGATCGTCATCGACGAGGCCCAGGCGATCAAGAACCACCGCTCGCGCACCGCCGGGGCCGTCCGCGACCTCACCGGCCGCGTCCGCATCGCCCTGACGGGCACGCCCGTGGAGAACCACCTCGCCGAGCTGTGGTCGATCTCCGAGTTCGTCAACCCCGGGATGCTCGGCATCCAGGCCGACTTCAAGCGCCGCTTCGCCGACCCCATCGAGATCGGCCGCGACCCCGTGGCCGCCGCGACGCTCCGCGCCCGCATCGACCCGGTCGTGCTGCGCCGCATGAAGGAGGACGTGGCCGCCGACCTGCCTCCGAAGATCGAGTCCGTCGTGGCCTGCACGATGACCGACGAGCAGGCCGGGCTCTACCGCGAGGCCATCCGCGAGGCGTTCGACGAGGGCCTGGGCGACGGCATCACCCGCCGCGGCCGCGTCCTCAAGCTCCTCACCCGCCTCAAGCAGATCTGCAACCACCCCGCCCAGTACGTGGGCGTCGGGGACGGCGACCTCGCCGAGCGCTCCGGGAAGCTCGACCGCGTCACGGAGATGCTCACCGAGGTCGTCGAGGAGGGCGACAAGACCCTCATCTTCACGCAGTACCGGCAGATGGGGGAGCTGCTGTCGCGCCACCTGGAGGCCGAGCTCGGCGTCGCCGCGCCGTTCCTCCACGGCGGCCTCGACCAGCCCGCCCGCGACAAGCTCGTCGACGAGTTCCAGACCGGCGAGGGCCCCGCGATCCTCCTGGTCTCGCTGCGCGCGGGCGGCACCGGCCTCAACCTCACGGGCGCCTCGCACGTCGTCCACTACGACCGCTGGTGGAACCCCGCCGTCGAGGACCAGGCCACCGACCGGGCGCACCGCATCGGGCAGACCCAGACCGTGCACGTCCACAAGCTGGTGACCGCCGGGTCCCTCGAAGAGCGCGTGGACGAGCTGCTCGCCCGCAAGCGGGCCATCGCCGAAGCGGTGGTCGGCTCCGGCGAGGACTGGCTCGGCGAGCTCGACGACTCCCAGCTCCGCAAGCTCATCGAACTCGACGACGAGGGAGGCCGCCTGTGAGCGACCCGTACGGCCGGACCTGGTGGGGCCGCAAGTGGTGGCGGGCCCTGGAGACCATCGGCCTGAACTACCCCGACCAGCGCATCGTCAAGGGCCGCGCCATCGCCGGGCGCGGCGCCGTCACCGGCCTCTCGATCGAGCCGGGCCGCGTCTCGGGCACCGTGGCGGACGGCCCCGGCGTCTACGACGCCGAGATCACCATCCCCGTCTACAGCAAGTCCGCCTGGACCGCGGGGCTGTCGGCCCTGTCGCTGTCGCCCTCGTGCGTCGCCGGGCTCCTCGCCGGGCGCCTGCCCAAGCGCATCGACGACGTGCTCGCCGAGGCCGGGATGCGCCTGCTGCCCAAGAAGTTCATCACCGAGGACCACAACCGCATCACCACCTCCTGCGGTTGCGCCGACACCCGCGAGGTCTGCGCCCACATCATGGCCCTCGCCCTCGTCAGCGCCGCCCGCATGGACGACGACCCGTGGCTGGTCCTCCTCGTCCGCGGCGGCCCCACCCGCGACCTCGCCGGGCGCCTGCGCGCCGCCCGCCTCGCCAGCATGGAGGCCGCCCAGCCGGCCGCGTGAGGCGTGCTCTCATCGTTTCCTAACCCGGGCGCCATCCGGTGTTGAGGTTGCGCCCCTAACGTCCCGGCCATGCCGAACCAGCGCGACACCGGCATGGCGCGACTGCACCGCCGCACCCTGCTGCGCCTCGCCGTCCCGCTCGCGGCCGCCGCCGCGGCGGCCGCGGCGCTCCCGTCCCTCGTGGACGGCGACCCCGGCGGCTCCGCCGCCGCCGACACCACCACGCCCGCAGGCGATCCCGGCAGCCTCGGCGCGGGCACGGCCACCCGCGCCACCGCCGCCGAGACCACCTACGCTGACCGGCTCGACGCGCTCCTCGCCGAACGCGCCGAGGAACTGGCGGCCGACTCCGGCGCCGACGTCTCCGTCGCCGCCTCCCGCGGCGCCCTCCAGATCGCCCATCGGCCGGACCTCCAGCACGACACCGCCTCGATCGTCAAAGCCCAGCTCCTCGTCATGGCCCTGCGCCACTACGGGACCGTCGCCGACGCCCCCGACGCGCGGCTGCGCGCCATGATCACCGCCTCCGACAACGACGCCGCGACCGCCGTCTACGACGCCCTCGGCGGCGCCGACGCACTCGCCCAGGCGTGCACCGACTTCGGCATGACCGGCACCGAACCCCGCGAGGACGCCTGGGGCCTCACCGACACCACCGCCCCCGACCAACTGACCCTGCTCGGCCACGCCCTCTACGAAGGCCTCCTCGACGCCGACCAGACCGCCTACGCCCGCGACCTCATGTCCTCGGTCACCGCCTCCCAGCGCTGGGGCGTCTCCGCCGCCGCGGCCGACGGCGAGGCCGTCTGGCTCAAGAACGGCTGGGACACCCGCACCGCCCTGGGCGGCCGCTGGGTCGTCAACTCCATCGGCGTCCTCGCCGGAGACACCGACGACCCGATCCGCATCGCGGTCCTCACCAGCGGCGCCGCGAGCCACGCCGACGGCATCGCCCTCGTCGAATCCCTCGCGGCCCTCGCCCGCACGACCCTCGACGGCGGCTTACGGCAGCCGGACCTCCAATGACGGGCCCTCCTGGGCGACGGTGACGCCGGTGAGGTCGGGGATTCGGGGGAGTCCTTGCGCCGCTTCGCCGTCGTAGGCGCCGACCACGACGGTGGCGGCGCCCGCCGATGAAGCGGAGGTGAGGCCCGCGGGGGCGTCCTCGAACGCGACCGCGTCGGTCGCGTCGGCGCCGAGCGCGCGGGCGGCGAGCATGTACGGCTGGGGGTGGGGCTTGCCCTTGGTGACGTCGTCGGCGGCGATGAGGATCTTCGGGAGGGGGATGCCGACCGCGGCGAGGCGGCGCAAAGTGAGGGCGCGGGTCGCGGAGGTGACGACGGCCCAGCGGGCCGGGTCGAGGGACCCCAGGAGCGCGGCCGCGCCGGGGATCTCGCTGATGCCGTCGGTGCGGTCGATCTCCTCGGCCTCGATCCGGTCGGTCTCGGCGACCACGTCCACGCCGTGCGGCGCGAACTCCGCGACCACCTCGATCGTGGGCCGCCCGTGCGCGACCGCGAGGATCGCCGACGCCTCCAGGCCGTGGCGCCCCGCGAACCGGGTCCACGCCCGCTCCACCGACGCCGTCGAGTCGACCAGCGTCCCGTCCATGTCGAACAGCAGCACCGAAGCCGCCAGCACCGAACCGCCCATGACGTACCTCCCTAGAACCGACCCGCAACGGTACCAACGCAAGATGACGGACGCGCTACATTCCGCGCGCCGAGGCGCGAACACGCCGTGCGCCGCGGGAATGCGGTTGCGGCCCTCCGACCGGTCCTTTAGCGTCGAAACCGTGCCAGAACTCATCGACCCGACCGTGCGGCTCACCGCCTCCTTCACCGAGGCGCTGCACGAGTTCATCGCGGAAGGAGGCGGCACCGGCGACTCCGGGACCGACTCGATCATCCGCAACTACCTGCGCCCCGGCGACGAATGGGCCGCCGAGTACGTCGCCGACGTCCTCGCCTGGCGCACCACCGCCCCGCCCGGCTTCGTCCCGTTCACGACCCTCTGGTGGGTCGACGGCGACACCTACCTGGGGCGCCTCGCGATCCGGCACGTCCTCAACGCGCACCTCCTCGACGTCGGCGGGCACATCGGCTACGACGTGCGCCCCTCCGCGCGCCGCCGCGGCCACGCCACCGCCATGCTCGCCGCCGGCCTCCCCGTCGCCGCCGCCCTCGGCATCGAGAAGGCCCTGCTCACCTGCGACGCCGACAACACCACCTCCCGCAAGGTGATCGAGCGCAACGGCGGGGTACTCGAAGACCGCCGCGGCGACAAGCTGCGGTTCTGGGTGCCCACCGCCGCCGACTAGCGAAGCCCGTCTGACCGAGGAGGAGCCGATGAGGATCGAACGCGTCGACTACGACCGGACCCAGCACGCCGGATACGCCAAGGGCCGCAGGCTCCTCCCGTCGAGCCGCCGCGCCTGGACCCGGGCGTTCCGGTCCCTCGCCGGGGACCGCCGCATCGCCCGCGTCGCCGACGTCGGCTCCGGCACCGGCAGGTTCACGCCCGCGCTCGCCGACGAGTTCGGGGCCGAGACCATCGGCGTCGAGCCCTCCGAGCGGATGCGCGAGGTCGCCCTCGCCGAGTCGGCGCACCCGCTCGTCACCTACGTCCCCGGCAGCGCCGCCGACCTGCCCCTGGACGACGCCAGCGCCGACCTCGCCCTCATGTTCCTGGTGTGGCACCACGTGCCCGACCGGCCCGCCGCCGCCCGCGAACTCGCGCGGGTCCTCGCGCCCGGCGCGCGGCTGCTCATCGCCACGACCCTCGCCGACCGCCTCAAGGACCTGCTGCTCTACCGGTACTTCCCGCGCACCCGGGACATCGACGCCCACGTGTTCCCGACGCTGCCCGAGACCGAGGCGGTCTTCCGCGACGCGGGCTTCGCGCCCGCCGGGCTCGTCGAGGTCCACCACCGCTCGGCCGACAGCCTCGCCGAGTACACCGAGCGCCAGCGCATGCGCGCCCTGTCGGTGTACGAGCACCTCACGGACGAGGAGTACCGGGACGGCCTGGCCGCGCTGGCCGCCGACGCCGAGCGGGAGACCGTCCCGCAGCCGGTGGAGGCCGAATGCGACCTGCTGGCGTTCACCCGCCGCTGAGTCAGCGCCCGTCGGGGGCGACCAGGCCCGTGTTGTAGGCGAAGATGACCGCCTGGACCCGGTCGCGGGCGCCGATCTTCGCGAGGATGCGCCCCACGTGGGTCTTCACCGTCGACTCGGCCAGGTGGAACCGCGTCGCGATCTCGGTGTTGTTCCAGCCCTTGCCGATCGCCGTGAGCACCTCCCGCTCCCGCTCGGTGAGCACGTCGAGCTGGGCGCTCAGGTTCGCCTCCTCCTCGCCCTCGACGGGGAACTGGTCGGCGAAGCGGTCGAGGAGGCGGCGCGTGAGCTTCGGGGCGACGACCGCGTCGCCCGCGGCCACGACCCTGATGCCGGCGAGCAGCTCCTCGGGCTGGGCGTCCTTGACGAGGAACCCGCTCGCGCCGGCGCGTAGCGCCGCGTACGCGTACTCGTCGAGGTCGAACGTGGTGAGCACCAGGACCCGGCTGCGCCCGCCCGCGGCGATGATCCGCCGGGTCGCCTCGATGCCGTCGACGCCGGGCATGCGCACGTCCATGAGGACCACGTCGGGCCCCAGCTCGGTGGCGCGGCGCACCGCGTCGGCGCCGTTCCCGGCCTCGCCGAGCACCACCAGGTCCGGCTGGCTCTCCACGAGCATCCGGAACCCCATGCGCTGCAAGGGGTGGTCATCAACGATGAGCAGCGAGGTCACCGGCGTTCCCTTCCGTCGACGGGCATCCACAGCGCGACCCGCCAGCCGCCGCGGGCCTCGGGTCCGGCCACCATTGTGCCGCCGAACGCGGCCGCGCGCTCGGCCAGCCCCGCCAGGCCCCGCGACGTGCCCGCCTCGTCGACCCGGTTCCCGGTGTTCGACACGGTCACCGCGAGCCCCGACTCCCGGTACTCAAGGGACACCTCGGCCCGCCGCGGGCCCTTCGCGTGCTTGAGGACGTTCGTCAGCGACTCCTGGATCGTCCGGTACACGGCGAGCTGCTGGTTCTCCGACAGCTCCCAGTGCTCCCCGGACGACCGCAGCACCACCGGCAGGCCCGCCTCCCGCACCCGCTCCACCAGTGCGTCCACATCGGACAGACCCGGTTGCGGCGCGAGCTCGACCTCCTGCGGGTCCTCGGCCTTGAGCACCGACAGGACCCGCCGCAGCTCCCCGAGCGCCTCCCGGCTGGTGCGCCCGATGACCTCCAGGGCCTCCTTCGCCTTCTCCGGCGACGCGGTCGCCGCGTACGCGCCGCCGTCGGCGAGCGCGTTGATGACCGCCAGGTTGTGCCCGATGATGTCGTGCATCTCCCGCGCGATCCGGTTGCGCTCGTCCGAGACGGCCTCGCGGGTCGCCTGGTCGCGCTGGGAGCTCTGGAACTCGCGCCGCGTGCGCACCAGCATCCCGATCGCCACGACGAACGCGAAGTACGTCACCCCCGACACGGTGAACCCGATGAGCCCCGGCGACGGCCGGTTCACCAGCCAGTCGATCAGCGACGGCACCGTCGTCACCAGCGCGGCCCACCACAGCAGCTTCAGGGGCCGCCGCAGCACCACGTTGTACAGCGCCACCGTGTACGCCAGGCCCGCCGCGATGCTCACGAAGCCCTCGCCGCTCGCGGTGATCCCCAGCGGGATCGTGATCGCCATCGGCACGGCCTGGCTCGCCAGCACCGTGAACGGGTACCGGCGCCGCCAGATCGTCGGCACCAGGAACAGCAGCGTCGCCACCGCCTGCGCCCAGGGGTGCGCGAACTCCATCTGCCCGACCGCGGCCGCGATCGCCCCGATGCAGCCGAAGAACGAGTACAGGAAGATGGGGAACAGATTCCAAAGCAGCGGGTGCCTGGAGTCGAACTCCGACACCCGCTGCCACAGACCCCGCTTGCGGGGGAGGTTCACGGCCTGCGCCACTACTGGACCTTCACACGTGGGATTGTCACACGTCCCGGCGCTTGAGCAGCACGCCCGCCAGCCCGTAGGCCACGACCAGCCAGATCCCCATCCACAGCCACGACTCGCCCACGCCCAGCGTCGACTGCGAGGTGTCCACGAGGATCAGCGTGTTCGCGACGTTGCCCGGCGCGTACGGGACCACGTCGGCGACCCAGTCCCACGGCAGGATCGTCGCCAGCTGCGGCAGGATCATGATCACGCCGATGTAGAACGCGATCGACCCGGCCGAGTTGCGCAGGATCGAGCCGAGCGCGATCGCCAGCAGCGCCAGGTACACGATCATCGCGACGTACCCGAACAGGGCCCGCAGCACGCCGTCGTCGCCCAGCGACACCGACAGCGCGGGGTCGTCGAGCAGGGCCTGTGACAGGAAGAACGTCACGAACACCATGGCGGAGAACAGGACCGCCACCACCGCGCCGTACACGGCTGCCTTCGCCGCCAGCACCCCGAGGCGCTTGGGCGCGGCCGACATCGTCGACCGGATCGACCCGGTCGTGTACTCGCCGGTGACGGTGAGGATGCCGAGCACCGCGATGAACACCGAGCTCATCGAGACGCCCGCCATCGCGAAGTTCAGCGCCATGTCGGCACCGGCGAGCCCCTGGTCGGACGGGACGCTCGCGGAGATCAGGGCCCCCAGGCCCGCCGCGAACACGACCGCGCACAGCAGCACGATCCACGTCGAGCGCAGCGACCACAGCTTCGTCCACTCCGAGCGCAGCAGCCCCGCGCCGGTCAGCCTGTAGCCGCCCTTCGGCACGTAAGCGGCCGGTCGTTCGGTCATTGCGGCGGCGGTCATCACTTCGCCCCTTCCACGGTCTGTCGGTACTCCACCGAATCGGCGGTCAACTGCATGAACGCGTCCTCAAGGGAGCCGCGGTCGGTCCGCAGCTCGTGCAGGACCAGGCCGTGCGCGGCGGCCGTCTGGCCCACCACCGCGGCCTCGGTCCCGGAGACCTCCAGGACGCCCCGCTCGGGGCTGGCGATCGTGATGCCCGGGCCCGCGAGGTGCTCGGCGAGCCGCGCCGCGTCGGGGGAGACGACCCGCACCCGGGCCTTCCCGCTCCCGTTCACGAAGTCGTCCACCGTGGTGTCGGCCAGGAGCTTCCCCTGCCCGATCACGATGAGGTGCTCGGCGGTCTGCGCCAGCTCGCTCATCAGGTGGGAGGACAGGAACACCGTGCGGCCCTCGGACGCCAGGCCCTTGAGCAGCAGGCGGATCCACTTCACGCCGTCGGGGTCGAGGCCGTTCACCGGCTCGTCCAGGATCAGCACGGCCGGGTCGCCCAGGAGCGCGACCGCGATGCCCAGGCGCTGGCCCATGCCGAGGCTGAACCCGCCCACGCGCTTCCCGGCCACCTCGTGGAGGCCGACGAGGTCGATGACCTCGTGGACGCGCTTGGCGGGGATGCCGTGGGTGCGGGCGAGCGCCAGCAGGTGCTTGTACGCGCTGCGCCCGGCGTGCACCGACTTCGCCTCCAGCAGCGCGCCGACCTCGGTCAGCGGCGACTTGAACTGCGAGTAGTGCTGCCCGTTGACGCGGGCGAGCCCGCTGGTCGGGGCGTCCAGGCCCACGATGGCGCGCATCGTGGTGGACTTCCCGGCGCCGTTCGGCCCCAGGAACCCGGTGACGACGCCGGGCTTGACGGCGAACGTCAGATCGTCCACGGCCGTCTTCTTGCCGTAGCGCTTCGTCAAGTGCTCGATCTCGATCATGCCCCGAAATCTACGGCCAGCGCGGGGCGCGTTCATCGGTTTCGGGATCGATCTTCAGGGACGCGAGTGGTACCCGGGTACTACGACTCGCGGCGGGGGAAGTGCTGCGCGGTCTCCTCCATGAGGTTGCCTCGGACCTCCGACTTCGCATGTGCGACTTCCCATATCAGAAGGGGCATTCAGCCGGATACGGTCCGTGTGCCCGTAATCTCGGCGAACCTTCCCATCCATCTCTTGGAGCAGCATGAGCATCTCCCGCAAGGGCCGCATCCGCGCCGCGGTCGCCGGCGCGGCCGCGCTCGCGGCGGCCGCCGCCGTCGTCGCGGCCACCCGCGCCGACGCCGAACCGCCCGAGCCCACCGGCCGCCAGGGCGAGTACGCCGCGGCCGCCGCCGAGTACGGCGTCCCCGAGGAGGTCCTCCTCGGCGTCTCCTACCTGCAGTCCCGGTGGACCGACCACGGCGGCGAGCCGAGCACCGCCGGCGGGTTCGGCCCCATGCACCTGACCGCCGAGGTCGAGACCCTCAACGGCGCCGGGGAGCACCACGACGGCGACGCCCGCGGCGACGACCTCCGCCCCATGGACGAGCCCGCCGAGGAAGAAGAGCCGGTCGGCACCCCCGGGCCGCTCACCATCGACGACGCCGCCGCCCTCACGGGCGCCTCGGAGGAGTCCCTGCGCACCGACCCGGCCGCGAACATCGCGGGCGGCGCCGCGCTCCTCGCCGACTACCAGGCCGACCTCGGCATCGACTCCGACGACCCGGCCGACTGGTACGCCGCCGTCGCCCGCTACTCCGGCGCGGCGGACGAGCCCACCGCCGCCCGCTTCGCCGACGAGGTCTACGGGCTCATCGCCACCGGCGCCGCCGCCGACACCGACGACGGCCCCGTCGAGCTCGCCTCCAGCAGCGTCGACCCCGACGAGAGCACCCTCGGCGCCCTCGGCCTCGCCGCGCTCGACACGGCGAACACGACCTGCCCGGAGTCGCTCGGATGCGAGTGGATCCCCGCCCCCTACGAGCAGTGGGGCACGAGCGCGAGCCAGTACGGCAACCACGACCTCGCCGACCGAGAGACCGACATCGACATCAACGCGATCGTCATCCACGACACCGAGGGCTACTACGACGGCACGCTCGACGTCGTCCAGGACCCGACCCGGATCTCCTGGAACTACACGATCCGCTCCGCCGACGGCCACATCGCCGAGCACCTCGACCACAAGAACGTCGGCTGGCAGGCCGGGAACTGGGCCGTGAACATGCGCTCCCTCGGCATCGAGCACGAGGGCTTCGCCGCCAGCGGCACCTGGTACACCGAGATCCTCTACCGCAACTCCGCCGAGCTCGTCTCCTTCCTCGCCGAGAAGTACGACGTCCCGATCGACCGCGCCCACATCCTCGGCCACGACAACGTGCCCCAGTCCGACCACTGGGACCCGGGCCCCTACTGGGACTGGGGCCACTACTTCCAGCTCCTGGGCCAGCCGCTCGAACACGCCGCGGCGGGCATCACCGGCGGCGCCGTCACCATCGCCCCCGACTTCGAGGACAACCGCCCGGTCCTGACCGGCTGCGACACGAGCGACGACGCGGCCCCCTGCCCGGTCCGCGGCGCCTCCACGGTCCTGCTCTACTCCGAGCCGAGCCTCGACGCGCCGCTGGCGAACGGCGCCTCCAACTCCGTCGACGACCTCGGCGCCCGCGCCGGGTACGGCCAGCGCTTCGCCGTCGCCGAGGTCCGGGGCGACTGGGTCGCCGTCTGGTACCTGGGCAACAAGGCCTGGATCCTCAACCCCGAGGACAACCCGGTCCTCGCGCCGGCCCAGGCGCAGGTCGTCGTCCCGCTCCGCGACGACGTCACGGTCTGGCGCGACACCTACCCCGAGGCCGAGGCCTATGAGGGCACCGGCGCCACGTACCGGCCCAACGCCGTCGTCACCACCATCGACACCGACCAGTCCTACGTCATGGGCGAGGAGCTCCGGTCGCAGGCGCTGTGGGCCAAGACCTTCAACACGCCGACGTTCGTCGTCACCGGCGAGACCGTGTTCTACCAGATCCAGATCGGCCACCGGATCGGCTACGTGAACGCCGCCGACGTCGCCCTCGAAACGGTCTGACACTCAACAGAAAAGGGGGCCCGCGGCAGCGCCGCGGGCCCCTCACTTCGCCTCCGCATAACTGTCGACGACCTTCGGCCGGAGCGGTATCCGCACCGGCACGTCCCCGAACAGCGTCCGCGTGGCCTGCTCGGCGCACCGCTCGATCGCCGCCGACACCGCCGCCGCGTGCTCGGCGGGGCAGTGGACCATCACCTCGTCGTGCAGGAAGAACACCAGTTCGCCGAGGCCCTGCTCGTGGAGTTCGCGCCGCAGCAGCGCGAGCAGCACCAGCGCCCATTCCGCGGCCGTGCCCTGCACGATGAAGTTCCGCGTGAACCGGCCCCGCGACGCCGACGACTTCACGCCGTCCTCGGAGTTGAGCTGCCGCCACCACCGCTCCGAGGGCGCCGGGACGGTCCGGCCCAGCCAGGTGCGCACGAGCCCGCCCTTCTCGCCCGTGCGCGCCGCCGACTCGACCCGCTCGAACGCGGCCGGGAACCGGTCCCGCATGAGCTGCACGAGCTGGCGCGCGTCGCCCGCCGTCCCCCCGTACATCGCCGAGATCAGCGCGATCTTCGCCTTCCCGCGCTCGCCGCCGAGGCGCGGCGCGAGCTCCGTGTACAGGTCGTCGGCGGCTGTGGCCGCGATCATCGCCCTGTCGCCGCTGATCGCGGCCAGCAGCCGCGGCTCCAGCTGCGCCGCGTCCGCGGCAACGAGCTTCCAGCCGGGGTCGGGGCGGATCGCCTCGCGCACCGAGTGGGGGAGTTGCAGCGCCCCGCCGCCGTCGGTGCCCCACCGGCCGGTGTCGGCGCCGCCGACGATGTACACCGGCCGGAACCGGCTCGCCGTGCGCCCGGTCTCCCGGTCCACCGCGTCGTGCACCCACGCGTCGGCCCAGTTCCACCCGAACGCGCCCCACACGCGGGCGTGCTCGCGGTACGCCTTCAGCGCCTCCACGGCCGGGTGGTCGACCGAGTGCAGCTCCCACGCGTGCGTGGTCTTCACGTCGACGCCCGCCGCGTGGAACGCCGCGAGCACCTGCTTCGTGGAGTCCGGGTTCAACTGGTGCCCGAACGCCTCGGTGACCTTGTCGGCGAGCGCCTGGAGCTTGCGCGGCCGCAGGCCCTTCGACGGGCGCGGGCCCAGCAGGTCCCGCAGCAGCCGGTCGTGGACCTCCCGGTCGAACGGCACGCCCGTGCGCCCCATCTCGGCCGCGACCAGCGCCCCCGCGGACTCGGCCGCCAGCAGCGTCCCGAGCCCCGGGATCGCGGCGTTCGCGGTGCGCCGCCGCTGGTCCAGCCACGCCGCCTGGAGCCGCGTCAGCTCCGCGGGGCCGTCCACGGGCTCGGGCTCGCGTTCGAACAGCGTCCCGGCGTCGGGGTCGGACGCGACCACGTGCGCGGGCGGGTCGTGCGCCTCCACCCGCGAGAGGATGCGCTCGGCGAGCCGCAGGTCGCGGGCCCGGTCGAGCCGCGCGCCCGCCTCCATCAGCGCCGGGTAGTCCCGCGCCACGTCGGCGACGACCCACCGCAGCGGGCCCGCCGCCTCGGCCTCGCGGACGGCCGCGGCGAGGTCCCTGTGGTACGCGGGGTCGCCGCCGGGCAGGGCCATCGTCCAGCCCTCTCCGGCCCTCCCGGGCACCAGTGCGACCTCCACGCCCCAAGTGGACCACGCACCACCGACATCCGGGCCGCGCCGCCGTCGATTCCAGACATATTCACCGCGCCTATGGGTATCCGGACCGCATGGCACTCATACTCTGGATCCTCGCGGTCCTCCTCGTCGTCTACGGCATCTACATGATCTTCCGAGGTCAGGTACTCCTCGGGATCGTGGTGATCATCGTCGGGCTCCTCGTCGGGCCCGGCGGCGTGAGCGTCTTCACCTAGCTCACGCCGACTCGCGGACCACCAGCTCCGTCGGCAGGATCGTCATCGGCTCGACGTCGTGGCCTTCCAGGAGCCGCAGCATTGTCCGCGCCATGGTGCGCCCGATCCGCGCGATCGGCTGGCGCACCGTCGTCAGCGGCGGGTCCGAATAGGTCGCCAGGGCGATGTCGTCGAAGCCGACCACGGCGACGTCGTCCGGCACCCGCCTCCCGGCCTCGCGCAGCGCCTGGAGCGCCCCGTGCGCCATCAGGTCCGAGGCCACGAACACCGCGTCCAGGTCCGGCTCGTCGGCCAGGAGCTGGCGCATCGCGGCCTGCCCGGACTCGGCGGTGAAGTCGCCGACGGCGACGATCGCCCGCCGGTCTGCGGCCGCGAGCGCCGCCCGGTACCCGTCGAGCCGGGCCCGGCCCGCGACCATGTCCAGCGGGCCCGCGATCGTCGCGATCCGCCTGCGCCCCTGGGCGATCAGGTAGTCCACGGCCGCCCGCACGCCGCCGAGGTGGTCGACGTCGATGCACGGCGCGTCCAGCTGCGGCAGCCCGTTGCACACCACCGGTACGCCGCGGCGCATCATCAGCTCCGGCAGCAGGTCCGCGTCGTGGAGCGACGCGAACATGACGCCGTCGACGTGCCCGCCGACGGCGTACCGCTCGGCGCGCTTGCGGGCCTCCGCGGACCCGGTCGTCATGAGCACCAGGAGCTTCCCGGCCGCGTCGAGCTCGGTGGCGACGCCGCGGATGACGCTGGGGAAGAACTGGTCGTCGGAGAACACGCGGTTCGGCGACTCGGGGAGGATGAGCGCGACCGAGTCGGTCCGGTGCGTCACGAGGGACCGGGCGGCGGCGTGGGGCACGTACCCGAGCTCGTCGGCCGCGGCCTCCACGGCCCGCCGCAGGTCCTCGTTCACCGTGGTCTGGCCGTTCACCACGCGGGAGACCGTCGCGCGCGACACGCCCGCCCGCTCGGCGACCTCCTCCAGCGTCGGCCGCCCCTGGCGGGGCCCCCGCACCGGCCCCGCATCCGCACGCGCCATCGCGTCCTCCGTCCCGTTCAGCCTTTGACCGCGCCCTGCATGATCCCGCTGATCATGTACTTGCCCAAGAGCGCGAACACCGCCAGCAGAGGAAGCGTAGCCAGCATCGTCCCGGTGAGCACGAGCGACTGGTCGGTGACGTACCCGCCCGAGAGCGTGGACAGCGCCACCTGGACCGTCTGGTGCTCGGGGCTGGAGAGCACGATGAGCGGCCAGAAGTAGTCGTTCCACGCGGTCAGGAACGTGAGCACCCCGAGGACGACGGCCGCGGGCCGGGCCGCGGGCATGACGATCTGCCAGAAGATCCGGAACGTCGAGGCCCCGTCGATGCGCGCCGACTCGATGAGCGAGCCGGGCAGCGCGCCCCGCAGGTACTGGGTCATGAAGAACACCCCGAACGCGCTGACCAGGCCCGGCGCGATCACCGCCCACAGCGTGTCGGTCCACTCCAGCTCCACCATGAGCATGAACAGCGGGATGACGCCGAGCTGCACGGGCACCATCATGGTCGCCACGACCGACACCAGGAGCACCTTGGCGCCCTTGAACTCCAGCTTCGCGAATGCGAAGCCCGCGAGTGTCGAGAAGAACACCACCGACGCGGTGACGCTGCCGCTCACCAGGACCGAGTTGAGCAGCGCCGTCCCGAACGGGACGGTGTCGAACACGCGCTGCACGTTCTCGACGAGGTTCGCGCCCGGCAGCACCGGCGGCGGGACCGTGGCGAGCGCGGAGTTGTCGCGCGAAGCCACCACGAAGCTGTAGTACAGCGGGAACCCGGAGAAGAACAGGACGGCGACGAGCGTGAGGTACGCGAGGCGGCCGGGCTGCTCGCGCAGGGCGCGCAGGCGGGCCCGGGCCCGGCGGTCGGGCCGGCCCGGCAAGGCTGTGCGGCCCGGCCGCCGGGAGTTCGCGGGCGGTGCGGCGACGGTGTCGAGGTCGGCGGCGGTCACGAGGCGCTCCTGATGCGGCGGATGAACAGGTAGTTGAGGAGGGCGACGAGGACGATCACGGCGAACATCGTCCAGGCGACGGCCGAGGCGTACCCGAACTCGAAGCCGCGGTTGAAGCCGTGCTCGTACAGGTACAGCGTGAGGGTCTGGAACTGGCGGGAGGCGCCGCCGGTGACGCCGTTCTGCCCGCCGCCGCCGAACAGCTGCGGCTCGGCGAAGATCTGGAGCCCGTAGATCGTCGAGACGATCACCGTGAACACGATGGTCGGGCGGATCATCGGGACGGTGACGTGGAACAGCTGCTGCATCCGCGAGGCGCCGTCGAGGTGCGCGGCCTCGTAGACCTCGCGCGGCACGGCCTGCATGGCGGCGAGGTAGATGAGCGCGTTGTACCCGGTCCACTTCCACGCCACCATGACCGCGATGGCGACGTGCGAGGACGCGGTCCCGGCCTGCCAGTCGATCCGGCCGGCGCCGAGCGCTTCGAGGACCCAGTTGACGAGCCCGAAGTCGCGGCCGAACAGCTGGCTGAAGATGACGGCGACGGCGACCACGGACGCGACGTTCGGCAGGAGCATCCCCATGCGCCAGAACGTCTGCGCGCGCAGCCGCAGGGTGAGCACGTGCGCGAGCAGGAGCGCGGCGAGCAGCTGCGGGACGGTGGCGAGCACGAGGATCGAGAGGGTGTTGCCGAGGGCGTTCCAGAAGTACGGGTCGGTCAGGAGCGCCTCGTAGTTCCCGAAGCCCACGAACACGTGCTCGTCCGACAGGAGGCTCCACTCGTGGGTGGACACCCACGCGGTGAACGCCAGCGGGAACAGCCCGAACGCGGCGAACAGCACGAAGAACGGGGCGATGTACAGGTACGGGGAGGCTTTGAGGTCGAGGCGGTAGCGCAGCAGGCCCTTCGTGCCGCTGCGCGCGCCGGACCCCTTGGCGGCGATGGTCATCGGGTGGCTTTCCACTCAAGGGGCGGCGGGCCGCACGGCCCGCCGCCCCGCTCTGGGGCTGGAACGATTCGGCTAGAACGATTCGAGGTCCGAGAGCACCTGGCTCCACGCGTCCTCGGGGGACTGGCTGCCGTCCTCGATGCGGCCCAGGCCCTGGCCGATCGTGGCGAGCACGTCGCCTTGGAGCGGGCCCTGGTACTGGGGCTGCACGGCCGTGGCGGCGGCGGTGAAGATCTCGCCGACGGGCGCGTCGTTGAAGTACGCCTTGCTCAGGCCGGTGAGCGCCGGGTCCTCGTACAGCTCAGGGGTGGACGGGAAGTTCCCGGTCGCCTCGAACACCTTGAGCTGCTGCTCGGGCGCGGTGAGCCACTCGATGAACTCGTACGCCTCCTCCGGGTGCTCGCCCTGCGCGGGCAGCACGAGGTGCGAGCCGCCCATGTTCCCGGCCCCGCCGGGCACGGTCGCGATGTCCCACAGGCCGGCCGCGTCGGGCGCGTTCGTCTCGATGTAGGAGGTCATCCACGCGGGGCAGATGATCGTCGCGAACGTGCCCTCGTTGAACCCGGCGTTCCACTCCGGGGTCCACGCGGTCAGCCGGTTCGACATGTCGGCCTCGATGGCCTCGACGGTGAGGTCCCACGCGGCGCCGATCGCCGGGTTGGACTCGACGATCAAGTTGTCCTCGCGGTCGTACACGCCCTCGTCGGCCTGCTCGACCATGGCGCGGAACATGTTCCCGGAGGACTCGAACCAGTACCCGCCGGTGTCGGCGGTGTACTGCTCGCCCACCGCCACGTAGTCCTCCCAGGACCCGGCCCACAGGGCCGAGACCTCGTCGCGCTCGACGGGGAGCCCGGCGGCCTCGAACAGGTCGCGGCGGTAGCACATCGCCATGCCGCCGACGTCGGTGCCGAGCCCGATGAGGGACTCGCCGTCGGCCGAGAGGGCCTGCTGCCACTTCCAGTCGAGCCACTGGCCTTCGAGCTCGTCGGCGCCGAGGTCGAGGAGGTTGTGGAAGCGGTCGGGCTCGGCGGTGTACTGCGAGATGTAGCCGACCTCCACGGCCTCGATGTCGGCCGCCCCCGAGCCGGTCGCGAGGTGCGTGGTCAGGTTCGTGTGGTGGTCGGCGAATTCGGAGATGCGCTCCTCGAACTCGATGTCGGGGTGGAGCTTCGAGTACTCCTCGTAGAGGGGGCCGAAGCCGAAGTCGCCGAACAGGCCCACGCTCAGGGTGATCTTGCCGTCGTCGTCCCCGCCCGAGCAGGCGGCGAGGCCCGCCGCGGTGACGAGGGCCGCGGCGACGGCGATCGCGCGGGTCGGTCTGGTTGTCATCACTGGTTCTCCGTTGTGTCGTCGGATGAGGGGTGCGCGGGCGGACGGGCGCCCGCCCGCGCGGCCGGCGCCTCTCAGTGCCGGAAGTAGAACTGGTCCACGGACACGAAGTCCTGGGACTGGCCGGAGGTGAAGGTCAGGTACACGTCGTGCGTGCCCGTCACGGACGCGACGTTGCCGGGGACGTCCCGCCAGGAGGTCCACCCGCCGGTGTTCGCGACGGCGAACGACCCGATCGGCGCGGCCGTGCGCGAGTCGATCCGCACCTCGACGAGCCCGCTCACCCCGCCCGCGGCCCCGGATGCGACGCGGGCGACGAAGTCGAGCGGGCTCGACGACCCGAAGACCACGTCGTCGTAGCGCACCCAGTCGCCGTTGCCGAGCGGGCCGATCGCCCCGCCGGAGACCGGCAGGCCCGTCGAGGACCCGTCGAAGGAGGTCGCCTCCACCGAGGCGTAGGCGTCGCGGGTCCCGCCGCCCCCGCCGGGGGTGGTGGTCGGCTCGCCCGTGGGCTCGCCGGAGCCGCCCGCGGTGTAGACGCGCACGTAGTCCACGAGCATCGAGGCGCCCGGCTGCGTTGCGGCCGTGGGCGTCGCGAATCCGGCGACCCCGTCGGGGAACGCCCCGCCCATCGCCAGGTTCAGCAGCACGAAGTACCCGGCGTGGTTCGTCATCTGGGTCCAGGTGTCCGCCGGGAGCGCGCTCTCGTTGACCGTGTGGAACAGCTGCCCGTCGGCGTACCAGCGCAGCTGGCCCGAGGCGCCCGAGTCGTCCCACTCGAACCGGTAGGTGTGGAAGCCGTTGTGGCAGGACCCGCCGCACTGGGTGGTCGCGCCGAGGCCGTTGAACTCGTTGCAGGGGCCGCCGGGGGCGACGCCGCAGTGGAGCACGCCGTGGGCATTGGCCTGCCCGTTGACGTTCTCCATGATGTCGAACTCGCCGATGCCCGGCCAGTTCCAGTAGTTCCCGCGGAACGGCGAGCCCAGGGCCCAGAACGCGGGCCAGTACCCGAGCGCGGCGTCGCCGCTGACCTGGGGGAGCTGGAGGCGGCCCTCGATGGCGAGGGTCCCGCCCGAGGGCGCCTTGAAGTCGGAGCGGACGGTCTCGATGCGCGCGGAGGTCCACGCGCCCGCGCCGTCGCGCAGGGCCGTGATCTTGAGGTTCCCGCTGCCGTCCATCGAGACGTTCGCGGGGTTGTCCGTGTGGGCGGCGATCTCGCCGGTGCCCCAGTTCGCGGGGCCGCCGGGATAGGAGTGGCCGAGGTCGAACTGCCAGTTCTGGGTCGAGGGCAGCTGCCCGGCCGACCCGTTGAACTCGTCGGCCCACACCAGGTCCCAGGTCTGGGCGGCGCCGACGTCGGTCTGCGCGTTCGCGTTGACGATGGCGAGGCCGACGCTCGCGAGGAGCGCCGCACCTGCGGTGACGGCGCCGATCGCGCGGGCCAGGCGCCGCCGGTTTCTCGTGGGTACATGGGTCTGAACGTCTGCCATGAAGGCTCCTCTGCCGGGGTGGAGAGACCGCTCTCTGCATGATGACCATGGAAATGGCGATCTTGAGAGAGCGCTCTCTCACGTGGTCCAGAAACCCATTCGTACCGAACGGATAGGAACATGTCAATGGGTCGTGGCCGAAACGTTACCCGGATCGGCCCCGCCGGCCGATGTAAGCCCTTGCAGCCCAGGAGGTTACCGATCAACCAGCGCCGCGGGACCCGTCCTCGCCCTCGATCTGCGGCGGACGCCCCGCCTCCTCGGCCCGGCGCCGCAGCTCGCCCATGCGCGCCTGCCGCTCCACCCGGAGCCGCTCCAGCCGCTCCGCGCGCTCGCGGCGCTCCTGCGGCGACTCGGTCCCGCCGAGCATCCGCTTCTCCAGCCACTCCACGTGCTCGGCGTGCGCGGCCGCGTTGATCGCCCGCACGTCCTGGTAGGCGCCCCGCAGCGACTCCATCCGCTTGAGCGCGTCGTGGCACTGCGCGATGAGGATCTCGATGTCGGCGTGCTCGGCGTCGTCGGCGCCCTCCCGGCGCGCCTCCAGCCAGGCGATCCCCTCCCTGAGGCGCTCGCGCGCCTTCAGGTTGTGCATCGTCAGCTCCTCCACCAGCCGGTCCGTGGTCTCAAGGAGGCCCAGGTGCGGGTCGAAGCGGTCGTCGGTGCCCATGGGGCCGTCCTTCCACGAGGAGGTGCCTCTTCCTCCTCTACCATATGCCCGCCGCTAGGATCATCCTTCACCGCGCGTCCGTTTCACCCCGAAGACGAGGTCCTGTGGCACCGTTCGAGTCCGTCATCGACACCCTCACCCAGACCCAGACCGCCCCGCCGGTCTGGGTCGCGATCGCGTGCCTCGCAGCGGCCGCGGCCGCCGTCCTCTACGCGCCGGTCTGGCGCTGGAGCCGCGGCCTGGTCACCATCGCCCACGAGGGCGGGCACGCCCTCATGGCGGTCCTCATGCGACGGCGCCTCACCGGCATCCGCCTCCATGCCGACACCTCCGGCCTCACCTTCTCCCGCGGCAAGCCCACCGGCTTCGGCGCCGCCATGACCCTCTTCGCCGGGTACACCGCCCCCGCGCTCCTCGGCCTCGGCGCGGCGGCCCTCGTCGGCCAGGGCCGGATCGTCCTGCTCCTGTGGATCACCCTGGTGCTCCTGGCCGTCATGCTCGTGTTCATCCGCAACTGGTACGGCGCGCTGGCGCTCATCGTCGTCGGCGCCGGCGTGTTCGCCGCGACCTGGTACGGGAACGCCATAGTGCAGACCGTCGCCGCCTATGTAGGCGTGTGGCTGCTCCTCTTCGGCGCCGTCAAGCCGGTCCTGGAGCTGGGCACGCGCCGCCGCGGCGGCCGCGGCTCGGGCCAGTCGGACGCCGACCAGCTCGCGGGGATCACCCCGTTCCCGGCCGCGTTCTGGATCTTCCTGTTCACCCTCGCCACGGTCGCCGCGGCGTTCGGCGGCACCTGGATGCTCCTGCCGATCGGCGAATGGCTCGCTTAAGCGCCGCGCAGGCGCCGGTTCGTCCAGGCGGTCGGCTCTGCGGCCGCCGGGTCCTCGGGCCACGGGTGCTTCGGGTAGCGGCCGCGCATCTCGCCGCGGACCTGCGCGTACGGTCCCGCCCAGAACGACGCCAGGTCGGAGGTCACCGCGAGGGGACGCCCGGCCGGGTCGAGCAGGTGCGCCTGCACCTGGACGCCAGCGATCCGCGGGATCTCCTTGGCGCCGAAGAACAGCTGGAGCTTCATCTTGAGGACCGGCGTGCCGCTCGTGTAGTCGACGGCGGCCTCGGAGCCGTTGGCGAGGCGCAGCCGGACCGGCGCGGTCCGGTCGAGGTCCTCGGACCATGGCACGAGGTTCCGCAGCGCGGCCGCGGTGTCGATCCGCTCCAGGTCGCGGCGGCGCCGCGCCCGGTCCCACCACGGTTCGAGCCAGTCGGTGCCCGCGAGCAGGGCCGCGTCGGACACGTCGGGCCACGGGTCGCCGATCTCCTTGCGGCAGAACACCATCCGCTCCCTCATCCACCGCGCCCCTTCGGACCACTGGAGCAGCCTGAGCCCTTCGCGCCGCAGCCCTTCGAGGAGCGCGGCGCGCACCAGCGCCGGGTCGGGGTCCCGCACCGGTTCCGAGGCGTCCTCGATGGCGCCGACCATGCGGACCGACCGCGCGGCCACGTCCCGCCGTTCGGGGTCCCACTCGACCCGTTCCACCAGTTCCTCGCCGACGAGTTCACGGGCCAGGCCGCCGTCGATCGGGACGGCCGCGCGGATCACCGCGGCGGCGCGGCCGGGGGAGCGGTCGGCGTCGGCGATGGCGAGCCATTCGCTGCCGGTGAGCGAGGAGCCCTCGGCGGCGACGGCGCCGGTGCCTCCGGCGGTGAGCCACTGGCCGCCGCTGCGCTTGGCGACCCGCTCGGGGAACGCGAGGGCGACCACCGTGGCCGCCGCCTCGTCGTCGCCCACGTGCCGGTCGATGTTCGGGACGGCGCGGGCGAGGCGCTTCACCTCCTGCTCCCACTGCCGGTCCCGGCCGCTGCGCAGCTGCCGCCACTGCGCGAGGAGGTCGTCCCCCTTGCCCCGCTTGTCGAGTCCGAGGAGCGCGGCCACTTCGGCGGCCTTCGCGGAGCCGACGCGGGCGGCGCCGTCGACGAGCGCCCGCGCGAGCCGCGGGTGCAGGCCGGCCTTGGCGAGGACCCGCCCGCGATCGGTCGCGTTACCTTCGCTGTCGATGGCCCCCAAGGCGGTCAATGTGGCCTCGGCGGCCTCGACCGCCCCCGCCGGGGGCTTGCCCGGCAGCGCGAGGTCGTCCACCGCGGTGCCCCAGCACGCGGCCTGGAGCCGGAACGCGGTGAGGTCCGCAGCGGCCACGTCAGGGACGGGCTGGGCGGCGCGGCGCAGGTGCTCGGCCTCGCCCCAGGCCCGCCACACGGCGCCGGGTCCTTCGCGCCCGGCGCGGCCCGCGCGCTGGTCGGCGGCGGCGCGCGAGGCGGGCGCCGTGGTCAGTCCGGGGAGGCCGCGGGCGTGGTCGACGACGGGGCGGCGCACCAGCCCGGCGTCGACGACGATCCGCACGCCGGGGACCGTGAGGCTCGACTCGGCGATGTCGGTGGCGAGGACGACGCGGCGGCGGTCGCCCGCGCGCATGGCCCGGTCCTGCTCCGCGGGCGGCACCGAGCCGTGCAATTGATGTATATCGGCATCGAGGTGACCGAGTCGCTCCGCGACGCGGCGGATCTCGGCGGCGCCGGGGAGGAACACGAGGGCGTCGCCGTCGTCGGCGGCGAGGGCCCGGTCCACGAGGTGCGCGACGTGGGCGAGGAACCGCGGGTCGACGCGCATACCGTCCGGGGGCTTCAGGCGCTCGCGCGGGGGCTCCCAGTGCATGGCGACGGGGTGGCGCATGGGCTCGGAGGCGACGGCGGGCGCGGGGCCGGCGTCCCCGGCGAGGAGGCCGGTCCACAGGTCCACGTCGGCGGTCGCGGAGGCGGCGACGAGGCCGAGGTCGGGGCGCAGGACCTGGCGGGACTCGATGAGGAACGCGCAGGCGGTGTCGGTTTCGAGGTGCCGCTCATGGCATTCGTCGAGGACGACGAGGTCGGTCCCGGGCAGCTCGGGGTCGGCGAGGAGCCGGTTGAGCAGGACCCCGGTGGTCACGACCTCGACGCGGGTCTTCGCGGACCGGCGCGTCTCGCCGCGGATCTGGAACCCGACGCGTTCGCCGGTCCGCTCGCCGAGGAGCGACGCCATCCGCGCGGCCGCGGCGCGGGTCGCGAGCCGCCTGGGCTCGGCGACGAGCACGCGCCGCGGCGGCCCGTCCCCGATGAGCCCGGCGAGCGCGAGCGGCGCGAGCGTGGTCTTCCCGGTCCCGGGCGGCGCGGCGAGCACCGCGGTCCCGGTGCGCGCCACGGCATCGAGCAGCGCGGGCAGCGACGCCCGGATGGGCAGGTCGGGCAGGACGGGCGGTTGCGGCATGCCGCCCATTCTCGCCGAGCCCTTCGCGGCGGCGGGCCGCGGTCGGGAGGTGTGTGCGGCGCAATGTGAACGGAGGTTCTGGATAAATCGGGCATCCGAAGCTGCCCCCGGTTCAACGGTGCCACGAGGGTGCGACGTTCGGGCCGAGCATGGCGCGGCGCCGAATGTGAACGGAGGTTCCCGGGCAAACCGGGCGCGCGGAGGTGCCCCCGGTTCAACGGTGCCAGGGGGGTGCGACAACGGCCGCGACCTGCGAGGCAGGTCGCGGCCGTTGCGGTGGTCGGGGCTCAGCCCAGGTTGCCGTCGGGGCAGGAGTCGTCGTTGGCGACGTAGGCGAGCACGATCGGGGTGTCGTAGGTGATGTCCTCGCCGCTCTCGGGCTCCTGGTAGAGGACTTCGCAGGTGTCGTGGCCGGAGCTCTCGGGGGCGGTCGGCTCGGCCGAGGCGTTCGGGAAGCCGTCGCTCGCGAGCTGGTCGAGGGCCTCGTTGACGTCCCAGCCGCGGAAGTCGTCGAGCTCGACGGTGTCGGGCTCCTCCTCCGTGGACTCCTCCTCCTCGGTCGACTGCTCCTCTTCCTGGTCCTCGTCGTTGTTGCCTGAATTGTCCTCTTCTTCGGCGGTGGTCTCCTCGGGGGAGTCCTCCTCCGAGGCCTCCGCCGTGGTGGTCGTGTTCTCCGCGGCGCCTGCCGGGTCGTCCTGGTCGCCCTTCCAAGGGGCCCAGAGGAGGACGGCGATGAGGATCACGGCCAGGCCCGCGGTGACGATGAGGATCGGGCCGGTCGGGTTGCGCTTGGCCTGCTCCATGTCGCGCGGGGGCGGCAGGGGCCGCTCGGGGGCGCCGCCGGTGCGGTACTGGCCGGTGCCCGCGCCGGGGCCGTAGTCGTCCTGGAACGACTGCTGCTGCATGGGGCTGGTGTGCGCGGCGACGACGCCGGCGCCCATGGCCGCGCCGCCCGCGGCCGGGGTCATCACGCGGGTGGACTGGGCGGGCGGCGGGGGCGGGGGAGAGGCGAGGATAGCGGTGGTGCCGCCGCCCGTGCCTCCGGCGCGGCACACGCGGGCCAGTTCGGCCGCGGACGCGAAGCGCTGGCGCGGGTCCTTCGCGAGGCAGCGCATGATGATGTTCGCGACCGGCGGCGGGACGTCGGGAGGCAGCGGCGCGGGCGTGCCGGTCAGGTGCCCGGCGATGGCCGCGGTCGGCTCGTTCCCGGCGAACGGGGGCCGCCCGGCCAGGGCCTCGTAGCCGACGATGCCGAGCGAGTACAGGTCGGTCGCGCCGGTGAGCTGCGCGCCCTGGAGCTGTTCGGGGGAGGCGTACGCGAGGGTGCCCATGACGGTGCCGGTCTCGGTGAGCCCGGCGCCGCCCTTCGCGGCGGCGATGCCGAAGTCGACGATCTTCACCGACCCGTCGGTGTCGACCAGGAGGTTGCCGGGCTTGATGTCGCGGTGGATGATGTGGGCCTGGTGCGCGACGTCGAGGGCCTCGGCCGCGGAGGCCATGATCTTCAGGGTCTCATTGGGGGACAGGCGCCTGCGCTCGCGCAGGACGTTGTCGAGGGCCTTCCCGCGCACGAGCTCCATGATGAGGTACGACACGAGCCCCTCGGGGGCGTGCTCCTCGCCGTAGTCGTAGAGCGCGACGATCCCGGGCGACTGGAGCTGGGCGACGGCCTGGGCCTCCTGGTGGAAGCGGGCCCGGAAGCGGTCGTTGCCCGACAGTCCGGAGTGGAGCAGTTTGACGGCGACGACGCGGTTGAGCCGGGTGTCGGTGCCGCGCCACACCTCGCCCATGCCGCCCGCGGCGAGGCGTTGCTCTAGGCGGTAACGGCCAGCGATCAGGTTCCCGGGTTCCACCCTCGGCCTCTTTCGTTCATCGGGAGCAGGGCACGAAGGTGAGCTTAGTCGTGCGCCGCCTCCCCGCCCGCACGCGGCCGGGGGCGCCTGAACGGAGGATGGATCCCGTTGGCGCCGAAGACGAACGGTCCTCCTACGCCTGGTCCTCCGCGGGCTCCAGGGTCAGGCTGATCGAGTTGATGCAGAAGCGGGCGTCGTCGGGGTTGTCCCAGCCCTCGCCGTAGAACACGTGCCCCAGGTGGGAGTCGCAGTTCGCGCAGCGCACCTCGGTGCGGCGCATGCCGAGCGTGTTGTCCTCCAGGAGCTTCACCTTGTCGCCCGCGAGCGGGGTCCAGAACGAGGGCCAGCCGCAGCGGGAGTCGAACTTCGTCTCGGAGGCGAACAGCTCGGAGCCGCACGCCCGGCACCGGTACACGCCGCGGCGCTTCTCGTCGACGTACTCGCCGGTCCACGGCGCCTCGGTGCCGCCCTGGCGCAGCACCTTGTACTCCTCGCGGGTCAGCTTCTCGCGCCACTGCGCGTCGTCCTCACGTCCCATGCGACCCAAGTCTAGGCCGTGGAATCCGTGTCGGCCCGGGACGCGCGACACCCGGAGCCCGAGCCCGCGCCGCCGCCCGGCGGGGCCGCTAGGATCGGGCCCATGCGGTACCTCCTTGGCGACTACACCACTGAAGGCGGCCCGGGCCTCGTCGCGGCCGGGCCCGACGGGCTCGGCGAGCCGGCGATGGTGGTGAACCCCTCGTGGGTCCACGTCGGCCCCGAAGCGGTCTACACCCTCACCGAGACCGAGCCCGGTTTCGCCGGGGCCTGGCGCATCGGCGACGACTTCGCGCTCGACCGCGCCGGGCAGGGCCGCTCCACCGGCGGCAACAACCCCTGCCACGCCACGGTCGACCCGTCGGGGCGCTGGCTCCTGGTCGCCAACTACGGCGCCGGGGACGGCTCGGGCGCCTCGGTCGCGGTCCTGCCGATCGGCGAGGACGGCACGCTCGGCGAGGCCGCCGACGAGTTCCGCCTCTCCGGGACCGGCCCGCACCCCGACCGCCAGACCGGCCCGCACGCGCACCAGGTGGTGTGCCACGACTCGCGCGTCCTCGTCGTCGACCTCGGCTCGGACCGCATCCACGCGCTCGACCTCGGCGAGGACGGGAAGCTCACCCCCGCCGCGACCACGCAGCTCGAACCCGGCTTCGGCCCGCGGCACCTCGCGTTCGTCGGCGACCGCGCCGTCATCGCCGGGGAGCTCGCGAACGCGTTCGCCGTCGGCTCCTGGGACCCGCGCGCCGCGACGTTCTCCTTCGGCCCGGCCGTGCCGCTCCCCAGCGGCGAGGCCGTCGACTACGCGGCCATGCCGGACATCGGCCTCGACGAGGCCGCCCCCGAGGCGCTCCCGGCGGCCGTCGTCCCCGACCCCGAGCGCGGGCTCGTCTACATCACCGTGCGCGGCCCCGACCAGCTCGCCGTCGTCGACCCGGCCGCGAGCGCGCTGGTGCGCTCGGTCCCGGTCGGCGGTGCCTGGCCGCGGGACGCGGTCCTCACCGCGGACGGGACGCTGCTCGTGGCGTGCCAGCACAGCGGCACCGTCACGCGGGTGGACCCGACCGGCGAGAAGCCCCCGGTGACCGAGTGGTCCGTGCCCGGCGTCACTTGCGTGGCCCCCCTCTCCTGAAATCTGCATGATCTGCAAAATTTCACGTCGGGAATCTTGTAAACACTGAGCACCCCGGTTAGGGTTACCCCATGACCGCACCGACCGGGCTCCGCGAACGCAAGAAGGCCGCCACCAAGGCGGCCCTCTCCGCGGCGACCTTCCGGCTCGCGATCGCGAAGAACGGCATCGGGAACGTCACGGCCGACGAGATCGCCGCGGACGCCGGCGTCTCGACCCGCACCTTCCACAACTACTTCCCCTCCAAGGAAGCCGCGCTCCTCCACGACTTCCAGGAGACCACCAGCGCGCTCCTCGCCGACCTGCGCGAGCGCGTGAAGGCCCAGCCGGTCTGGGACGCGATCCGCGACTCGGCCATCGCCATGCACTTCGACGAGAAGTTCGACGTCGAGATGATGCGCTGCCGCGAGCAGCTCATCCACGAGTCGCCCTCGCTCATCAAGGAGCAGTCGGGCCAGTTCATGGCCCTGTTCAAGGAGGCGATCGGGATCGTCGCCGACGCGACCGGCACCTCCGTCGACGACCTGTACCCCCGCCTCGTGCTCGGCAGCGCCCTGGTCTGCATCAAGACCACGACCGAGCACTGGCTGGCCGACCCTGAGGGCCGGACCCTCCCCGAGGCCATCGCCGAGGGCTTCGCCGTCCTCGAACGCGGCATCACCCGGCCGCCCGTCCAAGGGAACTGACACCGCCCGCGGACCCCAGAGCACAACTGAAGACAGGCAACACCAGGAAACCCGCCGCCGACGACGCCGTCGGCGAACACCACCCGACCGGTCCCGCCGCCACACACCCAACCTCGTTGGCGGGGCCGGCCAATCATCCGATTGGAGCACCCGACCGTGGCCACCTTCCTCTACCGTCTCGGCAGAGGGTCCTATCGACTGCGCTGGCTCGCCCTCGCCGTCTGGGTCCTCGTCGTAGCCGGCGTCGGCGCCGCAGCCGCCACCCTTCAGCAGGAGACGAACCCCGAGTTCGTGCTCCCCGGCACCGAGTCGCAGGAGGCGTTCGACCTCCTCGAAGAGCGCTTCCCCGAGATGGACGCCGACGGCGGGTCCGCGCAGATCGTCATCCAGTCCGAGGACGGGCAGGCCCTCACCGCGGAGGCGAACGCGGCGGCCATCGCCGACCTCGCCGCCGTCATGGAGGACTCCCCGCAGGTCGCGTCCGTGACCAGCCCCCTCGCCACCGGCCCCGACGGGACCCCGATCGGGATGCTCTCGGCCGAGGACCAGACCATCGGCGTCATGCAGGTGACCTACGCCGAGCCCTCCATGGAGCTCGACGAGGACACCGTGACCTACCTTGAGGACGCGGTCGCCGACGCCGAGGACCAGGGCATCCGCGTGGAAGTGGGCGGCGACGTCCTCCAGGCGATGCCCGAGACCAGCGCCACCGAGCTCATCGGCATCGGCGTGGCCCTCATCGTCCTGGTCATCACGTTCGGCGCGCTCCTGGCCGCCGGGCTCCCGATCATCACCGCGGTCCTGGGCGTCATGCTCACCACCGCGGGCATCCTCGCCGCGACGTCGTTCATGAACGTCAGCGAGTCCACCGGCACGCTCGCGTCGATGATCGGCCTCGCCGTGGGCATCGACTACGCGCTGTTCATCCTCTCGCGCTACCGCGGCGAACTCGCCAAGGACGGCCGCGTCGAGGACAAGCGGGCCCGCGCCGAGGCCATGGGCCGCGCCGTCGGCACCGCCGGGTCGGCCGTGTTCTTCGCGGGCCTCACCGTGATCATCGCGCTCCTGGGCCTGTCGGTCGTGAACATCCCGTTCCTCACCGAGATGGCCGTGGCCGCCGCGGTCACCGTCCTCATCGCCGTGGTCATCGCCGTGACCCTGCTGCCCGCGTTCGCCGGGTTCGCCGGGAAGCGGATCTTCACCAAGCGCCAGCGGCGCCGCATCGCCGAGGGCGTGCACGGCTCGAAGCCGAACGGCGGCAAGCGCTGGGCCGGGTTCATCACCCGCCACCCGGTCCTGGTGGCCCTGGTCGGCATCGTGGGCCTCGGCGCGCTCGCCTACCCGGCGACCGACCTGGAGCTGGGCCTGCCCGACGCGGGCTCCTCCTCGGAGGACACCACGCAGCGGCAGGCGTACGACCTCATCAGCGAGGGCTTCGGCGCGGGCTTCAACGGCCAGCTCATGATCGTGGGCGACCTCGACGACGGGGTCGACGCGGCCACCGCCGCCGCCGACGTCACCGCGGAGCTGAACGAGATCGACGGCATCGCGATGGTCGGCCAGGCCGTCCCCAACCAGGCCGGCGACACGCTCCTGGTCACCGTGATCCCCGAGACCGCGCCCGCGGACGAGGCCACGAACCAGCTCGTGCACGACATCCGCGGCGTCCTCGCCGACGACGCGGACGCGGACTGGTCGGTGACCGGCGCGACCGCGCTGAACATCGACATCTCCGACAACCTGAACGACGCGCTGCTGCCGTACATGCTCATCGTCGTGGGCCTGGCCGCGCTGATCCTGCTGCTGGTGTTCCGCTCGCTGCTGGTGCCGGTGCTGGCGACGCTCGGGTTCATGCTCAGCGTGTTCGCGGCCCTGGGCGCGCTCGTCGCGGTCTTCCAGTGGGGCTGGGGCGCGGAGCTGTTCAACGTGGACCAGCCGGGCCCGATCATGTCGATGATGCCGATCCTCATGATCGGCCTCGTGTTCGGCCTCGCCATGGACTACCAGATCTTCCTGGTCACGCGCGTCCGCGAGGCGTACGTGCACGGCGCGAGCCCCAAGGAGGCCATCGTGGAGGGCTACGGGCACTCCTCGCGGGTCGTCGTGGCGGCGGCGCTCATCATGATCTCGGTGTTCGCGGCGTTCATCTTCAGCGCCGAGTCGCTCATCGCCTCGATGGGCTTCGCGCTGGCCGCGGCGGTCGTGTTCGACGCGTTCGTGGTCCGCATGGCGATCATCCCGGCGGTCATGGCCCTGGTGGGCCGCGGCGCCTGGTGGCTCCCGAAGTGGCTGGACCGGATCCTGCCGAACGTGGACGTCGAGGGGGAGCGGCTCCAGCAGCGGCTCGCCTCCGACGCGCCCGATGACGAGCGCGAGCTCGTCGGAGCGTCCAAGTAGCCGAAGCCCGGAGGGGACTCGGGCCGACCCCCGGCCCGGGTCCCCGCGGGTGTCGGTGAACGGGGGACCCCATGACGGTCTTCTTCTTGGCGCTGCTGATCCTCATCGGCATGATCACCGCGGACTTCTTCGCACCCGTGCTCCCGAGCGCGACGCTGGTGACGGCGGCGGCGGGGCTCGTGTTCGGGAACCCGTGGCTGATCGGCGTGCTCCTGGTGGGCGCGGCGTCCTCGTCGTGGTTCGGCGAGTTCATGGGCTACAAGGTGTTCCGCGCGGTGCGGGCCGGGCTGCGGCGGCGCCCGCCCCGGTTCGTCGCGCGCCTCGCGGAGCGCTCCGTGATGGGAGCGGTGCTGAAGCTGGAGAAGCTGCTCCAGGGCAGCGTGGCGAAGCACCCCTACCGCACGACGATCATCGCGCGCTTCCTCCCGGCGGGGCGCACGACGCTCGCGTGGATCGCGGCGGGCGCGGGCGGGGCGCCGTACGGGCGCATGGCCGCGCTCGGCGGCGTCCTGTGGGCGGTGTACACCGTCAGCCTGGGCCTGCTCATCGCGTGGATCGCCGGCCCTGGCCTCCAGTCGCTGCTGGGGTCGGTCCTCACCGTGCTCGCGGTCGGCCTCATCCTCGGCTGGGTCGCCAGGCACTGGCAGCAGTCCCACGCGGACGAGGCCGAACCCGAAGCGCCGCTTGCGATCGAGGCGGCCCCGGCGGCAGAGCCCGGGACGGTCGCGTTCACCGCGGAGGCCGAGCCGGGGGAGTGCCCTCCGGCGAAGGCCGCGTGACGCGTGAGCCCTGCGGGCCGGTCCTGACGGACGGGCCCGCAGTGTGCTCTGTGGAGTGTGGCCGGCCAACAATACTGTTGGCCGGCCAACGATTGATACGCTCCCCGGATGGAACCCGTCCGCACCCCCGCCGGGACGCCCGGCGCCGACGCGCGCGGCGACGAGCAGCGCGCCGGGCGGATCGGCCACGCCCTCTTCCGCGTCTCCCGCGCCCACCGCGCCACCGCGGGCCGCCTCCTGCGCGAGATCGGCCTCTACCCCGGCCAGGAGGTCATGCTCGGCCGCCTCGCCGACCACGGCGACACCCGCCAGTCCCGCCTCGTCCTCGAACTCGGCATCGACCCCTCCACCGTCACCAAGATGCTCCAGCGCCTCGAACGCACCGGCCTCGTCGAGCGCCGCCCCGACCCCGCCGACCGGCGCGTCTCCGTCGTCGCCATCACCGCCAAGGGCCGCGACCTCCTCGACCGCATCGAGGACTGCTGGCGGCGCCTCGACGAGATCACCTGCGCCGGATTCGACGACGCCGACCGCGACCGCCTCGCCGCCGTCCTCGCCCGCCTCGAACACAACCTCGGCGCCTGCCAGGAGGACTGACACCGGGGTTGCAGGACCGCCCGCGCGTTGATAGCGTCTGCCAGCGTGACTTCACCGCAGCGCACGTTCGGGCCCTTGGACCAGACCCACGCCGGATGGGGCGCCGCGGCGCTGGCGATAGGAAGGCCCGCCGTCGAACTGGCCGTGCAGGGCCCGGGCGCGATGCCCGTCACCATGTCGAACCACTCCCACCGCGAGAACTGGTTCGAACTCCTCACCCGCCCCCTGTGGGGCCTCACCGCCGCCAAGGACCACGTCCCCGACACCGTGTGGGAGCCCCTCGCCGCGGCCCTCGCCCGCGCCCTCGACGACGAGGACGACTGGTACATCGGCGACGCCGCCCGAGGCGGCCAGCGCATCGTCGAGGCCGCCTCCGTCGGCTGGGGCCTCGCCGCCGCCCCCGAGAAGCTCTGGGAACCCCTCGCCCCCAAGGCGAAGGACAAGGTCGCCGCCTGGCTCGGCCGGGCGTACACCGCCGAGGTCGCCGACACCAACTGGCACTACTTCCCGGTCTTCGCCGGGCACGGCCTCAACGCCGTCGGCGTCGAGACCGACCCGGCCGTCGCCCGCGCCCACCTGGAGCGCATGGGGGAGATGCTCCTCGGCGACTCGGTCTTCGAGGACGGCCCCGGCGGCCGCGTCGACTACTACAACCCCTTCGCGTTCCACACCTACGCGCTCCTGCACTACAGGCTCTCCGGCGACGACCGCTACGTGGCCAACGCGGCGGCCTTCGCGAAGCGCTTCGGCTCCTGGTTCGCCGCCGACGGCGCCGCCGTGCCCTACGGCCGCAGCCTCGGCTACCGCTTCGCCCAGTCCTCGTTGTGGGGCGCGCTGGCCGCCGCCGACGTCGAGGCCGTCCCGTGGGCCGAGGCCGCCGGGCACGCCCGCCGCCACCTCGACTGGTGGTGGCGCCGCCCGATGCTCGACCCCGAAGGGCGCCTCACGGTCGGCTACTCCTACCCCAACGACGCCGTCGTCGAGCAGTACCTCACCGCCGGGTCCCCGTGGTGGGCCACGAAGGCGTTCATCGGGCTCCTCGCCGGGCCCGCGCACCCGTTCTGGACCGCCGACGAGGCCGTCCCCGGCCCGGTGATCGAGCCGCACAAGGCCGCCCGCGCCGTCCACGTGCGCGACCGCGCCGGGCACGTGACGCGCCTGAACGGCCAGGCCTGGCACCCGTGGGCCCGGGGCGGCCAGGCGGCGTACGGGAAGTTCGCGTACTCGACGCTCGCGGCGTTCTCCCACGCCGTCGCCGGGCCCGGCCTCGAAGCGGCCGTCCCCGACGGGGCCCTGCACCTCTCGGAGGACGGGCGGCACTGGCGGGGCCGCGAGGACTCCGACGACGGCGTGATCGACGAGAACGGCGTCCTCACCGTCGACTGGCAGCCGTGGGAGGACGTGTCGATCACGACCTCCCTCGAAGCGGCCGTGGACGGCTGGCACGCCCGCGTCCACGTCGTCGACACCGGGCGGCTGCTCTACACCGGCGAAGGCGGCTGGTGCGTCCCGAAATCGGGGCACGTCGCCCAGGTCGGCGAGTCGAAGGTCCTCGTCACCAGCCAGGGCCTGCGCACGGAGATCATCGACTCGGGGACCGGCCGCGAGGCGGGCCTCATCGAGCCGATGCCCGGCACGCACCTGTACTGGCCCGCGACGGTCCTGCCGGTCCTGCGGGGCGTCCTCGAACCGGGGAAGTACGTGCTGAAGTCCCTGATCTACCTCGGCACGGAGTGAGCGGTCGGCAACTCCGGGTTCGGTGACTCCAGGAGGTTGCGCAGGACCACCGCGGCGCCGCCGAGCGCCGCGGCCTGCGCGACGTCCCCGGCGAGCTCGACCTCCACGGTGTGGACGTGCCGCATGAACACCGACCGGTTCAGCCACTCGTCCAGCACGTCCCGGTAGGCCTGCCCCGACTCGGCGAACGCCTTCCCGGCGAGCACCACCCGGCCCACGTCGAACATGTTCACGAGCGTGACCGTGGCGACCGCGAGGCGCTGCGCGGAGTCGGCGATGAGCGCGGCCGCGGCCGGGTCGCCCTCGCGGGCGGCGCGGCCGACCCGGTTGAAATCGGTGAGCGTGTCGGTGCCCAGGCCGAGCCGGGCCGCGAGCTGCGGGTCCTCCATAGCGCGCTCCACGACGGGGCGCGGCCCGGCCACGGGGTCGAGGCAGCCGCGGTTGCCGCACGAGCAGTCCTCGCCGAGAGCGTCGACCGAGATGTGGCCCAGCTCGACGCCGTTCGAGGTCACGCCCCGGTACGGGTGGCCGTCGAGGATGACGCCGCCGCCGATGCCGCCCGACATGAACACGACCGCGAAGCTCGACCCCGACCCGCCGAGGGTCTGCACGCCGATCCCTGCGGCGGTCGCGTCGTTCTCAAGGGCCACAGGGAGACCCGTCGCCGCCGCGAGGGTCTCGGCCAGCGGGTAGCCGGTCCACTCCGGCGTCGGGTGCGGCGTGATGACCACGCCCGCCTCGCGGTCCTGCGGGCCGTACGTCGCCAGGCCGATGCCGAGGACCTTGTCGCGCGGCACCGCCGCGTCCTCCAGCATCGCCCGCACGTGCCCGGCCAGGTCGGCGACGACCGTCGCGAGCGGCCGCTTCCCGGACCCGGGCATGTCGTGGCGCACCACGACCCGCCCGGCCAGGTCGACCACGACGGCCACGGCCGCGAACTGGTCGAGCTGGACGCCGACCATGTAGCAGGCGTCGTCGCGGATGCCGATGAGGCGCCTGGGGGTGCCGCGGTTGGCGGGCACGGTGCCGACCTCGTGGACCAGGCCGAGTGCGGTGAGCTTGCGGACCGCGTGCGTCATGGTCGCCTGCGTCATCCCGGTGGCCTCGGCCAGCTCGACGCGGCTGGCGGCCCCGCGCTCGCGGATGAGGTCGAGCACCACCGCCAGCGTGGGCAGGCGGGTGTCGGCGCCGAACGAGCGCAATGCGGGCTCCTTACTCGGGGTGCACGGGCGGGTATCACCTTACTGGACAGGTCCGGCCGGGGACGCGGAGAAAACGACGGGCGGTGCGGGCGCCCCCTGCATGGTCCGCAGCACGTGGAGGGCCCCGCCGAGCGCCGCCGCCGTCCCGGTGTCGGCCGAGACGAGCACCTCGGGGCGGCTCAGGGTCCGGCTCAGTGCGAGCCGCTCCAACTCGGCCGCGACCCGGTCGCGGTAGAGGGCCCCGGCCACGGTGAACGCCGGTCCCGCGAGGACCACGGTGTCGAGGTCGAACAGGTTCACGAGCGTGACCGCGGCCCGGCCGATCCAGGACGCCGACCGCTCCAGGATCGCCGCGGCCTCGGGATCGCCCGCGCGCCAGGCGCGGGCGATCCGGTCGAAGTCCGCGAGCGCGCCGTCCCGCGCCCCGACCAGTCCGAACCGCTCGGCCAGATCGGGGTCGTCGAGGGCCCGCGCGACGACCGCCTGGGGCGCGGCCTCGGCCTGCACGCAGCCCGCGCCGCCGCACACGCACGGCGTCGCCCCGCCCGCGAGCGGCACGTGCCCGATCTCGACGGCGTTCGAGGCCCGGCCCCGGTAGACCTCGCCGTCGACGATGACGCCGCCGCCGATCCCCGCGGCCATGTACACCAGGCCGAACGTGTCGGTCCGCGCCTCGCCCGCCCACAGCTCGCCGACCGCCGCGGCGGTCGCGTCGTTCTCCAGCAGCACCGGCAGGCCGAGCCGGTCGGCGAGCGCGCCGGTGAGCGGGTACTCCAGCCAGTCGGGGCCGGGCTGGGCGGTGAGCAGCACGCCCCGGTCGAGGTCCTGCGGCCCGTGGGTCACCAGCCCGGTGCCCAGGACGCGCTCGCGCGGCACCCCGGCGCGGTCGAGCAGCGCGCCGACGTGCCCGGCGAGCGCCGCGATCGTCTCGTCGGGGCCGCTGCCGCCGGTGCCCGGGAGGTCCGCTGCGGCGATGCGGCCCCCGGCGAAGTCGAGGACCTCGATCGTGGTGGTGGTGCGGTCGATCTGGACGCCGACGGCGTACCAGGCGTCGGCGACGAGCTGGAGGAGCCGCCGGGGCTGGCCGCGGCCGGGCTGCGGGTCGCGCCCGCTCTCGCGCACGAGCCCGTCGGCGATGAGCGGCCGCACGGTGTTCGTGATGGTGGCGGCGGTGAGCCCGGTCCGCTCGGCGAGCTCGACGCGGCTGATCGTGCCCTCGGTCCGCAGGAGGTCGAGGACGCGTCGGGCCGCGTTCGCGCGGGCTCCGCCCCGGTGGAGCATCGGCGGCCTCCCTCGGAAGTTCATCGGATCTTATTCTTGACACCTTAAATTTAACAGGTTAATAATTAGCCCGATGCCCGAGCGGGCGCACCCCCTCCAGTTCCGCGGGCGACGGCGCCCCGGACCCGAAAGGACGACGATGTCACCCAACAACGGACTGCGGCGCCGCGCCGCCGCCGCCCTCGCGGGCGCGGCCGTGCTCGGCCTCGCGCTCACCGCTTGCTCAGGGGGCTCCGGCAGCTCCTCCTCCAGCGACACCCTCGTGGTCTACACCGGACAGGCCGGCGACTACCAGATCAACTTCAACCCCTTCTCGCCCACCAAGATCGGCGGCATGGGGACGATCTACGAATCCCTCTTCTTCTTCAACAAGGCCCAGGTCCAGGACCCGGTCCCGCTGCTGGGCACCGAGGAGGCCTGGAACGAGGACGGCACCGTCCTGTCCGTGACCCTCCGCGACGACGTCACGTGGAGCGACGGCGAGGCGTTCACCGCCGACGACGTGGTCTTCACCTTCGACCTGCTCAAGGCCACCCCCGCGATCAACGGCGGCGGCTACGACGGCACGGCCGCGGCCGTCGACGACACGCACGTCACCCTCACCTTCGAGACCCCGATGTTCACCAAGGGCCCCGACCTGCTGAGCACCCCGATCGTGCCCGAGCACCTGTGGGCCGACGTCGACCCGACCGCCGACGTCGTCGAGGAGCCCGTGGGCACCGGCGCGTTCACGCTCAAGGAGTTCAAGCCGCAGGCGTACACGCTCGCGGCCAACCCCGACTACTGGGGCGGCGAGCCGAAGATCAAGGAGATCCGGTACCTGTCCCTGTCGGGCAACCAGGCCGGGGCCGACGCCATCGCCGCGGGGACCATCGACTGGCAGACCGGGCCGATCCCCGACATCCAGAACACGCACCAGAACTTCCCGAACTACGACGCGTACACGCAGTGGCAGAACCAGATGGTCCTCGGGACCTGCTCCAACCCGGACCTCGGCTGCGAGGGCCCGCAGACCGACCCGGCGGTGCGCAAGGCCCTGTACTACGCGATCGACCGCGACCAGCTGAACTCGCTGGCGTTCATGGACACCGCGAACGAGGTCTCGCCGGTGTTCACCCTGACCCCGAGCCAGGACCAGTTCGTCTCCGCCTCGATCGAGGAGAAGACCGCGCCGCAGACCGCGCAGGCCGACACCGCCACCCAGATCCTGGAGGAGGCCGGCTGGGTGAAGGGCTCGGACGGCATCTACGAGAAGGACGGCGAGCGCCTCTCGCTCACGATCGAGGTCGTCACCGGCTGGACCGACTACATCACCGCCGTCGACACCATGGCCTCGCAGGCCAAGGAGGCCGGCATCGAGCTCACCGCCGCCCAGTCCTCCTGGAACGAGTGGACCGACCAGCGCCTCAAGGGCGAGTTCCAGCTCGCGATCGACTCGCTGTGGCAGGGCCCGACGGCCGACCCGTACTACCTGTACAACTACTTCTTCGTCTCCACCGCGACCACGCAGGTCGGGGAGTCCGCGGGCAACAACTACGCCCGCTTCAGCGACCCCGAGGTGGACGCCGCGCTCGCCTCGCTCTCCTCGCTGCCGCTCGACGACGTGGCAGCCCGCCAGCCGTACTTCGACACCATCCAGGCCGCGATCTGGGAGGACATGCCGTACGTGCCGATCATGACCGGCGGCACCACGAGCGTGTGGAACACCGCCGAGTTCACCGGCTGGCCCTCGGACGAGGACCTCTACGCGTTCCCGGCGGTCTGGTCCGCCTGGGACTGCGCCGAGATCTTCAAGCACCTCGAACCGAAGGGCTAGCGGGCCTTCGCCCCCGAGGAGGAGTCGAGACACAGTGAACTACTTCCTGCGCAAACTGAGCTTCTACGCCGTGGCCCTGTGGGCGGCGCTGACGCTGAACTTCGCCATTCCGCGGCTGCTGCCGGGCAACCCCGTCGACATCCTGCTGGCCAAGCTCCAGCAGCGCGGCGAGACGGTGACCCCGGAGACCCGCAAGGCGTACGCGCTCCTCCTCGGGGGCGACTCGTCCGATCCCCTGTGGATCCAGTACTGGGACTACCTGAAGAACCTCGCCAAGGGCGATCTGGGCGTCTCGGTCAGCTACTACCCGGCCAAGGTCTCCGACGTGATCCTCACGTCGCTGCCCTGGACGGTGGTGCTGGTCGGGATCGCCACGATCCTCGCGGCGGTCCTCGGGGTCCTGCTCGGCGCGGTCGTCGGCTGGAAGCCCGGGACGTGGCTGGACTCGCTCGTCCCGTCGACCACGCTCCTGGCGGCCGTCCCGTACTTCTGGCTGGCGCTCATCCTCGCCTACCTGCTGGCCCGCGTCCTCGGCTGGTTCCCGCTCCAGGGCGGCTACGACGTGGTCCTCACCCCCGGCTGGAACGCCGAGTTCATCGGCTCGGCGATCCAGTACGGGTTCCTGCCGGCGCTGACGATCGTGCTCGCCTCGGTCGGCGGCTGGCTCCTGGGCATGCGCAACATGATGGTCTCGACGCTCTCGGAGGACTACATCCTCACCGCCGAGGCCAAGGGTCTGTCGCCGCGGAAGATCCTGCGCTCCTACGCCTCCCGCAACGCCGTGCTGCCGTCCGTGGCGGGCTTCGCGATCTCCCTCGGGTTCGTCGTCTCCGGCTCGGTCATCACCGAGCAGGTCTTCTCCTACCCCGGGATCGGCGGGCGCCTCCTGGGCGCGGTCACCAACAACGACTACGCGCTCATGCAGGGCGTGTTCCTGTTCATCACCCTCGCCGTGCTGGGCGCGAACCTCCTGGTCGACCTCCTCTACGGCCTCATCGACCCCCGCACCCGGGCGCGGACGTAAGGAGCGGCGACCATGACGAACCTCAAGCCCGCCAACACCACCCCCGTCGCCGACGCCGCGGCCGCGGACCCGGCGGCCCCCGCCGCCCGCGCCCGCTCCGGCTGGCGCTCCCTCCTGCCGACCATGACCCCGTGGCTCGCGATCGGCCTCGTCCTCGTCGCCGGGATCGGCCTGTTCGGGCTCCTCGGGCCCCTGTTCGTGGGCGACCCGCAGCAGATCCGCGACCAGGGCCTGACCCCGCCGTCGGCGGAGTTCTGGCTCGGCACCACCCAGACCGGGCAGGACGTGCTCGCGCAGCTCGCCTACGCGACCCGCGGCTCCCTCCAGATCGGCCTGCTCGTGGGCGTCCTCGCCACCGTGCTCTCGGCGTTCTTCGGGATCTACGGCGCCTACCGCGGCAAGTTCCTCGACGACGCGTTCTCCTTGTTCACCAACGTGTTCCTGGTGATCCCGGGCCTGCCGCTGGTCATCGTCATCTCCGGGTTCGTGCCCCGCGAGAGCCGCGGACTGTGGACGATCGCGGTGGTCCTGGCCGTGACCGGCTGGGCCGCCTCCGCGCGCGTCCTCCACGCCCAGACCCTCTCGGTGCGCCAGCGCGACTACGTGGCCGCCTCCCAGGTCTCGGGCGAGCGCCCGTGGCGGGTCATCGTGGTGGAGATCCTCCCGAACCTGCTGCCGGTCATCGCCTCCCAGTTCGTGTTCGCCGTGATCGCCGCGATCCTCGGCGAGGCCGGGCTCTCCTACATCGGCCTGGGCGCCTCCAACTCCGCGACGCTCGGCACGATGCTCTTCTACGCGCAGAACGGGTTCGCGCTCTCGCTCGGCGCCTGGTGGTGGTTCGTGCCGCCGGGCCTGATGATCGCCCTGTTCGGCATGGGCCTGTCGCTCGTGAACTTCTCGATCGACGAGGTCATCAACCCCAAGCTGAAGAACCTGCGCCAGCACCGCAAGCGCGCCCGCCGGGCCCTGCGCCTGGAGCGGGAGCTCGCGCGCCGCACCAAGGAGACCGACCGATGACGACCGCCCCGACCGCGCCGCCGGTGCTCACCGTCGAAGACCTCACCGTCGTGTACGAAGTGGACGAACCCGTCACGGCGGTGCGCAACGCCGACCTCACGCTGCACCGCGGCGAGATCCTCGGCCTCGCGGGCGAGTCCGGCTGCGGCAAGACCACGCTCGCGTACGCCGTCAACCGGCTCCACCGGCCCCCGGCGCGCATCGCCTCGGGCCGCATCACCTTCCACGACCGCAGCGGCGAGGACGTCGACATCCTCGCCCTCGAAGACCGCGAACTGCGCGCGTTCCGCTGGGACAAGCTCTCCATGGTCTTCCAGGGCGCCATGAACGCCCTCAACCCGGTCGGCACCGTCCGCGCCCAGCTCGCCGACACCCTCCGCGCGCACCGGCCCCAGATGGGACGCAAGGAGATCCGCGACCGCTCCGAGGACGTGCTCCGCCGCGTCGGCGTCGACCCCCGCCGCCTCGGCTCCTACCCGCACGAGCTGTCCGGCGGCATGCGCCAGCGCGTCATGATCGCCATGGCCATGCTCCTGGAACCCCAGATCATGATCATGGACGAGCCGACCACCGCGCTCGACGTGGTCGTGCAGCGCGACATCCTCCGCGAGATCGTGCGCCTGCGGGACGAGCTCGACTTCGCGGTCGTCTTCATCACCCACGACCTGCCGCTGCTGCTGGAGATCAGCGACCGCATCGCCGTGATGCTCGAAGGCGAGATCGTCGAGCTCGACACCGCCGCCTCGCTCTACCGCGACGCGAAGCACCCGTACACGCAGAAGCTCCTGGGCTCCTTCCCGAGCCTCTCGGGCGACCGCGGCGCCTTCATCCGCACCGGCGTCGACCAGACCACGCAGACGGGAGAACCGGCATGACCGGCGTGCACGTCACCGACCTGGTGAAGGACTACACCATCCGCAACGGCCTCAAGCGGACCCGTCTGCGCGCCGTCGACCACGTCAGCCTCGACCTCACCCCCGGGCGCACCGTCGCCCTCGTCGGCGAGTCCGGGTCCGGCAAGTCCACGATCGCGAAGATCCTCACCCGCATGGAGTCCCCGACCTCCGGCGCGGTCGAGGTCGTCCGCGACGACGGCACGCACGTGGAGAAGGCCGCCTACCGGCGCGAGGTCCAGATGGTCTTCCAGGACCCCTTCGCCTCCCTCAACCCGTTCCACTCCATCGAGCACCACATCGCGCGGCCCCTGCGCATCCACAACCGCACGGCCGCAGGCGAGGAGACCCGGCAGCGCGTGCTGGAGATGCTCGAACGCGTCAACCTCACGCCCGCCGAGAGCATCGCGCCCCGGCGCCCCCACGAGCTCTCGGGCGGGCAGCGCCAGCGCGTCGCCATCGCCCGCGCGCTCGCCCCCGGCGCCAAAGTGCTCATCGCCGACGAGCCCGTGTCCATGCTGGATGTCTCGATCCGCCTCGGCGTGCTCAACCTCCTGGGCCGCCTCCAGCGCGAGGACGAGCTCGCGGTCCTGTACATCACCCACGACCTCGCCACGGCCCGCCACTTCTCCGACGAGATCACCGTGCTCTACCGCGGCCGCGTCGTCGAACGCGGCCCCGCCGACGCGGTCATCCTCGACCCGCACCACGAGTACACGAAGCTCCTCGCCGCCGCCGCGCCCGACCCCGAGCGGCCCGGCCGCGTCACCGCCGACGCCCCGGTCGACCGCGACGCGATCGACAACACCGCCTGCTACGACCACTTCGCGGGCGAATGGCGCGAAGCGGGCGTCCCCGCCGCCGACGCGAAGCCGGTCGCCCGCACCTGACGACCGCGCGGGACCGGCGCTCCCGCGAGACCACCACCGACCATTGAGGACCCATATGACCTTCCTTCCCGACACGTTCCGCCCGCTCCACGAGGGCTGGACCCTGACCGCCGCCGCGCTCCCCGCGGACGCGCCCGTCGACACCGCGGCGCTGGCCGCGGGCGTCCCGGCCGCCGTCCCGGGCGAGGCGCACCTGGACCTGCGCCGCGCCGGGCTCATCGCCGACCCCTTCGACGGGGACAACGAGGCCGCGCAGCAGTGGATCGGCGACACGTCCTGGCGGTACGAGACCGCGTTCACGTGGACGGACGACGGGTCGGAGCGCCAAGACCTGGTGGCGCTCGGCCTCGACACCGTGGCGGCGGTGGAGCTGAACGGAACCGAGGTGGGCCGCACGCAGAACCAGTTCCGGTCCTACCGCTGGGACGTGCGCGGGCTGCTGCGCGAGGGGGAGAACACCCTCGCGGTGGTCTTCGCCGCCCCGGTGCCCGAGGCCGCCGCGCGCGCCGAGCGCGACGGGGCCCTGCCGCACACGAACCACCACGCGTACAACCAGCTGCGCAAGATGGCCTGCTCCTTCGGGTGGGACTGGGGTATCGACGTGGCCGGCGCCGGGATCTGGAAGCCCATCGGCCTCGACTCGTGGTCGGGGACCCGCATCGCGGGCGTGCGGCCCCTGGTCGACGTCGTCGCCCGCGAGGACGGCGGCCACGACGGGCTCCTCCGCGTCCACGTGGACATCGAACGCGCCCAAGGGGACGGCGACGTGGACGTCCTCGCCGTCGTCACCGACCCCGACGACTTCCCGCTGGAAGCGGCCGCCACCGTCCCCGCCGGATCGACTTCGGCGGTCATCGACATGACGGTCGAGGACGTGCGCCGCTGGTGGCCCGTCGGCCACGGCGACCAGCCGCTGTACGGCGTCGACGTGGCGGCGGGCCAGGGCGCCTGGCGGGGCCGCGTCGGCTTCCGCACCGTCGCGCTCGACACGGCCCCCGACGCCGCCGGAGCCCCGTTCGACCTGCGCGTCAACGGCGAACGCGTCCTCGTGCGCGGCGCCAACTGGATCCCCGACCACGCGTTCCTCACCCAGATCGACCGCGACCGGTACGCCCGGCGCGTGGCCGACGCGCTCGACGCGAACGTCAACCTCCTGCGCGTGTGGGGCGGCGGGATCTACGAGTCCGACGACCTCTACGACCTCGCCGACGAGACCGGCCTGCTCATGTGGCAGGACTTCCTGTTCGCCTGCGCCGCCTACAGCGAGGAGGACCCGCTGCGCTCGGAGGTCGAGGCCGAGGTCCGCGAGAACGTGGCCCGCCTGACCCCGCACCCCTCGCTGGTGCTGTGGAACGGCAACAACGAGAACACGTGGGGCTCGGTCGACTGGTCCTGGGCGCACCGCCTCGGCGGCCGCGGCTGGGGCGACGCCTACTACACGGAGCTCCTCCCCGCGATCGTGTCCGAACTGGACCCGACCCGCCCGTACTCGCCCGCGAGCCCGTACTCCTTCGGCGACTACCGCCACCCCAACGACGAGCGCTACGGCACGATGCACATCTGGGACGTGTGGAACCGCGTCGACTACACCGTGTACGCCGACTACCGGCCGCGCTTCGTCTCCGAGTTCGGCTTCCAGGCCCCGCCCGCGTGGTCCACCCTCGCCGGGGTCGTCCACGACGAGCCCATGGACCCCTTCGGCCACCAGATGCTGGTGCACCAGAAGGCGAACCAGGGCAACGCGAAGCTCCAGCGCGGCTGGCAGGGCCACCTGCCCGATCCGCGGTCCATCGAGGACTGGCACTGGACGACGCAGCTGAACCAGGCGCACGCGATCCGCTTCGGCGTCGAGCACTTCCGGTCCCTCACGCCCCACAACACCGGCACGATCCTGTGGCAGCTCAACGACAACTGGCCCGTGGTCTCCTGGGCCGCGGTCGACTTCGCCGGGCACCGCAAGCCGCTGTGGCACGCCCTGCGCGACATGTACGCCCCGCGCCTGGCGACGCTCCAGCCCCGCCCGTCCGAGCAGGCCTTCGCCGAGGCGTGGGAGGGCCTGGTGCCCGAGTTCGACACGCTCGCGCTGGTCCTGGTCAACGACACCGGCGAGGACTACGAGGGCGCGTTCACGCTCGTCCGCGAGTCCTTCGACGGGACCGTCCTCGCCAAGGCCGCCGTGGACGTCGCAGTGCCCGCGCGCGGCGCGGCCACCGTCACCGTGCCCGCCGAGGTCGCCGCCTTCGGCGACCCGGCCGCCGAAGCCGTGGTCGCCGCCTGCGACGACGGGGCCTTCGCGCCCGCGTTCCGGTACGGCGCCGAGGTCGTCGACCAGCGCCTCGACCCGAACCCGCTGCGCGTCGAAGCCGCTGCGGCAGAAGGAATCGTGGAACTGCGCGTCACCGCCGTCTCCCTGGCGCGGGACGTGTTCTGCCACGCCGACACCGTCGACCCGCACGCCCGCGCCGACCGGGGCATGGTCACCCTCCGCGCGGGGGAGACCGCCGTGATCCGCGTCGAGACCCCCGCAGGGGGCGCCCCCGAGGCGTTCGCCGCCGCCCTGCGCTGCGCCAACGACCTGCTCTAGCCGACGACTCGCCGCCCGGCCTCGCGGCCGGGCGGCGCGCCTCTACTGCGGTTTCGGTCACAATCCTCCTACGGTTGTCACACCACAGGTGCCCGTCCGGCTCTCAGATCGGCAACAGCACCCGCCGACCGAGGAGGCCCCATGGACCCCGGCGCCGACACCGCCACCGCGGTGTTCACCGACCACCGCGAACTGCTCTTCGGCATCGTCTACGCGATGCTCGGCACCGTCGCCGACACCGAGGACGTCCTCCAGGAGACCTGGCTCTCCTGGGAGGCCCGCTCGCACGGCGACCCGATCGAGCACCCCCGCGCCTACCTCGTGCGCGTCGCCGTCAACGCCGCGCTGGCCCGCCAGGACGCGGTGCGCCGCCGCCGCGAGACCTACATCGGCCCGTGGCTGCCCGAACCCGTCCCGACCGGGCCCGCCGAAGCGGACGGCGCCGACCGCGCCGTCCGCGCCGAATCGGTGTCCCTGGCGCTCATGGTGGTCCTCGAATCGCTGACCCCCGCCGAGCGCGCCGTGTTCGTGCTCGCCGACGTCTTCGGCTACGGACACAACGAGATCGCCGCGATGCTCGGGCGCACCCCCGCGGCCGTCCGCCAGACCGCGCACCGCGCCCGCGGCCACGTGCGGGCCCGCCGCCCGAAATACGAGGTCGACCCGGCCGTCCACCGCCAGGTCACCGAGCGGTTCATGGCCGCCGTCTCCGGCGGCGACCTCGATGCGCTCATCGCTCTGATGGCCCCCGACGTGGTCCTCACCTGCGACGGCGGCGGCCTCGCCCCCGCGGCCGGGCCGCGCCCCATGCACGGGCCCGAGCGCATCGCCGAGTTCCTGGCCGGGCGCTTCTACCGCCGCGGCGAGGGGCTGACCGTCGGCTTCCAGCCCGTCAACGGCTCCCCCTCGGCCCTCATGGTCCGCGGCGGCGCCGTCGTCGGCGTCCTCATGCTCGACCTCCACGGCGAGGCCGTCACCGGCGTCTACGCCGTCACCAACCCCGAGAAACTCACCCGCCTCCACTGAACGGAGCCCGCAATGTCCACGCTCTACCTCGTCCTGGTCCTCGTCGGCGGCCTCGCCAACCTCGGCTCCGGCCTCGGCGCCGTCGCCCGCCTCAAGGTCATCCTGCCGCTCATGGACGGCGCGCACGTCCCGCAGTCCATGCTCGTCTTCCCGATCGGCGTCCTCAAGATCGCGGGCGGCCTCGGCCTCATCGCCGGGCTCGCCTACCCGCCGCTCGGCATCGCCTCCGCCGCGGGCCTGGTCCTGTTCTGGACCTGCGCGGTCCACACCCACGTCCTCGCGAACTTCTGGCCCAAGGAGACCGTCGGGACGTTCTCGTTCCTCGGCCTCGCCGCCGCCACGCTCGCACTCGGCCTGGCGCCCTCTAGCCCTTCCGCGCGACGAGGTCGCCGATCCCGACGAGGAGCCGTTCGAGCCCGAACTCGAACGAGGAGTCGTGGTCGGCGTCCCCGTGGTGCCGCGCCTCCTCGGCCACCCGGTGCGCGGTCGGGAACCGCTCCGGGTCCAGCACCAGGTGCAGGAACGGCTCGTGCGCCTGCCAGAACCGCTCCTCGGTGCGCCCCGCCCGCTCGTCGCTCTCGGCCTGCCGCTGGAACCGCGCCGCGCCCGAGACGAAGCTCGTCAGCGCCATTACCGCCGCGTTCATCTCCGCGGCGCTGAGCCCCGTCCCCTCCAGGGCCGCCAGGTCCCGGTCGTACTTCGCGGTCACGTTGGGCCCGAACGCGGGCCGCGCCGCGGGCAGCTCCAGCAGCCACGGGTGCCGCAGGTACCGCTCCCGGTCCTGCCGCGCGATCGCCGCGCACCGCTCCCGCCAGTCGCCTTCCGCCGCAGGCGCCTGCGCCGCATCGGCGAACACGTGGTCGAGCATGAGCGCGTACAGCTCCCGCTTCCCCGGCACATGCGTGTACAGCGACATCGTGCCCGCCCCGAGCCGCTCGGCGACGCTCCGCATCGTCACCGCCCCGATCCCGTCGGCGTCCGCAATAGCCACCGCCGCCTCGGCGATGGCGCCCACCGTCAGCCCGCTCCCGCGGCTCGGACGCTCCGCCGTGCGCCACAGCAGCGGCAGTACGGCACCGGGATCAGGCCATCGTTGCGAGTTCACGCGCCGATTCTAATGCCTTGCCGTACCCGGTACGGCTGACGTACCTTGTACGGTACAACGTACGGCAACGAAGGGAAACCCCATGTCCGCCATCAGATTCCTGCGCTGGAGCGCCGACGGCCGCCGCAGCGTCCTCACCATCGAGCCCGGCCCCGCGCCCCGCCTCACCGAGACCCCCGCCCCGGATGACGCGGCCGTCCCCGGCGCCGCCGGGATCGCCCTCCTCGACGCCCCCGCGGGCTGGCTCGACTCCGGCGCGGTCCCGCTCGGCGCCCTCCTCTACACCGGACCGGGCCCCGACGACCTCCTCGCCGCCGTGGCCGAAGGCCGTACCGACGACCTCGCCCCGACCCGGGCCGCGGGGGAGATCCACGTCGACGCGGCGCCGGAGACCGTCTGGTCCGTCCTCGCCGACGTCGAGCGCTGGCCCCAGGTCCGCGGCGACGTCGGCGACGTCCGAGCGGACGGTCCCGCGGCGCCCGGCGCGACCTTCACGTGGAGCGCCGGACCCAACCGCGTGACCTCTACGTTCGGCGCCGTCGAACCCGGGCGGCTCCTCACCTATGTGAGCACCAGCGCGGGCGCGCACTTCACGCACGTCTACCGCACCGAACCCGCCGTAGGCGGCACCCTGCTGTCCTGCAAGGAGACCCTCTCCGGCCCGGTCGTCGCCGCGCTCCTGCCGAGCGCAGCCCTCCAAGCGGGCGTGGACTCCTGGCTCGCGGGCCTCAAGGCCGCCGCGGAGTCCCGCTAGACCGGGTCGAGGGCCCCGGCGATCGCGTGGACCGCGGCCGCGGAGCGGGAGACGGCCTCCCCGCTCAGCCGATCGTGACGTCGACGGTGTGGAGGCCGGTGGCGCCGTCGGGTATGACGCCCTGCACGGTGCTGGTCTGGACCTCGCCCTCGCCGTCGGTGGCCCTGACGGTGAGGGTGTGGTCGCCTTCGGGCGCGTCCCATTCGTAGCGCCACTGGCGCCACGTGTCGCCGGTGGCGACGTCGGACAGCTCGCACGGCAGCCACTCGCCGCCGTCGATCCTCAGCTCGACGGCGCTGATGCCGCGGTGCTGCGCCCACGCGACCCCGGCGACGGCCACGGTGCCCGTCCCCGCCTTGCTCTTGGGCGTGTCGATGCGCGACTGGGTCTTGATCGGGCGCGGCTCGGACCAGCCGCGGGTGATCCAGTACGCGTCGTAGCTGTCGAAGGTGGTGAGTTCGAGTTCGGTGAGCCACTTGGTGGCCGAGACGTACCCGTACAGGCCGGGGATGACCAGGCGCGCGGGCCAGCCGTGGTCGAGGGGAAGCGGCTGGCCGTTCATGCCGACGGCGATCATCGCGTCGCGGCCGTCGAACACGAGCTGCGTCGGCGACCCGGCGGTCCACCCGTCGGTGGACCGGGACACGAGCTGGTCGGCGGCGGGGTCGGGCCCGGCCTCGGCGAGGAGGTCGGCGAGGGACACGCCGAGCCAGCGGGCGTTGCCGACGAGGTCGCCGCCCACGGGGTTCGAGACGCACGCGAGCGTGACGTCCCGTTCGATGAGCTCGCGGCCGAGGAGGTCGTCGAACGTGAACGTGAGCTCCTTGTCGACCATGCCGTGGACGCGCAGCGTCCAGGTGTCGACGTCGACTTGCGGGACGGTGATCGCGGTGTCGATGCGGTAGAAGTCGCCGTTGGGGACCCGGTACGGCGCGAGTCCGTCCACTTTGAAGTCGGCGACCGGCCCCGGCTCGACCGCGGGCACGTCGGCTTCGGGGAGCCTCACGGCGTCGCGCTGCGCCTCGACCCCGGCGGGCCCGGACCGCCCGGCCCACCACGAGGCCGCGAACCCGGCCGCGGCCACGCCCCCGAGCACCATGAGGAACCCGCGCCGCCCCGACTCCTCGGCCTGGGACCTGCCGCCCCACAACTGGAGTCCGAGGATCGTCACGGCCCCGGCGAGCAGCGACGGCACGACCGCTTCGACCCCGAGGCCGGGCCGCGTGAACGCGGCCGCGGCGCCGACGAGCGCGAGCACGGCGACCGCGATCCGCGCGGGCCACGGGCGCGTGCGCCACAGGACCCCGACGCCCGCGCCGACGACGGCGATGCCGACGAGCAGCCCGGCGATGAGCAGCGGCTTGTCGAGGGTGCCGACCAGCTCGATGAACCAGTGCGAGACTTCGAGGGGGACCACGGCGACCACCGCGTCCGACAGGGCCGACAGGGGCGCCGACCGCGGCTCGTAGAGCGCGGCGGCGAGGTGCCCGATTGCGAGGCCCGCGACGGTGGCGAGCAGTCCGGCGGCGGCCCAGGAGCGCGGCGGTGCGTGATGCGTGGTGTTCACCCCTCCATCTTGAACCGCTTCGGGCCCGGATGCCCGGCGGCGGTGCTTACGTTCCGCTAAACAAGGGCCGCGGGCGACTGCGCGAGCGCCTGCGCGAAGTCCTCCACGAGGTCCTCGGCGGCCTCGATCCCCGCGGAGAAGCGCACGACCTCGCCCGACATGCCGTGCGCCGCGCCGTCGAGGCGGAGCCGGGTCACGAGCGACTCGACGCCGCCGAGGCTCGGCGCCGCGTACGGCAGCCGCAGCGCTTTGACGATGGCCTCGGCGGCGGGCGCGCCGCCGACCGGGCGGAACGTGACGACCGACCCGAATCCGTCGAACAGCGCGGCCGCGCGGCGGTGGTCGGGGTGCTGCGGCAGGCCCGGGTAGCGGACCGCGGCGACCGCGTCATGAGCGGCGAGGAGCTCGGCGACGGCCTGGGCGTTCTCGTTCTGGCGGCTCACGCGCAGCGCGAGCGTCTTGAGGCCGCGCGCGAGGAGGAACGCGGCGTGCGGGTCGAGGCTCGCGCCGTAGGAGCCGAGCACGGCGGCGACGTGCGCGATCCGCTCGCGCGAGCCGGTGACCGCGCCCGCGGTGAGGTCGGAGTGGCCGTTGAGCGCCTTGGTCGCCGAGTGGCACACCAGGTCGAAGCCGACCGCGTGCGGCCGGAACACGACCGGCGTGGCGAGCGTGTTGTCGATGAGGGACGTCAGGCCGTGCTCGCGCGCGAACCGGGCGGCCCCGGCGAGGTCGCCGACCGCGGTGAGCGGGTTGGTGATCGACTCGGTGAGGAGCGCCTTCGTGGACGGGCGCAGGGCCCGGCGCCACGCGTCCGGGTCGCCGGGGTCGACGAGGTCGAACGACCAGCCGAGGCGCGCGGCGTGCTCGGTGAGGAACTGGAGCGTGCCGCCGTAGAAGTCGCCCGCGGCGATGAGGTGGTCGCCCGTGGCGAGGACGCTGTGGAGCGCGGTCGTGATGGCGCCCATGCCCGAGGCGGTCGCGACGGCCGCCTCCGCGCCTTCGAGGGCGGCGAGCCTGCGGTGCAGGTGCCGCTGGGTCGGGTTGGTGCCGAGCCTGGAATAGGGCGCGTCGCCGACGCCGCCGCCCGGGTCGGTCTCGAAGACCGTGCCCTGGAAGACCGGGAAGACCACCGAACCGCCCGCGGCGGGCCGCGGCTCGCCGCCGTGGACGGCGAGGGTCGCGAACCTTCGTGTGTCGCTCATGCGGCTGAGGCTACGGCCGCGGGCGTCCTGAGTTCCACGATTCGTCCTTACGTTTCGCTTACGTCCGCCAGCGCCGGGATCGCGGCGTCGAGCAGTTCCTTCACCTTGTGCAGGTTCGCCTCGAACACCGCGAACACGGCGTCCTGGCTGACCGGCTCGATGTCCGGGTCCTCGTCCAGTCCGGCGTCGTAGTCGGTGACCAGGGCGATCCCCACGAACGGGATGCCCGCCTCCATCGCGAGCGGCGCTTCGGGGCACTGGGTCATGTTGACGACGTGCCAGCCGGACTCGCGGTGCCAGCGCGACTCGGCGCGGCTGGAGAACCGCGGGCCGTTGACGACCACGACGGTGCCGCCGTCGTGCGCGGTCACGCCCACCTCTGCGGCGGCGTCGAGGACGACGCGGCGCAGGCGCGGGTCGTACGGCTCGGCGAACGGGATGTGCACGGGCCCGTCCGTGAACTCGTCATGGAAGGTGGACTCGCGCCCCCAGGTGCGGTCCACGATCTGGTCGCAGACGACGAAGTCGCCGGGGCGGATCTCGGGCCGCAGCGACCCGGCCGCGAACGGCGAGACGAGGGCCCGCACGCCGAGCTGCCGCATGGCGTCCACATTAGCCCGGTAGTTGACCTTGTGGGGCGGGAGGCGGTGCCCGGCGCCGTGGCGGGGGAGGAACGCGACGCGGACCCCGGCTGTCTCCGCGATGGCGACGGGGGCCGAGGGCGGGCCCCAGTCGGTCGCGATGTCCCACGTCTCGGCCTGCGCCGCAAGGGTGTAGAAGCCGGATCCGCCGAAGACGCCGATGTCGGCGCGGGGCAGGTCGTTCACTGGTGACTCCTCTTCGGGTTCGCGGCGGCTCTGGCCCGTGCCAGTTGCGCGCGCATGTCCCTGACGGCGCGGAGGGTCCCGCCGACGGTGCCGGTGACCTTGCTGCGGCCGGTGCGGGGCCGGTACGGGACCGGCAGTTCGGCGATCCGCCACCCGTCGAGCCCGGCCCGCAGGACCATTTCGAGGGGCCAGCCGGAGCGGCGGTCGGCGGTGCCGAGCGCGAGGAGGTCTTCTCTGCGGGCCGCGCGCATCGGCCCGATGTCGGTGACGGCGGCACCGCAGGTGCGCCGGACCTGCCGCGCGAGGTACCGGTTGGCGAGGCGCCCGTGCAGGGGCATCGCGCCTCTGCTGGCTTTCCTTGCGCCCAATGCCAGGTCGGCGTCGCCCTTGAGGACGGGCCCGCACACCGCGGGCAGGTCCCTCGGGTCCAGCGACGCGTCGCAGTCCATGAACGCCACGACCGGCGCGGTCGCGGCATTGAGTCCGGCGAAGCACGCGGCGCCGAAGCCGCGGCGCGGCTCGGACACCACCCGCGCGCCGAGCTTCGCGGCGACCTCCGCGGACCCGTCCGTCGAGCCGTTGTCGACCACGATCGGCCGGTACCCCTCGGGCATCCGCTCCAGCACCCACGGGATCGCGTCCCGTTCGTCCAGGACCGGCAGGACCACATCGACTGCGTTGGCGCCCAGCAGGTCCCGGACGCGCCCGGCCGTGCGCGTCCGCGGCGCGAGCGCGGCGACCGCGCGGGCGTCCCCGGCGTCGTCGAGGTCGCGCAGCACCGGCAGGTCGGCGACCTCCAGGCCGAGCGCCTCCAACTGCTTGCGCTGGAGCCGGCCCGTGTCGCCGGTGCTCATCGGCACGTCCGCGAACGCCTCCGGGTGCGGCCGGGCCAGGCCCAGCGCCCACCACCCGCCGTCCTCCGCGAGGCCCAGCGCCGCGTCCGCGCCCTCGGCGACCACCGCGAGCGCCGCGTCCAGGAGATCCGGCGTCACCTGCGGGGTGTCCATGCCGATCTGGAGCCCCGGCCCCTCCACGTGCGCCCACGCCGCCGCCAGCCGCTCGTTGAACGTGCCGTCGACCTGCGCGAACACCTCGAACCCCGGCGGCAGCCACGGGCCGGGCCCGCCGTCGAGCGCGAGCAGCAGCCGGTCGGCCCCGCACCCCGCGGCGGCCTCCAGCGTGTCCGCGAGCGCGGCCTCCGCCACCTCCGCGGCCCCCTCGGGGGTCAACGGCGGCGTAAGCCGGGTCTTCGACCGGCCCGGGACCGGGGACTTCGCCACGACGAGGAGATGGGTCCGCTGCATGGGGCCGATGCTAGTGGCGCGCGGGCCCTCCCAGGCCCGCTCGATCCTTACGGTTCGCGAAAGTCTCGGCCGGTCGCATGACGGACCGCCGCGCGATCGGGCATCGTTGCACCATGACCTCCCGAGCGGACCCGCGCGTCCTCGTCGTCGACGACGACCCCGCCCTCGCGGAGGTCGTCGCCCGCTACCTGCGCCGCGACGGCTTCGACGTCGACTACGCACCCGACGGCGCCACCGGCCTCGAACGGGCCCTCGCCACCCTCCCCGACCTGGTCGTCCTCGACCTGATGATGCCGGGCATGGACGGCTTCGAGGTGTGCAAGCGCCTGCGCGAGGCCACCGCGATCCCCGTGGTCATGCTGACCGCCCGCGGCGAGGAGACCGACCGCATCACCGGCCTCGACCTCGGCGCCGACGACTACGTGACCAAGCCGTTCTCCCCGGGCGAGCTCGCCGCCCGCGTCCGCGCCGTCCTGCGCCGCGCCGCGCCCCAGGCCCCGGCCCCCGCGGTCCTCACCGGCGGCGGCGTCGCCGTCGACACCGTCGCCCACCGCGCCGTCCGCGGCGGCGCCGAACTCGACCTCACCGCGAAGGAGTACGACCTGCTCGTGTGCTTCCTGACCAACCCGGGGCGGGCCTTCCGCCGCGAGGAACTGCTCGAAACCGTGTGGGGCTGGAGCATCGGCGACACCTCCACCGTCACCGTCCACGTGCGGCGCCTGCGCGAGAAGATCGAGGACGACGCCTCCGCGCCCCGCCACCTCACCACCGTCCGCGGCGTCGGCTACCGGTGGGAGCCCTGATGCGGCGCTTGACGAACCGGCGCGCGGGCTCGCTGCTGATCCTCGCGGTGGCGCTCGCCGCCGCGACCGCCCTCGCGGTCGCCTTCGACTTCCCGCCGCGCGACATCGCCGTCCTCGTCGCCACTGCCGCGGTCGCCTCAGCGGTCGCCGGGGCCGTCGGCGGCGTCGTCCTCCGCGCGCTCCGCGGCCGGGGCGCCCGCGTCCAGACCATGACCGTCGCGCTCTCCTCGGTCCTGGTCGCCGCCACCGGCGTCGTCACCGCCGCGCTCGCGATGTTCATCTCCTACCACGACCTCGTGCTGCTGTTCGTGGTCCTCATCGTCGCCTCCGGCGTCGCGTTCGGCGCCGCCTGGCAGCTCGGCGACGACATCGGCGCGGGCGCCGAGCAGGTCGGCGCCTACGCGCGCACCATGGTCGACGGCGACGGGCACGCCGCCGCCGCCCTCGCCCCCGCGGTCACCGGCCCCGGCGAACTCGCCGCGCTCGCAGGAGAACTCGCCGACGTCTCCCGGCGCCTCGACGAGTCCCAGCGGCGCGAACGCGCGCTCGAATCCTCACGGCGCGAACTCATCGCCTGGGTCTCCCACGACCTGCGCGCCCCGCTCGCGACCATCCGCGCCATGGCCGAGGCCCTCGACGACGGCGTGGTCGACGACGACGCCGCCGTCAAGCGCTACCACGCCCAGATCCGCACCGACGCCGAACGGCTCTCCGCGCTCGTCGACGACCTCTTCGAGCTCTCCCGCATCAACAGCGGCTCCCTGCGGCTCGGCCGCGAGCAGGTCGACCTGCGCGACGCCGTCGCCGACACCCTCGCCGGGGCCAGCGCCGCCGCCGACCTCAAAGGCGTGCGCGTCGTCGAACGCCTCGCGGCCCTCCCGGCCGCCGAGGTCTCGGCCCGCGAATGCTGCCGCGCCCTCGACAACCTCTTCGACAACGCCATCCGCCACACCCCCGCCGGAGGGACGATCCTCATCGAAGCCGCCGCCGCTCCCGGCGCCGCCGTCCTGTCCATCCAGGACCAGTGCGGCGGCATCCCCGACGCCGACCTGCCCCGCGTCTTCGACATCGCGTTCCGCGGCGACGAGGCCCGCCGCCGCGACGAACGCGGCGGCGGACTCGGCCTCGCGATCAGCCGCGGCCTCATCGAAGCCCACGCGGGCACCGTCACCGTCGCCAACACCTCGGGCGGCTGCCGCTTCACGATCAGCCTCCCCGCCGGGGCGCGCCGGTGACGGCCAAGACCCGGACCGCCGCCGTCCTCACCGGCTGGGCCCTGCTCCTCGCCCTCGCCTGGGTCCTCGGCCAAGTGAAACTCGACGTCACCGAAGGCCGCCACCAGCTCGGCGCGATGCCCCTGTTCGGCAGCTGGGAACCCCACCTCGACGCCACCCTCCTCGCCCCGATCATCGTGGGCGCCCTGCTCATCGCATTCCTCCCGGCCGCCGCGGCCCGCTGGCGCTGGCGGTGGACCGCGCTTGCGACCGCCCTCGCCGCGGTCGCCTTCAGCCTCTCCCTGACCGTCGCCCACTCCCACCCCCGCACCTGGACCGACCTCGACCACCACTACGCGAGCAACACGCGCTTGGTGGACGACGCGGGCGGCCCCGGCGCGTTCCTCGCGCACTACACGCAGCTCCAGCTCGACGGCGTCTACCCGGTCCACCTCCAGTCCCACCCGCCCGGGCTCGTCCTCTTCTTCTGGGGCGCAGAGAAACTCGGCCTCTCCGGGCTTCTGTTCCAGAACACCGTGATCCAGCTCGGCGTCGCCGCCGCGGTCCTCGCCGCGCTGGCGATCGGCCGCGACGTCGCAGGCGAGCGCCTCGCCCGCCGCGCCGCCCCGTTCCTCGTCATCGCCCCGGCCGCCTACTGGCACAACACCGCCGACCTCATCTTCGCGGGCGTCACGCTCGCCGCCGTCGCCTGCCTGATCCTCGCCACGAACCGCACCGGCCCCCGCGCCGCCGCCCTGACCGCGGCCGGAGGGCTCCTCGCGGGAGCCGCCCTCATGCTGTCGTTCTCCGCCGCGCTGCTCGCCTTCCCGGTCCTGGTCGTCGCCATCCGGCGCCGCCGCTGGGGCGTGCTCCTCGGCGGCGGCGCGCTCGCGGCCGCAGTGGTCCTCGCGCCGCTGCTGTGGGGGTACTGGTGGCTCGAAGGGCTCCAGACGACGCGCGTCCGCTACTACGCGGGCGTGGCCGCGATCCGCGGGTACTGGTACTTCCTGCTCGCAAACCTCGCGGTCTTCGCGCTGGCGCTGGGCCCGGCAATCGCAGTGGCCTTGTCGCGGCTGCGCGACCGCCGCATGTGGATCGTCGTCGGCTCGTGCCTCGCGGCCGTCGCGGTCGCGGACCTCTCGGGCATGTCCTCGGCCGAGACCGAGCGGATCTGGCAGCCGTTCATGCCCCTCGTCCTCCTCGCCGGGTGCGCCCTCCCGCGCCCCCGCGCGTGGCTGGCGGTCCAGCTCGGGGTCGCCGTCGTCCTCGCCGCCGCACTGCGCGTGCAGTGGTGAACCACCGAAAGGCTCATCAATGCGCGTACTGGTCACCGGCGGCGCCGGATTCATCGGCGGAGCGGTCTGCCGCCACCTCGCCGCCCGCGGCGACGACGTGGTCGTCCTCGATTCCCTTGCGGCCCACAAGCACACCCCCGACTACCTGCCCGACTCGGCGGAGCTGATCGTCGGCGACCTCGCCGACGAGGACGCCGTCCGCCGTGCCGTCGAGGGCGTCGACGCGGTCTGCCACCAGGCCGCCCGCGTCGGCCTCGGCGTCGACTTCGACGACGTCGCCGCCTACGTCGCCGACAACGACGGCGGCACCGCGAACCTCCTGCGGGCCCTGTGGCGGCGCTCCTTCGCCGGCCGCCTCGTCGTCGCCTCCTCGATGGTCGTCTACGGCGAGGGCCGCTACCGCTGCCCCGCGCACGGCGACGTCCGCGCCGCACCCCGTACTGCCGCCGACCTCGACGCGGGCCGCTTCGACCCCCGCTGCCCCGCCTGCGGCGCCGCCCTCGCCTGGGCCCCGGTCACCGAGGACGCCCCGCTCGACCCCCGGAACGTCTACGCCGCCACCAAGGTCCACACCGAGCACCTGTCCACCCTGTACGGCCGCGAATCGGGCGCCACCGTCTGCGCCCTGCGCTACCACAACGTCTACGGACCCCACATGCCCCGCGACACCCCCTACGCGGGGGTCGCCAGCATCTTCCGCAGCGCCCTCGAATCCGGCCGGGCTCCGCGCGTCTTCGAGGACGGCGCCCAGACCCGCGACTTCGTCCACGTCGACGACGTCGCCCGCGCCAACCTCGCCGCCCTCGACTCCGACTGGACCGGCGCCTGCAACATCGCCTCCGGCGAGCCCCACACCATCGCCGACATGGCCGCCGCCCTCACCGCGGGCTTCCCCGACGCCCCGGCCCCTGTCGTGACCGGCGACTACCGCCTCGGCGACGTCCGCCACATCGTCGCCTCACCCGACCTCGCCGCCGACCGCCTCGGCTTCCGCGCCGAGACCGGCTTCGCGGAAGGCATGGCCGCCTTCGCGCACGCCCCGCTCCGCTAACGCGCGGCCTGCTGCGGCACCGCCGCCTCGCGGAAGACCAGTACCAGTTCCGCGGGCGGCGTCCAGCGCCGCACCCCGGTCGTGAACATGAGCCCGAACGCGATGCACGCCAGCACGAACCCGAGTCCGAACGACAGCGCCACCGCCATGCCCGCCTGCATCTCGACCCCGCCGACTCCGAACGTGCCGGTCGCCAGCAGCACCCCCGGCACGATCGCGCCGCCGCTCGCTATCCCTACTGCGCTGAGCCACATCAGCGTGAACACGCGCGCCCAGAACCGGCCCCGGTTCAAGCCGATCGACGACGTCAGCGCCAGTGCCGCGAGCGCGGCGGTCGCAGCGACCGCCCACATGCCCATCACGGCCCAGGCCAGCGGCATGAGCGCGACCATCCAGAACACGACCTGCGCCCATCCGAGCGAGCGCGGCCGCTCGACCGACCTTCGAGGACTCCGGTACACGGCACTGAGCGCCATGCCCGGCCCGGGCGCGCCCTCCATCCGGGCCTGACCGCGCTGCGCGCGGTGCATGAGCATCCACTCGCGCAACGGCTTCGAGCACAGCAGCAGGATGAGCACCAGGTAGAGCACGCCGACGACCGCCGCGAACGGCACCACACCCGGCGCCATGCGGACCAGCGTCATCCCCGCCATCGTGGTCCCGACCGCCAGCACGAATCCGATGACGGCGCTGGTGAGGGCCCAGACCCAGGCCCAGCGCTTGCCGCGGCCGATCTGCATGGGGGTGACCAGCGATTGGATGGTGGCGTACAGGGCGTAGGCGAGTCCGGCGAGGCTCAGCGGGTGGAAGTCGCGGGTCATCACGATCGCCGTCAAGAGGTCCACGACGGCGGTGACGGCCGCGAATACCCACAGGAGCGTCTGCACCCACGCGACGTTGCGCGGCTTGCGCATGGTGAACGCCATCGGCGGCGACCCGCCGGGCACCGGCGGTGCGTACGCGCCGCCCGGCCCTGCGGGCACGGGTACGGCGCCGTACCTGAGCTGCATCCAGTCGACCGGGGGCGGGAGGAGCTGCTGCTGCGACAAGGCTTCCCTCTCAAGGGGTGTCGGTGGGGCGATTCGACCGACTTGAGCGTACTTCGAGTGCCCCGCCGCCAGCGCCCGCCCGCAGTCGTAACCCCTTGCGGCCGAACGGTGTCGCCACGGTGATGATCGAACCCGAGGAGTCCGGGTCGAAGGCGGCCCCGCTGAAGGTCCCGAAGCGGTCCTCGACCGCGAGACCCGCCGCCTCCAAGAGCCGGTCGAGGTGGTCCGGGGCGGTGAACCGCAGGCCGCAGCTCGCTTGCAACGGCTCATCCCAATATGAGGCGCTGAAGTACGCGTCGAGCCGGACCACGCCCTCGCCGTCGGGCTCGCCCGCCTCCTGCACGACGCTCATCGGCTCCCCGAGCAGATCGGTGAACCGGTACGGCTCGGCGCTCGTCCAGGTCCGCCACGCCTTCGCCGCCGGGTTGCGGGTGTCGAAGACGAACCGGCCGCCGTCCGAGAGGGCCCGGCGGACCGCGGTCAGCGACGCGACCGTCTCCCGGTCGTCCAGCAGGCACTGGAACGCGTTGCCGCTCATGATCGCCAGATCGAACTCCGCATCCCAGGCGGCCGCCGAAGCGGGCGAGAGGACCCACTCCGCGGCATCGGACTCCTGCGCCTGCCCGAGCATCGCCGGGTCGGGGTCGAGCCCGCACAACCGGCCAGTGTGGCCCTCGGCGCGGGCGCGGCGCAGGATCGTCTCCGTGCCGCACCCGACGTCGAGCACGCGTTCGGCGGCCATGACCAGGTCGAGGTAGAACTGGTCGCTCGGGCCCCATTCGTTGAGGTGGTCGTAGAGCAGCGCGTCGAGGGTCTCCCCGTCGAGCGCGGGCGGGTCGTAGGCGATCGTCACCGGGCCAGTCTGCTCGGGCACCGGCCCGGCGGCAATCGCATTAGGGCGCTAAGGCGGCCAAGGGAGGCCGAGCGCCTCGGCGTACTCCTTCGAGCCGCCGGAGAGGCGGGCCGTCGACTTCGGATCCGTGGCTCTCAGGTCCGCGATGATGCGGTCCACGACCGCCGTCACCGCCGCGTCGTCCAGCACCGGAACATACGGGACCTCGCACTCCGCCGAGAACTGAACATAGGCGTCGTCTCCTGAGGGCCGCTTCGGGTAGTAGAACGAGTAGTACATCGCGGAGCGGTCCGGCGACCACGAAGCGGTCCACGCCAGTTCGCAATGCCAGCGCGACATCAGCTCCGGCTCGACCTCGATCCGCTCACGCAGGAGCCTGGCGGCGCGGCGCGCGGGCCACTCCCAGTCGAAATCAGCTGTGGCCCTGGCGACTTCGGCGTCGTACTGGTCTGCGTCGAAGGTGAACCGGGTCGTCGGTGGATCCTTCAATCCGGTGTCGCGGACTTCCCACTCCACCAGGCCGCCACGGCGACTGATCACCGCCCGGAATGCCCCACAGCACTCCTCGACGCAGCCCGTGTCGCCGATCTTCACCTCCCGCGGCTCCGCGAGCGCCTCCAGACCGCGCCCGTCGTGCAGGACCGTCTCCGGCCTGTCCGAGTGACCGCGCTGGAAGTGCGCCTCCACGAGCGGCACGGCATCGAGCAGCAGGTGTGTCCGCAGCTCGGCAGTAGTGTTCGGCCGCGGCACGCTCACTCGCACCGCCAACCCCCGGGGCAGCGGCAGGTCGCTGTGCCCCGCCCGGTTGAGCTGCGTACGCAACCAGACCAGGTCAGGGTCCTCCGGCTCGGCGGCCAGTGCGGCATCGACCGAAGCTGACGCCTCCGGCGACGCCAGCAGCGCCTGGAATCCCGCGGCAGTCGCTTCCCGCTCCCCGGGCGCGAACCCGAGCAGCGCGCAGCGGCCGTACCGCACCTCGTCCCACAGCTGCGCCGCGAGCGCGAGCGCCTCCGGCTCGACCCCGAGTGCACCCGGCCGGGCCGCGTCGCGCAGGATGCGGGCGAACTGCCGGTCGCCTTGGAACCCTTCGGGTCTGCTGTCGAGCGCGCTGAACATCTGCACCAGGTCCGCGGACTGCTTCACCGGCAGAGCACAGAGCAGCTTGCTGAATTCGTGCTCCGGCAATTTCCGGATCGCCTGCACCGCGCCCAAGCGGCGATACGCCGGTGTGCGCTCAGCCGCCCAGACCAGGTGAGACCCGGCAGGTCCGATGCGCTCCAGTACCCTGAACGCGGCCCCTTCGATCCTGCGACCAAGCGGGGCGAAGATCCGGATGCGTTCGCCGTCCCCGTCGCGAGGCACGAGCGAGAGCAGGTTCAGACCGATGAGGATTTCAGCATCGATGATGCCGGTGTCGAGCAGGTGCTCGGCGACTGCTCTGACGGCGCTTGCAGGCATTCCGAACTCGGCCGTCTCTATTTCGGAGACTCGGAGGCGTGAGACTGCGGATGCCCTGACACGCCTGCTGAACTCCCGCAGGCCCTTCGGACTCGGGTCGGCGGTCCGGATCAGGTGAAGGAGTTCGGCTCGGGCAGCGGTGCGCTCGGCTTCGCGCTGTCGGGCCCGTTCCTCCGGTGTGCCGGTCTGCGTCGGTCGCGACCGTTTGAAGGTCGCCTCGGTGCGGATCTGGCGGAGTGCCGCATCAGGGAGCGGTCCGTCGGGGTGGTGATCGAGCAGCGCCCGCAGGCGGCTCTGGATGGGCTCGGGGTCGAGCGCATTGCGCTCGCCGGTCGCCGTCATCGGATGGTGGGGCTCGTTTCGTTGTATCCCATAGCCGCAGAGTATAACGCCGCATGCAACCGGGCCTCATCCGCGTTTTTCTTCACCTCCTCCGCGTAGCGGCCGTACATAGGGCCGGGGATGTCGTGGCCGACTCCCGGGGTCAGGACCAGGCGGGCGTGCGGGATCGATGCGGCGAGGTCCCGCGCGGCGCTGGTTCGCAGGAGCTGGTCGCTGTCCCCGTGGAGGACCACTGTGGGCACGTGGATCGCGTCGAGCCCGGGCCCGGACCAGTGAGCGCCGAGTTGGCGGCCCATCGAGTTCGGGTCGCGGACGGGGCTGCCCGTGTCCTTCTCGACGCGGGAGCGGGCCTCGGCCTCGTCGAAGGGGTAGCCGGGGGAGGCGAGGGCGCGGGAGACGGCCATGCTCAGGGCGAGGTCGCCCTCTGGAGTGTCGGGGAACTTGAGCTTGGACATCTTGGCGACGAACCCGAAGTGGATGTAGCGCAGGAGCTTCAGGTTACCCGCGTCGGAGGACACGCTCGCCGACAGGGCGAGGCTGCGGACCCGGGCCGGGTGGCGCAGGGCGATCCGCTGGGCGCGCAGGCCGCCGTTGGAGTGGCCGAACAGGTGCGCGCTGTCCCAGCCGAGGGCGTCGAGGACCGCCGCGGCGTCGTCGGCCACGTCCTCGCCCGTGTAGGCCGGGACCTCCTTGCGGAACAGGGCGGTCACCGGCTTCGCCTTCGCGGCCGGGAAGTGGGTGGACTGGCCCGAGTCGCGGTTGTCGAAGGCCGCCACGTGGAAGCCGCGGTCGATGAAGGCCCGCACCAGGCCCTCGGGCCACCAGAACCTGGTGACCGCCGAGCCCATGACGAGGAGGAGCGGCTCGCCGCCCGCCCCTCCGAGGTCCTCGTAGGCGATCCGGACGCCGCCGTTGTCGGCGTATCCGGTGGGGGCGGGGGACTGGGACTGGTTCATGGCTCCTCCTGGATGTGGAGTTCGCGAACGGTGTTCCCAAAGTCTAGCCTTCGGGTACACTGTTCGCAAACGATGAAGGAGTGATGTGGCCGACTACGACGAGCCGATCTGGCTCCGTCCCGAACGGGCCGCCACCGGCCGGCCCGCCGTGCGCAGCCGCCCGGAGATCACCGCCGCCGCGCTGGCGGTGGCCGACCGGGGCGGGCTCGACGCGGTCTCGATGCGCAACGTCGCCGAGGAGCTGGGCACCGGCGCGGCCTCGCTGTACCGCTACGTCTCCGGCCGCGACGACCTCCTCGACCTCATGGTCGACGCCACCGCCGCCGGGATCGAGCTGCCCGAGCCCACCGGGAACCTCGTCGACGACCTCGTGGCCGTGGGGGAGGGCCTGCACGAGGTGATGACCCGACACGAATGGCTGCCCGAGCTGGTGCTCACCCGCCCCTCGCTCGGCCCGAACGCGGTCGCGGTCCTGGACCACGTGCTCGGACTGCTCGCCGACCGGCCGGGAGACGGCCGCGCCAAACTGGAGGTCTACGCGCTGCTCAACGCAGTCGTGGCCACCTTCGCGATGAACGAGCGCGCAGCCGGCAACCGGGCCCGGCACGCGGCCGCCTACCTGGGGCACGTCGCCGCGTCAGGGGAGCGCCCGCGCATCACCCAGCTGCTGGGCGACCTGGCCGAGCCCCCCGGGTCCGCCGAGGAGCGGCGGACCGCGGCGCTCGCCAAGCTCCTCTCCGGACTGGTCGACTAAGGAGGCCTGCTCCTCCACCTGCTGCTCCGCCTCGGTGCCGGTCCAGCTCGCGAGGAGTTGCAGTCGCTCGTACGAGGGCGAGGCGGGCTCGGCGGTGTAGACGAGCAGCACCAGGCCGGGTTCGGCGATGACTTCGAGCTCCTCGTACGTCATGTCGAGGTCGCCCGCCACGGCGTGGTGGACGCGCTTGCGGCCGCTGCCGTGGATGCGCACGTTCCTTGCGGCCCAGCGGGTCCGGAACTCCTCGGAGCGGGTGGACAGTTCGCCGATGAGGTCCTGGAGGCCCTTGTCGTGCGGGTCGCGGCCCGCCTCAGTGCGGAGCATCGCGACGTTGATGTCCGCCGCGGTCGTCCAGTCGGGATAGAACCGCTGGGACCGCTCGGTGTCGAGGTAGCAGAACCGCGCGAAGTTCGGCGGGTGCTCGGCGCTCGCGAAGACGTCGTCGTAGAAGGCCCGCCCGAGCCGATTGGCGGCGACGATGTCGAGCCGTCCGTTGCGGACGATCGCCGGGGACCCGATCGTGTCGAGCAGCTGGACCAGGCTCTGCCGCGGCGTCCAGTTCTTGGTCGCGCGTCGCCGCGGCCGCGCCTGCGGGGCGCGCCCGGCCGCTTTCGCGAGGTCGAACAGGTACGAGCGCTCGGCCTCGTCGAGCCGCAGCGCCCGCGCCAGCGAGTCGAGGACGGTGTCCGAAGCACCGGCGAGGCCGCCGCGTTCGAGGCGCGCGTAGTACTCGACGCTCACGTTCGCCAGCACCGCGACCTCGGCGCGCCGCAGTCCGGGCACGCGGCGGTTCGACCCGGCGGGCAGGCCCGCCTGCTCTGGGGTGAGCTTCGCTCGCCGCGAGGTCAGGAACTCGCGCACTTCGTCCCGGTAGTCCACGGGATCGACGCTACGCCGCCCCGCGCCGCCGAGAGGTGCCCTCTCAGTACACCTCTCGATAGTGCGTTCCACCAGGCGCGCAGCCGCGCTTTGATCGATGATGTGCGGGTCGGCCGCGGCCGACCCGATCCGAGACCCGAGGAGATCGAACATGTACGGCACCGTCATCCACGCGCCCGGCGACGTCCGCTTCGAGGAGCGCCCCGACGCCGCGCTCACCGCGCCCACCGACGCCGTGATCCGCCTGGCCGCGACCTGCGTCTGCGGCTCCGACCTGTGGCCCTACCGGGGCGTCGAGCCGGTCGCCGAGCCGCACCCGATGGGCCACGAGTACGTCGGCGTCGTCGAGCAGGTCGGCGCGGACGTGCGGAATGTGGCAGTGGGCGACTTCGTCGTCGGCTCCTTCGCCACCTCCGACAACACCTGCGAGATCTGCCAGGCCGGATACCAGTCCCACTGCGTGCACCGCGAGTTCATGGGCACCGCCCAGGCCGAGCTGACGCGCGTCCCGAACGCCGACGGCACGCTCGTCGCCACACCCGGGACGCCCGACCCGGACCTGATCCCGCACCTGCTGGCCGCCTCCGACGTGCTCGGCACCGGCTGGTTCGCCGCCGACGCCGCCCAGGCGGGACCGGGGAAGACCGTGGCCGTGGTCGGCGACGGCGCCGTCGGGCTCCTCGGCGTGCTCTCCGCGAAGCAGATGGGCGCCGAGCGGATCATCGCCATGTCGCGCCACGCCGACCGCCAGAAGCTCGCGCTCGAATTCGGCGCCACCGATATCGTCACCGAGCGCGGCGAGGAGGGCATCGCCCGGGTCAAGGAGCTCACTGGGGGCCTGGGCGCCCACTCGACCATCGAGGCCGTGGGCACGCAGGAGTCGATGATGCAGGCCATCCACGCGACCCGCGCGGGCGGGCACGTCGGCTACGTGGGCGTCGCCCACGGCGTCGCCCTGCCCGGCGACGAGCTGTTCTTCTCCGGCGTCCACCTCCACGGCGGCCCCGCCCCGGTGCGCCGCTACCTGCCCGACCTCATCGACCTGATCTGGCGCCGCGAGATCGAGCCCGGCAAGGTCTTCGACCTCACGCTCCCGCTCGCTCAGATCGCCGAGGGCTACAAGGCCATGGACGAGCGCCGCGCCATCAAGGTCCTCCTCCAGCCATAGCCGGAGACGAAGACTGATGAACAACCGCAACGGAAAGGAACCGCGATGCACGAGCGCGCACTCGGCGACGGCCTGACGGTCTCGGCGATCGGCCTGGGCTGCATGGGCATGAGCCAGAGCTACGGCCCCTCGGGGACCCGGGAGGACCACATCGCGCTCATCCGCAGCGCGGTCGACCAGGGCGTGACCTTCTTCGACACGGCCGAGGTCTACGGCCCCTACGTCAACGAGGAGCTGGTCGGCGAGGCGCTGGCGCCGCTGCGCGACCGGGTCGTCCTCGCCACCAAGTTCGGGTTCGACATCGACCCCGCAGGCGGCTGGCGCGGCACCGACTCGCGCCCCGAGTACATCCGCGAGGCCGTCGAGGGCTCGCTGCGGCGGCTCGGCACCGACCGGATCGACCTGTACTACCAGCACCGCGTCGACCCAGACGTCCCCATCGAGGACGTCGCCGGGGCCGTCAAGGACCTCATCGCCGCAGGCAAGGTCCTCCACTTCGGACTCTCGGAGGCGTCCGCGGCGACGATCCGCCGCGCCCACGCCGTGCAGCCCGTCGCCGCCGTCCAGAGCGAGTACTCGCTGTGGTGGCGCCGTCCCGAGGACGAGGTCCTGCCGGTCCTCGACGAGCTCGGCATCGGCCTCGTGCCCTACAGCCCGCTCGGCAAGGGCTTCCTCACCGGTGCCATCGACGCGGGCACGGCCTTCACCGAAGGGGACATCCGCAACACCATCCCGCGCTTCGGCGCCGAAGCGCGCGAAGCGAACCGGGCCCTCGTGGACCTCCTCGCCGGGATCGCCGCCTCCAAGGGCGCGACCACCGCGCAGATCGCCCTCGCCTGGCTCCTCGCCCAGCGCGAAGCGCTCGCCCCGATCCCGGGCACCCGCAGGCCCGAGCGCCTCGCCGAGAACCTCGGCGCCGCGTCGGTCGACCTCACGAAGGACGACCTCGACGCGATCGAACGGGCCGCGTCCCAGGTCCGCATCCAGGGAGGGCGCTACTCCGAGGCGATGGAGAAGATGACCAACCTCTGAGGGTGCCTCACCCGATCGTGATGATGGTCTTCCCGGTCGGACGCGCCGTCGGGTTGAACGCCTTGACGGCGTCCTCCAGCGGATGAACGGCGCCGATGCGGGTGCGCAGGCGGCCGTCTCGGACGCGGGCGGCGAGCTCGGCGAGCTGGGCACGGTCGGCCTCGACGACGAAGAACACCGCACGGCCCTCCGCGGGCCGCACCTCCGGCGGGGCCGCGATGGTGACCAGGACGCCGCCGGGGCGCACCAGCGCGGCCGAGCGTGCGCCGATGTCGCCGCCGATGACGTCGAACACGAGGTCCACCTGGCCGACGTCGCCGAGGTCGTCGGCTTCGAGGTCCAGGAACTCGTGGGCCCCGAATTCGAGCGCCGCCGCCCGGTCCGCGGTGCGGCCGGTGCCCACGATGTGCGCGCCCGCCTCGCGGGCGAGCTGGGAGACCACGGACCCGACGCCGCCCGCCGCGCCGTGGACGAGGACGCTCTGCCCGGTGTGGAGGCGGCCGTGGTCGAACAGGCCCTGCCACGCGGTGAGCCCGGAGATCGGTAGGCTCGCGCCGATCGTGAAGTCGACGTCGGCCGGGAGCGGCGCGAGGTTGCGGGCCTCGACGGCGACCAGCTCGGCGAGCGTGCCGTCCCTGGTCCAGTCGGCGAGCCCGAACACCCGCTGCCCCACCGTGAGCCCGGTCGTCCCGTACCCGAGCGACGCGACGACCCCGGCCAGCTCGTGCCCCGGAATGCTCGGGGTGCGGTCCCGCCCGGCCCGGTCGGTCCAGGTGCCCGGCCAGGTCAGCTCGCCGGGCGTGAACCCGGAGGCGCGGACGCGGACGACCACGTCGTTCTCGGCGGCGTGCGGCTCGGGCCGCTCGCCGAGGGTCATGCCGGCGGTGCCGGCGTTCGGGTCGGTGACGGTGACGGCCTTCATCGGGGCCCCTCTCGCTCGGGTAGGTGGCTCCATTAAACGACTTGAAGCGAACGCCCGCAGGCGGACCGTCCCGTCTTTCAGCGGTGCAGGGTCGGCCGGTACACCAGCTCCTGGGTGCGGCCGTCGAACGTGCGGGTCCCGATCAGGTCGAGGTCGAAGTCCTCCGCGCCCGCGAAGATCGCGTCGGTCCCGGTGCGGCCGCTGATGACCGGGAAGACCGTCACCTGCACGCGGTCGACGAGCCCCGCGGCCATGAGCGCCCGGTTCATCGACAGGCTCCCGTGCGAGCGCAGCGGCACCGCCGACTCCTCCTTGAGCCGCGCGACGACCTCGACCGCGTCGCCGGGCACGACGGTCGCGTCCGGCCAGCCGAGCGTGCCGTCCAGCGTGGAGGACACCACCGTGGTCGGCATGCTGCGCATCCGGGCGTTCACCGGGTCGAGGTCGGCCTCCGGGATCGGGCCCAGCAGCTCCACGAACTCCCGGAACGTGTTGGCCCCGAGCACCATCCGCTGCTCGTCGCCGAGCGCGGCCCGGCGCCCTTCGAGGAACTCCGGCCCGTGCTTGCCCCAGTAGCCGCCCCAGTCGGCGTCAGGGCCGAACGAGCCGAATCCGTCGAGGGTGGTGAAGACGTCCCAGGTGTAGAGGGCGGTCATGGCGTGCTCCCCGCTTGCGGTCGTTGACGTGTCGTCTGTAGAGACGACGCGCGCCGTCCGGACTCATCGCAACCATGCCCGCGGATCGCGGGCCGGCCCTCCGCTGGTGGACGTCGGGCCGGCCCGCTTCTAAGAAGAACGCACCCGGATGTCGTTCATGACGGACAACGGGTGAAAAATCCCGATCGGCTGACAGACGCGGCCCGCAGGCCCGAACCGGTGTCAGGCTCGCGTCAGCTCCGCGTCAGGGTGCCCCCCGATAGTTGCTCCATCAACGGGAAACGCCCGGTGAGACACACAAGGAGCAAGAACAATGAGCGTCAACCTGACCGCCCAGGACAAGACCGTCATCCGCACCGCCGCCTTCGGCGCCGTCACCCTCCTCTCCTACGCCGGGATCGCCGGATCGGCCCACCGAGTTGCCACCGACGGGACCCTCGCGTACGCCTCCGCCACCGGCGAGGTCGGGCACGTGCTCGCCTCGAAGAAGGGCGACTTCAAGCTCAAGGCCAAGTCCGCGGCGTCGCTCGCCGAGCAGGTCCTGCCCGCGCTGGCCGAGTCCGTGCGAATCCTCAAGGCCCAGGACCCGGCCGAGGCGGAGAACTTCCGCACGGTCGTCGGCGTGGCCGTCGAGGCCGCGAACCGCGCCCACAAGGGCGCGCCGAGCCCCGTCATGGCCGAGATGACCCGCAAGATCACCGAGGCGGTCAACGGCTAGCCGCACTCCGATCCGAACCGCCGCGCCGCGGGAGCCCTCAGGGCTCCCGCGGCGGCCGCGCTGCTCAGAGCAGATCCGCTCAGGGCGGATTCGATTGCGGGGGAGGGGCGCGGGTGGCGATCGTTGGGGCATGAGCGAAGACAACAGGCCGCAGCAGTTCTCCGAGCGCGTGCGGCGCGAGCTGTACCAGCAGCGCGTGCTCGTGCTCGACGGAGTGCTCGACGACGACAACGGGACGCTGCTGGCGACGCAGATGCTGTCGCTGGCGATCGACGACCCCAATAGCGATATCTCACTGTGGATACATTCGCCCGGCGGCTCGGTCCCGGCGATGCTCGCGATCCGCGACACGATGCGGCTGGTGCCGTGCGACGTCGCGACGCTGGCCCTCGGGATCGCATGCAGCGCAGGGCAGTTCCTGCTCTCGGCTGGCACCAAGGGCAAGCGGAAGGTCCTCCCGCACGCGCGCATCCTCATGCACCAGGGCTCGGCCGGGATCGGCGGCGGCGCCGTCGACATCGAGTTGCAGGCCAATGACCTGCGCTACACCAGGGACACCGTCCTCAAGCTCATCGCCGAGGACACCGGCCAGACCGTGGAGCGGATCTTCGAGGACTCGCTGCGCGACCGCTGGTACACCGCCGACGAGGCCCGCGAGTACGGGTTCGTCGACGGGACCGTCACCTCCTTCGAGGAGATCACGCCGAAAGAGCGACCGGGCATCGGCCTGCGCGTCGCGGCCGAGAGGGGCGCCAAGTGAGCAGCTACATGATCCCGAACGTGATCGTCGACCAGGGCCGCGGCGAGCGCGTCATGGACGTCTACTCGCACCTGCTGTCGGGCCGGATCATCTACCTGGGCACCGCGATCGACGCAGGGGTGGCGAACGCGCTCGTCGCCCAGCTCCTGCACCTGGAGGAGGCGAACCCCGACAAGGACGTCAACCTCTACATCAACTGCGAGGGCGGCGACCCCAGCGCGATGCTCGCCGTCTACGACACGCTCCGCTACATCCGGCCGAAGGTCGCCACGCTCTGCGTCGGCCAGGCCGTGGGCGTCGGCGCGGTCCTGCTCGCGGCCGGGTCCGAGGGGATGCGGTCGGCGCTGCCGCACGCGCGCATCGTCCTCGACCAGCCCGGCGGCCAGGGGCGCGGCCCGATCCCGGACCTCATCATCCAGGCCGACGAGCTGGTGCGCGTGCGCGACAGCATGGAGCAGATCCTCGCGCGTCACACCGGCCAGACCGCCGAGCAGCTGCGCATCGACACCGACCGGGACCGCGTCTTCACCCCCGAGGCCGCCAAGGCCTACGGCCTGGTCGACAACATCCTGGAGGTGCAGGAAGCGGCCAAGTAGCGGCTAGGCCGCCAGCGCGTAGGCCGCCCGGCACACGGGCCCGTTCCCGGTGCCCGCGCGGTCGACGGTGGAGCGGTCGAGGAGGATGCGTTCGGCGACCTGGAGGACCAGGTCGCCGAGCGTCGTCTCCAGGGCTCCGGCGACGGCGGCGATCATCTCGCTCGACGGTTCTTTGACGCCGCGTTCGATCTCGGAGAGGTACTGGGGGGAGATGCCCGCGCGGTCGGCGGTCTCGCTCAGGGTCTCGCCGCGGTCGCGGCGGGCGGAGCGGAGCTGCTCGCCGAGGGCGTCGCGCCACAGGGGCTCGCTCGGCGCCGGGCCCGGCGCGGTGCTCGGGGCCGTCGGTCGGTGCTGTTCCGGCGCGGTGACCGGGTTCGGGGAAGTCTCAGCCATGCCCCACCGTATTCCGCCGCGCGCGGGGTTTTCCACCGGTTCCGCTGAAGGCGCAATCCGAGGGTTTCTTGAAAAACTGGGACCCGCCTGTTGACTCTATACCCCCAGGGGGTATAAATTCAGATCAAGGAGATACCCTCCAGGGGTATGATCGAGCGAGAGAGGAAGCCGCCATGAGCGTCATCGAGTACCAGGTCACCGGAATGACCTGCGGCCACTGCGAGATGTCGGTCCGCGAAGAGGTCGGCAAGATCGGCCCCGTTGGCAAGATCGACGTCAGCGCCGCCACCGGCAAGCTGGTCCTCACCACGGACGGCGCCGTCGACGACGCCGCGGTCATCGCCGCCGTCGACGAGGCCGGCTACAAGGCGGTGCGGATCTGATGAAGACCCCCGTCCGACTCGGCGCCTTCGGGCTCGGACTCGCCGCGCTGTTCGGGGGCGCGTACGCGGTCGCCGCGAACGTCGTCCCCGACAGCGCCGTCGACCAGCGCCTCGAAGACACCGACACCGAGCACGACATGGACATGGGAACGGAGACCGACATGGAAGACCACGGCGGCCACGAGGCCGACCCGGTCCGCGGCCTCTCGATCGAGCAGGACGGCTACGTCCTCAGCGAGGTCGCCGCCCCCGCCGAAGCCGGCGCCGACGGCGTCCTCTCCTTCGGCATCACCGCCCCCGACGGGGAGCCGCTCAAGCAGTACACCGAGTCCCACGAGAAGGACCTGCACCTCATCGTCGTGCGCGCCGACGGCGCCGAGTTCCGGCACGTCCACCCCGAGTTCGACGGCGAGACCTGGTCCCTGCCCTGGTCCTGGAACCAGCCCGGCACCTACCGCGTCTTCGCCGACTTCGTCCCCGGCGACACCGGCGAGGAACTCGACGTGACCCTCACGCGCACCGTCGAAGTCGCGGGCGACTACACGCCCCGCGCCGAGAACCCGGTCACCCGCACCGCCAGCGTCGACGGCTTCGACGTCACCCTCACCGGCGACCTCGCCGCAGGGACGACCACCGAACTCACCGTCGAGGTCGCGAAGGACGGCGCGCCCGTCACCGCCCTGGAGCCGTACCTCGGCGCCTGGGGCCACCTCGTGGCCCTCCGCGAAGGCGACCTCGGCTACCTGCACGTCCACCCCGAAGGCGACGAGCCCGAGCCCGGCACCACCTCGGGACCGCAGATCGTGTTCGCCACTGCCGCACCCACCGAGGGCCGGTACCTGCTCTACCTGGACTTCCAGGTCGACGGCCAGGTCCACACCGCGCCCTTCGTCCTCGACACCGACGGCACCGAGCCCGCCGGGGACGCGACGGGCGAGGAGCCCCACGGCCACGACGCCGACGAGCCCTCGCACGACGACAATTAAGCCGCACGAGCAGAAGGAAGGACGACCATGGCATCGGCCCCCGCCGCCGCGAACCGCATCGAACTCGAAATCGGCGGCATGACCTGCGCCTCCTGCGCCATGCGGATCGAGAAGAAGCTCAACAAGCTCGACGGCGTCACCGCCAGCGTCAACTACGCCACCGAGAAGGCCCAGATCGAGGCCCCCGCGGGCACCGACCCGGCCGAGCTCATCGCCGTGGTCGAGAAGACCGGCTACACCGCCGCCGTCCCCAAGGCCCCCGAGCCGGAGGCCGACGAGGCCGACCGCCCCGACCCCGAGCTGACCTCGCTGCGAGGCCGCCTCATCGCCTCGATCGTCCTGTCGGTCCCGGTCATCGCCATGTCGATGGCCCCGGCCCTCCAGTTCGAGTACTGGCAGTGGCTCTCGCTCGCGCTGGCGTGGCCGGTGATCCTGTGGGGCGCCTGGCCGTTCCACAAGGCCGCCTGGACGAACCTCCGCCACGGCGCGGCCACCATGGACACGCTCGTGTCCGTGGGCACCCTCGCCGCGTTCGCGTGGTCGGTCTACGCGCTGTTCTGGGGGACGGCCGGGACGCCGGGCATGAAGCACCCGTTCGAGTTCACCGTCGAGCCCAGCGACGGCGCCTCGAACCTGTACCTCGAAGTGGCCGCGGGCGTCACCATGTTCATCCTCGCCGGGCGGTACTTCGAGAAGCGCTCGAAGCGCAAGGCCGGCGCGGCCCTGCGGGCGCTGCTCGAAATGGGCGCCAAGGACGTCGCGGTGCTCCGCGGCGGCGCCGAGACGCGAGTGCCGATCGCGCAGCTCGCGGTCGGCGACGAGTTCGTGGTCCGGCCGGGGGAGAAGATCGCCGCCGACGGCGTGATCGTCTCCGGCACCTCCGCGATCGACGCGTCGATGCTCACCGGCGAGTCGGTGCCCGTGGAGGTCGCCGAGGGCGACCCGGTCACCGGCGCCACCGTCAACGCCGGGGGCCGCCTCGTCGTCAAGGCCACCCGCGTCGGCTCGGACACGCAGCTCGCGCAGATGGCGCGCCTGGTCGAAGAGGCCCAGTCCGGGAAGGCCGAGGTCCAGCGCCTCGCCGACCGGGTCTCGGGGATCTTCGTGCCCGTGGTCATCGCGATCGCGGTCGGCACGCTCGGGTTCTGGCTCGGCGCCGGGTTCCCCGCGGCCTCGGCGTTCACCGCCGCCGTCGCGGTCCTCATCATCGCGTGCCCGTGCGCCCTGGGCCTGGCGACGCCGACCGCGCTGCTCGTCGGCACCGGCCGCGGCGCCCAGATGGGCGTGCTCATCAAGGGCCCGGAGATCCTGGAGTCCACACGCAAAGTGGACACGATCGTCCTCGACAAGACCGGCACCGTCACCACCGGGAAGATGACCCTCGTGGACGCGGTCGCCGCCGAAGGCACCGACCGCGCCGAGCTGCTGCGGCTCGCCGGGGCGATCGAGCACGCCTCGGAGCACCCGGTGGCGCAGGCGATCGCGAAGGGCGCGGCCGCCGAGGTCGAACTCCCGGTGGTCGAGGACTTCCAGAACGTCGAGGGCAAGGGCGTCCAGGGCGTCGTCGACGGGCACTACGTCGTCGTCGGCCGCGACAGCCTCCTCGCGGACTGGAAGCTGGAATTGGACCCGGCGCTCGCCGAGGCGAAGGCCGAGGCCGAGCGCGGCGGCAAGACCGCCGTGGCGGTCGCCTGGGACGGCGAGGCCCGCGGGGTCCTGGTCGTCGCCGACACGGTGAAGCCGACCAGCGTCGAAGCGGTCGCCCAGTTCAAGGCCCTCGGGCTGACCCCGGTCCTGCTGACGGGCGACAACAAGGCCGTCGCCGAGCGCATCGGCGCCGAGGTCGGGATCGACGAGGTCATCGCCGAGGTGCTTCCCGCGGACAAGGTCGCGGCCGTCGCGAAGCTCCAGGCCGAGGGCAAGGTGGTGGCGATGGTCGGCGACGGCGTCAACGACGCCGCGGCGCTCGCCAAGGCCGACCTGGGCCTGGCGATGGGCACCGGCACCGACGTCGCGATCGAGGCCGCCGACCTGACGCTGGTCCGCGGCGACCTGCGCGGCGCGGCGGACGCCATCCGCCTGTCGCGGCGCACGCTCGGCACCATCAAGGGCAACCTGTTCTGGGCGTTCGCCTACAACGTCGCGGCGATCCCGCTCGCGGCCCTCGGCCTGCTCAACCCGATGCTCGCCGGTGCGGCCATGGCCTTCTCCAGCGTGTTCGTGGTCGGCAACAGCCTGCGCCTGCGCTCCTTCAAGAGCCGCGCGCTCTAACGGAACGAACAGGGCCCCGCCGGTCTCCGGCGGGGCCCTCCGCTATGCCGCCGCGAGCCGCGCGGCCTCGGCGGCGACGTGCTCCACCGCGCCGGCGCCCCACTGCTCGACGGCCGCGTCGAGCTCCGCGGGATCGGTCCCGCGCACCTCCAGGAACAGCCGCGCGCCGTGCCCGGTGCCCTCGCCCAGGCGCAGCCGCACCTCCCCGCCCGGCTCGCCGTGAGCGACGACGAACGCGAACGACTCCGGCTTCTCGCACTCGGTCACGGTCCCCAGCAGCACATGCGGGGCCTGCGGCGCCCGGAACTCCGCGCCCACCCCCGGGGCCCGCTTCCCGCCGAAGAACAGGTCCCACGCGGCCTGCGCCGGGCACACGAGCTGCCGCTCGAACCGCGCGGTCCACCCGTCAGGGCTCTGATCCACCTGCGGCTCGCCGAGCCCGAAGCGCGCCGCCAGCTCCTCGTGGCGAGCCTCGCCGCGGCCCGGGTCGCCCGGCGTCCGGCCGGCGAGGACCTCGTCCAGGCCCGCCATGCACTGCTCCCACCCCGTCGCGAAGCTCGCCGCCCCGCCGCGGTCGTCGAAGCCGTGCAGCAGCGTGAACCGGGTCCCGCCGTCCTCCTCGGTCAGCGTGAACTCCAGCCTGTCGCCGCCCCACGTGAACGCGAGGCGCCGCGGCGGGTCCGCGGCGAGGACCTCGCCCTCGCCGCCCTCGCCGAAGTCGGCCCTCCCTCCCGCGCGCAGCTCCAGTTCGGCGCCGAACGGGAACCACTGCGCGAGCTGTGCGGGCTCGGTCACCGCGCGCCAGACGCGGTCGATCGGGTGGTCGTAGCGCCGCTCGACCCTGACGGCCGGCCGGCCGCGGTCGGCGAGCATCTCGGGATCGGACATCGTTCCTCCTCGTGCAGCGGCTCCTTCCAGCGTCGCCGCGCACCGGCGCGGGCGCTGGCGAACCTGGGATCCCGCGGTCCGGCGGGCAGGTCGCGAGCCCCGGACCGGCCGCCGCGGGTGGCCTGCGGCGCAGGCGCACTCCACGCGGGGCCGCCCCCGCGGGGCCGGTGCTAGGTTCGGCGCGGAACCACTCTGAAAGGGGCCCGCGGTGGCAAAGAACCCCGTCTTCCTGTACCGGATGCTCACCCTCGCCGAAGGCTGGTCCTTCGTGCTCCTCCTCGTCTTCGGGTCCGTGCTCAGCCGCGTCTCCGAGATCGACCTGGTGATGCCGCTCGGCGCGCTCCACGGCGCCCTGTTCGTGCTCCTGGTCGGCTCCACCCTCGTCATCCGCCGCCGCCTCGGCTGGGGCTTCGGCACCACGCTCCTCGCGCTCGTCTGCGCCGTCGTGCCCCTCGCCCCGTTCTGGTTCCACCACCGCAAGCGCGAGGACTTCCTCGCCGCCGAGCGCGCGGTCCAGCCCGCCTAGACCCGCACGCCTCCCCAGCGCGTCCACGGCATCCTCCGTGGACGCGCTGTTCTCGTCCTGCCTGCGAAAACGATTGCCGCCGCGATACCGGTGTGACTGCTGTTGCGTTCCCGAGAATCTTTGGTATCGTTCCTGGAAACGTTCTTAAGAACGTTCCCAAACCCCTCCTACCCGCAAGGATCAGGATGGCTGAGACGCAGAAGTCCAACCTCCAGCTCGTCGCCGCCAAGGCCGGCGTGTCCGTGTCCTCCGTGTCGCGGGTCCTCAACGGCGGCTCCGCCTCCGAGGAACTCGCACGGAAAGTCCGCGAGGCCGCCGCCGAACTCGGCTACGTCCCCCACGCCAGCGCCCGCACCATGCGCACCGGCCGCACCGACCAGATCACCCTCGCCGTCGCCGACGTCGGCAACCCCGTCTACGTGCAGATGATGCGCACCGTCACCGGGATCGTCGCCAAGGCCGGGTACCGGCTCGTCGTCTCCTCCACCGGCGCCGACCCGCAGTCGCAGATCGACCTGGTCACCAGCCTCAACCGCGGCTACGCCGACGGGCTGCTCATGAGCCCCCTGCGCATCACCGAGGACCTCGTCGAGGCCATGAAGTCCAGCCGCCTCCCGATCGTCGTCATCGGCACCCTCCCCGCCGACGTCGCCCTCGACAACGTGCGCGCCGACTCCGCCACCGGCATCGGCCTCGCCGTCGAGCACCTCGTGGCCCAGGGCCGCAGGCGCATCGCGCTCGTCAACGGCCCCGTCGACACCGTCCCCGGCTCGGCCCGCCTCGCCGGGTACCTCTCCGCGATCGAGCGCTTCGGACTCGCCACCTCCGCGGAACTCCAGGTCACCGCCTCGGCGTTCACGTACAAGGCCGGGCGCAAGGCCACCGCCGCGCTCCTGGCCCAGGCCAGCCCCGACGCGATCATCGGCGCCAACGACCTCCTCGGCGTCGCCGCCCTCAAAGAGCTCGCCGCCGCCGGCCGCCGCGTCCCCGAGGACGTCGCCGTCGTCGGCATGGACGACACCGACGCCGCCGAACTCGCCACCCCGTCCCTGACCTCGGTGGACCTCGGCTCGGCGAAGCGCGCCAAGGCCGCCGCGAAGCTCCTCATCCGCCGCATCGCCGAACCCGGCGCCCCCGTCAGCCGCATCGTCATCCCCCCGGCCCTGTCGGTCCGCGAATCCACCGGAGGTCCGGCATGACCGCCCTCGCCGCACCCGCACCGCCGCGCCGGCGCCGCCGCTCGACCGAGGGCCGCGACGCGTGGCTGCTGGTCCTGCCCGCGCTGCTGCCGGTGATGCTGTTCAGCGTCTACCCGCTCGTGTACGGCGTGCTCCTCGGCTTCACCGATGCCGAGGCCGGGCTCAACGTCGAGACGCACTTCAACGGCCTCGACAACTACACCGCGCTCGCGGGCAACGAGCTGTTCTGGAACTCGTTCAAGATCGGCCTCATCTGGGCGTTCTCGGTGACGATCCTCCAGTTCCTCGCCTCCCTCGGACTCGCGCTGCTGCTCAACCTGAACCTGCGGCTGCGCTGGCTCGCCCGCACGCTCGCGCTCATCCCGTGGGCGATGCCGCCGGTGATCATCGCGATCATGTGGCAGCTCATGCTCAACCCGAACTACGGGCCGGTCAACCGGACCCTGGAGTCGCTGGGCCTGCCGTCCTCGATCAACTGGCTCGGCGAGTCGGCGATCGCCCTCCCCGTCGTCATCGTCGTCGGCGTGTGGGCCGGGATGCCGCAGACCACGATCACGCTCCTGGCCGGGCTCCAGTCGGTCCCCGCCGAGCTGAACGAGGCCGCCGCGATCGACGGCGCCACCACCTGGCGCCGGTTCTGGCACGTGACGCTCCCGGCGCTGCGCCCGATCATCACCGCGATCACCACGCTCGACCTGATCTGGAACTTCAACTCGTTCGCGCTCGTGTTCGTCCTGACCGCGGGCGGCCCCGGCGGGACCACGATGCTGCCGAGCCTGTTCGCCTACAACGAGGCGTTCCGGTACGGCAACTTCGGCTACGCCGCCGCGATGGGCAACGTCATGGTGATCCTCATCGGCGCGTTCCTGTTCCTGTACCTGCGCGCCCAGATGCGGAGCCGGACCTCATGACCACCAAGTCGATGCGCAACCCCGTCGCCCGCCCGCTCCAGTACGTGGCGCTGCTCGCGTACATGTGCTTCCTGGCGTTCCCGCTGGTCTTCCTGCTCACCACCGCGTTCAAGACCGACCGCGAGATCCGCTCTCCCGACCCGAGCTTCCTGCCGCAGTCGCTGAACTTCGACAACTTCACGGCCGCGATCGAACGCGCGGACCTGTTCCGCGCGGCCGGGAACAGCCTCCTGACCGCGGTCACCACCACGGTGATCGTCACGGCCGTGTCGCTCCCGGCGGCCTACGCCCTCGTGCGGTTCCGCACGAAGCTGCGCGCCGTCGCCACCGGGTGGATCCTGCTGTCGCAGGTGTTCCCGTTCATCCTCATCATCATCCCGCTGTTCCTGCTGCTCAAGAACATCGGCCTGGTGAACACGCTGCTGGGCCTGGTCCTGGTGTACGCGGTGTGGGCGCTGCCGTTCGCGCTGTGGATGCTCCAGGGCTACGTCTCCGCGATCCCCGTCGAACTCGAAGAGGCCAGCGCCGTCGACGGCGCCGGGCGCTTCAAGACCCTCGTCAGGATCGTCCTGCCGCTGCTGGCGCCGGGACTGGTCGCGACCAGCCTGTTCACGTTCATCAACTCCTGGAACGAGTTCTTCTTCGCGCTCGTGCTCATCCAGGACCCCGACATGCAGACCCTGCCGCTCGCCCTCGCCCGCTTCGTCGGCGCCGAGGGGCAGGTCCAGCTCGGGCCGCTGGCCGCGGCCGCGCTCATCGCGTGCCTGCCCAGCCTCGTCTTCTTCATGCTCATTCAGAAACGGCTCACCGCCGGACTCCTCAGCGGCGCGGTCAAAGGCTGACCGGGCCGACCACTATGGAAAGAGAGAACGACATGCGAACTCGCACCAGCGCCAGCGTCGCCGCGGTTGCCGGGCTGCTCGCCCTGCCCCTCGCGCTGACCGGATGCTCGGCCTTCGGCGTCGGGGACGACGGGGACGACGGCGGGAAGGTCACCCTGACCTTCCAGTCCCTCGCCTACCAGGACACCACGATCGCCGCCACCCAGGAGATCGTCGACGCCTGGAACGAGGCCAACCCCGACGTCCAGGTCGAGCTCGTCCAGGGCTCGTGGGACAACGTCCACGACCAGCTCGTGACCCAGTTCCAGGGCGGCACCGCCCCGGACATCATCCACGACGAGTCCGCCGACATCATGGGCTTCGCCGAGCAGGGCTACCTCGCCGACCTGAGCGGCTACCTCTCGGACGACACGAAGTCCGCGGTCTCGGACGACATCTGGGGCACCGTCACCGCCTCCGACGGCTCGATCGTCGCGGCCCCGACCCTGCTCCAGTCCTACGTGGTCTTCGCGAACACCGACGCGTTCGCCGACGCGGGCGTGGAGCTCCCCACCGGCGACAGCCTCGCCTGGGACGACTTCCAGGCCCTCGCCGGCCAGGTCGCCGGGGACGGCTTCGGCCTCGGCTGGGGCCTCCAGCAGCCCACCGCCGCGGTCATGAACCTCTCGCTCGGCTTCGACGGCACCTACTTCGACGGCGACGCCATCAACGTGGGCGCGAACGAGCTCGCCGTGCCCGAGCGCATCCACGCCATGGCCTACGAGGACGGCTCGCTCGACCCGGTCTCGCTGACCCAGTCCGGCTCCGACGTCCTGCCGGGCTTCTTCGACGGCAAGTACCCGATGTACGTGGCGGGCAACTACATCGCCCAGCAGATCACCGAGTCCGCGCCCGAGGGCTTCAACTGGGCGGTCCTGCCCCCGCTCGCGGGCACCGCCGGGGCCGTGCAGGCCGCGAACCCGCAGACCATGTCCGTGGCCGCCGAGTCCGAGCACGTCGAGGAGTCGGCCGCGTTCATCGACTTCTTCATGCAGGCCGACCACCAGGCCGCGCTCGCCCAGGGCGACTGGCTCATCCCGTCCTCCACGGCCGCGCGCGACCTCGTCGCCGAGCAGACCGCGGGCGAGAACGGCTGGGACGCGATCCTCGCCTCCGGCGAGGGCCTGTCGGCCGCGCCGTTCCAGTCGGCCGTGAACTACCCGCAGTGGAAGGACCAGTACGCCACCCCGGCCCTCCAGCAGTACCTGGCCGACGAGATCACCGCCGAGCAGCTCACGACGCAGCTGACCGACGGCTGGAACAGCCTCGGCTAGCGCCCGCCCGCACCACCCCGTCCCGCCGGGGCCCCGGCCCCGGCGGGCACCCGAACCGATCAAGGAGACACGATGACCCAGGCCACCGCACCGCTGCACGACGTCCTGACCGACAAGGCGACCGGCGCGCTCGCGGGCGCCGCGGTGGGCGACGCGCTCGGCGGCGCCGCCGAAGGGAACACGCCCGAGGCGATCCAGCGGCGGTACGGCGGCTTCATCGAGGGGATCGTGCCGCCCTTCAACGCGGACTGGCGCAACGCCCGCCCGATCGCCCCGTACCACAAGGGCGACGGGCACATCACCGACGACACGCTCATGACCTGCGCGCTCGTCGACGTCTACGGGACCGTCCGCGACCACCTCACCGCCCACGACGTCGCGGCCCACCTGGTGCCGCTGCTCATGGGGGAGAAGCGGTGGATCCCCGAGTTCGAGTCCGAGGCGCTGCTGCTGCACCGGATCTTCCTCGCCGAGAAGTGGCTCGTCGCGCGCCTCCACTACGGGCACATCGACCCGCGTGAAGCCGGGGTCGGCAACATCGTCAACTGCGGCGCGACCATGTACGCCGCGCCGATCGGGATCGTCAACGCCGGGAGCCCCGACGGCGCCTACGCCGAGGCCATCGACGTGGCCGGGGCCCACCAGTCCTCCTACGGGCGCGAGGCCGCCGGGGTCTACGCCGCCGCCGTCGCCGAGGCCATGCGCCCCGGCGCGTCCGTGGATTCGGTCGTCGCCACCGCGCTGCGCCTCGCGAAGGACGGCACCCGGAACGCCATCGCCGCGGTCACCGAAGCCGCCCAAGGGATCACGGACTGGCGAGGCGGCCTCGCCGACCTGCGCCGCGCCGTCGAGCCGTTCGACACCGTCGGCCCCGACTACCGCGCCCCCGCGATGGACGCGCGCATCCCCAGCCGCACCAAGGCCATCGAGGAGCTCCCGATCGCCCTCGGCATGCTCGTCGCCGCCCGCGGCGACTACCGCGGGGCCGTCCTCGGATCCGTCAACTACGGCCGCGACTCCGACTCGATCGCCGTCATGGCCGGGTCGATCGCCGGGGCCCTCGGCGGCCTCACCGCCGTCCCCGCCGACTGGATCGCGGACGTCTCCGACGCCAGCCGCATCGACGTCACCGCCACCGGCCCCGCCATGGCAGCCGTCGCCCGCGACGTGTGGGCCCGCGACGCCGAGCGCGCCGCCGAAGTCGCCGCCGCCCGGACCGCCTACGCCGGGGCCGCAGAATGATCCGGCTCTCCTGGACCCAGCCCGAGGACCTCGTCCCGCACGCGCTCGAAGCGGCCCGCCTCGACGGCCGCGCCGCCGCCGCGATCCGCGACCGCTGGACCGCCGCGGGCGGCTCGACTGCCGCGCCCGTCTCCGGCGCGACCCCCGAGCCCGCCCCGGAAGCCCTGCGCGCCTTGGCCCGCGAGCTCCTCGACGAGCTCGACCGCCTCCCCGACCCGCCGGGCCTCGCCGACGTCGAACCCGACGACCTCGGCCCCGTCCTCGCGCGCGCCACGCCCCCGGAGCTCCCCGAACCCGCCGACATCCAGGACCGCGTCCTCGGCGCCTGGCTCGGCCGCGCCGCCGGATGCCTCCTCGGCAAACCCGTCGAGAAGATCAGCCTCGACGGCATCCGCGCCATCGCCCGCTCCACCGGCAACTGGCCCCTGAACGGCTACTTCACCGAGCAGGGCCTCGACCCGGACATCGCCGCGAAGTACCCGTGGAACCGGCGCTCGCGGCCCACCAGCCTCGCCGAGCACATCGACGGCATGCCCGAGGACGACGACCTCAACTTCCCGCTCATCGCCCTCACCCTCCTTGAGCGGCACGGTCCCGGCTTCACCACAGACCACGTCGCCCAGGCCTGGCTCGACCTGCTCCCCGGCGGCCGCGTCTTCACCGCCGAGCGCATCGCCTACCGCAACCTCCTCGACGGCGTCGAACCCGAGCGCGCCGCCGCGGTCCGCAACCCCTTCCGCGACTGGATCGGCGCGCAGATCCGCACCGACCTGTACGGCTGGACCCGCCCCGGCCTGCCCGTCGACGCCGCCCTGCTCGCCTGGACCGACGCCCGGCTCTCCCACGGCCGCAACGGGATCTACGGCGCCATGTTCGCCGCCGCAGCCAGCGCCGCCGCCGTCACCGGCGCCGGAGTGGACGCGGTCCTCGCGGCAGGGCTCTCGGTCGTGCCGCCCCGCAGCCGCTACTTCGCCGCGATCGCGCGCGGCATCGCCCTCGCCGACGACGACCTGTCCGACGAGGCCGCGATCGACGCGCTCCACGCCGAATACGGCCACCTGCACTGGGTCCACGTGCTCCCCAACGCCGCGCTCCTGGCGTTCGCGCTGGCCCGCGGCGGCGGCGACTTCCACCGCACCATCACCCTCGCCGTCTCCGGCGGCTGGGACACCGACTCCGTCGGCGCCACCGCCGGGGCCCTCACCGGGGCCCTGACCGGCGCGAAAGCCCTTCCCGCCGAATGGATCGCACCGCTCGACGACCGCTACGCGACCTCCGTGCCCGGCTTCGCCGGCGCCCGGTTCACCGCCCTCGCCGCCCGCACCCTGGAGGCGTCCCGATGACCGTGCTCGTGCTCGGCTCCGCCAACCTCGACCTCGTCTACGAGGTCGACCGCATCCCCTCCCCCGGGGAGACCGTCCTGTCGCGCGGCTTCGCGTCCTTCGCGGGCGGCAAGGGCAACAACCAGGCCGTCGCCGCCGCCCGCGCCGGCGCCCCCACCCGGTTCGTGTGCGCCCTCGGCGCGGACGCCTCCGGCGACCGGCTCGCCGCCGAGGCCCGCGACGCCGGGATCGACCTCCTCGACCGGCGCGTCGACGCCCCCACCGGGACCGCGGCGATCTTCGTGGACCGGCGCGGGGAGAACTCCATCGTCGTCGACTCCGGGGCGAACGCGCTCCTCACCGACCTGACCGCGGCCGAACAAGAAGCGATTGGTACCGCCGACGTGCTCGTCCTCCAGCTGGAGACGCCCGTGCCCACGGTGGCCGCGGCGGTCGCCGCCGCGAAGGCCGCCGGGACCCGCGTGGTCCTCAACGCCGCGCCCAGCGGCGCCGTGCCGCTCGATCTCCTCGACGACGTGGACGTCCTCGTCGTCAACGAGCACGAGGCCGCCGAACTCGCCGGGCCCGGCGACGCCGCGGCGGTCCTGACCGCCCGCGGCTGCGCCGTCATCGTCACCCTCGGCGCCGAAGGCGCCCTCGTCGGCGTCCCCGGCGAGGAGCCCGTCCGGGTGCCCAGCTACACCGTGGACGCCGTCGACACCACCGGCGCGGGCGACACGTTCGTCGGCTCGTTCGCCGCCGCGCTCGGCGGCGATCCCTCCGGGACCGGCCTCGAAGCGCTCGTGGCCGCCACCGGCTTCGCGACCGCCGCCGCGGCGCTCGCCGTGCAGCGCAAGGGCGCCGTCCCGTCCATTCCGACCCTGGAGGAGGTGCGGGAGTTCCGTGACGCACGCTGATCCCGACGAGGCCGCCACCAACACGTTCGACCCGCTGGTGCCCCGGCCCATCGACCGGTCCACCGTCCTGCCGGCCGGAGGGAAGATCGACCCCGAGGCGGGGGACATCGCGAAGATCTTCGCCGCACCCGACGACCCCGCCGACTGGCCCGCCTGGCGAGACGACCTCGCCGCCTGGCGCGACGAGGCCCGCGCCCGCCTCGCCTACAGCGGCAAAGCGTATGAGGACCCGCGCACCGCGTGGGCGTCCCGCGCGTTCGCCGTCGCCCAGGTGTGGCTGTGGGACGAGCGGCTGTTCGACCACGCCGAGCAGCGGTTCACCGTCGACCGGTTCCTGGAGTCGATCGCGGGCCAAGGCGGCCTCGACGGGCTCGTCCTGTGGCACGCCTACCCCGTGATCGGCATCGACGACCGCAACCAGTTCGACTTCTACCGCGACGTGCCCGGCCTCGAAGCGCTCGTGCGCGAGTTCCACGACCGCGGCCTGCGCGTGTTCGTCGACTACAACCCGTGGGACACCGGCACCCGCCGCACCGGCCGCACCGACGCCGAAGAACTCGCCGACCTCTGCGAGGGCATCGGCGCCGACGGCGTCTTCCTCGACACCCTCAAGGAAGGGAACGCGGACCTCACCCGCGCGCTCACCGCGACCGACCCGCCGCAGGTCCTCGAAGGCGAGTCCCGGGTCCCCAACGCGCGCATCGAGGACCACCTCCTGTCGTGGGCCCAGTGGTTCGCCGACTCCGAGGCGCCCGGCGTGCAGCGCGCGCACTGGTACGAGCGCCGCCACATGATGCACTCGATCCGCCGCTGGAACCGCGACCACTCCGGGGAGCTCCAGTCCGCGTGGATGAACGGCACCGGGATCCTCGTGTGGGACGCCGTCTTCGGCGTGTGGGTCGGCTGGAACCGCCGCGACGAGGCCACGCTGCGCCGGATGCTCCGCGTCCAGCGCGCCCTCGCCGACGTCCTCGCCGAAGGCGAATGGGCCCCGCTCGACGGCGCCACCCCCGAAGCGGTCACCGCCGGGGTGTACGCCTCCCGCTGGACCCGCGGCGACCTCACACTGTGGACGGTCGTGAACCGCCGCGACATCGACTGGATCGGCACCCCGCTCGCCGCGCCCGCCGCGGGCCGCCGCTTCGACCTGACCGCCGGGACCGAGGTCACCGGCGCCGTCAAGGTCCCCGGCCGCGGCATCGCCGGCATCCTCGACCTCGCCCCCGGCGCCGAGGCCCCCGCATGGCTCGACGGGCTCCTCGCCACGGCCGCCGCCGACCCCGGCTCCGGGGACGCCCGCTTCCCCGCCCGCGAAGCGGTCCGCGTGCGCCCGGGCCGGTCCGCGCTCCACCTGCCGCCGAACACCGCCGTCCGGCCCGCCCCCGGGACCCACCGCCTCACCGTCACGTTCCGGCGCCGCGAGACCGGCTTCTACCAGGGCGCGCCCTACGTCGAGGAGTGGAAGCCGCTGCCCCCGCGCCTCCACGACCCCCGCGAAGAGGTCGTCTCGTGCGAGACCGGCCCGGTCGCCGTGGCCGCCAACGAGGTCAGCGTCCGCCAGTACCGCCAGTTCCTCGAACGCTCCGGCTACCGGCCGCCGACGCCCCACCGGTTCCTGTGCGGCACCGAGGACGCCGACCCGGCCGCGCCCGTCACCGGCGTCTCCCTCGCCGACGCCCGCGCCTACGCCGCGTGGGCCGGGGCCCGCCTGCCCGACGAGTTCGAATGGCAGCTCGCCGCCGCCGAACCAGGCTTCACCCGCCGCGAACCGGCCGTGTGGAACTGGACCGAGAGCGAGCACACCGACGGGATCACCCGCTTCGCGATGCTCAAGGGCGGCAGCGCCCACCGCTCCGAAGGCTCCGACTGGTACACCGACGGCGGCCTCCGGGACCCGTCGTTCAGCCTCAAGTTCCTGCTCCCGGGCCTGGGCCTGGAGCGGTCCAGCAGCATCGGCTTCCGCATCGCCTGGGACCTGACCCGAGAGGAGACCGCATGACCGCGCCGCTGGAGGGCCTGCGCGTCCTCGACGTCTCGACCCTGTTCGCCGGGCCCATCGCCGCCACCTTCCTCGGCGACTTCGGCGCCGACGTCGTCAAGATCGAGCACCCGGCGAAACCGGACGCCTCCCGCGGCCACGGGCCCTCCAAGGACGGCGTCAACCTGTGGTGGAAGACCCTGGGCCGCAACAAGCGGACCGCCACCGTCAACCTCGGCACGCCCGAAGGCGCCGACCTGCTGCTGCGCCTCGCCGCCGACGCCGACGTGCTCATCGAGAACTTCCGGCCCGGCACCCTCGAACGCTGGGGCCTCGCCCCCGAGCGCCTCCGCGAGGCCAACCCGCGGCTCGTCATCGCCCGCGTCACCGCGTTCGGCCAGACCGGCCCCTACGCGAAGCGCCCCGGCTTCGGCAGCCTCGCCGAGGCCATGAGCGGCTTCGCGGCCCTCACCGGCCAGCCCGACGGGCCCCCGACGCTCCCGCCGTTCGGCCTCGCCGACGGCATCGCCGCGCTCGCCACCGCCTACGCCGTCATGGTCGCCCTCCGCGCCGCAGGCCGCGACGGCCGCGGCCAGGTCATCGACCTCGCCATCATCGAACCGATCCTCATGCTCCTCGGCGGCCAGATCACCGCCTACGACCAGCTCGGGACCCTCCAGGCCCGCAGCGGGAACCGCTCGGTCAACAACGCGCCCCGCAACGTCTACAGGACCGGCGACGGCGAATGGGTCGCCGTCTCCACCTCCTCCCAGTCCATCGCCGAACGCGTCATGCGCCTCGTCGGCCGCGGCGACCTCGTCGCCGAACCCTGGTTCGCCTCCGGCCACACCCGCGCCGAGCACGCCGACGAACTCGACGACGCCGTCGGAGCCTGGATCAAGGCGCGCCCCACCGCCGAGGTCGTCGCCGCGTTCGAGGAGGCCCAAGCGGCCGTCGCCCCGGTCTACGATGTACGCGGCGTCCTCGCCGACCCGCAGTACCGGGCGATCGGCACCGTCCAGACCGTCCAGGACGAGGAGCTCGGCCCCGTCAAGATGCAGAACGTCCTGTTCCGCCTCTCCGAGACCCCCGGCGCGATCCGCTTCCCCGGCCGCCGCCACGGCCAGGACACCGACGAGGTCCTCGCCGAGGTCGGCGTGACCCGTGAGCAACTGGAACGACTGCGGGAGAAGGGGATCGTATGAACCCGGTCAGCGCGCTGTACGTCCCGGGCGACCGCCCGGACCGCTTCGGCAAGGCCGCCGCCTCCGGCGCCGACACCGTCATCCTCGACCTGGAGGACGCCGTCGCCGACGCCGCGAAGGCCGCCGCCCTCGACCACGTCACCGCCTGGCTCGCCGACCGCGAACCCGGGACCGAAAGCGGCACCGTCGACGTGCAGGTCCGAGTCAATTGGGGCGCCGACCACGAGATCCGCGCCGTCCGCGCCACGGGCGCCCGCGTCGGCCTGCGCATCCCCAAAGTCGAAGCGCCCGAAGACCTCGGCGTCATCGCCCACCTCGCGCAGGGCCTGCCGCTGACCGCGCTCATCGAGTCCGCGCGCGGCCTCCAGAACGCCGCCGCCATCGCCGCCCACCCCGCCGTCGCCGCCCTCGCCCTCGGCGAGGCCGACCTGCGCTCCGACCTCGGCGCCACCGCCGAAGCCGTCCTCGACCACGCCCGCATCCAGGTCCTCGTCGCCGCCCGCGCCGCCGGACTGCCCGCCCCGATGCTCTCGGTCTACCCGCGCATCCAGGACCTCGACGGCCTGCGCGCCGACACCGAGCGCGGCAAGGCCCTCGGCCTGCGCGGCCGCACCGCCGTCCACCCCAAGCAGATCCCGGTCATCCGCGAGGTCTTCGCCCCCACCCCCGAGGAGACCGCCTGGGCCGAAGCGGTGGTGGCCGCCCTGGAGCACGGAGGAGTGGCGACCCTCCCCGGCGGCGAGATGGTCGACCCCGCCATGCTCGGCCGCGCCCGGAGCATTCTCGGGAAATAGCAGGCATACTCGTGCGGTGACACTCATCCGACGCGAGACCGATCGCGACCACGCCGCCGTCCACGCCGTCCAGGACGCCGCCTTCAAGGGCGCCGCCCACGCCTCCGGCCACGAGGCCGACCTCGTCGACGCCCTCCGCGGCACCGACGCGTGGGCCCCGCCCCACTCCCTCGTCGCCGAGATCGACGGCGCGGTCGTCGGCCACGTCGTCTCCAGCTACGGGACCGTCGCCGGAACCCGCGTCCTCGGCCTCGGCCCCATCGGCGTCCACCCCGACCGCCACGGCCAGGGCATCGGCTCCGCGCTCATGCACGCCGCGCTCGCCGCCGCCGACGCCCGCGACGAGCCCGCCGTCATCCTCCTCGGCGACCCCGGCTTCTACGGCCGCTTCGGCTTCGTCCCCGCCGCCGACCACGGCATCGAGCCCGAGCACCCCGAATGGGGCTACTACTTCCAGATCCGCACCCTCACCGCTTGGGACGACAGCCTGAAAGGCACGTTCGCGTACGCGCCGCCGTTCGCCGAATTCGGCTGAGACCGATGAATCCCGGAGCGCCGACGAGTCACCACCGGACGGAGAGAACGGAGCCCCGGAGATGACCGAACGATACGACCGGCTGCCGCGCACGAGGATCTGGAACATGATCTTCTTCGAACGCATGGCCCTGGCCGCGGACCTCGCCCGCATCGCCCCCGAGGCGTGGGAGACGCCCTCGCTGTGCGAGGGCCTCACGGTGCGCGAGGTGCTCGCCCACCTCACCGCCGGCGCGAGCCTCAACCTGCGGCAGTGGATGCGCGGCGTCATCGAATGCCGCTTCGACTTCGACGCGCAGGTCCACCTGCAACTGCGCCGGCACCTCGGGGCGACCTGGGAGGAGACCCTGGAGGGGTTCGACCGCGTCGACGGCAGCACGACCAAGCCGATCCCGTTGAAAGCGCTGCTCGGCGAGACCGTCGTCCACGGCGAGGACATCCGGCGCCCCCTCGGCATCCGGCACGACTACGCCGTCGCCACGGTCACCGCGCTGGCCGAGTACTACCGGCGCTCGAACTTCGTCGTCGTCGCGGGCAAGCGCGCCAAGGGCCTGCGCCTCGAAGCGTCCGACGGCCCGTTCACGGCCGGAGCGGGCCCACTCGTCAAGGGCCGCACCATCGCCCTCATCATGGCGATGACCGGCCGCGGCGCCTACTGCGACGAACTCGAAGGCGACGGCGTCCCGATCCTCCGGGAGCGCTGCGAATCCATGTGAGGCGACGCGAAAGCCGCCGGGCCCTGGGCCCGGCGGCTCTCCCGTCGCTTGCGTCTTAGCGCAGGTCGAACCGGTCGAGGTTCATGACCTTCACCCACGCGGCCGCGAAGTCCTTCGCGAACTTCTCGGCGGCGTCGTCGCTGCCGTAGACCTCGGCGAGGGCCCGCAGCTCGGAGTTGGAGCCGAACAGCAGGTCCACTCGGGTACCGGTCCACTTGACCTCGCCGGTGGCGTCGTCGTGGGCCTCGTACGTGGCCGAGTCGTCGCCGGCCTTCCACGTGACGCCCGGCGCCAGGAGGTTCCGGAAGAAGTCGTTGGTCAGCTGCCCGGGGCGGTCGGTGAACACGCCGTGCTTGGCGTCCTCGAAGTTCGCGCCGAGGACGCGCAGGCCGCCGACGAGGACGGTCATCTCCGGGGCGGTCAGCGTCAGCAGGTTCGCCTTGTCCACCAGGAGGAACTCCGCGGGGATGCGGTGGCCCTTCCCGAGGTAGTTGCGGAAGCCGTCGGCCGTGGGCTCCAGCGGCGCGAACGAGTCGGCGTCGGTCTGCTCCTCGGTCGCGTCGACGCGGCCGGGCGCGAACGGCGCCTCGACGTCGAACCCGGCGTCCTTCGCGGCCTTCTTCACCGCGGCGGTGCCGCCGAGGACGATCACGTCGGCCAGCGAGACGTGCTTGCCGCCCGCGTTGAACGCGTCCTTGACCGCTTCGAGCCTGTCGAGGACGACCCCGAGCTTGTCGGGCTCGTTCACGGTCCAGCCGCGCTGCGGCTGGAGGCGGATGCGGGCGCCGTTGGCGCCGCCGCGCTTGTCGCTGCCGCGGAAGGTGGACGCGGAGGCCCACGCGGTCGACACGAGCTGCTGCACCGTGAGCCCTGAGTCGAGGATGCGCGCTTCGAGGTCGGCGACGTCGGCGTCGGTGAGCGGCTCGCCCTCGGCCTGCGGGAGCGGGTCCTGCCAGATGAGGTCCTCGGCGGGGACCTCGGGGCCCAGGTAGCGGACCTTCGGGCCCATGTCGCGGTGCGTCAGCTTGAACCAGGCGCGGGCGAACGCGTCGGCGAACTCCTGCGGGTTCTCGGCGAAGCGGCGCGAGATCGGCTCGTAGACCGGGTCGAAGCGCAGCGACAGGTCCGTGGTGAGCATGGTCGGCTGGTGGGTCTTCGACGGGTCGTGCGCGTCGGGGACGGTCCCGGCGCCCGCGCCGTCCTTCGGCCGCCACTGGTGCGCGCCCGCGGGGGACTGGAACAGCTCCCACTCGTAGCCGAACAGGATCTGGAAGAAGCTGTTGTCCCACTGGGTCGGCGTGTCGGTCCAGATGCCTTCGAGGCCCGAGGTGATGGCGTCGCCGCCCTTGCCTGTGCCGTAGGCGTTCTTCCAGCCCAGGCCCAGCTCCTCGATCGGGGCGCCCTCGGGCTCGGGGCCGACGTTCTCGGCCGGGCCGGCGCCGTGGGTCTTGCCGAAGGTGTGGCCGCCCGCGATGAGCGCCACGGTCTCCTCGTCGTTCATCGCCATGCGCGCGAACGTCTCGCGGATGTCGCGGGCCGCGGCGATCGGGTCCGGGTTCCCGTTGGGGCCCTCCGGGTTCACGTAGATCAGGCCCATCTGCACGGCGGCGAGCGGGTTCTCCAGCTCGCGGTCGCCGGAGTAGCGGGCGTCGCCCAGCCAGGTGGTCTCGGGGCCCCAGTAGACGTCCTCGTCCGGCTCCCACACGTCGGCGCGGCCGCCCGCGAACCCGAACGTCCGGAAGCCCATGGACTCCAGCGCCACGTTCCCGGCGAGGATCATCAGGTCGGCCCAGGACAGGCTCTGGCCGTACTTCTGCTTGACCGGCCACAGCAGGCGGCGGGCCTTGTCGAGGTTGCCGTTGTCGGGCCAGGAGTTCAGGGGCGCGAAGCGCTGCTGGCCCGCGCCGGCGCCGCCGCGGCCGTCGTGGATGCGGTAGGTGCCCGCGGAGTGCCAGGCCATGCGGATGATGAGCGGGCCGTAGTGGCCGAAGTCGGCGGGCCACCAGTCCTGGGAGGTCGTCAGGACCTGCTCGATGTCGCGCTTGACCGCGGGGAGGTCCAGGGTCAGGAACGCCTTCCCGTAGTCGAAGTCCTCGCCGAGCGGGTTGGTCTCGGCCGGGTTCTTCGCCAGGAGCCGCAGGTTGAGCCGGTCGGGCCACCAGCCGCGGTTGCCGCCGCCCTGCGCCGGGACGGGTGCGCGGCCGTGCGCGACCGGGCACTTCGACTCGGCTCCGGCCTCCGGGTCGTGAATGATGGCTTCGTGGTCGTCAGACATGGCTATCCCTCCTGTATCGCCGGGGAGCCCCGTACCCCTGCCAGGGCGGCCCCCACAGGCCCTAAACCTACTCCTAGTTTAGACAGAGTCTAAATGGGGGTCGGTGTGCCTCGTCCCACCCGTCCCGACCCGTGCACCGGGCCTATTCTAGGGACGAGCGGGACGATCAGGAGCGAATCGCCCGCCCTGTCACTCGGACCAGTCGTACCCGGGGTTGCGGCACAGGCAGAACGGGTGGCCGACCGGGTCGGTGTACACCTGCCAGCCGTAGCCCTCGTCGTTGACGAAGTCCTTCAGGTGCACCGCCCCGAGCCCCTCGATCCGCGCCCGCTCGGGCGCGAACTCGTCCACCTCGAAGTCCAGGTGGAACTGCTTCGGGTGCTCGTCCCCGGGCCAGCTCGGCGCCGTGTAGTCGTCCACCTTGTAGAACGCCAGCTCGATCTCGCCGAACACGAGACTCGCCCAGCTCTCATGGCTCGAAGCCGCCACCTCCCTGCCCGTCACCCCCGCATAGAACGCCGCAAGCGCCATCGGGTCCGGACAGTCGATGATGAAGTCGGTGAGTTTCAGCATCAGGCGATAGTGCCACGCCTTCCGGGCGCACGGAAGGCGCTGTGCGCCTCTGGCTCCCTGATCCGCTCAGTCCCGTCCGGATCACCCGGCTCAACAGCGGACCCCACTACCGTGTCATGCGTGTCGGATCCCATTCTCCCTGTGTCGAGTTAGACTGGCCCGAATGACTTCGGCTATGGGGTAGAAGAATGCTTCACGTGTTTGACATGGACGGGACACTGCTGCGATCCACTACCGCCAATGCCGAAATCGGCAGGCGCCTCGACATCCATCACGAAGTCCGCATGCTCGACCACGAGTTCGCCACCAGTGACATGTCCACACAGGAATACGCCTTGCGACTCAGAGGCTTGTGGAAGGTCCTTGAGTACAGCACCATCCGCGAAGCGTTCGAAGCCGCCCCGAAGCTCAAGCGCATCAAAGAGACCGTCCAGGACATCCACCGGCGCAACCACAAGGCCATGCTCATCACCATGGCGCCGCGGTTCTTCGCCGAACTATTCGAGGAATACGGCTTCGATGCGATCTGCGCCTCCGACTTCCCGCGGGACCACCGGGAACTCCTCGACATCGAATCCATCCTCTCGCCGGAGGACAAACCCCGACTCGCCCGTGAATTCTGCATGGACCACGCCATCGAATTCGAACAGGTCGTGGCCTATGGGGACTCCCGGTCCGACATCGCCATGTTCAGAGAGGCGCGGACCTCCGTCTCCGTCAACGGCGACCTCCACATCCAGGAGTTCGCCTCCCACCGCTACGAGGGCGGCGACCTCTGGGAGGCGTACCAGATGGTCGTCTCCGCGGCCGCCGTCCAGGATTCGCGGGTCTAGACCATGCCGCCGGCCTCGATCATGTGATGCGCGAACGAGGCCGCCTTGCGAGCGGCCTCCTTCTGCCGGCTCTCCTTGCGATACCCCTTCCTCCCGTCCGCCCAGTCGCAGACCGCCTTGATGAGGATCCAGTCGGTCTTGCCCCGGTACGCGGCGGCGCACAACCCGGCCCCCTCCATCTCGCCGCCGATCGCCTGGCCGTCGGTCAGCGCTGCGAGCTCGTCCCGGAAGTCGACGTCGTCCACGAGCTTGTCCCCGGACATGACCAGCCCGAAGTCGACCGACCCCTGGTCCCAGTCCACGGCCGCGGACCGGCACCTGCCGAGCAGCCTCGGCGAGGCGCTGATCCGGTCGCCCCGCAGCACCGTCCGGCGGTCCTGCGACCCCGAGCGCCGCTGGAGCTCGTACGACAGGACCTGCTTCGACACGAGCACGTCGCCGATGCGCTGGCGGGCCGGATCGAGCCCGAACGCGATGCCGACCATGACCAGGGACTTGGGGCGCAGCGCCTGGATGCCCTCCGCGATCGTGAGGGCCGACCCGGAGGCGCCGCCGCTGCCCATCTCGGTCTCGACCAGGTAGACGTGGGCGCCGGAGAGGATGTTGAGGTCGAGATAGGTGTTGTCGCCGATGAAGCGGCGCCGCAGCCGGTCGCCCGAGCGGATGCCGAAGGCGTCCAGGACGGCCCGCGTCTCTGTCCGGGTCGCGGTGACCAGGAGGATGTCGGCCCGCTCGTCCATCAGCTCGCGTCGGTGCTGCGCCATGATCGCTCCGTAGTAGGGGTTGTGCTCGATCGTCTGCGCCATCGCCTCGGCCGCGATCTCCGCGGAGGCGATCCGGAGGTCGGGACGCTCGGGCCGGGGGTCCGGTTCGACGTCGATCCTCCGGATCACCGACTGGACGTACGACCGCAGGCTGAACTGCGAGCCGCCGAAGCCCTGCGCGGTCGTGGCGAGGGTCCGCAGGATGAGGCGGATGAGACCGCAGAGCCGCAGGTGCGATTCGCTGCCGCGCATCGCCAGGAAGGCGTCCCAGTCGTCCTCGGCGGCCTCCCAAGGAGCGCTGACGAGGGCGCCGAGCCCGAACTTGGCGAGGAGCAGTTCGAGGAGCTGGACGTCGTATAAGGGGAAGTCCTCGGAGAGCATCATGTCGAAGACCTCCAGGCCGCGGAGCCCGGTGGGGACGACCCCGTTGTAGAAGTCGAGGTAGTGCGTCGAGTACGCCGTGGAGATCTGCCTGCGGACCACCGCCGCCGCGGTGGGCGGCGCCGAGATGCGCCGGAGGTGCCGGTTGAAGTAGGCGATGGTGATCGCCTCCTCCTCGCGGGTGAGCAGCGACTGGAGCGACGACTCCTTCGCGATCCGCTCCGCCTCGTCGGCGGCCTGCCCCCTGTTCATCGACCAGAGCAGCATCTGCTCTGAGATCTTCTCAGTCGTGCCGTCCTCCTTGATGACGGCGGGCCGGATCGCGTCCAGCGCCTGGAGGTTCCCCCGGAAGTACATGGGGTAGCGGTCCTCGTCGTGGGCGTAGAGGAGCCTGCGGGACTCGTAGAACTCCTCGACGCTCGCCTTGTAGCTCACCGGGTGCAGGGCCCCGGCCTGGGTGGCGGACGCGAGGATCCGCCTGGAGGACTCGGCGAGGCCGGTGTTCTCCCAGACCAGCGATATGCCGCAGTAGAGCGGGGACGCGGTGCCGAGCAGCAGGCATTTCAGAGCGTGCTCCATGACCGGGTGGCTGAGCCGGAACCGCACGGCCTCGCCGAGTTCGCGGTCCAGGAAGTTCAGGTACACCGGTCGCTCCACCATCCGGCCGATCATGGAACGCTCCTCCGCTCTGCTCGGGGGTAATTCGGCGAGGCAGGTCTGCGGATGCGATGCCGACCGCATCATCCGCCGCAGCTCGTCCTCGGACCTGCGGCCGCCCTCCAGGGCGCCCGCCTCGAATGCGGCTTCGTCCACGTCGATCTCCTTGATGTCCCGCAGTTCGGTGCCCAGGCTGAAGTACCTGACGGGCTTCTCCAGCCGGAGGGCGTACTCGATCTCGAAGAGGACGCCGTCCGAGATATCGCCGAACACCCAGGTCTCGTCGGCGATCCGCACGATGTTGTTGTTGCCCCGCCTGACGAGGTCGCGTTCGACGCGGTCGTTCAGGAAGTACTCGAACATGCGGAACGGGTTGAGCGGAACGGCGCCGCTGCGCAGGACGAATTCGCAGATGACGTCGCGGCAGTAGAAGCTCAGCTTCGAGTGCGCCGTGTAGACGACGGGAAGCTGCGAGACTAGGTCCATGTTCGTTGTCCTTGGATCGATCGGCGTTGGGACGGCAGGGCCTCCGCTATCTGGGAGCCGACGAACGCGCCGCTCACCAGGGCCGCGGTGATCCCTCTGAAGATCCCGGTATGGTCGCCTGCGACCCAGACCGGGAACGACGGGATGTTGAGCCGCCCGTTCACTAACGGGTAGAACCCGACGCCTTCCACCGTGGGTCCGGTGAGCGTCGCGCCTTCCAGCGAGTGCGGCCGGACCGCGTCGCTCAGGCGGCCGAGGCCCTCGGTGAGGAGGCCGTTCAGGTCGCCGCCGTAGAACTCGGCGAGCGGCCCGCGGTTCGCGGTGAACTCCTCGACGGGGCTCGAACGGACCGCGTCCAGGTGCCCGGCCCTGCCGTGGACGAGCTCCAGTGCCGCTTCCGCCTTGGCGCGGTCGTGGATCCTGAGGTTGAACCCCACGCTGGAGCTCCCGGTCGGCGGGCAGTCGGCGCGGCCGGACACGGAGGTGATGCGGTCGAACCTCGTGGTCACCACCGCGCCGTCGCGGCAGCAGCAGAAGGTCCGCCAGCTGTATCCGGGGGCGCCGTGGATGATGTGCTTGGGGTCGAGTCCGTTCTCGTGGCGGAGGAAGAACCGGTCGGCGGGCTGCTCGATGCGGAATCCCAGCTCGACTCGTCTGAACACCGGCCGGTGCCCGGGGGCGTCGAACGCGCAGGACAGCGACCCGAACCGCCCCGTCGCGAGGACCGCGAACTTCGCGCGCAGCACCGTTTCGGCCCTGCCGCGGTCCCTCGCCGCGACCTCGACGGCATCGTCGGGCAGCACCGAGATCCGATTCACTTTGGTGCCGAACCGGAATTCCGCTCCGCTGCGCGATTGCAGCGATTCGACCAGTGATGCCCGGTGTTCCGGTGAGACATAGAATGACGGATACGCCTTCTTGAATTCACTCCGCGCGACGGTTCGGTGGCGATTCCTGTCCGTCAGCGTCGGGAATCCGGGCGTCCCGATGCCGAGCGACGCCAGCGCCTCGGCGAATGCGAGATAAGCGGTGCGGAGCGCGGATTCGGGGCCGAGGTTCCACAGCGCCGTGGCAGAGGGAAAGAACGAGAATTTCCCGTCCGAATAGAGCCCGGCGCCGCCCGCTCCCGAAGTCAGGTCGTCCGGCTCCGCCGGATCCCGCTCATGCAGCGGTCTTCCCTGATCGAGGACCACTGTGCGGGATCCGGTGGGCCCCAGAGCAGCGGCGGCGAGTCCGGCCGGTCCGGCGCCGATCACCACCACGTCGCACGTGATCGGCATCGACTCCGGCGACCGGCGTTGGCGGGGAGGAATGAACGGAGCATCGGGGCGCTTCATGACTGGTGTTCCTTGTGTTCGTGCTTGCGTATTCGCATAGAACACGCCGAAGGGACAAATCGATATTCCCACGTTTCGGCGGAACGTGTGGACCCGAGCTTCCAGTCCCGCGGAAAGGAACTCGTTCCGGAATCATAAACGCACGCTGATCGGACTCTTTCTCACATGCGTGAGCAGAGTGGGGCGGCAGATGCGGACGATTCGATTCGTCCGCCTGTTCAATGCATTGTCAGTTCTCGGTCAGTTCTCGGTGAGGTGCTTGGGTTTGCGGGCGGCGGGGGAGCAGATGAGGGCCACTGCGACGAGGACGAGGACGACGAGGAAGGCGTTGCGCAGGCCCACTTCGTCGCCGAGGAGGCCGATGAGGGGCGGGCCGACGAGGAAGGCCATGTAGCCGATGGTGGCGACGGCGGCGACGTTGGCGGTGGCGCGGCGGGGGTCGTCGGCGGCGGCCGACATGCCGACGGGGAAGCCGAGGGAGGCGCCGACGCCCCACAGGACGGCTCCGGCGATGGCGATCGGGGCGGTGGGGCCGATGATGACGAGGAGGAGCCCGGCGAACGCGAGGAGCGCGGACCCGGCCAGGACCGGGACGCGGCCGAATCGGTCGAGGGCGGCGCCGCCGAAGAGGCGCCCGGCCGTCATGGCGGTGACGAAGACGGCGAAGACCGCGGCGCCGCCGGGGTTGGTCAGGCCGTAGCCGTCGACCATCGCGAGGCCGAGCCAGTCGTTCGCGGTGCCCTCGGTGAAGGCCATGCCGAGGATGATGAGGCCGATGAGGATGATCCGCGGGTCGGTCCACGCGGACAGGCGGGTCCGCCAGCCCGCGGGCTCCCCTTCGGTCTCGTGCGGCTCCTCGGCGGGCTGGAGGTAGCGCACCACCCACAGGTCGACGGCGATGACGAGCGCGCCGACGACGCCGAGGTGGGCGGCGACGGGGACGCCGAGCTGCTCGGTGAGCGCGCCGCACCCGGCGCCGAGCATGGTGCCGACGCTGAACCCGGCGTGGAACATCGGCATCAGGGTCTTGCCGATGCGCCGCTCGTTGGCGGCCCCGGCGACGTTCATCGCCACGTCGAGGACCGAGTTGCCCGCGCCTGCGACCATCAGGGCCGCGAACAGGAGCCAGAAGCCGGGGACGAACCCGGCGATGAGCCCGGCGGCGATGAGGCCGACCGCGGCGGCGGCGAGGAACCAGCGGATCGCCCGGTTGACGCCGACGTGGGTGATGACGTGGCTGGAGGCGACGAGCCCGAGGATCGCGCCGCCCGCCATGCCGAGGATGAGGAAGCCCATCTCCTGCGTGGAGGCGCCGAGGATGTCGCGGATGTTCGGCACCCGGGCCGCCCAGTTCGCGAACACGAAGCCCGAGAGGGCGAAGATCGTGAACACGGCGTTGCGCCAGTGGGCCAGCACCGGGTCGGTGCGCCCGAAGCGCTCGCGCAGGGGGGTCTCGGTCACGGCGGTCCAATCGGATCGTGGGCACAGGGGTGCCCGCGGCGGACCGGGCACCGGACCAGCTTGCATCCGATCGGCCGGTTCGACAAACCATTTCGACAGGTGAACGCCGGTGGATCGCTAAAGTACGGCGAATGCCGAGGTCACGCTAGGATGGCCCGCATGGACGAGGGGCTCTCGATCGGCGAGGTCGCGGAGGCGACCGGTCTGAGCGTGCACGCGCTCCGGTACTTCGAGCGCGAGGGCCTGTTCCTGCGCGACATCCCGCGCTCCGGCGGCGGCCGCCGGGTCTTCGACGCCGCCGACGTCGAGTGGCTGGTGCTCTTGAACCGGCTGCGGGACTCGGGGATGCCGATCGCGGGCATCCGCGAGTTCGCGGCGCTCGTCGGCGCCGGGCCCGGCAACGAGGCGGAGCGGCTGAAGCTCCTCAAGCAGCACGAGGCCGACGTGCGGGCGAAGATCGCCGAGCTGGAGGCCTGCCTCGACGTGGTGCACCGCAAGGTCGTCGTCTACGAGCGGCACGTCGAGGAGGGCACCGCCCGGGGCCTGTGGGACCCCGGTCAGGGAGCGGCCCGGTAGGGGAGCGCCCCGTCGAGGCGCCAGTGCGTCCGGTCGGTCGACGCGCCCGCCGAGTGCAGGCGCACGCCGTCCTCCTTCCACCACAGCCATCCCGCGATCCCCATGACGGGCAGCCCTGCCAGGAACGCGACGAGCACGAGCTTCCCCAGCGGCTCGGCCAGCGGCAGGTACACCAGCGACCCGAACACCGCCGCCACGGCCGACAGCGCGAGCCCCGCCAGCGCCACCGTCAAGTGCCGCTTGCGAATGCGCTTCGTCTCCGCGGTGCTGCGGACGCGCAGCAGCAGCTCCTCCCCGCAGGTCCCGCAGCGGACCTCGCCGACCTCCTCGCCCGCGGCGGGCCGCCGGTAGGGGACCGGGGTGGTCGCGAAGCGCTTCGTCTCGCGCGAGTAGACGATCACGGTGAAGAAGCTGGTGTCGACCAGGTGCCCGACGACGATCCCCGACTGTTCGCGCAGCTCGCGCACGGCACGCTCCTCCCGTTCGCCGCCACTGTAGTCGGGGCGCGGCGGGACCGGTCCCGTGCGTCCCGAAATCGCCTCCATTGAGGTCTATCGGGAAGACCCTCCACACTGCCATACTCACTGATGTCGATACTCGCTGGTATCGATACCAACGGGACGGAGGGCAGTCTTGAGAAGGCTTCCGATCGCTTGCACCGCAGCGGTATTCGTCAGTTTGCTGGTCATCCAGCCCGCCCAGGCGGCCCCGCCGGCCGCCGCACCCCCAGAGGAGACTCCCGACCTGCAGCAGCAGGGCGTCGCCGAGCCCGAGCCGTGGGACCAGGACGCGTTCGACGCGTTCACCGACCCCGGCGACTCCGAGTTCGCGGGACCGGATGAGGGGTTCGCCGCCGCGCTCGCGCCCGGCAACAGCCCCGTCCGCCAGGCGATCACGGCCGAGTCGCTCGGCGCCGAGCCGTTCGCGATGGAGGACGCCGCGACCGCGGCGGCCGACGACTGCGCCTCCTCGTACAACTACAACTTCCACGACTACGAGTGCCAGGCGTTCGCCGGGGACTTCGTGTTCCTCTACGACATCAAGGACAGCCCCGGCGACACGCGCGGCGTCCCGGCCGACGCGGGCGCCAACGGCCGCCCCTACGCCGTCGTCGACATGATCAACGCGATCGACGAGGCCCAGTCGGCCTACCGGAGCATGGGCTACGACGTCGACCCCGGCTCCGGCCCCTGGGCGGTCGTGGTGGGGCTCAACGACACCCAGGAGGGCTGGTTCGACGGCGGGGCGTTCACGCTCCCGTTCGGGGCGAACAGCCAGCCGATGATCATCCTGCCCTCCGACCCGGGCCTGAACGACGACGACAACTACGACTACCTGCCCCGGCACGAGTTCTTCCACGTCGTGCAGTACCAGTACTGGGACGACACCGGCGACATCGGCTGGGCCTACGTGCGGGACTGGATGGGCGGCAGCGACTTCAAGACCATGAACTGGTGGATGGAGTCCACGGCCGAGTGGGCCGCGCTCATGTCCTACCGGCTCCAGCCGTACGACCCGCGCAACCCCACCGCCGCGATGATGTACGCCCGCGCGCTCCCGGAGTTCCTCGGCGACCCCGGCCGCGCCCTCAACGCCGCCGAGGCCCTGGGGAGTTCAAGGCAGTACAGCACGTTCATCCTGGCGTTCTACCTGAACGAGCAGACCGGGAGCACCGCGGCGGTCCGCAAGACCTGGGAGCACATCCGCGACCACGACTCGACGCCGATCACCGCGTTCAAGGCCGTGCTCACCGGGTACGGCCTCGACATCCCCTCGACGCTCCTGGGCTTCTCGGTGGCGAACTACCGGCTCGCCGAGGAGCAGGGCGGCGCCCCGCCGAACCCGATGGCCGGGTACGGCTACGACGACGAGGAGCGCGACCTGTGGCGCTCTTACCTGGCCGGGGACTCGCGCACCGACGACCACCTGCTGGGCGAGTACCGGCCGAACCGGACCACCCGCGCCGTCCCGATGGGCACGCAGGAGACGTACACGGCCGAGATGGAGCCCGGCGGGTCCGCGTACTTCGACTTCGCGGCGGTCCAGAACTCCGGCGACCCGACGAACGACTACCGGTCCCGCCTCACGATCTCCACTGAGGACCGGGACGACCTCGAATACGTGGCGATGGTCTGGTCCGCGCAGGGCAGCCCGGGGAGCCTCTCTGAATACCCAACGGCCGCAAGGGCGGTCTACCCCGACGCGAGCAACGTCATCACGATCACCGACTTCGCCTACCCGATGGTGGTCACGCTCGTCGCGACCCGCACCGACCTGAACACGAACTCGGTGGAGGCGGACGGCGACGGCCGCGAGTACCGCTTCCGCGCCAGGGCCCTCGTGCCGCTCGACCACCCCTCCTGCACGCTCTCGAACCTGGACGTCTCGAACCTCCAGGACGACGGCGTCGCGCCCGAGCAGCAGTTCCTCGACTACGCCGCGACCACCCCGAACGGCTGGACCGGCGGCGACTCGACCTACTCGGTGCGCCTGCCCGACGGGGACGTGCTGTGGCTGTTCTCCGACACGTTCCTGGGGCCGCTCAACAGCGACGGCACCAGACCGGTCACCGCGCCGCTGATCAACTCCACGTTCGTCAGGCAGGACGGGAGCGGTCTGACCACCATCCAGGGCGGCACGGCCGCGAACCCGGAGGCGATCATGCCGCCGCCGGAGGCGAACCACTGGTACTGGCTCGGCGACGGGATGATCTCCCGCCAGAACGGGACCGACTACCTGCAGGTGATCTTCCAGGAGTACCTGCGGTTCGGCACCGGGGACTGGGACTGGCGGTTCGACCAGAACGTCGTCGCCACGTTCTCGCTCTCGAACCTGAAGGACCCCTTGCGGGTCGAGGCCCTGCCCTCGCAGGCGGGCGCGTGGGGCTCGGCGCTGCTCCCGGCCAGCCAGTCCGGGGACGGCTACACGTACATCTACGGGATCGCCGACGCGCCGACGAACAAGAAGCAGCGCATCGCCCGCGTCCACGGCTCCGACCTGGGTGCGACCGCGAAGTGGCAGTACTGGACCGCCGACGGGTGGACCGCGTACGAGTCGGACACCGGCATCGGCCTGAACGGCATCGCCAACGAGTACTCGGTGACCAAGTGGAACAACCAGTTCGTGCTGGTCACCCAGGACTCGACGCTCGCGTTCAACAACCAGGTGTTCGCGTACACGTCCTGCTCCCCGGCGGGGCCGTTCACGAACCAGAGCCTCGTCTACTCGATGCCGGAGACGGGCCTGTTCGGCTCCTACGGCGACGAGCGGGTCTTCGCGTACAACGCGCACCTGCATCCGACGATCAGCTCCGGGAACCGGTTCGTCATGTCCTACAACGTGAACACCTTCGACAGCCGCATGACCGAGGAGGGCTCCCACTACCAGGACCCGAGCATCTACAAACCGAGGTTCATCAGCTTCACCCTGAGCTAGCGACCGGGGCCCGCCTCCGGGCGGGCCCCTTTCACACCCCACGCCTGGAACAGCACCGCCGTCGTCGGCACCGGCGCCATCCGCACCGCCTCGCGCCGCCGCGCCAGCCACAGCGCCGCATCGCCCAGGTGCGGCATGATCCCGCGCAGCGTCAACCCGACGCCGTGCCTCCTGCATTCGCGCACCAGCTCCCGCCGGTCCACCAGCAGGGCCGGGTCGTGGACGCCGCGCGTCGCGATCCGCGGAATCCGTTCGGCCACACCGATCGCCAGGAACCGGCACAGCGCCGTCGCCGCGAGCGTGTCGACCACCAGCAGCCCGCCAGGCTTCAGCAGCCGGCACGCCTCCGCGACGACCGCCGCCAGGTCCGGGACGTGCTCCAGGATCTCCCCGGCCACCACCACGTCCGCGCACTCGTCGGGCAGCGGCACCGCCGCCACATCAGCGCGCACCGCCAGCACCCCGTGCTCCCGCGCCAGCGCCAGCGACTCGCGCGAGACGTCCACGCCCACATGCACATAGCCCGTCACGTGCGGCGCGAGCAGCCCCGCCCCGCAGCCCAGGTCCACCAGGACCGCGCCCGGCCGCTCCGGCGCCGGCACGAGCGCGCCGCGCGCCGCCGCGAGCCAGTGCAGCACCGCGAACACGCCCCGCGGTCGCCACCACTCCCCGGCGAGCCGGTCGTACAGCGCGGGGTCGTTCGCAATGCGGGTCTGGCGTGGCATACCGCCAGGGTGGCACACTGAGCCGATGACAACGGCCGCGGCGATGCTCCGAGCGCTCGTCCTTGCGTCCCATCCGCTTCCGGCCCTCGCCGTCACCCTCGTCACCGCCGGGCTCGCCGCCTCCGCGGGCCGGTCCGTCCCCGGGATCATCGCCATCGCGGTCGCGATCCTCCTCGGCCAGCTGTCGGTCGGCTGGCTCAACGACCTCGTCGACGCGCCCCGCGACGCCCAGGCCGAACGCGCCGGGAAGCCACTCGCCTCCGGCGAGCTCCACCCCGCCATCGCCTCCGCCGCCATCGCCGTCTCGGCGCCCGCCGCGGTCCTGCTCACCCTCGTCTCCGGCGTGCCCGCCGCGCTCGCACACCTCGCGGCCCTCGCCTCCGCGTGGGCCTACGACCTCGGCGTCAAGTCCACCCCGTTCTCCGTGGTCCCCTTCGCGTTCTCTTTCGGGATGCTCCCGGCGATCGTGTCCCTCGGCGAGCCCGGCTCCCCCTGGCCGCCCCTGTGGCTCATGGCCGCCGCCGCGGCCCTCGGCTGCGCCGCGCACTTCGTGAACGTCCTGCCCGACCTCGCCGACGACGCCGCCACCGGCGTGCGCGGCCTCCCGCACCGCTTGGGCCCCTTGGCAACCCGGCTCCTCGCCGCAGCGCTCGTGCTCGCCGCCTCCGTGCTGCTCGCGTTCGGCCCGCCCGGCCCGCCCTCGGCCCTGGTCCTGGCCGCCGTCCCCTTCGCCGCGCTCGTCCTCGCCGCCGGACTCGCCCTCGGCCGCAAGGCCGGTTCGCGCGCCGCGTTCCGCGCCGTGCTCCTCGTTGCCCTTGTCGACGTCGTCCTCCTCCTCCATACTGGGGTCCCTTCGGCCTGAGGAGTGAGCGCATGCCAGCACCGACCGAGTCCAAGGGCGGCGGCGCGTTGGCGCTGGCGCGCGAACTCGCCCCGCGGTTCGCCGACCGGGCCGCGGCCCACGACGAGCGGGGCCGCTTCCCCGAAGCGGACTTCGCGGAGCTGCGGGAGGCGGGCCTGACCGGGCTCATGGTGCCCGAGCGGCTCGGCGGCGCCGGGGCCTCGTTCGCCGAGTACGCCGCGGTCGCGGCGGCGCTGGCGCGGGGCGCGGGCTCGACGGCGCTCATCTTCAACATGCACGCCTCGGTCACGGGTGCGCTCGCGCAGACCCCCGAGCACCTGGTGCGGGCCCTCGGCGCGCCCGAGAGCTTCTTCGCCGCCAGGGACAAGGCCCTCGCCGCGGCCGCCGACGGCGCCCTCTACGGGGTCGCGATGAGCGAGCGCGGCGGCGGCTCGCGCCTGTCCAAGACCACGACCGCCTACCGCCGCAGCGCGAACGGCTTCCGCATCACCGGTGCGAAGGCGTTCGTGTCCGGCGCCGGGCACGCCGACGCCTACCTGGTGACCGCCCGCGACGCCGACTCCGAGGAGCCGCTCGTCTCGCACTTCCTAGTGCCCGCCGGGGACGGCATCCGCGTCGAGGAGACCTGGGACTCGCTCGGCATGCGCGCCACGGGAAGCCACGACGTCCACTTCGACGTCGAAGTCGGGGAGGACGCGCTGCTCGGCGGCGTCGAGGGCCTCGCGCTGCTCCTCGCCGAAGCGATGCCGCAGTGGCTCGTCGCCTCCTACGCCGCCGTCTACACCGGGGTCGCGCACGCCGCCGTCGACGCGGCCGCCGCCCACATCAGGGGCCGCGGCCTCGACGCGCTCGCGCCCGTGCGGGCCCGCATCGGCCGCGCCGACGCCGCCGTCGCCGCGGCCGAACTCGTGGTCGCCGAGGCGGCCCGGCGCATCGATGCCGCACCGGGGGAGGAGGACACGAACCGGTGGGTGTGGCGCGCGAAGCTCACCGCGGGGGACACCGCGTTCCAGGTCGCGTCGTCGCTCCTCGAAGCGGCCGGGACCTCCGCGTCCCGCCGCGGGCACCCGCTCGAACGGCTCTACCGGGACGCCCGCTGCGGCGCCCTCCAGCCCGCCACCTCGGACGTGTGCGCCGACTGGCTCGGCGCCGCCGCCCTCGGCGCCGACCCCGACCACGACACGGCGGTGCCGCGATGGTGACCGCGGGCCTGGCCGGAATCGGCATGGCCCTGCCGCCCCAGTACGAGCAGGACTGGCTGTGGGACAACGTGTTCCGCGCACATTTCAGTGGACAGCACGGTAACGGCAGCCGCATCGCCGCGCGCATGTTCGACACCGCCGGGGTCGCCCGCCGCCACTCCGCCACCGCGCCGTTCGAGCTCGCCGACGCCGCCGACTGGTCCACTGAGGAGCGGATGCGCCGCTACGCCGAACGCGCGCCCGCGCTCGGCCTGCGCGCCGTCCGCCAGGCCCTCGCCGCCGCGGGCACCGAACCCGACGAGATCGGCCTCCTCGCCGTCGCCACCTGCACCGGCTACGGCACGCCCGGCACCGACATCGAGCTGGCCCGGACCCTGCCGCTGCGCGCCGACGCGCGGCGGCTCCTGGTGGGGCACATGGGATGCCACGCCGCGATCCCCGCGCTCGGCGCCGTCGCCGACTACACGGCCGCCCACCGGCGGCCCGCGGTCCTGCTGTGCGTGGAGCTCACCTCCCTGCACGTCCAGCCCGCGACCCGCGACATCGACCAGGCGGTCGTCCACGCCCTGTTCAGCGACGCCGCCGCCGCGGTCGTCGTGCGCCCCGAGGACGGGCCGGGCCTGCGCGTCGTCGACGTCGCCGCCCGCACCGACACCGTCCGCCGCGGCCACATGACCTGGCGCGTCACCGACCTCGGCTTCCGCATGGGCCTTTCCCCGGAGGTCCCCGAGGCGCTCAGCGAGCACGTCGGCCCGCTCGTGAAGGACCTCCTCGCCCGCCACGGCCTCGACCGGTCCGAGGTCGCCGGGTGGGCCGTCCACCCCGGCGGGCCCCGCGTCCTCGACGCCGTCGCCGCCGGGCTTGACCTCGCCCCCACCGCCCTCGACCCGTCCCGGAAGGTCCTCGCCGAGCACGGCAACTGCTCCTCGGCGACAGTGCTCCTCGTCCTCGACGAGATCCGCAAGGCCGGGCCCCCGGACGGCCCGATCGTGATGCTCGCCTTCGGACCCGGCCTCACCCTCTACGCCGCCCTACTCGCCTGAAAAAGCATTGCGGGCCCGTCCGGGGCCCGTGATAGGTTCGGCGCCATGTCCTCACCCGAAGCGTCCAGACCCGGGCCGCCGCACCGCCGGCGGCCCTGACGCCCGTGTGAGACCACTTCCAGCCCCGCTCGCCGAGCGGGGCCGTCTCTCCGCGCGCCCGGCGCCGCGGCGGTCCCCAGCCGACCGTCCGCTTCTTCCGGAGAGACACACTCATGCCGTTCGTCCTGTACATGCTCGCCGTCGCCGTGTTCGCGCAAGGCTCCTCGGAGTTCATGCTCGCCGGGCTCCTGCCCGACATCGCCGCCGAGCTCCACATCACCGTCGCCCGCGCCGGGCTCCTGACCTCCGCGTTCGCCGCGGGCATGGTCGCCGGCGCGCCGCTCATGGCCGCGGCCGGGCGCCGCTGGCCCCCGCGCGCCTCGCTCGCGGCGTTCCTCGCCCTGTTCATCGCCGCCCACGTCGCCGGGGCCCTCACCGACTCGTTCGCGGTGCTCCTCGCGACCCGCGCGGTCGCCGCGCTCGCCAACGCCGGGTTCCTCGCCGTCGCCCTCGCCACCGTCGCGCTCCTCGTCCCCGCCGACTCCCGCGCCCGGGCCCTCTCGATCCTCCTGGGCGGCACCACGCTCGCGCTGGTCGCCGGGGTCCCGGCCGGGGCCGTCCTCGGCGAGGCCCTCGGCTGGCGCGCGACCCTGTGGGCCGTCGCGGCCCTCGCCGTGCCAGCGCTCGTCGCCGTCGCGCTGGCCGTCCCCGACCGGTCCGCCGCGACCGGCCCGGTCGCCCTGCGCACCGAACTGGCGGTCCTGAAGCGCCCCGGCGTGCTCCACGTCCTCGCGCTCGGCGTCCTCGTCAACGGCGCCACCTTCGGCGCCTACACCTACCTCGGGACGCTCGCCACCGGCCGCGTCCCGCTCGTGCTGGCGCTGTTCGGGATCGGCGCGTTCCTCGGCGTCCTCGCCGCCGGACGCCTCGCCGACCGCCACTGGCGGGCCCTCCTCGCCTGGGGCGCGCCGCTGCTCCTGGCCGGGTGGCTCGCGCTCGCACTCCTCCCGGCCGCCTTGCCGCCCTTGGCGTTCGCGCTCGGCGCGCTCGCGTTCGCCGTGGGCTCCACGCTCATCGGACGCATCATGGCCGCCGCGCAGGACGCGCCCACCATGGGCGGGTCCTACGCGACGGCCGCGCTCAACGTCGGCGCGATGCTCGGCCCGGTCCTCGCCGGGATCGCCTACGACGCCGCCGGGCCGACCGGGCCGGCGCTGGTGAGCGCCGGACTGGTCGCGGTCGCGATCACCGTGCGAGCACTCCGGCGCTGAACGGCTGCTGCGGCGCGCGGACCGGTACCGCGCGCCGCACCGCTAGCCACCCGGCGACCGCCAGGTACGCTAGGATGACGAGCGTCCCGGCCCAGCCCGGCAGCGGATAGAACCCCGCCGAGGGCACGTAGTACCCGGTCACCTGCGGGTACTCGATCACGGCCTGCTTGAGCGCGAACACCGCCGCCGGAGTGGTCCGCAGCAGCCACTGCGCGACCGCGTCGGGTAGCAGCGGCAGCACGCCGACGGCGAGCGGCACCGCGATGAGCACCACCGCCGTCACCGCGGCCGTCCACTTTCGGCGCAGCCACGCGCCGATCGCGAACGCCAGCACCGCACTCAGCGCGAGCGCCGCCGCGGCCCCGGCCGCGATCCGCGCCGCGTCCCGCACCGGGAGCGGCTCGACCGGCACCCCGTTGCCCTCCAGCACCGCGGTCCCCGCCCCGATCGCGACGCCCGCGGCGACCAGTCCGACGACGAACACCGCCGTGCCGAGCACGGTCGCACGGGCCGCGAGGTCGTTGCGTGTCAGCACCTCCCGAGATGCCCCGAACCGGGCCGCCGCCACGACCAGCACCGCCAGCGTGAACGGCAGGCCCGCCAGGAGCCGGTCCACCGTGGCGATCCCCTCGACCCCCGCGGGCCCGATGTCGCCGGTGCCGCTCACGGTCCAGGTGCCGCCGTCCTCGACGCCGCCGGAGGGGTTGTGGAGCTTCTCCCAGTCGGTCTGGTTCATCTGTCCGACCGACTCGCTGGCCCACCCGCCTGCGCCGCCCTCGACCGTGCCTCCTTCGACCGCGACGTTGTCGAACACGCCGACGGCCTGCGTGAACCGCGACTCCGGAAGCCCTGCGCCCCAAGCCGTCTCGCGCACGGTCAAGTCGCCGGGGGAGGCGGCGAACATGCCCGCCTGGACGGTCTCGGGGAGGCCGTCGAGGACCGCGGTCCCGACCTCCTCCCACGCCTGCCCGTCCATCGACGTGGAGGCGGTGATCCGGTCGCCGTCCCGGTCCAGCCGCAGCCACACCGGCGTCCCCGGCTCGACGGCGGGCCCGGCGACGTCCTCGGTGTACCCGTACTGGAACCGGACCCCGTGCTCCCCGGTGAGCATGAGCGCGGCGTAATCGGAGCCCTGGTCGAGCCCGTCCTTGACGATGATCCCGGTCTTCGCCCACGGGACCAGGCCCGGGACGATCTCGTCGTGGTCGGGCGGCGGGTAGGTGATGGTGCCGGTCATGTCGGCCAGCCGCACCGTGACCGACCCGTCCGGGCCGAGGCCCCTATGGACGAACCAGAACCGGTCGGCGACGGCGGTCCCGTCGCTTGAGGAGGGTGTCTGCGGGCAGGGGCCGTCGCACGAGGACCGGCTGCCCGCGGCCGTCAGCAGCGCGAGTCCGACGAGGACCGCCGCGGCGGCGGCGAGGGCGATGAGCCGGGCGGGGCGGCGCAGCGCCCCCAGGGCCCGCGGGCAGTGCCTGACGGTGCGGCCGACGGCCGCGCACGTGGCGTGCAGTTGCGTCTTCATGCCGGGAGTTCTACGCGCCCGTCGATGACACGGGCCGCAGCGAACCCGTTAGGCCCCTGTTATCCCGGCGCGGGCATCCTTGGACCATGGTGAAGACGAGGACGCGGTTCACGGTCCTGTACGGCGCCGCGTTCCTGATCTGCGGGGCGGGGCTCCTCGTGCTCGTGTTCGCGCTCTCCGGAGGCGACCTCGCCGACACGCAGCCCGTGCCCGGCCAGGGGACCGCGAGCCCCGAGGATCAGGTCGCGGCCCTCCAGCGGCAGCTCGCCGAACTGGACGACCTGCACTCCCGCCAGATCCTCACCGCGTGCCTGAGCGCGTTCGCGCTCATGGTCGTCGTGTCGCTCCTGGTCGGCCGCGTCCTCGCCAAGCGGGTCCTGCGGCCGCTGCGGCGCATCACCGCCGTCACCCGCGGGATCACCGCCGAGCACCTGGACCGCCGCCTCGCCCTCCCCGGTCCGCGCGACGAGGTCACCGACCTCGCCGACACCGTCGACGACCTCCTGGGCCGCCTCGAAGCGTCCTTCGCGGCGCAGCGCCGCTTCGCCGCCGACGCCTCCCACGAGCTGCGCACCCCGCTCGCGACCATGCGCGCCACCGTGGACGTCGCCGCCGCCAAGCCCGCCGCACCCGCGTCCGTCACCGCGCTCGCCGAACGCCTGCGGCCCCAGCTCGACCAAGTGGACCGGCTCTTGGACGGCCTCCTCGCGCTCGCCCGCGCCCAGCACGGCGCCGTCGCCGCCGACGACACCGTGGACCTCGCCGCCGTCGCGTCCGCCGCGATCGAGGCGCGCGCCGACGACATCGCCGCCGCCCGCCTCACCGTCACGACCACTGCCGAACCCGGCTCGCGCGTCCGCGGCGACACCGCGCTCCTGGCCCGCATGGCCGGCAACCTGATCGACAACGCCGTCGACCACAACGGACCGGACGGCGCCATCGCCGTCGCCACCGCGCCCGCGGACGGCAAAGTCCGCCTCACGGTCCGCTCCTCCGGCCCGGTCCTCGACCAGGCCGCCGTCGACGACCTGGTCCGCCCCTTCCACCGCCTCGGCGCCGACCGCACCGGCTCCGACCGCGGCTCCGGGCTCGGCCTCGCGATCGTCCACGCCGTCGCCGCCGCCCACGGCGGCGCCCTCACGCTCACCGCCGCACCCGAAGGCGGCCTCACCGCAGCGGTCGAGCTCCCGGAGGCCCCGCGATGAGGGTCCTCGTCGTCGAAGACGCCCGCGCCCTCGCCGAAGTCGTCGCCGAGGGCCTGCGCGACAACGGGATGGCCGTCGACCTCGCCTTCGACGGCCTCGCCGCCGCCGAGAAGCTCGGCTGCACCGCCTACGACGTGCTCGTCCTCGACCGGGACCTCCCCGGCCTGCACGGCGACGCGGTCTGCCGCCTCGTCGCCGACCGCCCCGACCGGCCCATGATCCTCATGCTCACCGCCGCGGGCGCCCCCGACGACCGCGTCTCCGGCCTGGTCCTCGGCGCCGACGACTACCTGCCGAAGCCGTTCCACTTCCCCGAGCTGGTGTTGCGCGTCCAGGCCCTCGCCCGCCGCCGCCCCGACGCCCGCCCGCGCACGCTCCGCGTCGCCGGGATCGAACTGGACCCGGTGCGGCGCACCGTAGTCCGCGACGGCCGGGTCCTGTCCCTGTCGGTGAAGGAGTTCGCGGTCCTGGAGGCGCTCATGCACGCGAGCCCCGGGTTCCTCTCGGCCGAGCGGCTCCTGGAGCAGGTGTGGGACGAGCACGCCGACCCGTTCACGAACACCGTCGCCGTCACCGTGGGCCGCCTGCGCCGCAAGCTCGGCGCGCCCGCGGTCCTCGCGACGACCCCGGGCGTGGGCTACCGGCTGGAGTGACGGGCCCCGCGCTGGCGGGCCCGCGCGGTCAGCTTGCGGGCCATGAGCGACGCCGACGCGGCGATCACGGTGAAGTTGAACGCCATCTGCACCGTCAGCAGCGCCCGCGCGATCTGCCCCTGGGCGTGGACGTCGCCGAAGCCCACGGTCAGGAGCGTGCTCAGCGCGAAGTAGAGCGCGTCGATGCGGGTCGCGAGCCCGGCGAACTCGTCGGGCCGGTGGACCGCGACGCCGTAGTCGGCGAGCGCGAACACGAGGACCCCGCCGAGGATCGCCACGAGCAGCCCGCCCAGCGGGGCGTCCGGGTCGCGGAGCTGGCGCTCGGCCTCCCAGTAGGCGAAGACCGCGATCGTCGCCAGCATCGCCGCGGTCACGGCCCACCGCAGGACCAGTACACCGGGGTCGGCGCCGGCGTTGACGGGGACGATCGCGTAGGCGACCGCGAGCGCGAGGCACATGGCCGCGTACCGCCACGGCGCCGGAAGCCGCTTCACGCCGCCTCCCCGGTCCGGGGCCGGTCGAGGGCCCGGCCGGTCACGAATGCGACGACGACGGCGATGAGCACCACCGGGGTCATCGACGCGGCGTCGGCGCCGAGCAGCAGCGTCACCAGGATCGCCGCCGACACCGGCAGCGGCAGGACCGCCACCGTCGCCGCCGCCATGCCCGCCGCCAGCGCGGGCACCGCCCCGAACCCGGGCAGCGCGCTGAGCAGGACGCCCGCGGCCGCGCCGAGGAACACGCCCGGGAAGATCGGGCCGCCGCGCAGCGCCGCCAGCGACACCGCGTACGCCACGCCTTTGAAAACGAGGACCGCGACGAACACGCCGATCCCGAACGCCTCCGGGTCCCGGCTCAGGTCCGCGAGCGAGTCCTGCCCCGACAGGAGCACGTCGACGGGGGAGCGGCCCGTGAGCAGCGCGTACGCGCCCGCGCACACCGCCGTCACCGCGACCGCGGTGAGCGCCATGGCCATCGGCCGCCGCTGCGCGACCGGCGCGAGGCGCCTGCCGAGCACGTGGACCTCCCTGACGCCGACCGCGATCGCCACGGCCGCGGGGACCGTCCACAGCAGGTCCGTCACGTGCAGCGTCGCGTCCGGCAGGCCCGGCAGCTCCAGCGAGGACACCGGCAGGCCCGTCCACGCGCCGAGCCCGGTGAAGATGAGCGCGCCCACGCCCGCCGACAGCAGGCACGGCAGCAGCAGCTTCGTGAGCTTCGGCCCCGCGAACCCGGCGGCCTCCAGGATGAACACGGCCGCGACGAGGGGGCTGCCGAAGATCACGGCGACGGCCGCGGCCGAACCGGAGGTGCCGACGATCCCCGCCGCGGGCGTGCCCTGCGTGCGGCGCGCCAGCATGAGCGCCGTCGCCGCGCCCACGGCCATGAGCGGCGCCTCGGGTCCGAGGACCACGCCGAGCGGCAGGCCGCCGACGGCCGCGAGCAGCACGCCCGGCAGGTACGCGGGCTTGACGGGTTCGGCCGAGAGGCCGTTGATCGGCAGGTGCCCGGCGCCGCCGGGCGTCCACTTGATCGCCGCGCCCGTGAGCAGGCCGCCGAGCAGCAGCCACGGGGCCGGCCACCACCACGGCACCGGGTCGAGGCCGAGATCCGCGGGGAGGTCCTCCCACACGAGGGCCGTCAGGCGGTGCAGCAGCGCCAGGAACGCGAACGCGACCGCCGAGACGGGGACGCCGACGAGCCCCGCGAGCAGCAGCACCCGCAGATACGGGCCGCTGCGCGCCAACTGCTCCAGCCGCCCTGCCTCCGGTTCCGCCCGATCGCCCACCGCGCCCCCTCACCCGTCACAGTGGATCTTCCACCGCGCGGGGGCCCGGCACCGGGCGTTCGCGCAAACGCGGTCAGCGCGCGCCGACCGGCCGCAGCGCCGCCATCGTCCGGTCCAGGGACGGCGCGAACTCCTCGGGGTCGCACGCGGGGAACGCCGCCGCGTGCAGGCACGCGAACGCCCCGCCGACCATCGCCCGCAGCACCACCGGGTCCGCGTCCTCCGACCGCGCCAGCAGCGCGTCGGTGAGCATCCGCTGGAGCAGCTCCAGGCGGCACAGGTAGGAGGCGAGCAGCCGCGGGGACCGGTCGATAATTCGCTGGATCGCGGCGTCGTGCTCGCGCGATACTGGGTCGCCGAAGCGCTCGACGACCGGGTCGAACGCGCGCCGCAGCGAGTCCCATTCGTGCTCGCCCGCGGGCCGCGCCGCCAGCCGGGCCGCGAGGTCCTCGCCCAGCCGCTCCAGGCTGTCGAGCACGACCTCGTCCTTCGAGGCGAAGTACCGGAAGAACGACCGCTGCGACATGCCGACGGCCGCGGCGATCTCGTCGACCGTCGTCTCCTCGAAGCCCTTGTCGACGAACAGCTCCTCGGCGGCCCGTGCAATGCGCGACTGCACGGCCCGGCGTGACACTTCTCGCAGACTCCCACCGGCGCTCATGGTCGGATGGTAGCAACTGCAATGATTGACAGTCACTGACACTTCCGGGGCGTCAGCGCCGTCACCACAGCGCGGCACCGGCACGTCCACAACACCCGAAGGATGATCCCCCCAATGAGCGTTGACCAGCGACCGGCCGACACACCGCCGTCCGCCGAACCCGCCGAAACCGCCCCCTCGGAGGGGGTCCCGGCCCAGATCAAACTGGTGCTCGGCGTGCTCCTCGTGGCCGCGTTCGTGATGATCCTCAACGAGACCATCATGGGCGTCGCGCTCCCCGAGCTCATGGAGCAGTTCAGCCTGACCGCCGCCACCGTCCAGTGGCTCACCACCGGGTTCATGCTCACCATGGCCGTGGTGATCCCCATGACCGGGCTCATCCTCCAGCGGTTCACCACGCGCACCGTCTTCATCGCCGCGATGACCCTGTTCACCGTCGGCACGATCCTGGCCGCCTCGGCGCCGGTCTTCGGCGTCCTCGTCGCCGCCCGCGTCATCCAGGCCAGCGGCACCGCCGTCATGCTGCCCCTGCTCATGACCACCGTCATGACGTTCGTCCCCGCCGACCGGCGCGGGCGCACCATCGGCTTCATCACCATCGTCATCGCCGTCGCCCCCGCGATCGGCCCGACGTTCTCCGGGTTCATCCTCTCCCAGCTCACCTGGCACTGGATGTTCCTGTCGGTCCTGCCGATCGCCGTCCTCGGCCTCGTCCTCGGCGCCCTGAAGATCCAGAACCTCGGCGAGACCCGCCCGGTGAAGTTCGACCTGCTCTCCGCGCTGCTGTCGGCGGTCGCCTTCGGCGGCCTCATCTACGGCCTCTCCTCCATCGGCGAGGCCGCGGCCGGGGCCCACACCCCGGTCCCGCCGTACGCGGCGATCAGTGCGGGCGCGGTCGCGCTGGCCCTGTTCGTGCTCCGGCAGCTGCGCCTCCAGCGCACCGACTCGGCGCTGCTGGACCTGCGCGTGTTCCGCTCCCGCTCGTTCACCGTCGGCGTCGTCATGCTGCTGGTCTCCATGGCCGCCCTGTTCGGGTCGCTCATCCTGCTGCCCATGTACCTCCAGAACGTCCTGGAGCTCACCACGTTCCAGACCGGCCTGGTGGTCCTGCCCGGCGGCCTCGCCATGGGCCTCACCGGCCCCACGGTCGGGCGCCTCTACGACAAGCTCGGCCCGCGCCCGCTCGTCATCCCCGGCTCGTTCGGCGTGTTCGGGGCGCTGGCCCTGCTGACGCTGCTCGACCAGGCGAGCCCGGTGTGGTTCGTCGTCGTCATCCACGTCCTCATGAGCCTCAGCCTGAGCCTGCTCATGACGCCGCTCATGACGTCCTCGCTCGGGTCGCTGAAGATGGAGCTGTACTCGCACGGCAGCGCCGTCCTCACCACCCTCCAGCAGGTCGCGGGCGCCGCGGGCACCGCCGTGTTCATCACCCTGATGACCACCGGCACCAAGGCCAGCCTGGAGTCCGGGGCCGAGGCGGTCACCGCCACGGCCGACGGCATCCACACCGCGTTCCTGTGGGGCGCGGGCATGGCCGTGATCGCCGTGGCCGCGGCGTTCATGGTCCGCAAGCCCGCCGTCGACGGCCAGGAGCCCGCGCTCGCCGCGCACTAGCCCCTGACGACGCCCACCGGGCCCGGCCGCACCGCGCGGCCGGGCCCGGCGGCGTTCGTCATCCGGCCTGCCCGGAGCGGTAGAGGCCCACGAGGACGCCGTAGCGGGGCTCGCCCTCGGCCTCCTCAAGGCCGTTGACGAGCGCTTCGAGGGTCTCCCGCACGTGCCGGGCCTGGGCCTCGGTGAGGCGGACGCCCCGCAGGACCACCAGCGGGTCGTCGGCGTCGGCGACGATCTCGTCGGCGACGGCCGCGAGGACGATCCTCGTGGTCTCGCCGGTCTCGTAGTGCAGCCTGCGGAAGGCGCGCCTGAAGTACTGCTCGGTGCCGCCCCGGACCTGCCGCTCGTGGTCGAGCACCACCAGGCCCGCCTCGCGGAGGAGCTTCAGGTGGTGCCCGGCGCTGCCCTTGCTGATGCCGAGGTCGGCGGCGAGGCCGCTCAGCGTCGCGGGCCGCTCCCCGAGGGCGAAGAGCAGCCGGTGCCGGACCGGGTGCGCCAGTGCGCGGTACTGCTGCGGGGTCGAGACCGTCAGGTCGGGGGCGTGCGCTTCGTCCATGAAATCAAGTGTCCAGAAAACTGGACACTTTGTCAACGGCGTGGTTCACTTCTCGGTATCACCCGCCCCGCATGGAGGTCCCTCTCATGAACGCCGTCATCCCGCAGATCGCGAAACTGCTCCACGAGCACTACGTGTTCCCCGAGGTCGCCGCCGAGCTCGGCGACCTCCTCGCCGCCCGCGCGGCCGAAGGCCGCTACGAGGGCGCCGGCCAGGCCCGCCTCGCCGAGCTCGTCACCGCCGACCTGCAATCGGTCAACGGCGACCTCCACCTGCGCCTCAAGCACAGCGAGGCCGAACTCGAAGAGGCCCACGACGACGAGGAGACCCAGCTGCGGCAGATGGCCGAATGGGCCGGCCTCGCCTGCGGCGGCGTCGCCGCCGCGCAGCGCCTCCCCGGCAACGTCGGCCTCCTCAAGATCGCGCCGCTCCTGTTCCCGCCCGCCGTCGCGGGCGACCAGGTCACCGCCGCCTTCCACCTCCTCGCCTCGACCGACGCGCTCATCCTCGACCTGCGAGAATGCCTCGGCGGCGACCCGAACATGGTCGCCTGGGCCTACGGCTTCCTCACCGGCCCCGAGCCCGTGCAGCTCACCGGCATGGCCCACCGCGACCCGGCCGACCTCCACCAGCTGTGGTCCTCCCACGTGCCCGGCCCGAAGTTCGGCCCCGACAAGCCCGTGTGGGTCCTCACCAGCGCCATCACGTTCTCCGGCGGCGAAGCCCTCAGCTTCGACCTCCAGGAGCGCGGCCGCGCCGCCGTCGTCGGCGAGCGCACCAGGGGCGGCGCCCACCCCCGCCAGGGCTTCAAAGTGGACACCCACCTTGAGGTCACCATCCCCACCGCCCGCTCCGTCAGCCCCATCTCCGGCGGCAACTGGGAAGGCACCGGCATCGCCCCCGACGTCCCCGTCGCCGCCGCCGACGCGCTCCCCGCCGCCCACCGCCTCGCCCTCGAAGCGGTCCTCGCCCTCGGCGCCGACGGCTTCCGCGCGCAGGTCGCCGCCGAGGCCCGCCAGGCCCTCGCCGACCTGGAGCACGCCGCCGCCGACTCCTGATGCATTGCGGCGCAGCCGGTCCCCGGCGAACCTGAACGCGGGGGACCGGGGCGGCGGCGTATCGTGTGGCGCACCGAGGGGCGGCAGGAACCACCACCGCCCCGCCCATACCGGTCGCACCCCGCCCAGATGTCCCCGAACCCCGTAAGGAGACCTCACTTGCAGCGCACCACCAGGATGCTCGGCGTCGTCAACCTCCTCATGGAAGGCCAGCGCCGCGGCGAATCCCGCGGCAACGACAAAGTGGACGCCGTCTTCGACAAGCTGACCGCCAAGGCCCGCAAGGACTCCGGCACCACCGATCTGGTCCTGTCCGACGAGGACGCCGCCATCATGGAGAGCCTGCGGTTCCTCCTCCACTGCTGGGCCGCCACCCCCGCCCTCTCCGGCGTCGGCTGGCGCTCCGCGAAGGACATGGTCGAGGCCCGCATCTCCAACCTGCTCACCGTCCGCCGCCTGCAAGCCCAGCACCCGCAGGTCCGCGACGAGGTCGTCGAGCGCCCCATCTTCGTCCTCGGCCTGCCCCGCACCGCCACCACGCTCACCCAGCACATCATCGCCGGATCGGACCACGCCCGCGCCCCGTACCTGTGGGAGATGTACTACCTCGGCCTCGAACCCGACGCCGAGGAGCGCCGGCGGCGCATCCGCAAGACCCAGAAGCGCCTCGACATGACCCTCCTCATGTCCAAGACCTGGCAGCACATCCACCCCACCAACGCCGAATGGCCCGAAGAGGACTACTGGCTCAAGTTCCACGCCACGTTCCACACCACCGTCGCGCCCCTCCCCGGCTACCTCGACTGGTACCGCACCGAGTACGACCGCGACACCGACTTCCGGTTCGTGCGCGACGCCCTCCAGGTCCTCCAGGCCGGGCGCCCCCGCCAGCGCTGGGTCCTCAAGCACCCCGGGAACCTCTTCAACCTCGACTCGATCCTCCGCGTCTTCCCCGACGCCCAGATCGTCCTCACCCACCGCGACCCCAACACCGTCATGTCGTCGCTGTGCTCCATGGTGGAGAGCCTCTACAGCATCCACCTCAAGCGCGGCGCCGTCGACCCCCGGGCCATCGGCCGCCAGTGGCTCCACGAGCTCGCCTCCGGCATGGACCAGTGCCGCCGCGTGCGCGCCGAGAACGCCCGCCCCGGCCGCTTCATCGACGTCAAGTACCACCGCCTCACCGGCTCCCCCCACAGCGCCGTCCCCGACCTGTTCCGCCAGCTCGACCTCCCCTGGGGCCCCGACGACGAGGCCCGCCTCGACGAGCACCTCACCCGCACCGGCCAAGGCGGCGGCCGCGACGGCGTCCGCCGCCACGAGCACTCCCTCATGGGCTACGGCCTCGACCCCACCGAAGTCGACGACGCCTTCGGCAGCGACTACATGCGCCTCGCCGCCGGCTGACCGGTACCCTCGCGCACATGATCGGACTGCAGCAGGTGCTCGCCCTCCTCGACCGGATCGGCGGCGCCGGAGTCGACGTGTGGATCGGCGGCGGCTGGGGCGTCGACGCCCTCCTGCACGAGCAGACGCGCCCCCACCGAGACCTCGACCTCATGCACCGCGCAGAGCATGAACCCGCTCTGCTCGACCTGCTGCGCTCCCTCGGCTACGCCGAGACCCTCGACTGGCGTCCGGTCCGGTTCGTCATGACCGGACCGGACGGCATCGAGATCGACTGCCACCCGCTCCGCTTCGCCGCCGACGGCTCCGCTGTCCAGGCCGCCCCTGAACCAGCCGAGCCGTTCCGCTACCCCGCGGTATGCTTCACGACCGGCGCCATCGGCGGCACCCCCGTCCCCTGCCTCTCCGCCGAGCAGCAGGCCCACTTCCACCAGGGGTACGAGCCCGCCGAACGCGACCTCCACGACATGGCCCGCCTCCGCGACAGGTTCGGCATCGCCACGCACTTCTGACCCCTGCCGACGCTGCTTCACCTGAAGTCGCGGGACGGCGCCGACGGGCTGTTCAGGTCCAGCTCGACCAGCTTGTACGCCACGACCATCGGCATCGCGCTCCGGTGCGCGTCGACGGCCTTCTCGATCGTGCCCTTGATGCGCAGCGCCTTCGCCACGGTCGCGACCGACTGCCACCGCTTCCACAGTCCCTGCGAGCACACCACGTTCGCGATGCCCGTCTCGTCCTCCAGACTCAGGAACGTCACGCCCTTCGCAGTCGAGGGGCGCTGGCGGTGGGTGACGATCCCGGCGATCTCGACCCGCTTGCCGTCCTTCATGTGCGGGAGCCGCCGCGCCGGGAGCACGCCGTCGGCGTCGAGCCCCGCCCGCACCAGCTCCATCGGGTGCGTCTCCACCGACAGGCCCAGGCCCGTGTAGTCGGCGCGCGCCAGCTCGGCCGCGCTCATCCCCGGCAGCGTCGGCGGCGGCGCGGCCGGGCCCGTGCCCGGGATCGTCCCGGGCCGCTCGTCCACCGTGCCCGCCGCCCACAGGGCCTTGCGCCGGTCGGCCTCCAGGCTCCCCAGCGCCCCGGCGACCGCGAGCTTCTCCATCCGCGCCCGGTCCAGCCCCGCCCGCCGCGCCAGGTCCGCCAGCGACGCGAACGGCCCCTCCTCCCTGGCCGCCGCGATCCGCTTCCCCGCATCCGCGCCGAGCCCCTTGACGTTGTCGAGCCCCAGCCGCAGATCCGCGACCCCGTACAGCGGCGCCTCGCACGCCCGCTCGGCCGGGACCAGCGACGCGACCTCCTTGCTGGCGTTCACGTCCGGGGCCAGCACCTCGATCCCGTGCCGCTGCGCGTCGGCGATGAGCGACGCGGGGGAGTAGAACCCCATCGGCTGGCTCGCCAGCAGCCCCGCGTAGAACGCGGCCGGGTACCGGCACTTCAGCCACGCCGAGGCGTACACCAGGTGCGCGAACGACGCCGCGTGCGACTCGGGGAACCCGAAGTCCGCGAACGACTTCAACTGGTCGTAGATCTGATCCGCCTGCGCGCCTTCGATATCGCGTTCTTTCATCCCCGCGTACAGGCGCGCCTTCAACTCCTCCATGCGCTCGGCGGACCGCTTCGCGCCCATGGCCCGCCGCAACTGGTCGGCTTCCCCGCCGTTGAACCCCGCCGCCACGATCGCGATCTGCATGAGCTGCTCCTGGAACAGCGGCACCCCGTACGTCTTCTCCAGGATCGAGTGCAGGATCTCCGGCACTTCGTGGCGCCACGCCTCGCCATTGCGCCGCCGCAGGTACGGGTGGACCGCGCCGCCCTGGATCGGTCCGGGACGGATGAGCGCGACCTCTGCGACCAGGTCGCGGAAGTTCTTCGGCCGCAGCCGCGGCAGCGTCGCCATCTGCGCCCGCGACTCCACCTGGAACACGCCGACGGTGTCGGCGCGCCGGAGCATCTTGAACACGGCCTTGTCCGCGGGCGGCAGGTGCGCGAGGTCCACGCGCGCCCTGTGAAACTCCGCCACCAGGTCCACCATCCGGTGCAGGGCCTCCAGCATCCCCAGGCCCAGCAGGTCGAATTTGACGAGCCCGGCGTCAGCGCAGTCCTCCTTGTCCCACTGGAGGACCGTGCGCCGCTCCATCCGCGCGGGCTCGACCGGCACGATCCGGCTCACCGGCTCCTCGGTGAGCACCATCCCGCCCGGGTGGATGCCCAAGTGCTGCGGCATGTTCCGCAGTTCGCCGGCGAGGGCCTGCACGTCGGCGGGGATGCCGTCGGCCTCGTCGGGGTCGATCCCGCCCCACCGGTGCAGCCGCTTCGACCACGCCACCGCCTGGTCGTGCCCGTACCCGAGGGCCTTCGCCGCGTCGCGCACCGCCGACCGGGGCCGGTACGTGACCACGTTCGCGACCAGAGCCGCCCGGTCCCGCCCGTACCGTTCGTACACGTACTGGATGACCTCTTCCCGGCGGCCCGACTCGATGTCCACGTCGATGTCCGGCGGCCCGTCCCGGTCGGCCGACAGGAACCGCTCGAACAGCAGTCCGAACCCGATCGGGTCCACATTGGTGATCCCCAGGGCGTAGCAGACCGCGCTGTTGGCCGCCGATCCCCGTCCCTGGCAGAGGATTCCCTGTTCACGGCAGAAGCGCACGATATCGGCGACGATGAGGAAGTAGCCGCTGAACCCCAGCGTCCTGATGACCCCCAGCTCGTGCTCGATCTGGCCCCAGGCCCGTGTCGCGCCCGCGCGCCGCGGGCCGTACCGGCCGTCCGCGCCCTCCTCGGTCAGCTTGCGGAGGTACGAGAAGTCGTCGTGCCCGTCGGGGACGGGGAAGCGCGGGAGCCGGGGCGCCAGCAGCTTCAGGTCGAAGGCGCATTCGGCGGCGATCGCGGCGGCGTGCTCGACCGCCCCGGGGTGGTCGGGGAAGCGGCGGGCCATCTCGGCGCCGCTGCGCAGGTGCGCGGTCGCGGCGACGGGGAGGTGCGGGTCGATCCCGTCGAGGGTCCGCCGGGCGCGGATAGCGGCCAGCGCGGCGGCGGTGCCCTGGCGCCGGGGCGCGGCGTAGTGGACGTTGCCGGTGGCGACGACGGGGACCCCGCAGCGGCGCGCGAGGTCCGCCAGCACCTCGGTGCGCACGGCGTTCCCCGGGAGGCCGTGGTTGGTGAGCTCGACGGCGACGCTGTCGGCGCCGAAGAGCCCGATCAACTCGCGCAGGGCCCGTTCGGCCGCGTCGGGGCCGCCCTCCCGGAACGCCGCGTTGAGCGGGCCCTTGCGGCAGCCGGTGAGGATCTGCCAGCGCCCGCCCGCATGTTCGGCCAGGCGCGCGAGGTCGTACCGGGGGAGATCCTTCTCCTCTCCTTTGAGCTTGGCCTCGGTGATGGCCTGCGAGAGGTTCCGGTAGCCCTGCTCGTCGCGGGCGAGGACGACGAGGTGCCGCCCGGCCGGGTCGGCCTGGCCGCGCCGGGTCCGCGGCAGCTCGACGCCGAGTTCGGCCCCGAAGACCGTGGGCAGTCGTTCCCTTGCGGCGGTGGCGAACTGGGAAACGGCGTAGAGGCCGTCGTGGTCGGTGATCGCGAGCCCGGTCAGTCCGAGCCGGACGGCCTCGCCGACCAGGGCGGCGGGGGAGTCGGCGCCGTCGGCGAAGGAGTAGTGGGAGTGGCAGTGCAGCTCGGCGTAGTCAGTCATACCAGCCGACCGCCCGCCACTGCCCGCCTTCGCAGGCCAGGAGCGCGGCCCGGCCGTCGGCCAGCTCGACCTGGAGGCGCGTGTACCGGCGGGCCCGCCCGTCCCACCAGCGCTCGGACACCGGCCACGGGCCCGCCCAGCCGCTGACGCGGAAGCGCCTGCCGCCCAGGGACACCGCCGCCGGGGTGGCGGACAGGTCGCCGCGGGCCAGGGCCCGCACCCGCGCTCCGGACGCGTCGAGCACCTCGACGTCCTCGGCCCCGCCGACGACCGCCGGGGGCGGCCCGGCGAGGACCCCCGGCCACGGTCCCGACGGCGCCGGAGGCGGCGGCTCCGCCTCCCAGGCGGCGGTGCCCGCGCGCTCGTCGAGGCCGCGGCCGTCGGTGAGGGCGGCGATGCGGACGGCTTCGGGGCCGAGCAGGGTCTGCGCGTGGCGGAGCGCGGCCTCGGCGCGGGCGGTGGCCGCGTCCTTGAAGTCCCACAGCCCTCGGGCGGCGTCGAGGACGCCGATGAGTCCGCCGGGGGCGAGCGCCAGGACGGTGACGGCGTCGCCCTCTGCGCCGTCGCCTCCTGCACTGCCGCCCTCCGCACTGCCGTCGCCCGCGGCGAGGTGCCAGCCTTCGAGCTGCCAGCGCACGCGGCGGGCCAGGTCCGCGGCGGTCGCGGTGGGGTCGACCTGCCAGGTCCGCTCCCGGACGAGGCCCGCGGCGGTGCGGGCGGTGACGGTGAGCCGGGTGCAGGTGAGGCGGTGCGCGTCCAGGACGGCGGTGAGCCGCTCGGCCAGGGGCCGGGCGGCCACGACGGCCTGCTCGACCGTGGTGAACGGGGTCTCGGGGACGGCTTCGACGCTGAACTCCGGGGCCGCCGGCAGCGGGACCAGCGGCCGGGCGAGTTCCCCGGCGGCGAGCCGCTGGGCGCGGCGCACCTGGGAGCCGAAGCGCTCGGCGACGGCCGCGGCGGGCAGCGCGGTGAACGCGCCGAGTGTGTCGACTCCCAAGTGCTGCAAGGTCTCGCAGTCCTCCGGCTCCACCAGGCCGGTGAAGCGGAGGTCGGTGATGTCCCTCCCGGCGAGGAACGCGGCGTCGCCGCCGGGCGGCACGATCCGGCCCTCCCGGGCGGCCAGGACCGCCGCGAACAGGCCGTCGGCGACCCCGGTGAGGCAGTCCTGCCCGACCAGGCCGGCGACGGTGTCGATGAGCCGCTCGCAGAACGCCGCCTCGTCCCCGGCCCCGGCGCGCAGCGGCACGGCCGCGCAGCCCGGTTCGAGGACCTCGACGTACGGGGTGAGCAGGTCGAGCGCGTCGAGGACGGGCGCGAACCCGGCCGCGTCGTCGCCGTCCCAGTCCGGCAGGCGCGCCACGAGGGTCCGGCTCGGGGCCCGGCCGCTCACGGGCACTCGCCCCAGCTCCACGGCGTGGCGGGGCCCGCCGGGTCCCCGCCGTAGGGCCAGACGCGGGCGCGGCGCGCGCCGCCGGAGCGCCAGCGCGCGGTGACGTCGAGCTCGCAGGCGTCCAGCCCGCCGGAGCCCCAGAGACGACCGGTGTTGGCGCGCAGGCCCTTCCAGTCGGCGCGGGTGACTTTCAGCCGGGCGTCGGGCCCGGCGACGGGCCGGGTCTCCCACCAGATGATGGCGGTGCCGCCCTTGCGGGCGCGGGCGGTCAGGCGCCGGGCCTGCGGCGGGGTGAGGCCGTCGCTGGGGACCACCATCGCGGCGACCCCTTCGGCGAGCGCCCCCGCGGCGTCGGCGATCCGCGGTCCGGCGGCGCTGACGAACGCGATGCGCCCGAGGTCGGCCCCGGCGGCCTCGGCGGCGAGCGGGTACCGGTCGGGCAGCCCGACCAGGGCACACCAGGCTCCGGCGGCGGTGGGGCCGGCGAGGAGGCGCCAGAGGAGGGAGGTGGCGCCGCGGCGGGTGGCGGTGATTGCGGTCACGGTTGCGAGGCCGCCGTGGGGGAGGAGGGCGGAAATGTCGGGGGTGACGGGCAGGATGGTTTTCGGGGGCCCGATGGCAGGGGAGGTGCGGCTCTCGTCGTGCGCGGCGCCGTGCGGCGCCGCCAGGCCCGCCCCGGCCGTGCCGGGCGCGGCCGCAGTATCGGCACCGACCCCGGTGCCGCCTGCGGCGGCGCGGCGCAGGTCCGCGCCGGTGCGCAGGCCGAGCTCAGCGGCCAGTGCGGCCGCGACTGTGGTCGCCACCAGAACCCCCGTGCTGTGTCGAACATGTGTATCAAGATCAACTTACCGAACGCGGCGGCTCGCGCAACTTAAAACGGGTGTTCGATAAATCTCGCTCGGCGGGTGTGCCCGTCGCCATGCCACCCGGAGGGGTGACAATGCGGCCGCGGCCCTCGCGCGGGCCGGTTTTCTGTCGGACCCCCGAGCAAGGATCGCCGCTACGGTCCCCTGGGC